>NZ_CP108364.1:4940924-6176155 GCF_035946055.1 Streptomyces sp. NBC_01341 | reverse complement strand
ACCGGGTCCCAGCGGACCAGGGCCTGCACGGGCCGCAGGGTCGGCTCGGCCACGATCACCACGGTGCCCCCCTCCGGCTGCCCCCGCACCAGCGCGGCGGCCGCTGTCCAGCGCCGCAGCGCCTCCTCCCCCGCCCGCAGATCGGGGCGCCCGACCATCGCCCAGCCGTCCAGCAGGAGCGCGGCGGCGTATCCGCCCTCGGCCACCGGCTCCGCCCCGGGGGTGCTGACGACCAGGGCGGGCTGATCCGGCACGGAGTCCAGCACATGGTCCCGGCCCGACGTGCGCACGGGGACGGTGGGAAAGGCGCGCCCCAGCTCCTCGGCGGTCCGGCGGGCGCCGACGATCTGCGCGCGCAGCCGCAGGCCTCCGCAGGCGGTGCAGCTCCAGGCGGTCTCGGCCCGTCCGCACCATGCGCAGTCGAGGTCCCGCTGGTCCGGCGCCTGGAGCGGCCCCGCGCAGTGCCTGCACCGTGCGGGCTCGCGGCAGCGCTCGCAGGCCAGCCGGGGTGCGTACCCGCGGCGGGGCACCTGGACGAGCACGGGGCCGTTGCGCAGCCCCTCCCGTACGGTCTGCCAGGCGAGGCTGGGCAGCCGCGCCGAGCGGGCGGCTCCGTCCCGTGCGAGCTCCCCGTCGCCCACCGTGCGCACCAGGGGTGCGGCGATCCGCAGCTGCTCACGCTCCGCGCGCAGGGGCAGGGCCCAGCCGCTCTCGACGAGCTGCGCGGCCTCCACGGTGCAGTTCGTTCCGCCCAGCAGGAACGCGCAGCGGCCGTGGGCCGCCCGCAGCTCCAGGACCTCCCGGACGTGCGGGAAGGGGGCGTTGTCATCGCTGTGGCTGGAGTCGCCGTCGTCCCAGACCGCCACCAGGCCGAGGTCGGCGACCGGGGCGAACATCGCGGCGCGGGTGCCGACCACCGCGCGTACGGAGCCGCGGCGGACCGCGAGCCACTGCCGGTAGCGCTTCTCGGGGCCCGAGTCGGCGGTCAGGAGTGCGTGGCGGCCCTCCCCAAGCACCTCCGTCAGTGCGGCGTCCACGCGCCCCGCGCTCCGCCCGTCCGGCACGACGACGAGCGCGCCCCGGCCCGAGGCCAGGGTCGCGGCCATCGCGCGGGCGATCTCCTCGGGCCAGTGGGGTCCCGGCAGTGCCGTCCAGACCGCCCTGGGCGCACCGCCTTCGCTCAGCGCGCGGAGGAACGCGGGCCCCTGCGCGTAGCGCTTCCACGTCCCGGCGGACGGAGCGGGCGGCACGGGCAGGGGTGCGGGCGACGGCTTGGACTCCGCGCGGCCGTTCCTGGGCGGCACGGCGAGCTGCAGCACGTCCGCGAGGCTGCCGGCGTAACGGTCGGCGACGGCGCGCGAGAGCTCCAGCAGCTCCGGTCCCAGCACCGGTTCGGGTGACACCACGTAGGCGAGGGCCGCGAGTGCGCCCTGGTAGTCGGACGAGGCGCGCCGCTCGATCAGGAAGCCGTCGATGAGACCGCCGCCCTCGCGCCTCCCGCCGCGGACCTGCCGTCCGCCGGCGCCGAACCGGACCCGCACGCGCACGCCGGGCTGCGCGTCGGCGTCGAGTTCCTCGGGAACGGCGTAGTCGAAGTACTGGTCGAGGTGGAGGGCACCCTTGTTCACCAGGACGCGGGCGACCGGGAGCTCCCCGGCGAGCGGGGCTCCCCGCCAGGTCCTGGGCTTGGCCCGCGGCACCTTGGCCGCGCGCACCGCCTCCCGGATGAACGCAAGCTGCTCCGGTGCCCCGCCCTCGGGCTTGCCGGACCGCTCGTCGTCGCTGCTCACAGCTGAATTCCTACCAGATGCCACCGACAGCCGGCCCGGACGGCGATGCTGCCCCCGCGGGTTCCGGGCGAACGCTCCGGGGCCCGGACACCGTGTGGCGGTGTCCGGGCCCCGGAGCGAAGGCCGACGCGGAGCGGTACTAGAGGCCCGCGGCCGCGCGCAGTGCGTCGACGCGGTCGGTGCGCTCCCACGTGAAGTCGGGCAGCTCGCGGCCGAAGTGACCGTACGCCGCGGTCTGGGCGTAGATCGGGCGCAGCAGGTCGAGGTCGCGGATGATCGCGGCCGGGCGCAGGTCGAAGACCTCGCCGATGGCGTGCTCGATCTTCTCCGTGTCGACCGCGGCGGTGCCGAAGGTCTCGACGAAGAGGCCCACCGGCTCGGCCTTGCCGATCGCGTAGGCGACCTGGACCTCGCAGCGCGTGGCGAGACCGGCCGCGACGACGTTCTTGGCGACCCAGCGCATCGCGTAGGCGGCCGAACGGTCGACCTTGGACGGGTCCTTGCCCGAGAAGGCGCCGCCGCCGTGGCGGGCCATGCCGCCGTACGTGTCGATGATGATCTTGCGACCGGTGAGGCCGGCGTCGCCCATCGGGCCGCCGATCTCGAAACGGCCGGTCGGGTTCACCAGCAGGCGGTAGCCCTCGGTGTCGAGCTTGATGCCGTCCCCGACGAGCTGCGAGAGGACGTGCTCCACGACGAACTCACGGATGTCGGGGGCGAGCAGCGAGTCCAGGTCGATGTCCGACGCGTGCTGCGAGGAGACGACGACCGTGTCGAGGCGGACGGCCTTGTCGCCGTCGTACTCGATGGTGACCTGGGTCTTGCCGTCGGGGCGCAGGTAGGGGATGGTCCCGTTCTTGCGGACCTCGGAGAGCCGGCGGGAGAGCCGGTGCGCCAGGTAGATCGGGAGCGGCATCAGCTCGGGCGTCTCGTCGCAGGCGTAGCCGAACATCAGCCCCTGGTCGCCGGCACCCTGCTTGTCGAGCTCGTCCTCCTCTTCTCCCCGGGAGGCACCCTCGACCCGCTTCTCGTACGCGGTGTCGACGCCCTGGGCGATGTCCGGGGACTGTGCCCCGATGGACACCGAGACACCGCAGGAGGCTCCGTCGAAGCCCTTCTTGGAGGAGTCGTATCCGATCTCCAGCACCTTGTTGCGCACGAGGTTGGGGATGTCGGCGTAGGCCTTGGTCGTGACCTCACCCGCGACATGCACGAGACCCGTGGTGATCAAGGTCTCCACGGCGACGCGCGAGGAGGGGTCCTCCCGCAGGAGTGCGTCGAGAATCGTGTCGCTGATCTGGTCAGCGATCTTGTCGGGGTGGCCCTCGGTTACGGACTCCGAGGTGAAGAGACGGCGGGACACATCGCTCCCTGGGGTTGCAGCGGCTGCTGGCTGATCATTGTGGGACTGCCGGGAGCTGCGCCCGGCACATTCCGTCGACCAGTTTATCGGTCGCATCCGGTGATTGGGCCACACGTCTCGCCCCTTGGGAGGTCTGTGACCTGCGGCACCGTTGACGACGGTACGACAATCCCTCCTTTCGGGTGCAAGATATGGGCCTTTTGCTCGGTGAGCGTTCCCCCGGATGCGGAGGGGCAATCTATTCGAAGCGCGCCGCCACGAGGTCCCACACCGTGTCGGCCAGCGCTTCCTTGGGTCCGTACGGCACAGCGGTCTCGCCGCCGTCCGCTCCCAGCACGACCGCCTCGTTCTCCTCGGACCCGAACGTCTTGCGCTCCCCCACCTCGTTGACGACGAGGAGGTCACAGCCCTTGCGGCGCAGCTTCTCGCGGCCGTTGGCGAGGACGTCGTCGGTCTCGGCGGCGAATCCGACGACGATCTGCCCCGGCCGGGCCCGGTCGGCGGCTACCTCGGCGAGGATGTCGGGGTTGCGGACGAGTGCGACGGCCGCGGGCTCCTGGCCGTCCTTCTTCTTGATCTTGCCCGTGGCGTACTCGGCGGGGCGGAAGTCGGCGACTGCCGCGGCCATCACCACCACGTCGGCGTCGGCCGACGCCTCGAGCACGGCTTCGCGCAGCTGCACGGCGGTCCCGGCACGCCGGACATCGGCCCCGGCGGGATCGGGGAGACCCGTGTTGGCCTCGATCAGCGTCACCCTGGCTCCCCGGGCGACGGCGGTACGGGCCAGTGCGTAGCCCTGCTTGCCCGAGGAGCGGTTGCCGAGGTACCGGACCGGGTCGAGGGGTTCGCGGGTACCGCCCGCGCTGATCACCACATGGCGTCCGGCGAGGTCGGGGGTGCCGGGCCCCCGGGCCAGGACGCGCCGGCAGACCTCGAAGATCTCCGATGGGTCGGGCAGCCGGCCCTTGCCCGTGTCGACGCCGGTGAGCCGGCCCACGGCGGGCTCGATGACCACGCAACCGCGGCGGCGCAGCGTGGCGACGTTCTCCTGGGTGGCGGGGTGCTCCCACATCTCGGTGTGCATGGCGGGCGCGAAGACGACCGGGCAGCGCGCGGTGAGCAGGGTGTTGGTGAGGAGGTCGTCGGCGAGGCCGTGGGCGGCCCTGGCCAGCGTGTCGGCGGTGGCGGGGGCGACCACCACGAGGTCGGCACCCTGACCGATCCGCACGTGCGGCACCTCGTGCACGCTCTCCCAGACGTCCGTCGACACGGGGTTCCCCGACAGGGCCGACCAGGTGGCGGCCCCGACGAAGTTCAGCGACGCCGGGGTCGGCACGACCCGCACCTCGTGGCCGGACTCGGTCAGCCTGCGCAGCAGCTCGCACGCCTTGTACGCGGCGATGCCTCCGCTGACCCCCAGGACGACCTTCGGCTTGTCCACTGCGTCTCCCCGCACTCGTGTCTCTGGCGCACCCCGCCTCCGGCGGCCCCGTGGCGTACGGACTCCATGCTGCCTCACGGCGCACGCCGCCCCGCGGCGGGCCCGGTGCCGGACACACCACAGGCCCGGCGGTGACGACCGCCGGGCCTGTGGTGAAGGTGCGTTTCTGACTGCCGCCTGCTTACTGCGCGGGGCCCTCGATGGCCTCGGAGGTCAGCAGGCCCGCGTTGATCTCGCGGAGCGCGATCGAGAGCGGCTTCTCGTGCACGTGGGTGTCGACGAGCGGACCGACGTACTCGAGGAGGCCTTCACCGAGCTGCGAGTAGTACGCGTTGATCTGGCGCGCGCGCTTGGCGGCGTAGATCACAAGGCTGTACTTCGAGTCGGTGGCCTCGAGGAGCTCATCAATCGGCGGGTTGATGATGCCCTCGGGCGTGGTGATGGAAGAGGACACTCTCTGCCTTCCGAAGGGGATAGAGATCAAAGAGATCTTTGATCATGCTGGTTCCGCAGTGGTGATGCTCTGCGTCCGCGGAACGGAGAGGCGACCGGTGAGGGTCAGTCGTCGATGCCGCGGAGGCCGGAAGCCTGCAGCATCAACGTTAGCAGCTCGCGCGCCACGTCCTCGACGGAGGTGTTGACGAGCGTCGTATCGAACTCGTCCTCGGCCGCCAGCTCGACCTTCGCGGCCGTGAGCCTGCGCTCGATCACGTCGGGCGCCTCGGTACCGCGGCCGGTGAGCCTGCGCACCAGCTCGTCCCAGCTCGGAGGGGCCAGGAAGACCAGCTGAGCCTCGGGCATTGACTGCCGGACCAGCCGGGCACCCTGCAGGTCGATCTCCAGCAGCACCGGCTCGCCCGCTTCCAGGCGGTCGAGCACGGCGCGGCGGGGCGTGCCGTAGCGGTTGCCCGCGAACTCGGCCCACTCGAGCAGTTCGCCGTTGGCGATCAGCTTGTCGAACTCCTCGTTGTCCACGAAGAAGTAGTGGACACCGTTGCTCTCCCCGGGGCGCGGCTTGCGTGTCGTGGCCGACACGGAGAGCCACACCTCGGGGTGAACCTTGCGCATATGAGCGACGACCGTGCTCTTGCCGACCCCGGAGGGGCCGGAGAGCACGGTCAGCCGCGGACGTACGTCCGGGGGTACGGGGGACGTCCCCCGGGATGTTGCAGCCATGGAGCGATTATCCAGCTTCTCAGGAGTGCCTGAGAACGTCAGGCGGGACTGCCGCCGAACTCACGCTCCAAAGATGCGATCTGATTGGAGCCGAGACCCCGGACCCGGCGGCTCTCGGAGATGCCGAGCCGCTCCATGATCTGCTTGGCGCGGACCTTGCCCACGCCCGGCAGGGACTCCAGTAGGGCGGAGACCTTCATCTTGCCGATGACGTCGTTCTCCTGGCCCGACTTGATGACCTCGTGGAGGGAGGCGCCGGAGTGCTTGAGTCGATTCTTGACCTCGGCCCGCTCCCGGCGAGCCGCGGCGGCCTTTTCGAGCGCGGCTGCGCGCTGTTCAGGGGTAAGGGGCGGAAGAGCCACGCCTACGTCACCTCGGATGTCGATCTGTCGGATACGGACCGGTGAGGAACCTGATGGCTCCACACCTGGTGAGCAACGAACAGCTTGTACTCGTTGGCTCTCGACGGAGACTAGCGGCCAAGGCCGCCCGAGTCAGCGAGAACAGACGAAAAGTCCTGGTCAGCTGTGGCCGACCGGGACATTTCGGCCATAACAACCCGGATTTCTGGTCAGGATTCCGTCCACAGCCTGTTACGTGGCATGGTCAGCTTTCCGGGACGGCCGATCGGACCTCGTCCGCGAACCGTCCGGCGGCTTCGCGCAGCCCTGACGCGTCCGGTCCGTGGCGGAGCACGCCCCGGCTCACGCTGGGCACCACGTTGCGCACAGCGGCGCCGAAGACGCGGGGCAGATCCGCCGGCGTCGCACCCTGGGCACCGATGCCGGGAGCGAGCAGCGGGCCGTTGATCGACAGATCGGCTCCCGTGTCCCCGAGAGTGGCCCCGACCACAGCGCCGACGGAGCCGAGGGGCGTCGCGCCCTCGTTCTCCGCCGCCATGTGGTCGAGCATGACCTGCGCCAGCGTCCGCCCGTCCGCGGCGGTGGCCCGCTGGACCTCCGCACCCTCCGGGTTGGAGGTGAGCGCGAGGACGAAGACACCCGCACCGGAGACGGCGGCGGCGTCGAGCGCCGGGCGCAGCGAGCCGAAGCCCAGGTACGGCGAGACGGTGACCGCGTCGGAGAAGAGCGGCGAGTCCTTGTCGAGGTAGGTGGCCGCGTAGGCGCCCATCGTGGAGCCGATGTCCCCGCGCTTGGCGTCCATGAGCACGAGGGCCCCGGCCGCGCGGGCCTCCTCGACCGCCTTCTCCAGGACCGCGATGCCGCGCGAGCCGAAGCGTTCGAAGAACGCGGACTGGGGCTTCAGGACGGCGACGCGGTCGGCCAGCGCCTCGACGACCGTGCGCGTGAAGCGCTCCAGGCCCGCGATGTCGTCGTTCAGGCCCCACGAGGTCAGGAGGGAGGCGTGCGGGTCGATGCCGACGCAGAGCGGCCCGCGGGTGTCCATGGCGTGGCGCAGACGCGCGCCGAAGGGTTCGGGCGTCACCGGGTGGCCTTCCGTGTCTCGGCGCCGACGGCATCGGCGAGGCTGGCGTAGGGGGATGCGGCCAGGCGGGCGGCCAGTCCCTTGTGGATCGCGCGGGCGTAGAACGGGCCCTCGTAGATGAAGGCGCTGTAGCCCTGGACGAGCGTGGCGCCGGCGAGGATGCGCTGCCAGGCGTCCTCGGCGGTCTCGACCCCTCCGACGCCCACCAGGGTGATCCGGGTCCCCACGCGGGCGTAGAGGCGGCTCAGGACCTCCAGGGAGCGCTTCTTCAGGGGCGCGCCGGAGAGCCCGCCGGTCTCGCCCGTCAGCGCCGCCGGCGACTTCAGGCCGAGGCCGTCGCGGGCGATCGTCGTGTTGGTGGCGATGATGCCGTCCAGGCCGAGTTCCACGGCGAGGTCGGCGACCGCGTCGACGTCCTCGTCCGCGAGGTCCGGGGCGATCTTGACGAGCAGCGGGACGCGCCGGTCCGTCACGGTGCGGTCGGCCGCCTCGCGTACCGCGGTGAGCAGGGGCCTGAGCGATTCCGTGGCCTGGAGGTTGCGCAGGCCCGGGGTGTTGGGGGACGAGACGTTCACCACGAGGTAGTCGGCGTGGGCGGCGAGCCGCTCGGTGGACTTCACGTAGTCGCCCACGGCCTCGGCCTCGGGAACCGCCTTGGTCTTGCCGATGTTGACCCCGACGGTCGTACGGAAGACCGGGCTGCGTGCGGCGAGGCGCTCCGCCACGGCCGCCGATCCCTCGTTGTTGAAGCCCATCCGGTTGATCAGCGCCCGGTCCGCGACGAGGCGGAACAGCCGCTTGCGGGGGTTGCCCGGCTGCGGCTCACCGGTGACCGTGCCGATCTCGATGTGGTCGAAGCCGAGCATCGACATGCCGTCGATGGCGACGGCGTTCTTGTCGAAGCCGGCGGCGAGACCGAAGGGGCCGTGCATCCGCAGGCCGAACGCCTCGGTGCGCAGCGCCTCGTGCCGGGGGGCCAGCGCGGCGGCGACGAAGGTGCGCAGCACGGGGATCCGGGCGGCGAGGCGGATCCAGCGGAACGCCGCGTGATGGGCCTGCTCCGGGTCCATCCGCTTGAAGACCAGCTGGAAGAAGAGTTTGTACATCACGGTGTCCTCATGAAGAGGGGGACACCGTTTCCGGTGTCCCCCTGCTGGGCCTGACTGCTAGTCGCGTGCCGCGGTCAGATGTTCCGCGTGTTCCTGGAGGGAACGTACTCCGACCCCTCCGTGGTTGAGCGCGTCGATGCCCTGGACGGCTGCGGCGAGGGCCTGGACCGTCGTGAGGCACGGCACGGACCGCGCCACGGCGGCGGTGCGGATCTCGTAACCGTCGAGCCTGCCGCCCGTGCCGTAGGGCGTGTTGACGATGAGGTCGACCCCGCCGTCGTGGATCAGCTGGACGATGGTCTTCTCGCCGTTCGGGCCCTCGCCCTCGGACTGCTTGCGCACGACGGTGGCGTTGATGCCGTTGCGCTTGAGCACCTCGGCGGTGCCGGAGGTCGCGAACAGCTCGAAGCCGTGGGCGACGAGTTCACGCGCCGGGAAGATCATCGAGCGCTTGTCGCGGTTGGCGACGGAGATGAAGGCACGGCCCTTGGTCGGCAGCGGACCGTAGGCGCCCGCCTGCGACTTGGCGTACGCGGTGCCGAACACCGAGTCGATGCCCATGACTTCACCGGTGGACCGCATCTCCGGGCCGAGGACCGTGTCGACGCCGCGGCCGTGGACGTCGCGGAAACGCGACCACGGCATGACGGCCTCCTTGACGGAGATCGGCGCGTCCAGCGGCAGCGTGCCGCCGTCGCCCACCTTGGGCAGCAGGCCCTCCGCGCGCAGTTCCGCGACGGTCGCGCCGAGGGAGATCCGGGCGGCGGCCTTCGCCAGCGGGACGGCGGTCGCCTTCGAGGTGAAGGGGACGGTCCGCGAGGCACGCGGGTTGGCCTCCAGGACGTACAGGATGTCACCGGAGAGCGCGAACTGGATGTTGATCAGTCCGCGGACGCCGACTCCCTTGGCGATGGCCTCGGTCGAGGTGCGCAGCCGCTTGATGTCGTAGCCGCCGAGCGTGATCGGAGGCAGCGCGCAGGCGGAGTCGCCGGAGTGGATGCCGGCCTCCTCGATGTGCTCCATGACGCCGCCGAGGTAGAGCTCGGTGCCGTCGTAGAGCGCGTCGACGTCGATCTCGATCGCGTCGTCGAGGAATCGGTCGACCAGGACCGGCCGGGTGGGGCTGATCTCGGTGGACTCCGCGATGTACGAGGAGAGCCGGGTCTCGTCGTAGACGATCTCCATACCGCGGCCGCCGAGCACGTAGCTGGGGCGGACGAGGACGGGGTAGCCGATCTCGTCGGCGATGGCCTTGGCCTCGGCGAACGTGGTCGCCGTGCCGTGCTTCGGGGCGGGCAGACCGGCCTCGGCGAGCACCCGGCCGAAGGCGCCCCGGTCCTCGGCCGCGTGGATGGCCTCGGGGGACGTACCCACCACGGGGACGCCGTTGTCCTTGAGCGCCTGCGCGAGGCCGAGCGGGGTCTGGCCGCCGAGCTGCACGATGACACCGGCGATCGGGCCGGCGAGCGACTCCGCGTGCACGATCTCGAGGACGTCCTCCAGCGTGAGCGGCTCGAAGTAGAGCCGGTCGGAGGTGTCGTAGTCCGTGGAGACGGTCTCCGGGTTGCAGTTGACCATCACCGTCTCGTAGCCCGCGTCGTGCAGGGCGAACGAGGCGTGGACGCACGAGTAGTCGAACTCGATGCCCTGGCCGATGCGGTTCGGCCCGGAGCCGAGGATGATCACCGCGGGCTTGGTGCGGGGCGCGACCTCGCTCTCCTCGTCGTAGGAGGAGTAGAAGTACGGCGTCTTCGCCGCGAACTCCGCCGCGCAGGTGTCCACCGTCTTGTAGACGGGGCGGATACCGAGCGCGTGCCGGACCTCGCGCACGACGTCCTCACGCAGGCCGCGGATCTCACCGATCTGGGCGTCGGAGAAGCCGTGCCGCTTGGCCTCGGCGATCAGCTCGGCGTCGAGGCGCTCGGCGGCGGCCAGCTCGTCGGCGATCTCCTTGATCAGGAAGAGCTGGTCGACGAACCAGGGGTCGATCCTCGTGGCGTCGAAGACCTCTTCCTGCGTGGCGCCGGCGCGGATCGCCTGCATGACGGTGTTGATGCGGCCGTCCGTCGGGCGGACCGCCTCCGCGAGCAGTTCCGCCTTGTCACCTGTCTCACCGGTGAAGGCGAACTGCGAGCCCTTCTTCTCCAGGGAGCGCAGGGCCTTCTGCAGCGCCTCGGTGAAGTTACGGCCGATGGCCATGGCCTCGCCGACCGACTTCATGGTGGTGGTGAGGGTGGAGTCGGCGGAGGGGAACTTCTCGAAGGCGAAGCGCGGGGCCTTGACGACGACGTAGTCGAGGGTCGGCTCGAAGGAGGCCGGCGTCTTCTCGGTGATGTCGTTCGGGATCTCGTCCAGCGTGTAGCCGACGGCCAGCTTGGCGGCGATCTTGGCGATCGGGAAGCCGGTGGCCTTGGAGGCGAGTGCGGAGGACCGGGAGACGCGCGGGTTCATCTCGATGACGATGACCCGGCCGTCGGTGGGGTCGATGGCGAACTGGATGTTGCAGCCGCCGGTGTCGACGCCGACCTCGCGGATGATCGCGATACCGATGTCGCGCAGCCGCTGGTACTCACGGTCGGTGAGGGTCATCGACGGGGCGACCGTGATGGAGTCACCGGTGTGGACGCCCATGGGGTCGAAGTTCTCGATGGAGCAGACGACCACGACGTTGTCGTTCCGGTCGCGCATGAGCTCCAGCTCGTACTCCTTCCAGCCGAGGATGGACTCCTCCAGGAGCACCTCGGTGGTCGGCGAGAGCGTGAGGCCCTGCCCGGCGATGCGGCGCAGCTCCTCCTCGTCGTGGGCGAAGCCGGAGCCGGCGCCGCCCATCGTGAAGGAGGGGCGGACGACGACGGGGTAACCGCCGAGGGTGTCGACGCCCGCGATGACGTCGTCCATGGTGTGGCAGATGACGGAACGGGCGGACTCGCCGTAGCCGATCTTGGCCTTGACGGCCTCGACGACTCCCTTGAAGAGGTCGCGGTCCTCGCCCTTGTTGATGGCCTCGACGTTGGCGCCGATGAGCTCGACGCCGTACTTCTCCAGCACGCCGTTGTCGTGCATGGAGATCGCGGTGTTGAGCGCGGTCTGGCCTCCCAGGGTCGGGAGCAGGGCGTCGGGGCGCTCCTTGGCGATGATCTTCTCGACGAACTCGGGGGTGATCGGCTCGACGTACGTGGCGTCGGCGATCTCCGGGTCGGTCATGATCGTCGCCGGGTTGGAGTTCACCAGGATCACGCGCAGGCCCTCGGCCTTGAGCACACGGCAGGCCTGGGTGCCGGAGTAGTCGAATTCGGCGGCCTGACCGATGACGATCGGGCCGGAGCCGATGACCAGGACGGACTGGATATCGGAGCGCTTAGGCACGCTGGCCCTCCATCAGGGTGACGAAACGGTCGAAGAGGTACGCGGCGTCGTGCGGGCCCGCGGCTGCTTCGGGGTGGTACTGGACGCTGAAGGCCGGCTGGTCGAGCAGCTGCAGCCCTTCGACGACCTGGTCGTTGAGGCATACGTGGGAGACCTCGGCCCGGCCGAACTCCGTGTCGGAGACCTTGTCGAGCGGAGCGTCGACGGCGAAGCCGTGGTTGTGCGCGGTGACCTCGACCTTGCCGGTCGTGCGGTCCTGCACCGGCTGGTTGATGCCGCGGTGGCCGTACTTCAGCTTGTACGTGCCGAAGCCGAGAGAGCGGCCCAGGATCTGGTTGCCGAAGCAGATGCCGAAGAGCGGGGTCTTCCGCTCCAGGACCCCCCGCATCACGGAGACCGGGTGGTCGGCGGTGGACGGGTCACCGGGGCCGTTGGAGAAGAACACGCCGTCGGGCGCGACCGCGTACACGTCCTCCAGGGTGGCCGTCGCCGGCAGCACGTGGACCTCGATGCCGCGCTCCGCCATGCGGTGCGGGGTCATGCCCTTGATGCCGAGGTCGATGGCCGCGACCGTGAACTTCTTCGTACCGATGGCGGGTACGACGTACGCCTCCTTGGTGGCAACCTCGGCCGCGAGGTCGGCGCCGGCCATCTCCGGGGCCTGGCGCACGCGGGCCAGGAGCGTCTCCTGGTCGGCGAGGCCCTCGCCGGAGAAGATGCCGACGCGCATCGCGCCGCGCTCGCGCAGGTGGCGGGTGAGGGCGCGGGTGTCGACACCGCTGATGCCGACGACGCCCTGGCTCGCGAGTTCCTCGTCGAGGGAGCGGCGCGAGCGCCAGTTCGAGGGCACCCGTGCGGGGTCGCGCACGACGTAGCCGGAGACCCAGATCCGCTTCGACTCGGGGTCCTCGTCGTTGACCCCGGTGTTGCCGACGTGCGGGGCGGTCATGACGACCACCTGGCGGTGGTACGAGGGGTCGGTGAGCGTTTCCTGGTAACCGGTCATGCCGGTGGAGAACACAGCCTCGCCGAAGGTCTCCCCCACGGCCCCGTAGGCGCGGCCGCGGAAGGAGCGGCCGTCCTCCAGGACGAGTACGGCGGGAGCTTTTCCTGCTCCCCGGGTGGAGATCGTCATCGTGCGGTGCCTTCCGTCGTGCTGGTGGGGTGGTGGGCGGCTGCGCCGCCGAGGTGGTTGACCGCGTCGACCCAGGCCTGGTGCTCGGCCGCGTGGTCGGAGCGGAAGCCCGAGTCGATCAGCTGGTCGCCGAGCGCCCAGGTGATGACCAGCAGGCCTCCCTCGGGCAGAACCTTGCCCGCGAGAGCCTTGTCGAGCCTGGCCTCGCGCAGCGCGGCCGCCGGGACGAAGAAGTCGGCGGCGCCGGGGCGCACGACGTCGAGGCCCTGCTCGGTGAGGGTCAGCTCGACACGGCTCCGGGTGCCCAGGCCGTGCGCCACGATCCTGTCGAGCCACTGCCCGGCGGTCGTCGACGCGTGGTAGCGACCGGTCAGGGTGAGCAGCTTCTCGCCGTCGGCGAACCCTTCGGGTGTGGTCGCGAGCGCCGGGATACCGGACTGCAGGCGGCCCCGCCACTTCCATCCCTGGCGCATCAGCCAGTAGACGAACGCGACGAAGACAGCCAGTCCGAGGACCCAGCTGATGCGGGCGGACCAGTCCGTCACCTCGGCCGATTTCTGGTCCGCGGCCAGCCGGTACAGCTGAAAACCGGAGTTGAGTGTTGTCACGCGAGCTTCCCGTCGACGACCGTGGCACGGCCCCGCAGGAAGGTGTGGGTCACTCGGCCGGGCAGCTCGCGACCCTCGTACGGAGTGTTGCGGCTGCGGGAGGCGAAGCCCGCGGGGTCCACTGCTCCACGGTATGCCGGATCGACGAGGACGAGGTTGGCGGGCTCACCCGCCGAGACGGGGCGGCCGTGTCCCTCGAGCCGGCCGATGGCCGCGGGGCGCAGCGACATGCGGTCGGCGACGCCCGCCCAGTCGAGGAGACCGGTGTCCACCATCGTCTGCTGGACCACGGACAGCGCGGTCTCCAGGCCCACCATCCCCATGGCGGCGGCCGCCCACTCGCAGTCCTTGTCCTCGTGCGGGTGCGGTGCGTGGTCGGTGGCCACGCAGTCGATGGTGCCGTCGGCGAGGGCCTCACGCAGGGCCATGACGTCGGCCTCGGTGCGCAGCGGCGGGTTCACCTTGTAGACGGGGTTGTAGGACCGCACGAGTTCGTCGGTGAGCAGCAGGTGGTGCGGGGTGACCTCGGCCGTGACGTTCCAGCCCTTGGACTTGGCCCAGCGCACGATCTCGACGGACCCGGCGGTCGACAGGTGGCAGATGTGCACCCGCGAGCCGACGTGGGCGGCGAGGAGCACGTCGCGGGCGATGATCGACTCCTCGGCGACGGCGGGCCAGCCGCCGAGACCGAGCTCGGCCGAGACGACGCCCTCGTTCATCTGGGCGCCCTCGGTGAGGCGGGGCTCCTGGGCGTGCTGGGCGACCACGCCGTCGAAGGCCTTCACGTACTCCAGGGCGCGGCGCATGATCACCGCGTCGTCGACGCACTTGCCGTCGTCGGAGAAGACCTTCACTCCGGCGGCGGAGTCGTGCATGGCGCCGAGCTCGGCGAGCTGCTTGCCCTCCAGGCCCACGGTGACGGCCCCGATGGGCTGCACGTCGCAGTAGCCGGACTCCTTGCCGAGCCGCCAGACCTGCTCGACGACGCCGGCGGTGTCGGCGACGGGGAAGGTGTTGGCCATGGCGTGGACGGCCGTGAAGCCGCCGGCCGCGGCCGCCCTGGTGCCGGTGAGGACGGTCTCGGAGTCCTCGCGTCCCGGTTCGCGCAGGTGGGTGTGCAGGTCGACGAGGCCGGGCAGCAGGATCCGGCCCTCCGCCTCGATCACGGTGGCGCCCTCGGCGTCGAGCCCGGTGCCCGTGGCGACGATGTTCTCGCCGTCGATGAGGACGTCCTGCGGCTCGCCGCCGAGGACCTTCGCACCGCGGATAAGGGTCTTGCTCATGGTTACTTGTTCTCCTCGGTACGGGCGGCGGCGGACGGCAGGGCGGTCTCGGAGCCGCCCAGCAGCAGGTAGAGGACGGCCATGCGGGTGGAGACACCGTTCGCGACCTGCTCCACGGCGGTGCACCGGTCGGAGTCGGCGACCTCGGCGGTGATCTCCATGCCGCGGACCATCGGTCCGGGGTGCATGACGATGGAGTGCTCGGGCATCCGGGCCATGCGCTCGCCGTCCAGGCCGTAGCGGCGGGAGTACTCGCGCTCGGTGGGGAAGTAGGCGGCGTTCATGCGCTCGCGCTGCACTCGCAGCATCATGACCGCGTCCGACTTCGGCAGCACGTCGTCGAGGCGGTAGCTGACGTCGCAGGGCCACTGCTCGACGCCGACGGGCACGAGGGTCGGCGGGGCCACCAGGGTGACGTGGGCGCCGAGGGTGTGCAGGAGGTGGACGTTGGAGCGGGCCACCCGGCTGTGGAGAATGTCGCCGACGATCGTGATCCGGCGGCCTTCGAGATCACGGCCGATACCGGCGTCGGGACCGACCAGCCTGCGGCGCATCGTGAACGCGTCCAGCAGCGCCTGGGTGGGGTGCTCGTGCGTCCCGTCGCCCGCGTTGACGACCGCGCTGTCGATCCAGCCGGACGTCGCGAGACGGTACGGGGCTCCCGAGGCGCCGTGCCGGATGACGACGGCGTCCGCCCCCATGGCCTCCAGCGTCAGGGCGGTGTCCTTGAGCGATTCGCCCTTGGAGACGGACGAGCCCTTCGCGGAGAAGTTGATGACGTCGGCGGAGAGCCGCTTGGCCGCGGCCTCGAACGAGATCCGGGTCCTCGTCGAGTCCTCGAAGAAGAGGTTGACGACGGTGCGGCCCCGCAGGGTGGGGAGCTTCTTGATCGGCCGGTCGGCGACCCGGGCCATCTCCTCGGCGGTGTCGAGGATCAGGACGGCGTCGTCGCGGGTGAGGTCGGCTGCCGAGATCAGGTGACGGGGGGTCCGGGGGTGTTCCCCGGGAGGGCGCAGCATCTGGGATCTCCGAGAGGGGTGGAGGATTCAGGCAAACGGGCGTGCGGAAGCTGCCGGGCGGCCGGTGGGGCGCACGGAGTCCGACCGCAGCTACTGCTCGCCCGCCGGGACGGTCTGCTTGACGCCGAGCAGCACGGCGTCGCGGCCGTCCTCCTCGGAGAGCTGGACCCTGACCGTCTCCCGCAGGGATGTGGGGAGGTTCTTGCCGACGTAGTCGGCGCGGATCGGGAGTTCGCGGTGACCCCGGTCGACGAGGACGGCGAGCTGCACGGCACGGGGCCGGCCGATGTCGCCGAGCGCGTCGAGCGCCGCGCGGATCGTGCGGCCGGAGAAGAGCACGTCGTCGACGAGCACGACGAGGCGGTCCTCGATGCCCTCACCGGGGATCTCGGTGCGTGCCAGGGCGCGCGCGGGGCGCATCCTGAGGTCGTCGCGGTACATCGTGATGTCGAGTGATCCGACCGGCGTCTTCAGGCCGGTGATCTCCTCGAGTTTTCCGGCGAGCCGACGGGCGAGGAAGACCCCCCGCGTAGGGATGCCGAGGAGCACCACGTCGTCGGCGCCCTTGGCGCGTTCGACGATCTCGTGGGCGATTCGGGTCAGAGCGCGGGCGATGTCGGGAGCCTCGAGAACGGGGCGTGCCGCATTGCCGGTGTGGTCATGCTGTGCGTCCATAAGAAACGGACCTCCTTCTCCGCCTCACTGGACGGACGTTAAAGGACGTCGAAATTGCGTCATCCACGTTACCAGGGCTTGCGTGAGCCCCCGGCCCCGCCCCCAGGAGGTGGCACTGCGGACCTTTCGGCTTGACGCAGCCAAGTAACGCTGCGTAACCTCACAGTGAGTTACCAGCCACGCGGCCCAGCCGCAGAACGTTCCAGCGTCCGGGGAGCCCTATGTCCAGCGAATACGCAAAGCAGCTCGGGGCCAAGCTCCGCGCCATCCGCACCCAGCAAGGCCTCTCCCTCCACGGCGTGGAGGAGAAGTCGCAGGGCCGCTGGAAGGCCGTCGTGGTCGGTTCCTACGAGCGCGGCGACCGCGCCGTGACCGTGCAGCGCCTTGCCGAGCTGGCCGACTTCTACGGCGTCCCGGTCCAGGAGCTCCTGCCCGGCACGACGCCCGGCGGTGCCGCCGAGCCGCCGCCGAAGCTCGTCCTCGACCTGGAGCGCCTCGCCCACGTGCCGCCGGAGAAGGCCGGTCCGCTGCAGCGTTACGCGGCGACGATCCAGAGCCAGCGCGGCGACTACAACGGCAAGGTGCTCTCGATCCGCCAGGACGACCTCCGCACCCTGGCCGTGATCTACGACCAGTCGCCTTCCGTGCTCACGGAGCAGCTGATCAGCTGGGGCGTGCTGGACGCGGACGCGCGCCGCGCGGTGGCCCACGACGAGGGCTGACCAGCCCCCGCAGAAACGTACCGCCGGGTCGGCGGGGTGCCTCAGGGCCCCCGCCGGCCCGGCTTTTTCGTGCTCCGCCCGCCGGCCTCACCCTGCGCGCGCGGGCGCAGGTACGCCGAAGGGCCCACGGCCGGTTCGGCCGTGGGCCCTTCGTTCGGCTCAACGCCGCCGGACCGCTACTGCTCCCGGCGGAGGTTCGGCTTGAGGTCCTTGAACCGGGCCAGCAGGCCGTTCACGAAGGCCGGGGAGTCGTCCGTGGAGAACTCCTTGGCGAGCTGTACGGCCTCGTCGATCACCACGGCGTCGGGGGTGGAGTCCATCCAGATCAGCTCGTAGGCGCCGAGCCGCAGGAGGCTCCGGTCGACGACCGGCATGCGGTCGATCTCCCAGTCCACCGCGTAGGTGACGATGAGGTCGTCGATGCGGTCCGCGTACTGCGCGTACCCCTCGACGAGCTCCATCGTGAATTCGCCGACCGGCGGCTGACGGTCATCGGTCCGCGAGAGCCGCACCCAGTCCGCGAGGACCGTCTGCACGGACTCACCGCGCTGGTCGGCCTCGAAAAGGATCTGGAAGGCGCGCTTGCGTGCCTTGTTCCGGGCAGCCACGGTTAGCTGTTCACCCGGCCGAGGTAGTCGCCCGTGCGGGTGTCGACCTTGATCTTCTCGCCGGTGGTGATGAAGAGCGGGACGCCGATCTCGTAACCGGTCTCCAGGGTGGCGGGCTTGGTGCCACCGGTGGAACGGTCACCCTGGACGCCCGGGTCGGTGTGCTGGATGGTCAGCTCGACCGCGGCGGGCAGCTCGACGTAGAGCACCTCGCCCTCGTGCTGCGCGACGGAGGCGGTGAAGCCCTCGATCAGGAAGTTGGCGGCGTCACCGACGGACTTGCGGTCGACCATGAGCTGGTCGTACGTGTCCATGTCCATGAAGACGAAGTACTCGCCGTCCATGTACGAGAACTGCATGTCCCGGCGGTCGATGGTGGCCGTTTCGACCTTCACGCCGGCGTTGAACGTCTTGTCGACGACCTTGCCGGAGAGCACGTTCTTGAGCTTGGTGCGCACGAAGGCGGGGCCCTTGCCGGGCTTGACGTGCTGGAACTCGACGACGGACCAGAGCTGGCCTCCGTCGAGCTTGAGCACCAGGCCGTTCTTGAGGTCGTTCGTGGAAGCCACGGTTGCGGAATCTCCTGGACTGAAGCTGGTGGACGACCGGGGATGCGCGCCGGAGCCTCCGCGAGGAGATCCCCTAGAGCGCGAGCAGCTCCTTGGTCGTAATGGTGAGTAGCTCGGGTCCGCCGTCCGCCTCGGGGCGCACGACGAGCGTGTCATCGATCCGGACACCGCCCCGGCCCGGGAGGTGGACCCCCGGTTCGACGGTGACCGGCACACAAGCGTCCAGTTTACCCATGGCTGTCGGTGCCAACTGCGGGTCCTCGTCGATTTCGAGCCCGACCCCGTGCCCGGTACTGGGCTGGAGGCCTTCCGAGTGGCCCGCGGAGTCCAGGAGCTGGCGGGCCGCCCGGTCGACGTCTCGGTATGCGGCCCCCGGCAGGAGAGCCTCCCTCGCGGCCCGCTGAGCGGCGAAAACGAGGTCGTAGAGGTCGATCTGCCAGTCCGCGGGGCTGGTCCCGATGACGAAGGTCCGTCCGATCTCGCAGCGGTATCCGCGATAGTTCGCGCCGAGGCAGACCGATAGGAAATCGCCCTCCTCGACCCTTCGGTCCGAGGGCCGGTGCCGCCCCCTGCCCGAATTGGGACCGGTCCCGACCGACGTGGGGAACGCCGGCCCGTCAGCGCCGTGGTCCACCAGCCGGCGCTCCAGCTCCAGGGCCAGGTGACGTTCGGTACGGCCGACGAGGATCGACTCCAGGAGCTCTCCGAGCGCGTGGTCGGTGATCTCGGCGGCGATCCGCAGGCAGGCGAGCTCCTCCTCGTCCTTGACGATCCTCAGCTGCTGCACGGCGAAGCCGAGGTCGGCCAGGCGCAGCCCTGGGGCCGCGGCGAGCATGGCGCGGTGCCGGGCCACCGTGAGGTCGTTCTCCTCGACGGACAGCGAGCCCGCGTCCGAGGAGAGGGCCAGCCCGGCCGCGGCGACGACGGGGTCGCCCGCGGGGTCGGGCAGGACGCTCAGCCGCAGCTGTTCGTCGGGACGGCCGTGCACGGAGTCGTCGCCCGGCGCGCGGGGGCAGAGCAGGACGTCCTCGCGGGGGCCGAGCAGCAGCACGGCGCCGGGTGGGGCGGCGCCCGCGAGGTAGCGGACGTTGGCGGGGCGCGAGACCAGGGCGGCCGCGGATCCGGCGGCGGCGTAACGGTCGCGCAGCAGACCGCGTCGGACGGCGTACACCTCTGACATGTTTTCGAGCCTACGAGCGCGGGCGTCGGCCCGCCCGGTCAGCGCATCCGACCGGGGTCCCGCGAGGCCGCTACCAGGACGGCGGGCTGGCTATGGAACGGGCCAGGACGTCGTCGAGGACCCGGGCGGTCGTCTCGACGTCGTAGGTGGAGTTGTCGATGATCGGGAGTCCGGAGCCGTACCAGCCGGCCATGCGGCCGTGGATCCGCGCCACCTCCTCGTCGGAGAGCCGGCGGTTCCCGCTGCGGGCCGCGTTGCGCTCCAGGACGACCTCGAGGCCGGGCAGGAGGACGACGGGGAGCAGGCCGGGACCGACGTGGCGCTTCCAGCCGCCGAGGCCGACGACGGGCCGGTCCGGGAAGACCGCGTCGTCGAGGATGCAGGAGATGCCGTTGGCGAGAAAGTTGCGGGCCGCGAAGCCGCAGGTGCGCCGGGCCAGGCGGTACTGGGCCTCCGAGTGGTCGTTCCATCCGGCCTGCGGATCGGCGAAACCGGAGCAGACCCATTCGCGGACGTCGTCGAGCGAGACGTGCGCGGTGGGGACGCGGCGGCGGCCCGCCCAGAGCTTGGCGACCGTGGTCTTGCCCGCTCCGGCGGGGCCGATGAGCAGCACCGCCAGGGTCGCCGCCCCGGTGCCCGGCTCGGCGGGCGGCGCGGGCAGCGGTACGGGGCCGCCGGGTGGCAGCTGGATGTGCCCGGTGGATTCCCTGGAGGGCGGCACCGGGGCGTGCCGGGGCGTGGGGGGCGCCTGGGGCGCCGGTGCCGCGGGCGGCGGCGTCCCGGGGGCGCCGGGATGGCCGGGGTGCTGGGCCTGGTGCGCCCAGGGTCCGTTCCCGGGACCCTGGGGCGGCGGCAGCGGGGCCCCCACTGCGTGCTGCATCCGGTGCCACTCCGTCTCGTGCAGGCAACTGGCGCTGGTCGACGGCAACGGTACCCTCCCCGGCCGCCACGCTGTGAACGGGTGGGGAGGGCACGAAGTGCCCCTTGTCAGTCGGTCAGTTCGCCGGCGATGGCCCGCAGGGCGAGCCGGTAGGAGCCGATCCCGAACCCCGCGACGGTCCCGGTCGCCACCGGGGCGATCACCGAGGTGTGGCGGAACTCCTCCCGGGCGTACGGATTCGAGATGTGCACCTCGATCAGCGGGGCGGTGCGCTGGGCCGCCGCGTCCCGCATCCCGTAGGAATAGTGCGTGAAGGCACCCGGGTTGATGACGACCGGCAGAGAGCCGTCGGCCGCCTCGTGGAGCCAGCAGATCAGCTCGCCCTCGTCGTTGGTCTCGCGGACCTCGACGTCGAAGCCGAGTTCCCTGCCGAGCGCCCGGCACGTCTCGACGAGACCGGCGTAGGACGTCGCCCCGTACACGTCGGGCTCGCGCGAGCCGAGGCGTCCGAGGTTGGGGCCGTTGAGCACGAGGACCCTGCGGCTCACGCGGAGACCTCCCCGTAGGCGGCGAGCAGCACCGCCGGGTCGGGGCCTTCCAGCACGGTGGGCTTCCCGATGCCGTCCAGGACGATGAAGCGCAGCAGGTCGCCGCGGGACTTCTTGTCGACCTTCATGTTCTCCAGGAGCTTGGGCCACTGGTCGCCGCGGTAGGTGAGCGGCAGCCCGACGGACTCCAGGACGGCGCGGTGCCGGTCTGCGGTGGCGTCGTCCAGGCGCCCGGCGAGGCGGCCCAGTTCGGCGGCGAAGACCATGCCGACGGAGACGGCGGCTCCGTGGCGCCACTTGTAGCGCTCGTTCTTCTCGATGGCGTGAGCCAGTGTGTGCCCGTAGTTGAGGATCTCCCGGAGCCCGGACTCCTTGAGGTCGCTGGAGACGACCTCCGCCTTGACCCGGATGGAACGCTCGATCAGTTCCGCGGTGTGCGGACCAGCGGGCGTACGGGCGCCCTGGGGATCGGCCTCGACCAGGTCGAGGATCACCGGGTCGGCGATGAAGCCCGCCTTGATGATCTCGGCCATGCCGGAGACGTAGTCGTTGACCGGCAGCGAGTCCAGCGCCGCGAGGTCGCAGAGCACCCCGGCGGGCGGGTGGAAGGCGCCGACGAGGTTCTTGCCCTCGGCCGTGTTGATGCCGGTCTTGCCGCCGACGGCCGCGTCGACCATGCCGAGCACGGTCGTCGGTACGGCGATCCACCGCACCCCGCGCAGCCACGAGGCGGCGACGAAGCCCGCGACGTCGGTGGTGGCGCCGCCGCCGATGCCTACGATGACGTCGGTACGGGTGAAGCCGGTCTGGCCGAGCGCCTTCCAGCAGTAGGCGGCGACCTCGACGGTCTTGGCCTCCTCGGCGTTCGGCAGCTGGATCGCGATGGCTTCGTAGCCCTGGGCCGCGAGGTCCTCGCGGATCGTCTCACCGGTCTCGGCGAGCGCCTCGGGGTGCAGGACGGCGACCCGCTTGACGCGGTCGCCGATGAGGCCCGGCAGCTCGCCGAGGAGCTGGCGGCCGACCAGCACGTCGTAGGGGTCGGTGCCCGCCGTGCCGGCGATCCGGATGCGTGTGGTGCCCTGCTCGGTCATGGCTGTGTTCTCCCGGCCGGACGCCACGGGCTCACCCGTGCGCTCCGGCAGTTCCAGTACGTCGAGGATCGCCCGGGCGACCTCTTCGGGGGTGCGGTCGTCGGTGGCGACGGTGGCCAGGGCCACTTCCTCGTAGAAGTGGCGCCGGGCGTCCATGAGTTCGCGCCACTGCCGCCGCGGGTTCACCGCGAGGAGGGGGCGCGCGGTGTTCAGCCCGACCCTCCGGACAGCCTCGTCCACGTCCATCGAGAGGTAGACGACCGGACGCCCGGCCAGCAGTGCCCGGGTCGCGTCGTCCAGTACGGCGCCGCCGCCGAGGGCGAGGACTCCCGTGTGCTGGTCCACCGCGGCCTTCACGGCCTCCCGTTCCAGCGCGCGGAAGTGCTCCTCGCCCTCGTCGAAGAAGATCTCGGAGATCGCCTTGCCGGCTGTGGCGACGATGTCCGCGTCGGTGTCGCGGTACCCGGCGCCCAGACGCTCCGCGAGCAGCTCGCCCACCGTGGACTTGCCGACGCCCATCGGGCCGACCAGGACGATCAGGGGCCCGCTCACCGGATCTGGAGGTGGGAGAGGTACGACTGCACGTTGCGGTGGGTCTCGGCGACGCTGTCGCCGCCGAACTTCTCCGCGACCGCGTCGGCCAGCACCAGGGCGACCATGGCCTCGGCGACGATGCCCGCGGCCGGGACCGCGCAGACGTCGGAGCGCTGGTGGTGGGCCTTCGCCGCCTCGCCCGTCACCACGTCGACGGTGGCGAGCGCCTTCGGGACGGTGGCGATGGGCTTCATCGCGGCGCGGACCCGCAGCAGCTCACCGGTGGTGAGCCCGCCCTCGGTGCCGCCGGAGCGGCCGGAGGCGCGCTTGATGCCGTTCTCGGTGGCGAGGATCTCGTCGTGCGCCTTGGATCCCGGCACCCGGGCGAGGTCGAAACCGTCGCCGACCTCGACGCCCTTGATGGCCTGGATGCCCATCAGGGCGGCGGCGAGGCGGGCGTCGAGCCTGCGGTCCCAGTGCACGTGCGAGCCGAGGCCGACGGGCACGCCGTAGGCGAGCACCTCGACGACGCCGCCGAGGGTGTCGCCGTCCTTGTGGGCCTGGTCGATCTCCGCGACCATCGCCTTCGACGCGTCGGCGTCCAGGCAGCGCACCGGGTCGGCGTCGAGCCGCTCGACGTCGGAGGGCTTGGGGTAGACGCCGTAAGGCGCCTTGGCCGCGGCCAGCTCGACGACGTGGCTGACGATCTCGATGCCCGCGGTCTCCTTGAGGTAGGAGCGGGCCACGGCGCCGAGGGCGACACGGGCGGCGGTCTCGCGGGCGCTGGCGCGCTCCAGGATGGGCCGGGCCTCGTCGAAGCCGTACTTCTGCATCCCCGCCAGGTCGGCGTGACCGGGCCTGGGGCGGGTCAGGGGGGCGTTGCGGGCCTGCGCCGCCAGCACCTCGGGGTCGACCGGGTCGGCCGACATGACCTGCTCCCACTTGGGCCACTCGGTGTTACCGACCATGACGGCGACAGGCGAGCCCATGGTCAGACCGTGCCGGACGCCGCCGAGGAAGGTGACCTCGTCCCTCTCGAACTTCATCCGCGCGCCACGCCCGTAACCGAGCCGTCGCCGGGCGAGCGCGTCCGCCACCATCTCCGTGGTGACGGGGATGCCGGCGGGAAGACCCTCCAGCGTCGCCACCAGTGCGGGGCCGTGCGACTCCCCCGCGGTCAGCCAGCGCAACCTGCTCAACGGTGCTCCTCATGCTCGCGCCTGAAACTGCGGCGGCGCGACCGGGTGCGCGGCCCTGGCCCGCCGCCCCCGATCCTCCCACGTCCGGGGGTGCGGTCCGGTCGCCGGTCCAGCAGACGGACGTTTCGGAGCCGGTGCCCGCCGGGGCTAAGGACGTTCCCGCGCCGCCAGCGCCCGCTCCCCCGCGGCCCGCATGGCGGCGAGCGGTCCGGGGCTCCGCCCGGTCATCTGCTCCACCTGGAGGACCGCCTGATGGACGAGGAGGTCCAAGCCGCCGACGACGCTCCCGCCCGCCGCCGACCACCGGGCGGCGAGCGCCGTGGGCCACGGTTCGTACAGGACGTCGAACAGCGTGCCGGGCGCGTCGGGCACCGCACCGGACAGCGTGTCCGTCGTGCCGGCCGGCGTCGTCGCGACGACCAGGGGGGCACGCAGAGCCGTGGCGGCCTCCGCCCAGTCCTCGGTCCGGACGTCGACCCCGAGGCGCTCGCCCCAGCCGCGCATCTCGTCGGCCCGTTCCCGGCTGCGCACGTAGGCGGTGACCGGACCGGTGCAGATCTCGGAGAGTGCGCCGAGCGCCGAGGAGGCCGTGGCACCGGCGCCGAGGATCGCGGCGGACTCGACCTTGTCCACGCCCCGTTCGCGCAGGGCGGCGACCATCCCGGGGATGTCCGTGTTGTCGCCCACCCGCCTGCCGTCCGCGGTGAGCACGACGGTGTTGACCGCCTCGACCGCCGCGGCGGTCGCCGTGATCTCGTGGAGCAGCGGGATGACCGCCCGCTTGAGCGGCATCGTCAGGGAGAGGCCGGCCCATGAGGGGTCCAGTGCTTCGACGAACGCGGGCAGTGCGGCCTCGTCCACCTCGAACCGGTCGTACGACCAGTCGTGCAGACCGAGCGCGGCGTAGGCGGCCCGGTGCAGGGCCGGGGACAGCGAGTGGGCGATCGGCGAGCCGAGGACGGCGGCGCGGCGGGTGGTGCTCACTGGTCCGCCTTGCTCTCTTCGTACTCCCTGCGGTTGCGCTCGTGCTCCTCGTTCGTCTTCGCGAACAGGGTCTTGTCCTCGGTCACGGAGACGAAGTAGTACCAGGGTCCTGATGCCGGGTCGATCGCGGAGTTCAGCGCGTCCAGGCCCGGGTTCGTGATCGGCCCGAGCGGCAGGCCCGTGAACTTGTAGGTGTTGTACGGGTCGTCGATCTTCCGGAGCTCGTCCACCGGGCCGAGATCGAGCGTGCTCTCGGCCCTGATGTAGTTGATCGTCGAGTCGAATTCGAGCCGTCCGGCGGTCTCCAGGTTCGGCGCGAGCCGGTTGTAGACCACTCTGGCGACCTTGTCGAAATCGTGCTTGTACTTGCCCTCTTTCTGGACGAGGCTCGCCACGGTGAGGAGCTCGAGCGGCGATTTCAGTTTCATCTTCGCCGCGTTCTTCTCGAGTTCGAGCGGCTTGTACTCCTTGTTGGCCCGGGCGACCATCTTCCTGAGCGCGTCCTCGGGCTTCGAGCCCTTGGGCACCGCGTAGGCCGCCGGGAAGAGGAATCCTTCCAGCGGGTCCTTGATCTTGGGATCGTCGTCCGCCCATTCGGGCAGGCCCATGCTCTTGGCCTTGGCCTTCGCGATGCCTGCGGTGGTGCCCTTCTTGAGTTCCAGCCTGGCGTCGATCGCGTTGTACACCTCGATGGTGCTCTTGCCCTCGGGAATGATCAGCGCATTCTGACTCTTCGGGCTGAGCATCAACGCGACGGCGCTGTCGGCGGACATCTCCTTCTTCAGGAGATAAACGCCGGCCTGAAGGAACTTGGCCTTGGGGTTCCCGTTCTGGGCCGAGATGAAGGCGTCGGACGATTTCACGACCCCGGCCTTCTTCAGGATGTTCGCGATCTCGTTCCCGAGCGCGCCCTCCGGAATCTCGACCTCGACCGAACTCGTGCCGCTGCCCGTGAAGTCGGGCGCCGCGCCGAACTGGCTCTGGTAGTACGAGTAGCCGAAGTAACCCGCCCCGCCGAGTCCCCCGACGAGGATCAGCGAGAGGCCCAGGCAGGCGCAGCCGTTGCGGTTCTTCTTCTTGCCCTTGCCACGGCGCTCGCCGCCGACCCGCTGGGCGTCACGCGGGTCGTCGTCCTCGTCGTCGTCCGCGGGACCGTCGGAGTCGCGCGAGCGCCGGTCCGTGGCCGGCGCGTCCGCGCCCGTGAAGAAAGGATGCGTCTCCTCCTCCTGGACGTCCGGGTCCCAGTCCGGGTTCTTCTGTGCGGGCGCCTCCTCGCGGCGGCCCGGGGGCTGCGGCGGGGGGTAGGCCTCAGGCGTGCCGTAGTGGTCGGCCTGCTCGCCGTAGCCGCCGGGTCCGTTGGCGTAGGGCTGCTGGTCTCCGTACGGCATGGCGGGCTGCTGACCCGTGTCCCAGCCGGCGTCGTAGTGCGGCTGCTGCGGCTGCTGCGGTTGCTGGGCGTAGGGGTCCTGGGGAGCGCCGTGCTGCTGGTAGTACGGGGCCTGCTGCTGTTGCTGCTGCGCGTAGGGATCCTGCTGTTGTTGCTGGGCGTAGGGGCCCTGCTGTTGCTGTTGCCCGTAGGGATCCTGCTGCGGCTGCTGGGCGTAGGGGTCCTGCTGGGCCCCGTACTGCTGCTGCGCGTACGGGTCCTGCTGGTGCTGCGGCTGCTGCTGATGCGCGTAAGGGTCCTGCTGGTAGCCCTGCTGTGCGGTGTAGGGGTCCTGCGCGTAGGGCTGCTGCCGGCCGTCGTACTGGCCCTGGCCGTGGGCGGCCTCGCGGCCTTCCCATCCCTGATCCCCGTACAAGGGGTCCTCGGGATGCCATGGTTCGGAGCCGGAGCCCCGGCCATACTCAGTCATCGATCCCCTTGACGCCGCGAGACGACGCTCCGCCTCTTCGCTTGGCTGTGCGGTGTCTGTTCGAACACCGGCGCATCGCGCGGAACGTTACCGTATCGCGATCAGACAACCACTTCGACGCCCTCGCCCGGAGCAGTGCCTGACGCCCGTTCGGACTCCAGAGCGTTCTGGAGGATGACCACAGCGGCAGCCTGGTCGATGACAGACCGGCCCTTCTTGGACTTCACGCCCGAAGCCCGCAGCCCCTGCGTGGCCGTCACTGTGGTCATCCTCTCGTCCACGAGACGCACGGGGATCGGTGCGATCGCGCGGGCGAACACCTGGGCGAAGGCGCGGACCTTCGCGGCCGCCGGCCCCTCGCCCCCGCCGAGGGAGCGGGGCAGCCCGAGGATGACCTCGATCGGCTCGTACTCCTCGACGATCTGGCCGAGCCGCCGGTGGGCGGCCGGGACGTCACGTCCCGGCACGGTCTCCACCGGCGTGGCGAGAATCCCGTCGGGGTCGCACGAGGCGACCCCGATACGGGCGTCCCCGACGTCGACCGCGAGTCGGCGTCCGCGGCGCATCTGCGGCATGTCCGATGTCATGCCGTCTCGGTGACGAGTCGTTCGACCGCGGCGACGGCGTCGCCGATGGCGTCCGGGTTCTGACCGCCGCCCTGGGCGACGTCGGGCTTGCCGCCACCGCCGCCGCCGAGGGTCTTCGCGGCGGTACGGACCAGGTCACCGGCCTTGAGACCACGCTCGCGGGCGGCCTCGTTGGTGGCGATGACGGTCAGCGGGCGGCCGTTCGCCGTGGTGAACAGGGCCACCACGGCGGGCCTGCCGCCCTGGATGCGCCCGCGCACGTCGAGGACCAGCTTGCGCAGGTCGTCGGCCGAGGTTCCGTCCGGCACCTGCCCCGTGACCAGGGCGACACCCCGCACGTCCTTCGCCGACTCCACGAGCCCGGCGGCGGCCTGCAGGACCTTCTCCGCGCGGAACTTCTCGATCTCCTTCTCGGCGTCCTTGAGCTTGCCGAGCATGCCGGAGATCTTCTCGGGAAGCTCCTCGGGACGGCCCTTCAGCAGCTCCTGGAGCTGCGCGACGACCGTGTGCTCCTTGGCGAGGAAGTTGTACGCGTCGACGCCGACGAGGGCCTCGATGCGTCGCACTCCGGAGCCGATGGACGACTCGCCGAGCAGCTTCACCAGGCCGAGCTGGGCCGTGTTGTGCACGTGCGTGCCGCCGCACAGCTCCTTGGAGAAGTCGCCGATGGTGACGACCCGGACCCGCTCGCCGTACTTCTCGCCGAACTCGGCGATGGCGCCCTGCTTCTTGGCGTCGTCGATGGACATGACCTCGGCCTGGACGTCGAGCTCCCGGGCGAGGACTTCGTTGATCTTCTGCTCGACATCGGTGAGCACCGCGCCCGGGACGGCGGCGGGCGAGCCGAAGTCGAAGCGGAAGCGGCCGGGCGAGTTCTCCGAGCCGGCCTGGGCGGCCGTGGGACCGAGCGCGTCGCGCAGGGCCTGGTGCGTGAGGTGGGTGGCGCTGTGGGCGCGGGCGATGGCGCGGCGGCGCGTGTTGTCGATGGAGGCGTGGGCCGAGGCCCCGAGCGTCACCTCGCCGACCTGTACCGAACCCTTGTGGACCGAGACCCCGGGCACGGGCTGCTGCACGTCGCGGACGTGGATGACCGCGCCGGTGTCGAGCCTGATGCGGCCCTGGTCGGCCAGCTGGCCACCACCCTCGGCGTAGAACGGGGTGCGGTCGAGGACGACCTCGACCTCGTCGCCCTCGCTCGCGGCGGGCGAGGGCACGCCGTCGACGAGGAGGCCGACGACCGTCGACTCGCCCTCGGTGGAGGTGTAGCCGGTGAACTCCGTGACACCGGACCTGTCCGCCACCTCGCGGTAGGCGGAGAGGTCGGCGTGACCGGTCTTCTTGGCCTTGGCGTCGGCCTTCGCCTTGTCCCGCTGCTCCTGCATCAGGCGGCGGAAGCCCTCTTCGTCGACGGAGAGGCCCTGCTCGCCGGCCATCTCCAGCGTGAGGTCGATCGGGAAGCCCCACGTGTCGTGGAGCAGGAACGCCTTGTCGCCGGCCAGGACCCGGCCGCCGGCGGCCTTGGTCTCGGTGACGGCGGTCTCGAGGATGTTCGTGCCGCCCTTGAGGGCCTTGAGGAAGGCGGCCTCCTCGGCGAGCGCGACGGTCTCGATGCGCTTGCGGTCGGTGATCAGCTCCGGGTACTGCAGACCCATGGTCTCCACGACCACGTCGATCAGCTCGCGGACGACCGGGCCGGTGGCGCCCATGAGGCGCATGTTGCGGATGGCACGGCGCATGATGCGGCGCAGGACGTAGCCGCGGCCCTCGTTGCCGGGGGTGACGCCGTCGCCGATGAGCATCGCCGAGGTGCGGATGTGGTCGGCGACCACGCGCAGGGAGACGTCCGAGCCGTGGTCGGCGCCGTAGCGGACGCCGGTGAGCTCGGTGGCCTTGTCCATGACGACGCGCAGGGTGTCGGTCTCGTACATGTTCTGTACGCCCTGGAGGATCATGGCGAGGCGCTCGAGGCCGAGTCCCGTGTCGATGTTCTTCGACGGCAGGTCGCCCAGGATCGGGAAGTCCTCCTTGCCGTCGCCCGCGCCGCGCTCGTACTGCATGAAGACGAGGTTCCAGATCTCCACGTAGCGCTCGTCGTTGACGGCGGGGCCACCCTCGACGCCGAACTCGGGACCGCGGTCGTAGTTGATCTCGGAGCAGGGGCCGCAGGGGCCGGGGACGCCCATGGACCAGAAGTTGTCCTTCTTGCCCAGGCGCTGGATGCGCTCGGCGGGGACACCGATCTTGTCGCGCCAGATCTGCTCGGCCTCGTCGTCGTCGAGGTAGACGGTGATCCACAGGCGCTCGGGGTCGAGCCCGAAGCCGCCGTCCTCCAGGGAGTTCGTGAGCGCCGCCCACGCGAACTCGATGGCGCCTTCCTTGAAGTAGTCGCCGAAGGAGAAGTTTCCGCACATCTGGAAGAACGTGCCGTGCCGCGTGGTCTTGCCGACCTCTTCGATGTCCGGCGTGCGCACGCACTTCTGCACGCTGGTGACGCGCGGGGCGGGCGGCTTGACCTCACCGAGGAAGTACGGCTTGAAGGGGACCATGCCCGCGGGGACCAGCAGCAGAGTCGGGTCGTCCGCGATGAGCGACGCCGAAGGCACGACGGTGTGACCGCGCTCCTCGAAGAAGCTCAGCCAGCGGCGGCGAATTTCAGCCGACTCCATTAGTGGTCCTCATTCCGGTTGTTCGAGTTGTAGGGAAGTGATCGGTAGCCGGCGGGGCCGGGTTCGCCGGCGGCCTCGATGCCGAGCGCCCCGCCCAGTTCGGCCTCACGCCTGACCATGCCCTCACGTACGTCGAGGGCGAAGTCCTTCAGCCTGTGACCTGCCTCGAGCGCCTTGTCGGCGGCCTGCGCCGCGAGACTCTCGGGAGTCAGCTGCCGGATCCTGCGGTTGACCTTGGTGGTGGCCCAGACACCGGCGGCTGCGCCGGCGGTGAACCAGAACGTACGGCGGAACATGGCTGCTCAGTCCTTCTGTCCGCGGGAGCTTCGGCCGTTCCGCTTCCTGTCGCGGGCGGGCGGCACGGTACGGCCGACGATCACGGTGCGGCGAGGGGTCCGGCGGGCCTGCTCCGGCTCCGCGGCGGTGCGGCGGCCGATGGCCTGTCGTACCCCGTAGCCGAACGCGGCGACCTTCACGAGCGGGCCGCCGAACGTCGAGGCGACGGTCGTGGAGAGCGCGGAGGCGTTGGAGGTGACCTCCTGGACGTCACTCGCGATGGCGTCGACCTTGTCCAGCTGTGTCTGCGCGGAACGCAGCGTCGCGGAGGCGTCGGCGAGCAGCGGGACCGCCTGCTCGGTCACGTCCGCCACCAGCGCGGTGGCCGCCTTGAGCGTCTGGGCCAGCCTCACCAGTACAACAGCGAGGAAGGAGACCAGGATCGCCCAGAAGACAGCCACCAGAATGCCGGCCACCTCTCCACCGGACACAGTGCACCGCTCTCTGCTCGTCGCCCGGACGGGCCGGTCTTCCCCGGCCCGCCCGGCCTGTCTCGGTTCGGCAGGCGCGTGCCGCCGTCGCCGCCGATCGTCGTCCCCCGAGCCTATCGCGCCGGGCGTCGCGCCCCGTACCGCATTACGGGCGCGCGATGCGGGCCCCGGGGGCAGGGAGATTGTACGGAGAGCTTATGTGCCAGTACTCTGCGTGTTTCATGCGACGCCCTCAGCGCCCCTTCCCCGCATCCGACGACGCGGAGTCCCGTCCCGTACGGGGAAATCTCCCGGCAGAGCTCAACACCTTCGTGGGACGCGACGAAGAACTGGCGGAAGTCGGGGCGCTCCTGGGCGAGTACCGGCTCGTCACCGTGGCGGGGGTCGCCGGGGCCGGCAAGACCCGTTTCGTCAGCCGGATCGCCGCACTGATGGAGAAACGGTACTGCGACGGGGTCTGGATCGCCGAGCTGTCGGCCGTCCACGATCCCGGGCTGCTGGAGCACACGCTGGCCGGCGCGATGGGGCTGACGGACCACACCAGCAGACCGCCCCGCACCATGCTGCTGGAGCACTGCGCGGCCCGCCGGCTCCTGCTCGTGATCGACGGCTTCGAACACCTCGCAGACGGCTGTGCGGCGCTGGTACGGGACCTGCTGCGCGGGGCGCCGGACCTCCAGGTGCTCGCGGCGGGGCGCCGCCCCCTGCGCGTGGACGGTGAACTCACCTATCCGCTGGCGCCGATGACCGACGGCGACGCGATGGAGCTGTTCGCCGGACGGGCGGCGTCGGTGCGCCCGGGGTTCGCCCTGACCGACGGAAACCGGGACACCGTGCGGGAGCTGTGCCGTCGGCTCGACGGGATTCCACTGGCGCTGGAACTCGCCGCCGGGAGACTGCGGGCCCTGACCGTTGAGCAGGTGCTGCAGCGTCTCGACGACCGCTTCCGGCTGCTGACCGGGGGCAGCCCGAGCGCGCTCCCCCGGCATCAGACCCTTCGTACGGCCATCGGCTGGAGCCATGAGCTGTGCGCCCCCGAGCAGCGTCTGCTGTGGGCTCGGCTCTCGGTGTTCGCCGGGCAGTTCGACCTGGAGGCCGTCGAGTACATCTGCAGCGGCCCCGGGCTGCCGGCCGACTCCGTGCTGGACGTACTGGACGAACTGCTGGCGCAGTCCGTGGTGCTGCGCGAGGACTCGGCGCTCGGCAGCCGTTACCGGCTGCTGGACACCGTGCGGGAGTACGGCGCGGAGTGGCTGCGGGCGACCGGGGACGCCGAGCGGCTGCGGCGCAGGCACCGGGACTGGTACCTGGGGCTGGCGACCTGGTGCGAACTCGACTGGTTCAGCCCCAGGCAGGCCGAGGCCGCGGCACGGATCGACAGCGAGCTGCCCAACCTCCGCAGGGCGATGGAGTGCTCGATGGAGAGCACCGACGAGATCCATCTCGCGCAGTACCTGGCGGGCACGCTGTGGTTCTACTGGGCGGGCTGTGGACGTCTGTCGGAGGGCCGCCACTGGCTGGACCACGTCCTGGAGGAGGAGTCGCCCTACGACCACGCCCGGCTCAAGGCGCTGTGGGTGCTCGGCTACGTTGCCGTGCTGCAGGGGGACGCGGTGGGCGCGGTGTCGGCGCTGCAGGAGTGCCGCGAGGAGGGCGAGCGGGCGGGGGACGCGTGCGCCGTGGCCTACGCCGTGCACCGCACGGGATGTCTCTCCATCGTCACGGACGACCCGGTGCGCGCCGAGGAGCTCCTGCGGGAGGCGCTCGGGCGCTACCGGGAGATCGGGGAGCTGAACAGCAACGTGCTGATGGCGCAGGTCGAACTGGGCATGGCCGTGGCGTTCCGCGGCGATCTGGCCGGGGCCGCCGAGATCTGCGCCGAGGTCCGCGACATCTGCGAGGACCACGGAGAGCGGTGGGCCATGGCCTACGCGTTGTACGTCCTCGCGTACGCGGCGCTGCAGGAGGGGTCGAGCGCGCGGGCGCGGCAGATGCTCGGTGAGGCCCTGTCCATCGCCCACGCCTTCCACGACCTGCTCGGCACGGTCCTCTCACTGGAACTGCTGGCCCTTGTGACGGTGATCGAGGGGGATGCGGCGGAGGCCGCGCTGCTGCAGGGGGCCGCGGACCGGATCTGGCCATCGGTGGGGCTGCCGCTGTTCGGCTCGGTCCACTACGGCAGGCCGCGGGTCCAGTGCGAGGAGCGGGCCAGGGCCGAGCTGGGTGACGCACGTTACGAAGCGGAGCGGCTCACCGGCTGCCGGCTGGACACGAGGGCCGCCGTGACGCGGGCGCTCGGCGCCCGGACGCACGGAACGCCCGCGGGCGGCAGGCCGGCGGACGGGAGGGCCGCGCGGGAGGCGGTCGCGGGCGGCGGGGTCGCCGGGGAGACGCGAAGGCCCGCCGCCTCCCGTACGACAGGGAGGGGCGGGCCCGAGCTCGGCTGAGCGTTACGCCTGGATCAGCGGGCGTAGTACTCGACGACGAGCTGCTCGTCGCAGATGACCGGAATTTCCTTGCGGTTCGGGTCACGGTCCAGGCGGAAGGCCAGGGCCTTCAGGTTCACCTGGAGGTAGCGCGGGGTCTCACCGTCGGTGTCGTAGCCACCCTCGCGGGCCACCTGGAAGGGGACCTTGGTGCGGCTGCGCTCGCGGACCTGCACGACGTCGTCGGGGCGCACGCGGAAGGACGGCTTGTCGACCTTGCCACCGTTGACCTCGATGTGGCCGTGGACGACCATCTGGCGGGCCTGGTAGATGGTGCGGGCGATGCCCGAACGCAGGACCAGGGCGTCGAGGCGACGCTCGAGCTCGACGACCAGCGCCTCGCCCGTCTTGCCCTCGGCCTTGCGGGCGCGGTCGTAGGCACGCGCCATCTGGCGCTCGCTGATGTCGTACTGCGCACGCAGGCGCTGCTTCTCGAGCAGACGGACCTTGTAGTCCGAGTTCTGCTTGCGGCCACGGCCGTGCTCGCCCGGCGGGTAGGGGCGGGCCTCGAAGTACTTGACAGCCTTCGGCGTCAGGGCGATGCCGAGGGCACGCGACTTCTTGACCTTGGGACGCGACTGGTTAGGCACGTTCTCCAGACCTCCGTTGTAGGTTAGGTTAGCTTTACCTTACTCAAGGAGATCGCATGTCTCGCCCTGGGAACACCACACACGTCACGGACAGCACAGACAGCGACGGCACACACAACGGTGCCGTAACGACGGAAGGCCGATCTGATCGTGGTCAGCCGCGTCCCAGCGGGCTTGAAAACACTCGGATGCCGTCAGCAGCCGAGCGCACACGAACTCTCGTACAGAGTACCTGCTCCGCGGTGCTGCTCGTACCGGGGCTGTCCGTCATCCATCCGGACCAGCTGATGCCCGACAGCAGGAGCATCGGTCCGGACGGGGATCTGTTCCTCGGCTTCCCCGCGGATTCTCCGGTGGCACGGGCGGCGGCGCGCGCCCAGGGCGACGAACTGGCGGCCGTGCTGGAGATCACCGACGTCGCACCCGTCTCCGTCCCGCACCGCATCCGCGGACGTGCCAGGATCGCCGGCCGGCTCACCGCCGTGCCCGGCCCGGCCCGGCCGGGCGGGGCGACGCTCCGCCTGGAGACCGGGGAGGCGTCGGTCGACGATCTCTGGGGGGCCGAGGAGGTGGAGCCGGAGGCGTTCCGGGACGCCGTCGCCGATCCGCTGGTGTCCCACGAGACCGAACTGCTCCAGCATCTCCACGCCGCCCACGCGGAGCAGATGGGGGCGCTGTCCGCACTGCTCGGCGGGCGTGCGCAGGCCGGCGGCGAGCGCCTGCCCGCCGCCGTCCCTGTCGCCCTCGACCGCTTCGGTCTGCGGGTGCGCTTCGTCGAGAACGCCGGCGCCTGCTTCGACGCCCGGTTCGACTTCCCCGACCCCGTGCGCGACGTCAGCGAACTGCGCCGCGCGATGTACACGCTGTTCGAGGCCGCCTCCTACTGAGCCGCGGCCGTCACGGGGACGCGGCGCCGTCTCCGGGCCCGCTACGGCCGAGCCGCTCGCGGACCCGCTCCGCCACGTCGGCGTAGCGCGCCTCCGCGCCGTATCGCGTGGGTTCGTAGTAGCGCCTGTCACGGACGGCGTCCGGGGCGTACTCCTGGGCGGCGATTCCGCCGGGGACGTCGTGCGGATAGATGTAGCCCTGCGCATGGCCGAGCTTGGCCGCGCCCTTGTAGTGACCGTCGCGCAGATGGGCCGGGACCGGGCCGGCGAGGCCCCTGCGCACGTCCTCCTGCGCGGCGGAGATCGCCAGGGTCGCGGCATTGGACTTGGGGGCGAGCGCCAGCGCGATCGTGGCGTGGCTGAGAGTGAGGGCCGCTTCGGGAAACCCGATCATGGCCACGGCCTGGGCCGCCGCCACGGCCGTGGGGAGCGCTGTGGGATCGGCCAGCCCGATGTCCTCACTGGCCGAGATCATCAGTCGCCGCGCGATGAAGCGCGGGTCCTCCCCCGCCTCGATCATCCGGGCCAGGTAGTGCAGGGCGGCGTCCACGTCGGACCCGCGGATCGACTTGATCAGGGCACTGGCGACGTCGTAGTGCTGGTCGCCGTCCCGGTCGTACTTCACGGCCGCGCGGTCGACGGTCTCCTCGAGCGTCTCCAGCGTGATCTCCCGCTCGTGCTTGGAGAGCGCCGCGCCCGCTGCGGCCTCCAGCGCGGTCAGCGCGCGGCGGGCGTCGCCCCCGGCGATCCGCAGCAGGTGCGCCTCGGCGTCCTGGGGCAGCGTGACGGCTTCCCCCAGCCCGCGCCCGTCGGTCACGGCACGGCGGAGCAGGGCGCGCAGGCCGTCGTCGGTGAGGGGCTCCAGGGTGAGGAGCAGGGAGCGCGAGAGCAGCGGCGAGATGATCGAGAAGTACGGATTCTCCGTGGTGGCCGCGATCAGCGTCACCCAGCGGTTCTCCACGGCGGGGAGCAGGGAGTCCTGCTGGGCCTTGGAGAAGCGGTGGATCTCGTCGAGGAAGAGGACGGTCTCCTTGCCGAAACCGCCGGTGGCGCGGCGCGCGCCCTCGATGACGGCGCGGACCTCCTTGACGCCCGCGGTGATCGCCGAGAGCTCGACGAAACGCTTGTTGGTCGCCTTGCTGACGACGTACGCGAGAGTCGTCTTCCCCGTGCCGGGCGGGCCCCAGAGGATGACCGACGAGGGGCCGGCGGGTCCTCCGCTGCCCTCGCCGACGAGACGGCGCAGCGGGGATCCCGGCTTGAGCAGGTGCTGCTGTCCGACCACCTCGTCCAGCGTGCGGGGACGCATCCGGACAGCGAGGGGGCTGCTGGAAGGGTCCTTCTCCTGGCGGTCTTCGGCTGCTGCGGTAAAGAGGTCGGGCTCCACGTCCTGAAGCCTATGTCACCCCACTGACAGGACCGCGGGGCGAGTCAGCTGGTCCAGAAGTCCCACCAGCGGGTGAGGATCAGCATGCCGATGATCCCGATCCAGAGCACCGGGGGCACCCAGTGGAACTCGGTGAGGGCGTTCCGCAGCCCGGCGGGGGCGGGGATGATGCCGTGCTTGATGTTGTGCGTCGTGACGTAGCAGAACATGAAGATCGTGGCGACCCAGGCCAGGCAGCACCACAGGCAGAGCGAGTTGATGTTGTAGAGCGACTGGTACTGCAGCCAGGTGCAGAAGCCGACGCCGAACAGGGTGCCCGCGTTGAGGCCCAGCCAGTACCACGCACGGAAGCGGGCGCCCGCAAGGAGCGCCATGCCGATCCCGATGACCACCGAGTAGGTGGCGATCCCGAGCATCGGGTTGGGGAAGCCGAAGGCCGAGGCCTGCTCGCTCTTCATGATGTTGCCGCACGCGACCACCGGGTTCAGGCTGCAGCCCGGGGTGAAGCTCGGGTCCTCGAGCAGCTTGAACTTGTCGATGGTGATCACCCAGGCGGCGAGCAGCCCGGCCGCTCCCGTGATCACCAGCAGCAGTGCGAGCGCGCGGCTGCCGCCGAAGGTCTTCGCACCGTCGTCCTCGTCCTGCGCGGAGGAGGGGTGGTCTACCGCTGCCATCGTCATAATCGCCGTTCCATCACTGAGTAGCCGGCCGGGCCTCGTCATTGTGCCGCACCGGCGGCGCAGCCATCCGTTCGATATGCATAAAGGTGTTCTACGCCGCACGCGGTGCCTCAGGGCTCCGGTCCGGCCTTCCCCGGCGCGGCGAGGACAGCGGCCACGGTGCGAGAAACGCGTGGACCATGAGGCTGCCCGACCACGGTGGACGGCCCCGACCTGCGGATCCGTCCCGGAGAGATGTCCGGGCGGAACGAAACGGGAGAGGGACGGCCCCGGCGGTCCCTCGGGATCGCCACAGCCACGACGTCGGCGGGTTCGGGCTGCTCGCGGCCGGTCGGTGCCGGCTCCGGCCCACCAGGATCAGCCCGTACAGCAGGTGAATCGGCTTCCGCCGGGTTGACGGTCGGGACCCGACGGGGGCTCGGGACCGGTCGCGTGCCGCCGGCCCCTCCGGTCGCGTGCCGGGCACCGAGGACGCCCTGTGCCCGCCCGGACGAACCGGACGGGCACGGGGGGGTGGACGGCTGCCTCGGGTCAGGCCAGTTCGGCCCGGAGCACGCTCACCAGGTCGCCGGTCGCGACGGCCTTCTGCTCACCCGACTCCATGTCCTTGAGCTGGACGTTGCCCTCGGCGAGGTCCCGCTCACCGGCCACGACCGTGTAGCGGGCGCCGGAGCGGTTCGCGCTCTTCATCGCGCCCTTGAGGCCGCGGCCGCCGAACGCGAAGTCCGTGGCGACGCCCGCCTTGCGCAGTTCGGTGACCAGGCCGAAGAGCACACGCCGTGCCTCCTCGCCGAGCGGCACCGCGTAGACGCTCGTGGCGGCGGGGATGTCGAGTTCGACGCCCTCGGCCTCCAGGGCGAGCACCGTGCGGTCCACACCGAGGGCCCAGCCGACGGAGGGCAGCGCGGGGCCGCCGATCATCTCGGACAGGCCGTCGTAACGCCCGCCGCCGCCCACCGCCGACTGGGACCCCAGGCCGTCGTGGACGAACTCGAAGGTGGTGCGCGTGTAGTAGTCGAGGCCGCGGACCAGCTTCTCGTCGTCCTCGAAAGCAACGCCCGCCGCCGTCAGCAGGTCGCGGACCTCCTCGTGGTACGCCTTGCAGGCGTCGCAGAGGAAGTCACGCAGCATCGGGGCGCCGGTGAGCTGCTTCTGGACGTCGGGACGCTTGTCGTCGAGGACCCGCAGCGGGTTGATCTCGATGCGCCGACGGGTCTCCTCGTCGAGGTCGAGGTCGCGCAGGAACGTCTGCAGTGCCTCCCGGTAGACCGGGCGGCACTCCTTGTCCCCCAGCGAGTTCAGCAGGATGCGGAACCGCGTGAGGCCGAGCGAACGGTAGGCCTGGTCGGCGAGGATGATCAACTCGGCGTCGAGCGCCGGATCCTCGGTGCCGATGGCCTCTGCTCCGACCTGCGAGAAGTGGCGGTAGCGGCCAGCCTGGGGGCGCTCGTAGCGGTAGTACGAGCCCGAGTACCAGAGCTTGACGGGCAGGTTGCCGGCCTTGTGGAGGTTGGCCTCCAGCGCGGCGCGCAGCACGGACGCGGTGCCCTCGGGACGCAGTGCGAGCTTGTCGCCGCCCTTGGTCTCGAAGGCGTACATCTCCTTGGACACGATATCGGTGGACTCGCCCACGCCTCGGGCGAACAGGGCGACGTCCTCGAAACCGGGCGTCTCGATGTATCCGTAGCCGGAGTTCCTCAGGGGCGAGGAGATGGCCTCACGCACCGCGAGGAACTTCGCGGAGCGGGGCGGGGTCAGGTCGTACGTGCCCTTGGGGGCCTGGAAGGTGCTCACAGGTTTTTTTCTCTCGTCACATTCCTCGGCGGGGCGCGTCCAGCCCGTGCATGTACGGATTGGAGGCGCGTTCGCGGCCGATGGTCGTCTGGGGGCCGTGGCCGGACAGCACCACGGTCGAGTCGTCGAGCGGGAGGCACACACGGGCCAGCGACTCGAGCAGCTCGGCGTGGTCGCCTCCGGGCAGATCGGTGCGTCCGACGGAGCCGGCGAAGAGCAGGTCGCCCGAGAAGAGGACCTGCGGTACGTCCGCGGCCTCGGGCATCCGGAACGTCACCGACCCCTTCGTATGGCCGGGTGCGTGCGCGACGCCGAACTCCATGCCGGCCAGCCGGAGCGCGGCACCGTCCGTCAGCTCCCTCACGTCGTCCGGTTCGCCGACCGTCAGCTCGCCCATGAGCGGCATCCCGATCGAACGGCCCAGCGCCTTCTCGGGGTCGCTCATCATGTAGCGGTCATCGGGGTGGATCCAGGCCGGGACGTCGTGGGCGCCGCACACCGGGACGACCGAGGCGACGTGGTCGATGTGGCCGTGGGTGAGCACGACGGCGACGGGCTTGAGCCGATGCTTCGCGAGCGCTTCCTCGACGCCCTGGGAGGCCTGGTGGCCCGGGTCGATGATCACGCACTCCTCACCGGCGGCGGGGGCGACCAGGTAGCAATTGGTCCCCCAGGCCCCGGCGGGGAACCCGGCAATGAGCACGATCGTCCTTAAAGTTCGTCCGGCGAGGAGGGCCGTGAAGAGGAATGCGGCAGATCAGAGCCTACCGGCGCTCCTCATTCCACAGCTAACCCATATACCGTACGGGGCAATCGAGGCCCGAACACACGACGTACAAGGAGACCATCCGGTGGTCAGCAGCGATCAGCGGCGGCGGCAGCTCGCCCGGGAGAAGTTCGAGCGGCAGCAGCAGCGCCGGGAGGAGGCCCGCCGCAGGACCAGGCGCCTCACGGCGATCATCGGTTCCTCGGTGGCCGTGGTGGCGGTCATCGCTGCGGGCTCGTACTTCTTCCTCGACGGAGACGACTCGAAGGACTCCGCCGACGCGGCGGCGAGCGCGAGCCCGTCCGCGCCCCCTTCCCCCTCGGCGAGCGAGAGCAAGACGCCCGAGCCGGCGATGGCCATCGACAAGAAGGCCGCGTACGCGATGTCCCTGAAGACGAGCCAGGGCGACATCAGGATCGCGATGGAGGCGGCGAAGACCCCGCACACCGTGAACTCGTTCAAGGCCCTCGCGGACAAGGGGTACTTCGACGGCACGAAGTGTCACCGCCTGACGACGGAGGGCATCTTCGTGCTGCAGTGCGGCGACCCGAAGGGGGACGGAACCGGCGGTCCGGGCTACACGATCCCCGACGAGAACCTGACCGCGCTGGGCAAGCCGGGTGACGACGGCTCGGTGACGTATCCGGCGGGCAGCGTCGCGATGGCGAACACCGGTCAGCCGGGGACCGGCGGCAGCCAGTTCTTCCTGGTCTACAAGGACACCAAGCTGCCGCCCAGTTACACGCCGTTCGGCACCATGGACGATGCCGGTCTGAAGGCCGTCAAGAAGGTCGCCGAGGCGGGTGTGAACGGCGGAGCCGGTGACGGTGCTCCCAAGAAGGCCGTGACGGTCGAGAAGGCGACGGTCGGCAAGGACTGACCCTCCCGCGGGCGGCCGGCGCCCGGCCTCACGGCCGGACCGGAGAATTTCAGCCGCGCTGAGTGCGGACAGCCGGGTGGCCGGTCGCCTAGATTGGCGTTGTGCAGGGCGGGCGCAGCCCGCCCCAGGAAACTGTGGACGATGCGAGGGGGGCGAACCCCCTTGGACGCATCAGGTGGAGGAGGCGCTGTGACCAGCGACCCGTGGGGCCGTGTCGACGAGACGGGCACCGTGTACGTGCGTACGGCCGAGGGTGAGCAGGTGGTCGGATCGTGGCAGGCCGGCAGCCCCGAGGAGGCTCTGGCCTATTTCGAGCGCAAGTACGAGGGCTTGGTGGTCGAAATCGGCCTCCTCGAACGGCGGGTGAAGACCACCGACCTGTCGGCGAAGGACGCCACCACCGCGATCGAGCACCTGCGTGTGCAGGTCGACGAGCACCACGCCGTCGGTGACCTCGCCGCTCTCGGCAAGCGGCTGGACACGCTCGTCGCGACGGTCGACTCGCGCCGCGAGGAGCGGAAGGTCCAGAAGGCGAAGCAGACCGACGAGGCCCGCCAGGCCAAGGAGGCGCTCGTCGTCGAGGCGGAGGAGCTGGCGCAGAGCGAGCAGTGGCGGTCGGCGGGTGAGCGCCTGAGGGCGCTCGTCGACACCTGGAAGGGGCTGCCCCGTCTGGACCGCAAGTCCGACGACGAACTGTGGCACCGCTTCTCGCATGCCCGTTCCGCCTTCTCCAAGCGGCGCAAGGCTCACTTCGCCGCGCTGGACGCCCAGCGCGAGGACGCCCGCAAGGTCAAGGAGCGGCTGGTCGCCGAGGCCGAGTCGCTCTCCGGCTCGACGGACTGGGGCACGACCGCTGCCCGCTACCGCGACCTGATGACCGAGTGGAAGGCGGCGGGACGCGCCCAGCGGGAGTCCGAGGACGACCTGTGGAACCGCTTCCGCGGCGCCCAGGACGTGTTCTTCGCCGCCCGCAGCGGCGTCTTCGCCGAGCGGGACGCCGAGCAGGGCGAGAACCTCAAGCTCAAGGAGGAGCTCGCCGCCGAGGCGGAGAAGCTGGTGCCGGTGACGGATCTGAAGGCGGCCCGGGCCGCGTTCCGCTCCATCAACGAGCGCTGGGAGGCCATCGGCCACGTGCCGCGCGACGCCCGGCCCAAGGTCGAGGCCCGGGTGCAGGCGGTGGAGCGCACGCTTCAGGAGGCCGAGGAGTCCGAGTGGCGCCGGACGAACCCGGAGGCGCGTGCGCGTGCCGCGGGTCTGACCGGTCAGCTCCAGGCGGCGGTCGACAAACTGCGTACGCAGATCGACACGGCGCGCGCCTCGGGCAACAACGCCAGGGCCGACAAGCTCTCCCGCGAGCTCGAGGGCCGGCAGGCCCTGCTGGACCAGGCGCTGAAGGGCCTGGAGGAGTTCGGCGGCTGACGTCCGCCAGTACCGACGAGAGGGGCTCCCGTACGCATCGCGTACGGGAGCCCCTCTCGTGTGCCGGGAGCGCGGTGGCCGCTCGCAGGGGCCCTGCGGCTGCCCGCTACGGGCGTCGCGCCGAGGTGACCCGGTAGACGTCGTAGACGCCCTCCACGCCCCTCACGGCCTTCAGGACGTGGCCCAGGTGCTTCGGGTCGCCCATCTCGAAGGTGAAGCGGGAGGTCGCCACACGGTCACGGGACGTCTGGACGGCCGCCGACAGGATGTTCACGTGCTGGTCGGACAGGACGCGCGTGACGTCGGAGAGCAGTCGTGAACGGTCCAGTGCCTCGACCTGGATGGCGACGAGGAAGACCGACGACTGGGTGGGCGCCCACTCGACGTCGAGGATCCGCTCCGGCTGCTGCGAGAGCGAGTCGACGTTGACGCAGTCCGCCCGGTGGACGGAGACGCCGCTGCCCCGCGTGACGAACCCGATGATCGGGTCGCCGGGAACGGGCGTACAGCAGCGGGCCAGCTTGACCCAGACGTCCTCGACGCCCTTGACGACCACGCCCGGATCCGCCTTGGCGCGGCGCTTGTTGCGGCCGTGCGAGGGCGGGGAGCTCTCGGCCAGGTCCTCGTTGGCGGCGTCCTCGCCGCCCAGGGCCTGGACGAGCTTCTGGACGACGCCCGCCGCCGCGACGTGGCCCTCGCCGATGGCCGCGTACAGCGACGAGATGTCGGGGTAGCGCATCTCGTGCGCCAGCGTGACCAGGGAGTCGCCTGTCAGGATCCGCTGGATCGGCAGGTTCTGCTTGCGCATCGCCCGCGCGATGGCGTCCTTGCCCTGCTCGATCGCCTCGTCGCGGCGTTCCTTGGAGAACCAGGCACGGATCTTGTTGCGCGCCCGGGGCGACTTGACGAACTGGAGCCAGTCGCGGGAGGGCCCGGCACCGGCGGCCTTCGAGGTGAAGACCTCCACGAGGTCCCCGTTGTCGAGCGTCGACTCCAGCGGCACGAGCCGTCCGTTGACCCGTGCCCCTATGGTCCGGTGCCCGACCTCGGTGTGGACCGCGTACGCGAAGTCGACGGGCGTCGCGCCGGCGGGCAGCGCTATCACGTCGCCCTTCGGCGTGAAGACGAAGACCTCGTTGCGCGACAGGTCGAACCGCAGGGACTCCAGGAACTCGCTGGGGTCCTCGGTCTCCTTCTGCCAGTCCAGGAGCTGGCGCAGCCACGCCATGTCGTTGACGGTGTCCTGGCCCCGGCCGCCCGTGTTCTTGGGGACGTCCGTGCGCACCTTGGAGGCGCCCGCGACGGCCTCCTGCTTGTACTTCCAGTGCGCGGCGATGCCGTACTCGGCGCGGCGGTGCATGTCGAACGTGCGGATCTGGAGCTCGACCGGCTTGCCGCTGGGACCGATCACCGTGGTGTGCAGCGACTGGTACATGTTGAACTTCGGCATCGCGATGTAGTCCTTGAACCGCCCGGGCACCGGATTCCACCGGGCGTGGACGGTGCCGAGCGCCGCGTAGCAGTCGCGGACGGTGTCGACGAGCACGCGGATGCCCACCAGGTCGTAGATCTCGGCGAAGTCGCGGCCCCGCACGATCATCTTCTGGTAGACGCTGTAGTAGTGCTTCGGCCGGCCGGTGACGGTGGCCTTGATGCGGGCGGCCCGCAGGTCGGCCTGGACCTCGTCGGTCACTATGGCCAGGTACTCGTCCCGCTTGGGCGCGCGCTCGGCGACGAGGCGGACGATCTCGTCGTACATCTTGGGGTAGAGGATCGCGAAGGCGAGGTCCTCCAGCTCCCACTTGATGGTGTTCATGCCGAGCCGGTGAGCCAGCGGCGCGTAGATCTCGAGGGTCTCGCGGGCCTTCTTCTCCTGCTTCTCCCGCTTGAGGTAGCGCATGGTGCGCATGTTGTGCAGCCGGTCGGCGAGCTTGATGACCAGGACACGGGGGTCCTTGGCCATGGCGACGACCATCTTGCGCACGGTCTCGGCCTGCGCGGCCTCACCGAACTTGACCTTGTCGAGCTTGGTGACGCCGTCGACGAGGAGGGCGACCTGGTCGCCGAAGTCCTTGCGCAGGGTGTCGAGGCCGTATTCGGTGTCCTCGACGGTGTCGTGCAGCAGACCGGCCATCAGGGTCGCCGGATCCATGCCGAGCTCGGCGAGGATCGTCGTGACGGCGAGCGGGTGGGTGATGTAGGGGTCGCCGCTCTTGCGCTTCTGGCCGCGATGCCAGCGCTCCGCCACCTGGTAGGCGCGCTCGATCTGGCGCAGGGTCGCGGACTCGATCTTGGGGTCGTTGCCCCGGACCGTACGCAGCAGGGGTTCGAGGACCGGGTTGTACGGGCTGGAGCGCTGTACGCCCAGTCGGGCGAGCCGTGCCCTGACCCGGTTGGACGAACCGCCCGCCCGGCCGGTGGCCGAAGGCGGGGCGGTGGCGGGTTTGGCCGGAGGCTTCGCGGCAGGAGCGGACACCGGAGGCTTCGCCGCCGGAGCGGGCGCCGAGGACGTGGGCTCCGCGGAGCCGGTCTGCGGGGCGGGCGCGGCCTTGGCGCCGGAGGGCGCCGCCGTGGCGCCCGGAGGAGGCGTCGGCTTGGCCGGAGCGGCGGCGGGACCCTGCGCGTGCTCGCCCGCGGGCCCGGCCCCGCCCTCCCGGTCGGGCTTCGCCTTCCCGGGCGTGGCTGAGGCCCCCGCGGGCTTTTCGGGCTGCGGTGCGGCGGCTGGCTGGGCCTCGTCTGGCAAGAGCGCTCCTCGTGCGGATCCGGGCTACCGGAAAGCCCATGGTAACGACCCCTGGGCGGGTCCTCGCCCCGGGAGTGTGAACCCCTCACAACACAGGACGGGCACCCGGATGTTCCCGGGTGCCCGTCCTGTACGTCTCCACACACACGCTGTTGCCGCACGGTGCAGGTCAGAGGGTGATCAGAGCCTCCAGCGGGGCTCCGCGCAGTCCGGCCTCGAGCCGGGCACGGCCCGCGAGGAAGCCGAGCTCCATCAGCACCGAGACCCCGGCGACCTGGGCACCGGCCCGCCGGATGAGCTCCAGCGACGCCTCCGCCGTGCCACCGGTGGCGAGGACGTCGTCGATGACCATGACCCGGTCGTCGGCGGTCAGGTCCTCGGCGTGGATCTCGATCTCCGCCGTGCCGTACTCCAGCTCGTACGCCTGCCCGAGGGTGGCGCCGGGCAGCTTGCCCGCCTTGCGGACGGGCACGAACCCGATTCCGGACCGTACCGAGACCGGCGCGGCCAGGATGAACCCCCGCGCCTCGAGACCGACGATCTTGGTGGCTCCGTGCAGGGTGCACAGCTCCGCGAAGAAGTCGGTGAGGGCGGCGAAGGCGACCGGATCCGCGAGCAACGGCGTGATGTCCTTGAACAGCACTCCGGGCTTCGGATAGTCCGGTACGTCCCGGATCCGGGCGAGCAGCAGCTCCCGGGTCGCGTCGGTCACGCTCGTCATCGGCGGTTCCTGGGACTGCGGCCGTGGCCTCCGGCCTGCCCGCGCTGGCCGACGACCGCGCCCGCGGGCTCGGTGTCCCCGTCGGAGTCCCGCACCAGGTCGTCGCGCTCGCTCTCGGCGGACTCGCCCTTGGCCGCGGCCGCGGCACGCTTGGCGAGGATGCGCTTCTTCAGTGCCTTTATCTGCGGCTCGCGCTCCTTGAGGTCGGCGACCAGCGGAGTGGCGATGAAGATCGAGGAGTACGCGCCGGCGGCCAGGCCGACGAACAGCGACAGCGAGATGTCGTTCAGCGTGCCCGCGCCCAGGACGCCGCCACCGATGAACAGGAGACCGGCGACCGGGAGCAGTGCGACGACGGTGGTGTTGATGGAACGCACCAGCGTGCCGTTGATGGACCGGTTGGCGATCTCGCTGTAGGTCCAGCGGGTCTGCTTGGTGATCCCCTTCGTGCCCTCCTTGAGGCTGTCGAAGACGACGACCGTGTCGTAGAGGGAGTAACCGAGGATGGTGAGCAGACCGATCACGGTGCCCGGGGTGACCTCGAAGCCGACGAGGGCGTAGATGCCGACCGTGATCGTGATGTCGTGGATCAGCGCGACGAGGGCCGCCACAGCCATACGCCACTCGAAGGCGATCGCGAGATAGACCACCACGAGGACCATGAAGATGCCGAGGCCGGTCCATGCCTTGTTCGCGATCTGCTCGCCCCAGCTGGGGCCGACCAGGTCGGCGTTGATCTTCGCCTCGGGGATGCCGAGGTCCTTCGAGAGCTCGGTCTTGATCTGGTCGGCCTTGGCGGTGTCGACCTCGGTGATCTGGATCCGGAGCCCGCCGTTGCCGAGTTCCTGGACGATCGCCTCGTGACCGGAGGCGGCGACCGCCTCCTCGCGGACCTGCGAGACCGAGATCTTGGCCTTGGTGTCCGTCGTGAAGACGGCACCGCCCTTGAACTCGATGCCCAGGTTGAGACCACTGACCGCCAGGCCGACGATGGCCGTGATGGTGATCAGGATCGATACGCCATACCAGATCTTGCGCTTGCCGATGAAGTCGTAACCGACCTCGCCACGGTAGAGCCGGGCGCCGAGATCGCCGAGTCGCGACATCTCACGCCTCCTTCGGGTGGTCGGTACGGGCGTTGACGCGGCGCGAGCGGCGCAGCGGCGGCTGGGCGCCGAGCCGCTCCGGGTCCAGGCCGGACCACGGGTGACCGCCGCCGAAGAACTTCGTGCGGGCCATCAGCGTCATGACGGGCTTGGTGAAGAGGAACACCACGACCACGTCGAGCACGGTCGTGAGGCCGAGCGTGAACGCGAAGCCCTGGACCTTGCCGACGGTGACGAGGAAGAGCACCGCCGCGGCGAGGAACGACACGAAGTCGGACACCAGGATGGTGCGGCGGGCCCGGGGCCACGCGCGCTCGACGGCCGGACGGAGCGTACGGCCCTCCCGGATCTCGTCACGGATGCGTTCGAAGTAGACGATGAACGAGTCCGCTGTGATACCGATCGCCACGATCGCACCGCAGACGGCCGGGAGGTTCAGCGCGAAGCCGATGGCCGGGCCGAGCAGCGCCATGATCGTGTACGTCAGGATGCCTGAGGCCAGGAGGCTGAGGAGCGCGATGAGCGCCAGGCCGCGGTAGTAGGCCACCAGGTAGATGACGACCAGGCCGAGACCGATGGCACCGGCGATGAGACCGGCGTGCAGCTGCTCGCCGCCGAGTGCGGCGGTGACGGTGGTGACCGTGTCCTCGCTGAAGGACAGCGGCAGCGCACCGTAGGAGAGGACGTTGGCCAGGTCCTCCGCGGACTGCTGGGTGAAGCTGCCGGAGATCTCGGCGCTGCCGCTGAGCGTCTCGTTGACCTGGGGCGCGGAGACGACCTCACCGTCGAGGGCGATCGCGAACTGGTTCTGCGGGGACTGCTGCGCGGACAGCTTCTTCGTGATCGTCTGGAACTTCTTGGAGCCCTTGTCGGTGAACTCCATCGAGACGAGCCAGATGCCGCGCTGCTGGTCGAACTGTGCCTTCGCGTCGTCGACGTCCGTACCGGAGACCTCGGCCGGGCCGAGGAGGTACTTGGCGTCGCCCTCGGTGCTGCACGCGACCGTGGGGTCCTCGGGCTTGACGCCGACACCGGCGGCCACGCGGGCCTCCTTGTCGGCGCAGTCGAGCTCCGTGAACTTCTTCTGGAGCGCTGCGGTGGCGGGGTCGGGTGCCTCGGTCGCCGCAGGGCTCTTCGAGGACTCCGCAGCACCGGAGGTGCTGGCCTTGGGCGTCGGCGTCGCGTCCCTCTTCAGGGCGTCGGTGACGGCACGGCCCTGGGTGGTGGCGCCGTCCGAAGGCGTCGCCTTCGAACCGGACGCGGTCTCCGGCTCCGTCGCCTTCGCGCTCGGCTTCGCCGAACCGGTCGCGGACGGGCTCGCGGAGCCCTCCGGGGTCGGTGCACCGTCCGCCACTGTCAGCACGGGCCGGAAGTAGAGCTGGGCGGTCGTGCCGACCTGCTCCCGGGCCTGCTTCGAGTTCGTCCCCTTGGGGATGTTGACGATGATGTTCGACGCGCCCTGGGTCTGAACCTCGGCCTCGGAGACGCCCAGACCATTGACACGGCGTTCGATGATGCCGACCGCGGTGTTCATGTTGGTCTCGTTGATCGCGTCAGGCTTGCCGGGCTGGCTCTTCGCCTTGAGCGTGATCGATGTACCGCCGGCGAGGTCGATACCGAGCCGGGGCGTGGTGTGACCGGACAGGAAAATCCCGCCGGTCAGGGCCACCATGGCAATCAGGATCAGAGCCAGGGCACGGCCCGGCCTGCCCTGTCCACCGGTTGAGCCCCGGCCTTTCTTCGGTGCTGCCACCTTTTTGTTTCTCCCTGTCCAACCGCCCCGCGCCGGGTACGCGCCCGAGCGGCCACGAAGTGTTGTGAGGACCCGCCCCCGCAGAAGACCGCACGGCCCGTGAGAAGCCGGACACCCGAAGGTGTCCGGCGTCAGTGGGTCGTGGGACTACTTGGCGTCGCTCTCGCCGTCGGCCTTGGCGTCCTTGGTCTCCGCGCTCTTGGCTTCTTTCGCCACGGTCTCGTCCTCGGCCTTCTTGCCCAGGTCGATCTTCGCGACGTCGTCGGCCGCGTCCGCTTCCACCGGCTCACCGTCGGTGAGCGAGGAGGCGTCGTCGGGCACGAGCGTGCTGTCGGAGTCGTCGCCGTGGACGATGCGGTTGTACTCCGCGTCGTCCAGGACGGCACCGATGGAGTTCTTGGCGTAGACGGCGTGGACGCCGGGCGCGACCTCCAGGAGGACCGTGTCCTCCTGGATCTCCTTGACGGTGGCGTACATGCCCCCGATCGTCCGGACGCCGGTGCCGGGCTGCATTTCGGTGCGCATCTGCGCAGCCGCCTGCTGCTTCTTCTTGGCGGACCGGGTCATCAGGAACATGGCCCCGATGAGCACGATGAAGGGGAGGAGGGTCACGAGACTCACGGGACGGACTTCCTTCGCACGACCACGCTGGAATTACGCGGCCTGGTCTACGGGGGTGTGGGCACACCGACCTGATACGGGCGGCATCGGCGGAGTCTAAGCGAGTCCGCATCGTTGGAACAACGTCCAGCATGGCACCGGGGTTCCCCTGCTGGCGAACCCGCGACGCGTCACGCCCCGAACAGGCCCTGTTGTCCCTTTACGCCGTGCTGCGGGGGCACGAGGCCGAGGTGCGCCCAGGCGGCGGGGGTGGCGACCCTGCCGCGCGGTGTCCTGGCGAGCAGTCCCTCCCGCACGAGGAAGGGCTCGGCGACCTCCTCGACCGTCTCGCGTTCCTCCCCCACGGCCACCGCGAGAGTGGAGAGCCCGACGGGGCCTCCGCCGAAGAGCTTGAGCAGGGCGCCGAGCACCGCGCGGTCCAGGCGGTCGAGCCCGCGGGCGTCGACCTCGTACACCCGCAGTGCGGCGGCCGCGATGTCCCGGTCGATGTGTCCCTCGGCCTTGACCTGGGCGTAGTCCCGGACACGACGCAGCAGACGGTTGGCGATACGGGGTGTGCCCCGGGAGCGTCCGGCGATCTCGGCAGCGCCGGCCGTGTCTATGGCGACGTCCAGGAGGCCGGCGGACCGGTGGATGACCCGCTCCAGTTCGGTGGGGGCGTAGAACTCCATGTGGCCGGTGAAACCGAAGCGGTCGCGGAGCGGGGGCGGCAGCAGTCCGGCCCTGGTGGTGGCACCGACCAGGGTGAACGGGGGCAGTTCCAGCGGGATGGCGGTGGCGCCGGGGCCCTTGCCGACGATGACGTCGACCCGGAAGTCCTCCATCGCCATGTAGAGCATCTCCTCCGCGGGCCGCGACATGCGGTGGATCTCGTCGAGGAAGAGGACTTCACCCTCCTGGAGGGAGGAGAGGATCGCGGCGAGGTCCCCCGCGTGCTGGATCGCGGGGCCGGAGGTGATGCGGATCGGGGCGCCCATCTCCGCCGCGATGATCATGGAAAGGGTGGTCTTTCCGAGACCGGGGGCGCCGGAGAGCAGGACGTGGTCGGCCGTGGCCCCCCGCGCGCGGGCGGCCTTCAGGACCAGGTCGAGCTGCTCGCGCACCTTCTCCTGGCCGACGAATTCATGGAGGTCCTTCGGGCGCAGGGCCGCTTCGACCGCGGTGTCCTCGCCGTCCGCCCCGGCGGCGACCAGGCGGTCGTCCAGTCGCTCGTCGGTGAGTTCGCCGGTGTCGGGCCCGGTCTCGTCCCAGTTCATCTCGTCAGTCCCGCCTCGGGTGTTTCGGTGCCGGTCCGTGCGGTGTTCCGGCCGGCGTGCGGGGCGTGTCGGCGCCCCCGGGGTCAGCGTGCGCGGTTGAGCGTCTGCAGGGCGGCGCGGAGAAGCTGGGGCACCGGGGCCTGTCCCCCGCCCGCGATCGCGGCCTCGGCCTGCGGGGCCACGGCGGTCACCGCCTCGTCCGCCTCACGGGTCGCGTAGCCGAGGCCGATCAGGGCGGCCTGGAGCTGGTCGCGCCAGGAGGAGCTGACGGCGGCGCCGACGCCCTGCTGACCGATGTGCGCGCCGACCGGCTCGCCCAGCCGGTCCTTGAGTTCCAGGAGGAGCTTCTGCGCGCCCTTCTTGCCGATGCCGGACACCGCGGTGAGCGCCTTCTCGTCCCCGGTGGCGACAGCGATGCGCAGGGCGTCCGGACTGTGCGTGGCGAGCATGGCCTGGGCGAGCCGGGGGCCGACACCGCTGGCGGTCTGGAGGAGTTCGAAGACCTGCCGCTCGTCGTCGTCGGCGAAGCCGTAGAGCGTGAGCGAGTCCTCCCGTACGACGAGGGACGTGGCCAGCTTGGCATCCTGGCCGATCCGCAGGCCCGCGAGGGTGCCGGGGGCGCACTGGACGGCCATGCCGATGCCGCCGACCTCGATCACGGCCGTGGTCGGAGCGAGGGCGGCCACCGGGCCGGAGACGAAGGCGATCATGCGGTGCGGCCTTTCAGCGTGCGATGGGCGGCGACGGCCTGCTGCAGACGGTTCTGCGCGGGTGCGCGCCAGATGTGGCAGATGGCGAGGGCGAGCGCGTCGGCGGCGTCCGCGGGCTTCGGCGGCGCGTCGAGCCGCAGCAGCCGGGTCACCATGGCTCCGACCTGGGCCTTGTCGGCGCGCCCCGATCCCGTGACGGCCGCCTTGACCTCGCTGGGCGTGTGCAGGGCGACGGGGATGCCCCGGCGGGAGGCGCAGAGCATGGCGACGGCGCTGGCCTGGGCGGTGCCCATGACCGTCCGGACGTTGTGCTGGGCGAACACCCGCTCCACGGCGACGAACTCGGGGCGGTGCTCGTCGAGCCACTCCTCGATGCCCCGCTCGACGGCGACCAGCCGATGGCCGAGCTCCGCGTCGGCCGAGGTCCGCACGACGCCGACGCCGAGCATGGTCAGCGGCCGGCCGGCGACACCCTCGACGACTCCGACACCGCACCGGGTCAGCCCCGGGTCCACGCCCAACACCCGCATATGAGGGCCCCCTCCGCCGCTCGGTCACCTGTTCCCGCAGGCTATCGGGTCCCACCGACAATGCGGCGGGCCGACGGGGTGTGTCCCGTCGGCCCGCCGGCGTACCGCGTGTCACCGCCCTCAGGCGTCGACCTTCTCCATGACCTCGTCGGAGACGTCGAAGTTGGCGAAGACGTTCTGCACGTCGTCGCTGTCCTCCAGCGCGTCGATCAGCTTGAAGATCTTGCGCGCGCCCTCTTCCTCGAGCTCGACCTGCATGGTAGGGACGAAGTTGGCCTCGGCCGAGTCGTAGTCGATGCCGGCGTCCTGGAGCGCGGTGCGGACCGCGACCATGTCCGTGGCCTCGCTGAGCACCTCGAAGGTGTCGCCGAGGTCGTTGACCTCCTCGGCCCCCGCGTCGAGCACCGCTCCGAGGACGTCGTCCTCGGACAGTTCACCCTTGGGGACGATCACGACGCCCTTGCGGTGGAACAGGTACGAGACCGAGCCCGGGTCCGCCATCGAGCCGCCGTTGCGGGTCATCGCGACACGGACGTCGGACGCGGCGCGGTTGCGGTTGTCGGTGAGGCACTCGATGAGCACCGCGACGCCGTTCGGACCGTAGCCCTCGTACATGATCGTCTCGTAGTCGGCGCCACCGGCTTCGAGACCGGCACCGCGCTTGACCGCCGAGTCGATGTTCTTGTTCGGGACCGAGCTCTTCTTCGCCTTCTGAATGGCGTCGAAAAGGGTCGGGTTACCGGACACGTCGGCGCCGCCCGTGCGGGCCGCGACCTCGATGTTCTTGATCATCTTCGCGAAGAGCTTGCCGCGCTTGGCGTCGATCACGGCCTTCTTGTGCTTCGTCGTAGCCCATTTAGAGTGGCCGGACATCTGCCTTCTCCTTCGCGTCACCAAAATCGATCCGAACCCGAGAGATCCTACCGGGATCGGATCAGCCCACGGCGCGCACCATGTCGGTGAAGAAAGCGTGCAGGCGATGGTCCCCGGTCAGTTCCGGGTGGAACGAGGTCGCCAGGGCGTTTCCCTGGCGTACGGCCACGATATGGCCGCCGTGCGTCGCGAGGACCTCGGCTCCTGCACCCACGGACTCCACCCAGGGGGCCCGGATGAAGACGCCGTCGACCGGGCCGCCGGGCACTCCGTCGACCTCGACGGCCGCCTCGAAGGACTCGTTCTGCCGCCCGAAAGCGTTACGGCGCACGATCATCTCGATGCCGCCGACGGTCTCCTGGCCCGCGCGCGGGTCGAGGATCTTGTCGGCGAGCAGGATCATCCCGGCGCAGGTGCCGTAGACCGGCATCCCGGCGGCGACCCGCTCGCGCAGCGGTTCCATCATGCCGAAGAGCACGGCGAGCTTGGACATGGTGGTGGACTCACCACCGGGTATGACCAGCCCGTCGACCTCGGCGAGCTCCTCGGGGCGCCGGACCGGCCTGGCCAGCGCGTCCGCCATGGCCAGGGCCGTCAGGTGCTCCCGTACGTCGCCCTGCAGAGCCAGGACTCCGATGACAGGGGTGTCGTTCATCGGTGCTTACCAGCCGCGGTTGGCGTAGCGCTCGGCCTCGGGCAGCGTGTCGCAGTTGATGCCGACCATGGCCTCGCCGAGGTTGCGTGAGGCGTCCGCGATGATCTTCGGGTCGTCGTAGAAGGTGGTGGCCTTCACGATGGCCGCGGCGCGCTTGGCCGGGTCGCCGGACTTGAAGATGCCGGAGCCGACGAAGACGCCCTCGGCTCCGAGCTGACGCATCAGGGCCGCGTCCGCGGGGGTGGCGACACCGCCGGCGGAGAACAGGACGACGGGCAGCTTGCCGAGCTCGGCGACCTCCTTGACCAGCTCGTACGGGGCGCGGAGGTCCTTGGCGGCGGCGTACAGCTCGTTGTTGTCGAAGCCGCGGAGCCGGGCGATCTCGTTCTTGATCTGGCGCAGGTGGCGGACCGCCTCGACGACGTTGCCGGTGCCGGCCTCACCCTTGGAGCGGATCATGGCCGCGCCCTCGGCGATGCGGCGCAGGGCCTCGCCCAGGTTGGTGGCGCCGCACACGAACGGGGTGGTGAAGGCGAACTTGTCGCTGTGGTTGACCTCGTCGGCCGGGGTGAGGACCTCGGACTCGTCGATGTAGTCGACGCCGAGGGACTGGAGCACCTGGGCCTCGACGAAGTGGCCGATGCGGGACTTGGCCATGACGGGGATGGAGACGGCCTCGATGATCTCTTCGATCATGTTGGGGTCGGACATCCGGGCCACGCCGCCGTCCTTGCGGATGTCGGCGGGCACCCGCTCCAGTGCCATGACGGCCACGGCGCCCGCGTCCTCGGCGATCTTCGCCTGCGCGGCGTCGACGACGTCCATGATCACGCCGCCCTTGAGCTGCTCGGCCATGCCGCGCTTGACGCGGGCGGTGCCGGTGGCCGGGGTCTCGGCGGACTGCGGGGTGCTGGGAAGCGTGGACACGGATCGACCTCACTGGGGTGAAAGACTCGGAATGCTGCAGATCCGAGCAAACGCTCCGGGACCGGTCCACAGCAAGGGCCAATGGGCAGCGCGTGGATCGTTCCGCGTCCCTCTCAGCTTCCGGGACGGTCGGCCAGAGCCACCGGCGGCTCGTCGTCCATCTCGAACGCGAGCGGGAAGGCCGCGTGGCCGGCGAGCCTGAACAGCCGCACCGTCCGGTGCCTGCGCAGCGCGCGGGCGGCGCGCACTGCGTCGTTGTGGAAGCGGCGCGCCATCGGTACCCGGCGCACGGCGGCGCCCAGTTCCTTCGCCGCGTCCTCGCCGCCGGGGAACTCCTTCACCGCCTCGACCTGCGCGGACTCGCCGAACACGGCGCGCAGGGCGGTGCTCAGCTCGCTCTCGGCGACCTCGCGCTGCTCCTCCTCCGCCTGCCGGGCCGCGTGCGCGGCCTCGTACAGCACGATCGACGCCGCGGGGTCCAGGACACCGGCCGTGGCCAGCTCCTGGGTGACCGAGGCGCGGCGCAGCAACTGGGCGTCCAGCGCCGCGCGTGCCGCGTCGATACGGGCGTGGAGCCGGTCGAGCCGCCCGGCGGTCCAGCTCAGGTACAGGCCGATCGCGACGAGCGCGACGACGGTCCAGATGAGGATTTCGATCACGGGCGGCAAGGCTACCGTCGGCGGCGTCCGCCGGATCCGGCCGGTACCGCCTCACGCCCCCGGCTCAGTCCCGGGCGAGACCGAAGCGCGCACGCAGTCCGGAGCGTTCGTCGGTGGCGACGGCCGCGGCGCCGTCCGTGACCGTCTCGTACACGGCCAGGATGTCCGCGCCCACCGTGGCCCAGTCGAAGCGGCGCACGTGCGCGCTGCCCCGCTCCCGGAGCCCGGCGCGCCGTTCCGGGTCACCGAGGAGCCGGATCGCCGCCGTCGCCAGCGCGCCCGCGTCCTCGTTGGCGAACAGGTCGCCCGCGGCGCCCTGGTCGAGGACCTGGGCGAAGGCGTCGAGGTCACTGGCGAGTACGGGCGCCCCCGCCGAGAGCGCCTCGACGAGGATGATGCCGAAGCTCTCACCGCCGGTGTTCGGGGCGACGTAGACGTCGACGCTGCGCAGCAGCCGTGCCTTGTCCTCGTCGCTCACCATGCCGAGGAATTCGACGCGGCCGCGCATCTCCTTCGGCAGCGAGGCGACGGCCTCCTCCTCGTCGCCCCGTCCTGCGACCAGCAGCAGGGTCTCCGGGCGGGCCGCGAGGATCGCCGGGAGTGCCTTCATGAGGACGGGCAGCCCCTTGCGGGGCTCGTCGATCCGCCCTATGAAGCCGAGCGTGCCGCCCTGCCACTCGGCCTTCGGCTCGGCTCCGGCGAAGAAGTCGACGTCGACGCCGTTGGGGATGACCACCGCGTCACCGCCGAGGTGCTCGACCAGGGTGCGCCGCGCGTACTCGCTCACCGCGATGCGGGCGCTGATCTTCTCCAGGGCCGGCTGCAGGATCGGATACGCCGCGATCATGGCGCGGGAGCGTGGATTGGACGTGTGGAAGGTGGCCACGATCGGCCCCCGCGCCGCCCAGCAGGTGAGCAGGCCCAGCGAGGGCGAGGTGGGCTCGTGGATGTGGATGACGTCGAAGGTACCGTCGTTCAGCCAGCGCCGGACTCGCGCCGCGGACAGGAAACCGAAGTTGAGCCGGGCGACGGAGCCGTTGTACGGGACGGGCACCGCCCGGCCCGCGGAGACGACGTAGTGCGGCAGCGGGGTGTCGTCGTCGGCGGGGGCCAGAACCGAGACGTCGTGTCCGAGGCGGATGAGGTGCTCGGCGAGGTCGCGGATGTGGAACTGCACACCGCCCGGGACGTCCCAGGAGTACGGGCAGACGATGCCGATCTTCACGGCGTTCCCCCCTGGGGTTCCAGATCGGAGAGCCAGAGCCGCTGCAGCATGTGCCAGTCCTCCGGGTGCTCGGCGATCCCGCCGGCGAAGACGTCGGCCAGCGCCTGTGTCATCGAGGCCGTCTTCTCCGCGCGGGTACCCGACTCCGGTACGGCGACCGGCGGGTGCACACGGGCCCGCATCACCGGGGTGCCGTCGTACCAGAGGGTGACGGGAAGCAGCAGCGCTCCCGTCTGCTGCGCCAGCAGGGCGGGACCGGCGGGCATGCGCGCGGTGTCGCCGAAGAAGTCGACCTCGACGCCGGAGGCCGACAGGTCCCGGTCGGCGACCAGGCAGACCAGGCCGCCGGAGCGGAGCCGGCGCGCCAGCGTCCCGAAGGCGGCACCCCCCTCGTGCGGGAGGACCTCCATGCCCAGCCCCTGGCGGTAGGCCACGAAGCGGTCGTAGAGGGTCTCAGGCTTGAGCCGCTCCGCGACCGTCGTGAACGGCACCTTGAGGTCGGTGGTGACCCACGCTCCCGCCAGGTCCCAGTTCCCCAGGTGCGGCAGCGCCAGCACGACGCCCCGGCCCGCGTCCAGGCCCTCCGTCAGCCGGTGGGCGTCGTGGACGTCGATGGATTCCTTGATCCGCTGCGGACTCCAGGTCGGGAGCCGGAAGGACTCCATCCAGTAGCGCATGTACGAGCGCATGCCGGCCTTCGAGAGCTCTGCGAGCCTGGCGGCGTCCGCGTCGGGAACCACCCTCACGAGGTTCGACTCCAGACGCAGGACGGACTTGCCGCGCCGCTTCCACACCTGGTCGGCCAGGGTCCGGAAGAGTGCGGTGGCCGCCGGCTCGGGAAGCTTCTTGACGGCGCCCCAGCCGAGCCCGTAGAGCCCGTCGGTCAGCCGTCCCCTCAGGTCGGACGCGGTGCCGGTCACTGTGCTGTCCCGCTCCCGCGTTCGGCGGGCCCGTCCTGGACGGCCGCTGCGGCGTCCGCCTCGGCCGACTCCCGGCGCACGGTCACCACCCGCTGGACCAGCGTCACCAGGCTGCCCGCGGCGACGGCCCACAGCGCGATCGGCAGCAGGATCTGGATTCCCGGGACCCCGAAGGCGTGCAGACCGGCGAGCCCGGCGGCGACCAGCGAGATCACCAGCCGCTCGGCGCGCTCCACCAGGCCGTTCACCGCGACCGGAAGCCCGATCGACTCGCCCCGGGCCTTGGTGTACGAGACCACCTGGCCGCTGGCCAGGCAGAAGATCGCGACCGCGCACAGCACGTTGTCGTCGCCGCTGCCCGCGTACCAGAGCGCGAACCCGGCGAAGATCGCCCCGTCCGCCACCCGGTCGAGCGTCGAGTCGAGGAACGCGCCCCACCGGCTGGAGATCCCGGCCTGGCGGGCCATGTTGCCGTCGACCAGGTCGGAGAAGACGAAGACCGTGATCACGATCGTGCCCCAGAAGAACTCCCCCATCGGGAAGAAGACCAGCGCACCTGCCATCACTCCGGCCGTGCCGACGAGTGTGACCGCGTCGGGGCTGACCCCGAGGCGGAGCAGCAGAGCGGCGAACGGTGTGAGGACACGCGTAAAAAATGCACGCGCGTACTTGTTCAGCATGGCCTTCCCGAGGTTCGGTGGGCGCCGCGTGGCCACTTCGGCCACCGGCCGCACCATCGTAGTCACGAGCCGTGCCGGGCAACGGCGGGGCACCCCGTCCCGCCGGTTCTCCCGGATGTCCCGCCGCGCGGTACGCGACGTATGGACGGGGTACGCCACCGGTGCGAAGCTCGAATGACCGCGGGCGTCGCCGAAGCCGCCGCGGCGGCTCCCGGTCGTCCGCTCCCAGTTCTCGCGGTATCGCGCCGCCGATCGGGAGGCACGCGTCATGGGCGACAGGACACACACGCACCCCGGGGCCGCCGGCAGGGCGACGTCGGCCGGCCCGCCCGGTTCCGTACGGAACGTCGTGCTGGTCGGCCACAGCGGCTCGGGCAAGACCACGCTGGTCGAGGCCCTCGCGCTCACGGCCGGAGCCGTCAACCGGGCCGGCCGGGTCGAGGACGGGGCCACCGTGTCCGACCACGACGAGGTGGAGCGGCGCACCGGGCGCTCCGTACAGCTCTCGCTGGTCCCGGTGGACTGGGCGGGCTGCCGGATCAATCTCCTGGACACGCCCGGCTACGCGGACTTCGTCGGGGAACTGAGGGCCGGTCTGCGCGCGGCGGACGCGGCCCTCTTCGTGATCTCGGCCGCGCAGGAGGCGGACGCCGTGGCGGGTACGGCCCGGGCGCTCTGGGAGGAGTGCGCGGCGGTCGGGATGCCGAGGGCGGTCGTCGTCACGCACCTGGACACCGCGCGCACCCCCTTCGACGAGCTGACACGGCTCTGCGGGCGGGTCCTCGGGAGGGGCGACCCCGACGCCGTGCTCCCGCTGTATCTGCCGGTGGAGGGCCCCGAGGGCCCGGACGGGCGCGCCCCGCTCACCGGGCTCACCGGACTCCTCACCGGGCGTGTCTTCGACTACTCCTCGGGGGAGCGGCGCGAGATGCCGCCCGACGGGGAGCAGCGGGGGCCGCTCCTGAGGGCCCGTGCCCGGCTCATCGAGGGGATCATCGCCGAGAGCGAGGACGAGACGCTGATGGACCGCTACCTCGGCGGCGTTGAGATCGACACCGCGACGCTCGTCCGCGACCTGCGCCGGGCTGTCGCGAGCGGGTCCTTCCACCCCGTCCTCACCGCGGCCCCGGCTGCCGCGGGCGCCCGTCAGGGGATCGGCACGGTGGAACTGCTGGACCTGATCACCGCCGGGTTCCCCGCGCCGCCGGAGCGCGTGGTACCCGCCGTCACCGGTCCGGACGGCACCGTTCGCGCCGCTCCGGTCTGCGATCCGCAGGCGCCCCTGGTCGCCGAGGTCGTGAAGACCGCTTCCGACCCCTACGTGGGGCGGATCTCCCTCGTCCGCGTCTTCTCCGGCACCCTGCGCCCCGACGAGACCGTGCACGTGTGCGGCCACGGCCTCACCGATCCCGCGGGCGGCCCGCGCCCCCGCCACGAGGCCGACGTACGCGTCGGGGCGCTCACGGCGCCCTTCGGGAAGCAGCAGCGCCCCCTGGACAGCTGCGCGGCGGGAGACCTGGCCTGCGTGTCCAAGCTGACCGGGGCGGAGACCGGTGACACGCTCTCCGCCACCGGCGATCCGCTGCTGATGGAGCCGTGGACCATGCCGGATCCGCTGATGCCCCTTGCCGTGCGGGCCCACGGCAAGGCGGACGAGGACAAGCTCTCGCAGGGCCTGTCCCGCCTCGTCGCCGAGGATCCGACCCTGCGCCTGGAGCGGAACCCGGACACCCACCAGGTGGTTCTGTGGTGCATGGGCGAGGCCCACACGGACGTCGCGCTGGAACGTCTGCGCAGCAGGTACGGCGTACAGGTCGACACGGAGCCCCACCGGGTCCCGCTCCGCGAGACGTTCGCCGCACGCTCCGCCGGACGCGGACGCCACGTCAAGCAGTCGGGTGGCCACGGCCAGTACGCCGTCTGCGAGATCGAGGTGGAGCCGCTGGCGCCCGGTACGGGGATCGTGTTCGTCGACAAGGTGGTCGGCGGCTCGGTTCCCCGGCAGTTCGTCGCGTCCGTGGAGAAGGGGGTACGCGCCCAGGCGGCACGCGGGGTCGCCGCCGGGCACCCTCTGGTGGACGTGCGCGTCACCCTCCTCGACGGGAAGGCGCATTCGGTCGACTCCTCCGACGCCGCTTTCCAGGCCGCGGGCGCGCTGGCGCTGCGCGAGGCCGCCGCGGAGGCCCGTGTCGAACTCCTGGAACCCGTCGCGGAGGTGTCGGTCCTGGTCCCCGACGACTACGTGGGAGCCGTCATGGGCGACCTCTCGGGCCGGCGCGGCCGCGTCGTCGGGACCGAGCAGGCGACCGGGGGGAGAACTCTCGTGCGGGCCGAGGTGCCGGAGATCGAGATCGGCGGGTACACGGTCGATCTCCGCTCGCTGACGCACGGCACCGGCCGGTTCGACCGGGCGTACGCCCGTCACGAGCCCATGCCTCACCAGCTCGCCGATCACCTCCGCACATCGGGTGAAAACACCTCGAACCTGGCCTAGCTGACCGCACATGACGCCTTCCGGCCGCCCTCGGCAGAACGTGAGGGCAGCCGACCGGCCATGGCGATACGCTGTGATCCCAGCTCAGAAGGTGTGCGACGTCCGGTAGTTGGGAACAGCCGCAGAGGCAGGCCGTGCGGGCGAGTGGGGGCGACAGTGGCCAACGACGGATTCGATTTCTCTCCCGGAGCGCAGATCCCGCTCCAGGGTGCGGGCGCGCAGGCGGTGGCGACGAACGCCCTCGCCTCGGCCGCGTACCGCGACAGCGATGTGAAGGAGATCCTGAAGGCCAACAGCGAGTGGCACAAGTCCGAGGTGAAGCCGGGCGAGTCGAAGCTGTTCAAGTCCGACTACTTCAAGCCCAATTTGGGCGAGGCGTTCTCCAGGGCCGTTCAGGAACGCATGCTCGGCGGCGACCGTGCGGCACTCATCCAGTCGTTCGGCACGGACCCTCAGACCGTCGTCGAGCACTGCCTCTCCGCGACCCGGCTGCGGAAGGCGCGTGACACCAGACTGACCGTGATCACCGCCGTGTGCGGCATCGTCTTCCTGCCCGGGCTGCTCTTCTGGGTCCTCGCCTTCCGGCTGCGCGACTCCCTCAACAAGTCCAAGGACTCGTTCTTCAAAGCCCTCGGCGGCCTTCTGCTCGTCGTGTTCGGCGGCCTCGCCGCGGTCTTCCTGATCGCCATGCCCCTCACCGGGCTGCCGGCGCTCTACCTGCGTGCCGCCGCCGTCGCGCCCCTGATCGGCTGGCTGCTGGCCAAGCGGATCGCGGAATCCTCCGTGCGGGATCTGCGCGCCCGCTGGGCAGGGCTCCTCTCCGGCGCCGGCGTCAGCGCGAAGATCCCCGAGGCGGCGCCCAAGAACCCCAACGAGACCGCTCGCGAGGCCCTGCGGCAGGGTCTGGAGAAGCTCTCCGCCGAGCAGCAGTCGAACGCGGTCTTCTACGCGGGCCCCAAGGGCATCCTCGGCATGGGCACACGCTGGGGCAGCTGGCAGCTCGCCGAGGAACTCGCCCCCGAGGACCCGGCCAAGGAGATCCACCAGTTCCGCAGCTGGGACGTCGTCCGCGCCATCCACGACCAGCTGAAGATGCTGGAGCGCGGCCCGCTGAACACCGGCGGCTTCCCGACCCCGTCCGTCAAGCACTGGGTCGTCTCACCCGTCGGCGAGAACGCGGACTCGGTGTCCCGGCCCGCGGGCGAGGACGTCGCCACCTTCCAGGTCAAGCCCCACGAGATACAGCGGATCTGCAATCACCAGCAGTTCGGCAGCGGCGACCGCCATTACCTGGGCGTCCAGTTCACCCTGTGGGACGGCCAGCTCGTGATCACGATGCTGATCACGGTCACGGTGCTGCACGAGACCCTGCGGATCGAGGTCACGGGGCACGCCCTGGGCCCCGTCCACTCCCTCTTCCTCAGCAAGCCGGAGGCACCGACCAAGACGGTCAAGAAGGCCGTCCGGTTCTGGGAGACCCGCAAGATCGCGCTCCCGCTCGTCAAGGCGGACGAGGTGGTCAGGCTCGCGCTGCGTGCCCCGCTCACCTGGTATCCGCCGCTGCTCGACTACCTGGGCGGCAAGATCGTCCTGCCCGAGCCCTTCGGTCTGCGTCATGCCTGGGCGGCCAAGCCGTGGGGCCACCGGTTCATGGCCGACGACGCCATGCGGGCGGCCACCCCCGTCCTGCGCGTCGTGCACTCCGCCGCGAAGAAGGTCCTGAAGGAACACGGCGTCGCGACCGAGCGCTTCGACAACCGCTCCATGATCCTCAGCGGGCTGGTCCAGGACGCCGCCCCGAGGAAGGCCGACGTCTACGACGCGTGAGCTCCTCGGGGCGCCGGGTGCGGACGGTGCTCAGACGGACGGGAGCTCGGCCGGCCATACGCCGGCCAGCATCGTCCGGGTGTCCCCGAGCAGCTGAGGCAGCACCTTGGTGTGCCCGACGACCGGCATGAAGTTGGTGTCCCCGCCCCATCGGGGCACCACGTGCTGGTGCAGGTGGGCGGCGATGCCCGCTCCTGCCTCGGCTCCCTGGTTCATCCCGATGTTGAAGCCGTGAGCACCCGAGGCCGCCCGCAGCGCGACCATGGCCCGTTTGGTGAAGTCGGCCAGTTCGGCCGTCTCGGCACCGTCCAGCTCCGTGTAGTCGGCGACGTGCCGGTACGGCACCACCATGAGGTGCCCGCCGTTGTAGGGGTACAGGTTGAGCACGGCGTAGACCTTCTCGCCGCGGGCGACGATGAGCCCGTCCTCGTCCGACTTCGACGGGATCACGCAGAACGGACAGCCGTCCCCGGACCCCGGCCCGCTCGGCTTGTTCTCACCCTGGATGTAGGCCATCCGATGGGGCGTCCACAGGCGCTGGAACGCGTCGGGCGTCCCCACTCCGATCTGGTGCTCCGGCTCACTCGTCATGCCCGTCAGCATATTGCGTCACTCCCGCCGCGCGTGTCGCCGGGGCCGACCCGGCGGGCGCACCGGGATGCTGGCTCAATGACCGACCGCCCCCCGGCCACCGTCCCGCCACGGCTCCTGGAATGGGAGCAGCGCACGGAGGTACCGCTCTTCGTCGCGGCCGTGCTCTTCCTCATCGGTTACGCGGTCCGCGTCCTGGCCCCGCACGACGCGGGCCCTTTGCGCGACCTCGCCCTCGCCCTGGTCTGCGCGACCTGGCTGCTCTTCGCCGCGGACTACGCGACGAGGCTCCGGCTCAGCGGCCTGGGCAGGCATTTCGTACGCGTCCACTGGCTCGACACGATCGTCCTGCTGCTGCCACTGCTCCGGCCCCTGCGCATGGTCCAGGTCTACACAGCGGTCCAGAAGCGACGCGAACAGCCCAGGCTGAGCCTGTACGCCCGGGTGATGGCGTACGCGAGTCTCACGGCCGTCCTGCTCGGTTTCTCGGCGGCGCTCGCGGTCTACTACCAGGAGCACGACGCGCCGGGGGCGTCGATCCGTACGTTCGGGGACTCGGTGTGGTGGGCGTGCGCGACGCTGACCACGGTGGGCTACGGCGACGCGGTTCCGGTCACCTTCGGCGGCCGGGTCATCGCGGTCGGCCTCATGGCGTGCGGGCTGGCGCTGCTGGGCGCGGTGACGGGGTCGTTCTCGTCGTGGCTGCTGCAGGTCTTCAAGCGGGAGGACGAGAAGGGGCCCCCGGAGGGCGCGTAGCTCTCCGGGGGCCCTTCTCGGCACGGATCAGACCTGGACGCGGTCCTCGACGGCCTTCGCGATCTTGGCGATGGCCTCGTCGACCGGAATGCCGTTCTCCTGCGAACCGTCGCGGTAGCGGAAGGAGACGGCACCGTTGGCCATGTCCTCGTCACCAGCGATGATCATGAAGGGCACCTTGGCCTTCTGCTGGTTGCGGATCTTCTTCTGCATCCGGTCGGACGAGGAGTCCACGTCCACCCGCAGCCCCTGCTTGCGCGCCTTCGCGGCGAACTCCTGCAGGTAGGGGATGTGGGCGTCACCGATCGGGATGCCGACGGCCTGGACCGGGGCGAGCCAGACCGGGAAGGCCCCGGCGTAGTGCTCCAGCAGCACCGCGAAGAAGCGCTCGATGGAACCGAACAGCGCACGGTGGATCATGACCGGGCGCTGCTTGGTGCCGTCCGGGCCGGTGTACTCCAGGTCGAAGCGCTCCGGCAGGTTGAAGTCGAGCTGCACGGTCGACATCTGCCAGGTCCGGCCGATGGCGTCCTTGCACTGCACCGAGATCTTCGGGCCGTAGAACGCGGCGCCGCCCGGGTCCGGGACCAGCGGGAGTCCCTGCTTCTCGGCGACCTGCCGCAGCGTCTCGGTGGCCTCCGCCCAGGTCTCGTCCGAGCCGACGTACTTCTCCGGGTCCTTGGTGGAGAGCTCCAGGTAGAAGTCGGTCAGGCCGTAGTCGCGCAGGAGGTTCAGGACGAAGGTGAGCGTCCGGTCCAGCTCCTCGGCCATCTGCTCACGGGTGCAGTAGATGTGCGCGTCGTCCTGGGTGAAACCGCGCGAGCGGGTCAGCCCGTGGACGACACCCGACTTCTCGTAGCGGTACACCGTGCCGAACTCGAACAGCCGCAGCGGGAGCTCACGGTAGGAGCGCCCGCGCGCGTCGAAGATCAGGTTGTGCATGGGGCAGTTCATCGGCTTGAGGTAGTAGTCCACCCCGTCGTCGAGCTGCATGGGCGGGTACATGCCGTCGGCGTACCAGTCCAGGTGGCCGGACTTCTCGAAGAGCTTGCCCTTGGTCGCGTGGGGGCTGTAGACGAACTCGTAGCCCTCCTCCTCGTGGCGGCGCCGCGAGTAGTCCTCCATGGCCCGGCGGATGACGCCGCCCTTGGGGTGGAAGACGGCGAGGCCGGGACCGATCTCGTCGGGGAAGGAGAAGAGGTCCAGCTCGTTGCCGAGCTTGCGGTGGTCGCGCTTGGCGGCCTCCTCCAGGAACTCCAGGTGCGCCTTGAGCTCGTCCTTGGTGGGCCAGGCGGTGCCGTAGATGCGCTGGAGCATGGGGTTCTTCTCGCTGCCGCGCCAGTACGCCGCCGCGTTCCGCATCAGCTTGAACGCCGGGATGAACCGGGTGGTCGGCAGGTGCGGACCACGGCACAGATCCTTCCAGCACAGCTCGCCGGTCTTCGCGTCGATGTTGTCGTAGATGGTCAGCTCGGCGCCGCCCACCTCGACGTCCGCGCCGTCGTCCGAGGACGCGGACCCCTTGATGCCGATGAGCTCCAGCTTGTACGGCTCGTCCGCGAGCTCCTCGCGGGCGGCCTCGTCGCTGACGACCCGGCGGGAGAACCGCTGCCCCCGCTTCTGGATCTCCTGCATCTTCTTCTCGATGGCCTTGAGGTCCTCGGGCGTGAACGGCTTCTCGACGTCGAAGTCGTAGTAGAAGCCGCCCTTGACCGGCGGGCCGATGCCCAGCTTGGCCTCGGGGTGCAGCTCCTGCACGGCCTGCGCCATCACGTGCGCGGTGGAGTGCCGAAGGATGTCGAGGCCGTCCTCGGAGGAGATCTCGACGGGCTCGACGACCTCGCCGTCCTTGAGCGCGTACGCCAGGTCCCGGAGTTCGCCGTCGACCCGTGCGGCGACGACGGTGCGCTGCCCGGGGAAGAGTTCGGCGGCCGTCGTGCCCGTCGTCACCACGTGCTCTTCCCGCTCGGAATCGCGTTGGATGATCACACGGACGTCTGACACCGGTCTCTCCTGACTGAGGGGGTACGCCGCTTTCCTCTGCGCGCGCAACAGCGATCGTACCGAGCCGGGGGCCCTCGACGCGAAAGGGATACCCGGGGCTACTCCTCGTCCGCCGAGCAGGCCTCCTCGAAGAAGTCGACATGTCCGTGGAGCGACTTCATGAGCCGGTCCCGCTCCGCTTCGTCCACGTGCACCGGCGCGACCTGCGAGGCACCCGTCAGACGGCGGAATCCGCCCCGGTTCTCGAGTCTGCCCTCCACCCGCAGCGGCAGTCCCACCAGGTGGGCGTGGCCCGCGATCCGGTAGGCCTCCTCGTCGAGTTCGATCCGTACGTGCGCGACCTCGGCTCCCGCGAGCACCCGCAGGCGCACGACCCCGGGCCCGCGTGGCCCCGGGCGCCGCAGCCGGACGACGGCTCCGGTGATGCGTACGGGAACGGCGGGCTCGTCGCGGAGGTAGCGGACGCCTGCCAGGCGGAGCGCGGGCAGGTCGCCGGGTGAGAACTCGACGGGCTCGGGGCTCGGGGGGCAGCCCGGCGGGGTCCCGGCGGCCGGCGACCAGGCCAGGGTGATCCCGGCACCCTCGGCCCCCCTGACCAGCGCCACGACCGCCTCGGTCAGCTCGCGGCTGACCCCGGCGGCCACACCCGCGTCGAAGGCCTCCATCCCGCCGGTGGCGCGCTGATAGTCGACCGCCTCCCGGGTGGCGTGCAGCGCCGCGTAGAGCTGTACGGCGACGTCCCGGCCCCGGGCGACGGGCACGAAGGCGGTGAGGCCGCGGCCTCCGGGGGCGGGCCCGACGAGGGTGCCGTCGAGCGCCGTCCGCGCCTTCCTGCGGTGGCGTGCGCCGTGGTAGCCGGCCCTGCCGCGCACGGCCAGGGCCCCGGCGAGCAGTATCTGCCGTGCGGCCGTGCACAGTTGGTCCGCGCCGGTCCAGTCCGCGGCGCCCGGGGTCCCTTCGGGCACGTCCCGCCACCAGCGGATCTCGTCACTGGGCACGGTGAGCGCGACGAGGATCTCCCGGGCCGACGGATCGGCGCTGCGGGTGAGGGCGGTGAGCGCTTCGGCGAGCAGGTCCACGCTGTCGGGGAAGCCGGTGGTGTCCGGGACGAGGAGACTCGTGCCGGAGGCCGCCGGGCCGGGCGGGGTCCAACGGCCGTAGCGTCCCTGAGCGCCTCCGCGCCGCCGCCACCCGTGCCGCAGCAGCAGGGCGCCGAGGACGGCGGGGTCGACCTGCCCGGGGTCGGGTCCGGGTCCGGGATCCGCTTCCGCGTACGGAACGGGGCCGGGCCCGTCCGCGTGCGAGCGGCTGTCCGGGTCGTCGGCGTACGGGTGCGTCCGCGTGCCCGCCGGGGGCGTTCCTCCGGTGGGCTCGTTCATCGACCGGTGCATCAGGGTCTCCCTCCCGCCCCGACCCGGGCCATGATCTCGCAGAGTGCGCGGTCGTCGAAGATCCGCGAGGTCGGGATGCGCACAGTGGTCCTGTACCGGCCCGTCACCGGGTGGCCGGCCAGATTCGTCCAGTAGCAGCAGTGGCGCAGGTCGAGCCGTTCGTGCCCGGCCCGCAGCCAGTCGTCCTGGCTGCGGGGGACGAGCATCACGACCAGGATCTTGTGCACCGACACGGGCGTGCGCGCGAGTTTCACCAGGTGTGCGTTGTCGAGGGTGAAGGAGAAGGCGGCGCCGGGCGGGTGCGGGGGGATCTGGTAGGTGCATTTGAGCTGCACCTTGACGGTCACTTCGTCGTCGACGGTGTGGTCGGGCGCGCCGTGGCTGACGTGCCAGTCGATGCCGTTGTCGGGGAAGGGCTGCGAGAGCGAGCAGCCCGCCGCGGCGGCCACGGCGTGGAGGTAGCCCACCTGGAGGGTCTCCATGCAGGCGGTGGTGGCGAGTGTGCCGCGCAGCGGTGGTGTGTTCCGTTGCGACGGCGGCTTTCCCCCGTGGTCCTCGGTGCGGGCGGGACTCCCTGGGTTCGGCTGCGCGAGCGCCATGGCTCCGTGCCTTCCGGGCTGTGCCGACCGGTTGCCCGGTCTCCGCTGACGGGCTGGTCAACTTCCTTGCCCGTCACTTGTGTTGTCACCGCAGGAGAGGTGCCGTAAACGGCGTATCAGGCATAGGGCGCGGGTATCACCGAATCGGGCGGAGTATTCCCGCCATCTGCCAAGCCGGTGCGAGGAGTTCGGGGATGATGCATTGGTTCGAGGGGCCGCTGGCGGCTTTTGACACCGAGACGACAGGCGTGGATGTCGAGGAGGACCGGATCGTCTCGGCCTCCCTGGTCGTCCAGGACGCGGCCGGCGGGCGGCTGCGCGTCACACGATGGCTGGTCAATCCGGGGATCCCGGTGCCGCCCGGCGCCACCGGGATCCACGGGCTGACCGACGACCATCTCCAGCGCAACGGCCGGTGGCCCGCACCGGTGGTCGAGGAGATAGCCAGGTCCCTGGCCGAGCAGTGCGCGACGGGCCGGCCGCTGGTCGTGATGAACGCGCCGTTCGATCTGACGCTGCTCGACCGGGAGCTGAGGCGTCACCGCGCCTCCTCGCTGGCCGCCTATCTGGGCAACGCGCCGCTGTGCGTGCTCGATCCGCGGGTGCTGGACAAGCATCTGGACCGCTACCGCAAGGGGCGCCGTACGCTGAAGGACCTCTGCGAGCTGTACGGGGTGACGCTCGACGGGGCGCACGACGCGGCCGCCGACGCGGCGGCGTCCCTGGAGCTGGTCCGCGCGGTGGGGCGGCGGTTCTCCACCCGGCTGGAGCGGCTGTCGGCCGCCGAGGTCCACTCGCTCCAGGCGGTGTGGCACGCGGCGCAGGCCCGGGGTCTGCAGGCGTGGTTCGAGAAGAGCGGTACGCCTGAGACGGTGGACCCGGCCTGGCCGCTGCGTCCGGCGCTGCCGGCCGCGGCCTGACCGGGCCCGGCACGCGAAAGCCGGTCCGTCGGTGATGCTGACGGACCGGCTCTTCCCGGGTGGGCGATACTGGTTTCGAACCAGTGACCTCTTCGGTGTGAACGAAGCGCTCTCCCACTGAGCTAATCGCCCGGGAACGGGTTGAACCATACAGGGCCCGGCACCCCGGGTTCAAACTCCTACTCAGTGGCGGAACTGAGTATCCGGACCCATGTGCGCGGGTGTGGCCACCGCCACACTCGCCTGCATGACACATGTGCCGCCACCCGCCGAGGAATTGGCCCTCCTCGATCACGAACTGGCCCGGCTGGACGCCCGCCGTCTGCAGCTGCTGAACCGCCGGGCCTGGCTGGTGAACGTGCTGCGCACGCCGGCCGGTCCGCCGGCCTTCCCGGCACCTGCCGCCCGGCCCGTTCCCCGGCCCTCCGCCCAGCCCGCCACACCCGCGCACGGTGTCCAGAACGTGCTGCTGGTCCTCGGTGGGCTGCTGCTGACCGTCGCGGCGATCGCGTTCACCCTGTTCAGCTGGGGCGAGATGGGGATCGCCGGCCGTTCGGCCGTGCTGGCGGCGGTGACCGCGGGAGCCTTGGTGGCGCCCGCTCTGCTGCTGGGCCGCCGGCTGCCCGCGACGGCGGAGTCGGTAGCCGCGCTCGCCCTCGTGCTGACGGCGCTGGACGCGTTCGCCCTGCACGCCGTGGCGGCGCCGGACACGGACGGGCTCGCCTTCGCGGCGGTCGCGTCCGCGGTGCTGGCCGCGGCGTGGACGGCGTACGGGCTCCTGCTCGGCCGCCTCCGGGTACCGCTCCCCTCGGCCGTGGCGGCCGGGCAGTTGCCGCTGGTGCTGACCGCGTGGGCGGCGGGGGCGTCCGCGACGGGCTTCGGCTGGGCGCTCGCGGTGACGGCGGCGGCGGACGTCGCGGTGGCCCTGTGGGGCCGGGGTACGGCGGTGCGGATCACCGCGAGCGTCGGCGCGTGGCTCACGGGACCGATCGCACTCGCGCTGGGCCTGGGGCTGTCCGTGACGTCCGACGGCGCCGTGGAGGCGGCGGGCGCGGGTGCGTTGCTGCTGGCCGGTGCGGCGGTCGCGCTGGTGGGGGCCTGGCGCGCACCGAGGGGCACGGCGGTGCCGGCAGGCGCCGTCGCAGGTCTGGCGGTGGTGGCCGCGGTCGGCGGCGTGCTGCGTACGCCGCTGCCGTGGGACTGGGCGGTGGTCGCGTACCTGGTGTGCGGTGCCGGTCCGGCGGTGGCTCTCCGGCTCCCGGTTCCGCGGCCGGTGCTCCGGGGTGTCCTGACGGCGTCGGCCGCGGTCGTGGCCGCCGCGGTGCTGTGGGCGTCGCCCGTGGTCGTCGCCGCGCTCCTGGGGCCGGTGTCCCTTCTCACGGACATCTGGACGGGGGCGCCGGACGGTTTCCGGGCCGCTCTCGGATTCCCGGCTCCCTGGCCTTCGTCTGCAGCGGTCCCGGTGGTGCTCGCCACGGCCGCGGTCCTGACGGCCGTGCTGCACGTCAGGTGGCCCGTGGCCCTCCCCAGGGGCGGCCGGCGGGCGGCGGGGGCCTCCGCATCGGTCCTGGGCTGGGCGTCGGTCCTGGCGCTGCTCGCGGTGACGGACATGCCGTACGGGGTGGCCGTGGTCGCCGAGCTGTCGCTGACCGCGTCGCTGCTGGCCCTCGCGGTGCGGCGGCGGGCGGATGTCCTCGCGGTGACCTGGCTCGTGTGCGCGCTGGTGGGTGCGGCAAGCACCGGACTGCTGGGCCTCGCGGCCGAACCCGCGACCTACGCGGTCTTCGGGAGCCTGACGGTGCTCCTCGCGGCGGGGGCGGCCAGGTCCCGGGTACCGGCCGTCCAGTCGCTGCTCGCCTGCGGTTCGGTGCTGACCGCGATCGCGGTGGCCGCCGCGGTGGGGGCCTCGCTGGGCTGGAGTGCCCCGCACACGGCCCCGATCCTGCTGGTGGTGACGGCGGTGACGGTGTTCCTCGGGGGAAGGCTGCGGCAGCCGGCGACGGGGGCGTCCGTGGAGGCGGCCGGTGCCTTCGGCGCGGTAGCGGCCGTCGGGCTCGCGCTGACGGAGCCGCCGGTCCTGGCGCTGATCCTCGGCCTGTGCGGGGTGCTGGCAGCCGCGACGGCGCTGCGGCCGGAGCGCCGGCCCGTGGCGGGGTACGTCGCGGCAGTCCTGTTCGTGTCCGCGGCGTGGGTGCGGCTGGCGGCGTCCGGGGTGTCGGACCCGGAGGCATACACCCTGCCGGTGTCGGTGGCGGCGTTCGCGGTGGGACACCTGCGCCGCCGCAGGGACCCTGCCGCCTCCTCCTGGGTGACCTACGGCCCCGCCCTGTCCATGACGTTGGTGCCGAGTCTCGTCGTGGCCTGGTCCGATCCGCACTGGCTGCGGCCCCTGCTGCTGGGGATCGCCGCGCTGGCGGTGACCCTGGCCGGGGCGCGCGGGCGGCTGCAGGCACCCCTGGTGCTGGGCGGTGCGGTGCTGGCCCTGGACGGGCTGCACGAGCTCGCGCCGCACGTGGTGCAGGTGTTCGACGCGCTCCCCCGCTGGGCGCCCCCGGCGCTCGCCGGGCTGCTGCTGCTCGCCGTGGGTGCGACGTACGAACAGCGGCTGCGCGACGCGCGCCGGGTCAGGGAGAGCTTCGGCCGGATGCGGTGACGGATGGGACGGCGGCGCGAGAGGGAGCTCTGCGGGCTCTCCCTCGCGCCGGGCGGACCCACCGCGAGCGGCCGTCGAACAAACGGAAAGACCGATGGCCCGGAAGCTCTCCTGAGCTTCCGGGCCATCGGTTCCGGGTGGGCGATACTGGGTTCGAACCAGTGACCTCTTCGGTGTGAACGAAGCGCTCTCCCACTGAGCTAATCGCCCCGGCGCACGGCAAACATTACCCCATGTCAGCGGTGCGCCCGGACCACTGCGCGGTCACTCCTCGATCTTCCACGGCATCACGATGCCGAACTTCCACACGTAGATCCCGACCAGCACGGCGATGATCACGAGCCCCACCGCGGTCAGGATGATGTTGCGCCTGCGCACCTTGGGGTCGAGGGCCCGCTGGGCAGCCTCGGTGACCTTGCGCCGGGTCCACCGCAGCACCAGCTGCGCCCACACGAACTCGGTCGCCCAGATCGCCATGCCGCCGAAGATCACCAGCCATCCGGGACCCGGCAGCGGCAGCATCACGATGCCCGCTCCGACCACAGCGAGGCCGACGACGAAGATCCCCACCTGCCAGCTCACGTGCAGCACCTTCGAGGCCCGGATGAACCCGGGCGCCCGCGACCCCAGCTCCCGCTCCGTCGTGTGCCCGTCCCCCGCAGCGGACTCGGCGACCACCGTCGCGGCGGCCGCTCCCCGCTCGTCACTCTCCGCGTTCATGGGCCCCAACCTACCGGACCCGCTTCCGTCACTGGAATGGACGCATGACTCAAAGTTACACACCGCTGTACGAGCGACCCGAAGCGACACAAATAGGTCAGAGGGGTTTACAACGCCACCGTAGGTGGCATGTCGATTTCGCCGACGTGCGAATCCCCGAGCGCACACTGAGCGAAAGGCCCTGGCGCTTATGAACACCACGGTCAGCTGCGAGCTGCACCTGCGCCTCGTTGTGTCGAGCGAGTCCTCACTGCCTGTACCCGCGGGCCTGCGGTATGACACGGCCGATCCCTATGCCGTGCACGCCACCTTCCACACCGGAGCGGAGGAGACGGTCGAGTGGGTTTTCGCCCGTGACCTCCTTGCCGAGGGGCTGCACCGGCCCACCGGCACCGGAGACGTCCGCGTCTGGCCATCTCGTAGTCACGGCCAAGGCGTCGTCTGCATCGCACTGAGCTCCCCGGAGGGCGAAGCCCTGCTGGAGGCCCCGGCGAGGGCCCTGGAGTCGTTCCTGAAGAGGACCGACGCCGCGGTTCCGCCCGGCACCGAGCATCGTCACTTCGACCTCGATACGGAGCTCTCACACATCCTGGCCGAGAGCTGAGCCAGGCCGAGAGCTGCGGGACGCCGTCCGACTCGGGGCGACGGCGTCGCGCGGACAACCGCATACGCCTCACACCGGCGCCGTCGCCGCGGAACCCACCGCGGCGGCGGCGCCGGTGCGGTGGGGGGCCCACGGACCGCCTCCAGGGCCACCAGCAGGCGCAGAGGGCCCCGGCGGAGCCCCTCGTGACGAGGAAAACCGTCCGCTCTCCCACGCAAGCCCACACCCGGCCCTGAAGCCTTCCTGTGAGCCAGTAGAGTCAGCCCGCATCGGTGGGCACCCGTCCGCCGGAGGCCAGGGAGCGAAGCGTGCTGATCCCACACGACACCCGGATCGCCCTCGAGACGGTGGTCGATCTGGTGAACACCGCACCGGAGGCCGGTGCCGGCGACGGGCTCGCCGACGTCCCCGCCCTCTACGGTTTCGCGCAACGGCACCACATCAGCGGCGTCGGGACCCTCGGCGACAAGGACCTGCGGGCCGTGCAGGACGTGCGGACCAGGTTCGCGGAGATATTCGCGGCGCCGGACGCCCGGACCGCTGCGGAGCTCGTCAACGGCCTGGTGGCCGCCGCGGGCACGACACCGCAGCTCACGAACCACGACGGCTACGACTGGCACGTCCACTACTTCGCACCGGACGCGTCGGTCTCGGACCATCTCGCGGCCGACTGCGGCATGGCGCTGGCCTTCATCGTCGTGGCGGGCGAGCAGGAACGGCTGCGCCGCTGCGAGGCGCCGGACTGCCGGGACGCCTTCGTCGACCTCTCGCGCAACCGCTCCCGCCGCTACTGCTCGAGCCGCACCTGCGGCAACCGGCTCCACGTCGCCGCCTACCGGGCCCGCCGCCGGGAAGCGGCGGGCTGACCGTACTCCCGCGCCACGTGCCCCGGCGGGCCGAGGTGCCGGACGGAGCCCGGGGCGGATCGCCCGGCGGCCGCTCACAGCAGTAAGAGGTCGTGCAGGGCGGCCATCAGCAACAGGCCGCCGACCACCGTCAGGAAGATCATCAGGGGCGGCTGGGAAAGCGCGAAGAGACATCCACGCGGCTCTTCGGCACTGGGTGCGGGGGCTTCGCCCCGGGCTGTGTCCACCATCTCGTAGCGATCATGACGCAGAGCGGCGCTGCATACGTCAACAGGGCATCCTTCAGGGGAAGTTCGCCCACTCCAGGATGAACGGGTCTCGCTCTCCCGTCCGAAAGCCCGTCACGTATTCGCACCCCGCACCGCACCCACTCCTCCGCCGGCGCACAGCCGCGCGACCGTCAGCGCGGAGCGGCACTGGAAGCGCGGACCACGAGCTCGGGCTGGAGCACCACGCTGCGGTGCCGGTGGCTGCCGTCGCCGTCGTCCGCCTCCTCCAGGAGGAGTTCGGCAGCCATCCTTCCCATGAGCATGGCGGGCTGCCTGACGGAGGTGAGCGGCACGGCGGCGGCCGCGGCGAACTCGATGTCGTCGTATCCGACGATGGCCACGTCCTGCGGCACCCGCACACCGGCGGCATACAGCGCCTGCAGGACGCCGAGCGCGAGCAGGTCGTTGGCGCAGAACACGGCGGTCGGCCGCGGCACGAGCCCGAGAAGCCTTGCCCCCGCGTCCCGCCCGGCCGCCACGTCGAGGCGGTCGGAGGGGATCTCCACGAGGGCTTCGGGGCCGAGTCCGGCCTCCGCGAGGGCAGCGAGGGCTCCCTCGCGGCGGTCCCTGATCTGATGCAGGTCGCCCGGTCCGCTGACGTACGCGACCGACCGGTGACCGGCCGAGACGAGGTGCCCGACGGCCAGCACACCCCCGCGCACGTCGTCGACGGAAACGGCACAGGTGTCGGTCGACGACGCCACCCGGTCGACCAGCACGTAGGGGATCCGGTGGCGGGCGAAGGCCTCCAGATTGCCGCCGGTGGCGTCCGCCGGTGTGACCAGGACTCCGCACACCCGCTGTTCGGCGAAGAGGCCGAGGTACTCGGCCTCTTCCTCCGGGCTCTGGCCGCTGTTGCACACCATCACGCCGAGACCGGCGTCCCGCGCAGCACGCTCGGCGCCCCGGGCGATGTCGACGAAGAACGGGTTGCCCATGTCCAGCACCAGGAGCGCCATGATGCGGCTGCGGCCGGCCCTGAGCTGCCTGGCCGACTCACTGCGCACGTAACCGAGCTCCTCGATGGCCGCGAGCACCCGCGCGCGGGTGTCGGGCAGCACCGCCTCGGGACGGTTGATCACGTTGGAAACCGTGCCGACCGAGACTCCGGCCTGCCGGGCCACGTCCTTGATCCCTGCCACACGCCCCACTTGCCCTGCCCCACTGATGCGTATCGCCGCCGCACAGCGGCGCCGTTTCCTGGTGTGCCGTTTCCCCGGTGCACCGACAGACGTCCGACAGGTCCGCCGCTCGGCAGAGCCACGACATCCACGGATTGAATTGTTTCAATTCGACTCGGGACGCTAACCGCATCCCGGGACACCGTCAAGATCCGCTCGCCACGGCAACGAGCATCGCGGCAAGACCCGAATATACCGACGCGGGGAACGCTCGCCGACGACCGACGTGGGCATGAATCGATTCACACTCTCTTGAGGGACTTGGGCCTCGACCTGCTCCGGCGTGGGCCGGGCCACCCGTCAGAGGCCGTGCTTCTTGAGGATCGCCTCGATGTCGCTGAAGTCCTCGCCGGATCCCTGCTCCGGCTTTCTCTTCGACCGGTCCCGCGTCCCGGACGCGGTCGCTCCACCACCGGACGTCAGCGAGGGCGCGGAGGCTGCGGGGGCGACCGCTCCGTTCTCCGAAGCGGCCTTCGCGGCCTTGCGCTCCTTGCGGGTCCGGCCGCCCCGGCGCTCCACGGCGCGGGTGACCATGAAAAGCAGCCAGGCCAGGGCCAGCAGACCGAAGCCGAGCCAGACACTCGGCTTGAAGACGACGTCCGTCAGCCAGTCGATGACCCCCGTCAGCACCAGCCCCACCGGCACCAGGGCGTACGCGGCGATCCGCATGGCCGTCAGGAACCTCTTCCGGTACGCCGTGATCGCGGCGATGCCGAGCCCGGCCGCCGACGCCGCGGAACAGATGGTCTCGGCAAGCATCGTGGCCTCCAGCCCTCGGGAAACGTCTCTTCCATCCTGCACCGGCCCCGGGCGGTGGGGCCACGGCCCGGGGCCACATCGGGGACATTTCAGGGCCGCGCTCCTCCTCAGGTCCCGATTGGGAAGCTCCGCCCCGGCCTGGAAGACTGCCCGCATGAGCGATTCCCCCTTCGCAGCACCCATCATCCTCGATGTCTGGTGCGAGCTCGAGTGCCCCGACTGCCATCAGGCCCTCGCCGACATCCACGCCCTGCGCGCACGCTACGGCGACCGGATGGCGATCCGTCTTCGCCACTTCCCGCTGGAGAAGCACAGGCACGCGTACGCGGCGGCGCAGGCCGCCGAGGAGGCCGTCGTGCAGGGCAAGGGGTGGCCGTACGTCGAGGCCGTACTCGCCAGGACCGCCGAACTCGCCACTGCCGGGGAGCCCCTTCTGCTCGGGGTTGCGGACGAACTCGGCCTGGACGCCGAGGAGTTCGACACCGCACTGATCGACGGGCGCCACCTGCTGATCGTCGACGCGGACCAGGCCGAGGGCAAGGCCATCGGTGTCACCGGGACCCCGACCTATGTGATCGGCGACGAACGGCTCGACGGCGGAAAGAGCCAGGAGGGGCTGCGCGAGCGGATCGAGGAGATCGCCGACCGCCTGCTCGCCGGCCGGGACTGACGCTGGGGCCCGCGCCCGTCAGAGTGCCTTGGCCAGGTTGTACCGGGTCGTCTCGTACCCGAGCGACTCGTACAGCCGCAGCGCGGGCGTGTTCGAGGTGAAGACGTGCAGGCCGAGGCTTCCGAGACCCGCGTCGAGGGTGATGCCCTCCGCCAGGTGCATCAGCGCCCTGCCGTAACCGCTCCCGCGGTGGGCCTCGCGCACCTCGACGTCGAAGACGTAGCCGATGTCGTCGCCCTCCGGCTGCCGGTGGCGGGAGACCCAGACATGGCCGAGGGTCTCCCGGTCCCGCACGAGGACGTGGATGTACATGTCCGGGGTGGCGAGACCGGCCGGCAGAAGCCTGGCGTGGTCGGATTCCGACTTGTGCCGGGCCTGCTCCTCCGTCACCCCGCGCTCCACCCAGCTTCGCGCGTACGACTCGACCTGGCTGGAAACCCACACCGCGAATTCAGGCCCCGTCATGGGGCGGCCGGTGACTCCCTCCGGCAGCGCGGGGGCCGTCCGCCGGAGGGGCTTCAGCATGTTGCGGCTGCGTTCGGTGTAACCGAGCACGGCCGCCAGGCCCCGGGCGGCCCCGTTGCCGGCGGGGACCACCAGACGGACCCGGGTGCACCCCCAGCCGCGCAGGACCTCCTCGGCGGCGAGCGCGGCGATCGTCCCGCGGCCCCGCCTCCGGGCGGCCTCGTCGACGCGCAGCGAGTGGATGACACCCGCCGACGTCCCGAACTCCGGGTCGGTGGCGATGCTGACGGCGCCGACGGGCCGCCCGTTGTCACACACGTCGTAGGTGCGTGCCCGTGCGCCGTCGGCGCCTTGCTCGATCGGCCCGGCGGGCCGGAGGGTCGTGGTCATCAGGGTGTTCTATCCGCTGGACGACGGTCCGTCACCCCGTTTACGGAACCGGATCCGGGGATCCCGGCAGCCCTGCGGGGTCCCCGGGGTCCGCTCAGGGGTCGAGGTCGTCCGCGGCGCGCTCGTCGAAGATCCGCATCGCCTTGGAGGTCACCGGCCCCGGGGCGGCCGGCAGCTCCCGCCCGTCGATCCGGTGCACGGCCTGGATGTCCCGCAGCGTGGAGGTCAGGAAGATCTCGTCGGCCCCCTCCAGCACGTCGAGGGGGAGGTCCGTCTCGCGGGCGCCCGCCCACTCCAGGACCAGGGCCCTGGTGATCCCGGCCAGGCAGCCCGATGCGAGGGGAGGCGTGTGGATGCGGCCGTCGAGGACGACGAAGACGTTGGAGCCGGTGCCCTCGCAGAGCCGTCCCACCGTATTGGGGAAGAGGGCCTCGGAGGCACCCTGCTCGTGGGCGCGCGCGAGGGCGACGACGTTCTCGGCGTACGAGGTGGTCTTCAGGCCGGTCACGGCGCCGCGTTCGTTGCGCGTCCAGGGGACGGTCACCACCGCGGTGCTGTCGGGGCGCCGGGTGGTCTCCCCCATCGCGACGACCAGCGTGGGGCCCGCGTCCCCCCGGTCGGAGCCGAGCGGGGAGAGGCCGCCGGTGTACGTGATCCGCAGCCGGCCGAGCTTCATGGGGTTGCCCTCGACGACGGCGGCCACCGCGCGGCGGACCTCGTCGTGGTCGGGCTCGGTCAGCCCCAGACCGCCGGCCGAGCGGCTCAGACGGTCGAGGTGCCGGGTGAGGGCGAAAGGCCGGCCCGCGGCCACCCGGACCGTCTCGAAGATGCCGTCCCCCACGGTCAGACCGTGGTCGAGCACGGAAAGCCGGGCGTCCTCGGCGTCCTTCAGAGCGCCGTCGACCCAAATCCTCATGACGCGGTCCTTCCAGTCTCCTCGTAGGCGCCCGACGCTACAGCGAGCAGGCGCGATGCCTTGAGTTCGGTCTCGGCCCACTCGCGCCGCGGGTCCGACCCCCAGGTGATGCCCGCCCCGGTACCGAAGCGGAGCAGGGGTTCCGGGCCGGTGCGGTCGATCCAGAAGGTCCGTATACCGACGGCGAGACCCGCGGTCCCACGATCGGCGTCCACCCAGCCGACGGCTCCGCAGTAGGGGCCGCGGGGCGACGTCTCCAGGGCCTCGATGATCCGCAGCGCGCTGGACTTGGGCGCACCGGTGACGGACCCGGGCGGGAACGCCGCGCCGAGCAGTTCCGGCCAGCCCGCGCCGTCGGCGAGGCGTCCCCGCACCGTGGAGACGAGGTGGACGAGCCCGGGATGCTTCTCGACCACACAGAGGTCCGGGACCTCGACGCTGCCCGTCGCGCAGACCTGGCCGAGGTCGTTGCGGACCAGGTCGACGATCATCACGTTCTCCGCGTGGTCCTTCTCGAGCAGGTCGTCCTCGGTGCGCCCGGTGCCCTTGATCGGCCCGGATGCGACGGCCCGGCCGTCGCGGGAGAGGAAGAGCTCCGGCGACGCGGTGGCTATCTCGACACCGTGTCCTGGCAGCCGGATCGTCCCGGCGTACGGCGCCGGGTTGCCCCGGGCCAGCAGGGCGGTGAGGGCGTCGACGTCCGCACGCGGGTCGGGCAGCGGCGCGGAGAGGACCCGGCAGAGGTTGGCCTGGTAGACCGCGCCGGCCGCGATGTGTTCACGGATCCGCCGTACGCCGGCCACGTAGGCGTCCTCGTCGAGTGAGGACGTCCAGTCCTCGGGGGCGGGGCCCCGCCAGGCTCCGGGCACCGGCAGCGGGACCTGCTCGGCTCTCACATCGGCGAAGCGGGCGCAGACGAGACGGCCCTCGAAATCTGCACATACGGCCCAGAAACCGGATGATTCAAGGGCCGCGGGGTCGCTCGTGACATCCCGCAGACCGGAGGCGACAAGGCCACCGAAGCGGGCCAGGGGGGTGAGCTCGTGCACGCGACCGAGTCTAGGGCGGCGCGCGGTGACCTGCGGCGGGGCGGTGGCGGCTCAGCACGCTGCGCAAACGCGTTTTTGTGCTGGCCCGGGAATCCGCTAGAGTTCAACACGTCGCCGGGACGCGTTAAGCGGGCCGGGAAAGACAAGCGGACGTAGCTCAGTTGGTAGAGCGCAACCTTGCCAAGGTTGAGGTCGCCAGTTCGAACCTGGTCGTCCGCTCGCAGAAGATGGGGGATCTTCCCGAACCCCCATCCCTGGTGGAGTGGCCGAGAGGCGAGGCAACGGCCTGCAAAGCCGTCTACACGGGTTCAAATCCCGTCTCCACCTCCAAGGACGATTAGCTCAGCGGGAGAGCACTTCCCTGACACGGAAGGGGTCACTGGTTCAATCCCAGTATCGTCCACTGGTCCGCAAGGATCCCCGCGCGATTAGCTCAGCGGGAGAGCGCTTCCCTGACACGGAAGAGGTCACTGGTTCAATCCCAGTATCGCGCACGCAGTACACGCAGGGTCACCCTGCGCGATTAGCTCAGCGGGAGAGCGCTTCCCTGACACGGAAGAGGTCACTGGTTCAATCCCAGTATCGCGCACCGTCCGAAAGCCCCGGTCGTCTCGACGACCGGGGCTTTCGTCATGCGCGGGCGGTCAGCCGGTGAAGAGCTGGGTGGCCTTGCGGGCGAGCTCGTAGAGCCCGTAGCCGAAGGGAACGGCGACCCAGAGCCAGACGAACACCATGAGCGGCTTAGGACTGCTGGTGGACACGGGGGCTCTCCTCCGGGATCTCGTGGAAACGTACGTGGACGGGGCGGATGAGTTCGTTGGCGACGAAGCCGACGACCAGCAGCCCGATCATGATCGTGAGGGAGGCCGTGTAGAGGCTGGGGCCGCTGTGTCCCGCCCGCTCCCCCGCGTCCGCGACCCGGTTGACGATGAGCGGGCCGAGCACCCCCGCCGTGGACCACGCGGTCAGCAGCCGGCCGTGGATGGCGCCGACCTGGTAGGTGCCGAAGAGGTCTCGCAGATAGGCCGGGGCGGTCGCGAAACCTCCGCCGTAGAAGGAGAGGATCACCAGGGCGCAGCAGATGAAGAGCGGCTTGGAGTCGTTGCCCAGCTGGGCGATCACCACGTACATGAGGGCGCCGACGCCGAGGTAGACCCGGTACATGTTCTTACGGCCGATCAGGTCCGAGGTGGAGGACCACAGAAGGCGGCCTCCCATGTTGGCCAGGGAGAGCAGGGCGACGAAGCCGGCGGCGGCGGAGACCGACACCGGCGCGGTGGTGCCCGTGAAGAAGTCCTGGATCATCGGCACGGCCTTCTCCAGGATGCCGATGCCCGCGGTGACGTTCATGCACAGGACCACCCACAGGCACCAGAACTGCGGGGTGCGCAGCGCGTTGCGGGCTGAGACCTGGGCGTTGGTGACGAGCCTGCGCGTCTCCTGCTTCGGTTCCCAGCCGTCGGGCAGCCAGCCGTCCGGAGGGACCCGCACGAGGAGGACGCCCAGCGCCATGAAGGCCGCGTAGACGACCCCGTGGATGAGGAAGGCCGTGGCGATGCCGGAGCGGTCGGTGCCGAAGCTCTCCAGCATCCCGGTGGACCAGGGCGAGGCTATGAGGGCGCCGCCGCCGAAGCCCATGATGGCGATGCCGGTCGCCATGCCGGGCCGGTCGGGGAACCACTTGATGAGGGTGGAGACCGGCGATATGTAACCGATGCCCAGGCCGATGCCACCGATGAAGCCGTAGCCGAGGACGACGAGCCAGTACTGCCCGGTGGCCGCGCCGAGCGAGGCGACGAGAAAGCCGGTGGAGAAACAGACGAGCGAGACGGCCATCGCCCAGCGCGGGCCGTTGCGTTCGACCAGGGTTCCGCCGAAGGCGGCGGAGAGACCGAGCATCACGATGCCCAGCTGGAACGGGAGCGCGCTGGCCGTGCCGGAGAGGCCGAGAGCGGATTCGAGCGGCGGCTTGAACACGCTCCAGGCGTAGGCCTGTCCGATGGAGAGGTGTACGGCGAGCGCGGCGGGTGGCACGAGCCAGCGGCTCCACCCCGGGGGCGCGACAGTTCGGGACCTGTCGAGGAAGTTCATGGATCCGCACTTTAGGCATCAGTCCTGGCCATGACTAGATCATGAACGGAAGTGCGTCGACCGTATGCGATGCGGGCCGGGACATTCCGTCCCGTAGGTGTACGGCGGGTCCGGGTGCCCCTCGGCCATCGTGCGATACGGGTCCGGGGACGCGGCCTGGGGCAGCGATGCCGGCCCGCAGGCCCCCGGCCGCACGTGCGTTGCCGGTCACGGAGACGCGGCCCCGAGTGCGCTGCGGGTCCGGGCACGCGGGCCCGGACCCGCCCTGCGGCGACGGCCGCTCGGCAGACCGGTCAGGAGGAGAACAGCATCCGGCCGAAGCTCTTCTGACGGTGGTGACCGTAGTGCCCGCCCTGGTGCGGTGCACCCCAGGCGGGAGCGGGTGCCGCGGGGTAGGCCTGCGGGGCGGGCGCCTGGGGCGGGGCCTGCTGCGTCCACTGCGACTCCAGGCGCGTCAGGGACTCCAGCTCGCCGTAGTCGAGGAATATCCCGCGGCAGCCGCTGCACTGCTCGATCTGGACACCGTTGCGGTTGTACGTGTGCATCTGGGCGTGACACTTGGGGCACTGGATCATCGGGTCGGCTCCTCAGTCGTGACGACGTCACCGGAATGCATGCCCGGCAACGATCGGTTCACCCTACGACGCGTGTTCGGTGGCCAACTCGGCCGGGAGGGAGGCAATACGGACACATGCGTCGATCATCAACTGTTCCACCTCATCCGGACGGCGTTCCTCCGCCGCTGACTTGGCGAGGGCGAGGGCGGCCGTCTGCACCGTGAGCGCCCGTGCCACGACGTCCAGTTCGGGCCACGGGTCCCCGTCGGCCCGCACGGCAGGCCCCCCTGCGGCCCGGTACGCGCCCAGGAAGCGCAGCCACACCTCCGGCGCCAGCAGTCCGGCCGCGTACCAGGCGGCGGGCCGGGCGAGGTCCCAGGCGGGGTCCCCGAGGCCCGCGTCGTCGATGTCGATCAGCAGCCACGCGCCGGGCAGGGCGGGATGCCGGACGAGCTGTCCGAGGTGCAGGTCGCCGTGGCAGAGGAACCCGTCCCGGTGCTCCGGCGGCGGGCCCTCTCCGCGGGCCCAGCCAGGAAGCCCCTGCCAGGCGGCGAGGACGCCGGCGAGGCCCGGGCCCGCGGGCCGGGCCTCACACATCCGGGCGACCGCCCGGGCGGCCTTCACCGGCCCGCGCATCGGCGGAAGAGCGTGCGGCGGCGGGGTGCGGTGCAGCCGCGCCAGCAGGGCGGCGGCCTCCTCCCAGGGGGCCGCGTCGGGATCGGCCGGGTCGACGGGCTCGCCGTACGGCCAGAGGCTGACGGCCCGGCCCACGACGGTGCGGGGCGCCCCGTCCGGAGAGGGAAGGGGCGGAAGCAGGGTGCCGGACAGCCCCGGACAAGCGGCGAGGGCCAGGCGGGCCGTGAGTGCGGGCGTCTCCGTGTCGGGGGCGTGGGCCTTGGCGACGACCGGCCCGCTGCGGACCACCGTCCCGTCGGGGCGGTCGGCGAGCACCTCGGGCGGAGGGCATGCGCAGAGGGCGGCGGCCGCGTGCGCTCTGCCGTGCGCGAGGTCGCCCAGTGCGTGCACGACGGGGGTGGTGGTCATCGGCTCGGCTCCACGGCGCTGATCGGCCCGGCCGGACGGCCGTTCCCGGCGCCGATCGTACGGGGCGGAGAACGGCCCCGGACAGCGCGATGTCCGGCCAGCTCCCCAGCTGGCCGGACAAACGCTGCCGTCCGCCGCACCCCCGTCCCCACGGGGCTGTTGGCCGGATGTCCCGGTCCGGACCGCTCTTCCGGACCCGGGGCGCCGCTCAGCGCCCCAGCATCACGCCCACGGACGACGCCTGTGTGACCACCGCGTCCCAGCCGCCGAAGACGACCACGAGCAGGGCCGCCAGAGGAAGAACCATGGCCGTCGCCACCAGCGGGTGGCGCGTCCCGGACGGGCGTGCGCCGAACGAGGCGTACGCCCTGCGTCCTTGCGTGCGGCTCATGGTCCGCGCAGCCGTATCCGCCATGGTTCCTCTCCTGGCCTGTCGGAGCGGCGGGCGTATGGCCTCGGGGACCGAGTTCCGCGCCCGCCTCATAACGTCAACAGTAGGGACGCGGAGTCGGCCCGGCGTCATGCCCGCGTACCGAATGACGGGCCTCCCGGAGGATGAGCCGGCCACCCCGCGCGTACTCCCCTGGGTGGAGACCGGGCCCGAACCGCCGGACTCTCCACCTGAGGGCTGTCCCGGCCGGCGAGGGGGTTCTACGCCCCGGGGTCGTCCTGGGGAGGGCGCTCGGAGGCGTCCTCCCGGGGGACCGGCTGTTCGACCAGGGCGAGCACCCGGGTCGCCATGAAGCGGGCGGTACGGACAACTGATCCACTTCGGGTGACTTCACTCACTTCCACCACACCCCGGCGGACCGCTGTCTCCACTCGGCGGCCTGCCCTGGAGGCCACCACTTCGTACGTCCTGGTCGTGTCACCCGCGTCCACGACTATTTCCACTCGATCGCCCTTCATTGATCCAATCCCCCTTCTGCGACGGTCTTTTGAGATCTCGCACGGGCCGGTGAGCCTGGATCTCCGGCTCTCTGACCGCTGCTCAATTCTCTCACCGGGCACTGACAATCGATGGGACGGCGAGGGCGCGGCCTCTGAGCGCCCCGCGCCGGGGGTACGTAAGCTGTGCCTCGTCAGGCGGACCAGGCAGCGGGGATGGGCAGACGATGGCGATGATGCGGCTCCGGCGCGAGGACCCGCGTGTCGTCGGCTCGTTCAGGCTGCACCGACGGCTCGGCGCGGGCGGTATGGGCGTCGTCTACCTGGGTTCGGACCGCCGGGGCCAGCGGGTGGCGCTCAAGGTGATCAGGCCGGACCTGGCGGAGGATCAGGAGTTCCGTTCCCGCTTCGCGCGTGAGGTGTCCGCCGCGCGGCGGATCCGCGGGGGCTGCACGGCCCGGCTGGTGGCCGCCGACCTGGAGGCCGACCGGCCCTGGTTCGCGACGCAGTACGTGCCCGGCCCCTCGCTGCACGACAAGGTCGCCGAGGAGGGCCCGCTCTCGGCGGCCGAGGTGGCCGCGATCGGCGCCGCACTCTCGGAAGGGCTGGTCGCGGTGCACGAGGCCGGCGTCGTCCACCGGGACCTGAAGCCGTCGAACATCCTCCTCTCCCCCAAGGGCCCCCGCATCATCGACTTCGGCATCGCCTGGTCGACCGGCGCCAGCACACTGACCCACGTCGGTACGGCCGTCGGTTCTCCGGGCTTCCTGGCACCCGAGCAGGTGCGCGGCGCGGCGGTGACACCCGCGACGGACGTGTTCTCCCTCGGTGCGACGCTCGCGTACGCGGCCATGGCCGACTCCCCCTTCGGACACGGCAGTTCCGAAGTCATGCTGTACCGCGTGGTGCACGAGGAGCCCCATCTGCTCGACGTCCACGACGCGCTCGCCCCGCTCGTACGCGCCTGTCTGGCGAAGGACCCGGAGGAGCGGCCGAGCACCCTGCAGCTTTCCATGCGGCTCAAGGAGATCGCGGCGCGCGAGGCGCAGGGACTGCAGGAGCGGCGGCCGCCCGCGCAGCGGAGCGACCAGGAACTCGACCGTCCGACGGGCCGGCTGGAAGGCCCCTACACCGAGCAGGCGACCCGGCGTGCCGGCGGTGGCGGAGCGCCCGCACCGCGTTCCCAGGGACGGCGTCCCACGTCGTCGCGCTCGGGGGCTCCCCGTACGGACGGTTCACCCTCGCGGGCCGCCCGGGGGGCCGCACGCTCCGGTCAGCACCCGCAGGCACAGAAGGCCACGAACGGCAGGCCGGGCACCCGCCCCGGGGTCCGGACGACCTCCGCCGGGAAGAGCGGGAAGCGGCGTCCGGCCAACCCCCGGCTGCTGCGTCAGCGCCTGGTCGTCTTCGTCGTGGTGACGCTGCTCGTGGCCCTGGGGATCGCGGCGGCGCAGGGCTGTCAGGGGCCCGCCCGGGGACTGCAGGCACCGCGGTCGCACCCGTACGACGGGGTCACCGCTCAGTCGCCGGGCGGGCCCTGACGGGCCGGGCCGTCACCCGGTCAGGACGGCGCGACCCGGGTCGCGTAGAAGGCGACCGCTGAGGCCGCGGCGACGTTGAGCGAGTCGACCCCGGCGTCCATCGGAATCCGTACATGGGCGTCGGCCGCCGCGAGGGCCTCGGCGGTGAGGCCGTCGCCCTCCGTGCCGAAGACGAGCGCCAGCCGCTCGTGTCGCTGCGCGACGAGTTCGTCCAGGGTGATCGACCGGTCGCTGAGGCACAGCGCGGCCGTGGTGAACCCGGCCTCGCGCAGCAGACCGATGTCGTCGGGCCACGAGGTCAGACGGGTCCACGGGACGTGGAAGACGGACCCCATCGAGACCTTCACCGCCCGCCGGTAGAGCGGGTCGGCACAGCGTGGGGTCAGCAGGACGGCGTCCACGCCGAGTGCCGCCGCGTTGCGGAAGGCGGCCCCGACGTTGGCGTGGTCGACGATGTCCTCGAACACGGCGACCCTCCGCACGTCGCCCTCCTCCGGGGCCAGCAGGGTCCCGGCGTCGGCCGGCGGCCTGCGCCGCATGGACGCGAGGGCCCCGCGGTGCACGTGGTAGCCGGTGACGCGCTCCGCGAGCTCGGGTGTGACGGCGTATACGGGTGCTGTCGCCTCGTCGATCACGTCACGCATGACTTCGGTCCACTTGGCGGAGAGCATCATGGACCGCATCTCGTACCCGGCGTTCGCGGCGCGCCGGATCACCTTCTCGCCCTCGGCGATGAAGAGACCCTCGGCCGGTTCCCGCCGGCGCCGGAGTTCGACGTCGGTCAGGCCGGTGTAGTCGCCGAGACGCGGGTCGTCCGGGTCGTCGATGGTGATGAGTTCTGCCACGGGGTGCAACTGCCTTGTCGGGTGGGGTGGGAGTGCGGCCGTCGGGTGGGAAGCGGCCGGGTCAGCCTTCGAGCTTCCCGGCCGGTTCCGTGCCGACGGCGACCACGTCACCGATGACGATGACGGCGGGGGGCCGCACCTCCTCGGCGACGGCCCTCTCCCCGACGGTCGCGAGGGTGGCGTCGACCCTGCGCTGCGCCGCGGTGGTGCCTTCCTGGACCAGCGCCACCGGGGTGTCGGGGGACTTGCCGTGGGCTATGAGGGCGCGGGCGATGGCGCCGATCTTGTCGACGGCCATCAGGAGGACCAGGGTGCCCCGCAGTTGCGCGAGGGCCTGCCAGTCGACGAGGGAGCGGGGGTCCTCCGGCGCCACGTGACCGCTGACCACGGTGAACTCGTGCGCCACACCGCGATGGGTCACGGGGATACCGGCCGCACCCGGCACGGAGATCGAGCTGGAGATCCCGGGGACGACGGTGCAGGCGATGCCCTCGGCCGCCAGCGCCTGGGCCTCCTCCATGCCTCGGCCGAAGACGAACGGGTCGCCGCCCTTGAGGCGGACGACGGACTTCCCGGCCTTGGCGTGGTCTATCAGTGCCTGGTTGATCGCTTCCTGCGCCATGTAGCGGCCGTAGGGGATCTTCGCGGCGTCGATCACCTCGACGTGCGGCGGAAGCTCGTCGAGGAGGTCACGGGGGCCGAGCCGGTCGGCGATGACCACGTCGGCCTCGGCGAGGAGGCGGCGGCCGCGGACGGTGATGAGGTCGGGGTCGCCGGGTCCGCCGCCCACGAGCGCGACGCCGGGGGCGCGGGTGCGGTGGTGTGGCGCGGCGAGCGTGCCGTCGCGCAGGCCCTCCACGATCGCGTCGCGGACCGCGGCGGAGTGCCGGGGGTCTCGGCCTTCCGAGGTGGTGGTGAGCACGGCGACCGTGATGCCCTCGCTGCGGCCGGTGGCGGGCGTCCAGGCGGTGGCGGCTTCCGCGTCGTCGCTCCGGACGCACCAGGTGCGGGTGCGTTCGGCCTCGGCGGACGCGGCGTCGTTGGCGACGGCGTCGGAGGACGCCACGAGGGCGTACCAGGTGTCTGTGAGGTCGCCGTCCTGATACCTGCGGCGCTCCCAGCGGATCTCGCCCGCGTCGGCCATCGCCTCGACGGAGGCGGTGGCGGACGGGGAGACCAGGGTGATGTCGGCCCCGGCAGCGATCAGCGCGGGCAGCCGGCGCTGCGCGACCTGGCCGCCGCCGACGACGACGACACGGCGCCCGTTCAGGCGCAGACCGACGGGGTAGGCAGGGTGATCGTCGTGCTCGGCCATGGTCGTGCGGGCTCCTCGTGCAGGTGCGGTGTGCTGCGGGCCGCTGCGGCGGTGGAGCGGCTGTGACGTGGGCTGAGTGGGGCGGTGGCGCGTGGGACCACGATACGGGGTGGTGACGGCGGGGCCCTGTGCGGCGGCGGTGGCCCGCACCACCGCGGCCCCTCCGCGGGGAAGGGGCGCCGGTTCGCCCTGTGCCGGATACCGCTGCGCCGGTCCGTGCGCGGGATTCGGGGCGGGTCCGGGTTCACGCGTCAGCGCCGGGCCGGTGGCGGCGGACGCGGAGGTCCCGCCCACCGGGCAGCCCTGTCGGGCCGCCTGCCGGCGGGCGTGTGCGAGGGCGGGCCGGTCCGGCCCGCCCTGGCACGGAGGGTGCCTACTTCTCGGTGACGCCCGCGGAGTCGAACGTGGCCACCTCGTGCATCGCGCGCGCCGCGCTCTGCACGATGGGGAGCGCCAGCAGGGCGCCGGTGCCCTCGCCGAGGCGCAGGTCCAGGTCGACCAGCGGGCGCAGGCCCAGTTTGTTGAGGGCCGCGACGTGACCCGGTTCCGCGCTGCGGTGGCCCGCGATGCACGCCGCGAGCGCCTCGGGGGCGATCGCCCGGGCGACCAGGGCGGCCGCGCCGGCGCTCACGCCGTCGAGGATCACCGGCGTACGGAGTGAGGCGCCGCCCAGCAGGAAGCCCACCATCGCGGCGTGCTCCAGACCGCCGATCGCGGCGAGCACGCCGATGGGGTCGGTGGGATCGGGCTGGTGCAGCTCCAGGCCCCTGCGGACGACGTCCACCTTGCGGGCGTGCATCTCGTCGTTGATCCCGGTGCCCCGGCCGGTCACCTCGGCCGGATCCATGCCGGTGTAGACGCAGATCAGCGCCGCCGAGGCGGTGGTGTTGGCGATGCCCATCTCACCGGTGAGGAGGCCCTTGTTGCCGGCCGCCACCAGGTCGCGGGCGGTCTCGATGCCCACCTCGATCGCCGCGAGCACCTCTTCGCGGGTCAGCGCCGGGCCGGTGGTGAAGTCGGCCGTCCCGGGACGGACCTTCCGGGGCAGCAGACCAGGCGTGGCGGGGAGTTCGGCCGCGACGCCGACGTCGACGACGCAGACCTCGGCGCCGACCTGCGCGGCGAAGGCGTTGCAGACCGCCCCGCCACCCAGGAAGTTGGCGACCATCTGGCCGGTGACCTCCTGCGGCCACGCGGTGACGCCCTGGGCGTGCACCCCGTGGTCACCGGCGAAGATCGCGACGGCGGCCGGCTCGGGGACGGGCGGCGGGCACAACCGGGAGAGGCCGGACAGCTGAGCGGAGATGATCTCCAGCATGCCGAGCGCCCCGGCCGGCTTCGTCATCCTCTTCTGGCGTTCCCACGCCTCCCCGAGGGCCTTGGCGTCGAGCGGGCGGATCCCGGCGATGGTCTCCTGCAGCAGGTCGTGCGGCTCCTCGCCGGGCAGGGCGCGGCGGCCGTACGTCTCCTCGTGGACGACCCAGGACAGCGGGCGGCGCTTGGACCAGCCCGCCTGCATCAGCTCGGGCTCCTCGGGGAACTCGTCGACGTAGCCGACACAGAGGTACGCGACGACTTCGAGGTGCTCGGGCAGGCCGAGGGCTCGGACCATCTCCCGCTCGTCGAAGAAGCTGACCCAGCCGACGCCGAGGCCCTCGGCACGGGCGGCGAGCCACAGGTTCTCCACGGCGAGCGCCGACGAGTACGGCGCCATCTGCGGCTGCGTGTGCCGGCCGAGGGTGTGGCGGCCGCCGCGGGTGGGATCCGCGGTGACGACGATGTTCACGGGTGTGTCGAGGATCGCCTCGATCTTCAGCTCCTTGAACTGCTTGGCCCGGGCCTTGGGGAGCGACTTGGCGTAGGCCTCCCGCTGGCGCTGCGCCAGTTCGTGCATGGATCGGCGCGTCTCGGCGGAGCGGATGACGACGAAGTCCCAGGGCTGCGAGTGGCCGACGCTGGGCGCGGTGTGCGCCGCCTCCAGGACGCGGAGGAGGACCTCGTGCGGGACGGGGTCGCTGCGGAAGCCGTTGCGGATGTCGCGCCGCTCACGCATGACGCGCAGGACGGCCTCGCGTTCGGCGTCGTCGTAGCCGGGTGCGGGCGCGGTGGCGGGCGCCGCCTCGACGGGCTCGGCCGCTTCCGGCGCCTCGGGCACCTCGGCCGTCACGGGCTCCTCGGCGGCCGCGGGCGCTCCTGCAGTCGCGGGCTCCTCGGCGGGCACGGGCGCTCCGGCCGACGGCGTCTCCTCGACAGCCGGGGGCTCCTCGGTGGGCACGGGTGGCGCGGGCAGATCGGCGAGCAGGGGGATCTCGGGCACGTAGGCCGCCACCGGGGCCTCGGCCGGGGCCGGGCTGACGTCCGCCTGCGCCTCGGGTGTCTCGATGATCTCGGGCCCGGTGCCGGGCTCCGGCTCGGTGAAGTCCTGGAAACCTGTCTGGATCTCGGCCACCGGCGCCGGCTCGGGCTCCACGACGGCCACGGGCTCGGGTTCCTGGACGGCTGCCGCCTCGGGTGCCTCGGAGGCCGCAGCCGGTACGGGCTCAGCAGCGGCCGGTGCCTCGGCGGCAACGGGTTCCGGCGCGGCGACGGCGGCCGGCTCGGGCTCGGCGGGCGCATCCGGCGCCTCGGCCGCGACAGCGGGCGGAGCGTCGACGGGGGCGGGCTGGGCGACCGGGGCGGCCTCCGTGACCTCGGCCGGAACCTCGGACAGGGCCTCCGCGGGAGGCTCCTCGGCAGGGGGCTCCGGCGTCGCGACGGGCTCGGGGGCGGCCGTTTCTGCCGGAGCGGCTTCCACCGGGGCGTCGAAGGGCGTGACCACGGCTGCGGTGTCCTGGCCGGGGGCCTCCGCCGGCGGGGCGGACAGCGCCGGCTCGGCGGGCTGCGCGGTGACCGCCGTGCCGGTGACGGGAGCCGGTTCGACGGGAGGAGCGGACGCAACGGGGACGACCGGCTCCGCCGGGACGGCCTCGGGCGTCGCCGGAGCCTCCGGTGCGGAGGAGTCGACGGGGGCCGCGACCGGCTCGGGCATGACCTCGGGCGTCGCGACCGGCTCCGGCGCACCCCACGCGGGAGCGCCCTGCGGCGGGATCTCCCCCAGCTGCGGGCCGGGCAGCAGGGCGGCGTCGTCCGCGGGGACGTCGAAGTACTCGGGGCCCGTCGTGGGCGGCCCGGCGTGCCGTACCGGGGCCGCGGCCTGCGGAGCACCGGCCGGTCCGCGGTCCGCGAGCGAGCGGACCACTCCGGTGGCGCCCCCGTAGGAGGGTGCTTCGGTGGACGAGGGGCCGCGGTGCAGGGGACGCCGGACCGGCGAGGCGGCGACGGGGACCTGAACCGGCTGGTGCGCCGGGATGCGTACGCCGTTGACCTCCGCGGCACCGGACGGGTGCGTGCCGTTGGCCCGGCCGCCCTGCGCCGGGAACTGCTGCGGCACGACGTTCTCGTACTGTCCGGTGGCCGGGGCGTCGCTCCACGCGCCCTGCGCCGCGGGCATCAGGAGGAGGTCGTCGTCCTCGGGAGTTTGCTCGGAGGGTTCGAGGTAGGTGTAGGCGTCCGGGGCGGGTACGCCCGGCTGCTCCACCATGCCTGCGTTCTCCGGCAGTCCCTCGCCCGGGATCTGGCCGGTGTCAGTCATGCGTACCCCTCGCCCATCGTCAGTGCTCCTTCGCCCTTCGCCCGGGATGCCCGAACCACGGCACGCCGGCGCTCGTCAACAAGAACGAGCGGGCTCGCCGCGCGGCACGAAACGCGCGCGGAGCTACATATTCTCGCGGGCGATCACCGCCGCGACAGACAGTTTCGCCTCGGCTCGCTGTGGACTGCGCCACGTTGCGCGTCCCCCGGTTGCGCTGTACCACATCGCGGACCAATACGGTCCACTTTTCCGGACATTGACGAACGAATGATCGAACACCCGGGCGCGGTACAACAATCGGTCAGCCTACCCCGCGTACCGCCGCGAACGTTCAGGGGGCGAGGTCGGAACGCACCGCGGCGAGCAGGAACACGACGGAGCGTTCGCGCTCCGTCCAGGCGGAGGTGTCCAGTTCGACGGACTGGAGCAGCGCGCACTCGACCGTGTATCCGTTCTCCGTGAGTGCCGCCCCCAGGGCTTCCGCCTCGTCCCGGTTCGAGGCATGGGTGACGATACGTTCCGGCCGCCGGTCGGCGACCGCGATGGCCACCGGCACGCCCCCGCCGCCTATCCGCACGACATCGGGCTCGGGCAGGCTCTCCAGGACGTGCGGGGCCGAACCGCGGACGACCTGGACGGCGACCTGGAAGGTGCGGGCCGCCGCAGCCGTGCGCGCGCAGGCGTCGGGGTCGCTGTCGACGGCGAGCACGGCGGCGCCGAAGCGGGCCGCCTCGACGGCCAGGGCACCGCTGCCACACCCGATGTCCCAGACCAGGTCACCGGTGCGCGGTCCGAGGCGCGCGAGCTGGGCGGCGCGCAGGCCCGGGGACTCGCCCTCCCCGCCGTCCCCCGCACCGCCGTAGGAGGCGTCGGGCAGCGCCCAGCCCCTGACGTCCTCGCGCTGGGCGGGGCGGCGTCCCGCGATCCAGGCGCCGTTGACGGTGGCCTCGGGACCGCCGCCGACGACGATGACGACGTTGGGGTCGCGCCACGTGTGGTCGGCGGTCTTGTCCGAGGTGAGTACGGTGACGCGCTCCCGCGCGGTGCCGAGCTCCTCACAGATGACGAAGGTGCGGTGCACGCCGTCGAGGAGGAGGGCCAGTTCGGCCGGCCCCGCGCCGGGGGACGTGAGCACGGCGACCTTGTGGTGGGCACGGATGACGTTGACCGCGCGGCGCAGGGTGCGCGGGTGCGCGACGACGACCTGCGCGTCGTCCCACGGCATCCCGGCGCGGGCGAAGGCGGTGGCGACGGAGGAGACCGCGGGGACGACCTCGACCTCCAGGCCGTGCTCCGGCTTGCGGAGTGTCCGCACCACGCCGAAGAAGCCCGGGTCGCCGTCGGCGAGCACGACGGCGCTGCCACGGTGGCCGGCGATCCTGCGGGCGGCCAGGTCGACGCTGCCGAGGCGGATGCGTTCGGCGGGGCCGGGGACCTCGGGGAGCGCGAGGTGATGGGCGGCGCCGGCGACGAGCGTGGCGGCCGAGAGTGCGGCCGTGGCCGCTCTGGACAGGGGCGAGCCGTCCCAGCCGATCACCGTGACGCGGTCGGCCATCGTCGTCAGTCTCCTGGGGTGTCGCGTGCGGGAGCTGTCCGCGGGATGTCGCGCAGCAAGGGGGAGCGTATCCGGTCCGTACCAGTGCTCCTCGGGGGGCTCCCCGGGCCCGGTGGGCGGATCAGTTCCAGTCCTGATAGGCGCCGTATCCGCCCGCTTCCGCCAGTTGCTCGGCGACGCCCTCCAGGTCCTCCGGCAGGAGCCCCCAGACGATGAGGTCGGTCCTGATGTCGGTCCAGCCGCCGTCCTCGGTCGCGGTCCTGGCTATGCGGGCGTTGCGCAGCACGCCCTCGCTGATGCAGCCCAGTTTCTGGGCGACCTGCTGGGAGGCGGTGTTCCCGGCGGGGGTGCGCAGCTCGATGCGCTCGAAGCCCTGGTCCCGGAAGAGCCATTCGGCGAGGGCCAGTACGGATTCCGTGGCGTATCCCTCGCCGCGCGCCCAGGGAGCCGTGATGTAGCGGACCTCGGTGGCGAGGGTGCGCCGGTCCGTGTTGAGGAGGCGGACCGATCCGACCAGGCGCTGCGTGAGGAACTCGGTGACGGCGAAGACGATGCCGTGGCCCTGGGACCGCTCGGCGGGGGCGATCCTGCGCACCCAGCGCTCCGCGTCGGTCTGTGTGTAGGGGTGCGGTGCCTCGGTCCAGGCGGTGACCAGTTCGTCGTTCATCATCTCGATGTACGCGGGTACGTCCGCCATGTCGAAGGGGCGCAGCACCAACCGGTCCGTGCTGATGGAGATGGACGGGAAGGTGAGAGTCATGCGCAGCTCCATGCCGAAGACCGTGTGAAGACACAGCATGCAGCATCGGGCGGGCGGCGCGCATGGGCGGGTCGGCACGGCGGAGCCCCGCACACCGTGTGGGGGTGTGCGGGGCTCGCGGCGCAAGTGGCGCCCTGAGGTCAGGACTTGGCGGGGGCACCGAAGGCGGGGATGATCGACCCCTTGTAGGTGTCCTCGATGAACTTCTTGACCTCGTCGGAGTTCAGGAGTTTGGCGAGCTTCTCGACCCGGGGGTCCTTCTCGTTGCCCTTCTTGACGGCGAGGAGGTTGGCGTACGGGTTGCCTTCGGCCTTCTCCAGCACCAGGGAGTCCTTGCCGGGCTGGAGGCCGGCCTCGATCGCGTAGTTGCCGTTGATGACGGCGGCGTCGACGTCACTCAGGGCGCGGGGGACGGTCGCGGCCTCGATCTCCTTGAACTCCAGGCCCTTCTTGTCCGTGATGTCACTGAGCTTCGCGTTGGTACCGACACCGTCCTTGACGGTGATCAGGCCGTTCTCGGCGAGGAGCTGGAGCGCGCGGCCCTCGTTGGTGGTGTCGTTCGGGACGGCGACGGTCTGGCCGGGCTTGAGGTCCTTGAGGTCCTTGACCTTCTTGGAGTAGAGGCCGAGGGGCTCGAGGTGCACGTCGACGACCGGGACGATGTGGGTCTTGTTCTTCTTGTTGAAGTCGTCCAGGTAGGGCTTGTGCTGGAAGAAGTTGGCGTCGACCTGGCCGTTCTCGGTGGCGGTGTTCGGCAGGACGTAGTCCGTGAACTCCTTGACCTCCAGCTTGAGTCCGGCCTTCTCCGCCAGGTTCTTCTTGACGAAGTCCAGGATGTCGGCGTGCGGCGTCGGGGACGCGGCGACGACGAGGGCCTTGGAGGTGTCCGCGTCAGCACCCGTGGCGCCCTTGGCGGACGGGTCGGAGTCGGTACCGCAGGCACTGAGCCCGAGGGCCAGGGCGGCGGTGACAGCGGCGGCGGCGGAGAGCTTGATGTTCTTACGCACGAAGAGTGCCTCTTTCCGGTGGTGATGGTGGTGCGCCCGGACAAGGAGTTCGGGGCTTCTTGGGGGACAGGGGTCAGGAGGTGGTGCGTCCCCGGCGTGCCAGCAGGCGTACGGCTCCGTCGCCGATCAGCTGGACCACGGTCACGATGACGATCAGCAGCGCGACGGTGATGAGCATGAACTGGTTGTCGAAGCGCTGGAATCCGTAGGTGACGGCCTTGGAGCCCAGCCCTTCGCCGCCGACCGCGCCGGCCATCGCGGAGTAGCCGACGAGGACGATCACGGTCGTGGTGACACCGGAGACGATCGACGGCAGTGCCTGGGGCAGCAGGACCTTGCGGACGATGGTGGGGATGGATCCGCCCATGGACTGGACGGCTTCGACGAGTCCGTGGTCGACCTCGCGTACCGCGGTCTCGACGAGCCGCGCGAAGAAGGGGATGGCGCCGATGGCAAGCGGCACGATCATCGCGGACGGGCCGATGAAGGTGCCGACGACCCAGGTGGTGAAGGGGATCAGGGCGATCAGGAGGATGATGAAGGGCAGCGAGCGGCCGATGTTCACGATCACGCCGGTGACCTTGTTCACCACGGTGTTCTGCAGCAGTCCGCCCTTGTCGGTGAGGACGAGCAGGATGCCGAGCGGAAGCCCGCCGAGGGCGGTGACGAGGGTCGACCAGAACACCATGTAGAGCGTGTCGATGGTTCCCTGGGAGAGCAGTGGCTGCATTTCGGACCAGGTCACTTCGCCACCTCCTTCGTGAGAGCGGCGGGAGTACGGTCGGGGGCGCGGGTGGCGTCGCCGTCCACGACCTCGGCCTGGAGGCCCTGTTCGCGCAGGAAGCCGATCGGTACGACGTTCTCCTCGAAACGGCCGGGCAGTTCGATGCGCATCCGGCCGATCTGCTTGCCCCCGACGGTGTCCATCGCCGCACCCAGGATCGAGATGTCGATGTTGTACGTGCGCGAGAGCTGCGAGATGACCGGCCGGGCGGCCGACTCCCCGTGGAAGGTGACGTCGACGACCGTCTGCTCAGGACCGGAGGCGGAGCCGCCCACGGGGAACAGTTCGTGTGCCAGCTCGGAGCCCGGGGTGGCCAGCAGGTCGCCGACGGTGCCCGACTCGACGATGCGGCCCTTCTTCATCAGGGCCGCGGAGTCGCAGACCGTCTTGACGACGTCCATCTCGTGCGTGATGAGCAGGACGGTGAGACCGAGTTCCCGGTTGAGGTCGCGCAGGAGCTGCAGGATGGAGCGGGTCGTCTCGGGGTCGAGCGCGGACGTGGCCTCGTCGGAGAGCAGTACCTTCGGGTCGCCGGCCAGCGCGCGGGCGATGCCGACACGCTGCTTCTGCCCGCCGGAGAGCTGACCGGGGTACGCCTTCGCCTTGTCGGCGAGGCCGACGAGGTCGAGGAGTTCGAGCGCCTTGCGGGTACGCGCCTGGCCGTTGACCCCGAGAATTTCCAGGGGGAGCTCGACGTTGTCCCGCACGGTGCGCGAGTCCAGCAGGTTGAAGTGCTGGAAGACCATGCCGATGCGGCTGCGGGCCTGGCGGAGTTCCTTGCCGGCACGGCGACCGCGGCCCGCCAGGGCGGTGAGGTCCTGGCCGCCGACGGTCACGGTGCCCGAGGTGGGGCGTTCGAGCAGGTTGACGCAGCGGATGAGGGAGGACTTGCCGGCGCCACTCTGTCCGATGACGCCGTAGACCTCGCCCTCGCGGACGTGCAGGTCCACCCCGTCCAGGGCGGTGACGTCACGGCCGCGTGACTGGTAGACCTTCGTGAGGCCCGAAGTGGTGATCACAGGGTTTCCGTCGCTGTCGAGTGCACGGCGCGGTGTCCGCCGGGCACGGGGCATTCGTCTGATGAGACTGTTCTCAGTGGTCGACCGGTGGGAGTCTCGGCACGGTCCTGCCTGTGGTGGGCGCGGAACATGCTTGAGCAGGCTCGATCCGCTGGGCGCGGACGGCGCGGGCTCGGTCTCGCTTCGGGGCGCGAGACTCAGGCGGGGGCCCTCAGAAGGCGCGCATTCGACACATACAACGAGCACCGGGCGTGGTGATCGCCTCGGTCGCAGGGCTGCGGTAGCTCGTCGTGGTCATGTCGCAAGTAAAACAGACGTAATTTTCGGGCCGACCACCGTGTCCGCATCGCGGACAGCCGTGGACAGAGCGCCCCGACTGCCGCGACTCCCGAGCGCACCGCTGTGACCTGCGCAAACGCGGACCGGCCGACGCCGCCCCGGCCGGGTTCAAAAGGACCGGGCGGCGCGGGTGCTGTGGCAAAGGCCACGGTACGCACACAGGGCCCGCACGCCGGGGCCCGCACGCGGGGGCTCCCTCCGCCCGTAATACCCTCACTTCATGCTCGATGCCCTGACGGTCGCGGTCGCCGTGACCGCGCTCGCCCTCGCCGCCTGGTGCGGACACGCCGCCTACCGGGACCAGCCCACGAAGGACTGGCATTTCATCGGCATGGCCGTCGTCTCCGTGCTGGCTCTGGCGCAGCTGGTCGTGGGGATCGTGCAACTGGCGCGCGGCGAGCGGCCCGACCAGGGCATGACGATCTTCATCGCCTACCTGATCGGCGCCGCGGCCGCGGTGCCCGCAGCGGGCTTCCTGTCGCTGACGGAGCGGACCAGGTGGGGTTCGGTGACCGTGGCGGCGGGTGCGGTCGTGCTCGCCGTCCTCGAAGTGCGGCTCTACGACATCTGGGGAAACTGACCATGAGCGACACCGAACGTACGGGAACGCCCGCGGCCCCGGCCCCCCGGCAGAAGCAGCAGTTCGAGCTCGGCACCGGGCCGGGGCGGGTACTGGTCTGGTTCTACGGGGTGTTCACCGTGGCCGCCGCGTCCCGCTCGATCGTCGAGATGATCCTGGACTTCGGGAAGGCGCCGCTCGCCTACACGCTGTCCGCCGTCGCCGCGGTCGTGTACGGCTTCATCACGTACTCGTTGGTGCGGGGCGGCGAGAAGGCGCGCCGGGCGGCACTGATGTGCTGCGCCGCCGAGCTCGCGGGGGTCCTGATCGTCGGCACGTGGACACAGGTGGAGCCGTCCGCTTTCCCGGACAGCACGGTGTGGTCCGGGTTCGGCATGGGCTACCTGTTCATCCCGGTGATCCTGCCGGTCACCGGGATGCTCTGGCTGCGCCGGGCACGCAACGCCTGACACCGCCCGTCACAGGCGACGTTCAGGCGCTGGCCACGAAGTCGGGCGCGTCCGCGTCCTTCTCCAGCAGGACCAGCCGCACGCCGTCCCCTCCGGTCGTGCCGCCCACCCGGGCGTACCCCGCCTTGCGGTAGAGCCGCAGATTGCCCTCGCTGCGCTCACCCGTGTGCAGCCGGAAGCGGGTGGCCGAACGTCCGTCCGCGAGGCCCGACTCGGCGGCGGTCAGGAGCCGGGTGCCGAGCCCGTGGTTGCGCAGCCTGGGGTGGACGCAGAGTTTACCGATCCGGCCGACGCCGTCCTCGTCGGTGAAACCGCGCACGGAGCCGACGACTTCCTCCCCGAGCCGGGCCACGTACACGAGATCCGTGGCGACTTCCTCGCGCACCGAGTCGAGTGTCTGGATGAGGGGATCGATCCGGTAGTTGCCGTACAGCTCCGCCTCGCTCTGGAAGCAGAGGTACTGGAGTCTGAAGATCTGCTCGACGTCCTGCGCCGTCGCCGCCGAGATGGTCACACTCATGCCCATGTGTGCATGCCTCCCGCTCACCTGCTCCACCGGTTGTCTACCGCTCCATTCCCCGCAGTTCAGGAGCTACAACCTCCGCCGCGAGCATTCTGCGCAGACATCCAAGGCATCGGGAACGCATCGGGCCCAAACTGCCCTGTGACATACCCAACTCCCCTGCGATTTCCCGGTAGGTCGGATCGTGAGGGGCGAGCATCGCCTCGAGTAACCGGCGGCAGCGTCCCGGCAGTCGTCCCACCGCGCGGCGCACGGCCCGGCGTTCGTCGGCACCCACCGCGATCCGCTCGGGGCATCCGGCCCAGTCCGCGGGGGATTCGCCCGCCGCGTACGCGCGTTCGTGCCGGACCCTGCGGCGGACGGTACGTGCCTCCGCCCGTACCGCGGCGCGGACCCAGCGGGCGGGGTCGGCCAGGGCCGCCCTCACGTCCCGGCCCTCCAGCAGGCGCAGCCACACCGCCTGTTCCAGGTCGGCGGCCTCGGCACCGGCGGCGTGCGCCTCGGCCGTCGCCTCGGCGCGGACCAGGGCGTGCAGGGCGCGGACGAGAGCCCGCTCTTCGCCGGGGGCCCGGTCCGTCGCGGCCGGGCGCCCGGCGCGCCCCCGCGCGCGCTCGTTGCCCTGGCCCTGCGAAACATGATCAAGAAGGGTCATGTCCCGTCAACGCTCCCCGGGCGCGGCCGGTTGCCGCACGCGGGGAGCTCCACCCGACCGGGGCATCCCCGCCGGGTGGCTGACGTACCCGTGGACCGGGCGGGTGTCTCAGGCGCCCTCGAAGTCGGCCGCCGCGAGCAGCGCGGTGTCCGGGTTGTCGGAGAAGACGCCGTCGATGCCCGTCGCGAAGTACGTGCGGAAGGCACCGAACGCGTCGCCATAGGCGTTGGGGTCGGTACCCCGCCGGAAGTCGGCCGGGAGGAAGCTGTTCTCGTTGCGCATGGTGTACGGGTGCAGGATCAGGCCCCGGGCGTGCGCGTCGGCGACCAGGGTGGTCGGGGCGGTCAGCCGGCCCGAGGCGTCCTTGGGGATGACCAGGTCCAGGGTGGGGCCGATGCCCTGGGCGAAGGACGCGATCCACTTCAGTCCGGCGGGCGTCACCAGATCGGCCACGGTGCGGGGGTCGCCCGCCTCCACGAAGTCCCAGGGCCTCTCCTTCGGCCCGGACAGCAGGACGACGCGGGGCGTGGCCACGAGCTTCGACAGCCGCTGGATGGAGCCCGGCTCGAAGGACTGCAGGATCAGCGGGGAGTCCGCGCGGTGCCGGCCGTAACGGCGCAGCAGCCGTGCGACCCGCTCCTCCAGGCCGAGCCCGAGTCCGCGGAAGTAGGTGGGGTGCTTGGTCTCGACGTACAGCCAGACGGGGCGGCCGCGCCGACGGCCCTCCTTGTCGGCCCAGCGCAGGACCTCCTCGAACGTGGGGATCTCCCAGCGGCCGTCGTAGAGGGTGTTCTTCTGCCGGGTGCCGGGAATGCGCTCCTTGGCCCGGAGGGTCTTCAGTTCCGCGAGGGTGAAGTCCTCGGTGAACCAGCCCGTGAGCGAGACGCCGTCCACCTTCTTGGTGGTCCTGCGGCTCGCGAACCCGGGGTGGTCGGCGACGTCCGTGGTCGCGGTGATGTCGTTCTCGTGGCGGCAGACGAGGTGTCCGTCCTTGGTCGGCACGAGGTCCTGCTCGACGATGTGCGCGCCCATGTCGAGCGCCAGCTGGTAGGAGCCGAGCGTGTGCTCGGGGCGGTAGCCGCTGGCTCCGCGATGGCCGATGACCGTGGGCACGGGAAGGTCCCGGAAGGAGCCGTGGCCCGCGCCCTTGGCGTCGGGCGCGCCACGCCCGGCCGCGTTCGCCGTTCCGGTGATTCCGAGAGCCGCCGAGCCGAGGACGGCCGCTCCGAGGAGGGTCCGCCGCCCGGGACCCGTCTGCGCGCGCTCTGTCATGAATACTCCTCGCCTGTGATGTCCGGCCCCTTCGGGGAAGGCTTGATCGTAGGCAGCTACGCCATCGGCGGGGCGGCCCGTGGACGAACATGGCGGAAACACACGTCAACACTGCGTATCCGCTCGGTGAACCCGATGTGCGGAGAGGGCGTACCCGCGAGTATCGTCCTCACCTGCACAGAACCCGCGAATTTCCGCACCGGCCGCCCGGCCACGACACCGGAGGAAGCGTTGTCCCGACTCACGGTCATCAAGGCAGTGCTCGGACCCATCCTGCGCCTGCTCTTCCGGCCACAGGTGGAGGGTGTCGCGAACATCCCCGGGACCGGTCCGGTGATCCTCGCGGGGAACCACCTGACGTTCATCGACTCGATGATCATGCCGATCTGCTGCGACAGGCCGGTGTTCTACATCGGCAAGGACGAGTACGTCACGGGCAAGGGCTTCAAGGGCCGGCTGATGGCCTGGTTCTTCACCGGCTGCGGCATGATCCCCGTGGACCGGGACGGCGGCCGGGGCGGCGTCGCGGCGCTCATGACGGGCCGCCGGGTGCTGGAGGAGGGCAACGCCTTCGCCATCTACCCCGAGGGCACCCGCTCCCCCGACGGCCGCCTCTACCGGGGCCGTACGGGCATCGCCAGGCTGACGCTGATGACGGGTGCCCCGGTCGTGCCCTTCGCGATGATCGGCACCGACAAGCTGCAGCCGGGCGGCGCGGGTCTGCCCCGTCCGGGCAAGGTCACGGTCCGGTTCGGTGAGCCGATGGAGTTCTCCCGGTACGAGGGCATGGACCGCGACCGCTATGTGCTGCGGGCGGTCACGGACTCCGTGATGGCCGAGGTGATGCGTCTGTCCGGCCAGGAGTACGTCGACATGTACGCCACCAAGGCGAAGGCCGCCTGAGCCGTACGAGTGTCTTCGGGGGGACCCGGCGCGGACGCGCCGGGTCCCCTCACTCGTCGGCGATGATCCCCTCCTGCAGCTTCTCGTTGCGCAACAGGAACCACGCTGCCGCGGCGGTCGCGAGCAGCACGACGGCGCCGACCGCCGCCGACACCCGCAGCCCGTTGACGAACGCCTCCTGAGCGGCCGTGACCAGCTCGCCCGCCAGGGGCGAGGGAAGGTTGTCGGCCATCTCCACGGCTCCCCCGAGCGACTCGTGAGCGGCGGCGGCGGCACGGGGCGAAACGCCCTCGGGTGTGGCGAAGCCCTGATAGACGCCGGTGACGATGGAGCCGAGCAGCGCGATCCCGAGGGCGGCGCCGAGTTCGTACGCCGTCTCGGAGACCGCGGAGGCCGAGCCCGCCTGTTCCTTCGGGACGCTGGAGAGGATGACGTCGGAGGTGACGGTGAAGGCGAACCCCGCGCCGACGCCCACCACCAGGAGCAGGGCCCCGATCAGCGGATAGCCCGTCTCCTTGTGGATCACGGTGACCACGGCGAGCGACACTCCGATGGCCCCCAGTCCGCCGGCCACCACGGAGCGCACGCTGAAGCGGCGGGCGACGTTGCCCGCCATCAGCCCCGCTGTCACCGCGCCGACCGCCGCGGGCAGTTCGGCGAGCCCTGCCTCGAGCGGACCCCGCCCCTGGACCAGTTGCAGGAACTGGGAGAGGAAGAAGACGATTCCGGACAGGCCCAGGATGGTCAGCAGGTCGGCGAGGACGGCTCCGGAGAACCCTCGGTGGTGGAAGAGCCGCATGTCCAGCAGCGGGGCGGGCAGCTTGAGCTGACGGCGTACGAACCAGACGAGCGCCCCGATGCCGACGAGGACCACCACGACGGTCTTCGGGGTCACCCCGTGGGCGGCCGCCTCCTTGACGGCGTATACGACGCCGATCAGGCCGATCATGGACAGCCCCACGCTGGGGAGGTCCCACGGGCCCGGTGCCGGGTTCCTGGACTCGGGGATCATCTTGATGCCGACGGCGACCAGGACCGCCATCACCGGCAGGTTGATCAGGAAGACCGATCCCCACCAGAAGTGCTCCAGCAGGAGACCGCCCACGACCGGCCCCACCGCGGCTCCCGCCGAGGCCATCGCCCCCCAGATGCCGACGGCTAGGCTGCGTTCGCGCGGGTCGTGGAAGAGGTTCCGGATCAGGGCGAGGGTGGACGGCATCAGGGTCGCGCCCGCGACGCCGAGCAGGGCCCGGGCCAGGATCATCATCTCGGGACTGGAGGCGTAGGCGTTGAGCACGGACACCGCCCCGAACGCCGTGGCGCCGGTCAGCAGCAGTTTCTTGCGTCCGATGCGGTCACCGAGGCTGCCCATGGACACGAGGAGCCCGGCGATCACGAAGGAGTAGACGTCACCGATCCAGAGCAGCTGGGTGCCCGTCGGTTCGAGGTCCTCGCTGAGGAAGGGCGTCGCCAGGCCGAGGACGGTGGCGTCGACGGCGACGAGCAGCACGGCCAGGACGAGGACGGCGAGGGCGATCCACCGCCCCGGATCACGCACGTCGCCGGTGGTGTCCGCCGACTGGTCGGTGCCGCTCATTTCTCCACGCTCCGGCGTGCTCCGCCGAGGAGCAACTCGACGATCATGTAAGGGAAGTCCTGCGCGGCGACCCTGCCCGTCTGTATGGACCACGCGCAGCTGCCGATCAGGCCGTAGAGGGCCTCGGTGAGCCAGGCCGGTGTGAGGTCGATCCGGAACTCGCCGCGTTCCTGGCCGCGCCGGAAGAAGGCGGAGACCCTGGCGTCCAGACGGCTCCATCCTTCGTTGACGTCGTCGCCCTCGAAGAGCTGGTTCTCGGTCACGAGGAAGGACAGCAGGCCCGCACTGGGCTCGACGTGCGCGATCAGCCGGCGGAGTCCGTCCTCGGCGGCGCCCTCGTCGAGGCCGGCGGCGTCCAGTGCGGCCTCGAACTCCCGGATTCCGAGGTCTTCCAGCGCACCGACCAGGGCGTCCCGCCCGGCGAAGTGCCGGTGCAGGGTGGCACGGCCGATGCCCGCGGCCCGGGCGACCTCGTCCATGGTCGCGGTGGATCTGCGGCTGAGCAGTGCGGCGGCGCTGCGCAGCACCTGCTCGCGGTCGAGTGTCATGAGACGACACTAACCCACATGAGACATCAACGTCCCACTAGGGGGATCGTGTCGCCGGGCGCTCCGGGGGCACCATGGCGCCATGAAGCCGCTGCTGCTGATCGACATCGACGGTCCGCTCAATCCGTACGCGGCACTCGCCCGCCGCCCCGTCCCGGAGGGTTACACGCTCCACCGCATGCGGCCGACGGGGTGGACGGAGGGCACGGCGCTGCCGGTCCTGCTCAGCGCGGACCACGGGGGCGAGCTCCTGGCCCTGGCCGCCCGGTACGAACTCGTCTGGGCGACCACCTGGAAGGACGAGGCGAACGAGTGGGTCGGCCCGCACCTCGGGCTGCCCCCGCTGCCGTACATCGACTGGCCCTCGATGCACGGCGTGACGGGGAACGGCACGTACTGGAAGACGCGTCACGTCGTCGACTACGCCGAGGGGAGGCCGTTCGCCTGGGTGGACGACGAGATCTCCGACGCTGATACGGCGTGGGTCGCGGCGCACCACCCTGGGCGCGCCCTGCTGCGGCGGATCGACCCGTGGGTCGGCCTGGTACGGGCGGACTTCGGCGCACTCGCCGACTGGGCGGCCCGAGCGTGAGCGGCCCCGCGCGCCGGGGCCGGCGCCTCCGGACGGAACGGCGGGCGCTGCGGCGGGCGCTCAGCTCCAGGGCAGCGAGGCCCGGTGGCGCCAGTAGGCCTCCGGCTCCTCCACCAGAGCCGACAGCCGGTCGAGCCGCTCCGGGTCGAGGTCGAGCAGCGGGGAGTGCAGATTGGCCGCCAGCTGGGTGACGGTCGCCGCACCGGACAGCACGACGCCCGCCCACGGCTGGTGGAGCACGAGCGCCAGGGCGACGGCGTCGGCGTCCAGTCCCGCGTCGGCGCCGATCTCCTGGACGACGGCGGGCGCCTCGGTTCCGGCGAGGCGGCCGTTGGCCATGGCCTCCTTGACGATCACCGTGAGCCCGGCGTCGTGCGCCTCGGAGAGCGCCGGCCCGGCGGAGGTCTCCAGGGCGTTGTAGGTCGCCTGGACCGTGCGGAAGAGGGGTTCGCCGTCCACGGTCACCGCGAGCGCGGCCCGGACGGCGTCGGCCTGGGCCGGCCCGCTCGTGGAGAAGCCGACCGTGGTGCCGCTCGCGGCCAGCTCGGCGAGGCGCGCGTGCAGGTCCTTGTCGCCGAGCGCCGGGCTGTCGGCGGTCACCGAGTGGATCTGGTAGAGGTCGAGCCGGTCACCCAGGAGACCGGTGGTCTCGCCGTACTGACGCTCGAAGGTGGCGAGGCCGTGGTCCTTCACCTCGGGCGCCTCGGCGTCCACGCGCCAGTCGGCGGTGTAGGTGTAACCCCACTTGCTGCCGATGACCATGTCCGTCGCGTCGGGGCGGACGGCGAGCCAGTCGGCGAGGAACTCCTCGGCGCGGCCGTAGGAGCGGGCCACGTCGATGTAGCGGACCCCCTGGGCGTAGGCCGCGTCCAGGAGTTCGTGCGTGCGGGCCCGCAGCGCGTCGACACTGCGGTCGGCCGGGAGGTCCCGGTCGCGCCGCAGGTTGATGTAGCCGGGCCTGCCGACAGCGGCCAGGCCGAGCCCGATGTGGGAGGTCGGGGTGGTCGCTCGGTTCAGGCGGGCGAAGGGCATCGCGGGCTCCTCTGGGTCGGTTCCGAACGCCTTCCCGTCAACGTAGCCCGCGATGCCTGCCAATCATCCGCGCGCGGTCGCCCAGGCGTGCTGCGTCACCAGGTCGGCCTTCACCTCGGCCAGCTGGACGGCGACGGCCGAGGGTGCGGTTCCGCCGCGGCCGTCCCTGGAGGCGAGTGCGCCGGGCACGTCGAGGACCGTGCGCACCTCGGGCGTGAGGTGCTCGGAGATCTTCGCGAACTGCTCGTCCGTCAGCTCGTCGAGCTCGATGCCGTGGTGCTCGCACTCCTTGACGCACTCTCCGGCGACCTCGTGCGCCACACGGAAGGGGACTCCCTGCTTCACGAGCCACTCGGCGATGTCCGTGGCGAGCGAGAAGCCGGCCGGGGCCAGTTCCTCCATGCGCTCCCGGTTGACCGTGAGCGTGGCCATCATCCCGGTGAAGGCGGGGAGCAGGACCTCCAGCTGGTCGCAGGAGTCGAAGACCGGCTCCTTGTCCTCCTGGAGGTCGCGGTTGTACGCGAGCGGGAGGGCCTTGAGCGTGGCCATGAGGCCGGTCAGGTTGCCGATGAGCCGGCCGGACTTGCCCCGGGCCAGTTCGGCGATGTCCGGGTTCTTCTTCTGCGGCATGATCGAGGAGCCGGTGGAGAAGGCGTCGTGGAGGGTGACGAAGGAGAACTCCTTCGTGTTCCAGATGATGATCTCCTCCGCGATCCGGGAGAGGTTGACGCCGATCATCGCGGTGATGAACGCGAACTCCGCGACGAAGTCCCGGGACGCGGTGCCGTCGATGGAGTTGGCCACGGAGCCGTGCTCGAAGCCGAGATCGGCCGCGACGGCCTCCGGGTCGAGCCCGAGCGACGACCCGGCGAGCGCACCGGAACCGTACGGGGACACGGCGGTCCGCTCGTCCCACTGCCGCAGCCGCTCGGCGTCCCGGATCAGGGGCTGCACATGGGCCAGCATGTGGTGGGCGAAGAGGACGGGCTGGGCGTGCTGAAGGTGGGTGCGGCCCGGCATGGCCACGTCAGGATGCGCCTCGGCCAGACCCACGAGCGCGTCCTGGAGCTCGGCGATCAGGCCGCCGATGATCCGGGCGTGATCGCGGAGGTACATCCGGAAGAGCGTGGCCACCTGGTCGTTGCGGGACCGGCCGGCGCGCAGCTTGCCGCCGAGGTCCGGGCCGAGACGTTCCAGGAGCCCGCGCTCCAGTGCGGTGTGGACGTCCTCGTCGGCGATGGTGCCGGTGAACGATCCGTCGGCGACGGCTGCTTCGAGCGCGTCGAGTCCGGCGATCATGCGGGTCAGCTCGTCCTGGGTGAGAAGGCCCGCCTTGTTGAGCACGCGCGCGTGGGCACGGGATCCGGCGATGTCGTACGGCGCGAGCCGCCAGTCGAAGTGGACGGAGGCGGACAGCTTGGCCAGCGCCTCGGCCGGACCGTCGGCGAAACGGCCGCCCCACAGGCGTACGTCGCTGTTGCCGGTGCCGTTGCTCACTGCGTGCTCCTCGGAGTGCAAGGGGGTGCGAGGGGGAACTGCGACCCGTCCGCCGCCCACGGGCGAGGGGGAGGCTGACGGTGAAGCGGTGGATCGGCCAGGCCGCGCTCGCCGCGGGCTTCGAGGACGGCCGGGGTCGTCACGATCACTGATTGGTATAACTATGCAGTGGTCCGTATGTTTTGTCAAAGAGGCTGGTGCGGTGGGGTACGGCCGGTTCTAGGCTGCACCCATGCGGCACCTGATCCCCTTGTCCCCCACCCTGCTCCTCCCCCCGCAGGACCGTCTTCTGCTGGGCAAGCCCCTGGCCGCAGCGCTGGACGCGGCCGACCCCGAGGCGTGGGCCGGGCTCGACAGGCGCACGGCGGCGGCGACCGCGCGCCGGGACGGGATCCGCCCCACGGCGGACCTGGTCCGGGAGGGGCGCCGGGACGGGAGCGGTTGCGTCGACTGGGCCGCCGCGCCGCGCTGGGACGAGGAGGCGCACGACGTCACCTGGTCCCGCTTCCCGCCCACCGAGGCCGAGACGGCCCTCGTGCTGTGCCACCACCGGTGGCAGGCCCGCGAGGCCGCGCTGGCGTTCACCCCCGGGCGGCCGGCTCTGCTGCCGCTGGTCGTCGTCCGCTGCGCCGACAGCCGCCGCGAGGTGCGGGAACGCGCCCGCCGCATGCTGGCCGGGGTGCTGGAAGGGGACGCCGCCCCCGGCCTCGTCCCCATCGCCCTGCGCATGACCCTGCGCCCGCACGGGGCGTGGGCAGCGGAACGGCTCCTGGCCGCCACGGGCCCTCTGCCGGCCGGCGTCGCGGCCCGCGTCGGCGCGAGTCCGCACCCCGCGGTCCGGCTCCTCGGGGTGCGGTTCAGCCTCGAACACGGCTCCCCCGGCCCCGGCGCACTGACGGAGTCGGCACTCACCGCTCAGGACCGTGCCGTACGGCACCTGTGCACCGGTGCGCTGCTGGCCCGCGTGACCACCGGCGATCCCGAACGACTGCTCGATCCGCTGCTCGGAGCGTCCTCCGCGGTGACGCGCTCCTCGGCTGTGACGGCGCTGCACCGCGCGGGCCGCGGCCGTGAGGCGGGCGCCCACCTGGCCGACCCGTCCGCCGTCGTGCGTTCGGCCGCGCGCCTCGTCCTGCGCCTGGAGGGCGAGGACCCCGGTGCGCGCTACCGCGAGCTGTGCGCGGACACCGCCGGCACGGGCCCGCGCCCTGGCGCGCTCTTCGGTCTGGCCGAGTCGGCGGTGCCGGACGCGCCTGCGCTCCTGAGGCCGTTGACGGTCCACCCCGAGGGCCGGGTGCGCGCCGCGGCACTCGCTTCGCTGCGGATGCTGGACGCTGTCTCCCCCGACGAGCTGATGTCGGCCATGGAGGATCCGCACCCCCCGGTGGTGCGCACCGCCCGCAAAGCGCTCGTCCCGTACGTGCTGCTCGTCCCGGAGGAGTGGCTGGCCTCCCTGGTGGCTCCCGGGCGCCTCCGGCACGTGCGGCGTGCGGGACTGCGGCTGCTCTGCGCCCACAGTCTCGCGCTGCGCAAGCGCGTGCTGGCGGCGCTGGAGGACGACGACGATCCCGAGGTTGCCCACGAGGCGCAGCGCGCCCGCTACGAGCCGCTGCCACCGGCGGATTCCACCAGGTGAAATCACCGGTCGGGATCCTCGCCGCGCGGGATAATCCGATCATGGGAAAGACACACGAACGCATCGACGGACGTCTGAGAACCTTCATCGAGGAACAGCACATGTTCTTCACCGCGACGGCGCCCCTGGGCGAGGAGGGCACGGTCAACCTCTCCCCCAAGGGCATGAGCGGGTCCTTCGCCGTGGTCGACGAACGGACCGTGGCCTACCTCGACTTCGCGGGGAGCAACGCCGAGACCATCGCCCACCTGCGCGAGAACGGGCGCATCACCCTGATGTGGTGCGCGTTCCAGGGGCCCCCGAACATCGTCCGTGTGCACGGCCGCGGCGAGCCGGTCTTCCGCGACGACCCCCGGTTCCCCGCACTGCTCGGCCACTTCCCCACCGTGGACCACACACAGCACGGACTCCGCGCGGTCATCGTGGTGACGGCCGACCTGATCCGGGACACGTGCGGCTACGCGGTGCCCTTCATGTCGTACGACGAGGACCGCCCCCTGCACTCCGGCCGCTTCGCGCGGGAGGACGACGAGAGCCTGAGCCGCTACTTCGAGAGCAAGGCGGACATCGCCACCAGCATCGACGGTCTGCCGGGGCTCCCGTTGCCGTTGCCCGTGCTGCCGTCCCCAGCCGCGGGGTGAGCTGCTGGGCCGTACGGAGCAAGCGCGGTGGGGACCTCCCCTCGCGCCCCGTACGGTCCGGGGCATGCGCGGATTCCTGGTGACCGGATCGGTCCTGCTGGCACTCTCCGGTTCGGTCGGGGCGGGCCCGGCCGGGCCCGCCCCCCTGCCCGAGCGGATGGCCGACACCGGTGGCGGCACCCAGCTGATCACCGCCGAGGCCCCCGGCACCGGGTCCACCACGGGCACCGTCACCTGGTGGGACCGGCTTCCGGAGGGGTGGACGGAGGCGGGTTCGGCGCCCGCGCGCTTCGGAGCCAGCGGCCTGACCGAGGGGACCACGCGGATCCAGGGCACGAACACCACACCGACCGGGCTCTACGACCTGCCCTACGCGTTCGGGACCGAGGCACCCCTGGCAGGGACCCGCTATCCGTACCGCCTGGCCGACGACCGCGCCTGGTGGTGCCAGGACGACGAGTCCAGTGCCTACAACCGGTGGGTCCGGCCGCTGCCCGCCGACTGCAGGGCGGAGGAGTCCGAACACCTGGTGGCCTACTCCACGCAGTACGCCCACGCGCTCGTCATCGGCTTCAACTACCACCGGCCGGTGCGCGGCAGGGGTGCCGGGATCTTCCTCCACGTCGACGGGAAGGGCGCGACCGCCGGCTGCGTCTCCGTGCCGGCGGCCGCCATGGACCGGATCCTGGCCTGGGCCGATCCGGCCCGCCGACCGCACATCGCGGTCGGAACGGTCTCCGGACCCACTGCGGTCACCCGCTACTGACGGCCCCTCAGCGGTCGTTCTGGGCAAGCCTCAGAAGGTGGTCCGCCAGTGCCTGGCCGCCGTTCGGGTCGCGGCTGATCAGCATCAGGGTGTCGTCCCCCGCGATCGTGCCGAGGATCGCCCGGAGTTCGGCCTGGTCGATGGCCGAGGCGAGGAACTGGGCGGCGCCCGGAGGCGTACGCAGCACCACCAGATTGGCCGACGCCTCCGCGGAGATCAGCAGCTCGGCGGAGAGCCTGCGCATCCTCTCCTCCTTGGCGGACCCGCCGAGCGGCGCCTGCGGGGTACGGAACCCGCCCTCGCTCGGAACCGCGTAGATCAGCTCACCACCGGTGTTGCGGATCTTCACCGCGCCGAGCTCGTCCAGGTCCCGCGAGAGCGTCGCCTGCGTGACGCTCAGCCCGTCGTCCGACAGCAGCCGCGCCAGCTGACTCTGGGAACGCACCGGCTGCCGGTTGAGGATGTCCACGATCCTGCGGTGGCGTGCGGTGCGCGTCTGCGGCACCGACGGCCCGCCGTGGTCGGTGTCCTGCGCCTCGGTCATCGTCGTCGCCTCATTCTCCGGATCGTCCGTCCCCGTAAGCCGCGTCGAGGGCTCCCGGCAGAATCCGCAGGAACGCGTCCACCTCCGCGTCACCGATGATCAGCGGCGGCATGAGCCGCACGACGTCGGGGGCGGGCGCGTTCACCAGGAGTCCGGCTCCCTGAGCCGCCTGCTGCACCTTCGGTGCGAGGGGCCCGGTGAGCACGATACCCAGCAGCAGCCCGGAGCCCCGGACGTGGGAGACCAGCGGATGGGCGAGGCCCTCCACGCCGTCCCGGATCCGCTCGCCGAGCCGCTTGACCTGGTCGAGGGTCCCGTCCGCCGCGAGGGTGTCCAGGACCGCGAGACCGGCTGCGCATGCGACCGGGTTGCCACCGAACGTCGTGCCGTGCTGACCGGGTTTCAGGAGATCGGCCGCGGCGCCGAACGCGACGGTGGCGCCGATCGGCAGCCCGCCGCCGAGCCCCTTGGCGAGGGTGACCACGTCGGGTTCGACACCCTGGTGCGCCTGGTGCTCGAACCAGTGGCCGCACCGGCCGATGCCGGTCTGCACCTCGTCCAGGACGAGCAGGGTGCCGGTGGCCCGGGTGATCTCCCTGGCCGCCTCCAGATAGCCCTTGGGCGGTACGACGACACCGTTCTCGCCCTGCATCGGCTCGATGATCAGCAGTGCGGTGTCGGCCGTGACCGCGGCCCGGAGGGCTTCGGCGTCGCCGTACGGCACGTGGGTGACGTCACCGGGCAGCGGCAGGAACGGCTCGCGCTTCGCCGGCTGGCCGGTCAGGGCGAGGCTGCCCATGGTCCGGCCGTGGAAGCCTCCACCGGTGGCGACCATGTGCGGACGCCCGGTCAGCCGGCCGATCTTGAAGGCCGCCTCGTTGGCCTCGGCGCCGGAGTTGCTGAAGAAGACCCTGCCGGTACGGCCGAAGAGCTGCAGCAGCCGCTCGGCGAGCGCGATCGGCGGCTCGGCGGTGTACAGGTTGGAGACGTGCCCGAGGGTGGCGATCTGGGTGGAGACGGCCTCGACCACCGCGGGATGGGCGTGCCCGAGCGCGTTGACCGCGATCCCGCCGACGAAGTCGAGGTATTCCGCGCCTTCCGCGTCCCACACCCGGGCGCCCTCGCCGCGCACCAGGGGCAGTTGCGGAGTGCCGTAGTTGTCCATCAGCGCGCCCTGCCAGCGCCGCGCGAACTCCTCGTTGCTCATGACTCCCCCTCAGGGTCGGGCTGTGCTCCGGGGGCCGCGTCGGGCACGACCATCGTGCCGATCCCCTCGTCGGTGAAGATCTCCAGCAGGATCGAGTGGTGGACCCGGCCGTCGAGGACACGAGCGGTCTCGACACCGTTGCGTACGGCGTGCAGGCAGCCCTGCATCTTGGGCACCATGCCGCTGGAGAGGGTGGGAAGCAGCTTCTCCAGTTCGGTGGCGGTGAGACGGCTGATCACGTCGTCGCTGTGGGGCCAGTCCTCGTAGAGGCCCTCGACGTCCGTGAGGACCATCAGCGTCTCGGCACCGAGCGCGGCGGCGAGCGCGGCGGCGGCGGTGTCGGCGTTGACGTTGTAGACGTGGTTGTCCTCGGCGGACCGGGCGATGGAGGAGATGACCGGGATCCGGCCGTCGTCCAGCAGCGCCTGGATGGCCCCGGTGTCGACGGCGGTGATCTCGCCGACCCGGCCGATGTCCACGGCCTCGCCGTCGATCACCGGGCGGTGCTGGGTGGCGGTGATCGTGTGGGCGTCCTCGCCGGTCATGCCGACGGCCAGCGGTCCGTGCTGGTTGAGCAGGCCGACGAGCTCACGCTGGACCTGCCCGGCCAGCACCATGCGCACGACGTCCATGGCCTCCGGCGTCGTGACGCGGAGCCCGGCCTTGAACTCGCTGACCAGGCCGTGCCGGTCGAGCTGGGCGTTGATCTGCGGGCCGCCGCCGTGCACGACGACCGGCTTGAGGCCGGCGTGCCGCAGGAAGACGACGTCCTGGGCGAAGGCGGCCTTCAGCTCCTCGTCGATCATGGCGTTCCCGCCGAACTTGATGACGATCGTCCGGCCGTTGTGCCGGGTGAGCCAGGGCAGCGCCTCGATGAGGATCTGGGCCTTGGGCAGCGCGGTGTGCTTCCTCGCGGCGCTCATGAGCTGTACGCGCTGTTCTCGTGGACGTACTCGGCGGTGAGGTCGTTGGCCCAGATCACGGCCGACTCGTCGCCTGCCGCGAGGTCCGCGGTGATCCTGACCTCCCGGTAGCGCATGTCGACGAGGTCACGGTCCGCGCCGACACCCCCGTTCTTGCACACCCAGACGTCGTTGATGGCGACGTTCAGCCGGTCCGGCTCGAAGGCGGCCCTCGTGGTACCGATCGCCGACAGGACACGGCCCCAGTTGGGGTCCTCGCCGTGGATGGCGCACTTGAGGAGGTTGTTGCGGGCGATGGTCCGCCCGACCTCGACGGCGTCGTCCTCGGTGGCCGCGTTGACCACCTCGATACGGATGTCCTTGGACGCCCCCTCGGCGTCACCGATCAACTGCCGGGCCAGATCGGCGCAGACACTCCGGACGGCCTCGTCGAACTCGGCCCGCGCGGGGGTGACGCCGCTCGCCCCCGAGGCGAGCAGCAGCACGGTGTCGTTGGTCGACATGCACCCGTCGGAGTCGACCCGGTCGAAGGTGGTGCGGGTGGCGGAGCGCAGTGCGGTGTCCAGCGCCGGTGCCTCGACGTCGGCGTCGGTGGTGAGGACGACCAGCATGGTGGCGAGGCCGGGGGCCAGCATGCCCGCACCCTTGGCCATGCCGCCGACCGTCCAGCCGTCGCCGCCCGCGACGGCGGTCTTGTGGACCGTGTCCGTGGTCTTGATCGCGATGGCGGCCTTCTCGCCGCCGTGTTCGCTCAGCGCCTCCGCGGCCTTCTCCAGGCCGGGCAGGAGCTTGTCCATGGGGAGGAGCAGACCGATCAGCCCGGTCGAGGCGACCGCGATCTCACCCGCACTGTGCCCGGGGAGTACTTCGGCGGCCTTCTCGGCGGTGGCGTGGGTGTCCTGGAAGCCCTGCGGGCCCGTACAGGCGTTGGCTCCGCCGGAGTTGAGGACGACCGCGGTCACCTCGCCGCCTTTGACCACCTGTTCCGACCAGAGGACCGGAGCCGCTTTGACACGGTTGGAGGTGAAGACGCCCGCGGCGGCGCGGCGGGGCCCGTTGTTGACCACGAGGGCCAGGTCGGGGTGTCCGCTCTCCTTGATTCCGGCGGCGATACCCGCCGCCGAGAACCCCTGTGCTGCCGTGACGCTCACGGTGCGACTCCGATCGTGGAAAGGCCTGTGTCCTCAGGAATCCCGAGGGCGATGTTCATGCTCTGCAGGGCGCCCCCGGCCGTGCCCTTCGCCAGGTTGTCGATGGCGCTGATCACGATGATCCGGCCGGCCGCCCCGTCGTGGGCGACCTGGATCTGAACAGCGTTCGAACCGTACACAGCGGCGGTGGACGGCCACTGGCCCTCGGGCAGCAGGTCGACGAACGGCTCGTCGGCGAAGGCCTTCTCGTAGACCGCGCGGAGCGACTCGGCACTCACGCCGGGCTTCGCCTTCGCGCTGCACGTGGCGAGGATGCCGCGGGGCATGGGCGCGAGGGTCGGGGTGAAGGAGACGGACACGGGCTCGCCGGCCGCCGCCCCGAGGTTCTGGATCATCTCGGGTGTGTGCCGGTGGACCCCGCCGACGCCGTACGGAGTCATGTTGCCCATGACCTCGGAGCCGAGCAGGTGCGGCTTGGCCGCCTTGCCCGCACCGGAGGTACCGGACGCGGCGACCACGACGGCCTCCGGCTCGGCGAGGCCGGCCGCGTAGGCCGGGAAGAGCGCGAGGGACACCGCGGTGGGGTAGCAGCCGGGCACGGCGATCCGCTTGACCCCCTCCAGCGCGGTGCGGGCGCCGGGGAGTTCGGGCAGGCCGTAGGGCCAGGTGCCCGCGTGGGGCGAACCGTAGAACTTCTCCCAGTCGGCCGGGTCCTTCAGCCGGAAGTCGGCGCCCATGTCGACGACGAGCACCTCGTCGCCGAGTTGCTCGGCGACGGCGGCGGACTGCCCGTGCGGCAGGGCCAGGAAGACGACATCGTGTCCGGCGAGGGCCTCGGCCGTGGTCGGCGCCAGCACCCGGTCCGCGAGCGGCCTCAGGTGCGGTTGCAGCGCGCCAAGACGCTCTCCCGCGTTGGAGTGACCGGTGAGGGCCCCGATCTCGACCTGCGGGTGGGTGAGGAGCAGACGGAGCAGTTCACCGCCGGCGTATCCGCTCGCCCCTGCCACTGCCACGCGTACCACCATCGGACATTCCTCCTCATCGATGGCATGACTATACGCAACCATGCAGTGTTATGCAAAGATCTCCCGGAATCGGCCACCGCCTGCGTGTGACCGAGAATTCGTGTCGGCGGATCTTGGCTTCGTAACGCTGCATGACGATCCGACTCAAGTCACTGAAAGCTGATCTTTGCGGTATCGCTTACTGCTGTGCCCGCCCCCCACAACCCGCACGACGCTAGCGTTGGGCCATGATCGTATGGCTCAACGGCACCCACGGCGCGGGCAAGACGACAGCCAGTGCACTCGTACAGCAGCTGATCCCAGATTCACGGGTTTTCGACGCCGAGAAGGTCGGCGAGACACTCATGGACATCACGCCGACGCTCCCCTGGACGGGCAACTTCCAGCACTGGCCGCCATGGCGGCCGCTCGTAGTCGAAACCGCCCGCCGCGTTCTCGACTACACCGGCGGCACACTGGTCATGCCCATGACTGTCCTGGTCGAGCAGTACTGGCACGAGATCAGCACGGGACTCGCCCAACATGCCATTCCAGTACGGCACTTCGTCCTCCACGCCGACCAGGCCACCCTTCGGCAGCGCATCGAGGGGGACGCTCTCATGGGCCCCTCGCCATTCCGTCTCGAATACCTTGAGCCCTACGCCGAGGCGGCCCGCACGTGGCTACACGGCGAGGCCGAGGTCGTCGACACCACGCACCTCACGCCGGCCCAGGCCGCCCTGCACATCGCAGAAGCCGTCAAGAGTTGAGGTCCGCCCGCCACGGGAAAACAGGAGCAGGCGGCACCAACGAACGGCCTTCCGGTGTCAGGTAGTGCGAACAGGTGTTGAGGTACACCACCCGATGGCTCTGGCAAGATTTTCGTAGGTGGAGATCATCTGGCTTCGGTGAGCTCGGCGAGCCTCTGCAGTACCAGGGAAGCCGGCCGCTCGGCATCGCTCCGCCCACCGAAGGGGAGCCTGGACCGCGAAACCTGGAACCGGCTGGTCGGCGAGCCGCTCCCCCCACAGTGAAGCCCGCAGCCGAGCATCACGGAGTCCCCGTATGTTCCTGATCTCGATCACCGGTTACCGGAAAGTCGTATGCGGCGCGGTACGGCTCCGTCCTGCCAGCGGTAGAGGTCACGCAGCAGGGAGATCTCAGAGCCGTGATGGATCAGCTCCCTATTGACGTGCAGGACCCTGTTCTCCATGGGAAACCGCTCGGGACCCGCCGCGGGCGGATTCTCCAAGTCGGCGTCCGAGAGCGCACGGACCCCCGCGTTCCATCTCCCGTACATCTCATCGAGCTGTTTCAGCGCCCCGTCAGCGGTCCCCGCGTAGGCGAATGTCCCGGAGTCGACGTCCTGGCCGCCGAAGTACCATCCGACCCGATAGCCCAGGCACGAGACGACGATGTGCGCCAGCCGCCAGGCAATCGTGGTCACCGGCGCCGGCACCGGGCCAGGGGACGCGAAGTCCATCGTCCACTCCCCCGAACCTTCCGGCGTCGGTGAGGCCGACGTGCCACGCGGGCGGACGCTCCAGCAGTCGCGCACCGGCTCCCAGAAGTACTCCTCATCGGTAAGACCGTCCAGCCGCGGCCGCAGGTTCTTGTGCCAGTACCAGTCCAGCTGCTCCGCGAGCCGCTCACTTCTTGTCATGTCCGCACACTACATACACGAGACCCCGCCCCAGATCAGCATGAGCATCCCGGGCGAGCGCCACGCCAGAGGCTCCGACCCGCTTGTTGGAAGATGGCGAGGACTCAGTGAAAAGTCCACGCTCGATCGGGGTCTCGGTGTCACCCGCCGCTCTCACACACAGTGAGCATCCATGGTCATGTTCCGCCAACCATCCCCCTCAAGATTGGGCGACAAGAATGCGGCGTTCGCATGGACGCATTCTCCTCGCCCGGTCGGGCGGGCGGCGACGGTGGGGGCGCCGGAGCCCGTGTTGATGAGGCGGCCGGGGCGGAACTTCGGTTACATGGCGGCCGGAGCACAGCGCGGGCGAGCGGAGCGGGAGTGAGCGGCCATGGGTGAGATCGTCGACGAGATCGGCCGGGTGCACCGGGAGGTCGGCACGCGCCGGGTGGGACCGGACGAGGCAGGCAGTGTGCTGCTGCGGCGGACCTTCGACGCCGATGCGGTCGATGCCTGGGACGCGGTGACCTCGCCCGAGCGGATCGCCCGCTGGTTCCTCCCGGTGACCGGGGAGTTCCGGGTCGGGGGAAGCTATCAGCTGGAGGGGAACGCCGGCGGCGAGATCATCGAGTGCGTGGCCCCGGAGCGGCTTCGGGTCTCCTGGCGGTTCGGCCCCGACCCCGGCTTCAGCGAGGTCGAGGTGCGCCTCGCGCCGGACGGAGACGGTCGGACGGTGCTCGAACTCGAGCATGTGTCCGTGGTTCCCGAGGAATTCCGGAGCCAGTACGGGCCGGGCGCGGTCGGCATCGGATGGGACCTGGCGCTGCTGGGGCTCGGATGGCACCTGACGGGTGGCGGGCTCAGCCCTCAGGACGCCGTGGAGTGGCAGACCTCGCCTGAGGCGAAGGCCTTCGTGGCACGCTCGGGCGAGGAATGGGGCCGTGCCTTCGCCGCCTCCGGCGCGGACCCGGAGACGGTGACCGCGACGACGGTGGCGACGATCGCCTTCTACACCGGGGAGTGACCGGGGTCCACGCGGTCGATCAGCGCGTCGGCCCCGGCGACGCGGCCGTGACCGATGGTCCTCGTAGCAGCGGGGTCGAACCGTCCGGCAGTCGCCGGTGCGGGCCCGCGCCCGCTGCTACGAGGACTTCGGCCCCGGGCAGGTCGGAGGCGGCGAGGGCCACGCGGAGAACCGGGAGGCCGTCCTCGCCGCGGGCGTCCGGACCGGCACCGGCGGCCAGGAACACACCGCCTCCGCGACCCGCTCACATACGGCGGCGACGAGCCGGGCGACGCCCGGAGGGCACGTCAGTCGCGGTCGGCCTGCTGGGCCCGGGCCGCGTCACGCTCCTTGATGCGCACCGCTTCCTTGCGGACCTCGGCCTGGGTGGCGCGCTCCTTCTCCAGCCACTCCGGCCCCTCCTGCTTGAGGGCGTCGATCTGCTCGGTGGTGAGCGGCTCGGTGACGCCGCCCCGCGCGAGTCCGGCGATGGAGACGCCCAGCTTCGAGGCGACGACCGGGCGGGGGTGCGGGCCGTTCTGGCGCAGCTCCTGCAGCCACTGGGGCGGGTCGGTCTGCAGCGCGTTCAGCTCGGCGCGCGAGACGACGCCCTCCTGGAACTCGGCGGGGGTGGCTTCGAGGTACACACCCAGCTTCTTCGCCGCGGTGGCGGGCTTCATGGTCTGGGTGGTCTGGTGCGACGTCATGGTTCCAGGGTATCGAGCATGTGCGCCGCCTCCGACCACGGCCGGTAACCTGGCGGGGTGACTGGCTCGGAAGTACCCCCTGCGTTCCGGCTCGCCTACGTTCCCGGCGTGACCCCGGCCAAGTGGGTGCGGATCTGGAACGAGCGCCTGCCCGGCACCCCGCTGTCCCTCGTCGCCGTGCCCGCGGGCGAGGCGGTGGATCTGCTGCGTGACGGCGGCGCCGACGCCGGCTTCGTGCGGCTTCCCGTGGACCGTGCGGACCTCAGCGCGATCCCGCTCTACACGGAGACGACCGTGGTCGTCATCCCCAAGGATCATGAGGGGACGGCCGTCGAGGAGTTGTCGGCCGAGGACCTCGCCGAGGAGATCGTGCTGCATCCCCTCGACGACACCCTGGACTGGGAGCGTCCCCCGGGCCGGCCCGCGTTCGAGCGGCCGGCCACGACCGAGGACGCGGTGGAACTGGTGGCCGCGGGTGTCGGTCTGCTCGTCGTCCCGCAGTCGCTTGCGCGCCTGTACCACCGCAAGGACCTCACCTACCGCCCGCTGACGGGTGTCCCCGAGTCCCGGATCGCGCTGTCGTGGCCGGAGGAGAAGACCACCGACCTGGTGGAGGAGTTCATCGGGATCGTCCGGGGCCGGACGGTCAACAGCACCCGGGGGCGCCCTCCGACACCGCCGCAGCCCAAGGCGAAGCGCGCCGACAAGAAGAGCGGCGCCCCCCGCAAACCGGCTGCGGGCAAGACGTCCCGCGGTGGCGCGGGCGGCTCCGGAGGGGCCAAGAACGCCAAGGGCGGCGCCAAGCGCGGGAAGCCCCGCCGCCGGCCGTAGGACCGCCCCCATGGCGTCCCGCTCACGGAGCAGCCGCGAGCGCGCCGTACACCGCGTCGACCAGGGCCATCTTGCGTGGGTCGTCGGCGATGTTCGGGCCCATGCGGTTCATGACGTATCCGAGGGCGACCCCGGCCTCGGGGTCGGCGAGGCCGCACGAGCCGCCCGCCCCGTCGTGGCCGACCGCGCGCGGGTTGGGGCCGTAGGAGCCGTTCGGGCCGCTCAGCCAGAGGCCGAGGCCCAGTTCGGTGTCGTGGGTGAAGCCCGCTCCCAGCACCAGGTCCCGGCAGCTTCCCTGCCCCTCACGGACCCGCTCGGCCGCCTCCTTCGACAGGATCCGCCGGCCGTCGAGGGATCCGTGTCCGGCGAGGATGCCGTAGAGCGCGGCGACCGCGCGCGCGGTGCCGTGGCCGTTGGCCGCGGGGATCTCGGCGGCACGCCAGTCGGGGGTGTTCGCGGCGGCGATGCCCGTGCCGGGGTTCAGCAAGGACGCCAGGGCGACGGGCTCCATCCGGGCGAAGAGGGCGGCCTGTTCGCGTGCGACGGACTTCGGCTGGACGAGCTCGGCGACCCGCCCGGCGTCCCTCGGGGGGAGCCCGACGCTGAAGTCGATGCCCAGGGGCCCGGTGATCTCCTGCCGCAGGAACTCCCCCGGCAGCAGGCCGGTGACGCGGCGGACGACCTCGCCGACGAGGAAGCCGTACGAGATCGCGTGATAGCCGGAGCGGGTGCCGGGCTCCCACCACGGGGCGGTGGCCGCCAGACGGGCCGTGGTCAGTTCCCAGTCGTAGAGCTCGGCCAGGGTGTGCGGTTCGCGCAGGCCCGCGACGCCCGAGCGGTGCGAGAGGAGGTGACGTACGCGTACGGACTCCTTTCCCTCGGCCGCGAATTCGGGCCAGTAGTCCGCGACCGGGGCGTCCAGGTCGAGGAGTCCGCGGTCGACCAGGAGGTGGGCGCAGAGCGCCGTCGGCCCCTTGGTCGTGGACCACACGTTGACCACCGTGTCCCGCTCCCACGGACGGGTCCGGGCGCCGTCCGCCCAGCCGCCCCAGAGGTCCACGACGGGAGCGCCGTCGAGCAGGACGGTGACGGCGGCGCCCAGTTCGTCACGCTCGGCGAAGTTCGCCGTGAACGCGTCGCGCACCGCCGTGAAGCGGTCGTCGCAGTGGCCATGGATCTGCGGCACGGGTCTCTCCTCGTCTCGGTGCTCGCACCATACCGACTGGTCGGACCGGCGGATAGGCGCCGGGGCCCCGTTCGTCCGACCGGGGGATCCGCGGAACGCCCTCGCGACCGTGCGGCCGGGTGCTCCGGAACACCCTCGGGACCGGCTCGCCGTCAGTGCGGAAGCGCTTCGAGGCTGAAGGTCCAGCGGCCGGGCAGTCCCACGAGCGTCACCGTGGAGAGCGGGCGCACCTCGACGCTCCAGTACGTCATCGGCGGGGCTTTGAGCGCGTACACGAGGGCGGCGCGGACGACAGCGGGTTCGGCGACGGCCACGATCGCGCCCTCCTGCAAGGGACGGGTGTCGAGCCAGCCCCCTATACGGGAGATGAAGGCGAGCAGCGATTCCCCGCCGTGCGGGGCGGAGCGCGGATCGGTGAGCCAGGCGTGGACACCGGCCGGCTCACCGGCGGCGACCTCGGAGAAGGTGTAGCCCCGCCATCGGCCCATGTCGCAGTCGCGCAGGGCGGGCTGGACCAGCGGTGCGAAGCCGAGAGCGTCACCGGTGGCGCGGCTGCGCGGGGTGGGTGAGCAGTAGCGCATCTCGGCGGCGCCGAGCGGGACCAGGGCGTGCGCGGCGAGCCTCACCTCGTGCCAGCCCGTGTCGTCGAGCGGCCGGTCGTCGTCGAAGCGCTCGGCGAGCAGGGCGGAGCTGCGTGCTGCTGCGACCAGTGAGACGCGAACACTCATGGGCGCGATCGTGGAGGCGAACGCCGCGCCGGTCAAGAGGGCGGCACGGCGTCGTGCAAGCGCTTCCTCAGCCGGCCTGGAGAGCCATCCACATGTCCGGGACCTCCAGAGGCGCGAAGCCGATCTTCGCGTAGACCCCGTGGGCGTCCTTCGTCGCGAGGAGGAACCTGGTCACACCCATGGGCGCCAGGTGGTCCCGGACGGCGGTGACGAGCCTGGTGCCCAGTCCCCGGCCCCGCGCCGCGGGGTCGACGTACACGTCGCAGACCCACGCGAAGGACGCGTGGTCGGTCACCACACGCGCGTAGGCGGCCTGTTCGCCCGTCGCGAGTTCGTAGGCACCGAAGTTGAGGGAACCGGCGATCGCACGGTCCTGCTTCTCGCGGGTACGGCCGAGGGCCCAGTAGGCGTCAGTGGAGAGCCAGTGGTGGACGCGGGCGCGGTCGAGACGTGCCGGGTCGGACGAGATCTCGTGGCGCGGCACGGATATGCCGGTGTCGGTCATGGGCGGGAGGCTATCGCCCCTGCGGGGGCAGCTCGTCCCAGGCCGCGCGGAGCCTGCGTACACCCTCCGCGATCTCGGCCGGCCCGGACACGGCCCCGAAGCTCAGCCTGATGTGGCCAGCCGGGGGTTCCGCGCAGTGGTAGGGGCGGCCGGGGGCCACGGCCACACCGGCCCGCAGGGCGGCGGAGACCAGCGCGGATTCGGTCTCCGGGCCGGGCAGGCGGAGCCAGACGGTGGCGCCGCCGGACGGCACGTGGGGCAGGGCCAGTTCGGGCAGCCGGGTGCGCAGCGCGGCCGTCAGGGCGGTGCGGCGGCGGCCGAGTTCGGCGGCCACCGCGCGCAGATGGCGATCCCAGGCCGGCGAGCCGACGAGTTCGAGCGCGGCCTCCTGGAGCGGGCGCGGCACGAAGAAGCTGTCGACGACCTGGATGGCGCGCAGGCGTTCCAGGACGGGACCGCGGGCGGCGAGGGCACCCACGCGCAGGCTGGGCGACGTGATCTTGGTGAGGGACCGCACGTGGATGACGATCCCGTCAGGATCGTGGGCCGCCAGCGGCTCGGGCGACGGGCCGGCGTCCCCGTGGACGAGGTGGCGGGCGAAGTCGTCCTCCACCACGAACGCGCCGGCCGCGCGGGCGGCCCGGACGATCCGCTCACGCCGCTCGGGCGCGAGGACCACACCCGTCGGATTCTGGAACAGCGGCTGGCAGACGAACACCCGGGCCCCGGTGGCACGGAACGCCGCCTCCAGCAGGTCCGGCCGCACCCCCTCGGCGTCCACGGGCACGGGTACGGGCCGCAGGCCGGTGGCCCGGGCGGCGGCCAGCATGCCCGGGTAGGTGGGCGACTCGACGAGGACGGGGGCGCCCGGTGGGGCGACGGCCCGCAGGGCGGTGGCCAGGGCGCTCTGGCCACCGGCCGTGATGAGGACGTCGGATCCGCGGAGCGTGCCGCCGATCTCCCGGGCGAACCAGGCCCGGAGCCCGGAGAGCCCGTCGGTGGGCGGCCTCCCCCATGCCCCCGGCCGGCGGCCGGCCCGGGCGAGCGCGGCGGCCATCGCCCGCTCGGGCTGGAGGCCGGGATGCAGGTAGCCGCCGTTGAACTCCACGACCCCGGGCGGCGGGGCGGCGAGCGTGACGAGCACTCCGGAGGCGTCGACGGTACGCGGCACGACCTCGGGTCCGCTGTCGCCGCTGAGCGACACCTCCTGCCACGAGGTGTCACCGGGTTCCGGCACGGTGGTGGGCGGCTGCGCACGGAACGCCCCGGAACCGGGCCGGGTCACGACGAGTCCTTCGGCCGCGAGCTGCGCGACGGCCCGCGCGACGGTCACCGGACTCACCTTGAAGCGCTCGACGAGAGCCCGACTGGACGGCAGCTTCCCACCCGGTGAGTAGCGGTCGAGCTCTTCACGCAGAGATTTCGCCAGTTCCGACACGCTGCTACGCTCTTGCATGAGAGCAGAGAATAGCGCTACCGACCATGCGGCGATAGCAGTCGCAGCGGACCGTCCCGCATCACCCAGGAGTCCCGGCGGCGGCGCACTGCTCGCGGGACTCGGCGTGGTCGCCTTCTCCCTGACCTTCCCCTCGACGGTATGGGGGCTGGAGAGCTTCGGCCCGTGGTCACTGGTCGCCCTGCGCAGCCTGCTGGCCGCACTGATCGCCGCAGGCGCGCTGCTCACGGACCGGGTCCCGGTGCCCGCCCGACGCCACTGGCCGGGCCTCGCGGTCGTCGCGGGCGGGGTGGTGGTGGGTTTCCCGCTGCTGACCACGCTGGCACTTCTGACCTCCACCAGCTCGCACGCGGCCGTCGTCGTGGGGCTACTGCCGCTGACGACCGCTCTCCTCTCGGCCCTGCGCACCGGCTCCCGCCCGCCGAGGACCTTCTGGGCGGCGGCCGCGGCGGGTGCCGCCGTAGTGATCGCCTTCACGCTCCAGCAGAGCGGGGGCGCGCTCTCCGGCGGCGACGCGTACCTGTGCGGGGCACTCCTGGTCTGCGCGGCCGGCTACACCGAGGGCGGCAGGCTGGCGAAGGTGATGCCGGGCCGGCAGGTGATCGGCTGGGCCCTGATCCTCTCTCTCCCTCTCGCGGCGGCCGGCGCGGCCGTGGCCCTGCCCTTCGAACCGGTGCACCTGACGGCGCACGGGATCATCGGGCTGGTCTGGGTGGCCGCGGGATCGACCTTTCTCGGGCTGTACGTCTGGTACCGGGGGATGGCGGAGATCGGGGTTCCACGGGCCAGCCAGCTGCAGCTGGCGCAGCCGCTGCTCACGCTCGTCTGGTCGTTCCTCGCACTCGGCGAGGAGGTGTCCGTGGCGGCGCCGGTGGCGGCTGTCGCCGTACTGGTCTGTATCGCCGCCACCCAGCGGTCCGGGGGTCGGGAGAGGCGCCCGGCGGACAGCCGGGGCACGTCCGCACCAGGACGCGTCGGGCGCCCGCGGTCATAGACTTGTCGACATGAGCAGTCACCCGTGAGGAGGTCACTCCCGATGGAGGCACACACGGGCGACCGGCTGCTGACGCACGGCAGGACCGTGGGGCAGCACGACCGCGTCGCAGAGATCGTCGAGGTTCTGGGTGACGGGGGCGGTCCCCCGTACCGGCTGCGCTTCGAGGACGGGCACGAGTCGATCAGGTCCCCGGGCCCCGACAGCGTCGTACAGCACGAGGCCCGCGAGGACCGGAAGAGGTAGGACGCGCGTGCGCCGGGGCCACGAGTGGCCCCGGCGCACGCGTCCGAAGGCTGCGGGTCCGCGCCCCGTGTCGGCGTGGGGCGCGGGCTCCCGCCGCGCTGTGTCAGCGTGGGGTGCGGGCCCGCGTCGAGTAGTGGTCGGCGACCAGCCGGGCCATGGCTCCGATCCGGTCCGCCTTCACGTGCTTGGCGGAGAAGTAGACATGCCCGCCCACCTCCGGGTGACCGGCCGCGAGGTCCAGGTGCCGTGAGAGTTCGGCCGGGTCCTGCCAGGCGGCCGGCTGGGCGGGGTCGCCGGCCTTGTGGAGCGCCTCCCCCACGTACAGGTCGACCCCCGTACCCTTGACCGTCCCGGCCCACCAGGACAGCAGCTTCGCGTAGTCGGCGGCGGCGAAGCCGATGTTCCAGTAGATCTGGGGGCAGATGTAGTCGATCCAGCCCTCCTTGACCCACTTCCGGGTGTCGGCGTGCAGATCGTCGTACGTCTCCACGCCCGCCGCGGTGTCGGAGCCCGTGGGATCGGTCGAGGCGTTGCGCCACACGCCGAACGGGCTGATCCCGAACCGTGTACCGCTCCTGACCTCCTTGATCCGCGCGGCGGTCTCGCGGACCAGTCGGTCGGTGTTGTCACGACGCCAGGCCGCCTTGTCGGCGAAGTCCCCGCCGTGCTCCGCGAACGCGTCGTCGTCGTCGAAGACCTGGCCGGCCACCGGATAGGGGTAGAAGTAGTCGTCCCAGTGCACCGCGTCGATCGCGTAGCGGCTGACCGCGTCGAGCATCGCGTCCTGGACGAACGTGCGGACCTCGGGCAGTCCCGGGTTGTAGTAGAGCTTTCCGCCGTACGGCAGGACCCAGTCCGGGTGGAGCCTCGCCGGGTGGGTGGCGACCAGCCTCGAGGGGTCCGTGTGATTGGCCACCCGATAGGGGTTGAACCAGGCGTGCAGCTCCAGACCGCGCGCGTGCGCCTCGCGCACCGCCGTCCCCAGCGGGTCCCACCCCGGGTCCTTGCCCTGGACACCCGTGAGGCACTCGGCCCACGGCTCGAACGACGACGGCCACAGGGCGTCGGCGGTAGGGCGGACCTGGAGGACCACGGTGTTGAGCTTCAGAGCCACCGCCCGGTCCAGATGAGCGATCAGCTCGGCCTCCTGGGCGGCCGCGCTCAGCCCGGTCGCCGAGGGCCAGTCGATGTTCGCGACCGTGGCGATCCACACCCCGCGCATCTCACCCTGCTCAGCACTGCGGTGCCGTCCGGCACCCGGCCGGGGTACGGCGACGGCATCACCCCCGGTCATCAGCGCGGCCACCGTACTCACCGCGCCCATCACGAAAGACCTACGGCCCAAACGACGCATCTACACACCTTTCGCTTCTCTGTTCCCGTACGTCACGTCGGCAGCGCACGACGCACATCATGCCCGCCACGATTCCGTGCGACCCGCAGCTCACCTGAGCCCCGTCGCGGAGTAACGTCGTGGGGTCGAGGCGGACACCGGAATCAAACGGGAACTGCCGCACGAAGATCAGCGAAAGGCACGAGGTGACGGACTCTATGGCCGACATTGCACGCGTCGGAGTGGTGGGCTGTGGCCAGATGGGCGCAGGCATCGCGGAGGTGTGTGCCCGCAGCGGCCTCGAGGTCAAGGTGGCCGAGACCACCGGCGAGGCCCTGGAGATAGGGCGTACCCGGCTGCACAACTCCCTCTCCAAGGCCGCCGAACGCGGCAAGATCACCACTGAGGAGCGTGACGAGACCCTCGCCCGCCTCAGCTTCACCACCGACCTCGGCGAGTTCGCGGACCGCGATCTCGTGATCGAGGCCGTCGTGGAGAACGAGCAGGTCAAGACCGAGATCTTCCAGGTACTCGATCAGGTGGTGACCCGTCCGGACGCCATCCTCGCCTCGAACACCTCCTCCATCCCGCTGGTGAAGCTGGCGGTGGCCACGTCCCGCCCGGACCAGGTCATCGGCATCCACTTCTTCAACCCGGCCCCGGTGCAGCGGCTCGTCGAGCTGATCCCCGCGCTGACGACGTCCGACGAGACCATAAAGCGTGCCGAGGCGGTCGTGCAGAACGTGCTCGACAAGCACGCGATCCGCGCCCAGGACAGGTCGGGCTTCGTCGTCAACGCCCTGCTGATCCCGTATCTGCTCTCGGCGATCCGGATGTTCGAGTCGGGCATCGCCAGCCGCGAGGACATCGACAACGGCATGGAGATGGGCTGCGCCCACCCGATGGGTCCGCTCAAGCTCGCCGACCTGATCGGCCTGGACACCGTGGCCTCGGTCGCCGACTCGATGTACGCGGAGTACAAGGAACCCCTGTACGCCGCTCCCCCGCTGCTCCAGCGGATGGTGGACGCGGGGCGGCTCGGCCGCAAGACGGGCTCGGGGTTCTACCCGTACTAGCAGGTGCGGCGGAGCCGCCCAGTGGCGCCGTTCCGGGGAGGATCCACCCGGAACGGCGCCACTGCTGCGCCACCGCCGGCCGGCACGCGCGGCACCGGCCAGGTGACGCCGTCGTAGGAATACGGGCGTCGACCGCCCGGCCCTGCCGAGGTCACGCATGGTCGGCTGCCGCGCACGGCACGGCTGCCCGAACAGGCGGAAGGTGTGCCCGGTGTCGAAGCGCCGCGGGATTGCCTGTCGCAGCATGTCGGCCTCGGCCCCGGGGTGTCGGTGCCTGACCGCGTCGTCGACAGCTGCCGGCCCCTTGGGCATCGAGCGGCCAGGCGTCCGAGCGGAGAGTACCCGCCCGTGCGGCACTGTGACCGCGGCCCGAAGTCATATCGACACCGCGGTGATCGACGGTAAGGAACGCTCCGTCACACCTCGTGTGCACCTCATGAATTCCGCGTCACGCCGCACCGAGCCCGCTTCCGGCACACGCGCCCGCGACGCGCGCGAACCGGCGGTGGCGACGGTCGCACCCCGAAGCGCCGGCCGGAGCGACCCAGCCGGGCGGCCGTGGGTGCGCTCACCGGCCTCCCCCGCTCGGGCGGCCCTGTGCGGACAGCGGAGGGGCAACCCCGCGGAATGCCCCTCCCTGGGGCACCCCCCGTAAGCCGGAGCGGTCAATCCCCACAACTCCCTTACCGCAGCGTCCGGCCGCACGCACCTGACGGGCACTCAAACATTGACAGTGCACTCACACCTCTCATAAAATTGACACATCAAGTGTTTGTTGCGTGTGCAAACTTCAGGTGCGGCTTCGTTCGACTGCGTCGAACCATCAGGACGCAACCAATTGCCCACCTCCACACACCCTTTCCACGCATATATCAGGTCTGTCGATAGCACTGCCGCAGCCGACGGCACGCTGACACACCACTCACCGTGTGTGCCAGGTATACGGCCGCATCGATTACTGGAGAAATTCCCATGAACCGCAAACTTCTGGTGCTTGCAGCTGCGGTCAGCCTGCTCTCTCCAGCTCTGTCCGCCTGTGGCAAAGAAGAGAGCGTATCCATAGTCGTCGCCACCACCGACCAGTTCGTGGCCACGAAAGACGCCCCGGCGCCGCTCGACCCGGCATACACGTATGACACCAGTACATGGAACCTTCTGCGGCAGACGATGCAGACCTTGATGATTCAGCCCAAGGGACAGGGTGAACCGGTGCCGGAGGCCGCGGAGAACTGTCTCTTCACGGACAAGGGAAATGAGCGCTACGCCTGCACGCTGCGCAAGGGCCTGCAATTCTCCGATGGGGCCCCGATCACGGCCACCGACGTGAAAAGCTCCATCGAGCGGTCCCTCAACATCAATGCCGACACGGGTGTCGCTGCCCTGCTGAATACCATCGACACGATCGAGACCAAGGGGAATCGCGAGGTTATCTTCCACCTCAAGACAGCGGACGCCACTTTTCCCTACAAGCTCACCACACCGGTCGCAAGCATCGTCAACCCCAAGGAATACGACCGGAAGAACTTGCGTGACGGCTTCGAGGTCGACGGCTCCGGCCCTTACACCTTCAAGGCCGACGTCCGGAACAACACGATCGCCGGCGTCACCTACACGAAGAATCCCCGCTATCGCGGGAGCATCAAGGTGAACAACGACAAGGTCGTGCTGCGCGTCCACAAGGACTCCGAAGCCATGGGCGCCGCGATCGACAGCGGCAAGGTAGATGTCATGATCCGTACGATGTCGCCGTCACAGATCGACGCGCTGGACGCGGACACGGACAAGAACGTCGATCTCGTGGACCTCCCCGGTCTGGAAATTCGCTACCTCGCCTTCAACACCACCGCGTCGACCGTGAAGTCCAAAGCGGTCCGCCAGGCAGTCGCCCAGCTCATCGACCGCGACAAACTGGTCGCCAACGTCTACAGCGTGCAAGCCGATTCGTTGTACTCGTTGGTCCCGGCGTTCGTCACCGGTCACACCAACTCATTCTTCAACAAGTACGGAGAGCCGAGCAACGCCAAGGCGAAGTCCCTGCTGGCCGGCGCCGGTGTCAGTACCCCGCTGAAGCTGACGCTGCATTACACGACGGACCACTACGGATCCGCCACGAAGCAGGAGTTCGAGGAGCTGCGCAAGCAGCTCAACGACAGTGGTCTTTTCAAAGCCACGATTCAAGGCCACCCCTGGGCAACGTTCAGACCCGCCGAGCAGAAGGGCGAGTACGACGTCTTCGGCATGGGCTGGTTCCCTGACTTCCCGGACGCGGACAACTTCGTCGCGCCCTTCCTCGACAAGAACAACTTCCTCGGCCTGCCCTACTCGAACACGACCATCCAGCGCTCGCTGATCCCGCAGACCCGACGCGAGGCGGACCGGTCCGCGGCCACAACGCCCCTGGCCAAGATTCAGGACACTGTGGCCGAAGACGTCCCTATCCTGCCCCTTTGGCAGGGCAAGCAGTACGTCGCTGCGCGACGCGACGTCACAGGCATCGCCTACGCCATCAATTCCTCTTCGGTGCTTCAGCTCTGGGAACTCGGCCGCGGCTGAACCGGGCCCGCCGACGCGAAGGCTGACGCATCCCGGGCGCCGGAGCGGGGCCGCCCTCCGGCGACGAAGGATGCGGCGGCCCTCGGGATGTGCGCCACGGCTTGAAGCCGCCCCGTGCGACAGGTCGAGTGCGAGGCCGCAGAGGTAGCGTGTTCGACATGAACCTTGGTACCACCGTTGAGCGCGCTCAACGCTTCAAGCAGCTTCACGCCGAGAACAGGCCGCTCGTTCTGCCGACCGTGTGGGATGTCTGGTCGGCGCGGACGGCAGTCGACGCCGGGTTCCCCGCGCTGACCATCGGGAGCCACCCGCTCGCCGACTCCCGTGGTGCCGCCGACCATGAGGGGCAGACCTTCGCGGAGGTACTCGACGCCGTGAGGCCCGTCATCGCGGCGGTCGACGTCCCCGTCTCCGTGGATCTGGAGGCCGGATACGGTCTGGACCCCGCCGACCTGATCGCGGGCCTCACCGAGGCCGGTGGCATCGGCCTCAACATCGAGGACACCGTGCACTCCGAGGGCGGGCGCCTGCGCAGCACGCAGGAGCACGCAAGCTACATCGGTGCGCTGCGAGCGGCGGCCGACGACGTGGGGATCCCGGTCTGGATCAACGGGCGTACCGACCTCTTCCTGCGCGCGGAAAACGCCTCCGACGTCCTGGACGAGGCGATCGAGCGGCTGCGGGCCCTGGAGCAGGCGGGCGCCGACAGTGTCTACCCCGTGACCATCCAGGACGACGACGACCTGCTCACGGCGGTGACCGGCGCCGTCGGCGTTCCCGTGAACTCGACAGCCCATCCCGTCAAGCACGACCTCGAACGCTTCCGCCGCCTCGGCGTCGGCCGGATCACCTACGGCCCGCTCCTGCAGTTCGCGATGACGGATGCGATGAAGGACATGCTCAGGCCGTGGGCGCCCTGACGACCCTCCCCGTGCGGCGGGCCGGCCGGTCCGGTCGACCCGCCGCACGGGTGCGCGCCGGTCAGCCCAACAGCATGTGATGGAGCATCAGCAGCCCGGCCGCCATGCCGGCCGCGGGGATCTCACCGCGCGCGATCATGTCCGGCACGAGCTTGAGCGGGATCCACTCGCGGCGCGAGGACTCGAAGTCGTCCGCAGGATGCCCGGTGTACGTCGCCTCGCGGGACCAGAAGAGATGGTGCCGGGCGTCGATGAGGCCGTTGGCCGGCTCCACCGTCATCAGCGGGAGCAGTTCGCCCGGGCGCCAGCCGGTCTCCTCCTCCATCTCCCGTGCGGCCGCGGCGGCGACGTCCTCGCCGTCCTCGACCACGCCGGCGGCGAGCTCCCAGCCCCAGCTGTCGGTGATGAACCGGTGCCGCCACAGGAGCAGGACCTCGTTCGCCTCGTTGACGACCGTCGCTGCGGCGACGGCCCGGAGCCGGATGAGGAAGTGGTCCAGGTGCCGGCCGTCGGGGAGTTCGACATCTGCCAGATTGATCCGGAACCAGCGATTCTCATACACGGTCTGTTCGTTCAAGTTCATCCACTGCACAGTTCTGCCACCTTCCGACTGGTCGATGGCAACATCGGAGCAGGCTCAGCGTCGCAGGGGAACGCGCGGAGGTCTCGGGCGCACGGCTCACAGGGGCACGCGCAGCGCCCCTTCGATGACGTCGGCCGCCGCTTCGGCCTCGGCGCTGCCACTCGCCGCCAGATGTTCACGGACGGACCGCATTCGGTCCCGGAGCCGCTGCGAATCCATGCCCCGGGCGCGTTCCGCCATTTCGCACGCGGTGCCGGCCGCCCTGTCCGCCTCGCCCTGCAGCAGTTCCAGGTGGCTGAGCATGGCCAGCCTGTGCACCGTCCCGCGGTCGTGCGCCGGGGAGCGTACGGCCGCCGCGGCGTGCTCCCGGGCTCCGGCGACATCTCCCAGATTCAGCAGCGCCTCGGCCACCTGGACGTTGACCAGGCCCGGCTGGACGTAGCCCGTCTCGTCCGGCTCGCTGCCCGTCCCGATGCGCCCGGCCTCGCCCTCGGCCCGGCGGATGCACTCCAGGGAGCCGCGGTGGTCGCCCAGCTGTGCGTACGCCTTGGCCTGCATGGCGTGCAGGTCTGCGGCGAGTGCCGGGGTGATGTGCGGTCCCGCCGCCCTCAGGGCGGCTTCGGCGAAGGCGACGGACCGGCGGAAGTCGGCCAGGTACAGCGACTGGTTCACGAGCAGCGCGATGACATAGCCGCCGAGGCCCCGGTCCCCGCTGGCCTTGGCCAGGCGCAGGGCCTGGTGGAAATAGCGCTGGGCGAGCCCGTGGGCGTCCGAGTCGTAGGCGCAGATACCGGCGACGGCCACCAGCCCGGCGGTCGCGCGGTGCAGTTGACGGCCGGTCGCGTCGCTGTAGCCGCCGCGCAGCAGCGGCGCGGTCTCGGCGTTGAGGAATCCGACGACCCGGGACCTGGTCGCCATGCCTCCCGCTTTCCTGTACATCTGCTCGTAGTGGGCGCGGGCGGCCCGGAGCATCGCTATGTCGGCCATACTCACGCGTGAGGGCCCGGGACGGGACACGTCCGTGTCCTCGGGCGGGTTCTCCCACTCCCACACCGGCATCACCGCCGTCGTGCCCGTGACGGCCGGCACGGCCGCGAGGTCCGGGCGCTGCTGGTCGTCGGAACGCCACAGGGCGGTCGCGTGCTCGACGAAGCCCGGGAGCCCGCCGCCGTGTGCCGTGGCGTGCGCGCCGGAGATGCCCATGCCGATGTCGTCGAGTGTGACCGGCCGGTGCAGCCTGCGGCCGAGGACCTCGCACAGCAGGTCCGGGACCTGACCGCGCGGGCGCTGGCCCCTGAGCCAGCGGGCGACCGCCGTGTGTTCGTACCGCAGGACCAGCCCGCGGGCGCGGCCGGCCTGGTTGACGTGGCCGGCGAGTCCCGCTCGGGACACACCCGCCTCGTCGATCAGGGATTCGAGCAGGACATTGGGCTCCATTGCCCCCCCAAGTGCGCGTCGCAATGAGCCTAGTGGAGCACGATTCACACGGGGTGTGAACGGAATGCCCGAACCGTCCTGCTGTGCACTCTGCCGCGCCGGGCCACCGCTCGCTTGAATGAGTGCCTCGCAAGAGGCGGCCGGGTCGTCGGCTCCCCCTCGTACAGTTCGACGACCCGCACCCGCGCCGTTCGTCCCGCCGGCCTGCCCGACACTCCGTGGCGGAACGGACGGCGCCGGACCGCACAGCCCACTGCCCCGATGACAGCCGGGCTCGAGTGCGGTCACCGGGCCGTCCTGCGAGAACAGAGAGGGGCGTATCCGATGGCCGGATACGCCCCTCTCAACACGGGTGCCTAGGCGCCGCGCAGCACCGCGCCGGTGCGCTCGGCGGCCAGGGCGACCGCGGTGTCGCGGGCCGCGGAGGCCTCCTCGACCGTGAGCGTACGGTCGGGGGCACGGAAGCGCAGCGCGTAAGCCAGGGACTTGTGGCCCTCGCCGATCTGCTCGCCGGTGAACACGTCGAACAGACGCAGCGATTCGAGCAGGTCACCTGCGCCTTCGCGCAGGGCCTTCTCGACCGCGTCGGCGGGCACGTCCGCGGCGACGACGAGGGCGACGTCCTGGGTCGCCACCGGGAAGGTGGAGATCCGGGGAGCCTGGAGCGCGCCGTCGACGGCCTGTTCCAGGACGTCGAGCTCGACCTCCATGGCGCAGGTCCGCTCGGGCAGGTGGAGCTCCTTGACGACGCGCGGGTGCAGTTCGCCCGCGTGCCCGAAGAGGGTCTCCTCGCCGTCGACCGTGACGTACAGCGCGGCACAGCGGCCGGGGTGCCACGGGGCGTGGCGGTCGGCGCGGACCGTCACCTCGACACCGGCCTCGCGGGCGATCGTGCGCGCCGCCTCGACGGAGTCCGCCCAGTTGGACGGACGGCCCTTGCCCCACCAGCCCGCCTGCTCGCGGGCGCCCGCGAGGACGACGGCGGCACGGCGGGGCTGGCGCGGCAGCGTGGCGTCCAGGCCGGCGATCTCCGCGTCGGTGGGCCGGCGGTCGACGGGCAGCCGCGGGGCCTTCGTCTCCTCGCCGGTGGGCCTGAAGACCAGCCCGGTCTCGAAGAGCGCCAGGTCGTGGCTGCCGCGGCCGTCGTTGCGCCGCAGTGCGCCGAGCAGGCCCGGCAGCAGCGTGGTGCGCAGCGCCGGCTCCTCGTCGGAAAGCGGGTTGACGAGGTCGACCGTGCGACGGCGGGCGTCGTCCTGCTCCAGCCCGAGCTGGTCGAGGACGGCAGCACCGATGAACGGGTAGTTCAGCGCCTCGACGTAACCGGCGCCGGCGAGAGCCCGGCCGATCCGGCGGTGCAGCCGCTGGCGGTCGGTGAGCCCGCGTCCGGAGGGCGGCGTCGGCAGGGTGGACGGGAGGTTCTCGTACCCCTCCAGCCGGATGACCTCTTCGGCGAGGTCGTTCGGCGCGGTGAGGTCCGGACGCCAGGACGGCACCGTGACGATCAGCTCGTCCTGCCCGTAGACGTCGCAGCCCACCTCCTGCAGACGGCGTACGACGGTCTCGCGGCCGTAGGCGACCCCCGCCACCCGGTCGGGGTGGTTCGCGGGCATCGCGATGGTGCGGGGCGCGGACGGTGCGGTGATCTCGGTGACGCCCGCCTCGGCCGTGCCGCCCGCCAGGAGGACCAGCAGGTCGACGGTGCGCTGCGCGGCAGCGGCGGCGGCCTGCGGGTCGACGCCACGCTCGAAGCGCTTCGACGCCTCGGAGCTGAGCCTGTGACGGCGTGCGGTCCGGGCGATGGTGATCGCGTCGAAGTGCGCGGCCTCGATGACGACCTCGGTGGTGCCGGCCTCCTCGGCCGTGTCCGCGATCTCCGTGTCGGCGCCGCCCATGACGCCCGCGAGGCCGATCGGCCCGCGGTCGTCGGTGATGACCAGGTCCTGGGCGTCCAGGACGCGCTTGGCACCGTCGAGCGTGGTGAGCTTCTCGCCCTGCTGGGCGCGGCGCACACCGATCGGCCCGTTGACACGGCTGCGGTCGTAGGCGTGCAGCGGCTGGCCGAGTTCGAGCATCACGTAGTTCGTGATGTCGACCGCCAGCGAGACGGTGCGCATCCCGGCCTTCTGCAGCCTGCGCTGCATCCAGATCGGGGAGCGCGCCTCGGGCCGCAGGCCCGTGACGGTGCGCGCGGTGAATTTGCTGCAGCCGATCGGGTCGGACACCCTGACCGGGTAGCCGTGGGCGTTGGGCGGGGGGACGTCCAGGAGCGCGGGGTCGCGCAGCGGCAGCCCGTAGGCGATGGCGGCCTCGCGGGCGACGCCGCGCATCGACAGGCAGTAGCCGCGGTCCGGCGTGACGGCGATGTCGAGGACCTCGTCGACGAGCTCCAGGAGCTCGATCGCGTCGGTGCCGGGCTCGAACTCCGGCGGCAGCACGATGATGCCGTGCGTGCCGTCGTCGCCCATGCCGAGCTCGTCGGTGGAGCAGATCATGCCGTGCGACGTCTTGCCGTACGTCTTGCGCGCGGCGATCGCGAAGTCACCGGGCAGCACGGCGCCCGGGAGGACCACGACGACCTTGTCGCCGACCGCGAAGTTGCGGGCGCCGCAGACGATCTCCTGCGGCTCGCCGGTTCCGTTGGCGTCGCCGACGTCCACGGTGCAGAAGCGGATGGGCTTCTTGAAGCCCTCCAGCTCCTCGATGGTCAGCACCTGTCCGACGACGAGGGGGCCCTTGAGCCCGGCGCCGGTCTGCTCGACGGCCTCGACCTCGAGGCCGACGGTGACCAGCTTGGCCTGTACGTCACGGCCGGATTCCGTCACCGGCAGGTCGACGTACTCCCGCAGCCAGGAAAGCGGGACGCGCATCAGATCTCCATCCCGAACGGCCGGGTGAACCGGACGTCACCCTCGACCATGTCTCGCATGTCCTCTACGTTGTGGCGGAACATCAGCATCCGTTCGATGCCGAACCCGAAGGCGAATCCGCTGTACTTGTCCGGGTCCACACCGCAGGCGACGAGCACCTTCGGGTTGACCATGCCGCAGCCGCCGAGCTCGATCCAGCCCTCGCTGCCGCAGGTGCGGCAGGGGCGGTCCGGGTTGCCGACGGACTCGCCGTGGCAGACGTAGCAGACCATGTCCATCTCGGCGGACGGCTCGGTGAACGGGAAGTAGTTCGGCCGCAGCCGGGTGCTCACCTCCGGGCCGAAGAGCGCCTGGACCATGTGGTCGAGGGTGCCCTTGAGGTCGGCCATGGTGAGGCCCTCGTCGACGGCCAGCAGCTCGATCTGGTGGAAGACCGGGGTGTGCGTGGCGTCCAGCTCGTCCGTGCGGTAGACCCGGCCCGGGCAGACCACGTAGACGGGGGGCTTGCGGCTGAGCAGCGAGCGCGCCTGGACGGGCGAGGTGTGAGTCCGCAGCACGACACCGGACTCGTCGTTTTCGGCGCCGTCCGCGCCCCGGACGAAGAAGGTGTCCTGCATCTGGCGGGCCGGGTGGTCCGGCACGAAGTTCAGGGCGTCGAAGTTGAACCACTCCGCCTCGACCTCGGGGCCTTCGGCGATCTCGTAGCCCATGGCCACGAAGACGTCGGCGACGCGCTCCATGATGGTCGTCAGGGGGTGGCGCGCGCCGGCCGGGATGCGGTCGTAGGGCAGCGTGACGTCCACGGCCTCCTCGACGAGCACCCGGGCGTCACGCTCGGCCTCCAGCTCGGCCTGCCGGGCGGCCAGCGCCTTGGAGACGGCGCCGCGGGCCTGGCCCACGCGCTTGCCGGCCTCGGCCTTGGCCTGCGGGGGCAGCGCGCCGATCTCGCGGTTGGCGAGCGACAGGGGGGAGGTACCACCGGTGTGCGCGGTCTTCGCCTGGGCGAGCGCGTCGAGGTCGCCCGCGGCGGCGAAGGCGGCGAACGCCTCGTCCCGCATGCGCTCGATCTCTTCCGGTTTCAGTGCCTCGACCTCGACTGGGTCGTACGACTTGTTCGGTGCCGACATCTCTTCCCGTGCTTCCGATTGGCTGATACTGCGCTGAACCGGGGACACCCCGGACCCCGCGGTCCCCGCTCGACGACCGAGGACGCAAAGGTGCCAAAGGTCGAGTCTACGGTCCGCGGGACGGCGAGGGAGCCCGTGGGCGGCTCAGGCCCCCTGGGTCAGGTAGGCCGGCGCGCTCACGGGCAGGATAAATCGGAACTCGGCTCCGCCGCCGGGCCCGCGGGCGACGGTGATGGTGCCGCCGTGCGCCTCGACGATGCCTTTGACGATGTACAGGCCCAGGCCGGTCCCGCCCCGCTTGCTCCCCCGCCAGAAACGGGTGAAGACGCGGGCCATCGACTCCTCGGGGATGCCGGGTCCTTCGTCGCTCACGGTGACTGCCGTTCCGCTCTCGTCGCTCTTCGCCGGTGCGGGCGCAGGGGCGATCTCAATGGTGACCGTCCCCTCGCCGTGGCGCACCGCGTTTTCGAGGAGGTTGCCGAGTACCTGGTCGACCTTGTCGGGGTCGGCCCAGAGCATGGGCAACGGCTGGCGGGTGTGCACGAGGAAGCGGTCGGGTGCCTGGCCGTTCGCGGTGTGTGCCTGGATGTGCCGTTCGACGGCCGCGGAGATGTCCACGGGCTGACGGCGCAGTTCCAGCCGTCCGGAGTCGATCCGGGAGATGTCGAGGAGTTCGGCGATGAGCCGGGTGACACGGTTGGCGTCCGCGTCGACGGTTTCCAGCATGAGGCGCTTCTGGTCGTCGGTGAACCTCTCCCACTTGGCCAGCAGCGTCGCGGTGAAGCCCTTGACCGACGTGAGGGGGGAGCGCAGTTCGTGGGCGACGGTGGCGATCAGTTCGGCGTGGCTGAGCTCGGTACGGCGCCGGGCCTCGGTACCGCGCAGCGAGACGATGAGCCGGCGGACGGGCCCGGTGGGGCTCTCCCGCACGTAGCGGGCGGAGACGAGGACCTCGCGGCCACCGGGCAGCAGCAGGTTGTGCTCGGGCTGGCCGGTGCGGGTGGCGAGCCCGTCGTACGGATCGGTCAGGGTCCACCAGCGGCGTCCCTTGAGGTCCTCGAGGGGCAGGGCCCGGTCGAGCGGCAGGCCGATGGCGGCGGCGGCGGGCGTGGCGGTGATCCGGGCGGCTGCCGCGTTGAAGCAGATGACGCGTCCGGCGGCGTCGGCGACGACGAGGCCGTCGGGCAGGTCGTCCGGGTGGATGCCGAGGGCGGAACCCCCGGTGGCCGGGTCCTCGCCGGCTCCGTCGGTCAGGGCGCGCGCGGGGGGCGTGTGTGCCGCTCGCGACCCGCTCGTACCGACAGCCATATCCCGTACCCCACCTCTCGAACCGGTGCAGTGGGCCCCCGAGTTCGTCACCCTACTAGGCGTCGGCGGACGAGCGACACCCTGCGGCGGCGCGACGGCGCCTGTGGCCGGTATCGAGCGGCCGGGTCCCGGCCCGCGGGGCTCTCAGGCGGTGCGGCGCGGGCGCTGGGCGCGAGCGGAGGCGTAGAGGCACACGGCTGCGGCGGTGGCGAGATTGAGGCTCTCGGCCTTGCCGTGGATCGGCACCCTGACCACCGCGTCCGCCAGGGCGCGCGTCTCCTCCGGCAGACCCCAGGCCTCGTTGCCGAACACCCAGGCGGTGGGCCCGCCCATCGTGCCGGCGTCGAGTTCGTCGTCGAGGTCCCTGTCGCCCGCGCCGTCCGCCGCCAGAATGCGCACACCGGCGTCCCGCAGGCCTTGGACCGCCTGCTCCACGGGGACGCCGACGGCCACCGGAAGGTGGAAGAGCGAGCCGACGGAAGCCCGTACCGACTTGGGGTTGTAGAGGTCGACGGAGGCGTCGGTGAGGACGACGGCGTCCGCCCCCGCGGCGTCCGCACAGCGCAGGACCGTGCCCGCGTTCCCGGGGTCGCGCACGTTCGCGAGGACGGCGACCAGGGTGGGCTTCGCGGCGAGGACGTCCGCGAAGGGCGAGTCCAGGAAGTGGCAGACGCCGATCAGGCCCTGCGGGGTGACCGTCTGCGAGATGTCGGCGAGTACGCCGGCGTCCGCGAGGCTCACGCGGGCGCCCGCGTCATGGGCGGCGCCGATGATGTCGGCGTACCGTTCGGCCGCCTCGACGGTGGCGAAGAGCTCGGTCAGCGTGGGCCGGCCGTCGTCGCCGCGGTGCGCGGCGGCCTCCCGCACGGCCTGCGGTCCCTCGGCGATGAACCTGCGCTCCTTGCCACGGAAGTTGCGCCTGGCCAGTCGGCGTGCGGCGGCGATTCGCGGCGATCGCGCGGAGATCAGTTCGGGGGTGCCCATGGTCGGCGGCGAGCCTCTCTGCGTAAGTCGGCTTCTGTGCGTACGTTTCTCCGCGTACGGCCGACTACGTACGCGATACGTGGTGGAACGCACCGGACCCGCAGACGGCACACGCCTGCGGGTCCGGCTCGAAACGCTGGAACGTCGGAAGTGCTGCCCGGATCAGGCGGCCTTCGGAGCGTTGACGTCGCTCGGGAGGGCCTTCTGGGCGACCTCGACGAGAGCGGCGAACGCGTTGGCGTCGTTGACCGCGAGCTCGGCCAGGATCTTGCGGTCCACCTCGATGTTGGCGGCCTTCAGACCCTGGATGAGGCGGTTGTACGTCATGCCGTTCTGGCGGGCGGCCGCGTTGATGCGCTGGATCCAGAGCTGACGGAAGTCGCCCTTGCGCTTCTTGCGGTCGTTGTAGTTGTAGACCAGGGAGTGGGTGACCTGCTCCTTGGCCTTGCGGTACAGGCGCGAACGCTGACCGCGGTAACCCTTGGCGGCCTCGAGGATCGCCCGGCGCTTCTTGTGGGCGTTTACTGCCCGCTTGACGCGTGCCACTTTTAACTCCTTGCAGCGGGGCTGGGAATCACGTTGTCGACTCACCAAGCCCGGAAACGAATTGGTCCCGGTCGGATCGAGGTCGCACCTCCGGATCAACCGGAGGCCGCGGCCTCACTTGCCGAGAAGCTTCTTGACCTTCTTGGCGTCGGCCGGAGCCACGACGACCGTGCCGGTCAGCGAGCGGGTCTTCTTGGACGACTTGTGCTCGAGCAGGTGGCGCTTGCCGGCCTTCTCACGGAGCACCTTGCCGGAGCCGGTGATCTTGAAGCGCTTGCTGGCACCGCTGTGCGTCTTGTTCTTCGGCATAGCGCCGTTATCTCCTCGTCAGTGGCGCCCCTCACGGTGCGGGCACCGGACTGCAGGGGCGTCAGATCTTTGGGTGGTTCCCGAGGGACCCGGGGGCGCCTGGATGGCGACCCCCGGAGGTCACGACTCGGAAGGTGTCTCGGCCGGAGCCTCGGCCGCTGCGGCCGGGGCCTCAGCGGTGTCGCCCTCGGACTCGGCGTCGGGGGTGGACCCCTGGCGCTCCGCCTTGCGGGCGGCCTGGGCCTCACGGGCTTCGGCCATGGCTTCGGTCTTCTTCTTGTGCGGGCCCAGAACCATGATCATGTTCCGGCCGTCCTGCTTCGGGTTCGACTCGATGAAGCCGAGGTCCTCGACGTCCGAAGCGAGACGCTGGAGCAGTCGGAAGCCCAGCTCGGGACGGGACTGCTCACGACCGCGGAACATGATCGTGATCTTGACCTTGTCCCCCTGCTTGAGGAACCGGACGACGTGACCCTTCTTGGTGTCGTAGTCGTGCGGGTCGATCTTCGGCCGGAGCTTCATTTCCTTGATGACCGTGTGCGCCTGGTTCTTGCGCGCCTCACGGGCCTTCATGGCCGACTCGTACTTGAACTTCCCGTAGTCCATGAGCTTGCACACGGGGGGACGGGCTGTCGCCGCCACCTCGACCAGGTCGAGGTCGTACTCCTGTGCGAGCTCCAGGGCCTTGGCAAGCGGAACAATCCCGACCTGCTCGCCGCTGGGTCCGACAAGTCGCACCTCGGGAACGCGAATCCGGTCGTTGATGCGGGGCTCGGCGCTGATGGATCCTCCTCGGTAGCACCACGCGACCGCCTGGCGGACAGCCGCGTAACGTCTTCTGTGAGACCAACCGAGCCGGGTAAGCAAAAAGCCCCGGACGGGACACAGGCGGGGCTCCTGGAAATACCGGAACACCGCCGCGTCTACCGCGGGGCGCATCGGGCAGCTCCATCGTCCGTACGGAACGATGGTCGCCACCAGACCGGTGACCCGCCATCCGCTAGGACGGTCGGGTGGGAGATCGGAGCCTCCACTTGTGGGCCGAGCACATAGGTGTCCGGCCGGTCGTTACACCAGGTTAGCAGCCCGGTCGCGCGGGCGCTAATTCGTCCCCGGCGGCTCCCGCGGGAAGGACGCGCGCGGCCTGGCCTTATCGTGTGGGCATGAGCGACACGACCTCCCCCAGTACGGACAACCCCGGCTTCGACGACATGGCCCGCGACATCGCGGAGGTCCCCGCGGTCGAGGTGATCGTGACCGTGGCGGTCAACCTGATGAGCGCGGCGGCCGTGAAGCTCGGCCTGACCGAGGAGGGTGAGCAGCACAAGGACCTCGACGAGGCCCGCAAGCTGGTCCACGCACTGGCGGGGCTGCTCGACGCGAGCACCACCGAGATCAGCACCTTCCACGCCTCGCCGCTGCGCGACGGCCTGAAGTCGCTCCAGCTCGCCTTCCGTGAGGCGTCCCTCGTACCGGACGAGCCCGGCCAGGGCCCCGGCGAGAAGTACACGGGCCCCGTCTACGGCTGAGGGCTGTCCCCTGTTCCCGCGCCCGCCGGGGAATGCGGGACCGCCCCTTGATCCCGCGCCCCGGCCCGTCCGCGCGTCCCTCCGAGCCCGCCGCCTGTCCGACAGGTGGCGGGCTCGAGTGCGTCAGCGGATGAACAGCGGTTCGCCGGGTGCCTCGGCACCGGCGGGCAACAGCGCCAGGTCGAGCCCCCGCACCAGCCGGGCACGCAGGACCTCGCTCGCGGAGAGCGCTTCGGCGACGCGGCGCGCGGCTTCGGCCGCCACCGCGTCCGGCGCGAGGACGAGTGCGAGGGTGCCGTCGGCCTGCCCGGGGCCGAGGTGCGCGCGGAGCACCGCGGACTCGGCGGCGACGGCCTCCCGCACCGCGGCGACGACGGCGGGGTCGTCCAGCGGGTCCGTGCTGGTCCGGTTCTCGGCCAGCGCCAGGAGCGCCGGACCGGTCAGCTCGAAGGCGACCGGTCCCGCCAGGTCGAGCACCACGGTGTCGGCCTTCTCGTGCGCGGCGGCCTGCAGCGCCTGGTGCAGGGGGACGGCGACGGGGCGCGCCCCGGGGTCCCAGAGGGCCAGGGAGGCGGTGGAGGTGAAGGCGGGCAGGGCACGCCGGTCACCGGCCTGCAGCGTCGGCACGGCCATGTCGCTGGTCTTCTCCCGGCGCAGCCCGCCACCCCTCTTCCCAGGAACTTGGTGCCCCTCCTCCACCTCCCCCAGCACGGCGACGACCGGCACGAGGAGCCGGGCGTCGCGCAGTGCCGCGAGGACGGGGCCGACGGCCGTCCGGTCCTCGGCCCAGGCGGCGAGGGCCGCCGTCAGTTCGGGCGAGGCGGTGCCGTCGTCGTCGGAGAAACCGGAGTCCGGGATGTTCTTGAGCGCCACAGGACGAGCGTAGTGGGTCGGTTCTCCCACGTCGGCGACAGGTCGGGCACCGGCTGCAGCCGGCGGCGCTGCCCGGCGTCGGGCCATGTCCCCTCACGAACGCGCGGGCCCGCCCTGTCCGGCCCGTGACCGCCGGCCTCCTGCGGCCGGCCGGCTCCGGCGCGGGAGGTTCGTATCCGGTGGGTCCTTCGCCGGATGACGTGGCCGCCGCCGTATCGTCCGCGTCGAGCCCGCCGGTCGCGGCGGGCCGGACCGGAGGAGCCCGAGGTGGATCTCGACGCGGAGCTGGCCGACGCGCTGGCGCCCCTGTTGGGCGGTGCCGACGTGTCGGTGGCCGTGCTGGACACCGAGAGCGGCGCGGGTGCCGCATACGGGAACGAGGCGTACGGCACCGCCAGCATCGTCAAGGTCGACATCCTGGCAGCGCTCCTGCTGAGTGCGCAGGACGAGGAGCGGAAGCTGAACGGCGCGGAGCTGGCGTACGCGGAGGCCATGATCCGGCGCAGTGACAACACCTCGGCCACCGAGCTCCTCAAGGTGATCGGTGGGGAGGAGGGGCTCGACGCGGCCAACGAGCGGCTGGGGCTGACCACGACGACGGCCGCCCACGCCTGGGGGCTGACCCGGACCACGGCCGCCGACCAGGTGCGGCTGCTGGAGGCGGTGTTCGGGGCGGACTCGGAGCTGACTCCGGCCTCTCGGGCCTACCTGGCCGAGTTGATGGAGCAGGTCGAGACGGGCCAGGGGTGGGGGGTGTCCGCGGCGGGCACGGACCGGGCGCTGAAGAACGGCTGGATGCCCCGCACGACGACGGGGCTGTGGGACGTCAACAGCATCGGTCGGGTGACGAGCGGCGGTCACACCCTGCTGATGGCCGTGCTGTCGCGGGGACACGCGACGAAGGAGGCGGGCATCGCCGTCGTGGAGTCCGTCGCGAAGGCCGCGGCCGGGGTGATGGGAGCGGTGGCCGCGTCGGGCTGACGGGGGGGGGGACGGTTCACGCTCCCCCGGCCTGGGGGCTTCCGGCGCGACCCCCGACCGGGCTCGCGGAACGGCGGCCCGGGTACGCAGCCCGTCCACCCGCGGCGCCCGGTGTCCGTCAGCGGGGCCCGCCGACTCCGGGGGCGTAACCCGTGTTCCGGCGGCCGGAGGTGTTCCTGCCCCGCCACAGCACGACGGCCAGGGCGAGGAGTACGGCTCCGAGACCGCCGGCCGTGGGCGCGAGCCAGCCGGCCCGGTCCTCGTCCTGACGCTCGGGGGTGGGGCCTGTGCCGAAGTACCGCTTGCCGTAACCGGCTTCGGCTGACCGGGCCTTCAGATCGTCGGGACGCGTCTTCGCACCCTCCTCGATCGCGGCGGCGGGGTCGACCAGGCCGTGACCGCGGGCGTCGTCACGCCCGCCGGTGGGTGAGTTGCGGGCGGTGTCCGCGAGCAGGGTCTTGATCTGGGCGGGTGAGAGGCCCGGGTGCGCGGCACGCACGAGCGCGACGGCGCCGGAGACGAAGGCCGACGCGGCCGAGGTGCCCCACTCGATGTAGTAGTGCCGGTCGGGGTTGGCGACGACGATGTCGACACCCGGGGCGCTGACGGTCGCGTACCAGCGACGGGTGGAGAAGGCGGCGTGTGTGCCGTACTTGTCCACGGCGGCAGCCGCGATCACACCGGGGTAGGCGGCGGGATAGGAGACCCTGTCGCCCTTTTCGCCGCTGTTGCCCGCGGAGGCGACGACGGCCACTCCCTTGCCGAGGGCGTACTGCACGGCGGCGTCCTCGCCGGGCTCGGGGTGGGCGGACTTGCTGTCGTCGCCGAGGGAGAGGTTGATGACGTCGGCGCCGTGGTCGGTGGCCCAGCGGATGCCCTCGGCGAGTGCGGTGCCGCGTGACTCGCGGGCCTTCGTGCGCGACGGGTCGTTGGATTCGAGGATCACCCGCACCGGCAGGATCTTCGCCCCGGGTGCTACGCCGAGGACGCCGTCCCCCCGTCCGGGTCCGTTCCCCCGGCCCGCGATGATGCCCGCCATCGCCGTGCCGTGCAGGGCCCACGAGCTGTCGCCGCGGCCGGCCCCGAAGCCTATGAAGTCCTTGCCGGGCAGCACCTGCCCGGCAAGGTCGGGGTGCTGGTCGTCGACCCCGGTGTCCAGGACGGCGACGGTGATGCCCTCGCCCTGGGTGGTCTGCCAGGCCCGGCCGGTGTGCAGGGCCTCCAGGCCCCACTGCTGGTCCCGGATCGCGTCCGCCCGTGCGGGCACGGCGGGCAGGACCGCGAAGGCGGCGGCCGTGGCCGCCGCGACGAGCGCCCGGCGCCCGGGGGGGCGGGTCACCGCGGCTTCTCCGTGAGCGTGGCGACGGTCCTGCGCAGGGCGCGCTCGATCCGGTCGGCGACGCCCTTCGCCTCGTGCCCGAGCCCGGCCTGGGCGGGGACCGTGGCGGCACCGGCGGCCATGGCTCCGGCGGCGGACTGCGGCTCGGCGACGGTACGGCCGTCGGCGAAGCCGGAGACAGAGAACACGACGACGGGCACCTCGGTCAGGACGTGGACCGTCCAGCTGGCGCGCTGTTGGTCGCCGAAGCCCGCGGCGGCGGTGCCCGGGACGGGGTGGGTACGGGGCATCAGGTCGGCGCGGTCACCGAGCTTCTGCGTGTCGAACCGTCTGGCGAGCGCGCTCATCGAGGTGGCGTCGGCCTCGGTGAAGACCAGGCCGACGGTCGTGACGCTGCTGCGGGTGGCGTCGGTGTAGGTCGCGCGCACCAGGCGCTCGCAGCCGACCGGGCCGAGCGTCCGCAGCAGCAGCGGGTCGAGCCCCGCCGCGCATCCGGCGTCACCGGCGACCCCGATCCGGGTCCAGACCCGGTCGGTGGCCCCGGGACCGGCGCCGTCGCCCTTCAGGGTGCGCGGGAAGAGGGTGTCGACGGGCACGCTGTGCCAGGCGGAGCGGCCCGCCGCGTACGCGTCGTCGGCGCCGGCTTCTGCCGCGGAGTCTCCGGTGAGCCAGCTCCCCGTGACGGCGCCCCCGACGAGCCCGAGGCCGAGCACCGCGCAGACCGCGGCGAGGACGGTCCTGGCAGGGCTTCCCGACTTGACGGGGCGCAGTCGCGTGGTGGTCTCGGCGGGAGTCTCCGCGTACGCGTGATAGGCCCCGGGCGGGGCGGGGGCGGCACCCGGGCGCGGGGTGAGGTCCACCGCTCCGACGGGCCGGCGCCGGGTGACGGGAGGGGGCACGGGTGCGGGCGGCACGGCCTGCAGCCGGGTGGTGGTCTCCGCGGGGCCGGGCTCGGTGCGCGGGCCGGGCGGTTCCGGTTCCGCGCGCGGCCGGGGCGGTGCGGGCTCGGTGCGCGGGGGCGGCGGGCCCGGTACGGAGGGCGGGGAGGACGGGCGGGGCGGCACGGGAGCGCGCTGCGCTTCGGTACTCATCCGTCCCCCTGGTCCGCGTCCCCGTACCGCACGGACCACCGTCGGGCACGGGCCCGTCCGTCCGTCGCGTGACGGTCACTCTACGGGGTGGTCGGCGCCCGGTGGGCACGGGAAGCAGGCTCCGGGGGGATCTGCACCTAACGTCCCCTACCCACGGGTACGACGGTCTGGCAAGCTGCGGCCATGACTGTCCGCACGGCTGACCGGGGCCGCTACGACCGGGCCACCGCCCATCTCGACGCGCCCCTGGCCGTCGTCGATCTAGATGCTTTCGACGCCAACGCCGACGACCTGGTGCGCCGGGCCGGCGGGAAGCCCGTCCGGGTGGCGAGCAAGTCGGTGCGCTGTCGCGCGCTGCTGGAGCGGGTGCTCGCACGTCCTGGGTTCGCCGGCGTCATGTCGTTCACCCTGGCCGAGTCGCTGTGGCTGGCACGGGCGGGGTTCGACGACGTACTGCTGGCCTATCCGTCCGCCGACCGGGCCGCCTACGCGGAACTCGCGGCCGATCCCAAGCTCGCGGCCGCCGTGACGGTGATGGTCGACGGTCAGGCGCAGCTGGAGCTGATCGACTCGGCGCGGGCAGGGGGCACCGAGGAGATCCGGGTCTGCCTGGAACTGGACACGTCGCTGCGGCTGCTCGGCGGCCGCGTCAGGATCGGCGCGCTGCGCTCCCCGCTCCGCTCCCCCGGCCAACTGGCCGACCTGGCACGCTCGGTGGCGCGCAGGCCCGGTTTCCGGCTGGTCGGTCTGATGGCGTACGAGGGCCATGTCGCCGGTGTCGGCGACTCGGTGGCCGGCCGGCCCCTGCGCTCGCGTGCGGTCAGGCTGATGCAGGCGGCGGCGCGGAAGGAGCTGGCGGCCCGGCGCGCGGAGGTCGTGCGGGCGGTCCGGGCGGTCACGCCGGACCTGGAGTTCGTGAACGGCGGTGGCACGGGGAGCGTGCAGCACACCGCGGCCGAGGCGGCGGTGACCGAGATCGCCGCCGGGTCAGGCCTCTACGTGCCCCGGCTCTTCGACAACTACACGTCGTTCACGGGCCGTCCGGCCGCCCTGTTCGCCCTGCCGGTGGTGCGGCGGCCGGGGGTGGGTGTGGTGACCGTGCTCGGCGGCGGCTACCCGGCGTCGGGTGCGCCGGGCCGGGACCGGCTGCCGGTGCCGTATCTGCCGGAGGGACTGCGCTACGACCCGCAGGAGGGCGCCGGAGAGGTGCAGACGCCCCTGCTCGGCGCTCCCGCGGACGATCTGCTCATCGGGGACAAGGTGTGGTTCCGGCACGCCAAGGCGGGCGAACTGTGCGAGCGCTTCGCGGAGTTGCGGCTGATCGAGGGAGACCGGATCACCGCGACCGTGCCGACGTACCGCGGTGAGGGCCTCACGTTCCTCTGAACCGCCCCGGCCCCGGGGCAGGGGCCGCCGGACCCCGTGTCCGGGTGTCCGAACGGCCCCGGGCCTCCTACAGCGGGGTCACGTACGCCCCCGAGATGCCGCCGTCGACGAGGAAGTCGCTGGCGTTGACGAACGAGGAGTCGTCACTCGCCAGGAAGGCGACGGCGGCCGCGATCTCCTTCGCCTCGGCGAACCGGCCCAGGGGGATGTGCACGAGCCGGCGCGCCGCCCGCTCCGGGTCCGTGGCGAACAGTTCCTGGAGCAGGGGGGTGTTGACCGGGCCGGGGCACAGGGCGTTGACCCGGATCCCCTCACGGGCGAACTGCACCCCGAGTTCCCGGGACAGCGCGAGGACGCCGCCCTTGGACGCGGTGTACGAGATCTGGGAGGTGGCGGCGCCCATCCGGGCCACGAAGGACGCCGTGTTGATGATCGAGCCGCGGCCCTGGCGCCGCATGTACGGGAGAGCTGCCTTGCAGCAGAGGTAGACGGAGGTGAGGTTGACGTCCTGGACACGCTTCCATGCCTCCAGCCCGGTCGTGAGGATCGAGTCGTCGTCGGGCGGTGAGATGCCGGCGTTGTTGAAGGCGATGTCGACGGAGCCGTAGGTGTCGTGCGCAGCGGCGAAGAGTGCCTCGACCTGGCCGGGGTCGGTCACGTCGACCTTGACGAAGATGCCTCCGACGTCCTCGGCCACGGCCCTGCCCGCACTCTCGTCGATGTCGCCGCAGACGACGTGGGCCCCTTCCGAGGCGAGCCGGTGCGCGGTGGCGAGGCCGATGCCGCTGCCCGCCCCGGTGATGACGGCGGTGCGGCCGGTGAGACGTCGGCAGATGTACCCGGTGTCGGTGCTCATGCGTGTTCAGGCCTCCGTGCCGATGAAGACGTTCTTGGTTTCGGTGAAGGCCGCGAGGGCGTCGGGCCCCAGTTCACGGCCGAGTCCGGACTGTTCGTACCCGCCGAAGGGAGTCCAGTAGCGGACGGCGGAGTGGGAGTTGACGGACAGGTTGCCGGCGCGGACCGCCCGGGTGACGCGCAGCGCCCGGCCCACGTCACGGGTCCAGACCGATCCGGCCAGGCCGTAATCGGTGGCGTTGGCCAGCCGGACGGCGTCGGCCTCGTCGTCGAAGGGCAGCACGACGGCGACCGGCCCGAAGACCTCCTGGGTGGCGACGGGCGCGTCGGGGGCGACGCCGGTGAGCACGGTCGGCGGGAACCAGAACCCGGGGCCGGTGGGTGCGCTGCCCCGGATGCCGTCCGCGTCCTCGGGCACGAGTGCGCGGACGCGTTCCAGCTGGGTCCGGGAGATCAGCGGGCCCATCTGGGTCTTCTCGTCCGAGGGGTCCCCGACGACCACGGCGGCGACCGCGGGCAGGAGGAGTTCGAGGAAGCGGTCGTACACGGAACGCTGGACCAGGATGCGGGACCGGGCGCAGCAGTCCTGACCGGCGTTGTCCAGGAAAGACATGGGCGCGGAGGCCGCCGCGGCCTCGATGTCGGCGTCGGCGAAGACGATGTTGGGACTCTTGCCGCCGAGTTCGAGCGTCACCCGTTTCACCCGTTCCGCGCACCTGGCCATGACCTGCTTGCCGACGCGGGTCGAACCGGTGAAGACGATCTTGGCGACGCCGGAATGCTCGACCAGGGCATTGCCCGCCACGTCCCCGGCGCCGGGCAGCACCTGGAAGAGGTGCTCGGGCAGCCCCGCGTCGAGAGCCAGCCCGGCCAGGTGCAGAGCCGTGAGCGGGGTGGTCTCGGCCGGTTTGAGGAGTACGGCGTTTCCGGCCGCGAGGGCCGGGGCAGCGCCCCACGCGGCGATCGGCATCGGGAAGTTCCACGGGGCGATCACGCCGACGACGCCGAGCGGTTCGAGGAAGGTGAGGTCGATCCCGCCCGGCACGGGGATCTGGCGTCCGGTCAGGCGCTCCACTCCTCCGGCCGCGTAGTCGAGCAGGTCCCGGACGTTCGCGGCCTCCCACCGGGCGTTGCCCAGGGTGTGGCCGGCCTCGGTGACCTCCAGCCGGGCCAGTTGTTCGGTGTGCTCGTCGACGAGCACGGCGAAGCGGCGCAGCAGGCGTGCCCGGTCGGCGGGGGCCAGCGCGGCCCAGGTCCGCTGGGCGGCGGCGGCGCGGGTGACGGCGGTGCCGACCTCGGCGGCGGTGGTGGCCGGGACGGTGGCGACGAGCTGCTCGGTAGCGGGGTCGAGGACGCGGTGCTCGTGGGTCAAGGGGTTCCTCACAGGCGTTCGAAGGAGCGGCGGAGTTCCCAGTCGGTGACCGCGGCGTCGAACGCCTCCAGTTCGACGCGCGCCATGTTGCGGTAGTGCGCGACGGTCTCGTCGCCGAAGGCCTCCCTGGCGACCTCGCTGGTCTCCCAGAGGCCGGCGGCATCGCGGAGCGTGGTGGGGACCTGGTCGTATCCGGCGGTGTAGGCGTTGCCCTCGCAGGCATCGGGGAGTTCGAGCGCGTTCTCGATGCCGTGGAGTCCGGCCGCGACGAGTCCGGCGACGGCGAGGTAGGGGTTGACGTCGCCGCCGGGCAGCCGGTTCTCGAAACGCAGGGATCGGCCGTGTCCGACGACGCGCAGGGCGCAGGTGCGGTTGTCGTGGCCCCATGCGACGGCGGTCGGGGCGAACGAGCCTGGCTGGAACCGCTTGTAGGAGTTGATGTTCGGGGCGTACAGCAGGGAGAAGTCGCGCAGGGCGGCGAGCTGGCCCGCGAGGAAGTGGCGCATCACGGGGGACATCGTCCCGTCGTCGCCCGCCATGACGCTGTGCCCGCCGGCGTCCTGGAGGGAGAGGTGGATGTGGCAGGAGTTGCCCTCGCGCTCGTTGAACTTGGCCATGAAGGTGAGCGAGACGCCCTCCTGCGCGGCGATCTCCTTGGACCCGGTCTTGTAGACGGCGTGCTGGTCGCAGGTGACGAGGGCCTCGTCGTAGCGGAAGACGATCTCGTGCTGGCCGGGGTTGCACTCGCCCTTAGCGGACTCGACGGTCAGCCCGGCGGCCGCCATCTCGTTGCGGATGCGGCGCAGCAGCGGCTCGATGCGGCCGGTGCCGAGGACGGAGTAGTCGATGTTGTACTGGTTGGCCGGTGTCAGACCGCGGTAGTCGCGGTCCCACGCCTGCTCGTAGGTGTCCTTGAAGACGATGAACTCGAGCTCGGTGCCGACGTGGGCGGTGAGTCCGTGCCCGGCGAGCCGTTCCAGCTGCCGCCGGAGGATCTGGCGGGGCGCGGCGGCTACGGGTGTCCCGTCCTCCCAGGAGAGGTCGGCCAGCACCAGCGCCGTGCCGTCGTGCCAGGGGACGCGGCGCAGGGTGGCGAGGTCCGGGCGCATCGCGAAGTCGCCGTAGCCGTTGGACCAGGAGGACATCGCGAAGCCGTCGACGGTGTTCATGTCCGTATCGACGGCGAGCAGGTAGTTGCAGCCCTCCGTGCCGTGTTCGAGCACCTCGTCCAGGAAGAACGTCGCCGCGAACCGCTTCCCCTGCAATCTGCCCTGCATGTCGGGGAAGGCGAGGACGACGGTGTCGATCTCACCGCTCGCGACGAGCCCACGGAGCTCCTCGACCTGGAGCGGGGGTGTTCGGTCTGCCACGGGATACTCCTCGGTCGGCCAGCCGGAAGGCTTAAGGTATGGGAGAAAACCATTGGGGGGAAGGGGATCGTGACGTGGCGGAAGAGAGCGGGGAAGCCGGGCAGCCCGAGCGGCTGCTGCCGGCGCTCGGGCCGGTGCGGGCGGGCAACGGCTTCGAGGAGGCGCTGGAGCGGATACTCCAGGTGGTCCGGCTCGGCCTGATCCCCGCAGGCGGACGGCTGCCCGCCGAGCGCGAACTGGCCGGTCTGCTCGGCGTCAGCCGCGTCACCCTGCGCGACGTGCTGAAGGTCCTCCAGGACCAGGGGCTGGTGGAGGCCAGGCGCGGCAGGTACGGCGGTACGTTCGTGCTGCCCCGGGCGGGCGGCGCCGACGGGGGCGAACTGCGCCGCAGGGTGGCGGACACCGACATCGAGGACGTGCTGCTCTTCCGCGAGGTGCTGGAGACGGGCGCGGCCGGGCTGTGCGCGTCGCGCGGGCTCGACGACGCGGGGGCGGACCGGCTGCGTACGGCTCTGGCGGCGACACACGAGGCACCTCTGCCCGACTACCGCAGACTCGACACCCTCTTCCATCTGACGCTGGCCGAGCTCTCGGGCTCCCCGTCGCTCGCCGCCCGGTACGCGGCGGTCCGGGCGACCGTCAACGACCTGCTGGACTGCATCCCCCTGCTCGTGCGGAACCTGGAGCATTCGCAAGCCCAGCACACGGCTCTCGTCGGGGCGGTGCTCGACGGCGACGAGGAGGCGGCCCGCGCCGTGACGCGGGAGCACTGCGCCGGGACGGCCGCGCTGCTCAGGGGCTTTCTGGCTTGATCCCGCTCTTCCGGATCACCGCTCTTGCGCCGCGGCCCGCTACGAACAAAGGTATGTCGCGACACCATTGCACCGGGCCGGCCCGCAGGCCGGCCGCCGGAGGGACCGCACCATGCACGAACCGCTCATCGGCGTGACGACCTATCTGGAGCCGGCGGCTCGCTGGGGCGTCTGGGAACTACCGGCCGCGGTACTCCCCTCGGCGTATCCGCGGCTGGTGCAGCGCTCCGGCGGCCTGGCCGCGCTGCTGCCGCCGGACGCCGCGGAGCGCGCCGCGGATGTCGTGGCCCGGCTGGACGGACTGGTCATCGCGGGCGGGGCGGACGTCGACCCCGGGCTGTACGGAGCTGAACGCGACTTCAGGACGGGCCCGCCCGCCCACGAGCGCGATTCCTGGGAGGTCGCCCTGCTCCGCGCGGCGAGGGCGGCGGGCACTCCGGTGCTGGGCATCTGCCGGGGCATGCAGCTGCTGAACGTCGCCCTGGGCGGCACGCTGACCCAGCATCTGGACGGCCACGCGGGCCCGTTCGGCAAGGCGGGGGTCCTCGGCGAGCACACGGTGACGCCGGTGCCCGGGACGCTGTACGCCTCGCTGGTCCCCGAGGAGGCGTCCGTACCGACGTACCACCACCAGGCCGTGGACCGGCTGGCGCCGGGCCTGGTGGTGTGCGCCCACGCGGCGGACGGCACGGTGGAGGCGGTCGAACTGCCGGGCGACCAGTGGGTGCTCGGCGTTCAGTGGCACCCGGAGATGGGCGACGACCTGCGCATCATGCGGGCCCTGGTGGAGGCGGCCCGTGCTGCTTCGGGAGCGGCGCGGCCCGTGGCGGAACGGGCCTGACGCACCCGCCGGTCACCCGCGCGGGCCGGTGTCCCGCGCTCCGCAGCACCGGTTCAGCCGCGCGCGGGTCCCGAGGGATGCGCGGTCAGGGAGAGCAGGTCCCGGGCCGGACCGGTGGGCCGGTGCCCCGCGGGCCAGACCGCGCGCAGCTGTCGGCGCAGCCGGACCCCCGCGACGGGGATCTCGACCAGGCGCCTGGCCGCGAGCTCCTCGTCGAGCGCGAGTTCGCTCAGCACGCACGGGCCGGCCCCGCTCTCGGCGGCCCCCTTGACCGCGGTGGTGGAGGAGAGCTCCAGCAGGGGGCGCGCCAGGCCGCCGTGCACGGCGAGCGCGGCGTGCAGCACCTGCCGGGTTCCCGAACCGGGTTCGCGCAGGATCAGCGGGGTCGCCGCGAGCTCCCGGGGACTCAGCTGCGTGCGCCGGCGGGCCCAGGGGTGCGGCGGGGCGACCACGACGACGAGGCGGTCGTGCGCGATGACGGTTCCGTCGAGCCCCTCCGGTACGGACAGGCCCTCGACGAAGCCGAGGTCGGCCTCGCCCGCGAGGAGTCGTTGCGCCACGGCGGCGGAGTTCCCGGCGAGCAGGGACACAGCCGTGTCGGGGCGCCCGGCCCGCAGGGCGATCAGCCACCCCGGCATCAGGTACTCCGCGATGGTCATGCTGGCGGCGACCCGGAGCCGGGAGTCCCGCCGGTCGCGCAACGCCTGCGCGCCCGCGTCGAAGGCCTCGGCCGCCTCGACGACCCGGCGCGCCCAGTCGGTGACGAGGGCGCCGGCGTCGGTCAGCCGGGAGCCGCGGGGTGAGCGGTCCAGGAGCGCGACGCCCAGCTGCCGTTCCATGGACCGGATGCGGCTCGACGCCGCGGGCTGGGTGATCCCCACCTCCCGCGCGGCGCCGCCGAGGCTGCCGTGCCGGGCGACCGCGAGCAGCAGGACCATGGCGCCCAGGTCGGGCACCCGGTGGCGCAGCCCGGGTGCGGCACCGGCCCCGGGCGGGGGAAGGGGGTGGCCGGGAGGCACCGGGGCGGCGGCGGGAGGGACCGAGGCGGACATAAATACAGCTTATGACCTCATAGGTCCGGACTCCCTGGTGGCCCGCACCCCGGCCGCCGAAAATGTTGGCATGGCCATCTATTCGCGGACCCGGACGCCGCACACCCCGCCCGTCACCGTCGCCGGCGCGGGCTCCGGCACCGGCGCTACCGCCCGGCGGCTCCCGTCCCTGCGGCACCTGGGCCCGAACTGGTACGCGACGGTCATGGGCACGGCGATCGTCGCCACGGCCGGCGCGGCGCTGCCCGTCCACGTGCCGGGGCTGCGCGGTCTCTGCGTCGTGGTATGGGCCGGGTCCGCGGTGCTGCTCGTCGCGGTGCTCGCGGCACGCGCCGGCCACTGGATCCACCACCGGGACCGGGCGAGGGCGCATCTCCTGGACCCCGCGGTGGCACCCTTCTACGGCTGCATGCCCATGGCGCTGCTCGCCGTCGGCGCGGGGACCCTCGCGGTGGGGCGGGACGTCGTCGGCCACCCGGCCGCCGTCGCCGTGGACACCGTGCTGTTCACGGCGGGCACGGTCGCGGGCCTGGCGGGCGCAGTCGTCATCCCGTACCTGATGGTCGTACGCCACCGTCCCCGGCCGGGCAGTGCCTCGCCGGTGTGGCTGCTGCCGCTGGTGCCGCCCATGGTCTCGGCGGCGGTCGGCCCCCTGCTGGTGCCCGAGCTGCCGCCCGGCCAGGGGCGTGAGGCGCTCCTGCTGGCCTGTTACGCGATGTTCGGGCTGTCCCTGCTGGCGACCCTCGTGGTCCTGCCGCTCGTCTTCGCGCGGCTGGTCCACGAGGGCCCGCTGCCGCTCGCGCTGACCCCCGCGCTCTTCCTCGTGCTCGGTCCTCTGGGACAGTCGACGACCGCCGTCAACCAGCTCGCCGACGTGGCGCCCGGGGCGATCGCGGCGCCCTACGCCCCCGCCTTCGGTGCGTTCGCCGTGCTGTACGGGGTCCCGGTGATGGGCTTCGCCCTGCTGTGGCTCGCCCTGTCCGGCGCGATGGCCGTCCGGGCGATGCGTCGCGGGATGGGGTTCACGATGACGTGGTGGGGGTTCACGTTCCCGGTCGGCACCTGCGTCACCGGCGCGGCGGGGCTGGCCCGGCACACCGGGCTGACCGCCTTCACCTGGCTGGCCGTGGCGCTCTACGCGCTGCTGGTCACCGCCTGGGCCTTCGCCGGCGCGCGCACGCTGGGCGGACTGTTCAGCGGAGCGCTGCTCGCAGCGCCCCGGCCGCTTCCGCCGGCGACGGTCCCTACCACGTGAGGTGCCGTCCGTCGACACGTAGCGCCCGGAGCCCGGGAAGGGCCTCGGGCCCGTCCGCGGCCGTGGAGCGGCCGGGCTCGCCGGGCAGCACGCCCGGCTCGGCGCCGGAGGCGCCCGTCAGCGCCGCGCGTCGTACGTCGCGTCGATGTGCTCGGCGACCGAGACGACCAGCAGCCGGGTACCGGGGCCGGTCGCCCGCCAGCGGTGGCGCACCCCGCCCGAGAGGAAGAGGCTGTCGCCCCGGCCGAGCCGGTGCGCCCTGCCCTCCGCCTCGACCTCGACGGCGCCCTCGACGACGTACATCACCTCGTCGTTCCGGTGCTGGAACTCACGGCCGAGGTCGTGTTCGCCGATGAACTCCAGGGCGCTGAGCTGATGGCGGCCGCGCACCAGGCGCCGCACACCGTCCTCGTCGTCCGCCCGCACGACGTCCACGGCGCGCGCCGAGTCCGCCGCCGCCCTCAGCCGCTCGGTCGTGGTCTCCAGCGCCTCCGCCACCCGGTCCAGCGACCGGGGGCTGGGCCTGGCCCGCTCGTTCTCGATCTGGCTGAGGAACGGCACGGACAGGCCACTGCGCCCGGCCACCGCGGCCAGGGTGAGTCCGAGGGTCCTGCGGCGTCGGCGAACCGCGGCACCCACTCGAAGGGCTTCCTTGTCGTCCATGTCCGGCTCCCTCCCCGGTTCACCATCCTCCCGGTTGCCAGCACCCTACGCATGTCGTTCGCGTGACGGAGGCGAAGCCGGCGAACCCGGGCGGACGGGAAACCTTCGGGGACTCCCTCCGACAAGCCTGAAGGGGACGGCCCGGGTTCGCTACCCGGGCCGTCCCCTTCGTCATGGCCTGCCGTGGACCGGGAGCGTCAGCTGACGGGCGCCAGCTTCGCCACGACGTCCGGGTTGGCGTCCATCCAGCGGCGGGCCGACTCCTTCTCCTTGCCGGCGCCGCCCTTCTGGAGCTCCACCTCGAGCGAGGCCAGCTGGTCCTCGCTGAGCTTGAAGTCCTTCAGCCACCCGGTCAGCTCCGGGAAGTCCTTCGCGAAGTCCTTCTTGGCGACCGTGTGGATCTGCTCGCCCTTGCCCCAGGCACCCTTCGGGTCCTTGAGCTTCTTCAGGTCGTGCTTGCCGTAGGCCCAGTGCGGCGACCACAGGGTCACCACGACCGGCTCCTTCTTCTTGATCGACCGGTTCAGCTCGGCGAGCATCGACGACGTGCTGGAGGAGACGACCTTGTACTCACCTTCGAGGCCGTACGCCTTGAGCACCTTCTTGTTCAGGGTGCCCATCATCCCGGCGCTCGACTCGATGCCGATGATCTTGCCGTTGAACTTCTTGCCCTGGCCCTTGAGGTCCTCGAGCGAGTCGATGCCCTTGACGTACGAGGGGACCGAGAGCTCCAGCGACGTCGGGCCGTACCAGGAACCGAGGTCCGAGAGGTTGTCCTTGTACCGGTCCCAGTAGTCCTTGTGCGTCGTCGGGAGCCAGGAGTCGAACTGGACGTCCAGCTGACCCTGCGCGAGACCCGTGTACAGCGGACCCGGGTCGAGCTGCTTGACCGTCGTCCTGTATCCCCGGTCCTCCAGCATGTTCTGCCAGAGGTAGGTGGAGGCGATGGCCTCGTCCCACGGGAAGTACCCCATGTTGACGGTCTTGCCCGCGTCCTTGCCCCGCTGCGAGCCGCCGCCCGGCACCGGCGCCAGCTTGTCGACGAGACCGGGGTTCTTCTTCAGCCAGGTGCGGACGCCGTCCTGCTCCTGGCCCTGACCGGCGTTCTGGATCTCGTTCTCGAGGCTCGTGAGCTGCTTCTCGGTGAGCTTGAAGTCCTTGAGCCACTTGGCGACGGCGGGCGACTTCTTCGCGAAGCCCTTGTGCGCGACCGTGTGGACCTCTTCGCCCTTGCCCCAGGCACCCTTCGGGTCCTTGAGCTTCTTCAGGTCGTGCTTGCCGTAGGCCCAGTGCGGCGACCACAGGGTCACCACGACCGGCTCCTTCTTCTTGATGGAGGCGTTGAGCTCGGCCAGCATCGATGAGGTGCTGGAGGAGACGACCTTGTACTCGCCCTCCAGGCCGTACGCCTTGAGCACCTTCTTGTTCAGGGTGCCCATCATCCCGGCGCTCGACTCGATGCCGATGATCTTGCCGTCGAACTTCTTGCCCTGACCCTTGAGGTCCTCGAGGGAGTCGATGCCCTTGACGTACGAGGGAACCGTCAGCTCCAGCGAGGTGGGCCCGTACCAGGAACCGAGGTCGTCCAGCTGGTCGCTGTACTTGTCCCAGTAGTCCTTGTGCGTGGTCGGCAGCCAGGAGTCCGTCTGGAAGTCGATGTCGCCGCGGGCGACACCGGAGTACAGCGGCCCTGCGTCGAGCTGGGTCATCCCGGTCTCGAAGCCGCGCTGTTCCAGGATCTCCTTCCACAGGAACGTGGAGGCGATGCCCTCGTCCCAGGGGATGTACCCCATGTTGATCTTCTGGCCCTTGCCGACGTCGGTGCTTCCGCCGGCCTGCGAGGCGCCCGAGTCCGAGGACCCCGCGATGTTGAGGCCGCCCGCGACGAGCGCGAGGACGACGACACCGGTCATCGCGATGGCGGTACCCGGCTTGTAGTGCGTGAACTTCAGCTTCCGGGCACCGGCGGCGACCTTGGCGGCGGCACGGCGGCCGAGCGGGGAGACCCGCTCGTTGAGCGCGCCGGTCATCCGGTCCAGGTACATGGCGAGGATGACGACGGCGATGCCGCTCTCGGCGGCGAGGCCGACCTGGAGCTGGGTGATCGCCGCGTACACCTTCTCGCCGAGGCCGCCGGCGCCGGCCATGCCGCCGATGACGACCATCGACAGGGCCAGCATGATGACCTGGTTGATTCCGGCCATGATCGTCGGCAGGGCGAGCGGCAGCTGCACCCGGGTGAGGGTGTGGTTGGGCCTGGTGCCGAAGGCCTCGGCGGCCTCGACCAGCTCGCCGTCGACCTGGCGGATGCCGAGCTCGGTCATCCGGACGCCGGGCGGCATCGCGAAGACGATCGTGGCGATGACACCGGGGGTGACGCCCACGCCGAAGAACATGACGCCGGGGATCAGGTAGACGAAGGCGGGCATCGTCTGCATGACGTCCAGCACCGGCCGCAGCGCGGCGCCGACCCTGCTGTTGCGCGCGGCCCAGATGCCGGTGGGCACCGCGATCACGATCGTGATGACGGCGGCCACGACGACCAGTGACAGCGTGTCCATCGCCTCGTCCCAGAGGGCGAGGGAATCGATGAACGCGAAGCCCACGAACGTGAGCACGGCGGGGATCACACCGCGCAGCCAGAAGGCGATGACGGCGAAGATGGCGGCCATCAGCAGCGGTTCGCCGCCGCCCAGCACGGCGTTCACGCCGTCGTACATCCCGCCGAGCACGGCCTTGATGGCGTCGAAGAACCAGGTGAGGTTCGACTGGAGCCAGTCGACCGCGTCCTCGACCCACGAACCGAAGGAGATCCTAGGCACCGGCGATCACCTTCTCCTCCGTGGCCTCGGGCCGGGCGGCCGGAACCCGGGTCTCGGCCTGCGGCTCGACCCTGGGATCCTCGCCGAGCGCCGCGAGCAGCCGCTCACGCGGGACGACACCTATGACGCCGCCCTCCGCGTCGGTGACGGCGACGTCCGCACCACTGGTCGAGCAGGGAGCGAAGAGTTCCGCGACGGGGGTGTCCGAAGCGACGGTCGCCGGCGCCTCGGCCAGCAGGTCCGCGTGGGAGACGCCCGCTCCGGGCGCCTCCATGATCGAACCGGCGGTGAGGACCCGGGAGCGGTCCACGTCCTGGATGAACGAGGCGACGTAGTCGTTCGCGGGCCGGACGAGGATGTCCTCGGCGGTGCCCTGCTGGACGATCTCGCCGTCTCGCATCACGGCGATGCGGTCGCCGAGGCGCATGGCCTCGTTGAGGTCGTGGGTGATGAAGACGATCGTCTTCTTCAGCCGCTTCTGCAGCTCCAGGAGCTGGTCCTGCATGTCGCGGCGGATCAGCGGGTCGAGGGCGCTGAAGGACTCGTCCATCAGCAGCAGGTCGGCGTCGGTGGCGAGCGCGCGGGCCAGGCCCACGCGCTGCTGCATACCGCCGGAGAGCTCGTCCGGCCAGGACTTCTCCCAGCCCGCGAGGCCGGTCAGCTCCAGTGCCTGGGCGGCCCGCTCCTCCCGTTCGGCGCGCGCCACGCCCTGGACCTCCAGGCCGTAGGCGGCGTTCTCGAGGACGCTCCGGTGGGGGAAGAGCGCGAAGTGCTGGAAGACCATGCTGATCTTGCTGGAACGTACGCCGCGCAGCTCGCGGGGGCTCAGGGCGGTGAGGTCCTGTCCGTCGAACAGCACTCGGCCGGCCGTCGGCTCCAGGAGCCCGTTCAGCATCCTCAGCAGCGTGGACTTCCCGGATCCGGAGAGTCCCATGACGACGAAGATGTGTCCCGGTTCCACGGTGAACGAGGCGTCGATCACCGCTGCGGTCGTTCCGTCGGCGCGCAACTCGTCGCGGTGGGCGCCGCCCTCGAGCTTCTGCACGGCTTGATCGGGTCGTCTGCCGAACACTTTGTACAAGTGCTCGGCTTGCAGCCTTGACACATACACCTCACGCGTTGAACCGAAAACGGTCTGCCACCCCCGTCGGCAGACCGTGGAGCGGTGCGGATTCGGTCCGCAGGGCACGAGCCAATCGTCGAAAAATGGACGTGGTCCGCTCCGGTGCCGCGCCTGCCCGCACTTACGCGACCCAAACACATGTGTGATTCAGGTCACCCGAAGCGCCTGCCGTCCCGGGAACCGCGCGACCGCGGGCCGCTTCCGGTCCGGGGCTCACGCGCCTGCCGCGCCCGGCCCTGTCGGTGGGGTGCGGCATCATCGGGGTGTGACGCGACGCCTGATGCTCCTCGACACCGCTTCCCTGTACTTCCGCGCCTACTTCGGCGTCCCGGACTCGGTGCGCGCACCGGACGGCACCCCGGTGAACGCCGTGCGCGGCCTGCTGGACTTCATCGCCCGGCTCGTGCAGGACCACCGGCCCGACGACCTGGTCGCCTGCATGGACGCCGACTGGCGCCCGCAGTGGCGGGTCGACCTGATTCCGACCTACAAGGCCCACCGGGTGGCCGTGGAGACCTCCGAAGGCGTGCCGGACGAGGAGGAGGTCCCCGACACCCTCTCCCCGCAGGTCCCGGTGATCGAGGCCGTGCTGGACGCTCTCGGCATCGCCCGCGTGGGCGTCTCCCCGTACGAGGCGGACGACGTGATCGGCACCCTGACCGGACTGGCCGCCGGTCCCGTGGACATCGTGACCGGGGACCGCGACCTGTACCAGCTGGTCGACGACGCCCGCGGGGTGCGGGTCCTGTACCCGCTGAAGGGCGTGGGGACGCTCCAGGTGACGGACGAGGCATGGCTGCGCGGCAAGTACGGCGTGGACGGCTCGGGATACGTCGACCTGGCCCTGCTGCGCGGCGACCCGAGCGACGGCCTCCCGGGGGTGCCCGGCATCGGCGAGAAGACGGCGGCGAAGCTGCTGGACGCCTACGGCGACCTGGCCGGGATCATGGCAGCGGTGGACGACCCCGCCTCCCGGCTGACGCCGTCCCAGCGCAAGCGGCTGGACGAGGCGCGGGACTACGTGGCGGTCGCCCCGAAGGTCGTCCGGGTCGCCGGCGACGTACCCCTGCCGGAGTTCGAGGCGGCCCTCCCCCGTGAGCCCCGCGACCCCGCCGCGCTGGAGGACCTCGCGAACCGCTGGGGTCTGGGTGGCTCGTTGCAGCGGCTCCTGCTCACGCTCCAGGCATGAGGGTGTAGCTTAGGTAAACCTAAGTCCACCGGACCTCAGGCATGTCCAGACGCAGGGAGAACCTCGTGGCAGAGCGGCCGCAACGCCGGACACCGACAGCGCAGGGGGCTCAGGTCCTGCGCACCGAGCGGATCACCCCCCACATGGTGCGCGTGGTCCTCGGCGGCGAAGGGCTGGACGGTTTCGCCCTCGCGGGCTTCACCGACCACTACATCAAGCTGTGTTTCGCGCCCGAGGGCGCCGACTACACCCACCCCTTCGACATGGCCGCGATCCGCGAGGACCACCCGCGCGAGCTGTGGCCCACCACCCGGACGTACACGGTGCGCTCCTGGGACCCCGAAGCCCGCGAGCTCGCCGTCGACTTCGTGGTGCACGGCGACGAGGGCCTCGCCGGCCCCTGGGCGGCGCGGGCACAGCCCGGCGACCAGGTGACCTTCCTGGGCCCCGGCGGCGGCTACGTCCCCGAGGCGTCGGCGGACTGGCACCTGCTGGTGGGCGACGAGAGCGCCCTGCCCGCGATCGCCGCCGCGCTGGAGCAGATGCCGGCGGGCGCGCGGGGCCACGCCTTCGTCGAGGTGTCGGACGCCTCGGAGGAGCAGAAGCTCGACGCTCCCGACGGCGTCTCGCTGGCCTGGCTGCACCGCGGCGGACGTCCGGTCGGTGAGGGCCTGGTCGCGGCGGTGGCCGGGCTGGACTTCCCCGAGGGCGAGGTCCAGGCGTTCGTGCACGGCGAGGCGGGCTTCGTGAAGGAGATCCGGCGCCATCTGCGCGTGGAGCGCGGCATACCCCTCGCCCAACTGTCGATCTCGGGCTACTGGCGGCTCGGCCAGAACGACGACGCCTGGCGCGCGGTCAAGCGCGAGTGGAACGAGCAGGTGGAGCGCGAGCAGGAGAACGCCGCGTAACGCACCCGCACGCCCGGAGCCCGGTCGCCCGTCCCCGACGGTGACCGGGCTCCGCGCTTTCCGTGACGGGGAGAGCACGACCGGAGCGCCCGTCCTCCGCGCGTGCGAGCGGACGCCGGGCGTCCCGCTGACGCGTGCGTGTTCGAGGGGAGGGCGTGCGAGGATATCGGGTCGCCCACCAATCCGCATGGCCGCCGGCTCCGAATCACCTAGGAAACCGATGCGTGCTCCGGGAGGAACGTCCGCGTGAAAGAAGCAGTACACATCAGCGGGATCCCCTCGCCAGGGCCCGACCTCCAGGAGCTGCTCGTCCAGGTCGCACGGGGTGACCAGGACGCCTTCACCCGGGTGTACGACCAGGTCAGCGGGCCGGTTCTCGGCCTGGTGCGGAGCGTACTCCGCGATCCGGCCCAGTCGGAGGAGGTGGCACAGGAAGTGCTCGTCGAGGTCTGGCGCACCGCTCCCCGCTTCCAGCCGTCCCGCGGAAGCGCCATGAACTGGGTGCTGACGCTGGCCCATCACCGGGCCGTGGACCGCGTGCGCTCCGCCGAGGCCGCGGCAGCACGGGAGCACAAGGCCGCGCTGCTCGACCGCACGCCGGAGTTCGACGAGGTGTCCGAACAGGTCGAGACCCGGCTCGAGCGGGAGCAGGTGCGGCGCTGTCTGCGGACGCTCTCCGAGCTCCAGCGGCAGTCCGTGACCCTGGCCTACTACCAGGGTCTGACATACCGCGAGGTGGGCGAACTGCTGGCCGTACCGCTGGGAACCATCAAGACACGACTGCGCGACGGACTCATCCGGCTGCGCGACTGCCTGGGGGTGAACGCATGAGCATCGCCGAGCTGCACACGCTGACCGGGGCCTACGCCCTGCACGCGCTGCCGGACGACGAGCGGGTCGCGTTCGAACGCCACCTGGGTGCCTGCGAGGCGTGCAGCCAGGAGGTACGGGAGTTCTCCGCCACCGCCGCCCGGCTCGGGCTCGCGGTGTCCGCGGTCCCGCCGCCCCCGCTGAAGGAGCGGGTACTGCGGGAGATCACGACCGTGCGCCAGGAGCCGCCCTCCCCCGGGCGCGGGGCGCGTGCCGGGTCGTCCGCCGGCCGGGCCGGCAGGTGGACGACGTATGCGCTGGCCGCCTGCGTCGCCGCCGCTGCCGCGTTCGGCGGAGTCGCCGTGTGGCAGAACCAGGTCGCCCAGGACGCCCGGCAGGAGGCGGCCCAGGCGCAGCAGCACAACGAGCAGGTGGCTCAGGTGCTGACGGCGCCGGACGCCTCGACCAGCGTCTCGGACCTGGCGGACGGGGCGCGGGGCGCGGTGGTGGTCTCGAAAAGCGTGAACCGCGCGGTGTTCCTGGCATCGGACCTGACACGGCCGCCCGGCGGCAAGGTGTACCAGCTGTGGTTCAACGACGGCGGCACCATGCGCTCGGCCGGTCTCATGAACCCGGCGGCCACCGACGAGACGGTGCTGCTGGAGGGCCCCGTGGACCAGGCCTCCGGCATGGGTATCACCGTCGAGCCCGCGGGCGGTTCGCAGGAGCCGACCTCGCAGCCGGTGGCCCTGATGGAGTTCCGCAGCGCCTGACGGGTCCCGCGCGGACCACGAAGCACAGACCACGAAGGGTGTGCCCCCGGCCGGTGTCGGCCGGGGGCACACGCCTGTCCGGCTGTCCTGCCGCTCAGCCCCGGCGGGGCGTGCCGGGCGGAAGGGGGAAGAAGCCGCTGGTGCGGGCGACGTACTCCGCGTATCCGGGCCGCCCTTCCATGTGACGCTCCAGCAGGGCCTTGCCGCTGCCCTTCGTGAGCAGCAGGCTCATCACGACGGGCGAGACGAGTGTGGTGGCCGCCACTGCCGGGTCTGCGCAGACGACGAGGAAGAGCCCCCACCACACGCAGAAGTCGCCGAAGTAGTTCGGGTGACGGGTCCAGGACCACAGTCCCCGGTCCATGATCCGGCCCTTGTTCGCGGGATCGCGCTTGAACCGGGCCAGCTGGGCGTCGCCCACCGCCTCGAATCCCAGCCCCAGAGCCCACAGCGCCGCGCCGGCCCAGGCCCATCCGTCCAGCGTCCCGGCCAGGTAGTACCCGGCCTGCACCGGCAGGGAGATGAGCCAGACGAGCGCGCCCTGGAGCAGGTACACCTTGCGCAGGGCGTACAGGTCGGGGTGGCCCGGTGCCTTGGCCAGCATGGCCGCGTAGCGCGGGTCCTCACCGTGGCCGCGGCCGCGCCGGCCGATGTGCACGGCCAGCCGCACACCCCAGACGACGGTGAGCACGGTGACGAGGAGTCGGCGTCCCTGGTCCCCCTCGTCGGCCGATACGGCGTACGAGACGAGGGCGACGGCCGCGAAGCCGAGGCCCCACGCCACGTCGACGATCCGGTGCAGGCGCTTTCGCAGGGCGATCAGGAACGTCACGAGCATGACGGCGAGGGCGGCGCCCGCCGCCGCCCCCAGGTTCGTGGCGAAGGCCGGCCAGGCGAAGCCGTTCACCGGCCGGAGCCGGTGCGCGGCCCGGCGACGACCGGTTCGGCCGGGACAGCACCACTGTGCTCCGCCGCTCCGAGCCCGGCGTACCAGCCGTGGCGGGTGGCCGGCGTGTTCGCCACCCCCTCCGCGTCGGGCCGCACGGACAGGATCTGGTCGACGCCCATACGCCGTTCCTCGAAGGCCAGGGCGCCGCCCACCAGGTAGAGCCGCCATACCCGGGCGGTCTCCTCGCCGACGAGCGCCACGAACTCGGGCCAGCGTTCCTCCAGGGTGCGGTGCCAGGCTTCGACGGTCAGGACGTAGTGCTCGCGCATCGACTCCACGTCACGGACCTCCAGTCCCGCCCCTTCGAGGAGTCCGACCGTCTCACCGAGGGGGCGCATGTGCATGTCCGGCGCGATGTACGACTCGATGAAGGCTCCTCCGCCGGGCGCGGTGGAGCCGCGGGACATCTGCTGGACCAGCGCGCGTCCCTGCGGACGGAGGACCGAGTGGAGCAGCGCGGTGAAGGCCGGGTACTCGGCGTCCCCGACGTGCTCTCCCATCTCGACGGTGGACACGGCGTCGTACCCGCCCCGGAAGTCCGGCAGGCCGGCGACGTCGCGGTAGTCGCAGCAGTGCACCTCGACGAGGTCCTCCAGGCCGCGTTCCACCACCTGTCCGCGCACGTACGCGGCCTGCTCCCTGGCCAGGGTGACCGCGGTGACGCGGACCCCGTGCCGGGTGGCCGCGTGAAGTGTCAGGGATCCCCATCCGCAGCCGATGTCGAGGAGGCGCGCGCCGGGCCGCAGCCCGAGCTTGCGGCAGATCAGCTCCAGCTTGTCGCGCTGGGCGTCGGCCGGGCCGTAGTCCGGCCCGCTGCCGGTCCAGTAGCCGCAGGAGTACGCCATCGTCTCGTCCAGCAGCAAGGAGTAGAAGGCGTTCGACAGGTCGTAGTGGTGGCTGATGGCCGCGCGGTCGCGGGCCTTGCTGTGCAGCGCGCCACTGAGCCCCGCCCTGGCCGCCGGGACGGGCGGGCGGGGGCCGACCGCGCCGAGCCGCAGCGCGGTCCCGGCCGCCCGGAGGCGGTCGGCGATGCCGGGGCGGGGCAGCTCCAGGCCCTGCTGCCGCGCCGCGCGGCGCATGGCGCGCAGCCCGTCCGCGAGGTTGTCGGCGATGTCGATGTCACCGGTGATGTAGGCCTCGGCGAGGCCGAGTTCGCCCGGCTGCCAGAGCAGCCGGCGCAGTGCGCGCCGCGAGCGGACGTGCACCGTGGGGGCACCTTCGGGACCGGTCTCGCTGCCGTCCCACATCCTGATCCTGACCGGTGGCGGGCCGCCGAGGAACTGCTCGATGACCGGGGCGATCCGCTGCGCCGCTCCGGTCCCGGGGGTCTCGGTAAAGGTGTTCACGCGGTGTCCTCACGGGTCAGGAGAATCTGCTGCACATCGAGGTAGCCGGACCGGAAGCCGGCTTCCGAGTAGGCGAGGTAGAAGGTCCACATACGGCGGAAGGTCGCGTCGAAGCCGAGCGCGTCCACCTGGGCGGCCCGCTCCTCGAAGCGTTCCCGCCAGAGCCTCAGGGTCTCGGCGTAGTGCATGCCGTAGGTGCTGCGCTGCCGCGTCCGCAGGCCGGTGTGCGCGGTGGTGACGCGCTCGACGGCCTCGGTGGAGGGGAGCAGGCCGCCGGGGAAGATGTACTTCTGGATCCAGGTGTAGGTGCTGCGGCTGGCGAGCATCCGGTCGTCCGGCATGGTGATGGCCTGGAGCGCGATCCGGCCGCCGGGGGCGAGGCAGCGCTCCAGCGTCCTGAAGTACACCGGCCAGAACTCCTCGCCGACGGCCTCGATCATCTCGACGCTGACGACCGCGTCGTAAGTGCCGGTGACGTCACGGTAGTCGCAGAGTCGCACGTCGATCCGGTCCTCGTGGCCGGCCTCGCGGATGCGGCCCCGGGCCAGCGCCTGCTGTTCCCGGGAGAGCGTCAGGGTCGTGACGCGGGCTCCGCGCGCGGCGGCCCGGAGGGCGAGTTCGCCCCAGCCGGTGCCGATCTCCAGCAGCTCGGTGCCCTCGCCCACGCCGGCCAAGTCGAGCAGCCGGTCGATCTTGCGGTGCTGGGCGGCGGGCAGCAGGTCGTGTTCGGCCGGGAACCCCCGGAAGACGGCGGAGGAGTACGTCAGCGTGTCGTCGAGGAAGAGGGCGAAGAGGTCGTTCGACAGGTCGTAGTGGTGGCTGATGTTGTCGCGCGAACCCTCGGGGGTGTTGGCCTGCGCGGCGGGCTGCCGCAGGGCCCACAGTTTCCGCAGCTTCTGCAGTGGCGCGGGCACCAGGTCGGCCGCGTGCCCGGCGAGGACGGTCAGGACGCCGACGAGATCCGGCGAGTCCCATTCACCGGCCATGTACGACTCGCCGAAGCCGATGAGCCCGCCCGCGCCGATCCGCCGGAAGAAGGCGTCTGGCCGTCGGATCTCCATGAGCGGCCCGCCGAGTCCGACGCTGTCGCGGCCGGCGAGCCGGGCACGCAGCGGGAGCCGGGAGAGAGCACGCCGTACGAGCCGTTCGGCCACGGCGGTCCTGATCCCGGAGGCCGCCGGCTGGGCGGCGACGTCCGGCCATCGGTTCGCGTCCACGCCCGCGAAGGGGATCGTGGCGGACCGGCTCTGGGCCGGAATGGTGCCGCTGCGGGCGGGAGCGGCGGGCGGGTTGGGAGAGGTGGGCACCTTCACTGCATGCCTTCCTGGGTGCGATGACGGGGACGAGGCTGCACGGGCAGCCGGCGCAGGAACAGCCGGACACCGTGCAGGCGGATGGCGGCGGATACGACCACGGTGGAGAAGGGGTGGCGAAGGAACAGCCGGAGCAGCTGGCCGGGCGTCCCGGGGCGCCGGGTGCCGCGCACGGTCGCGGTGAACGGGCGGGCTTGCTCACGCTCCAGGTGGACCGTCAGGTCGAGTCGCCGGTCCGGCTCGGGCAGCCGCATGCGGTAGTCGCCGTCCACCGGGAAGAACGGGGACACGTAGAAGTCCTTGCCGGTCACCGCCCGGTCCTCGGCGTCCGGGCGCAGCAGGTAGCAGTGGCGTTCGCCATAGGTGTTGTGGACCTCGGCGACCACGCAGAGCGGACTGCCGTCGGGGCGGTGGCACCAGTAGACGGTCAGGGGGTTGAAGACGTGGCCGAACACCCGGGCCTGGGTGAGCATGGTGACCGCACCGTCGGCGAGGTCGACACCGCGGGCCGTGAGGAAGCGTTCGAGTCCGGCCCGGACGGTGGGCGCCGTGCCGCCGAAGTGGTCGCGTGCGTCGAACCGGGCCAGCGGGCGCAGGACCGCCGGCAGCCTCGGCGGACGGTCCGGGTCGATGAGCCACAGGTAGGTGCGGTGCCGCAGGGCGTACCTGCGGGGTGCGGTCCGTACGTGGGTGATGGTGCAGGGATAGAGGGCGCCGCTCACCAGGCCACCCCCAGTGCGGCGGCGGCCTCGGCCCCGGAACGGCAGCCGTCCTCGTGGAAACCCCAGCCGTGGTAGGCCCCCGCGTAGGCGGTGACGGGGCCCGAGAGCGCGGGCAGCCGGGCCTGGGCGGCGACGGACTCCGGGGTGAAGACGGGGTGTTCGTACACCATGCGGGCCCGTACGAGGTCCGGGTCGACCCGGTCGGCGCCGTTCAGGGTGACGACGAACCGCTCGGGCGCGTCGAGGTGCTGGAGGCGGTTCATGTCGTAGCTGACGGTGACCCGGTCGGCGTCGGCGGCGCAGGAGGGCATCAGGTAGTTCCACGAGGCCGCCGCCCCCTTGCTGCGCGGGAGCAGCGTGGTGTCGGTGTGCAGCAGGGTGGGGTTGTGCGAGTAGCGGAACGCGCCGAGGGTCTCCCGCTCCTCGTCGGTGGGGTCGGCGAGGAGCCGGAGCGCCTGGTCGGGGTGTGTGGCGACGACCACCGCGTCGTAGTCCTCGGTGGTGCCGTCCTCGGTGACGATCTCGACGCCGTCGCTGTGCCGGCGGATCGCCCTGACCGGGGTGGCCGTCCGTACGGAGTGCACCTGCTTGGCGATGCGGTCGACGTATTCGCGCGATCCGCCCGTGACGGTCCGCCAGACCGGCGAGTCCCCGATCGAGAGCATCCCGTGGTGCTCCAGGAACCGGAAGAGGTATCGGGCCGGGTAACTCATCGCGGTCACCGGGTCGCAGGACCAGACCGCGGAGACCATGGGGGTGAGGAAGTGCGCGCAGAAGTACGGGGAGAACCGGCCGCGCGCGGCGAACTCCCCGAGCGTCATGACCCCGGTGCCGTCGGGCATGGCGAGCAACGCCCGGGCTGCCCGGTGGAATCGCGGCACCTCGGTGAGCATCCGCAGGTAGGGGCCCCGGAACAGGGATCCCGGCCGGGCGAGGAGCCCGGCGGCGCCCCGGGCCCCCGCGTACTCCAGTCCGCACCCCTCGCAGCGCACGGACATGCTCATCTCCGACTCCTGGGTGGACACCCGGAGTTCGTCGAAGAGCCGGAGGAGGTTCGGGTACGTCCTCCGGTTGTGCACGATGAACCCCGAGTCGACGCGGTGCGTCCGGCCGTCCGACGAGGTCAGGTCATGGGTGTGCGCGTGGCCGCCGACGCGGTCGTCCGCCTCGACGAGTGTCACGTCGTGGGCCTTCCCCAGGATGTGCGCGGCGGTGAGTCCCGCCACCCCGCTGCCCACTACGGCTGTTCGCCGCCGCTCCCCTGTCATTCGGGTTCCTTCCGGTGTCGCATGGCTGGCCGGAGCCCTGCTGGAGTGCCCCTCAGAGGTCATTCGAGGCAGCGGGCGCCGCGGATTGGCCGATGATCGGACTTCCTTCGATCGGGTGAACGACCAATCCGCCGGGCGCTCGGCGCCGAACTCCCGGTGTGACAACAGACCGATACGTTTCGCAGAAGCAAGGGGCCCCCGGGTCCCGGCGATCCCGCTGGGCACGCGCCGCGTTCGCCGCGCTCAGCGGTCTGATCGCCGGGTTCACCGCCCTGTGCGTCGCCGAACTGGTCGCGGCTGCCGTCCGTCCCGAGGCGGGTCCGGTCACGGCCGTGGGCGGTGCGGTCATCGACCGCACCCCGCCGGCCGTCAAGGACTTCGCAGTCCGGAACTTCGGAACCGACGACAAACTGGTGCTGCAGCTCGGCATCCTCGCCCTCCTGGCGCTGTTCGCCATGGCGGTGGGGATCCTCGCGCTGCGGCACCGGCTGACCGGCGCTGCGGCCGTACTGGTCTTCGGTGTGGTCGGGGCAGTGTCCGCCGCCGGGCGGCCCGAGGGCCGTCCCGGCGACGTACTGCCTTCGATCGTGGGTGCTCTGGTGGCCGCAGGAGTGCTGTATCTCCTGACCGGACGGCTGGCCCCCGTCGACGCCCCGTCTCCCGCGGCTGGGGAGACGGAAGCAGGGGAACAGGGCACCTTCGACCGCCGCGGGTTCGTCATCGCGGCGACCGCAGCGGCGGCGGCCTCGGCCGGCGCGGGGATCCTGGGGCGACAACTCCAGGCGAACCGGCTGGCCGGGGTCTCCGCCTCGCGCGGCGACATCGTGCTCCCGGCGCCGGGCTCCCCCGCCCGGGCGATACCGGGCGGGGCGGATCTGGGCGTCCGGGGCCTGAGTTCGTTCACCACCCCGAACAAGGACTTCTACCGGGTGGACACCGCCCTGGTGGTCCCGCGCGTCGACGCCGACCGGTGGCGGCTGCGGATCCACGGCAAGGGGGTGACGCGGCCTGTCACCCTCGACTTCCAGGACCTCCTGAGACGCGAGCTGATCGAACGCGACATCACGCTGACCTGCGTGTCCAACCAGGTGGGCGGACCCTATGTGGGCACGGCCCGGTGGATCGGCGTACGTCTGGCAGGCCTGCTGCGCGAGGCCGGGGTGAAGCCCCCGTCCGAGGGCGGTCCGGCCGACCAGATCGTGGCCCGCTCGGTGGACGGGATGACGATCGGCTCCCCGGTCGAGGAGGTCATGGACGGCCGCGACGCTCTGCTCGCGGTGGGGATGAACGGTGAACCACTGCCGTTCGACCACGGCTTCCCGGTCCGGATGGTCGTCCCCGGCCTCTACGGCTACGTCTCGGCGTGCAAGTGGATCCAGGACATCGAGCTCACGACGTTCGACGCGTACGACGCCTACTGGGTCGAGCGCGACTGGTCCCGCGAGGCGCCGATCAAGACCCAGTCACGCATCGACACCCCGCGTCCCTTCGCAGCTCCGCGAGCGGGGACGGTGCCCGTCGCCGGTGTCGCCTGGGCCCAGCAGCGGGGCATCGCCAGGGTCGAGGTCCGGGTCGACGGCGGCGAGTGGCACACCGCGCGGCTCGCCGAGGAGGCCGGCCGTGACACCTGGCGCCAGTGGGTGTGGGAGTGGCCTGCCACGACCGGCAACCACACCCTCGAGGTCCGCGCCACGGACCGCACCGGCGCCACACAGACCGACAAGCGGGTCGGCACCGTACCGAACGGTGCGACCGGGTGGCACTCGGTGGTGGTCGATGTGACCTGACCACCGGCTCCCCTCACCGAATCTCTTTTCCCCTTCACTCTGTTGAACAACGATTCATCCAGGAGAACACCATGAACACCCGTCACCTTCGCCGCATCGCCGTCACCGTGTCCGCCGCGGCCCTGCTGCCGCTCGCGCTGACCGCGTGCTCCGGCGACTCCGACACCTCCGCGTCCGACTCCGGTGCGGACAAGGCCGCGTCGAGCGCACCGGCCAAGGAGACCAAGCCGATGGACGAGCCGTTCGGTCCGGGCTGCGCGACGGTTCCGAAGGAGGGCGCGGGCTCGTTCGCGGGCATGGCCCAGGACCCGGTCGCCACGGCCGCGTCGAACAACCCGGCGCTGTCCACCCTGGTCGCGGCCGTCAAGCAGGCCGGCCTCGTCGACACCCTGAACAGCGCCGAGAACATCACGGTGTTCGCCCCGACCAACGACGCCTTCGCCAAGATCCCGAAGGCCGACCTGGACAAGCTGCTCGCCGACAAGGCCCAGCTCACCAAGGTGCTCACCGCGCACGTCGTCGGCCAGAAGCTGACGCCGACGCAGCTGGAGAAGGGCTCCTTCGACACCCTGGCCAAGACGAAGCTGACGACGTCGGGTTCGGGCACCTCCTACACCGTGAACGACTCCTCCAAGGTCGTCTGCGGGAACGTCCCGACCGCCAACGCCACGGTCTACATCGTCGACACCGTCCTGATGCCGGCGAGCTGACCCGACGGCCGTCAGTACGCTGACGGCAAGACGCCGACGAGCCCCGAGGACCGCGCTCTCCGACCGAACGGCCGGAGCGGCGCGGGCCGCGGGGCTCGTCGGCGTCGGTGCGGTGGTCGGCTCCGCGGTGGGTGACGCGCTGGGCGCACCCTTCGAGTTCGGCGCCCCCGGTGCGCACAGTGCCCGCTTCCCGGACGGGGCCGGCGCGATGTGCGGGGGCGGCGGCTGAGATCCGGGAGAGGCGACGGACGACGCGACCGAGTTCAAGGGCGCCGGCGCCGTGTGGCCGTGCCTCGGGACGGCGGTGTGGGCCCGCGCACCACCGGGAGCTTCGAGCAGGCTCTCGGAGCAGCGGTGGACGTGGGCGGGGACACCGATAACCGTGGCGGCGGTCACGAGTGGACCGGCGGGTGCGGTCTACGGCATCGAGGCCGTCCCGGAGCACTGGACGCGCCCCCTCCACGTACCGCTGCCCGGATACGGGAGCCGGGTACTGCGGGTCGCGGACCTGGTCTCACTGGCCGGACGGCTCGACGGAATCACAGGAATTGGTCACCAGAAAAACTACACATAAGGGACATGTAAGAGCACACTGGTCAGGAGAGCACAGGACCGCCTTCCTGACTGCGGTCGCTCCGGCAAGTTCGAAGGAGACCATCCTCATGAGTAACCTCTCACACACCGGAAGGGACCTCTCCGGGCATCCCGATGCCGAGGAGATGCGGGCCCGCCACGACCGGGTGATGGGCGGCGGACGCACCACAGCCATGGCCGACGCACCGGTGTTCCTGCTCGGTCTGTACTGCGCCGTCTCTCCGTGGGTTCTGCACTTCACGGCGAGTCAGTCCTCCCTCGTGACCCACAACCTCGTCATCGGCATCGCGATAGCCGTGCTGGCACTCTGCTTCACCGCCATGCCCGAGCGGATGACGGGCATGAGCCTCGCCATCTGCGCACTGGGTGTCTGGCTCATCGTGTCGACCTGGGTCGTGGGTTCCGGCCCGGACCTGGGCGTGATCCTGAACAACGTCATCGTCGGCGGCCTGGCGGTCGTGCTGGGGGCGGTCTGTGCGGGGGTCGCGTTCAAGAACAAGAAAACCTGAGGGGGTAACACACGAGTGGCCACAGGCGAACCGCCTGCGGCCACTCCTCTGCCCTCGCGGGAGGCTCGGCCCACCGAGACCGCCCGCACGGAGGCTCAGCCCACCGAGCTGTACGCCACCACTCCCCGCAGCACCGCGTCGACGGCCTTGTGTGCGTTCTTGGCCACCGAACTCCCGTCCCGGGGCGCGGCGGCCGCGATCTGGCCGAGTACGTCGATGACCTGCTTGCACCACCGAACAAAGTCACCGGCGGGCATCTCCGCCTCCCGCAGCACCTCGTCCAGCGTGCGGCCGGAGGCCCACATGTAGACCGCCCAGGCGAAGCCGAGATCGGGCTCGCGCTGGCCGACGCCTTCCGTCTGGCTGATCTTGAAGTCCTCCTCCAACGCGTCGAGCCGGCCCCAGATACGGACCATCTCGCCCATCGCCACCTTCGCGGGACCCGACGGAAGCTTCGGCGCCACGACGTCGTCCGCCTGACGTGCTTCGAAGACCAGCGCCGAGACGCACGCGGCGAGTTCGGCGGGATTCAGCCCCTCCCAGACCCCGTCACGCAGACATTCGCTGGCCAGCAGGTCCAGTTCACCGTAGAGCCGGGCCAGCCGTCGGCCGTTGTCCGTGACCTCGTTGCCCCGCAGGTAGTCCAGCTCGGTGAGGAGCGCGACGATGCGGTCGAAGGTGCGGGCGATGGTGTTCGTCCGGCCCTCGATGCGGTTCTCCAACTGCCTGGTGTCACGCTGCAGCCGGTGGTAGCGCTCGGCCCAGCGGGCGTGGTCCTCTCGCTCGTCGCAGCCGTGGCAGGGATGGGCCCGCAGTTCCGTGCGCAGCCTGGCGATCTCACGGTCGTCGGCCGCCGCCGCGCGCTGCTTGCGGTGCCGCCCCGGGTCGATGTGCCCGGCCTTGCTCCGAAGCGCGGAGGCGAGGTCGCGGCGCGACTGCGGGGAGCGCGGGTTGAACGACTTGGGGACCCGCATCCGCTCCAGCGGCTCGACCGGGACCGGGAAGTCGATGTGGGCCAGCCGCTTGACCTGCCGCTCGGCGGTCAGCACGAGGGGACGCGGGCCCTCGGTGTACTCCAGCCCCCGATGGCCGTTGGCCCGCCCCGCGGGGATCCCGGGGTCGAGGACCAGCGCGAGCCCGGCGAACTTGCCGGTGGGCACATGGATGATGTCGCCCGGCTTCAGCTTCTCCAGGGACGACGCCGCTGCCGCACGGCGCTGGGCGGCGCCCTGCTTCGCCAGGTCCGTCTCCCGGTCCTTGAGGTCACGGCGCAGCCGGGCGTACTCCTCGAAGTCCCCGAGGTGGCAGGTCATGCCCTCCTGGTAACCGGCGAGCCCCTCCTCGTTGCGCTGGACCTGACGGGAGATCCCGACGACGGACCGGTCCGCCTGGAACTGCGCGAAGGACGTCTCCAAGAGCTCGCGCGAGCGGTGCCGCCCGAACTGCTGCACCAGATTCACGGCCATGTTGTACGAGGGCCGGAAGCTGGATCGCAACGGATACGTGCGCGTGCCCGCGAGGCCGGCGAGCGCGCCGGGGTCCATGCCCCGCTGCCACAGGACGACCGCGTGACCCTCGACGTCGATGCCGCGGCGCCCGGCGCGCCCGGTCAGCTGGGTGTACTCGCCCGGTGTGATGTCGGCGTGCTGCTCGCCGTTCCACTTGACGAGCTTCTCGAGCACCACCGAGCGTGCCGGCATGTTGATGCCGAGTGCCAGGGTCTCGGTGGCGAAGACGGCCTTGACCAGGCCGCGGACGAACAGCTCCTCCACGACCTCCTTGAAGGTGGGCAGCATGCCCGCGTGGTGAGCGGCGATGCCGCGCTCCAGGCCTTCCAGCCACTCGTAGTAACCGAGGACATGGAGGTCCTCGGGGGGAATGGACGCCGTCCGCTCCTCGACGATCTCGCGCACCGTGCGGCGCTTGTCCTCGTCGTTCAGCCGCAGTCCGGCCTGCAGACACTGCTGCACGGCGGCCTCGCAGCCGGCCCGGCTGAAGATGAAGGTGATGGCGGGCAGCAGCCCCTCGGCGTCGAGCCGGTCGATGACCTCGGGCCTGGACGGGGTCCAGATCCGGCTGCGCTGCCGGCGCTCCCTCTCACGGTCGGCCTCGCGCACCATCTTCCCGCGCCGGCGGTCACGCGGGTTGTATCCACGCTGGTTCTCCATCCGGGCGAGCCGGACGAGATCCGGACTGACCTCGCGGCGTCCGGTGCCCCGGCCGCCGTGGTCGCTCTCCTCCTCGAAGAGGTCGTACATCCGGCGTCCGGCCATGACGTGCTGCCACAGCGGCACGGGACGGTGTTCCGAGACGATCACCTGGGTGTCGCCCCGGACGGTGTCCAGCCAGTCGCCGAACTCCTCGGCGTTGGACACGGTCGCCGACAGCGAGACCAGGGTGACGGACTCCGGCAGGTGGATGATCACTTCCTCCCACACGGCCCCGCGGAAGCGGTCGGAGAGGTAGTGCACCTCGTCCATGACCACGTAGCCGAGGCCCGTGAGGGACTGGGATCCCGCGTACAGCATGTTGCGCAGGACCTCGGTGGTCATGACCACCACGGGCGCGTCCGCGTTCACGCTGTTGTCGCCGGTCAGCAGACCGACCTTGTCCGCGCCGTAGCGGCGCGCGAGGTCGGTGAACTTCTGGTTGGACAGCGCCTTGATCGGCGTGGTGTAGAAGCACTTGCGGCCCTGCAGCAGGGCGAGGTGGACGGCGAACTCGCCGACGATGGTCTTGCCCGACCCGGTGGGGGCCGCGACCAGCACCCCCTTGCCCGCCTCCAGGGCCTGGCAGGCCTCGATCTGGAACGGGTCCAGACCGAATTCGTACAAGTCGCGGAAGGGCCCGAGGGCCGTCGCCTGCTCGGCGGCACGCACCCGGGAAGCCTGGTATCGCTCAGCTGGTGAGAGGTCCTCTGTCATCTTGATACGAGCCTACCCGCCACGTATGACAGTCAGCCCGATCTTTAATTCACGCTGCGAGGACCCTGACCGCGCGGGGTACGCAGGTGGCGGTCAGCGGCAGGGCACCCATCGGTTCACCGTCCGCGTAGGCCGTGACGCCGGCAGCCGCCAGCTCGATCGAGGAGACCCGGTGCACGGTGACCACCGGGTGCCCCAGGTGTGTCCCCCGGTACACCTTCGGGAAGACCTTGAGCAGCGTGGTGCGGCTGCAGTCGCCGACCACGGTCACGTCGAAGAGTCCGTCGTCCATGACCGCGTCGGCGCAGATCCGCATGCCGCCGCCGTACGTGGTCCCGTTGCCCACCGCGATCAGGGTCGCCTCGATCTCGGTCACCGGACCGCCGTCCAGCCTGACGCGGTACGGGATCGGCTTGAAGGCAGCCAGCTCGGCGAGGAGCGCCAGGTCGTACTTGAACCGTCCGCCGGCCCACCGCATCCGGTTGCCCCGGTCGTTCACCCGGGAGTCGAAGCCGGAGGCCAGCACGGAGCCGAACCAGCGCTCACCGACCCGGCCGAGGTCGATCTCGCGCACCGACCCCGCCTTGAGGGCCTCGGCGGCGAGGCGTCCGGCGGCGGGGTCCCTGACCGGAAGACCCAGGGCGCGGGCGAAGTCGTTTCCCGTGCCGACGGCCACGGCGCCGAGCGGTGTCATGGTTCCGGCGACGGCCTGGAGGGCGAGGGACATCATCCCGTCCCCGCCCACGGCTATCAGTGCGCCGGTGCCGCCGGCCACGGCCTCCCGGGCCCGGCGCAGGGCGTCGTCGGCGTCCTCGCCGAGCACGGTGCGGACGGAGAAGCCGGCGTCCCGCAACGCGGAAGCGGCCGGCTGCGCGGCACGCGCGCCCCGGCCGCTTCCCGCGGTGGGATTGACGAAGAGGGTGATCTCGCTGGTCACCTGCGGGACCCTACAAGGTCAGGTGATGTCGTCGTAACCGTTGAGCCGGTGGGACCGTCCGCCGTCCGGGTCGCCGCTCGCCTGTTCGGGCAGCGCGGCACGCGGAGTGGAGACGCCTTCGACCGCACCGACGGGCTCCGGGGTGAGGTCGAGCCGCGACGCCTCGTCGTCGTCCAGCTCGGCGTCGGGGTTCGCCCGCCGCTTGCGCTTGTCGTTGAGCAGGGAGATGCCGACCGCGATGAAGTACAGCACCGCGAGCGGGCCCGCGAGCAGCAGCATCGAGATGGGCTCGCCGCCCGGCGTGGCGATGGCGGCGAACGCGGTGAGTCCGACGATCATGCCGCGCCACCAGCGCAGCATGCGGACGCCCGACAGGACCCCGGTCATGTTGAGGAGGATCAGCAGCAGCGGCAGCTCGAAGGCGAGCCCGAAGACGATCACCATGCGGGTGATCAGGTCGAGGAAGTCGTCGAGGGGCAGCAGGTTCTTCACGTTGTCCGGCGTGAAACCGAGCATGATCTGCGCGGTCTGCGGCAGGATCGTGTACGCCAGGAACGCTCCTGCGAGGAAGAGCGGGACCCCGGCGGCCACGAAGCCCATCGAGTAGCGCTTCTCCTGCTTGTGCAGGCCGGGGGCGACGAACGCCCACAGCTGGTACAGCCAGACGGGAGTGGCCACCAGCACGCCCGCCGTCAGGGACACCTTCAGCGCGATGGTGAAGGGGGACAGCAGACCGTTGGTGGTCATCTCCGCGCAGGGCCGGCCGTTGATCATGGTCACGGCGCCGTTCCTGCAGCCGACCGAGTCAAGGATCGGCTTCATCAGGAACTCGAAGATGTCCTTCTGGAAGAACGCCGCGGCGATCACGGCGATCACGATCGCCAGGACCGACTTCAGCAGCCGGTTGCGCAGCTCACGCAGGTGATCGAGGAGGGGCATCCGCCCCTCGTCGTCCTTCTCCTGCTTGCGGGCAGACTTGAGCAACCCACTTCCCTCGTCTCGTGCGGCAGCTGCCGGTCGTGCGGATCAGCTGTCAGCTCTGGGTGGTGGGCTTGGCCTCGCCGACGGGGCGGGAGCTGGAGACGTCTCCCGGAGCGGCCTGGATCGTCCGCGCGGTGTCGGCGACGGTCTCCGTGGTGGGCGCCGCGGGCTCGTCGTCCTTCTTCATGGCCTTCGCCTCACTCTTGAGGATGCGGGCCGACTTGCCGAGCGAACGCGCCATGTCGGGAAGCTTCTTGGCACCGAAGAGCAACAGGATGACAGCGATGATCAGAACGATCTCGAGGGGCTTCAGATTGCCGATCATGTGCGACTTCCTTCTCAACTGAGGCGTTTGGAGGGTGGGCTCGCTACCCGTTCGCCCGGACATACGTCCGACTTGCGCTGGGAGCGATCGTAACCCGCAGGGGTAAACACGGGGCAATGCCTGTGCGTACTCCCGATTGCGGCCCACACCTCCCTGCCTGGGCCGCTCATGCAGCGTACCCCCCGAACCGGTGAATCTGGAGGCCGCGACCGGTTAACGCAGGGCCTCACCCGTGTCGGCGAGGGTGGTGGCCGCTCTTTCGAGATCCTCCGCCGCTCGGTTGATCCGTCGGGTGGTCGCACTCACCTGCTTCGCGAGCCGCTGTGCCTCGATGAAGACCTTGACGGCCAGCACGCCGAGTACGGCCAGGCCGAGGAATCCCAGAGCGATGGCGAGCATGGGCCAGAACATGGACTGAGCCTCGATGTGTTCGGGTGCCGCGGGGCGGCCTGTGGGGGTTTACCGCAGGGCGGTGTGGAGGCGCAGCGTCCGTACTCCGCCGCCGCTGAGGAGCTCGATGATGCGCTCCCCGGCCGGCTTGCGGACCGCGGAGCCGCACTCGGGGCAGGTGAAGGAGTAGAAGGTCGTACGGCGGCTGGCCCCTATCGCCAGTCGCAGCGCCCCCGCCGAGAGTTCGAAACGCTCGCGGCAGTCCGGACAGGCGGCCCGGAAGCGTACGGCGGCGGACACCGCGACCGCGGGCGGCCCGGTCCGCATGCCGGATATCGCAGTCATATGACCTTTGTCTCCTCGGTGCACCGGTGCCCTCCGCTCAGATCGCGTCGTCGTAGCCGGCCAATGCCTCACGCGCCGCCCGTCGGGCGCTCTCGGCAAGGTCCTGCGGGGCGGTGATGTGTCCTTCCCCGCCCAGCCGCAGGGCCAGCCTGCGCAGCGAGGCCGGGTCGGGGGTGCGCAGCGTGATCCGCAGCCCGCCGTCGGGCAGTTCCTCCGCGCTGTCGTGCGGGTAGTACTCGGCGACCCATCGGCCACCGGGCCCGACCTCGACGACGACCTCGGGGTCCTCGGCGGCCGGCTGGACGAGCCCCTCGGAGAGATCGCGCAGCTCCAGCTCCGGCGGGGCGGAGGGAGCGTCCAGCAGTCGGATCTCCGCGACCCGGTCGAGGCGGAACGTCCGGCGCGCCTCCGTGAGCCGGCACCAGCCCTCCATGTAGGTGTGGCCGACGGCGAACAGCCGGATCGGGTCCACCTCGCGCTCGGTCAGCTCGTCGCGGGCCGGTGAGTAGTAACGCAGCCAGAGCCGGCGCCGCTCGGAGATGGCCCGGTCCACGTCGGCGAAGACGCCGCCCTCGGACTCGAAGGTCACCGAGAGCCGCGAGCTGGCGGCTCCCACCTCCCCGGCCGCGGTCTCCAGCTTCGCGGTCGCGCGCACGAGCGCGGCGCGGTCGCTCTCGCGCAGGCCCGGGAGGGTGGCCACGGCACGGGCAGCGACGAGCAGCGCGGTGGCCTCGTCGGCGGCGAGCCGCAGCGGTTCGGCCACGTCGTCCGGGTTGTGCCACCAGATCCGGTCGCCGTCGGTGTCGATGTCGAGCAGGTCCCCGCCGCGGAAGCTCGTCCCGCACATGGGGAGCACGTCGAGGTCGGAGATCAGCTCGTCCTCGGTGATACCGAAGGCCCGGGCCACGTCCTGGACGTGGGCGCCGGGTCGCTCCCGGAGATAGGTGACCAGGGAGAGCATCCGCCGGGTCTGGTCGATCGCGTTGGTCGCCATGTGTACGGGCCCCTCAGTCCTTGGCCACGGCGCGCAGCCGGTCCATCACGTCGGCCCGCAGGTCGGCGGGCTCGCCGACGACCACGTCCGGACCGAACTCGACGAGCCAGGCGTCCAGGCCGTGTCCGTACGGGATCTCCAACTCGTCCCAGCCGTCACCGAGTTCCCGCACCGAAAGGGCGCGGGAGCGCAGCGGGTATCCGGCGCCGGTACGCAGACGGATACGAGCCGTCCTGGTGGCGGTCTCACCGGCCCAGCTCTCGACGGTCTCCCGGACGGTCACCGCATCGGGAACGGGCGCGGTGAACGCGCCGGCGCGGGAGCGGACGCGGCCCGCGATGCGGGACAGCCTGAAGACGCGCTCGGCCCCCCTGTCCCGGTCCCAGCCCGCCAGGTACCAGTGGCCGCGCCAGCACTCCAGCGTCCAGGGCTCGACCTGGCGCTGCTCGGGGCGGGCGGCGTTCCCCTTGCGGTAGTCGAAGGTGACCGGGCGGCGGTCCCGGCAGGCCAGCATCAGCGGCTCGAAGGCGGCCTCGTGAACCGGGATGCGGGGTTCGAGGGCGCTGTGCGGCTCGTAGTCGTCCTCGGCCTCCGGCATCCCGGCCGCGCGCAGTTTCTGCAGGGCGCCGCTGGCCGCCCCGGCGAGGCGGGCCTGCTGCCACACTTTGGCGGCGAGCCCGAGGGCGGCGGCCTCCTCGGCGTCCAGGGTGATGGGGGGCAGCCGGTTGCTGTCCCGGCGGGCGAGGTAGCCCATGTCGCCGTCCAGGTTCTCCACGGTCTCGATGATCAGGCCGAGTTCGCGCAGATCGTCCTTGTCGCGCTCGAACATCCGGTTGAAGGAGTCGTCGGAGCCCGCCTCCAGGTATGCCTCGATGGATCCGCGGAGCTCACGCTTGCTGAGCGGGCGCCGGGTACCCAGCAGACACAGTGCCAGGTTCATCAGCCGTTCGGCCTTGGCAATCGCCATCGACGCCCTTTCTCGACGTGCTCTCCGACCGTCGACCGTACCGCTCCGGGGTGTCCGGACCAAAGCGAGGGCCCGCGCCTTGCGGCGCGGGCCCTCGCTCCTGTACCGGGGGGATCAGACCGCGACGAGGTCGCAGACGAAGATCAGCGTCTCACCCGGGGCGATGGCGCTGCCCGCCCCGCGGTCACCGTAGGCGAGGTGCGCGGGAATGGTCAGCTGGCGGCGGCCGCCGACCTTCATGCCCTGGACGCCCTGGTCCCAGCCCGCGATGACCTGGCCGGCACCGAGCTGGAACTTGAGCGGCGTGCCGCGGTTCCAGGAGGCGTCGAACTCCTCGCCGGTGGAGAAGGCCACGCCGACGTAGTGGACGGAGACGTTGTGGCCCTTCTCGGCCACCGGTCCGTCGCCCTCCCAGATGTCCTTGATCTCCAGGTCGGCCGGCGGCTCGCCACCCGGGAAGTCGATCTCGGGCTTCTCGATGCTCACTGAACTGCTCCTCTTACTGATGAACTGGTCAACCGGGACAGTCTTACATCTTTGCCAGGAGGTCCACGGCGAAGACGAGGGTGGACTTGGCGGGCACGGCCTGCTGCGCCTTGTCACCGAAACCCTGGTCCGGCGGGATGACCAGCAGGACGCGGCTGCCGACCTTCTTGCCGACCAGACCGTTCTTCAGCCCCTTGAGGGTGACCTGCGCCAGCGGGAACGTCTGGGTCTTGCCCGCCTCGTAGGTGTTGTCGAAGGGCTTGCTGCCCTTCCAGAGCAGACCGACGTAGTTCACGACCACGCTGTCGGTGTCCTTGATGACCTCGCCGTCGGACTCGAGGATGTAGTTGGAGACCAGCTTCTTCGGCGGGTCGCTCTTGGGGATCGTGACCGTCGGGGCCTTGCCGTCGGTCTTGGTACCGACCTTGGGCAGGTCGATGTTGTCCTGGGCGACGGCGGTGCCCTTGGCGGAGGCGGGGATCTGCGTCGCCTTCACGATGTCCACGACGAAGACGAGGGTGGCGTTGGGCTTGATGTCGCCCTGGCCCTGCGCCCCGTAGCCGAGGTCCGGCGGGATGACCAGCTCGACACGGCTGCCGACCTTCTGGCCGACGAGACCCTTGTCCCAGCCCTGGATGACCATGCCCGCACCGAGCGTCAGGTCGAAGGGCTGCTTGCGGTCGAAGCTGTTGTCGAACGGCTTGGTGGAGTCCCAGGCCTGTCCGAGGTAGTTGACCTGGATCGCGTCGCCGTTCTTGAGCTTCGCGCCGTCACCCTCACTGATGACGTCGGTCTTCAGTTCCTTGGGGGGGTCACCCTCACCCTTCGCCAGGGTGGGCTTCTCGCCGAACTCGGCTCCCGCCGTGATCGCGGGAACGCCCTTCTCGGTCGAGGCGGAGTCGGAGGCCTTGTCGTCGCCGCATGCCGCTGCGGACAGCAGCAGAAGGGGGACGACGAGAAGGCCGGCAAGTCGGCGCACTGGTTCCTCAGATCTCAGACGGCACGTGAGTGGTCCCCGACACTCTAAGGGCTGTCCCGCAAACCCTGGCGGGACAAGCCCTCAGGCCGAGCGAAGGGCCCCGTACGAGGAACGTACGGGGCCCGGTCGCATACGAGGCCGGTGTTCTCCGTCGGTCACATGCCCGCGATCAGCTTTTCCACCCGCTCGTCGACCGAACGGAAGGGGTCTTTGCACAGCACGGTGCGCTGCGCCTGGTCGTTGAGCTTGAGGTGGACCCAGTCGACGGTGAAATCCCGGCGCTGTTCCTGGGCCCGACGGATGAAGTCACCGCGCAGGCGCGCCCTGGTGGTCTGCGGGGGCACCGATTTGCCCTCGAAGATCTTCATGTCGTTGCAGATACGGGCGGCCTGCCCCTTCCGCTCCAGGAGGTAGTAGAGCCCGCGGCGGCGGTGGATGTCGTGGTAGGCGAGGTCTATCTGAGCGACTCTCGGATTCGACATGGTCATGTTGTGCTTGGCCCGGTACCGCTCGATGAGCTTGTACTTCATGACCCAGTCGATCTCGGTGCCGATCCGGTCGAGGTCCTCGGCCTCGATGGCGTCCAGCGTGCGGCCCCACAGTTCGAGGACCTGGTCGACGTTGCCGGTGCGGATGCCGCGGCGCTCGACGAAGTCGACGGCCTTCTCGTAGTACTCGCGCTGGACCTCGATCGCCGATGCCTCCCGGCCGCTGGCCAGGCGCACCTTGCGCTGCCCCGTGATGTCGTGGCTGACCTCCCGGATGGCCCGGATCGGGTTCTCCAGGGTCAGGTCACGCATCACGGTGCCCGCCTCGATCATGCGGAGCACGAGGTCGGTGGCACCGACCTTCAGGAGCATGGTCGTCTCGGACATGTTGGAGTCACCGACGATGACGTGGAGGCGGCGGTACCGCTCGGCGTCGGCGTGCGGTTCGTCCCGGGTGTTGATGATCGGACGGGAGCGGGTCGTCGCGGAGCTGACACCCTCCCAGATGTGCTCCGCCCGCTGGCTCACGCAGTACACGGCCCCGCGCGGCGTCTGCAGCACCTTGCCGGCACCGCAGATCAGCTGACGGGTGACGAGGAACGGAATGAGGATGTCCGCGAGCCGGGAGAATTCTCCGTGGCGGGCGACGAGGTAGTTCTCGTGGCACCCGTAGGAGTTTCCAGCCGAGTCGGTGTTGTTCTTGAAGAGATAGACGTCGCCCGCGATTCCCTCCTCGTGCAGGCGGCGTTCGGCGTCGACGAGCAGGCCTTCGAGAATGCGTTCGCCTGCCTTGTCGTGCGTGACGAGTTCCGTCACGTTGTCGCATTCGGGGGTTGCGTATTCCGGATGCGATCCCACGTCGAGGTACAGGCGGGCGCCGTTCCGCAGGAAGACATTGCTGCTGCGGCCCCATGACACGACACGGCGGAAGAGGTAGCGCGCCACTTCGTCAGGTGACAGTCGGCGCTGTCCCCTGAACGTGCACGTGACGCCGTACTCGTTCTCCAGCCCGAAAATGCGGCGGTCCATGACTGAACATTACGCCTTATGGCCTGAGCTGAAACCGGGTTCGGCTGCACCGTTTCGATCATTTTCCGAACCGGCCACGACAGCGGGCGTACGCCCGGGAGCTGCGAGGACCCTTCCGGTGGCCAGCAGGACCAGCAACGCCGCCACTCCACCGGCCCCCGCGACGGCGAAACTCCACGCCGTGCCGCCGAGCTCGGCGGCCGGGCCGGCCACCGCCGTTCCGGCCGCCGCACCCACCCCGAAGGTCGTCACGAGCCAGGAGAACGCCTCGGTCACCGTGCCCCGCGGCGCGTGACGGTCCACCACGATGAACGAGCAGGCGATCGCCGGAGCCAGGAAGACCCCGGCCAGCGCGGACAGAGCGGTCATGGCGGCGACGCCGGGCGTGAGCGTCAACGGCAGGTAGCACAGGGCCAGGAGGGCGACGATGCCGCGAAGCCGCCGTTCGGGTGTACCGGCCCACTGCCGCGCCCCGTACGCCACTCCGCCGATCAGCGCTCCGAGGCCGAGAGCGGCCATCAGCCAGCCGTACACGGACTCCCTGCCGTGGTCGTCGGCGTAGGCGACACCGGCCACCGTGATCGAGCCGAGAGCGAGGCCGACGAAGAAGAACGCGCCCAGCAGGGCCAGCAGGCCGGGAGAGCGCAGGGCGCCCAGCCAGTGCGCCTCACGGGGCGCCGAACGCCAGGTCCTGGAGGGCTCGGAGAGCACCACGGACAGCGCCCCGAGGACTCCGATGGCGTTGATGACGAGCAGCGCGGCGGCCGGCGACCAGAGCGAGACCAGGACCGTCACCAGGAGCGGCCCCACGGTGAACATGACCTCCTGCGCCACCGCGTCCATGGCGTACGCCCGGTGCACCCGGTCCTCGCCGCCCAGCACCGTCGGCCACAGGGCACGCAGACCGCCCTCCAGAGGTGGCGTGAAGACACCGGCCACGACCACCGCGGCGTAGGCCACGGGGAGCGAGCCGAGCCCGGCCAGGGCCAGCGCGGCCATTCCGAGGGCGGAGAGGACGGCTGCGGGCAACTGCACGCGCGGCTGGCCGTGCAGGTCCACGGCCCGGCCCAGCAGCGGCTGCCCGACGGCGGTGGCGAGGCCGTACGCCGCCGCCAGGGCGCCGGCCAGCGTGTAGCTGCCGCCCTCCGCGCGGGTGAACAGGACGATCGCGATGTGGGCGGTGCCGTTCGGCAGCCTCCCCACCAGCGTGCCCGCCAGGAGCCGGGCGGCGTGCCGCGCCCGGAGGATGTCCAGATATCCCGCGGCCATGTCCGCCCCTCTCCCCCGCCGGGCTTCGCAGCCTCGGGGTTTTACGTATAACGTCTGCGCCCATACGTACCATGTGGACAGTCCGCGAGTCCATCCCAGGGCGTCCGGCCGGCACAGCACGGAGGCACGAGTGAGCAGCGCGCAGCAGCCCGCCCCACCCCGGCCCACCAGCCGTGACGTGGCCCGGGCCGCAGGTGTCTCCCAGGCGACCGTCTCGCTGGTGCTGGGTGACAAGTGGCGCGGGCGGGTGTCGGCGGCGACGGCCGACCGGGTGCGCGACAGTGCGCGGGAGCTGGGTTACCGGCCCAATCTGGCCGCCCGCAGTCTCCGGCTGGGCCGCACCCGTACCGCTCTCCTCGTCGTCCCCGCGCTCACCAACGAGTTCTTCGCCCGCGTCCACACCGGCGCCGCGGCCGTCGCGGCCGAGCACGACTTCGGTGTCGTCCTGTACCCGTCGCCGGACGGCACCGGGCCGGCCCGGGACCCCTTCGCCTCGGCCCGCGCGGCCCTCGACGGCGTGATCGCCTCCTCGATGGCCGCCGGCGCGCTGGGGGCGCTGAGGACCGCGGGGCTGCCGCTGGTGATGCTGGACAGCGATCCCGAGGACCACGGCGCGGCGGCACGGGTGAACCTCGACATAGCGGACGGCATGCGTCAGGTGACGGACCATCTGCTGGGACTGGGGCACCGCAGGATCGTCCATCTGGCGTCCGCCGTGGACACCTGGACCTTCGCGGTGCGCGCCCGGGCCCTGGGCGAAGCGGTGCGGGAGGTCCCCGGGGCCGTCGTGCGCACCGTCACCGCCCCGCTGGACGTGGGGGCCGGACGTGAGGCCACCGAGGCCGTCCTGACGTCCGCCGGTCCGCTTCCGACCGCGATCGTCTGTGACGACGACATCCTGGCCGCCGGTGCCTGCAAGGCGGTCCGCCGACGGGGGCTGCGGGTCCCCGACGACATCTCCGTGACCGGCTTCGACGACCTGGCGCTGGCCACCGCCGTCGAGCCGGAGCTCACCACCGTGCGCCTGCCCGCCGAACGGGTGGGGCGGCGCGGCATGTCGGCCCTGCTGGCCGTCCTGGACGGCAGGCCCGCGGACGACAGCGACCTCCCGGTCGGCCTGGTGGTACGCGGCTCCACCGCTCCCCCGCCTGCCCCATGACGGTGCCCCGGGACGCGCATCGCGTCCCGGGGCACCGTCGGAGCTGTCGCGGGAGCGGCCTACTTCTTCGCCGACCCGCCCGTGCCCTCGGTGTCCGCGTCCGGCGTGTCGGTCCCGGCGGCGGGAGCCGCGGGGCTGTCCGGCTCCTCCGTGTCCGACGGGGCGTCCGTCGGGGTGGCCCCGGCGCCGTCGGCGTCGAGGAGCCGGGCCAGCTGCCGCCCGACGATCCGCTTGAACTTGCGCTGCTGCGGCCTCGTGCGGTCCAGTACCGCGACCTCGAGCCGCTCCGCGGGAATCTCCCGCTCGTTGCCGTTGGCCTCGCGAGACAGTGCCTGCACGGCCAGCTTGAGCGCCTCCGCGAGCGACATGCCGTCACGGTGGCGCTGGTCCAGGAAGGTACTGATCTGTTCCGCGTTGCCGCCGACCGCGACCGAGCCGTGCTCGTCCACGATCGATCCGTCGTGCGGGAGACGGTAGATCTGGTCGCCCTCGGGCCCCGCGCCGACCTCGGCGACCACGAGCTCCACCTCGTACGGCTTCTCGGCCGCGCTGGAGAAGATGGTGCCGAGCGTCTGCGCGTAGACGTTGGCCAGCCCACGCGCCGTCACGTCGTCGCGGTCGTAGGTGTAGCCCCGCAGATCCGCGTAGCGCACACCACCGATCCGGAGGTTCTCGTACTCGTTGTACTTGCCGGCGGCCGCGAAGCCGATCCGGTCGTAGATCTCGCTGAACTTGTGCAGCGCGCGGGACGGGTTCTCGCCGACGAACACAATGCCGTCGGCGAACTGCAGCACAACCAGGCTGCGACCACGGGCGATGCCCTTCCGGGCGTATTCCGCCCGGTCGGCCATGGCCTGCTGAGGTGAGACATAGAACGGCGTCGACACCGGCTATCCGTCCCTTTCTGTCAGTGACGAGTGCATCGGAGGAGCATCAGGACCGGTCAGAGCAGCGCGGCACGCGGACCGTCGGGCTGCTCGAGCCGGCGCTCCAGGATCGCGCGCGCGATCTCCGAGGATTCCGTGTCGCCCAGCTTGCGGAAGCCCTCATCGGTGATGACGGTGACGATCGGGTAGATCCGGCGCGCGACGTCCGGGCCACCGGTCGCCGAGTCGTCGTCGGCAGCGTCGTACAGCGCCTGCACGACCAAGGTGAGCGTCTGCTCCTCCGTCAGGTCGTTGCGGTACAGCTTCTTCATCGAGCCCCGGGCGAAGACGGAGCCGGATCCGGTCGCCGCGTACCCGTGCTCCTCCGAACGCCCGCCGGTGACGTCGTACGAGAAGATCCGGCCCTTCTCACGGTCGACGTCGAAGCCCGCGAACAGCGGGACGACCGCCAGCCCCTGCATGGCCATCGCCAGGTTGCTGCGAATCATCGTGGAGAGCCGGTTGGCCTTGCCCTCCAGGGAGAGCGTGGCGCCTTCGACCTTCTCGAAGTGTTCCAGCTCGAGCTGGAACAGCTTGACCATCTCGACGGCGAGGCCGGCCGTGCCGGCGATGCCCACCGCCGAGTACTCGTCGGCCGGGAACACCTTCTCGATGTCGCGCTGCGCGATCATGTTCCCCATGGTCGCCCGCCGGTCACCGGCGAGGACGACGCCGCCGGGGAAGGTCGCCGCCACGATCGTGGTGCCGTGCGGCGCCTCGACGACCCCCTTCATGGGCGGCAGCTGCCGGTTCCCCGGAAGCATCCCGGGCGACTGGTCGGACAGGAAGTCCATGAACGAGGACGATCCCGGCGTCAGGAAGGCAGCTGGTAGACGCCCGGTGCTACGAGTGTTGGCTTCCACGCGTTTCCCTCCAGGTATGCGATGGCCCTGCGCAAGGAGTCAGAATCATCCCCCGACTTGCCGATGGCCGGATTGCAGGTGCGGCACGGTACGCCACGGACCCTACCCGCCCCGTGACGGTGATCAACATGATCCTGGATGCGGAAGCGGTTCCGTGGGGTGCCCGTGCGCGCGAGGGCACCCCACGGAAAGCTCCGGCCGGCGGCGCGAGTCCGCCGATGATCGTCCGGACGGGATCTCCGGCTGTTACTCGCCACCCTTTTGGACGAACGAGCGTACGAAATCCTCGGCGTTGGACTCGAGTACGTCGTCGATCTCGTCGAGGACGTCGTCGACGTCGTCGCTGAGCTTCTCCTGGCGCTCCGCGAGGTCCTCGGAGGCCTGCGCGTCCTGCGCCTGCTCCTCGGTCTCCTCGTTGGTGCGCGTCGCCTTCTGCTGTCCGCCGCCGGTGTCCTTGGTCGCCATGTAGCTCACCCCGCTCGGTTCGAAGCACTTGATCAGACCCTACCTACGGGGTCCGACATTGGCCCGGTACTTTCCTCAACGTCCGGAGGTCATCTCATTGATTCCCAGCCGGAGCGCCTTTCAGGCCCCCGTCAGCGTCCGGACCAGCTCTTCCGCAGTGCGGCAGCGGTCCAGGAGCTCCTCGACGTGAGCACGTGTGCCACGCAGCGGTTCCATGGTCGGCACCCGCTGCAGCGAGTCGCGGTCGGGCAGATCGAAGATGACCGAGTCCCAGGAGGCCGCGGCGACGTCGTCCGCGTACTGCTCCAGGCAGCGGCCCCGGAAATAGGCCCTGGTGTCCTCCGGAGGCTTCGTACGGGCCCGCTCGACGTCGCTCTCGTCGAGCAGCCGCTTGATCTTCCCCCGGGCCGCCAGGCGGTTGTACAGGCCCTTGTCGGCCCGTACGTCGGCGTACTGGAGGTCCACGAGGTGCAGGCGCGGGGCGTCCCAGTCCAGGCCGTCCCGCCGCCGGTAACCCTCCATGAGCTCTCGCTTGGCGATCCAGTCCAGTTCGCCGGACAGGCTCATCGGATCGTTCTCCAGGCGGTTCAGGGTGTCCTCCCAGCGGGCCAGGACGTCCTTGGTCTGCTCGTCGGCGTCCGCCCCGTACCGCTCCTCGACGTATTTGCGGCCCAGCTCGAAGTACTCCATCTGAAGTTGCACAGCGGTGAGTGTCCGCCCGCTGCGGAGGGTGACGAGCTGCTTCAGCGTGGGGTCGTGCGAGACCTGGTGCAGGGTGCGGACCGGCTGGTCGACCGCCAGGTCGACGTTGATGAACCCGTCCTCGATCATGGCAAGGACCAGGGAGGTGGTGCCGAGCTTCAGATAGGTCGAGATCTCCGAGAGGTTGGCGTCCCCGATGATCACGTGGAGTCTGCGGTACTTCTCGGCGTCCGAGTGCGGTTCGTCGCGGGTGTTGATGATGGGGCGCTTGAGCGTGGTCTCGAGGCCCACCTCGACCTCGAAGTAGTCGGCGCGCTGGCTGATCTGAAAGCCGTGCTCATGGCCGTCCTGGCCGATGCCGACCCGGCCCGCGCCGGTGACGACCTGGCGGGAGACGAAGAACGGTGTCAGGTGGCGCACGATGTCCGAGAAGGGGGTCTCCCGCTTCATCAGGTAGTTCTCGTGCGTGCCGTAGGACGCGCCCTTGTTGTCGGTGTTGTTCTTGTACAGGTGGATCGGCTGGGCCCCGGGGATCGCGGCGGCACGCTCCGCCGCCTCCGCCATCACCCGCTCGCCGGCCTTGTCCCAGAGCACCGCGTCCAGCGGGTTGGTGATCTCGGGTGAGCTGTATTCGGGGTGCGCGTGGTCGACGTACAGCCGCGCACCGTTGGTGAGGATGACATTGGCCAGGCCGATGTCCTCGTCGGTGAGCTGGCTGGAGTCGGCGGTCTCGCGGGCGAGGTCGAAGCCTCGCGCGTCGCGCAGCGGATTCTCCTCCTCGAAATCCCAGCGGGCGCGGCGCGCCCGGTGCATCGCCGCCGCGTAGGCGTTGACGATCTGGGACGAGGTGAGCATGGCATTGGCGTTGGGTTGACCGGGAACGGAGATCCCGTACTCCGTCTCGATGCCCATCACTCGCCGTACGGTCATGCGGCCCTCCTTGCCCGGCGGCGCCCCCTGCGGGAGCGGCGCTCAAGTACCGCTGCTGGTCCGCGGTGCCCGTCCCCGCACTGCGCGACTCGGCGGTACGTCAGAGCCTAGAGCGCCTCTGCGCCGGTGGGGAGATCAATTGCGTCATTGTTCGGGTGTGGCCTGACCTGCCTGGAAAACGGCCGGCTGCGGATGCCCTGCCGGGCATCCGCAGCCGGTCTGCGTTTTACAGGTACTGCCCGGTATTTGCCACCGTGTCGATGGAACGACCGGTGTCTGCGCCCTGCTTTCCGGTGACGAGAGTGCGGATGAAGACGATCCGCTCTCCCTTCTTTCCGGAAATCCTGGCCCAGTCGTCCGGGTTGGTCGTGTTGGGCAGGTCCTCGTTCTCCTTGAACTCGTCCACGCACGCCTGGAGGAGATGGGAGACGCGCAGGCCCTTCTGGCCCTGCTCGAGGAATGCCTTGATGGCCATCTTCTTCGCCCGGTCCACGATGTTCTGAATCATCGCTCCGGAGTTGAAGTCCTTGAAGTACAGGACTTCCTTGTCGCCGTTCGCGTAGGTGACCTCGAGGAAGCGGTTCTCCTCGGATTCCGTGTACATCCGCTCCACGACCGACTGGATCATCGCGTGGGCGGCCGCTTCCTTCGATCCCGTGTGCTCGGCCAGGTCGTCCGAGTGCAGCGGGAGCGAGGGGGTGAGGTACTTCGCGAAGATGTCCTTCGCCGCCTCGGCGTCCGGACGCTCGATCTTGATCTTCACATCGAGACGGCCGGGCCGCAGGATCGCGGGGTCGATCATGTCCTCGCGGTTCGAGGCGCCGATGACGATGACGTTCTCCAGTCCCTCCACACCGTCGATCTCGGCGAGCAGCTGCGGGACGATGGTGTTCTCCACGTCCGAGCTGACACCGGAACCACGGGTGCGGAAGAGGGATTCCATCTCGTCGAAGAAGACGATGACGGGAGTGCCCTCGCTCGCCTTCTCCCGGGCACGCTGGAAGACGAGGCGGATGTGCCGCTCGGTCTCGCCGACGTACTTGTTGAGGAGCTCGGGGCCCTTGATGTTGAGGAAGTAGCTCTTCCCCGCGGGCTGTCCGGTCACCTCGGCGACCTTCTTGGCCAGCGAGTTGGCGACGGCCTTGGCGATGAGTGTCTTGCCGCAGCCGGGAGGACCGTAGAGCAGGATGCCCTTCGGCGGACGCAGTTCGTGTTCCTTGAAGAGGTCCGGGTGGAGGTACGGGAGCTCGACCGCGTCCCTGATCAGTTCGATCTGGTCGCCCAGACCGCCGATCTTGTTGTAGTCGATGTCCGGTACCTCTTCGAGAACGAGCTCCTCGACCTCGCTCTTGGGGACCACTTCGTAGACGTAGCCGGACCTGGGCTCGAGCAGGAGGGCGTCGCCGGGGCGGATGGTGATGTCCAGCAGAGGCTCGGCGAGCCTCACCACCCGCTCCTCGTCGGTGTGCCCGACGACCAGGGCGCGCTCGCCGTCCTCGAGGATCTCCTTGAGGGTGACGATGTCCCCGGCCCGCTCGAATTCCATGGCCTCGACCACGTTGAGCGCTTCGTTGAGCATGACCTCCTGGCCTCGCCGGAGGCCTTCGAGCTCGACGCTCGGGCTCACGTTCACCCGGAGCTTGCGGCCCCCGGTGAAGATGTCGCAGGTGTCGTCCTCGTTGGCCTGCAGGAAGACACCGAAGCCAGCCGGTGGCTGGGCCAGCCGGTCGACCTCCTCCTTGAGGGCCACGATCTGGTCGCGGGCCTCGCGGAGCGTGTTGGCGAGCCGCTCGTTCTGCGCGGACACGCCGGCCAGACTGGTCTGCAACTCGACGATCCGCTCTTCGAGAATCCTCGTATGACGCGGAGAGTCGGCGAGCTTACGTCGCAGGACGGCGATTTCCTGCTCGAGAAAGGCAACCTGCCCGGCTGGGTCTTCCGACCCTCGCCCGGGCCGGATGCCGCGGTTGATTTCGTCGTCGTGGGCTGCCACGGTCCTCACCTCCTCCAAGGGGAGCTGGACGCTTCCTGACCCTACCTGGGTGGGTGATGATTGAAACCCCTAGATCACAAAGACCCGGGTGTCTGTCCGATCTTCACCCTTGCGCCCTCCCTCACGCCAGAGGAATACCCACCCTTCGGCACCGGAAAGCAGCCGGTTGTATCGTCGAAGTGTTCAACACCCGTCAGGGCTGGCTTCAATTGGTGCAGATACGCAGGGAACGGCAGGACACATGACCGTGCAGCAGGACGCTCCGGGAGACACCGGGACCCAGGACCTCGAGGTCTGGATCGACCAGGACCTCTGTACGGGCGACGGCATCTGTGTGCAGTACGCACCCGAGGTGTTCGAGCTGGACATCGACGGTCTGGCGTACGTCAAGAGCCCGGAGGACGAGTTGCTCCAGGACAAGGGAGCCACCACACCGGTGCCGCTGCCCCTGCTCCAGGACGTGGTGGACTCGGCGAAGGAGTGCCCAGGCGACTGCATTCATGTACGTCGCGTCTCGGACAACGTGGAAGTGTTCGGGCCGGACGCCGAATGACGGCTCAGGCCGGGCGCGCGCTGCCGCCGGCGGGAGCGGAGGACCTGACGAAGGCGTTGCCCTTCCACTGCCAGGAGACGCTCTCCCGTTCGTCGGGGCAGCAGCGCGGCACGTCGGCCGACGAGTAGCCGAGCAGGTTCGCCGAGATCCGGCCGTCGCGTACGGCGAGGTCGGTGACCGCCAGCTTCTGGGCGGGGTCCACCAGGGTCGCCACGACCCTGGGTGCGGCCCCGCTCCGCCGTGTGACGACGTAGATGCCGCTGGGAGGGGTGCCGGAACCCGCCGCGCAGCGGACGACCGCGACCGTCTCGGGGGCGCCGTCCCCGTCGAGGTCACCGGGGGCGCTGTCCGCCACGGTCTGTCCGGCGCCGGCGCAGTCGAGCGGGAAGGCAACGCCGGCCGGGTCGGGGGCCTGGGCGGCGGGGACGCCCTCGTGGCGGGTGGTCACGCCGTGTTCGGACGCCGAGGCCGTGGCGGTGGCCGCCTCGGGCTGGAGCAGCCCCGCGACGGCGATCACGGCCGCCATCGCCGTGGCCGTGGCGAGCCAGTGCACCGCCTTGGCGTCGGTGTGCGCGAGGTCCGGGAGCGCGGAGGTCTGCACGCGGTATGTCTCCATGTGGTTCCTGGAAGCCTGTAGAGGCGGTGCCGAGCGGAGCTCGGCGGGCGGGGGTGGCCAGCATCGTGCCACACCTCACACCGCAGTGGAACGGCGGGGTCCGACGGAATGGCCGGGACAGACGGAAAGGCGCCGCCGCCGGCTCCCCGGACAGGTCCGGGGAACTCGGCGGCGGCGCCTGTGCGTTCTGGGAGGTCAGTCGCGGTTCGCGCTGCCGCTCCGGGCGCCGGGACCGTCGTAGTCCTCGCCGTAGGCGCCCTTGGAGGGGCGGCGGCGGCGCAGCGGCGGCTCGACGCCGTCCGCGAGCCGGCGTGCGGTGACGAGGAAGCCGGTGTGGCCGATCATGCGGTGGTCCGGCCGGACGGCAAGGCCCTCGACGTGCCAGTTGCGGATCATCGACTCCCACGGCTGCGGCTCGGCGAAGCAGCCGATCTCGCGGATTGATTCGACGGTCCGCGACAGCTGGGTCGTGGTCGCGACGTACGCGCAGAGGATGCCGCCGGGCACCAGGGCCTTGGAGACGGCCTCGAGGCACTCCCACGGGGCGAGCATGTCCAGGACGACGCGGTCGACGTCGGTGTCCGACAGGTTGTCCTGGAGGTCGCCGACGGTCAGCTCCCAGGCGGGGTGCGGGGAGCCGAAGTAACGCTCCACGTTCTGCTGGGCGATCTCGGCGAAGTCCTCGCGGCGCTCGTAGGAGTGCAGCATGCCCTGCTCACCGATGGCGCGCAGCAGGAAGGTGCTGAGCGCTCCGGAGCCGACTCCCGCCTCCACGACGCGTGCGCCGGGGAAGATGTCGGCGAAGGCCAGGATCTGACCCGCGTCCTTGGGGTAGACCACGGCGGCACCGCGGGGCATGGACAGGACGTAGTCGGGGAGCAGGGGGCGCAGCGCGAGGTAGGCGACGTTTCCCGTGGTTCGGACAACACTGCCCTCGGGAGCACCGATCAGCTCGTCGTGGGGGAAAGAACCCTTGTGGGTGTGGAAGTTCTTTCCGGCCTCGAGCGTGAAGGTGTAGTGGCGTCCCTTGGGGTCGGTGAGCTGGACCTGGTCCCCGACTTTGAATGGGCCGCGACGGCGGGCGGCACCGGTCGGTTCGGACATGCGGCCAGCCTACCCGTATTTCGGGGGCGGCCTTCCGGGGGCCTCAGGCCGAGGGACGGGCCATGGCCGCGACGAACGCGCGCTCGACGTCGGCGGTCGACAGGACGCCGTAGATCTCGCCGGTCTCCTCCATCACCAGGTACTCGGTGGCGGGTGTGGCCTTCAGCCGGTCCAGGAGCGCTTCGCCGGCGAGTTCGGCGGGGACCTTCATGCCGTCGGTGAGGTCCTGGGCGAGGCCGCTGACGGGCACCCAGGGGCGGCGGTGCTCGGGGACCCCGGCGATGGCCGCCTCCCGCACGACGCCCTTGGGGCTGCCCTGTCCGTCGACGACGACCAGGGCGCGGGCGCCGGCCTCGTTGGCGCGGCGGAGCGCCTCGGACAGCGGGGTGGCCGACTCGACGGGAACCGCGCGCCGGGTGAGGGTGCGGGCTCTCAGGTCGGGGAGGTGCTCCCGCAGACGGGCCATGCGGAGGCTGTTGCCGGCACCGGTCCAGATGATGCCCGCGAGGATCGCGGCGAGCAGCGCGTCGGTGACCGTCTCCAGGCCGCCGATGTCGCTGGTGGAGTTGCCGAGGGTGCCGGTGTGGGTGAGCAGGGGCAGGCCGATCAGGACCGTGACGGCGAGCCCCCTGCCGACCCATGCCGCGGCGACGGTGCCGCTCATGGGCTTGCCGGTGATCTTCCACACGACGGCGCGGAGCATCCGGCCGCCGTCCAGGGGCAGGCCGGGCAGCAGGTTGAAGGCGGCGACGATGAGGTTGGAGATCATCAGCCCGGCGAGGAGCACGCCGGGGACGGTGCCGGCCTCGACGAACTGGAGCGGGATGTAGAAGATCCCGGCGAGGACGAGTGAGAGCAGGGGCCCCACGAAGGCGAGGACGAACTCGCGTCCCGGGGTCTCGGACTCCTTCTCGATCTCGGAGACGCCGCCGAAGAACTGGAGCTGGATGCGGCGGACCGGCAGCTTGTAGTGCAGGGCCGCGACGGTGTGGGCGAGCTCGTGGACCAGGACGGAGGCGTAGAAGGCGATCGCGAAGAAGAGCGCGACCAGGTAGCGGGCTCCGCCGAGTCCCGGCAGGACGCGGTCGAGCTGACCGCCGAACACCCACGTGATCAGTGCCGCGACGACGAACCAGCTGGGGGCCACGTACACGGGCACCCCGAAGGGACGGCCCATGAGGAGGCCGCCGCCGGGGTCGGCCGGACGTCGCGGTTTGCCCTTGCCGGGCCCGGTGCCGGGGTCCTCGCCCCCTGCGCCGGGCTGCGGGCGCCCGCTGTCGCCGCTCTCGTCCACGGGATCCCTCCGGTCGGTGGCTGCTGCCACGGTCGTGCTGTGCGCGAGCTCTGTGGTCGATGGTATGCCGGTGGCTGTCAGTGGCGGGCCGTAGGGTCTGCGACATGACGTCCGTACCGCGCCCGCCTTCGCCACCCTCGTCCCTGTCGCCGTCGCGCGCGAGCGATTTCATGCAGTGCCCGCTGCTCTACCGCTTCCGGGTGATCGACAAGCTGCCCGAGAAGCCCAGCGAGGCTGCTACCCGGGGCACGCTGGTGCATGCGGTGCTTGAGCGACTGTTCGACGTTCCGGCGGCAGACCGTACGGCACCGAGGGCCAAAGCCCTGATCCCCGGTCAGTGGGACCGGCTGCTCGAGTCGAAGCCCGAGCTGACCGGGCTGTTCGCGGGCGATCCGGAGGGCGAGCGGCTCGCCGGGTGGCTGGGCGAGGCGGAGCGGCTGGTGGAGCGGTGGTTCTCCCTCGAGGACCCCACGCGCCTGGAGCCGGCCGAGCGGGAGCTGTTCGTGGAGACCGAGCTGGATTCGGGTCTCCGGCTGCGCGGGGTGATCGACCGGGTCGACGTGGCCCCCACCGGCGAGGTCCGGATCGTGGACTACAAGACGGGCAAGGCGCCGCGGCCGGAATACGCGGAGGGCGCCCTGTTCCAGATGAAGTTCTACGCCCTGGTGGTGTGGCGTCTGAAGAACGTGGTGCCGCGCCGCCTCCAGCTCGTCTATCTCGGCAGCGGTGACGTGCTGACGTACGACCCCGTTCCGGCGGACCTGGAGCGGATGGAGCGCAAGCTGCTCGCGCTGTGGGAGGCCATCCGGGTGGCCACGGAGACGGGCGAGTGGCGGCCGAGGCCGACGAAGCTGTGCGGTTGGTGCGACCACCGGGCGGTCTGCCCCGAGTTCGGCGGGACTCCCCCGGTATATCCGCTGTCCGTCCGCCCGGCCGACCCGGTGGAGGGTGTGCAGGGCAGAATGGAACCGGTCCCGTCCGAGGCCGGACAACCGGTGGCCCTCGAAGGCCCTTAAGGAGATTCCGTGGCTATCCGCGTCCTGCTCGTCGACGATCAGCCTCTCTTGCGCACCGGGTTCCGGATGATCCTGGAGGCGGAGGGTGATCTCGCGGTGGTCGGCGAGGCCGGCGACGGACTGCAGGCCATCGAACAGGTGCGGGCGCTGCAGCCCGACGTGGTGCTGATGGACATCCGCATGCCGCGGATGGACGGTGTGGAGGCGACCCGGCAGATCACCGGGCCGGGCCGGGACGGCCCGGCGAAGGTCCTGGTGCTGACGACCTTCGACCTCGACGAGTACGTCGTGGAGGCGCTGCGCGCGGGGGCCAGTGGCTTCCTGCTGAAGGACGCACCCGCCAACGAGCTGGTGCAGGCCATCCGGGTGGTGGCCGCGGGCGAGGCGATGCTGGCGCCCAGCATCACGCGCCGCCTGCTCGACAAGTACGCCGACCACCTGCCGTCGGGCGAGGAGCCCGTCCCGGACGCCCTGCACACGCTCACCGAGCGCGAGGTGGAGGTGCTGAAGCTGGTGGCGCGCGGACTGTCCAACGCGGAGATCGCCGCCGACCTGTTCGTGAGCGAGACGACGGTCAAGACGCATGTCGGCCACGTGCTCACGAAGCTGGGACTGCGCGACCGCGTGCAGGCCGCCGTCTACGCCTACGAGAGCGGCCTGGTGCGTCCCGGCGCACAGTGACGACGCCGACGAAACCGGTGCGGGCCGGGGCCGTAGGCCCCGGCCCGCACCGGTTCTCCGGACGGTGCTCCGTCAGGAGGTGCCGCGCCCCAGCTCCCAGAGCTGCAGGTCGGCCGAGGAGTTGACGGCGTACTCGACGCCGTTCAGCCCGTCGAGCGAGGCGACGTACTGCTTGCCCTGCCAGATCGGCAGCACGGGGACGTCGGTGGCAACGATGTCCTGGAGCTTCTCGAAGGCCGGGCTCGCCGCGCTGCGGTCGGCCTCACGCCGCGACTGCGGGATGAGCGTGTCCTGGGCCAGGGCCGACCGGTACGGCGAGTTCAGGAAGTTGTTCTTGTCGAGGAACGGCGCCGTGTAGGTGTCCGGGTCCGGGAAGTCGGGGAACCAGCCCATGCCGTAGACGGCGTACTCGCCCTTCTTCTGCTCGGGGCGGTACTTGTCCCACGGCTTGCCCTCGATGTCGACCTGGAACAGCTGCGAGGCGTTGAGCTGCTTGGCCAGCGCCTCGAACTCGGCCTTGGTGGCGGGGCCGTAGTGGTCCGTCGTGTAGTGCAGCGTGAACTTGACCGGCGTGCTGATGCCGGCCTTGTCGAGGGTCTCCGCGGCCTTCGAGACGTTCGGCTCGCCGTACTTGTCGAAGAACGAGGTGGTGTGGCCGGTGATGCCGGACGGGATCAGCGAGTAGAGCGGCTCGGCGGTGCTGCCGTACACCTTGCTCGCGATCGTCCCTCGGTCGATGACCTGGGCCATGGCCTGGCGCACGGCCTTGTCCTTGACCTCGGGGGCCTCGGTGTTGAACGCGAGGTAGCTGATGGCGAGTCCGGGCATCTCGGTGAGCTTGACGCCCTCCTTCGGCTCCGCCAGGAGCTTCTGGGACTGCTCGGGCGACATGGTGCGCGTCATCATGTCGATCTTCTCGTCGTCGAGCGCCTTGCCCATCGCCGCGGCGTCGGGGAAGAGGTCCAGCTCGACCTTCTGGTTCTTGATCTCCAGGTCACCCTTGTACTTCGGGTTCTTGGTGAACACCACCTTGATGACCTGGTTGTTCTTGACCTCGGGCTTCATGGTGTACGGGCCGGAACCGTCGACCTGGAAGCCCTCGCGGGGGGACTTCGCCGGGTACTTGTCCTTCGGGACGATGCCGGCCGGCGGCGTCGCGAGCTTGTAGGGGAAGGTCGCGTCCGGCGTGCGGAGGTGGAAGACGACCTGGTTCTCGCCTTTGGTCTCGATCGTGTCGATGTTGTCGAGCAGACCGATCGGGCCGCTCTCGTCCTTGATGTCGATGACCCGCTGTATGGAGTACTTCACGTCCTCCGGGGTGACGGGGGTGCCGTCGGCGAAGGTGAGACCGTCGCGCAGGGTGCAGCGGTAGCTCTCGTTCTCCGTGTCGGTGAAGGAGCAGCTCTGGGCCGCTTCGGGCACCGGCTCGCCGCCGCCGCGCGGAATGTGGGTGAGCGTCTGCACGGTCTGCCGGAGCACGTTCCAGACGCCCGCTTCGTAGCCGATCGCCGGGTCGAGCGGTGCCGGGCTGTCCGCCGAGGCGATGAACTGGTCCGTCGTCCCGACCACGATGGCTTCGCCCCCCTCGTCCGACCCGCCACAGGCGGCGAGCACGGGCGCGAGCAGGCCCACTACGGCCGGCAGCACCAGGGTCTTGCGGTTCATCTGGGCGTTCTCCCTCATTCCGGCATGTGAGAAAACCGAGATTAGTAGGCGCCGCCATGGGCACCTGACCGGCATCGGACAGCCGCGTATTCACTCGGTGATCGGCGATGACCGGCTGTCCATGTCACGCTCGGGAATGTTTCGTACACGGCTTCACCAACCGGACTTTTGGGTGTACGAAACGGACAGAGAGGTCGGACGGCAAGTGCTTCGATTGGCGTTCGGAGTGACGCAAATCACGTTGGCGCGCCATGTCCTACATTGACATGGACCTGATTTTCGGGCTGCGGGAAAGCCGGGACCGGACGGATTTCGGCCCCGGATTCCTGTCGCCTCTCGACGAAATACCTTGCGTGGACCGGCTATCGCTCCTCCGTGACCAGCTCACGGAGGAAGGCGAGATCCACGTGTTCCAGCGAGGGGACGACGACCCGTCCCGGCGCGGGCGCGATGGGTGCGACGGACGGGACCGCGACGACACGGCAGCCCGCGGCCTCGGCGGCCGCGACCCCGGTCGCGGTGTCCTCGATGACCGCGCAGCGCCACGGATCGGCGCCGAAACCCGCCGCCGCGGCGAGATAGGGCTCGGGGTGCGGCTTCGTCCGGGCCACCTCGTCGCCCGCGACCGTGAGCGCGAAGTGGTGACGGCCCACCGATTCGAGGACCCGGTCGATGATGCGCCGGTGCGAGGCGGACACCAGCGCGGTGGGCACCTCGTGCGCCGCGAGCTCGCCCAGCAGCCGGGCGGCGCCGGGCATCAGCGGCACACCGCGGCCGATGCGCTTCTCGAAGCGGTCGTTGAGCAGCACGGTGAGCTCCTCGATGGCGATGTCCGCACCCGTGACATCGATGAGGTAGCCGGCGCTGCGCGTCATGGGGCCGCCGACGACCACGTCACGCCATGCCTCCTCCAGACGGTGACCGAGGTCGGCGAAGACCTCGACCTCCACGTCCCACCAGAATCCCTCGGTGTCGACCAGCGTGCCGTCCATGTCGAGCAGAACCGCCTGCAGCGCCGACCCATCGGTCGTACGGGTAAGGGACGCGGGAACCGTACTGGTCATCCGGCACACCTCCATGAGGGACGAGAAGGCCGGCCGCCTTCCCGGTGGGAACGGCGACCGGCCTGCACTGGACCGACCAGTCTACGACTCGTCCGCGCGCGGCGCGCGCAACGGGCACTACCGCGCGTCGAACGCCTCGGGTCTTTCGTCTGGACGATCCGAACGAGAGGCCCTGGCTACCGTGCGTTGAAGTACTTCGCCTCGGGGTGGTGGATGACGATGGCGTCCGTGGACTGCTCGGGGTGCAGCTGGAACTCCTCGGAGAGCTTGACCCCGATCCGTTCGGGCTCGAGGAGCTGGGCGATCTTCGCCCGGTCCTCCAGGTCGGGGCAGGCACCGTAGCCCAGGGAGAAGCGGGCACCCCGGTACTTCAGCGCGAACATGTCCTCGACGTCCGACGGGTCCTCGCCCGCGAAACCGAGCTCGCTGCGGACCCGCGCGTGCCAGTACTCGGCGAGGGCTTCGGCCAGCTGCACGGACAGGCCGTGCAGCTCCAGGTAGTCGCGGTAGGAGTTGGCCTCGAAGAGCTCGGCGGTGGCCCCGCCGATCTTCGAGCCGACGGTGACGACCTGAAGTCCGATCACGTCCGTCTCCCCCGACTCCTCGGGACGGAAGAAGTCCGCGAGGCAGAGACGGCGGCCGCGGCGCTGGCGCGGGAAGGTGAAGCGGGTGCGCTCGGATCCGTCCTCGTGCAGGAGGATCAGGTCGTCGCCCTTGGACACGCAGGGGAAGTAGCCGTAGACGACGGCGGCTTCGAGCAGGTTCTCGGTGTGGAGCTTGTCGAGCCAGCCGCGCAGGTGCGGGCGTCCCTCCGTCTCCACGAGCTCCTCGTACGTCGGTCCGTCGCCGGCGCGGGCCTGCTTGAGGCCCCACTGGCCCTTGAAGAGCGCGCCCTCGTCCAGCCAGGAGGCGTACTCCTTGAGCTGGATGCCCTTGACGACCCGGGTGCCCCAGAAGGGCGGCTCCGGGACCGGGTTGGTGACGGAGACGTCGGAGCGCACGCCCTCCTCGGGCACCTCCGCCTCTGCCGCCGGGGTGTCCCGCTTGGGCACCCTGCGCTGCTTCAGCTCGGGGAGGACGGCGCCGGGAACGCCGCGCTTGACCGCGACGAGAGCGTCCATCAGGCGGAGGCCCTCGAACGCGTCTCGGGCGTAGCGGACCTCGCCCTCGTAGATCTCGTGGAGGTCCTGTTCGACGTAGGCCCGGGTGAGGGCCGCACCGCCGAGGATCACCGGGTAGTCGGCCGCCAGCTTGCGCTGGTTCAGCTCCTCCAGGTTCTCCTTCATGATCACGGTGGACTTCACGAGCAGACCGGACATGCCGATGACGTCGGCCCGGTGCTCCTGGGCGGCGTCCAGGATGGCGGAGACCGGCTGCTTGATGCCCAGGTTCACGACGTTGAAGCCGTTGTTGGACAGGATGATGTCGACCAGGTTCTTGCCGATGTCGTGGACGTCGCCGCGGACGGTGGCCAGCACGATCGTGCCCTTGCCCTCGTCGTCCGACTTCTCCATGTGCGGCTCCAGGTGGGCCACCGCGGTCTTCATGACCTCGGCGGACTGGAGCACGAAGGGCAGCTGCATCTGGCCGGAACCGAAGAGCTCGCCGACGACCTTCATGCCCGCCAGGAGGGTGTCGTTCACGATCTCGAGTGCGGGCCTGGTCAGCAGCGCCTCGTCGAGGTCGGCCTCCAGGCCGTTCTTCTCGCCGTCGATGATGCGGCGCTGGAGCCGCTCCTCCAGCGGCAGAGCCTTCAGCTCCTCGGCCCTGCCCTGCTTCATCGACTTGGTGTTGACGCCCTCGAAGAGCTCCATGAGCCGCTGCAGGGGGTCGTAGCCCTCCGCCCGGCGGTCGTGGATCAGGTCGAGCGCGACCTTGACCTGCTCCTCCTCCAGCCGGGCGATCGGAAGGATCTTGGAGGCGTGCACGATCGCGGAGTCGAGCCCGGCCTTGACACACTCGTCCAGGAACACGGAGTTCAGCACGATGCGGGCGGCCGGGTTCAGGCCGAAGGAGATGTTGGACAGGCCCAGCGTCGTCTGCACGTCGGGGTGGCGCCGCTTCAGCTCACGGATCGCGCCGATCGTCGCGATGCCGTCCTTGCGGGACTCCTCCTGACCGGTGCAGATCGTGAAGGTCAGACAGTCGATCAGGATGTCGGACTCGTGGAATCCCCAGTTGGTGGTGAGGTCCTCGATGAGCCGCTCGGCGATGGCGACCTTGTGCTCGACGGTGCGGGCCTGGCCCTCCTCGTCGATGGTCAGCGCGATCAGCGCCGCGCCGTGTTCGGCGGCCAGCGCGCTGACCTGGGCGAAGCGCGACTCCGGGCCGTCCCCGTCCTCGTAGTTGACGGAGTTGAGCACGGCGCGGCCGCCGAGCTTCTCCAGGCCCGCCCGCAGCACGGGCACCTCGGTGGAGTCGAGGACGATGGGCAGGGTGGAGGCGGTGGCGAAGCGGCCGGCCAGCTCCTCCATGTCGGCGACGCCGTCGCGGCCCACGTAGTCGACGCAGAGGTCGAGCATGTGGGCGCCCTCCCGGATCTGGTCGCGGGCCATCTCCACGCAGTCGTCCCAGCGCGCTTCGAGCATGGCCTCACGGAACTTCTTCGATCCGTTGGCGTTCGTGCGTTCACCGATCGCGAGGTACGAGGTGTCCTGGCGGAACGGGACGGTCTGGTAGAGCGAGGCCGCGCCGGGCTCGGGGCGCGGCTCGCGGGCCGACGGAGCCGCGCCGCGCACCCGCTCGACGAGTTGGCGCAGGTGTTCCGGCGTCGTACCGCAGCAGCCGCCGACGAGGGAGAGCCCGTACTCCTGGACGAAGGTCTCCTGGGCGTCGGCGAGACCCTCGGCGTCGAGCGGGAAGTGGGCGCCGTCCTTCGTGAGCACCGGCAGGCCGGCGTTCGGCATGCAGAGGAGCGGGATGCGGGAGTGGCGTGTGAGGTACCGCAGGTGCTCGCTCATCTCGGCGGGGCCGGTCGAGCAGTTCAGGCCGATCATGTCGACGCCGAGCGGTTCGAGCGCGGTCAGCGCGGCCCCGATCTCGGAGCCGAGCAGCATGGTGCCCGTGGTCTCGAAGGCCAGCGAGCACAGCACCAGGAGGTCACTGCCGGTGGCCTCCAGGGCGCGCCGGGCGCCGAGGACGGCCGCCTTGGTCTGGAGCAGGTCCTGGGTGGTCTCGATGATGAGCGCGTCCGCGCCGCCGGCGATCAGGCCCTCGGCGTTCTGCTGGAAGCCGTCGCGCAGGACCGTGTAGGGGGCGTGGCCGAGCGTCGGCAGCTTGGTGCCGGGGCCGATGGAACCGAGCACCCAGCGCTGCTGTCCGGTGGACTCGGTGAACCGGTCGGCGACCTCGCGGGCGATGCGGGCGCCCGATTCGGACAGCTCGTGGATCCGTCCGGGGATGTCGTACTCGCCCAGGGCGGAGGCGTTGGCTCCGAAGGTGTTGGTCTCGACGCAGTCGACACCGACCGCGAAGTACTCCTCGTGGACCGAGCGGACGATGTCGGGGCGCGTGACGTTCAGGATCTCGTTGCAGCCTTCGAGGTTCTCGAAGTCCTCGAGTGTCGGGTCCTGGGCCTGGAGCATGGTGCCCATGGCACCGTCGGCCACCACCACGCGGGTGGCGAGCGCCTCGCGGAGCGCTGCGGCCCGGTTCCGGCTGTCAGCTGAGGGGGTCGGCAACGAGGCCATGGATGTTCTCCCTGGGATGCGACGGCTGTCGGCTTTGCGCCCATCTGCGGAGAGGGCACGCGGCCAGCGTAGCCGGGCGGGCCCGGGGCGGTCGCCGTGTCCCACGGGCCGGACTGCATGCTGTGCGGTGAGCGGGCCCGCTCACGCGGTGACGGAGAATGTTCGCGCGACCGGACAGAGGTCGACATCGACCGATAGTGTTCAGCATTGTCGAACCGAGGTGGAGGAGTACGGCGCGATGGCGAAGAACATCCAGTCGCTGGAGCGGGCAGCGGCGATGCTGCGCCTGCTGGCGGGCGGCGAGCGTCGGCTCGGGCTGTCCGACATCTCGTCCTCCCTCGGTCTGGCCAAGGGCACCGCGCACGGCATCCTGCGCACCCTCCAGCACGAGGGCTTCGTCGAGCAGGACTCCGCGTCCGGCCGCTACCAGCTCGGCGCGGAGCTGCTCCGGCTGGGCAACAGCTACCTCGACGTGCACGAACTGCGCGCCCGCGCGCTGGTGTGGACCGACGATCTGGCCCGGTCGAGCGGCGAGAGCGTGCACCTGGGCGTGCTGCACCAGCACGGCGTCCTGATCGTCCACCACGTGTTCCGCCCCGACGACAGCCGGCAGGTGCTGGAGGTCGGCGCCATGCAGCCCCTGCACTCCACCGCCCTGGGCAAGGTGATCGCGGCCTACGACCCCGTCGGGCACAGCGAGGCCACCGAGGTCGAGCGCAGGTCCTTCACGCCCCGCACCGTCACCGGTGACGAGGAGTTCGAGTCGATGCTCGACCTGATCCGGGCACAGGGCTGGGCGGCGGACGTGGAGGAGACCTGGGAGGGCGTGGCCGCGGTGGCCGCCCCCGTCCACGACCGCCGCAGGATGCCGGTCGGGGCCGTGGCGGTGACCGGGGCGGTCGAGCGGGTCTGCGTGGGCGGCGAAATGCGCCCCGAGCTCGTCGCGGCGGTCCGGGACTGCGCCCGCGCCGTCTCCAGGGACCTGGGCGCCGGACGCTTCTGAGCCCGACCCGCGACCTCGGTAACGATACGAGTCCCGCGTCACACACCCCTTGACTCGCTCCCTGTCGGGGAGAAACATTGCCGTTCACCGGTCGGCATTGCCGAACACATAACGGCAATACGCGTTAGAGTGTGACAGTGCCGAGGGCCGGTCAAGCCCTACAGGTGAGTAGCCGCCGTCAGACGGATACCCACCTGGGGCGCGATCCACCGGAGGGACCCGGTGTTTCGCCTTCCCCTGGACGAAGGACAAAGGAGTCGCGGGTGTCCAGCTCCGACATCTTCATCGGCGAGACCATCGGTACCGCCATACTCATCCTGCTCGGCGGCGGTGTCTGTGCCGCTGTCACGCTCAAGCGATCCAAAGCGCAGAACGCCGGCTGGCTGGCCATCACCTTCGGGTGGGGCTTCGCCGTGCTGACCGGCGCCTACATAGCCTCCGGCGTGTCCGGCGCCCACCTCAATCCGGCCGTCACGATCGGCCTCGCCATCCAGGGGGGCACCCCCTGGAGCGATGTGCCCCTGTACCTCGGCTCCCAGCTGCTGGGGGCCATGATCGGTGCCGTACTCGTCTGGGCCGCCTACTACGGACAGTTCCACGCGCATCTCACCGATCCCGAGATCGTTCGGAACCAGCCGGCCGAGGAAGGCCTGGTCGACCAGAAGACCGCGCCGAAGGCGGGCCCCGTGCTCGGCGTCTTCAGCACCGGCCCGGAGATCCGCAACGGCCTGCAGAACGTCGTCACGGAGATCATCGCCACCTTCGTGCTGATCCTGGCGATCCTGACCCAGGGCCTCAATGACGAGGGCAACGGCCTCGGCGTGCTCGGCGCCCTGATCACCTCGCTGGTGGTCGTCGGTATCGGCCTGTCGCTCGGCGGTCCGACCGGCTACGCCGTCAACCCGGTGCGCGACCTCGGTCCGCGGATCGTGCACGCGTTGCTGCCGCTTCCGAACAAGGGCGGTTCGGACTGGGGCTACGTCTGGGTACCGGTGGTAGGACCGCTCATCGGGGCCGCGCTCGCGGGCGGTCTCTACAACCTCGCCTTCGCCTGAGCCAGACCCGCCCACCACACAGACTTCCGGGAGCACACCGTGACCGACGCACACACCACCGGGCCGTTCATCGCGGCCATCGACCAGGGCACCACGTCCAGCCGCTGCATCGTCTTCGACAAGGACGGCCGGATCGTCTCCGTCGACCAGAAGGAGCACGAACAGATCTTCCCCAAGCCGGGCTGGGTGGAGCACGACGCGACGGAGATCTGGGAGAACGTCCAGGAGGTCGTCGCCGGGGCCATCGTCAAGGCCGGCATCACCTCCGCCGACGTCAAGGCGATCGGCATCACCAACCAGCGCGAGACCACCCTGCTCTGGGACAAGAACACCGGCGAGCCCGTCCACAACGCCCTCGTCTGGCAGGACACCCGCACCGACGCGCTCTGCCGGGAGCTCGGCCGCAACGTCGGCCAGGACCGCTTCCGCCGCGAGACCGGGCTGCCGCTGGCGTCCTACTTCGCCGGGCCGAAGGTCCGCTGGCTGCTGGACAACGTCGAGGGGCTGCGTGAGCGCGCCGAGCGGGGCGACATCCTCTTCGGCACCATGGACTCCTGGGTCATCTGGAACCTGACCGGCGGCACCGACGGCGGCGTCCACGTCACCGACGTCACCAACGCCTCGCGCACCCTCCTGATGAACCTGCACACGATGCAGTGGGACGACAAGATCGTCCAGTCGCTGGAGATCCCGTCGGCCGTCCTGCCGGAGATCCGGTCCTCCGCCGAGGTCTACGGCAACGCCAAGGGCGGCGTCCTCGACGGCGTCCCGGTCGCCTCCGCGCTCGGCGACCAGCAGGCGGCGCTGTTCGGCCAGACGTGTTTCGCCCAGGGCGAGGCCAAGTCCACGTACGGCACCGGCACGTTCATGCTGATGAACACCGGCCATACCCCGGTGAACTCGTACAACGGGCTGCTGACGACCGTCGGGTACCGGATCGGCGACCAGAAGGCGGTGTACGCCCTCGAAGGCTCCATCGCCGTCACCGGCTCGCTGGTGCAGTGGATGCGCGACCAGATGGGCCTGATCAAGTCCGCGGCGGAGATCGAGACGCTCGCCTCGTCCGTCGAGGACAACGGCGGCGCGTACTTCGTGCCCGCGTTCTCCGGTCTGTTCGCGCCGTACTGGCGTCCCGACGCCCGCGGCGTCATCGCCGGTCTCACCCGCTACGTCACCAAGGCGCACATCGCCCGTGCCGTGCTCGAGGCCACCGCCTGGCAGACCCGCGAGATCAGCGACGCCATGACCAAGGACTCCGGCGTCGAGCTGACCGCACTCAAGGTCGACGGCGGAATGACCTCCAACAACCTGCTGATGCAGACCCTCTCCGACTTCCTGGACGCGCCCGTGGTGCGCCCCATGGTCGCCGAGACCACCTGCCTCGGCGCCGCCTACGCCGCCGGTCTCGCCGTCGGCTTCTGGCCGGACACCGACGCACTGCGCGCCAACTGGCGCCGGGCCGCCGAGTGGACACCCCGCATGGACGCGGCCACGCGTGACCGTGAATACAAGAGCTGGCTCAAGGCCGTCGAACGGACCATGGGCTGGATCGAGGACGAAGAGAGCTAGAGGAGCAAACGACATGACCACCCTGCAGAGCGTCCCCGCCCTCGGGACGCATCCGGCCTCCGGCTCCCTCCCGAGCCGCGCCGAGACCCGGGAGCGGCTTTCCAAGGCGACGTACGACCTCCTGGTGATCGGCGGCGGCATCCTGGGCATCTCCACCGCCTGGCATGCGGCGCAGTCCGGACTGCGGGTGGCCCTGGTGGACGCCGGCGACTTCGCCGGCGCCACCTCGTCCGCCTCGTCCAAGCTGCTCCACGGCGGTCTGCGCTACCTGCAGACCGGCGCGGTGAAGCTGGTCGCGGAGAACCACTTCGAGCGGCGTGCCGTCTCGCGTCAGGTAGCCCCGCACCTGGCCAACCCGCTCACCTTCTACCTGCCGGTCTACAAGGGCGGCCCGCACGGCGCCGCGAAGCTCGGCGCGGGCGTCTTCGCCTACTCGGCGCTGTCCGCCTTCGGTGACGGCGTCGGCCACGTGATCAGTCCGGCCCGCGCCCGGCGCGACGTGCCCGAGCTGCGCACGGACAACCTGAAGGCCGTCGCCGTCTACGGCGACGACCAGATGAACGACGCCCGCATGGCGCTGATGACCGTGCGCGCGGCGGTCGACGCCGGTGCCGAGGTTCTCAACCACGCCGCCGTCACCGGACTGCGCTTCACCAGGGGCCGGGTGACCGGCGCCGAGCTGAAGGACCGTCAGGACGGCACGGAGTTCGGCATCGACGCGCGGCTGGTGCTCAACGCCACCGGGCCGTGGGTCGACCACCTGCGGAAGCTGGAGGACCCGAACGCGGCGCCCTCCATACGCCTGTCCAAGGGCGCCCACCTGGTGCTGAAGCGCACCCGCCCGTGGAAGGCGGCACTGGCGACGCCGATCGACAAGTACCGCATCACGTTCGCCCTGCCGTGGGAGGACATGCTCCTGCTCGGCACGACGGACGAGGAGTACGAGGGCGACCCGGCCGACGTCTCGGTCACCGAGAAGGACACGGCGCAGATCCTTGACGAGGCGGCCTTCTCGGTCCGCGACCAGCAGCTGTCACGGGACCTGATCACGTACTCCTTCGCGGGCCTGCGGGTGCTGCCGGGCGGACCCGGGGACACCTCCAAGGCGAAGCGCGAGACGGTCGTGACGGAGGGCCGGGGCGGCATGCTGTCGGTCGCCGGCGGCAAGTGGACCACGTTCCGCCACATCGGCCGTACGGTGATGAACAAGCTGGCCGAGCTGCCCGGGCATCCCCTCTCCGAGGACATGGAGCCCATGGCGCGCCTGCCGAGGAAGATGCCGCTGCCCGGTATCGCGAACCCGAACGCGGTCGCCCACAGGCTGCTCGCCGGCGGGACGCCGGGGCCGGGGATGTCCGCAGACACCGCGCGGCACCTCGCGACCCACTACGGCTCGCTCTCCTTCGACATCGCGCGGCTGGCGGACGAGGACCCGGCGCTCGCCGAGCGCATCCACCCCGACGCCCCGGAGATCTGGGCGCAGGTGGCCTACGCGCGCGACCGCGAGTGGGCGGAGACCGCTGAGGATGTGCTGCGGCGCCGGACGACGCTGACGATCCGTGGTCTCGCGACCGACGACATCCGGACGCGGGTCGAGGACATGCTGGCCGAAGGGCGCTGACGGCACGGCACACGCGACAGGGGCGGACTCCCGGGACCGGGGGGCCGCCCCTGCGGCGTACCCGCTCCACGACCTCGCGTGGAGCCGGGGACGTGCCACGCCGCCGCCATACGGGCGCAACGTGGCGCGGGGAGAGTGGAGGGATGTCCGGACGGCGCCGCCGGCTGTGGGCTGCGGCCGGCCGCGGTGCCCGACGGCTTCGGTACGCCGGACTCCCCTGCCACCGAAGGAACGAGTGTTGCGAGATTCTCCGTACTCTCCCTCGTCGGACATGCCCCGCATCCGCTGACCGGCGAACTGCACCCGGTCGCGGACCGGTTCCACGAGGTGATCGAGACCGGTGTGGCGGCGGAGGGGCTCGGCTTCGACGCCTACGCCGTCGGTGAGCGGCACGCCGGACCGTTCCTCTCCTCCAGTCCGGGCGTGGTGCTGGGCGCGCCAGCCGCCCGCACCACCACCATCCGGCTGCTGACCGGGGTCACGGTCGTCGCGATCCTCGATCCGGTGCGGGTCGCGGAGGACTTCGCGACCCTCGACCAGATAGCGCGGGGCCGGGTCGAGCTCGTCGTCGGCAAGGGCGCGGAGGCGGGCCACTTCAGCCTGTTCGGTCTGGACGAGGCGCGGCAGTGGGACCTGCAGAGGGAGAAGTACGAGCTGCTGAGGCGGCTGCGGTCCGAGGAGGGGGTCGACTGGGAGGGCGAGTTCCGGCCGGGGCGACGCGGCGGAGCCGGTGGATCCCGTCCGCGGAGTCCGGCCCACCCGAGACGATCATGTCCTTGACACCCTCGACCGCTTCGTCGGTGACGCGCGTACTCCGGTCGTCCCGGCGGACTTCGGCCGGGACGGACCACCACGGCTCGGGTGGATCACGCAGTGGCACGGATCGCCACCGCATGCAAACGGGCTGCTGCCCGGGGACCCGGAAGTCGTAAGGTTGGTCCGTACACAAGGGAACTTGGGAAGGAGGCCTGGGTGATCGAGCTCGAGGGGGTACCCGAGCTGATCGACCCGGTCATGGTGGCCGCGTTCGAAGGCTGGAACGACGCGGGTGACGCCGCCTCCACCGCGGTCGGACATCTGGACCGGGAATGGAAGGGCGAGGTTTTCGCGGCGCTCGACGCCGAGGACTACTACGACTTCCAGGTCAATCGCCCCACGGTGTGGCTGGACGGTGGCTCGCGCAAGATCACCTGGCCCACCACGCGGCTCTCCGTGGTCCGGATCGGCGGGGAGAAACCCCGCGATCTGGTGCTGGTCCGAGGGATCGAACCCTCCATGCGCTGGCGCTCGTTCTGCAACGAGATCCTGGGTTTCGCGCATGAGCTGGGTGTCGAGATGGTCGTGATCCTGGGGGCACTGCTCGGCGACACCCCGCACACGCGGCCGGTGCCCGTCAGCGGTGTCACCTCGGACCCGGACCTGGCCAGGACGATGGACCTGGAGGAGACCCGGTACGAGGGCCCGACCGGCATCGTGGGCATCCTCCAGGAAGCATGTACGCACGCGGGGGTGCCCGCCGTGAGCCTGTGGGCGGCGGTGCCCCACTACGTGTCGCAGCCGCCGAACCCCAAGGCGACGCTGGCGCTCCTGAACCGGCTGGAGGACCTGCTCGGACTGCGGATCCCGCTGGGCGAACTGCCCGAGGACGCCCGCGCCTGGCAGCTCGGGGTCGATCAGCTGGCCTCCGAGGACAGCGAGGTGGCGGAGTACGTGCAGACCCTCGAGGAGGCGCGCGACACCGCCGAACTGCCGGAGGCGTCCGGCGAGGCCATCGCCCGGGAGTTCGAGCGGTATCTCCGGCGCAGGGACGTCGGCGGTCCGGGTCAGGCGCCCGGCGGGCACGCGACGGAGAGCGGCGACGCACCGTACCTGCGGGACACCTCCGGCGGGCGTACCCGGCCGCCCAAGCCGCAGCGTCCCGACAAGGGGCGGCCCAAGGACACCGACGGGGGCACACCCGGCGACCCGCCGTCCGGGCCGGACGAGGATCCCTCGGACGGCTGACCGCCGTTCTGCCGGAGCGATCGGCCCCACCCCGGCGGCCTGGACAGGAGACGGCCCCGGGCCCCGCGATCTCTCGCGGGGCCCGGGGCCGTCTCGCCGGCCGGCGGGTTACAGCGCGACGCCGAGGAGTGCGTCCACGGTGCGGGAGACGACGCCGGGCGCGCCCTCGTCCGTGCCCCCCTCGGCGTTCTGCCGGGCCGCCCACCGGTCCACGGCGGCAAGGGCGGCCGGGGCGTCCAGGTCGTCGGCCAGTGCCTCCCGGACCTCCTCGACCAGGGCTTCCGCGGAGTGTCCGTCGGGCCGGGAGACTGCGGCACGCCACCGCGCCAGGCGCTCGACCGCGTCGGCGAGCACCTGGTCCGTCCACTCCCAGTCGGACCGGTAGTGGTGCGCGAGCAGGGAGAGCCTGATCGCCGCGGGGTCGACGTCGTCCCGGCGCAGCGCCGAGACGAAGACCAGGTTGCCCTTGGACTTGGACATCTTCTCGCCGCCGAGGGCGACCATGCCGGCGTGTACGTAGGCGCGGGCGAACGGGTGCTCGCCCGTCAGCACCTGGGCGTGCGAAGCGCCCATCTCGTGGTGCGGGAAGGCCAGGTCGGAACCGCCGCCCTGGACGTCGAAGCTCATGCCGAGGTGGTCCAGCGCGATCGCGACGCACTCGATGTGCCAGCCGGGCCTGCCGCGGCCGAGCGTGCCCCCGTCCCAGCTCGGCTCGCCCTCGCGGGCGGCCATCCACAGCATCGGGTCGAGCGGGTTCTTCTTGCCGGGGCGCTCCGGGTCACCGCCGCGCTCGGCGGAGAGCAGGCGCATCGCCTCGGCGTCGAGACCGGAGACCTCGCCGAAGTGGGGGTCGCTCTCGACCGAGAAGTACACGTCGCCGTCGAGTTCGTAGGCGGCGCCCGCGTCCCGGAGGCGTTCGACGAGCGGGACGATGCCGGGTATCGCCTCCACCGCCCCGATGTAGTGCTTCGGGGGGAGCATGCGCAGAGCGGTCATGTCCTCCCGGAAGAGGGTCGTCTCGCGCTCCGCGAGTTCGGTCCAGTCCTCGCCGTCGCGCACGGCCCGCTCCAGCAGCGGATCATCCACGTCGGTCACGTTCTGGACGTAGTGAACCTGCCGCTTGGTGTCGAGCCACACGCGCTGAACGAGGTCGAACGCGTTGTAGGTCGCCGCATGACCCATGTGGGTCGCGTCGTACGGCGTGATGCCGCAGACGTAGATGCGGGCGACGGGACCGGGGTCAAGGGTGATCCGTCCGCCGGTCGCGGTGTCGTGGATCCGAAGGTCGCGGCCCTTGCCAGGCAGGGCGGGGACCTCAGAAGCGGGCCAGGCATGCATGTCATGAGCGTAACCGGACGACGCTTCCGGATACGAACCGGATGACGGATCGTGGCCGAAGAGGCGGTCTTGCGCGAAACGCCGCCGTCGGCTGCCCCTCGTCCGCGGCGCCTCCCGGCGTGGGTTCCGCCGGCCGCGGCACGGCGCCCGCCGGACGGGCCCGGGAGGGCTGCCGTCCGGCGGTGGGCCGCGTGGGGACGTCGGCCGTCAGACCGGGGGCCACGGGATCGCGGGCCACTCACCGCTGGGCTGCGGATGGCGCCCGGACGTGCGCAGGGCGTCCACCCGGGCCCGCAGGGCGTCGAGTTCCGCGGGCGTGATCAGTTCCGCCAGCCGGGTGGCGAGCGCCGTACCGGGTGCCAGGCCGGCGGAGAGCACGCCGAGCACGTCCACGGCCTCCGCCGTAAGCGGCTCACCCGCCCATCCCCACAGCAGGGTCCGCAGCTTGTCGTCCGCGTTGAAGGTGACACCGTGGTCGATGCCGTACAGCCGGCCGCCGGGCGCCGGCAGCAGGTGCCCGCCCTTGCGGTCCCCGTTGTTGATCACGGCGTCCAACACGGCGAGGCGGCGGAGCCGGGGGTCGTCGGCGTGCACCAGCAACGCGGTCCGCCCCTCCCCCACCTCGGCGAATCCCACCGCCTTCCAGCCGTCGTCCGGCTCCTCGCCCTCGACGAGCGCGAGCAGCGGCGGCAGGCCGTGGGCCTGGCCGGCGTCACCGTCCGCGGTCTCCTCCGCCTCGATCCACAGCTGGCACATCCCCTCGCCGTAGGGGCCCTCGCGCAGCACCGTGGGGGGCACGAGGCCCCAGCCGGTGGCTTCGGAGACCTCGTAGGCCGCGACCTCGCGCCGGGCGAGGTTGCCGTCGGGGAAGTCCCACAGCGGCTGCTCCCCGGCGACCGGTTTGTAGACGCAGGTGCGTTCCTCGCCGTCGTACGCCACCATGCAGTAGAGCACCGCGTTCGACGCGCCCCTGACCTGCCCGAGGACCGTGAGCTCCCCCTCGGTGAGCAGGGTGCGCAGCCCGGCCTCCGTCAGGCCCCGCGACGGTATCCGTTCTGGCGCGGGCATACGTGTCCTTCCGGGTCGAGGGGGAGGCTGCACAGCGGGCAGGGCGGGCGGCCCGCGTTCACGACGTCCAGGGCCCGCTTGGCGAAGGCCCGCGCCTGCGCGCCGCTCAGCCGTACGCGGAGCATCGGCGGGCCGTTCTCCTCGTCCTGCAGGAGCCTTTCCTCGGCTTCGGCGAGGTCGTCGTCGGAGTCGGCGTCCAGCTCGACGAGGGCCTGCGCCTCGACGATCATGCGCTGCTCGTCGCCGTCCCAGGCGAGCGCCATCGTGCCGACCCTGAACTCCTCCTCCACGGGGGCGTCCAGCGGGGCGGTGTCGGCGACGTCCGTGGGTGCCACGGCCGGCACGGGTGAGTTGCCGCCGGTCCGCCGGACGACCTCGTCGAGGAGTTCGTCGATCCGTTCGGCCAACGCGGCGACCTGGGTCTTCTCCAGGGCCACGCTCGTGACCCGTCCGCTCGAGGTCGCCTGCAGGAAAAACGTACGGCGGCCAGGCAGCCCGACCGTACCGGCCACGAAACGGTCCGGGGGGTCGTAGAGGAACACCTGACGGGACACGTCCTGTCTCCCTTGAATGTGATGGCGAATGGGGGTCGGCCCCGGGCCCTGCGGGATTCACCCACGAGGCCGCTACGGCGCGTCCACCCTACTGCGCCGAGCGATCACGGCGCCCCAGCGCCGCCGCCGACGGCCGCGTCCGTCGTCGTGTCACCCGCCGCGTCGGCCCCGAGTGCCTGCTCGCGGGGCGCGAGGGACGCGAGGTCGCCGGTGTCGCCGAGGCGGAGCAGGAAGGGCCGCAGGCGGGTGTAGCGGATCGCGGTGACCGAGCACGGGTCCGCGTGGACGCGCTGGAAGAGATCGAGGTGCATGCCGAGGGCGTCGGCGACGATCGCCTTGATGATGTCGCCGTGCGAGCACATGACGTAGGTGGCGTCCTCGCCGTGCTCGGCCTCGATGCGGTCGTTCCACTCACGCACCGCCTCGACGGCCCGGGTCTGCATGCCGCGCATCGACTCGCCGCCGGGGAACGCCGCGGCGGAGGGGTGCTGCTGGACGACCTTCATCAGGGGTTCGTCGGAGAGTTCGGCCAGCTTGCGGCCCGACCACTCCCCGTAGTCGCACTCGCTGATCCGGTCCTCCGTGTGCGACACGAGGTCCGGGCGGGCGTCCAGGAGCGGCTGGAGGGTTTCGCGGCAGCGCTGCAGAGGGCTGCTGACGGCTGCCGCGAGGGCGATGCCGGACAGCCTGCCGGGCAGGGCGGCGGCCTGGGCGGCGCCGCGTTCGTCGAGGGAGACCCCCGGAGTCCGTCCGGCGAGCACTCCGGCGGTGTTGGCGGTCGAGCGTCCATGGCGTACGAGGATGAGCGTGGGCATGCCTGCCAGCGTAAAGGTGCGTGGAAGCACGCGGGCGGGGAAGAATGCCGCAAGTGATCGTCGACTGCCGAATTTACCGGGACGGGCGCAGGACCGATGGTCCCGCCGACTTCTCCGATGCCCTGGACGAGGCGCGGGCTGCGGGCGACGCGTTCGTCTGGATCGGGCTGCACGAGCCGACGGCGGAGGAGTTCGAACACGTCACCAGTGAGTTCGCGCTGCACCCCCTGGCCGTCGAGGACGCCCTGCGCGCCCATCAGCGGCCCAAGCTGGAGATCTACGACGACTCCCTGTTCGTGGTCATCAAGCCGGTGGTCTACGAGCAGGAGAGCGACACCGTGAGCGCCGGGGAGCTCATGCTGTTCATAGGGGATTCCTTCGTCGTCACGGTGCGGCACGGGGAAGGCGCGCCGCTGGCTGCCGTACGGCGTCGTCTGGAGGCGGAGCCCGAGGTCCTCAGGCACGGGCCCACGTCGGTGCTGTACGCGGTCAGCGACGCGGTGGTCGACCACTACATCGAGGTCGCCGCCGAGCTCCAGGTCGACCTGGAGGAGCTGGAGGCCCAGGTGTTCGCACCGACCGGCTCGCGCGACACCACGAACACGGCCGCGGCCATCTACACGTTCAAGCGGCAGGTACTGGAGTTCCGCAGGGCGACCAACCCGCTGAGCGGCCCGATGGCCCGGCTCTCCGGCGCGGGTGTGCCGTTCGTCGACGCCGGATCGCAGCCGTTCTTCCGCGACGTGAACGACCACCTGACCCGTGCCGTCGAACACGTGGAGGGCCTGGACCGGCTGCTCTCGGACATCCTCTCGGCGCACCTGGCGCAGGTCGGTGTGCGGCAGAACGACGACATGAGGAAGATCTCGGCCTGGGCCGCCATGGCCGCGGTGCCGACCCTGGTGGCGGGCATCTACGGCATGAACTTCGAGCACATGCCCGAGCTCGACCAGGTGTGGACCTATCCGACGGTGATCGCGTTGATGGGCGTCGCGGTCTTCAGCCTGTACCGCATGTTCAAGCGGCGTGGCTGGATGTAGGCACGTCGCGGCCCTCAGGCGAACTCGGTCTCCGGGACGGCCGGGGCGCCCAGCGCGTCACGCAGCACGGGCTGGCGCAGGCTCACCATCCGCTGCCAGCCCACCAGCCGCTCGTACGCGTACATCGCGTGGATGCCGGCGGTCAGCAGCGTGCTCTTGGCGCGGGACCAGCGCAGGACCTCGCCCATGTGACGCATCACGGCGAGGCTGACGTCGCGGTAGACGCGGATCTCCGCGTGGGCGCACTCCCGCAGGACGGACTGGATCGTCCGGCCGTGTCCGGCCCGGGCGAAGCGGAGGAGTTCCTCGTGGCAGTACGCGAGGTGGTTGTCCTCGTCGCGCGAGATCATCCTCACGGCGCGGCCGAGCACCGGGTGCTCGGAGAAGTGCCGCAGCAGGAGCCGCATCTGTTCGGAGGCCCGCTGCTCGGTGACCCTGCTGTGGGCCAGGTAGACGATGATGTCCCGTTCGGTGAGGGGCTCCTCGCGGCTGAGCCGCTCATGGGCCAGGCCGATGCCGTGACGCTCCAGCAGGAGGGTGTAGTCGGTCTCGTAGGGCACCGACACGAGCTGGAGTCCGCGTTGTTTCAGCAGCGCGTTGAAGATCCGGCCGTGCTTGTCCTCGTCGGCACCGTGCCGGGCGACCTTGGGGGCGAGCTCACTCAGTCCCGGGGGCACCAGGGCGGCGATGCGCCCGTTCTCCCAGCCGCCCTGGGCCTCCCCGCCCGCGGCGATCGAGCAGAACAGCCGGAAGGACTCGTCGTTGTCGAGGATCTCCTGGAACAGACTCTTTGCCGAGAGCATCACTGCCACCTTTCGCACCGGTGTCCGCAGAGACACAGTCAAATTCGGTACGGCCCGGTAGGCAACACGAGCGGGGCGGGGCAGGGCCGAACGGGCGCCGTAGGCCTCCCGGACCGGCTGCGGCTCCCCGGGAGGGGTACGGGGCGTAACCGGGAGCGGCGCGACGCGTTGTTCCCCGTGACGGCCGTGGCGGGGAGGACCCCCCGAGCCCCCACCACGGCCGTAGTGCTCCCCTCCCGTGCCGTGTCCGGAGGGTTCTGCTCCGTTACGCCGCGACGCCGGAACGCTCCAGGGCGTCGGTGCCCGCCCGCAGGGCCGCGAGGCGCTCGTCGAGCGTGAAGCCGGCGGGAGCGAGGGTCAGCGTCGTGACGCCGGCCTCGGCGTAGGCCCGCATCCGGTCGGCGATCCGCTCGACCGAGCCGAGCAGCGTGGTCTGGTCGATGAGCTGGTGCGGCACGGCTGCCGCCGCGCCGGCCTTGTCGCCGGACAGGTACTTGTCCTGGATCTCGGCCGCTTCCTTCTCGTACCCCATGCGCTGGGCGAGCTGGTTGTAGAAGTTCTGCTTGCGGCTGCCCATGCCGCCGACGTAGAGCGCGGTGTAGGGGCGGAACATGTCGGCGAGGCCGTTGATGTCGTCACCGATCGCCAGGGGGAGGGTCGGACAGACGTCGAACCCGTCCATCGTCTTCCCGGCCTTCTCCCGTCCGGCCCGCAGGTGCTTGATCGCCATCTCCTCGATGTGCTCGGCGGACGGGAAGATCAGGAGGGCTCCATCGGCGATCTCGCCGGTCTGCTCCAGGTTCTTGGGGCCGATCGCGGCGATGTACAGCGGGATGTGCTCGCGCTGCGGGTGGACGGTCAGCTTGATGGGCTTGCCGGGGCCGTCGGGCAGCGGCAGGGTCCAGTGCTCACCCTCGTAGGACAGCCGCTCGCGGGACATGGCCCGGCGCACGATCTCGACGTACTCGCGCGTGCGGGCCAGCGGCTTGTCGAACTTGACGCCGTACCAGCCCTCCGAGACCTGCGGTCCCGAGACGCCGAGCCCCAGGCGGAAGCGGCCCCCGGAGAGGGAGTCGAGCGTGGCGGCCGTCATGGCCGTCATCGCGGGCTGGCGGGCCGGGATCTGCATGATGGCGGAGCCGACGTCGATGGACTCGGTCCGGGCGGCGACCCAGGCAAGCACCGTCGGTACGTCGGAGCCATAGGCCTCGGCGGCCCAGCAGACGTCGTAGCCGAGCCGGTCCGCCTCCTGGGCGACGGCGAGGTTGTCGCCGTCCATGCCCGCACCCCAGTAACCGAGATTGATGCCGAGCCGCATAGCCACGCTCCCTCTACTGATCAGTAACGTTCCTGTGCCCGGGACTCTAGCGCGGGGGGCCGGAATCCGGCAGGCTCGCCCCCGGGCGCAGGTTGTCCACAGGCTTCCACCGGCCGGGGCCCCGGCCAGTAACCTCAGCGCCCATGGAGCAGAGGCATCTCGGCCGAACCGGCCTTCGCGTGTCCCGTATCGGGCTGGGCACCCTCACCTGGGGCCGGGACACCGACGAGCACGACGCCGCCGACCAGCTCAAGGCCTTCTGGGACGTCGGCGGCACCCTGGTGGACACCGCCGACGTCTACGCCGACGGGGAGGCCGAGTACCTGCTGGGCCGCCTTCTGGACAAGCTGGTGCCCCGGCAGGATCTGGTCATCTCGACCAAGGCGGGCAGCGTGGCCGACCCCTACCGGCGCGTCGACGGCTCGCGGGGACATCTTCTCGCCGCACTGGACGCGTCCCTGAGGCGGCTCGGGACGGACTACGTCGACCTGTGGCAGATCCACGCGTTCGACCCCGTGACCCCGCTGGAGGAGACCCTGCAGGCGCTCGACCTCGCGGTGTCGTCGGGACGCGTGCGGTACGCGGGTGTCTCCGACTTCAGCGGCTGGCAACTGGCCAAGGCCGCGACCTGGCAGCTCGCCGCGCCCGGGGTGCGCACCCGGCTGGCGTGCACCCAGATGGAGTATTCGCTGGTCCAGCGGGGCGTCGAACGGGAGGTGCTGCCTGCGGCACTGGATCTCGGGGTGGGGCTCCTTCCGTCGTCGCCCCTGGGCCGCGGGGTCCTGACGGGCAAGTACCGCACCGGCACCCCGTCGGACTCCCGGGGCGCCTCGGAGCAGCTCGCTCCGTTCGTCGAGCCGTATCTCGACGATCCGGCGCGCCGGATCGTGGATGCGGTGGCCACAGCGGCCGACGGCCTCTCCACGACGCCTCTGCAGGTCGCCCTGGCCTGGGTGCGCGACCGGCCGGGAGTGGTGGCGCCGGTCGTCGGCGCGCGCAACGCGCGGCAGCTGACCGAGGCGTTGTCAGTGGAGGCGCTTAGTCTTCCTGACGAGATCTGCCAGGCGCTCGACGATGTGTCGGCGCCCGTGCACCGCTATCCCGACCAGGACTGGAGCACGCTGTGACTGCGCTTCCCCGGGGAGAATCCCCGGACCCCGCCGCCGAGGACGACGAGGGCCGCGAGGACATCGGCGCCGCGGCCGCGGACGGTTCGGCCGGCGAGCACGGCACCGAGGCCGCGGACGGCGCGGACGCACCGCAGGACACCGGCGCAAGCCAGGACGCGGAAGAGACGCAGGCCACGCGGGACGCCGATGCCGGTGAGGGCCCGGAGCCCGTGGGAGACGCCGATGCGGACGGGGCGGCCGCCCAGGACACCGCGCAGGCGTCACAGACGCCCGAGCTGTCGGAGGCCGCGGCCGAGCTGGCCGCGCAGCGCGAGCTGCGCCTGCGGATCGAGCAGCGCAAGGCCGGGAAGGACGGCCCCATCGCCGCGGGTGCCAAGCTGAGCGGCCCGGCCGCCGATCTGCTCGCTGCCGTGCGCGCCGTGGAGAGCGGCGAGAAGCCGGGCACCGCCTTCTTCGACTCGCCCGCGTCCGCCCCGGCGCCCCGCAGGGCGTCCCCGCAGGCCGCCCCCGCGCCCGCCCGTGGGGCCACGGCCCCCGAACAGCCCACCGCACGGGGGGCGTCCCCGGAGGCCGCCGCCTCGGCCGCGACGGTACTCGCCGAGGGAGGGGCCCCCGAGGCACTGGCGCGTCCCGCGGCCTCGGTTCTCGGCGAGCAGGCGGCCGTGATCCTCCGGGAGGACCCCTGGCAACTGCTGTCGCTGCCCGGTGTCCGCCCGGAGCAGGCGGACGCTTTCGCCCGGGCGCTGCTGGGCGGGGAGTGCGGCCCCGACGACGAGAGGCGCACTGCGGCGCTCGTCGGCTGGCTGCTGGAGCGTGCGGCGCTGCGGGGACACACGGCCCTGGATGCCGCCGAGGTGCGTACGGCGCTGTCCGGGTTCGCGGTGACCGACCCCGGCGCGGCCGTCCAGCACGCGGTGGCCGAGGGCGTCGTGCTGGTCTTCCAGGACGGCGACGACGGCGCGGCGGAGGAAGCGGCCGGTCAGCAGGAGGACGCCGTGGAGGACTCCGAGGGCGGACCGGAAGCAGGGGCGGAGGACGAGGCGCCGGTGCTCGTCCTGCTCGGCCTCGACCGGTACGCGCTGGCCGAGGAGAGCCTCGCCGACGGCCTGGCCCGGCTGGTCAACTCCGTGGAGAAGGGCGCCGACTGGGCGGAGGCCGCCACCGGCGCCCCCTCGCCTTCGGCGGCCGAGCTGATCCGGACCGTCGCGACCGCGGGCCTGGTCGCGCACAGCGGAGGCGAGAGCGCCAGGGCCGAGCCCGCGGCCCTGATCGCCGCCGCTCGCGGTCTCGGGCTGCGTGCCGTGGGCACCACCCACAGCGTCGACGGTCTCCACCGGCTGGCGGCGGCCGTGGGTGACCCGCAGGCAGTGGTCACCCTCTCCGCCCTGCTCTCCGGCGAGGCCGGTCCCGGGCGCGAGGCGGACGGTGCGTTCGCCGTCGACCTGCTGGTGGTGCTGGACGCCCCGCAGCTCGACGTGGAGACGGCCGCGATGCTGGTGGAGTCCCTCGCCGACGGCACACGGCTCGTGCTGAGCGGTGATCCGGGGGTCCTGGCATCCGCGGGAGCCGGTCGTGTGTTCGCGGACGTGATCGCTGCGCGCGCCTGCCCGCACGTCGTCTCGCGCACGCCCGATCCCGGGCCGATCGGCGAGCTGGTCTCGGGCATCGGCATCGGGGAGCTCGCGCAGGTCGAGGCGCCGGGCAGGGAAGTGGTGATCGTGCCCGTACGCGACGCGGGAGAGGCGGTCCACCGCACGGTGCAGCTCGTCGCCGACTCGGTACCGCGCGCCCTCGGCGTGCCGTCCTCCGACACGCAGGTCATCACCGTCGGGCACGGTGGCTCCGCGGGGACGACAGCGCTGAACGCGGCACTCAAGCAGCGGCTCAATCCGGGGCCGGGGCGGTTCGGGGGCTTCGATCCGGGCGACCGCGTGGTCCATGTACCGGCACCGGGGAGGGCGGTGCCGGGCTCCGTAGTCTCGGCCGACGCCGAGGGCCTGCACCTGGACTGCTCCGGCGCCCCCGTCGTCGTACCGCAGGAACTGGTGGAGACGGCGGTACGCCACGGCTGGGCGCTCAGCGCCCACCAGGCGGCGGGGATGCGGTGGCCGGCGGCCGTCGTCGTCCTGCCGGGCGACGCGGCGGGAGGGCTGAGCCGGCCCTGGGTGTACACCGCGTTCAGCAGGGGCGAGCGGCATCTGTCCGTGGTCCACGGCGTGGACCAGGCCCTGCCCCGCGCGGTCGCGGAGGTCTCCGCCCAGGAGCGGACGACGAGGTTGCGTCCCCTGCTGGAGGCGCTGCCGACACCGGACGCCTCGTAGCGCGGGGGCGGCCCCGCCGTCTTCGCGGACGGTGACGTCCGGGTCCGCCGAACGGCCGGATCACGACGACGGCCCCGGTGCGCCGAGCGCACCGGGGCCGTCGTCCGCTCACTGTGCGGTCAGGCGCGTTCGGGGACGGCGCTGTCCGGCTCGCCGTCCCGCTCGTCCTCCTCGTCGAAGACCGAGCTCACGTCGAAGCGGCACACGACCAGTTCGGGATCGGCGTCCTCGAACGGTGCGCCGAGCCACTCCCCCGCTTCGGGGAGCTCCTCCAGCGCCGAGACCCACAGCGTCGAGTCCCCCTCCTCCAGGCCGAACTCCTTGTGCCGGGAGGCGATCTCGTCCGCCTCGTACTCGCCGAAGAGCACGCCCAGCGCGGCGTGCACACCGGCCCCGACGACGGGGACCGCGTCGCCCTCGTGCCCCTCGGGATCGAGATCCGCGAGACGCTGTGCCTGGGCGAGCAGCCGCGCGGGCTGCGCCACCGCGTAGTCGCGCCTGATCAGCACGCTCAGCGCGTGCGGCTCCTCCGGGCCCGCGTAGGGCGGCAGCGAGTCCTCCGCACCCGGGATCTCGAAGGGGGTGACCTCGTCGTACCGGTCGTAGAGGAATTCGTCGTACACCTCGGCCGCGGCGGCCAGTGCGTTGAATGCGTCGAAGACGGCGGGATCATCGTCCCCGGTACGGCGCTCGACGGCCTCGAGGTGGCGGTCGAGCGCGGCTTTTACCGCATCGGCGGCGGCGCGTACCTCGGCAGCGGTGGGCTGCGCAGCATCAGACATGGGACAGACGCTATCCGTACGGGGGGTCTGCCCGCACAATAGATGCGATGCCGGAATACGAATTTGTCGACGTGTACGTGCCGCGCGGGGTCTCCCGCAAGGATGCGGCCCGCCTGCTGACCGACCACGCCGAGTACGGGCACTGGGAGCTGGACCGGCTGACGCTGCGCCGCGACGGCAGCCGCCGGGTGCGGCTCCGCCGCAGAATCATCCGTCAGCTGCGTCCCACCTGGTAGCGCGGAGCGGGTTCCGCGTGTGCGGAACCCGCTCGTCGCGCCGGTCGTCGTGCCGGTGCTATGCCGCGCTGCGCGAACGCCGGTACAGGACCGTGCCCGCACCGGCGAGCATCATGCCGGCGCTCGCCGGGATCAGCAGGCCCAGGCCGCCGGCACCTGTGTGCGCGAGTTGTTCGCCCGGCACGAGCTGGGGCTCTGGAGCGTGGGGGACGTGCGGGGTGACCGGCGTCCCGGGGGTCTCCGGTGTCTCCGGGACCGTGGGGGGCGGGACTTCCTCGGTGATGTTCTCGCAGTCGTTGCCGAAGACCGGGTTGAGCAGCCCGCCGACGGTGACGCTGTTCCCGCAGAGGTTCACGGGGATCTCCACCGGCGCCTGCACCTGGTTGCCGGACAGGATTCCCGGCGAACCGGTCGTCTCCGCCTGCGCCGAGGTGCCGGAGGCCCGGTGCCTTCCGGTGCCCTCCCCGCTGTGCCGCGTGTCCTGGTGGCCGGACGCCTGGCTGCCCGGACCGTGACCCGGGCCGCCGTCCTCGTGGTGCGAGGAACCGCGTGAGTGACCCCGCGACTGACCGGAATCCGAAGATCCGTTTGCACAGTCGTTTCCGAACGTGGGGTTGAGCAGACCACCGACGTCCACGGAGTTGCCGCACACGTTCACGGGAACGTCGACCGGGACCTGGACCGAGTTCCCGGAGAGCACTCCGGGCGAGTTGGTCGCGGCGCCGGCCGCACCCGCGTCCGCGTGTGCGTAGCCGCCACTGAGCGCGAGCACTCCGCCCGCCGCTGCCATGGTGATCAGGCCTTTACGTGTGACCTGTCGCATAGGTTGCTTTCCTGCCTTCTGCCTAACGAAATGCCCCGGCACGAGCGCGCGGGGCCGAATGCCCAGCGGCCCCGGAGTGCATGGGGCGCACTCCGGGGCCGACCGGACTCAAACCCTTACGGGTTGACGCGCATCGTCACGCGTTGACGCAGGTGTTGCCGAAGGCGGGGTTCAGCAGACCGATCACGGAGATCGTGTTGCCGCACACGTTCACCGGAACGTGAACCGGAACCTGGATGACGTTGCCCGAGAGCACACCGGGGCTGCCGATGGCGGCACCCTGGGCACCGGCGTCGGCGGAAGCCATACCCGCACCAGCGAGCACGAGACCACCGGTAGCAGCCGCGATTGCGACGACCTTCTTGATCATTATTCCTCCTGTGTTGACAAGTGCGGTCCCAGCCGCGGACCGCATCCCGTGTAACGAGGAGGGGGTGAGGGGGCTACGACTGCGCGACCCCTTTCACCCTTTCCGGTGAGGGCCGTACAGGCTGGCGAATTGGGTGGACGGCGGAGTCAGGAGTGGTCGATGAAGCGGTCGAGCACCCGCGCCCCGAAGGTCAGCCCCTCCACCGGAACCCGCTCGTCCACGCCGTGGAACATTCCGGCGAAGTCCAGCTCCGGCGGCAGCTTCAGCGGCGCGAACCCGAAGCAGCGGATGCCCAGGTCGTCGAAGGACTTCGCGTCGGTGCCGCCGGAGAGCATGTACGGCACCGCACGCGCGATCGGGTCCTCGGCCTTGAGCGCGAGCTGGATCGCGTCCACCAGGGAGCCGTCGAAGCTGGTCTCCAGCGCCTTGTCGCCGTGCACGTCCTCGCGCTTCACCCGCGGCCCGAGGATGCGGTCGAGGTCGGCCAGGAACTCCTCCTCGTAACCCGGCAGGAAGCGCCCGTCGACGTGCGCGGTGGCCTGCCCGGGGATCACGTTCACCTTGTAGCCGGCGCCGAGCATGGTGGGGGCGGCGGAGTTGCGCAGGGTCGCGCCGACCATCTTGGCGATACCGCCCAGCTTGGCGAGCGTGGCCTCCATGTCCTCGGGGTCGAGGGGGGTGCCGAGCGCGTCGGACAGCTCGTCGAGGAACGACCGCACGGTCTTGGTCACCCTGACCGGCCACTTGTGGCGGCCGAGCCGGCCGACGGCCTCGCAGAGTTCGGTGATCGCGTTGTCGTTGTTGGTCATCGAGCCGTGACCGGCGGTGCCGTCCACGGTGAGCCGCATCCAGTGCATGCCCTTCTGCGCGGTCTCCACCAGGTAGAGGCGCAGGTTCTCGTTGACGGTGAACGAGAAGCCGCCGACCTCACCGATCGCCTCGGTGACCCCGTCGAAGAGATCACGGTGGTTGTCGACGAGGTGGCGCGCGCCGTACGTGCCTCCCGCCTCCTCGTCCGCGAGGAAGGCCAGCACGATGTCGCGCGGGGGCTTGCGGCCGCTGCGCATCCTGTCGCGTACGACCGCGAGGGTCATCGCGTCCATGTCCTTCATGTCGACCGCGCCGCGGCCCCAGACGCACCCGTCCGCAATCTCCCCGGAGAACGGGTCGTGCGTCCAGTCGGCCGCGTTGGCCGGCACGACGTCCGTGTGCCCGTGGATCAGGAGTGCCGGCCTGGAGGGGTCCTCGCCCTCGATCCGGGCCACGGTGGAGGCCCGGCCCTTGTGGGATTCGAAGATCTCGGGCTCGAGCCCGACCTCGGCGAGCTTCTCCGCGATGTACTCGGCGGCGGCCCGCTCACCGGGGCCCGAGTGGTCTCCGTAGTTGCTGGTGTCGATCCGGATCAGGTCGCGACAGAGGTCGACGACCTCGCTCTCGGCGCTCTCGCCGATGCCGGCCCGGGCCGTGCTGGTCTCGCTCACGCTGGTTCCTTCCACTGTCGCGGTGGTACTCCCTCTCATACTCCCGCGCCCGCGCCTCGCGCCCAAGGCCGCCCGTCGCTCGTCATGTGCCTTTCACAAGCCCGGGGGCGTGATCGAGCACCCCCGAATGTTTGCTATGGTTTTCCACGTCGGAACGGGCGAGGCCCGGGACGGCGCACCCGGTCCGGGTGGCGGAATGGCAGACGCGCTAGCTTGAGGTGCTAGTGCCCTTTATCGGGCGTGGGGGTTCAAGTCCCCCCTCGGACACCAGTGGAAAACCCCCAGGTCATCCTGGGGGTTTTCGCGTTTCCCGTAGTACCCGCGGACGTCCGGGAGGGACATCGCGCGGACTCCGGGAAGCGATGGCGCGGGTGGGATGATGGCCGGGCTGCGCCCGTCCCTTCCGGGCCCCTCCGGCGACAAGGACCGATGCCATGAGAGGACGGGCGAAACCCCCTCCCGCCCCGCTTCCCCAGCGCGCGGGCGTGGATCCCGTACGGGTCCGGCTCCCCGCCGATCCCGAAGGGGCCTGGACGACGGTCGGGGACCATCTGCTGGCCCGGTTCGCGGGGGCGGTCGGCGCGGAACGCGTGGCGGCGATGCTGGCAAGCGGCAGGTTCGTCGGGGCCGACGGCCGGGCCGTCGGGGCGGGCGAGCCGTACACGGCGGGCCGGTACCTCTGGTTCCACCGGGACTTCGCTCCCGAGGAGCCCGTGCCCTTCCCCGTCGGTGTGATCCACCGCGACGAGCACCTGGTGATCGCGGACAAGCCGCACTTCCTCAGCACCACTCCGCGGGGCCGGCACATCACCGAGACCCTGGTCGCGCGCCTGCGCGACGAGCTGGGGCTGCCGGATCTGCAGCCCGCGCACCGGCTCGACCGGCTGACGGCCGGCCTGGTGCTCTGCGTCGTGCGGCCGGGTGAACGGGGCGCCTACCAGACGCTGTTCCGGGACCGGCTGGTGCGCAAGGAGTACGAGGCGGTGGCCCCCTACGACCCCGGGGTCGCACTCCCCCGGACGGTGCGCAGCCGGATCGTCAAGGAGCGCGGGGTCATCGCCGCCCGCGAGGAGCCGGGTGAGGAGAACAGCGAGAGCCGGGTGGAGCTGCTGGACCACCGGGGCGGGCTCGGCAGGTACCGGCTGCTGCCCGCGACCGGGCGCACGCATCAGCTGCGGGTCCACATGAACGCGCTGGGGCTGCCGCTGGTGAATGATCCGGTCTATCCGGTCGTGGAGCCGGATCCGGCCCCCGGGGACTACCGGCGGCCGCTGCAACTCCTGGCGAGAATCCTGGAGTTCACCGACCCGGTCACGGGCGAGCCGCGCCGCTTCGAGAGCGGGCTGCGGCTCGCCGCGTGGCCGGGCGGGGAGTGAGCGGCACCTCAGTGACCGCGGTTGATCCAGTCCTCCAGCTGCGGCGCCTCGGCGCCGATGGTGGTGGAGTCGCCGTGCCCGGTGCGGACGACGGTCTCCGGCGGGAGGGCGAACAGCCGGTCCCTGATCGAGTCGATGATCGTCGGGAAGTGCGAGAACGACCGGCCGGTGGCTCCCGGCCCGCCTTGGAAGAGGGTGTCGCCGGTGAAGACGGTGCCCAGGCCGGGGGCGTGGAGGCAGACGGCGCCGGGGGCGTGGCCCGGGGTGTGGAGGACCGTCAGGCGTTCGCCGGCGATCTCCAGCACCTGTCCGTCGGCGAGTTCGCCGTCGGGGGCGCGGTCCGGGTGGGTCAGCTGCCACAGCGGCAGGTCGTCGGGGTGCAGCAGGATCCGCGCCCCGGTCGCGTCGGCCAGGGCGGGCGCCGCGTCGATGTGGTCGTTGTGCGCGTGGGTGCAGATGATGGCGCGCAGCGTGCGTCCGCCGAGCGCGGCCCGGATGGCGGCGGCGTCGTGGGCGGCGTCGATGACGACGGCCTCGGTGTCGTCGCCGACGATCCAGACGTTGTTGTCGACGTCCCACTCGCCGCCGTCGAGGGCGAAGGTGCCGGAGGTGACCAGGTGGTCGATGCGGGCGGTCATCAGAAGACCACCACCGAGCGCAGGACGTCGCCGTCGTGCATCCGGCCGAAGGCGTGCTCGATGTCGCCGAGCCCGATGGTCTCCGTGACGAAGGCGCCGAGGTCCAGACGGCCCTGCTGGTGGAGGTCGATGAGCATGGGGAAGTCGCGGGAGGGCAGGCAGTCGCCGTACCAGGACGACTTGAGCGAACCGCCGCGCCCGAACACGTCGAGGAGCGGGAGTTCGAGCTGCATCTCGGGGGTCGGGACGCCGACGAGGACGACGGTGCCGGCGAGGTCGCGGGCGTAGAAGGCCTGCTTGTACGTCTCCGGGCGGCCGACCGCCTCGATGACGACGTCGGCGCCGTTGCCTCCGGTCAGCGCGCGGATCGCTTCGACGGGGTCGCCGGAACGGGAGTTGACGGTGTGGGTCGCGCCCATCTTCTTCGCCGTCTCCAGCTTGCGGTCGTCGATGTCGACCGCGATGATCTTCGCTGCTCCCGCGAGCCGGGCGCCGGCGATCGCCGCGTCACCGACTCCGCCGCAGCCGATGACGGCGACGGAGTCGCCCCGTCCGACCTGGCCGGTGTTGATGGCGGCGCCGATTCCCGCCATGACGCCGCAGCCGAGGAGGCCGGCGACGGCCGGGGAGACCTCCGGGTCGACCTTGGTGCACTGACCGGCGGCGACGAGGGTCTTCTCGGCGAAGGCTCCGATGCCGAGCGCCGGGGACAGCTCGGTGCCGTCCAGGAGGGTCATCTTCTGCTTGGCGTTGTGCGTGTTGAAGCAGTACCAGGGACGGCCGCGCAGGCAGGCGCGGCACTGGCCGCACACGGCACGCCAGTTGAGGACGACGAAGTCACCGGGGGCGACGTCGGTGACGTCGTCGCCGACGGACTCCACCACACCCGCCGCCTCGTGGCCGAGGAGGAAGGGGAAGTCGTCGTTGATCCCGCCCTGCTTGTAGTGCAGGTCGGTGTGGCAGACGCCGCACGCCTGGATGCGGACCACTGCCTCGCCGGGACCCGGGTCCGGCACGAGGATCGTCTCGACGCGAACGGGCTCGTCCCTGCCCGGTGCGATGACCCCTTGTACCTGCTGCGCCATGCCGTGGTCTCCCATCCCGACTGCCCCGTCCGCCCGAAGATCGAGCCCGCCCACCGTACCCGGAAGCGGCTCCGCTCAAGGGGCCAGTACGTCCAGTTCGTGGAGCGCGCCCACGGCGATCTCCTTGGTCAGCCGCTCGGCGGCCGCCGCGTCGCCCTCGCGCACGGCTTCGGCGACCCGCACGTGGAGTGTGACCGCGGCGGGGTCGGGGTCCTCGAACATCACCTGGTGGTGTGTACGGCCGGCGAGGACCTCGGCGACGACGTCGCCGAGCCGCGCGAACATCTCGTTGCCGGAGGCGTTGAGCACGATGCGGTGGAAGGCGACGTCGTGCCGGAGGTAGCCCTCCAGTTGCCGGCCGCGCGAGGTGGCGACCATGCCGAGGGCGCACTCCGTGAGTTCCGCGCACTGCTCAGCCGTGGCGTGGCGTGCGGCGAGGCCCGCCGCGACGGGCTCCACCGCGGACCGCAGGACGGTGAGGGAGCGCAGCTGCCGGGGCCGGTCGGAGCCGGCGAGTCGCCACCGGATGACCTGGGGGTCGTAGACGTTCCACTCCTCGGTGGGCCGCACGGTCACCCCCACCCGGCGCCGGGACTCGACCAGGTGCATGGATTCCAGGACCCGGATCACCTCGCGTACGACGGTGCGTGAGACGTCGAAGCGCTGGGCGAGTTCGTCGGTGCGCAGGATCGTGCCGGGCGGGCTGTCACCCGCGGCGATCTCGAGACCCAGGGTGTCCAGCACATGTGTATGCAGCCCCTGGCCCTGTGTGGTCATGCCCACCAGCCTACGGGGCCACACGGAAGCCAAAAAGTACGACGTTTATGTCACAGCCTCTTGAATAAGTCGTATGTAATGGGTTTCAGTAGCGCGACGGACCGATGTCGACGGACCGATGTCGATGAAGACAGCGAGGCACCGATGAGCACCCCCCACGTCGTCGTGGTGATGGGCGTAGCAGGGACCGGCAAGACCACGATCGGTCCCCTGCTCGCCGACCGGCTCGGCGTTCCCTACGCCGAGGGCGACGACTTCCACCCGCCCGCCAACATCGCGAAGATGTCCTCGGGCACCCCCCTGGAGGACGGCGACCGCTGGCCCTGGCTGGACGCGATCGGCCGGTGGGCACACGGCCGGGCGGGGCTCGGCGGGGTCGTCAGCAGTTCGGCGCTCAAGCGCGTCTACCGCGACAGGCTGCGCGCCGAGGCGCCCGGCGCCCTCTTCCTGCACCTGACGGGCGACAGGGCGCTCATCGAACGACGCATGGCGGCCCGCAAGGGCCACTTCATGCCGACGGCCCTGCTCGACTCCCAGTTCGCCACTTTGCAGCCACTGGAGGTGGACGAGGCCGGGGTGTCGGTCGACGTGTCCGGCACCCCCGAGGAAATCACCGACCGGGCCGTCGCCGCGCTGCGCCGGCTCAAGAGCTGAGGATCATCACCGTGACAGGTCTCAGCGTCGAGATGCTGGCAGCGGATGCCGTCGAACCCATCACTTCGGCCGGCAACGCGCAGCTGGGCATCGCCGTCCTGGCGGGCATAGCCGTCATCGTTCTGCTCATCACCACGTTCAAGATGCACGCGTTCCTCGCGCTGACCATCGGCTCCCTGGCCCTCGGCTCCTTCGCCGGCGCCGATCCGGCGAAGACGATAGCCAGCTTCACCGCGGGGCTCGGCTCCACGGTCGCCGGCGTCGGTGTCCTCATCGCCCTCGGAGCCATCCTGGGCAAGCTGCTCGCCGACTCCGGCGGCGCCGACCAGATCGTCGACACGATCCTCGCGAAGGCGAGCGGGCGTGCGATGCCGTGGGCGATGGTCCTGATCGCCTCGATCATCGGACTTCCGCTGTTCTTCGAGGTCGGAATCGTGCTGATGATTCCGGTGGTGCTGCTGGTCGCCAAACGCGGCAACTACTCCCTGATGCGGATCGGCATCCCCGCACTCGCCGGCCTCTCGGTGATGCACGGCCTGATCCCGCCGCACCCCGGCCCTCTGGTCGCGATCGACGCCCTCGGCGCCAACCTCGGTGTCACTCTGGCCCTCGGCGTGCTGGTGGCCGTCCCGACGGTGGTCATCGCCGGGCCGGTCTTCTCCCGCTACGCCGCCCGCTGGGTGGACATCGAGGCGCCGGAGAAGATGATCCCGCAGCGCCCGTCCGAGGACCTGGAGCGGCGCCCGGGCTTCGGCGTGACCCTGGCGACGATCCTGCTGCCCGTCGTGCTGATGCTGGCCAAGGCGCTCGTCGACATCGTGGTGGACGACCCCGAGAACCACGTCCAGCGAGTCACCGACGTCATCGGTTCGCCGCTGATCGCCCTGCTCGCGGCTGTCATCGTGGGCATGTTCACCCTGGGCCGCGCGGCCGGGTTCACCAAGGTCCGGCTCAGCGCCACCGTCGAGAAGTCGCTCGCCCCGATCGCGGGCATCCTCCTGATCGTGGGTGCGGGCGGCGGTTTCAAGCAGACCCTCATCGACGCCGGTGTGGGCCGGATGATCCTGGAGTTCTCCGAGAACTGGTCGGTACCGGCCCTGCTGCTCGGCTGGCTCATCGCCGTCGCGATCCGTCTGGCGACGGGTTCGGCGACGGTGGCCACCATCTCGGCGGCCGGCCTGGTCGCCCCGCTGGCCGCCGGCATGTCGACCTCGCACACGGCGCTGCTCGTCCTCGCGGTCGGTGCGGGCTCGCTCTTCTTCAGCCATGTCAACGACGCGGGGTTCTGGCTGGTGAAGGAGTACTTCGGCATGGACGTCCCGCAGACGCTCAAGACCTGGTCGGTGATGGAGACGATCATCTCCGTCGTCTCGCTGGCCTTCATCCTGCTGCTGTCGCTGGTGCTGTAGCCCGTCTACTCGTCCGGCTCCCGCCACAGCGGGTGCTCGGTCCGGGCCCAGGAGCGCTCGACCGATCCGGTGCGCATGCCACGGCGTGCCTCCGGGTCGGCGAGCGCCTTCGCCGTGTGCCCGGCGAGGGCGATGCCTACGGCGAGTGCCAGCCAGTCGTGGACGAACGTCGCGCCGGTGCGCCACACCAGCGGCGTGAGCCCGGTGAACCACATCAGCAGGCCGGTCCCCAGCATGACGAGTACGGCGCCCGCGATCCATGCGGCGTAGAGCTTCTGACCGGCGTTGAACTTCCCGGCCGGGCGCGACCCTGGTGACCGGTCGCGGCGCAGCGCGGCCCGCAGCCACCGCCGGTCGTGCGGTCCGAAGCGGTTGAGCCGGGAGAGGTCGGCGCGCAGCGCGCGGGACACGAGGCCCGCGAGCAGCGGAACGGGGGCGAGCAGCCCGGACCATTCGTGCACGGTGACCACGAGGTGCCTGCGGCCGGCGAGTTCCGCGAGCTGCGGGACGTACAGGCAGGCGGCCGTGGCGACGCAGAGCAGTACCAGCCAGGCCGTGGTGCGGTGCACCCACCGCTCTGCGGTGCTGAACCGGCGTATCCGCGGCGGGTGTTCAGACGGTGGGGGTGTCATCGCGGCCGTTGGACCGGCCGACCCAGGCGTCGACGTCATAACCGAGCTCCTCCCAGTATCCGGGGCGCACGGAATCGGTCACGGTGATCCCGGACAGCCATTTCGCCGACTTGTAGAAGTACATGGGGGCGACGTAGAGGCGGACCGGGCCGCCGTGGGCGTGGGCCAGCGGCTCGTCCTTCATGCGCAGGGCGACCAGGACGTCGGCGCGGCGGGCCTGTTCCAGGGTCAGGCTCTCGCTGTAGGCACCGTCGAAGCAGGTGAAGCGTACGGCCTTCGCCCCGGGCCGTACGCCCGCCGCGTCCAGCAGTGCCCGGAGGCCGACGCCCTCGAACGGGGTCTTGGGCACCCGCCATCCCGTGACGCACTGGACGTCGCGGACGAGGCGGGTCTGCGGCAGTGCCTTCAGCGAGTCGAGCGTGTACGTGGCCGGGCGGTCGACCATGCCGTCCACGGTGAGCCGGTAGTCGGCGGCGGTCTTCTCCGGTACGGAGGTGGTGACGGAGTAGTAGCGGAAGCCGCCGCCGTTGGGGAGCAGACCGGTGAGCCCGGTGGGGTCCTTGCCGGCGACGGCTCCCAGCCCGTTCTCCATCGCGCCCTGGAGGGAGGGGGCGGCGGCCACCCCGGCGACGCCGAGGCCGAGCATGGCCAGCACCAGGCGGCGGCCGACGGGTGTGCCCGCGCTGTCCGTGTCCGGCGGTGCGCCGGATACGGGAGGGGGGCCGCCGGGGTCTGGAGTCTCACGTTTCACCGGCCCATTCGAACACCCGCGGCCGTCCCGTCACCAGGGGCCGCGGGCGCACGTCACGCTTCGGTAAGAAGGGGCGGTCAGCGCGGGCCCGCGGGCACGCCCTCCGATGCCTTCTCCAGCTGGAAGGCCTCGTTGCCGAGCCCGATCCTCGCGTGGACCTCGGGCCTGGTGCGGCGCAGCAGTGCCCCGTAGGCCAGGCCCACGACGAGGGCGAGGACGATGACGCCGGGCAGCACCCAGTTGAGCACCGAGCCGGGGCCGGAGCCGACCAGGACGTCGAAGTCCCGGACCGTGAAGACGGCGATGGCGAGGAGAGCGGCGCCCGCGAGTCCCGAGGCGATGAGGCGGGGTGCCTGGGCCCGGCCGGCTCCGCGGCGTACGAAGAACGCGATGACGGCGAAGGAAGCCGCGGCCATCAGCACGATGACTCCGAGCGCGCCGACGTTGCCCATCCAGGTGAAGAGGTGCAGGACCGGCGCCGTGGGGTCGCCGACCGGGTAGTCGTCGGCGAGCGCGAAGGCCAGCACGATGACGACGGAGACCGCGGACTGGAGCATGGATCCGGTGGCGGGCGCGCCGCTCGCCTTGCTGGTGCGGCCGAAGCCGGCGGGCAGCAGTCCCTCACGGCCCATGGCGAACGCGTAGCGGGCGACCACGTTGTGGAAGCTGAGCAGCGCGGCGAACATGCCGGTGACGAACAGGACGTGCAGGACGTCGGTGAACGTGGAGCCGAGGCGCTCCTCGGTGAGGCCGAAGAGCATGCCCGGGCCCTGCTTCAGCGAGGTGTCCGCGATGGAGGCCGGGCCGGCGGCGACGGTGAGGGCCCAGGAGCTGACGGCGAGGAACAGTGCGGCGTAGCCGACGGCCAGGAACATCACCCGGGAGACGACGATCTGCGGGCGGCTGGTCTCCTCCGCGTACACCGGGGCCTGTTCGAAGCCGACGAACGCGGCGATGCAGAAGCAGAGCGCGGTGCCGAGGCCGGCTCCGGTGAGCGTCTCCGGGTCGAACGCGTGCAGGGACAGCCCTTCGGGTCCGGGCTTGCCGATGGCGGCGATGTCGAAGATCACCACGAGGGCGCACTCGACGACGAGCAGCACGCCGAGCACCTTGGCGTTGAGGTCGATCTTCAGCCAGCCGAGTACGCCGACGACGGCCACGGAGACGAGGGCCGGGACCCACCACACCAGGTCGATGTCGAGATAGGTGGCGAAGAGGCCGGAGACCTCGAAGCCGAGGATGCCGTAGATGCCCACCTGCATGGCGCTGTAGGCGACCAGGGCGACGAGCGAGGCACCCGCGCCGGCGGTCGGCCCGAGGCCGCGCGCGATGTAGGCGTAGAAGGCGCCGGCGTTGTGGACGTGCCGGCTCATCTCCGCGTAGCCGACGCTGAACAGCATCAGGACGACGCCGAGGATGACGTACAGCAGGGGCTGTCCGACGATGCCCATGACGCCGAAGACGGTCGGCATCACTCCGGCGACGACCATCAGCGGGGCGCTGGCCGCGAGGACCGAGAGGAGCAGGCCCGGGGTGCCGAGCCGGTCGGCACGCAGGGCGCGCTCCGCACCCTTGTAGGTGTTGATCCCGCCGGTGCCGTCGGCCGTCCGGCCGGTCGCGGTCCCGCTCGTATCTGATCTGCCCGTCGACATGGCGGGGGTGGTCCCTTCGTTGAGAGCAACCTGCATCACGGGGCGCCGAGCGCGTAGGTGCGCGCGGCGAGGAATTCGGGGTAGGCGTCGCGGCCCGAGTACGACCAGGGGGCCTCGGTCGCGTGGGGGCCGATGCGGTGGAAGAGGGCCGCCGCCTCGGCGGGTCTGCCTTCGCAGATCTTCGCGTGGGCCAGGAAATTGAGGTCTGCGCGGTGGCGGGGGTGGTCCTCCCGTTCCCATTCCAGCCACCAGTCGAAGGCGGCCTTCATCACCTGCCGGGCGCGGCGGCCGGTCCAGTGGCCGGAGGCGGCCGGGTCGTCCCCCAGGGCTCCGGCCGCGACGAGGACGCGGTAGCGCTCCGCGTGCGCGACGACGGGGAGGACCGCGAGCGGCGAGTCGGCCGGGGCCTGTTCGGCGGCCCAGGCGGCGAAGTCGTACACCTCGTGGAGCGGGTCGCTCTCGGGGCGCGCCTCGGCGATACCCGCCGTCATGAGGTGGTGGGCCTGGTGGTGTTCGGGGTGGCGGGCGCGGATCTCCTCGAAGTACCGGGCGACCGCCTCCTGGGTGCCGTGGGTACGCTCCAGCGCCATCAGCCCGAGCCAGGGGGTGGGATCGGCCGGGTGGAGCGCCGCGGCGGTGAGGCATGCCTCGCGGGCCCGGTCGCGCTCGCCGGTCCCCGCCTTGGGCCGCTGGGCGTGCGCCACGGCCGCGCAGGCGAGCAGCGTGGTCGCGTCGGGGCTGTCCGGTTCGGCGAGCAGCCAGTCGCGGGCCCACCCCGCGGCGGACGGGACGGCGGCGAGGGTGAGGACGCGGTGGCCCCTGTGGTCCCAGTCGGCGCCAGTGGCGACGAGCAGGGAGCGGGCCCGTGTCCAACGGCCCTGGGCGAACCGGCCACGTACTTCGATGAGTTCGCTGTCGTCGAGCGCCGGGTCGAAGGTGTGGTCCGAGCGCCCGCCTCTGCGGCGGGCGCGGCCCAGGGGTGGCGGAGGCGGAGACATCCGCGAGTTCCTTTTCCACTTCGACATGGCACCGGCGCATATCGATGCTGTGTGCGAGCAAACGATCGCGCACAGCAAAGCGGTAGGCAACGCTTCACGTCAAGGGGCGGCTTGGGCCAACTACATTTAATTTGCAAGCAGTTGACGGCCGAAGGTGGTGGACCGGCCCTTTCGCGCAGTTCGCGCCCCGGTCAGGGAGGTGACGGGTGAGGGCGAGGTGACGCGTGCCACACTGCGGCCATGGAGAACCGTGAACCGCTCAAGCCCTTCCTCCTCGCCTTTCCCGGCCCTCTGCGCGACCGGCTGGTGGCGGCGGTGCTCTCCGGCGCGAAGGTCTCGACCTCCGGCCTGCTCGCCGAGTACGAGGTGGAGAAGGAGGACCTTCCGCCCGTGGGGGAGCGTTCCGCGCTCATCGACTCCGACGGGCGGGAGGTCGCCGTCGTAGAACTGACGGAGGTCAGGGTTCTGCCCCTGGGGTCGGTCGATGAGCGGCACGTGCGGGACGAGGGGGAAGGACACACCTCGGTCGCGGAGTGGCGGGCGGGGCACGAGGTGTTCTGGCACGGCGAGGAGATGCGGGAGGCCCTCGGCGACCCGCTGTTCACCGTGGACGACGGGACGATGATCGTGGCCGAGCGGTTCCGGGTGGTGGAACGGCTGGTGTGACGGACGTCCGGGCAGCCGTGGCCCGGGCGCCCGTCACGCCGGTCCGGGCCGTGAGGATTCCGCCGGGACGGCCGGACGTGGTCCGCCCGTCACACGGTTCGTCAGCCGACGGCCTTCGCGGCCGCGCGGCCGGCGGCGCGGCCGGAGAAGATGCAGCCGCCCAGGAACGTCCCCTCCAGCGACCGGTAGCCGTGCACCCCGCCGCCGCCGAATCCGGCCGCCTCCCCCGCCGCGTACACCCCGGGCAGCGGGGCGCCGTCCTCGGCGAGGACCCGGGAGGACAGGTCGGTCTCCAGGCCGCCCAGCGACTTGCGGGTCAGGATGTTGAGCCGGACGGCGATCAGCGGACCGGCGGCCGGGTCGAGGATGCGGTGCGGCTTCGCGGTGCGGATCAGCTTGTCGCCCAGGTAGGAGCGGGCTCCGTTGATCGCCGTGATCTGGAGGTCCTTGGTGAAGGGGTTGGCGATCTCTCGGTCGCGGGCGGTGATCTCGCGCCGCAGGGCGTCCTCGTCGATCAGGCCCTCGCCGGTGAGGGCGTTCATGCCCCGCACGAGCGCGCCGAGGTCCTTCTCCACGACGAAGTCCGCCCCCTTGTCCATGAAGGCCCGCACCGGCGCGGGGACGTCGGCACGCGCCCGGCCGATCACACCGCGGACCGACTTGCCCGTGAGGTCGGGGTTCTGCTCGGAGCCGGAGAGGGCGAACTCCTTGCCGATGATCTTCTGGTCGAGAACGAACCACGTGTAGCCGTGCCCGGACCGCATGATGTGTTCGAGAGTGCCCAGCGTGTCGAAGCCGGGGAAGAGCGGCACCGGCAGGCGCTTGCCGCGGGCGTCCAGCCAGAGGGACGACGGGCCGGGCAGGATCCGGATGCCGTGCTTGTCCCAGATGGGGTTCCAGTTCTCGATGCCCTCGGTGTAGTGCCACATCCGGTCGCGGTTGATGTGGCGGGCGCCCGCCTTCTCGGCGATGCCCAGCATCAGTCCGTCGACGTGGGCGGGGACCCCGGAGAGCATCTTCTCCGGCGGGGTGCCCAGCCGCTCGGGCCACTGGGCGCGCACGAGGTCGTGGTTCCCGCCGATGCCTCCGGAGGTGACGATCACGGCCTGGGCGCGTAGCTCGAAGGACCCCGCGACCTCGCGGCCGCTCGCTGTGCCCCGCTCGGCGCCGCTCTCCACGAGGATCTCGCCGGTGACGGTGTCGACCGCGCCCGCGGAGCGGCCGAGCCCCGTCACCCGGTGGCGGAAGCGGGGCCGGACGAGGCCCTTGGCGATGCCCTCGCGGACCCGTCGCTCGAAGGGTGCGACGACCCCGGGACCGGTGCCCCAGGTGATGTGGAAGCGGGGTACGGAGTTGCCGTGCCCCGTGGCGTCGTATCCGCCGCGCTCCGCCCAGCCGACGACGGGGAAGAAGCGCAGCCCCTGCGCGTGCAGCCAGGACCGCTTCTCCCCCGCGGCGAAGTCGACGTACGCCTCGGCCCACTGCCGCGGCCAGTGGTCGTCCTCGCGGTCGAAGCCCGCCGTGCCGTACCAGTCCTGCAGGGCCAGTTCGCGGCTGTCCTTGATCCGCATGCGGCGCTGCTCGGGCGAGTCGACGAGGAAGAGCCCGCCGAAGGACCAGTGCGCCTGACCGCCGATGGACTGCTCGGGCTCCTGGTCGAGGAGGATGACGGTCCGGCCCGCGTCGACGAGCTCGGCGGTGGCGACCAGCCCCGCGAGTCCTGCCCCGATCACGATCACATCAGCGTCGTACGCCATGGGTTCCATCCTTCGGGGCGGTGCGGAGCGGGGACAGCAGGGCGAAGTTACCTGTGGGTCAGATCTTCTGTACGGGCCGCGCCCACGTCAACCGTCCGGTCGACGCCGGCCTCACGCCTCCGATACGGCCGCGGGGCTATCGTCGGACCGTGTCCTTGCTGGTGATCGCTCTTTCCGTGGCCGCGGCATGCTGTGCGGGCTTCGGTTTCGTCCTGCAGCAGGACGCGGCCCGCCACGCGCCGCCGAGTGATTTCCTCTCGCCCCGGCTGCTGCTGGACCTGATGAGGGTGCCGAGCTGGCTGGCCGGCATCGGTCTGATGATCTGCGGCATGGTCCTCGGCGCGCTGGCGCTGGGGCGGGGTGAGGTGTCGGTCGTCGAACCGCTGCTGGCCACCAATCTGCTCTTCGCGCTGGCCCTCTCGCGCTACTTCACCGGACAGCGCCTCGGCCGCCAGGGCTGGGGCGGTCTCTGGCTGCTGGCCGGCGGCGTCACCACGTTCCTGCTGGCCGGCCAGCCGCGCGGCGGCGAGGCGGTGACGGAACCGCTGCGGCACTGGCTGGTGATCGGCCTGGTGGTCGGGCTCGCGCTGGCGCTGACCGCCTTCGCCAGACACCCGCGCACCCCGTGGGCCCCCACGCTGCTGGGTCTGGCGGGGGGTCTGCTCTACGGACTCCAGGACGCCCTGACCCGGGTCTGCGTCCTCCGGCTGGACGACGGCGGATGGGCGGCGCTGTTCACGGGCTGGCAGCCGTATGCCCTGGTCGTCCTGGGCGTGACCAGCCTGATCCTCGTCCAGAGCGCGTTCGAGGCGGGTCCGCTGCGGATGTCGCTGCCGGCCCTGACCGCGGCACAGCCACTGGCCGGGATCGTCTGCGGGATCGGCTTTCTCGGCGACCAGGTGCGCACCGACACCGGGGCGCTGGCCTGGCAGGCGGCGGGGCTCGCGGCGATCGTGGCCGGGATCGTGCTGCTGGGGCTGCACCCGGCCATGCCGGTGGGGAAGGAGAAGCACGGTGCCACGGCCGCCGACCGGTTGATGTTGGATGGACGGCATGACTCCGGCTGACGAACTACTGGACATCGTCGACGAGAACGACGAGGTCGTCGGGCAGGCGACGCGCGGTGAGGCGACCGCACGTGGCCTGCGTCACCGCTGCGCCTTCATCGAGGTGCGGGACGGCGCAGGCCGGCTGTTCGTGCACCGCAGAACGGCGACGAAGCTCGTCTTCCCCTCGCACTACGACATGTTCGTCGGCGGCGTCGTGGGCGCCGGCGAGTCCTACGACGAGGCCGCGCTGCGTGAGGCGGAGGAGGAGCTGGGGGTGTCCGGGCTCCCCCGCCCCACACCGCTCTTCACGTTCCTCTACGAGGGCGACGGGCACAGCTGGTGGTCGTACGTGTACGAGGTGCGCTGCGAGCTGCCCGTGCGGCCGCAGCGGGAGGAGGTCGCCTGGCACACCTTCCTGACGGACTCCGAACTGTCGGAGCGGCTGCCCGACTGGACCTGGGTGCCGGACGGGCTGGAGGCGTACCACCGGCTGCGGGACTTCCGGGCGGGCTCGCCGGGGGCGGGCGTGTGAGCGGCTTCGTGCGGGGGCTCCGGCTGTGGTTCGCGCCGGAGCGGATCCGTGAGGAGGGTGACACCCCGGACTACCGCTTCTCCCTGGCCAACGAGCGCACCTTCCTGGCCTGGATCCGGACCGCTCTGGCGCTGATCGGCGGCGGTTTCGCGGTCGATCAGTTCCTGCCCGACCTGGCCTGGGGCGTCCGGGCGGGTCTCGCCCTCGGGTTGCTGGCCGCGGGGGTGCTCTGCGCACTGCGGGCCGTGGACCACTGGGTGCGGTGCGAGCGGGCGATGCGGCGCGGCGAGGATCTGCCCGCGTCCCGCTTCCCGGCACTGCTGAGCCTGGTCGTCGCCGTGGTGGCGGTCGCGATGGTGGTGGTCGTCCTGTTCGGCTGGGAGGGCCGGTGACCGGTCCGGCCCGCGATCCCGGTCTCCAGCCGGAACGGACGCGGCTGGCCTGGCGGCGCACCACGCTGGCGTGCACGGTGGTGGGTCTGCTGGCGGGCCGGCAGGCCCTGCACGGCGGTGCGGGGTCTGCCGGCGTGCTCGCGGTGGCGCTGAGCCTGGTGGCCTGGCTGGGCTTCCTCCTGGTGGCGCACCGCCGGGTCACGGACATGGGCAGCGCGCGGCCCGCCCCCCTGTCTCCGCGCCACGCGCTGACGGCGGCCGGGTGCACGGTCGCGCTCGCGGTGTTCGGCGTCGCCACACTCTTCTGACATGCCGCACGTTGCGGGCCGCCGGTCATCGGTGACGCCCTGCGGGCGGTGAAGGGCCGGCCGGCACCCGGCACGGGGAGCCGGAGATCACGTCGCCGATTCCGGGCGGACACTGGACGACATACCGACTGGTCGGCATCATGGTTCCGACCGTTCAACCGCCTCGGAGGTGCGCACCATGAGCCCAGTCCACCCGCCAGGTCTCGACCTGGACCTGCTGCGCGGCCATCTCGACCGCGAACGGCCGGGGCTGGTCGACGGACCTCTCGACGCCCGGGTCATCGAGGGCGGACGCTCGAACCTCACCTACGTCGTCACCGACGGCTCCGGCCAGTGGGTCGTGCGCAGGCCGCCGCTGGGCCATGTCCTCGCCACCGCGCACGACATGAAGCGCGAGCACCGCGTGATCAGCGCCCTGCACCCGACGGCGGTCCCGGTGCCGCGGCCACTCCTGCTCTGCGAGGACGACTCGGTCATCGGCTCGCCGTTCTACGTCATGGAGTACGTCGAGGGGACGCCGTACCGCACCGCCGAGCAGCTCGCCCCGCTCGGCGCGGAGCGCACCCGCGCCGTCGTCCTGGGGCTCGTCGACACCCTGGTGGACCTGCACGCGGTGGATCCCGCGAGCGTCGGCCTGGGCGACTTCGGGCGCCCGGACGGCTTCCTGGACCGGCAGTTGCGGCGCTGGGGGAAGCAACTGGACGCGTCCCGCAACCGCGAACTCGCGGGCATCGACGAACTGCACGCCTCGCTCGGCCGGGAGCTCCCCGTCTCCCCCGCGCCCACCGTCGTCCACGGCGACTACCGCCTGGACAACGTGCTGATCGGCGGCGACGACCGCATCAAGGCCGTACTGGACTGGGAGATGTCGACGCTCGGCGACCCGCTGACGGACCTCGGGCTGCTGGTGATGTACAGCTCCGATCTGGACCTGCCCGAGTCGCCGGTCTCCACGACGAGCGGCGCGGCGGGCCATCCCAGCCCCGCCGAGCTGATCCGGCGCTACGCGGAGCGTTCCGGCCGTGCCACCTCCGCCATCTCCTGGTACACGGCGTTCGCGTGGTTCAAGCTCGCCGTGATCCTCGAGGGCATCCACTACCGCTACACGCTGGGCCAGACGGTCGGCGCCGGCTTCGACCGCATCGGCGACCTGGTCCCCGTCTTCATCGCGCACGGCCTCACCACCCTCCAGGAAGGCTGATCACACCGTGGACTTCGCATTCGACTCCCGTACCGAGGAGCTGCGCACCAGGCTGCTCGCGTTCATGGACGAGCACGTGTACCCCGCCGAGCAGGTCGCCGAGGAGCAGCGCGCACAGCTCGCCTCGCCGTGGGACACTCCCCGGATCGTCGGGGAACTCAAGGCGGAGGCACGCAGGCAGGGCCTGTGGAACCTCTTCCTCCCGGACGCGGAGTACGGCGCCGGGCTGACGAACCTCCAGTACGCCCCGCTGGCCGAGATCACCGGCCGCAGCCCCCATCTGGCGCCCACCGCGGTGAACTGCGCGGCCCCGGACACCGGGAACATGGAGGTGCTCTCCCAGTTCGGCTCGGACGCACAGAAGAAGCAGTGGCTGGAGCCGCTGCTGGCCGGGGACATCCGCTCGGCGTTCGCGATGACGGAGCCCGAGGTGGCCTCGTCGGACGCGACGAACATCGAGACGCGGATCGCCCGGGACGGCGGGGACTACGTCATCAACGGGCGCAAGTGGTACATCTCCGGGGCGATGAACCCCGACTGCGCGGTCTTCATCGTGATGGGCAAGACGGACCCGGACGGCGAGGACATCCGGCGCCAGCAGTCGATGATCCTCGTCCCGCGCGACACCCCGGGGCTGGAGGTGCGCCGGGCGATGCAGGTGTACGGCTACGAGGACCATTCGCACGGCGGCCACGCCGAGGTCGTGTTCACCGACGTGCGCGTGCCGGCCTCGAACCTGATCGGCGAGGAGGGCGGCGGCTTCGCCATCGCCCAGGCGCGGCTGGGTCCCGGCCGTATCCACCACTGCATGCGGCTGATCGGGATGGCCGAGCGCGCGATCGAGCTGATGTGCAGGCGGGCCGTCGCCCGCAACACCTTCGGCAAGCCGCTCGCCCAGCAGGGCGTCGTCCAGAACTGGATCGCGGACGCCCGGGTGACGGTGGAGCAGCTGCGGCTGCTGGTCCTGAAGACGGCGTGGCTGATGGACACGGTGGGCAACCGGGGGGCGCACACCGAGATCCAGTCGATCAAGATCGCCACCCCGCGCGCGGTCTGCGACATCCTCGACCGGGCGGTGCAGCTGTACGGCGCCGGGGGCGTCAGCCAGGACTTCCCGCTGGCCGAACTCTGGGCCTCGGCGCGGACGCTGCGGCTGGCGGACGGACCGGACGAGGTGCACCAGCGGTCGCTGGCGCGGCGGGAGATCAAGAAGTACCTCTGAACCCCGGTGCGGGGAGGCGCCCGTACGGCGCCTCCCCGGCGGGTCGGAAGGCGGGTCAGAAAGTGAGCTGCCAGCTGTCGATGTAGCCCGTGTCCTGCGCGGCGACATCCCTGACCTGGAGCTTCCAGGTGCCGTTGGCGACCTCGCTCGACGCGTTGACCGTGTACGTCGCGATCACGTTGTCGGCGGAGTCGCTGCTGCTGGAGTTCTTCAGCCGGTAGGCCGTGCCGTCGGGGGCGAGCAGGTCGACGACGAGGTCACCCCGGTAGGTGTGCTTGATGTCCACACCGACCTTGAGCGCGGACGGGGCGTTGCCCGTGCGCCCGGTCACCGCGACCGGGGAGGTCACCGCGGCGCCGTTGTCGGGCACGTTGTAGTTGGCGGCGTTGCTGAAGACCGTCCCGGTCGGCGGGGTGACCGTCCCGGCGGACAGGGTCCATATCGCGTGGGCCACCGCGTCGCTGTTGCGGTCCAGGGCCGTGTCGTTGATGTTCGTCGTCGTGTCGCACGACGAGTGGTAGCAGCGGTCGAAGGCCTGGCCGGCCGTGCCGCCCCACTTCTGGGCCTGGGCGCTCGTCTTCGTGTAGTCCGCGCCCGAGAACAGGCCGCCGACGGGGACGCCCGCGCTCTTGAACGGGGCGTGGTCGGAACGTCCGTCGCCCTCGGTCTCGATCTCCGTGGGTATCGACAGACCGGCGTAGTAGTCCTTGAAGGTCTGCTCGATGACCGGGTCGTCGTCGTAGACGAAGTAGCCCGGGTTGGGCGAGCCGATCATGTCGAAGTTGAGATAGCCGGCGAGCTTGGAACGCTCGGTGGAGGCCAGGTTGTTGACGTAGTACTTCGATCCGACGAGGCCCAGCTCCTCGGCTCCCCACCAGGCGAACCGCAGGTGCTTGTCGGGCGCGAGCTGCGCCCGGGAGACCGCGAGGGCGGTTTCCAGCACGGCCGCCGATCCGGAACCGTTGTCGTTGATCCCGGCTCCGGAGGTCACCGAGTCGAGGTGCGAACCGGCCATGAGGACGTTGTTCGGGTCACCGCCCGGCCAGTCGGCGACGAGGTTGTACCCGGTGGCGCCGCCGGAGGTGAACTGCTGGAGGGCCGTGGTGTATCCGGCCGCGTCCAGCTTGGCCTTCACGTAGTCGATGGACGCCTTGTAACCGGTGCGCCCGTGGGCCCGGTTGCCGCCGTTGGCGGTGGCGATCGACTGCAGCTGCGTGAGGTGCGCCTTGACGTTGGCCAGGGGTATGTCGGGGGCGGCGGCAGCGACCGCGGGGGCGGCCGGCTCCGCGTGGACCGCGGGGGCGGCGGCTGCCAGCAGGGCGGTCGCGGCGAGCGCGACGGCGGGCAGGGATCTGAGGCGGAGAGGTCTCATGTCGGGCTCCGGATTCCGTTGGGGAGTGACGGAACGTGCGGGGGTCCCCGTCCGTGCACGGCCGGGGCCTGGAGCTGGCGGTGCGAAGTGCGCCCCCGATGCTCAATCAATGTCCGCGTACCGTCAAGAGCAGGATTCGGACAGCACCGTCCGGTATACGGACACATCAGGAGAGCGTCCCGCCGCTTCCGGCCCGGGCGGCCGGGCCCGAGCACCCCGTCGGGGCGGCAAGGGAACTGGTCAGCCGCCGCGGGAGCTGAACGCGGACGAGGAGCTCGTACGGAAGGCGCTCCCCGGATCCGCCGTCCTCGCGGAGGAGTTCGCCTCGGAACTCCTCACCGCCCTCGGCCTACCGGATCCCGGCTGATCCCGCCGCAGACGGCCGGCGGGGCCCCCGCAGGCCCCGCAGCCCGGCGGTCCGGTCCGTCAGGGGCGCGGATCCGTCGGGGGGGGGCGGCGCTCTCAGGGACGCAGCGCCCTCAGCAGCAGGTCCGCCAGGTGGTCGGCGACCTCCCGCTGACTGAGCGGGCCGTCCGGGCGGTACCACGTGGAGAGGTGGTGCACCGAGCCGAAGTGGTAGTCGACGACCAGGTCGGCCGGGGTCGCGGAGGAGAACACACCGGCCCGCTGCCCCTCCTCGATCAGGGCCCGGAAGCGCTCGTGGTAGCGGCGGCGCTCGATCCGCACCTGCTTGTTCTTCTCCGGGCTCAGGTGGTGCATCGAGCGGAAGAAGATGGAGGCGTCGTCGAGGTTGTCGATGGTCGTGACGACGACGTCGGCCGCGGCGTCCCGCAGCCGCTCCTCGACGGGCGCCTCGGCGTCGGCGAACGCGTCGAGGCGCTCCTGCTGGAGCCGCAGCACCCGCGCGTAGACCTCCTGGAGGAGGTCCTCCTTGGAGCCGAAGTAGTGGTAGAGGGCCCCCTTGGTGACCCCCGCCGCCTCGACGATCTCCTGCACGGAGGTGCGGTCGTATCCGCGCTCCGCGAAGAGCCGGGTGGCGGCGGCCAGCAGCCTCTGGGGGACGGGCACGCCGTTCCCGTCCGTCGCCTTGGCCATGTGCCGCCACCTGCCCTCTCGTACCGCGCGTGAACCGCTCTACCGGGGGGAACGCAGTTCCCGCCTCAGGATCTTCCCACTCGCCGTCTTGGGGAGTTCCGTCAGGATCTCCACTTCGCGGGGGTACTTGTACGCGGCCAGCCGCTCCTTGCAGTACGCGCCGAGCTCGGCGGCGTCCGTCTCGGCTCCCGGGCGCAGGCTGACGTAGGCCCGGACCGTCTCGCCCCGGTAGGCGTCGGGGACACCCACGACGGCCGCCTCGCGCACGGCCGGGTGGGTGTAGAGGACGTCCTCGACCTCACGCGGCCAGACCTTGAAGCCGGAGGCGTTGATCATGTCCTTCTTGCGGTCGACGACGTACAGCCAGCCCGCGGAGTCCATGAAGCCGATGTCGCCGGTGCGCAGTTCCCCGCCGGGGAAGGACGCCTCGGTGGCCTCGGGCAGGTTCCAGTAGCCGGACACGACCTGGGGACCGCGTACGGCGATCTCGCCCTGCTCGCCGAAGGGGACGTCGTCGCCCTTCTCATCGATGATCCGTACCAGCGTGTCGGGCCCCGGGACGCCGACCGACAGGGTTCCGGACACCGGGTCGACGGGCGCCTCGTGCTCCGGCGGTACGGAGGCGCAGGGTGCGGTGCACTCGGTGAGCCCGTAGCCGTTGCGGATGTACGGGCCGAAGCCCTCGCGGAACTTCTCGACCAGCGCCGGCGGCAGCGGTGCGCCGCCGGAGGAGATCACCTGGAACGAGGCGAAGTGCTCCCGGGTGACGCCCGGATGCGCGGCGAGCGCCATGAAGGCGGTCGACGGACCCACGGTGTAGGCGGGACGGTGCTCGGCGAAGGCCTCCAGGACGACGCTCGCCTCGAAGCGGTAGGCGAGGACCAGGGTGCCGGCGTTCGCGATGCAGGCGGCGAGCTGGCACACCATGCCGGTGATGTGGAAGAGCGGCGCGAGGGCGAAGTAGGCCGAGCCCTCGGCGATGGGGTGGCCCGCGCGCTGCCGCTCCGCGTTGACCATGATGTTGCCCTGGGAGTTCATGGCGCCCTTGGGGGTGCCGCTCGTCCCGGAGGTGTAGCTGATCAGGGCGGTGTCCGCGGCGGTGAGTTCCCGGCCCGCGGGGGCGGCGAGGCCCCGGCGTGCCACGTCCAGCAGGTCGTCGGCCCAGTCGTCCGGGCCCGGCGCGGGCATCCGCTCGAAGTTCAGGACGCGCGGGTCGTCGGCCGACTGGAGGTCGAGCTCGCAGGCGGTGACCGCGATGCGCACGGCGGGGGCGGCCTCGGCCGTGGCCCGCAGGTAGGACGCCCAGGCCCGGTCGGAGCAGATCAGTGCGCCGACCTGTGCGTCCTTCAGCACGTGCCCGACCTCGCCGGACTTGTACATCGGGTTGAGCGGGACGACGGTCGCGCCGGCCTTCCAGGCACCGAGCAGGGCGATCACGAAGTGCGGGGTGTTCTGCAGCATGATCGCCACCCGGTCGCCGCGCTCCAGCCCCTCGGCCGCCAGGTGTCCGGCCACGGAGTCCGAGAGCGCGTCGGCCTCGCGATAGCTGAGGCGTCCGTCGAAGTAGGCGAGCGCGGTGTGGTCCGGGGCCCGCCCGACGGCCGCCCGGAAGGCGTGGACCACGGTCTCGGCAGGGTGCACGGGAGCGAGCTGGGCCTCGCTGAGCAGTGCCGTCCAGGGCTTCGCCGCGTAGATCGACTCGGTCATGCTCCGGCCTCCTCCCACTTCCGCTGCAGGTGGTTCATGCTGCCGATCCAGTGGTCGGGGTCCTTGGCGCGGGCGCGGTAGTAGCCGGCCACCTCGGGGTGCGGCAGCACCAGGAAACGGTCCTGCTCCATCGCCTCGAACAGCGCGCCGGCGACCGCTTCCGGTTCGATCGCGGTGGGGGCGAGGACGAGGTCGCCCGCCGATCCGGCGGCCGTGAGCATGTCCGTTCGCACCCCCTGGGGGCAGATCGTGTGGACCTTGATGCCGCGGTGCCGGTAGGTCAGGGAGAGCCACTCGGCGAAGGCGACGGCACCGTGCTTGGAAACGCTGTAAGGAGCAGCCCCGATCATCGTGAGCAGACCCGCCGCCGACGCGGTGGAGACGAAACGGCCGCTGCCGCGCTCCAGCCACTCCGGCAGGAGCGCCCTGGCCGCACGGACGTGCGCCATCACGTTGACGTCCCAGGCCGCCGCCCACACGTCCTCCTCGGCGAAGGCGTCGCCTCCCGAGGCGAGACCGGCGTTGGCGCAGTAGACGTCCACCGTGCCGCCGAGGGCTTCGCGTGCGGCGTCCACGACGGTGGACGCGTCGCCGGCCACGACGGTGCCGCCGATCTCCTCGGCGAGGGCTTCGACCCGGTCCGCCTTCAGGTCGTTGACGACGACCCGTGCGCCCTCCGCGGCGAATCTGCGGGCCAGGGCGGCTCCGATGCCGCCTCCGGCTCCGGTCACCACTACGCCAGCGCCCTGCACCGTACTCATCGGTCCCGCCTTTCCCGTGCGTCCTACCCGGCAGACTAACCAGTCGGTATGTGATCCGGGAAGGGGCCCGGGGCAGGACTGGGAATCTGCCCAGTCCAAGGCGTTCCGTGTAGACCACACGCGCGCTAGCGTGCGTGACCAAGGCAGTCGTCGCGATCATGGAGGTAGTGGAATGACCCTGTCCAGGCGTGGTGTGCTGGCCGCCGGCGGAGCGATCGGGGCCCTCGCGGCAACCGCCGCCGGGCCAGGGACGGCCGCGGCAGCGGGCCGGGGGCACGGAGCCGGGCACGGCGGTGTCCGGACCGGCTTCGACCGGCTCGCCGCCGACGGCTACCGGATGCTGGCCGGGGAGAAGGTCGGCATCGTCACGAACCCCACCGGGATCACCTCGGACGTCCGGCACATCGTCGACGTGATGCACCCCGACGACCGCGTGAACCTGACCGCGGTCTTCGGACCCGAGCACGGTTTCCGCGGGACGGCGCAGGCCGGCGGTTCCGAGGGACGCTATGACGACCCCGCCACCGGGCTCCCGGTCTACGACACGTATCTGAAGAGCGGGCAGGCCCTCGCCGACATCTTCACGGCCTCGGGAGTCGACACCGTGGTGTTCGACATCCAGGACGCGGGGGCCCGCTTCTACACGTACATCTGGACGCTCTACGACTGCATGGAGGCGGCGGCGCTCGCCGGCAAGCGGTTCGTCGTGCTGGACCGGCCGAACCCGGTCACCGGCCGCGCCGCCCTGGGTCCCGTGCTCGACCGGGCCTTCGCGTCGTTCGTGGGCCGCCGGGAGATCTCCCAGGCGCACGGCATGACGGTCGCGGAGCTGGCACTGCTCTTCAACTCCGAGTTCCTGGCGGACCGCCCCGTGGAGCTGGACGTCGTGAAGATGTCGGGATGGCGGCGCGGCGACTTCTTCGACGCGACGGGTCTGCCCTGGGTCCCGCCGAGCCCTAACATGCCGACCCCGGAGACGGCGCTGGTCTACTCGGGTACGTGTCTGTTCGAAGGCACGCTCCTGTCCGAGGGCCGGGGCACGACGCGGCCGTTCGAGCTGCTGGGCGCGGAAGGCGTCGACCACCGCTGGGCGGCCGCCGCGAACGCGCTGGAGCTGCCCGGGGTGGCGTTCCGCGAGGCCTACTTCACGCCGACGTTCTCCAAGTTCCAGGGGAAGACGGTGGGCGGGGTGCAGGTGCACGTCCAGGACCGGGAGGTCTTCGACCCGGTGCGCACCGGGATCGCGCTGCTGGTGACGGCCAGGCAAACCTGGAGCGGGTTCGGCTGGCGGCCCGACAACGCCATCGACCGGCTCTCGGGCAACACCCGGGTCCGCACGATGATCGACGCGGGGGCGGACACCGACGAGGTGGTGGGAGCCTGGGCCGCAGACCTCGCCGCGTTCCGGAAGACGCGGCGGGAGTACCTGCTGTACAGGTGAGTGGGCGGCGTACGGACGCGGAGGCGGGGTGGTACGGGCCGGGCCCGTACCACCCCGCCTCCGTCTCAGCTCACTTGCGGAAGTAGCCGGTGATGTCCGCGATCAGGTCCAGGGTCCCCGAACGGTTGTAGAAGTTCACCTTGCCGTTCACCACGGGCACGATCACCAGATTCGCAGCCGTCTCGCCCTTCACGAGGTTCAGGTTCGACGCACTCGTACGTTCCGTGCCGTCCGGATAGACCGACACATAACTCGTCGCCCCCGTCACGTTCGTCGCCGTCACGTTCAGCACGACCGCCGTGACACCCTCCGCCGGCACACCGTCGACACCGGCGACCTGCAGGGTCACGACACCGTCCGCACCGACCGGCGCCTTCGGCACCCCCAGACCCGCACGGGTGTCCATCACACGCTTCGGACCGAGGTTGATGTGCGACGCGCCACCGTCGCCGGAGGCGAAGTAGCCGGTGATGTCGGCGATCAGGTCCAGGGTCCCCGAACGGTTGTAGAAGTTCACCCTGCCGTTCACGACCGGCACGATCACCAGGTTCGGAGCGGTCTGCCCCTTCACCAGGTTCAGGTTCGACGCGCTCGTGCGTTCCGTGCCGTCCGGATAGACCGACACATAACTCGTCGCCCCCGTCACGTTCGTCGCCGTCACGTTCAGCACGACGGCCGTGACACCCTCCGCCGGCACACCGTCGACACCGGCGACCTGCAGGGTCACGACACCGTCCGCACCGACCGGCGCCTTCGGCACCCCCAGACCCGCACGGGTGTCCATCACACGCTTCGGACCCAGGTTGACGTGCGTGGAACCCTCACCGACGGAGGTGAAGTAACCGGTGATGTCGGCGATCAGGTCCAGGGTCCCCGAGCGGTTGTAGAAGTTCACCCTGCCGTTCACCACGGGCACGATCACCAGGTTCGGAGCGGTCTGCCCCTTCACCAGGTTCAGGTTCGACGCGCTGGTCCTCGTCGTGCCGTCCGGATAGACCGACACATAACTCGTCGTCCCCGTCACGTTCGTCGCCGTCACGTTCAGCACGACGGCGCCGACGCCGGTGGACGGGATGCCGTTGGCACCCGTCACCTGAAGGGTGACCACACCGTCCGCACCGACCGGCGCCTTCGGCACGCCGAGGCCCGCACGGGTGTCCATGACCCGCTCGGGGGTCACGGGTACGAACTTCTTCGGGGTCGGGACGTTCACGTTCACCGCTGCGGTGACCGTGGTCCTGCCCGACTGGTGAACAGCCTTCACCTCGAGCTTGTGGGCACCCGGGACGAGCGTCGTGGAGGCGGAGCGGGCACTGCCCGCGACGGTGGCCACGCTCCGGCCGTCGGCGAGGAGCTCAAAGCCGCGGATGAGCGAACTGGGGGTGTCCGTGGACCAGTTCAGCGAAACGGGGCCGGGGGTCTCGTAGCCGGAGTCGACGGCGAACGCCCCGCCGCCGACCGATGTGACCTTGAGCGCCTGCACGGGTCCCGCGGCCAGAGTGCGGATGGCGGGAAGCTGCGGGTAGAGCTTCATGCCGGGGCACTCGGTGTTGAATCCGTCCCTGTGACCCGAGATCTGGCCGAAGGGGTACGACTGCCCGGCGACGAAGTCCTTGCCGGCGTAGTTCTTCTGCGTGGCCCCGGCCACCAGCGTGGTGTCGCCGGCCGGGTCACCGCCGTACTGCCCGAGCTTGTACGCGGCCACCCGGGCGGTCGCCTCGAGAGCGGCGGCCGACGCGCCGGCTGCCGTGTAGTCGCCGATGATCGCGACACTGGTCGACTCGCTGTTGAAGCCGTAGGTGTGCGCGCCCATGACGGGCTGGTCGATGCCGCCCTGACGTCCCTCGAAGATCGTGCCGCACTTGTCGACCAGGAAGTTGTAGCCGAGGTCGCGCCAGCCGTTCGTCTTCACGTGGTACACGTGCAGGGCCCGCACGACGGCCGCGGAATCGGCGCAGTTGTAGGCCCCGTCCGTGGTGTGGTGCACGAAGACGGCCTTGATGATGCCCTTCTCGAGGTAGATCGGACCCTCGTCGTTCAGCGACTCGTCGGCACCCCACTGGGCGCGGGTGACGACCGGGGGCTGCGGAACCGTCGACGGCGGGCCCGGGTCGACCGCGGGGGCAGCGGGTGCGGCGTCCGCGTCACCGTCCCGTGCCGAGCTCGCGCCGGCGACCGGGTCGATCATGTCGAGCCGGAGCCCGGCCGGAAGGGTGCCGGAGGCCGCGCCGTCACCGACCCGTACCTCGGCACCGTCGGAGCGGCCGACCCAGACCGGCTCGGTGGAGCCACGTTCGGAGGGCCGCTCGCCGTCGAGACCGGGCCGGTAGGGCTCCAAGTTGATCCAGTCGGACCACTCACCGGTCTCCGTGCTGCGGGTCCTCGCTTCGATCGTGCCGTTCACATCGGCACCGGCGTCGGGCCAGGACACGCCCAGCATGCCGAACGGCTGTGTCGTACGCCGTGAGAGGGCGGCCTCGCCACGCCCTGAGGACTTCAGGGCGAGCTTGTGCACCTCACTCCTGACCGGACCGTCGTGGTCCGCCGCGGCGCTGTAGGCGGCCGGCCGGCTCTCGTTCCGGGCGTCTTCCGCGCCCGCGCCGCTCGCTACGTTCTGGAACCCCAGAACGGCGACGACTCCGAGTGCGGCGGCCACAGCCGTACCGCGTACCCGATTCACTCTCAAGTTGTCCCCACCCCTTGATGCAGCTTGATCGAACTGCGCAATAGTACGGCCCGGAGAGCCCTGGCGCCCGGCGGTATTCCGGCGCTCTCACGAACGAGGTTCCCCGCACCGCCGCGAACAGCGGTGCGGGGAACCAGTTCTGTTGATGCGTCAGATATTGTCCGGTGCTGCGGGTGCCCCCTCAGCGGTGGGAGGGGAACTCCACGACCTGCTGATAGGTCGGCCGGTTCTGCCAGTGGATCGACTTCTGCGAGATCCCGCCCAGCGGACGGTGCACGATCGAGTCGGTGCACCACTGCTCACCGGCCTTGCAGCTGTCGTCCCCCGGGTAGACCGTGGTCGCGGGCACGGCCAGCGCGTCCTTCAGGGTGCTGAGCAGCGCGGTGCGGCAGGCGCCGAGGTCGCCGCCACCGCAGTACGTCTTCGCCAGCGGTCCCTTGACGGTCTGCCCGAGGACCTGGCGCAGGTCCTTGTCCGCGAAGCCCCACCAGCCGTACTGGAACGCGGAACCGCTGTGCGCACCGCTCGGGCCGTGGCTCGCGGCCGGGGACTCGTCCGTGGCCAGGCTCGCGGTGAGCGCGGTGTAGAGGCCGTCGCCGAGCCCCTGACGGAACTCCGCCTCGACCAGCTTCGGCCACCAGGCGTCCATGATCCGTACCGCGTCGGCGTGCGTGTACGTGTGCGATCCGGGGCCGGTCTCCTTGCGCTGGGAGCCGGCGGCCCGCCACGAGTCCAGCTGCTGCACCGCCGTGTTGAGCGCCGGGTCGGTGACCGGCTGGGAACGCAGGACCTTCAGGAGCTCGGGCAGCAGCTGTTCGCCGCGCAGGTCGGTGAGTGCCGCTTCCGCCATGGCGCGGGTGAGGGAGGCGCGGGTCACGCCGCCGGCCTCCACCAGGGCGGACACCCGGTCGTCGAGGAGGTCACCCCGGTGCACGGCGCCGAATCCGAACGCCGCCGTGGAGTAGTCCTTGGCCTGCCGGTTGTTCCACGAGATGTAGTAGTCCTGGCCGCTGGACTGCGGGTGTTCGGCGAACGGGGTGTAGTCGGTGGTGTTGGCCGCCGGGTCGTAGCCCCGCCACTCGTACGCCTGCTCGGCCTTGACCGGCAGAGCGGCGTCGACGCCGGTCGCGCGCACCGGGTTCATGCCGCTGTTGTAGTACGCCGCCGTGCGCGAGTCCGCGTAGAACCAGTTGAAGGCGTAGTCGATGTGACTCGCCGCCTGCTGGAAGGAGGCCGCGTCCGTCACGTAGGCCGGGTCGTTGAGCAGCTGGAAGCCGATGATCGAGTCGGCCTCGTGGCGGTAGGTGGTGCGCAGCGAGGTGTAGGCGACGGGCTTGCCGCCGATCGTGGCACGGTGGGTGACGATGCCGTAGTCGGTGCGCCACACCTGCATCCGGTAGGAGCCCTTGGCGGTGGAGTCGGCGACGGTGGGCTTCCAGGAGTTGCTGCGTTCGAGCTTCTCCATCGCCGCGCAGGAGCCCCGGAAGCGGTAGTGCGTGGAGTCCTTGGTGGGTGTGGAGCCGTCGGGTTCGCAGAGTTCGACGGCGTAGGTGTCGGTGATGTCCTGGGCGGCGGAGGTGGCGCTCCAGGCGTAGTCCTGGCCCCGGCCCATCTGGATGTACATGCCGACACCGGCGAAGGAGACGCCCCGGGCGCTGATGCCCGGCCCCTGGAGCTCCTGCAGCATCATCAGCTGCGGGGCGAAGTAGCCGGTCTGGGGGCCCATGACGGCGATCGGGTTGCCGCTCGCGGTGTGTCTGCCGGACACCAGGAGTGCGTTGGACATGCCCCGCTTCTGGGCACCGTCGCCGGATCCGGGGAGCGACCCCTCGGGTATCACGCCGTCGTCGAACACGCCCTGCAGCGGTTTCAGCGAGGCCGGCGCGTCGACGGGTGCCTTCCGGTTGCTGCCCGCCGATCCGGTGCGGTCGTGGATGAGGGGTTCGGGGGTGACGGAGCCCGGGTCGGGCAGCGCGGTGCCGCGGGCGTTGTCGGGTTTGCCCGCGTACGGGAACGAGGTGCCGTCGTGCACGGTGAGGACGGCCTCGGGGTCGTTGCGCTGGCGGAAGGACTCCCAGACCCGGGTGCCCTCCTCGACGCCGTACTTCTGCTGGGCGGCGAGCAGCGAGAGCGCTGCCTGGACCTCGCCGCCCCCTCCCCCGCCGAACTGTCCTCCGACGACGGAGGCGATCGAGATCAGGTCGGTCAGCTTGAACGGCTGGATCTCGCCGATGTTCGTGATCGAGTCGATCTTGCCGGTGAGGACGTACTCACCGGGGAAGTAGCGGCCGTTCTTCGACTTGACCCGGTAGGCGTTGATGCCGTCGACGTAGGCCTGCGCGTCGGCCATCGCCTGCTCGCCGAGCGCGCCCTCGGTGGTCCTGATGCGCTCGACCTGGGCTTCGAGATCCGCTTCGGTGTACGGGGCCTGCGGCCAGAACTGCTGCTCGAGGCCCTGGTTGGCCAGGGCTCCGCCGGCGAACGAGGTCAGCTCGCCGCGCCCGATGTGCCGGAAGAGGTCCATGAGCCACAGCCGGTCCTGCCCTGCGGCGAACCCCGCGCCGAACTCGGTGCCGTAGCGGGTGGTGCCCTTGATGTGCGGCACGCCGCTCTTCCTGTCGCGGGTGATGGTGACGTCCTCGCGCGGCGAGATGACGGATTCCACCTGGTTCGCGGCGACACCGAAGGAGGCGTCGTTGAAGAAGTCGGTCAGTTTCTGGTCGGTGAGGCCGGTGTGGCCCGCGACCAGACCGTTGTAGCGGTCGAGCTGGTCGTCGCTGTGCGCGGGATGGGTGCCGAACGCCTTGTTGCCGAGGATCTCGACGAGGGTCGCGTTGCCGTTCTCGCCGGGCGGCAGGATGTCCGCGCACTGGTTCGCGCAGTGGTCGGTGACGGCGAGGGGTTTCGGTTGTGCCGCTCCGGCGACGGGAGCCGAGGCGAGCAGGGACGTTCCGAGAGCGAGAACGGCCGCGACTGCGGCGGCTCCGAGCGTGCGGGTGCGTGGGGGCATGCGTGCTCCTCCGGGTGGCCGATGCGCCGGAGGTTACTGGCGGTACGCCCCGTCGGTAAGATGAACATCAGTCACTTTTTCCGAATCGACACACGGCTGTGCACGGTCTCACACGGTCCGTCTCGATCCGTGGACGCATTTCACCTTTCGATGGAGCCGAATCGGGCAGTCGTACGTCCATCCCTTGACGCCGAAGTACGAGCGACGGAGGTGGCAGTGCCATGGCCGGTTTCCGGAGTCTTGCGAGACAGGTCCGCGATCCGCGGGGCGATCTGGCTTTGCGGCGGTATTCGCTGCGCAAATGCCTGGAGCGATTCGCCCCGTACGGTCACCGGGCGACCTGGGATCACCTGTGCGCCCGGCACGGGATCGGGCCCGAGGACCGGGCCCCCGACCCGGCGCGACTGATCCACGCGCTGGAGGAACTGGAGGAGGCACGGGCCGTCTGGCTCGTGTACGAGACGGGCTTCGCCGAGCGGCGGCGCCGTGAGAAGCACGACGGGCTGCGCAGGCCCGGCACCTTCGACGACTGGCACCGCAGGACCTGGGGCGGATACGGCATCGCGCACTGCGGCGATCCGGAGGTCCACCCGAGCGCACCCCTGGCCGAGGTCCTGGGCAGGCTGATCTCGGCCCTCGGCTCCGAACCCGGCACGGCGTGTCCGGTCTGTACCGGGACCGGAATCGTCTGGCGGCAGGACCTGGACCGCGAACCCGGGGCCGGTCCGGTCTGCACGCGGTGCGGGATCGTGGTCCCCGGGCCGGTCCTGACGGCGGGCGCGCTGGCCAGGGCCCGGGGGGTACGGTCCAGGGACCTGGCGGCGTCGGCGGCCTGAGTGCCCTCCCCGAGACACCAGCCGCCCGGGGCGCGGTCGCGCGGGCAGCCCCGCGCGGGGCCGTCGCGCACGCACGCCGGACGGAGCCCGGCGCGCTCAGGGGCGCTTCGCCGTGCCCCTTTCCGGCATGAGACGCGATCCGGTCAGGCGGTCGCCGAACACGTCGTCGGGGTTGGACAGCACGCAGGTCTCCAGCGACAGGCATCCGCAGCCGATGCAGTCGGTGAGGTGGTCGCGCAGCCGCCCCAGTTGTTTGATGCGCTCGTCGAGCTCCGAGCGCCACGCCCGGGAGAGCCGCGCCCAGTCCTCGCGGTTCGGCGTGCGCTCCTCGGGCAGTTCGGCCAGCGCGTCCCTGATGGTGGCCAGCGGGATGCCCACCCGCTGGGCCGCGCGGACGAACGCCACCCGGCGCAGCGCGTCCCTGGTGTAACGGCGCTGGTTGCCGCTGGTGCGACTGCTGCTGATCAGGCCCTTGGACTCGTAGAAGTGCAGGGCGGACACCGCGGCACCACTCCGGGCGGAGAGCTGGCCGACGGTGAGTTCTTGGTAGGTCTGCGGGATCTGTGGCACTCCTCCCACGCTAGTGGCCGTGTGTCCCCGCCCGCCCCTCACTTGCGGAACCCGGCCGGTTCGTCGTTGACACGGAAGCGCGGCCCAACCATGCTGAGCAAGCGCTTAGACATTGCCCGGACATGACGACAGACAGCCGGAAGGCAGGGACCAGGAACATGGCAGAGCCGAAGATCTTCACGTCCGCTCAGGAGTTGCGGGACGGAGTGGGCCAGGAACTCGGTCACAGCGACTGGCTGGAGATCGAGCAGAAGCGGATCGACCAGTTCGCCGAGGCCACGGGTGACCACCAGTGGATCCACGTGGACCCTGAACGCGCCGCGGCCGGCCCCTTCGGCACGACGATCGCGCACGGTTACCTGACGCTGTCGCTGCTGCCGGTCCTCGTCCCGCAGATCCTGCAGGTGGACGGCGCGAAGATGGGCATCAACTACGGGACCAACAAGGTCCGCTTCCCCTCGACCGTCCCCGTCGGTTCGCGGCTGCGCGCCACGGCGGTGCTCAAGAGCGTCGAGGAGGCGGGTGGCGGCGTCCAGGTGACCGCCCTCGTCACCATCGAACGCGAAGGCGGCGACAAGCCCGCCTGTGTCGCGGAGTCCGTGTCGCGCTACTACTTCTGAGCGGCGGGAGGCGCCGGGCCCCCGGGGGAGCCCGGCGTCACTTCTGGGCGCCCACCATCCGCAGGACGAGGTCCGCGTAGAGCGTGCCGACCTCCTCGGGGGTCCGGCTGCCCTGCGCGTTGAACCAGCGCGCGACGTCGATGCAGAGAGAGAGCACGGCCAGCGTGGTGCCCGGCACGTCGGGGACGTCGAACTCGCCGGCCTCGACGCCCTCGCCGATGATGCGGCGCACCACGGCGTCGGTCCTGCGGCGCAGGGCGACGATCTCCGTGCGGTGCTCCTCGGCCAGGGCCTCCAGCTCGTACTGCACCACGCGCGCCGTGGTGTGCCGCTCGGCGTGCCAGCTGACGAAGGACCGCACCGCGTCGGCGAGCCGCTCGGACGCGGTGCCACCGCTGCCGGCGGCCGTCTCCAGGAGGAGCAGCGCCCGGTCGTGGCCGATCCGGCTGATCCGGTGGAGCAGCTCTTCCTTCGTCTTGTAGTGGATGTAGAGAGCGGCCGGGCTCATCCCCGCACGGCCGGCGATGTCCCGGGTGGTGGTCGCGTGGTAGCCACGTTCGGCGAACGCCTCGACGGCCGCGACGAGCAGCCGCCTGGCCGCCTCGGGCGTGACCTCGCTCCACGGCGTGTTCTCGCCGTCGGTCTCCTCCGCCGTGCTCATCGCCACGTGCCCCTTTCCGCTGGCAGGACGAACACCATACCGCGAACCTGAGCAAGCGCTTAGACCGCCGGAGGCGGAGATCGTCAGAGCTTCTGGAAGGGATCGTGCTCGGCGAGGATCTTCTCCAGCCGGGCCTGGTCGACCCTGCTCACGATCTGGCCCGCCTCCTGCCGGTCCCTGATGACCTTGGCGAGGGTGAAGCACGAGGTGACGAGATAGAGGACGCCGATGGCGAGGAAGGCCCGCACCCAGGCGTCGGCGTCGAGGAAGAAGATGCCGAGGGCCACGGCCCCGATCGCCACGCCGAAGGAGAGGACGGCCTGGCCGTAGAAGGCGGCGGTGTTCTGCTGCTTGACCGATGTTGTCTCACTCATGTGCCACAGCATCCGGCGCGCCGCCGGCCGCCGGTATCCGTCGGCGTACTCAGTGAGTACTCAAGGAGACGGGGCCGGCCCCGGGGGACCGGCCCGGGCGCGGCACCGCTCAGAAGGCGGAGACGCCCGTCAGGGCGCGGCCGATGATGAGCTTCTGGATCTGGCTGGTGCCCTCGTACAGGGTCATCACGCGGGCGTCCCTGACGAGCTTGCCGACGGGGTACTCGTCGATGTAGCCGTAGCCGCCGAAGACCTGGAGCGCGTTGTTGGCGGCGCGCACCGCGGCTTCGGAGGCGAAGAGCTTGGCCGTCGACGCCGCGGTGGCGAAGTCCTGCCCCCGGTCGACGAGGTCGGCCACGCGCCAGGTCAGCATCCGGGCGGCGTCGACGTCCACGGAGATGTCGCTGATGAGCTCCTGGACCAGTTGGTAGCTGGCGATGGGCTTGCCGAACTGCTCGCGTTCGCCCGCGTAGCGCACCGCCGCGTCCAGTGCGGCCTGGGCGATCCCGACGCAGCCGGCCGCGACGGACATCCGCCCCTTGGCGAGGGCGGACATGGCGACGGAGAAGCCCTTCCCCTCGGGGCCCAACATGGCCGAGGCGGGGACGCGGACGTCCTCCAGGACCAGTTCGGCGGTGGCCTGGCCGCGCAGCCCGAGTTTGCCGTGGACCGTACGCCGGGTCAGACCCGGGGAGTCGGCCGGCACCAGGAACGCGGAGATCCCCCGGTGCCCCGGGGCGTCGCCGGTGCGGGCGAAGAGCAGGACCACGTCGGCCCAGGTGCCGTTGGTGATGAACATCTTGGTGCCGTTGAGCACGTACTCTCCCCCACTCCCGGCCTCGCTCGAGCGTGAGGTGCCCCCTACGTCGCGCACGGCACGGGTGGTGAGGTTGCCGGCGTCGGAGCCCGTGCCCGGTTCGGTGAGGCCGAAGCAGCCCACGGCGTCGCCCGCGGTGAGGGGCGGCAGCCACCGCCGCTTCTGCTCCTCGCTCCCCCAGGACGCGATGGTCTTGGCGACGAGCCCGAGCGATACGGACACGATGCCGCGCACGGAGGAGTCCCCGCGCCCGAGCTCTTCGGTGACCAGGCAGTACGCGAGGTGGTCGCCGCCGGAACCGCCGTACTCCTCGGGAATGGTCAGCCCCAGGAAGCCCAGGGCGCCAAGCTTCTTCACGATCGATTTGTCGACACTTTCGGCACGGTCCCACTCGACGACATGCGGGGTGATCTCCCGTGCGACGAAGTCCTCGGCGAGCTGCCGGACGGCTTCCTGCTCCTCGCTCAGCTCCAGGTTCATCCTGCGACACCCCACTTTAAATTAGCACCGCTAGTTTTTGATTCGCAGGCCCTACTATGTGCCGCATGGCCCGACCGCGCAAGCCCCTCCTGAGCAGAGACCGCATCGTCGAGGCGGCGCGCGCGCTCGTGGACGCCGAGGGACTGGGCGCGGTCTCGACCCGGCGCCTCGCCGCGGAACTCGGGGTCAGCGGGCCCTCGCTCTACAACCACTTCCGGAACAAGGACGAGATCCTCGACGCGGTCGCCGACGCCGTCTCGGCACAGGTCGACCTGTCGATGTTCGAGGAGTCCGACCCGCGCGACTGGCCCGCCGCCCTGCACGACTGGGCCGTCTCCTACCGGGCGGCGCTCGCCGCGCACCCGCACATCGTGCCGGTGCTCGCCCAGGGCCCGGGCCGCCGCCCGGCCGGCCTGCGGGTCGCCGACGCGGTCTTCGGCGCCATGGTCCGGGCGGGCTGGCCGCCCTCGCAGGCCACCTACATCGGCGCGCTGATGCGCTACTTCATCACCGGCTCGGCCCTCGGCTCCTTCGCGCGCGGATTCGTCGACGACGAGACCGCGTACGACCCCGCCGACTACCCCCACCTCGGCCAGGCCCACCTGCTGGCCGACCGCCGTCAGCAGGTCGACGAGGGCGCGTTCGAGACCGGGTTGCGCGCTCTGCTGGACGGCCTGGAACTGCAGTACGAGCAGGCAGCGGCCGGCCGTGCGGTTCGGCCGCCACCGAACGGTTCCTGACGCATGGCCCGTACGACGCACGACCCGATCGCGCCCCGGCTGGACGCCGGATGGTGCGAGCGGGGTCGGGACCGGGAGAGCGGTGCGGGCGACCCGCCCGGGGCGGCAAGCGCTGTCCACGCTCCGGGGAGTCGAGGCGGCGTCAATTGACGCTCCCTGACAATTCGGTGGGCCCCGAAGCGTGACGGCCCTACGGTCGTCGTCATGACCTCGACACCGCCACCACCTGTGGCCTCCCCACCGGTACGCGACTGGCGCGCCCCGGCCGCAGCCTGCACCACCGTGCTCCTCTGGGCCTCGGCCTTCGTCTCCATCCGCAGCGCCGGCGAGGCCTACTCCCCCGGCGCACTGGCCCTGGGCCGGCTGCTCGCGGGCTCGCTGACCCTCGGCGCGATCCTCCTGCTGCGCCGCGAGGGGCTGCCGTCGCGGGCGGCGTGGCCCGGCATCGTCGGATCCGGGCTGCTGTGGTTCGGGCTCTACATGATGGTGCTCAACTGGGGTGAACAGCAGGTCGACGCGGGTACGGCGGCCATGATCGTGAACATCGGGCCGATCCTGATGGCGCTGCTGGGCGCCAAGCTCTTCGGGGAGAGCCTGCCGCGCCGGCTCCTGACCGGCATGGGCGTCTCGTTCGCGGGGGCCGTCGTCGTCGGCCTGTCGATGTCGGGCCACGGCGGTTCCTCCGTGCTGGGCGTGCTCCTGTGCCTGCTGGCCGCACTGTCGTACGCGGGCGGGGTGGTCATCCAGAAGCCCGCGCTGCGGCACGGTTCCCCCTTGCAGATCACCACGTTCGGCTGCCTGATCGGTACGGCCGCCTGCCTGCCGTTCAGCGGGGTGCTCGTCTCCGAGGCGGCCCACGCCCCGCTGTCGGCCACCCTGAACATGGTCTACCTCGGCGTGTTCCCTACGGCCCTGGCCTTCACGACGTGGGCGTACGCCCTGGCGAGGACGACCGCGGGGCGGATGGGCGCCACGACGTACGCGGTACCCGCCCTGGTGGTGCTGATGTCGTGGGTCCTGCTCGACGAGGTTCCCGCGCTGCTCACCGTGGGGGGCGGGCTGCTGTGCCTGGCCGGGGTGGCGGTCTCACGGACCCGTGGGCGGCGGGGCGGCACGTCCGGCGGCCGGGCGGTCGTGGCGGACCCGCCCGCGGTGACGGAGCAGGTGGCGGTCAAGCCGCCCGCCGAGGCCGAGCACGCGGCGGTGGACCGACCCTGAGGACGGAGGCCGTGCGGGACCTCGGCCGCTCAGGGGGAATCGTCGCGGCCCGACGCACGGCCGAAGGGGTGGCTCCCGAGAGCGACGCGAGGGCGGGGCGGCGACGCGCCACCCCGGCTCCTCACGTCCGGTTCCTCACATCCGGTCAGAAGACCACCAGCGCGCGTCCGCCCTTGCCCGCGACCATGTTCTCGAAGGCCGCCGGGATGTCCTCGAGCGCGATCCGCTCGGTGACCATCATCGAGAGGTCGAAACGGCCCGCGCGGATGTGCTCGGCCAGCACCGGCAGATCGCGCTCGGGCACGCTGTCGCCGTAGACGCAGCCGGTCAGCGAGCGGCCCCAGTGGAAGATCTCCAGGGCGTTGAACGACACCGTCTGGTCCTTGCCGCCGATGCCGACGACCGTGGTCCGGCCGCCCCTGCGGGTGGACTCCCAGGCCCCCCGGATCGTGGCGGGCCGCCCGACGCATTCCACGGCCACGTCCGCGCCCTGACCGCCGGTGAGTTTGCGTACGGCACGGGGGGTGGTGTCGGAGGCGACGACGTAGTCGGTGGCGCCGGCCCGGCGGGCCAGTTCCTCCTTCTCCGGTGACACGTCGACGGCGATGATCCTCGACGCCCCCGCGATCCGGGCCGCCTGCAGGACCGCGAGGCCCACGCCGCCGATCCCGAAGACGACGACGCTCTCGCCCTCGCGCACCCGGGCGGAGTGGTGCACCGCGCCGTATCCGGTCAGGACGGCGCAGCCGAGCAGGGCGGCGTCGTCGAGCGGGATGCCGTCCGGGGCGGGCAGCACGCAGTTCGCGGCGACGAGGGTCTCCTGGGCGAACGCGGCGACGTTGAGCCCCGGGTGCAGCTCGGTCCCGTCGGCCGTACGGGCGTGGACGCGGGCTGCGCCCTTCAGCGCGTCGGCGCAGAGCCAGACCTCGCCGATCCCGCAGTGGAAGCACACCCCGCAGGACGGCGCCCAGTTGAGGACCACGGGGTCGCCCGTGGCGACGTGGGTGACACCCTCGCCGACGGCGAGCACCGTACCGGCGCCCTCGTGGCCGAGGACGGCGGGGACCGGCAGCCGCATGGTGCCGTTGGACAGGGACAGGTCGGAGTGGCAGACCCCGGCGGCGGTGAGCCTGACGCTCACCTGGCCGGGGCCGGGCTGCGGGAGTTCGATGTCGGTGATCTCCAGGGGAGAACCGACGGCGGGCAGTACGGCGGCGCGGACCACGAATTGACTCCTCGGCGGATCGGCGTGGGACTCAGAACTGGAGGGACTTGGTCTGGAGGTACTCGGAGAGGCCGTGCGGGCCGAGTTCGCGACCGACCCCCGACTGCTTGTAGCCGCCGAAGGGGGCGAGGGGGTTGAAGCGCCCGCCGTTGATGTCGACCTGCCCGGTGTCCATGCGGCGGGCGAAGGCCACGGCCTCGTCGTCGTCGGCCGCCCATACGGCTCCGGCCAGCCCGTACACGGTGTCGTTGGCGATCCGCAGGGCGTCGTCCTCGTCCTCGTACCGCAGGATCGAGAGCACCGGGCCGAAAATCTCCTCCTGCGCGATGGTCATGTCCGGGGTGACGTCGGCGAAGACGGTGGGGCTGACGTAGTAGCCCCGCTCCTTGGGTGCCTCGGGGCCTCCCGCGACCAGTCGGGCCCCCTCCTCGACGCCCTTCTCGATGTAACCCCGCACCCTGTCCTGCTGCTTGGCGTTGACGACGGGGCCGACGCGCTCCCCGGGGACGTACTTGGCGACGGCCGCCGCGGCGAGTGCCACGGCCTCCTCGTAGCGCTCCGCGTCGACGAGCATCCGGGTCCAGGCGCTGCACGTCTGGCCGGAGTTGGACATCACGTTGGCGACGCCGACGTTGACGGCCTTGGCGAGGTCGGCGCCCGGCAGGATCACGTTGGCGGACTTGCCGCCGAGCTCCAGGGCGACACGCTTCACGGCGGCGCCCGCGGTGGCGCCGATCTGCCTGCCGACCGCGGTGGACCCGGTGAACGACACGAGGTCGACGTCCTCGTGCCCGGCGAGCGCCTGACCCGCGACGGCACCGGTCCCGGTGACCAGGTTGAAGACTCCGGCGGGCAGGCCGGCCTCCTGGGTGACCTCGGCGAAGAGCTGCGCGGTGAGCGGGGTGTCCTCGGCGGGCTTCAGGACGACGGTGCAGCCGGCGGCGAGCGCGGGGGCCACCTTGGCGACGATCTGGTGCAGGGGGTAGTTCCAGGGCGTGATCGCCCCGACGACGCCGACGGGCTCCAGCAGGACGGTGGAGTTCCCCAGCTTCTCCTCGAAGGCGTGGGAGGCGGCCAGTTCCGCGTACGAACCTGCCACGAGCACCGGTACGCCCGCGTGCACCGCCCGGGACAGCGGGAGCGGTGAGCCGAGTTCGGCGGTGACGGTCTCGGCGATCTCGTCCGCGCGGGCCGCGAGCGAGTCGCGCAGGGCCGTGAGCCGGGCGGCGCGCTCGGCGGGCGGGGTTGCGGCCCAGCCGGGGAAGGCCGCGCGGGCGGCGCGCACCGCGGCGTCGACGTCCTCGGCGGTGCCCGCCGGGACGTGTCCGATGACCTGCTCGTCCGCCGGGTTCACGACCGCGATCGTGTCCTTTCCCGCGGCGGGCCGCCACTCCCCGCCGATGTACATCCCGTCATGCGCCTTCATGGCTGCCCCTCCCGGGCTCGCTGTGCCTGCCGCCGAAGCCGTGCGTCGTACGGACGGATGCCGTCCCGGCCCCAAACTAGCGCTGTTAGTTTTTCGGCGCCAGGGAACGGCCGGAGACACAGGTCACGCGTGACGGGCCCACGGGTCGCACGGCTCGCCGCGGATGTCCCGGTGCCTGCTCGCCGCGTGGCCACAGGCGCGGGACGGCGGCCGGGGGGCTCAGCCGGGGTTCCGCCCTGCCCGGGCACGCTCGCCGGGGACGGGTGCGGGGCCGGGCGCGTCCCCGGCCCCGCCGCTCCGCAGGCCGAGCCCCGCGGCCGTGAGGAGCAGGGCACCCAGCATCACGAACGGCGCCGCCGTGCCCGCGAGTCCGGCGATCAGGCCGGCCGACGCGGGGGCGGCGACCTGACCCAGCCGGTTGCCGGTCAGCCTGAGCGCGAGGGCGGTCGAGCGGGCCGCCGCGGGAGCCGCCCGGACGACTGTGGTCATGGACAGCGGCTGGCCGACGCCGAGGCAGAAGCCCAGGGCGCCGAGCACGACGGCGAGCGCCCCGACGGGTACGGGCAGCGCCACCGCCGCACAGAGGAGGCCGCCGGCCAGGCAGGTCACGGAGAGCAGGGCTGCCCGGCCGAGCAGGCGCAGCATCGGCGTCATGACAAGTCTGCAGGCGATGGTCGCGGCCGCCCGCAGACTGAGGAGAAGACCCACGGTGGCGGGCGCGATCCCGCGGTCCTCGCCGACGACCGGCAGGTAGGCGGTGAGGATGTCCGTGGCGCTCAGCACGGCGAGGCTGACGAAGATGCCCGCCAGGACCCCTCTGCTCCGCAGGATGCCGCCGACCGGTACCTTCACGGCTCCCCGCGGGGGCGGGGAGGCGGACCGCACGTGCTCGATGCGCCACAGCCAGGTGAGGGAGACCGCGGCGACGGCCGCCGAGACGAGCAGGGCGAGAGCGCTCGTGCGGGCCATGGCCCCGTCCCGCTCGGAGACCAGGCAGCCTGCGGCGATCGGCCCGATGAGCTGGCCCAGGGAGGCGCCGATGGTGAAGTGGCCGAAATCGCGGTCCTGTTCGGCCGGGGCCGACTGCCGGGCGACGAGCGACTGGGCGCCGATGACGAAACACAGGTGGCCGAGGCCCATCACTCCGCTCCAGGCGGCCAGGACCGGGAGCGAGCCCGAGGCGCCGCTGAGGGCGCAGCCGCCGCCGATCAGGACGACGCCGAGGGGCAGCAGGGGTGCGCAGCGGCCGTGGTCGGTCCGCCGTCCGAGGGGTACGGCGGCGAGGAGCGGCAGCAGCGCGTAGACACCCGCGATGACGCCGACGGCACGTTCGTCGGCGCCGAGCGAGAGGGCCCGGTAGGAGACGGCGGGCCGCGCCATCGACACCGCCCCCTGCGCGAAGGCGAAGGCGATGACGAGGCGGAGCAGCCAGCCCCTGCCGGGCCGTGGTTCGCCGGGCATCAGATGATTCCGAAGAGGATTCCCGCGCCGAGGACCACGAGCGAGGTCAGCACGGCCCATTTGACGGTGAAGCGGGTGTGGTCGCCGAACTCGACCTTGGCCATGCCGACCAGGACGAAGACGGCGGGTACGAGCGGGGACGACATGTGCAGCGGCTGCCCCACGATGGACGCGCGGGCGATCTCCAGCGAGGAGACGCCGTGGGAGGCACCGGCCTCGGCGAGCACGGGCAGGACACCGAAGTAGAAGCCGTCGTTCGACATGAAGTAGGTGAGCGGGAGGCTCAGGAGGCCGGTGACGAGCGCCATGTGCGGGCCCATCGCCTCGGGGATCGCGCCCACGAGCCAGTCCGCCATGTGATCGACCATGCCGGTGCCGGTGAGCACGCCGGTGAAGACGGCCGCGGCGAAGACCATGCCCGAGACGTTGAGGACGTTGTCGGCGTGCGCGGCGATCCGCGCCCGCTGGTCGGGCATGTGCGGGAAGTTGACCGTGAGGGCGAGGGCCGCGCCGAGGAGGAAGAGCACCGGGATCGGCATGAGCTCCATGATCATCGCGGTCAGCAGCGCCACCGTGAGGCCGGCGTTGAACCAGTAGAGCCTGGGCCTCAGGGTGGACCTGCGGGGGTCGAGCCCCTGGAACTCCTCGTCCTCGGGACCCTCTTCGGGGCCGTCCACGCCCCGTGTGCCTCCTTCGGCGCCCGGCGCGTCCGCGGCGCCTCCGGTGCGCTTCGGGGTGGCACCGCTCCTGGCGGGCCGGTCGCCGCCGCCGGAGCCGACGAGGAGGGACTCGGGTTCGCCGGCGCGCTGGTCGAGGCCGAGGGTCCCGAGCCGTGCGCGTTCGCGGCGGCCGAGGACCCAGGCCAGCAGGACGACGGCGAGGAGGCCGACCGCGAGGGCCGGGATCATGGGGACGAAGATGTCGGCGGCGTCCACCTTGAGCGCGGTGGCCGCCCGGGCGGTGGGCCCGCCCCAGGGAAGGGTGTTCATGACCCCGTTCGCGGTGGCGGCGACGCCCGTCATCACGACCAGGCTCATCTTCAGCCGCTTGTAGAGCGGGTACATCGCCGAGACCGTGATCATGAAGGTGGTGGACCCGTCGCCGTCCAGCGAGACGACCGCCGCGAGCAGGGCCGTGCCGACGACGATCCGCATCGGGTCGGCCTTGCAGAAGCGCAGGATGGCCCGGACGATCGGGTCGAACAGGCCGACGTCGATCATCACGCCGAAGTAGACGATGGCGAACATCAGCATCGCCGCGGTCGGCGCGAGGGTGCCGACCCCTTCGATGACGTAGTCACCGAGCTCGGCGCCCTGCCCGACGGCCACGCAGAACAGGGCGGGGATCAGGACGAGCGCCGCGATCGGCGACATCTTCTTCGTCATGATCAGGACCAGGAAGGTCGCGATCATGCCAAAGCCGAGGATGGTCAACATAGGGGCTGCCTCACGTTCGCCTTCGTACTCTCACCGGTGCCGGCGGTCCGGATGACGTTAGGGGCCCCGAAGCAGCGTCAACAAGATGTCGACGCGTGAGCAATACGAGCAAAAGCCCAGGTCAGCGACTCGGCGTGACGGACACCGGGACGGCGTTGAGCACCGAGGTGCCGGACAGCGGGTCCAGCAGGGTGCCGTCCAGGAGCTGGTTCACGTTGACACCCGGCTCCGACCCCGCGACCGCCATGCGCGTGCCCGGACGGCTGTGGCCCCAGCCGTGCGGAAGGCTCACGACTCCGGTCCGGACCGAGTCGGTGATCTCGGCGGGGGCCTCGACCTCCCCACCCGCCGCGGTGATCCGGGCGGTGTCGCCCTCGGCGAGCCCGATCCGGGCCGCGTCGTCGGGGTGGATCTGCAGGGTGCAGACGTTCGAACCCCCGCGGAGCGCTGCGACGTTGTGCATCCAGCTGTTGTTGGACCGCAGGTGGCGCCGGCCGACGAGGACGAGCCCCTCCGGCCGCGCGCCGAGCGACGCGCGCAGCCTGGGCAGGTCGGCGGCGATCGGTGCCGGGAACAGCTCGATGCGCCCGCTGCGGGTCCTGAGCACCTCGGGGACGCGTGGCTTGAGTGGGCCGAGGTCGATCCCGTGCGGGTGCGCGAGGACCTGCTCCAGCGTCAGGGCGTAGGGGCCGAGGCGCAGCATCAGGTCGAGGCGCCGCTCCGCCCCCGTGGCGCCGGTCAGGTCCGCGGCGAGGGACTCGGGGGCCCCCGCCTTCGCGAGCGCCGTGGAGACTGCCAGCTCGTCGACGGCCTCGGGCGGCGCCCCGTGCGTGCCTCCGACGGCGAGGATCAGCCGGGCGAGGATCTCGCTCTCGGCCATCCTGTCCGCTTCCAGGGGCACGGCCGGGCGGCTGTAGCGGACCTGGTTGCGTACGGCGAGGGAGTTGAACGCGAAGTCGAAGTGGGCGCTCTGCGAGGGCGGCGGCGGAGGCAGTACGACGTCGGCGTGGCGCGCGGTCTCGTTGAGGTACGGATCGACGCTGACCATGAAGTCGACGCCGTCGGCGAGCGCCCGGTCCAGCCGGTCGCCGTCGGGTGCGGACAGCACGGGGTTGCCCGCGATGACGATCAGGGCCCGGATCCGCCCCTCCCCCGGGGTCTCGATCTCCTCGGCCAGCGCGGCGACGGGCAGTTCGCCCTTGGCCTCGGGGTGTCCCGAGACCCGGCTCCTCCAGCGGCCGAGGGCGAAACCCTTTCCGGGGGTGGCGGCGCGGGGCGCGCGTCCGGTCGCGGAGAGCGGGAAGAGCGCGCCGCCCGGGCGGTCGAGGTTGCCGGTGAGGATGTTGAGCACGTCGACGAGCCAGCTGGCCAGCGTCCCGTGCTCCACGGTGCAGCTGCCGATGCGGCCGTATACGGCGGCGGCGGGGGCGGCGGCCAGCTCGCGGGCGATCGCCCGGATGGTGTCCGGTTCCAGGTCGCACGCCCCGGACACCGCCTCGGGGGTGAAGTCGGCGATGGCCTCGGCCAGTTCGTCGTACCCGTCGAGGTGTCCGGCGAGCGCCCCCGGATCGGCGAGCTTCTCGTCAAGGAGGACCTGGGTGAGCGCGGCGAGCAGGAGGGCGTCGGTGCCGGGCCGGATGGCGGCGTGCCGGTCGGCCAGCCGTGCGGTGCGGGTGCGGCGGGGATCGATGACGGTGAGGGTGCCGCCGCGCCTGCGCAGCGCCTTGAGCTTGCCGGGGAAGTCGGCGGCCGTGCACAGGCTGCCGTTGGACTCCAGGGGGTTGGCGCCGATCAGCAGCAGGTGCGCGGTGCGGTCCAGGTCGGGTACGGGGATCGCCTGGGCGTCGCCGAAGAGCAGTCCGCTGGAGACGTGTTTGGGCATCTGGTCCAGGGTGCTCGCGGTGAAGACGTTGCGGGTGCCGAGCGCGGAGAGCAGCAGCGGAGGATAGAGCGCGCCCGCCATCGTGTGGACGTTGGGGTTGCCGAGGAAGACCCCGACCGCCTGCTTGCCGTGCGACTCGATCAGGGCGGGGATCTTCTCGGCGATGACGTCGAAGGCTTCGCGCCATGTCGCCTCGCGCAGGACGCCGTCCGTGCGGACGAGCGGGGCGCGCAGCCGGTCGGGGTCCGCGTCGAGGCCCCCGAAGGACGCACCCTTGGGGCAGATGAAGCCCTGGCTGAAGACGTCGTCGCGGTCACCTCGGGCCCCGGTGACGGTCGTCCCCTCGATGGTGAGGGTGAGTCCGCAGGTGGCTTCGCAGAGCGGGCAGACACGCAGAGCGGTGCGGGTTTCGTGGGACATGGGCCCTCCCCGGGGCGGCGGCGGTGGCACGCGGGCGTCGTCCGGCGTCCCACGGCGCGCACGGCGGGCGCGGGTTCCCGGCGGGACCGAGCATACCGACCGGTACGGATGGTGGCGAGGTGTTCGCGCCGCCGGTTGCCTCGCGGGGCAGCAGAGTCAGGCGAGGACCCTGGCGAGATAGGCCCGGAGCAGAACCCGGGTCTCCCCTATGAGGTCCGGGTCCCCCTCCGGGTCGGCCCGGAAGGCGAGTTGGAGCAGCGCGTCGGCGGCCTGCACGCAGACCAGGACCGTGCGGAGCAGCTCGGGGTCGTCGGCGGCCCCGTCGCGCCGCCGTCCGAGGTGCCCGGAGAGCAGTTCCGCGAGGCGGGCCGCCACGAGCCGGTTCACGTCGTCGAGCGGGCCGTTGACGGGGACGGGCAGGCCGAAGTCCACCAGGGCGAACCCGGGCACGGAGCGCTTCATCGCCAGGTACTCGTCGAGCACGGCGTCGATGGCCGCGCACCACTCCTGCTCCGGGATGTCCGCGAGTCTGCCGGTGACACGTTCGGCGTAGACCTGAAGATTGCGTTCGGCCAGGGCGTCGACGAGCGCTCTCTTGTTCGGGAAGAAGCGGTAGACGGAGCCGATGGGCACCCCGGCGCGGCCGGCGACCGCCCGGGTGGACAGCTGCTCGTAGCCGCCTCCGTCGAGGAGTTCGGCGCCGGCGTCGAGGATCCGGGCGAGACGGTCGGCGCTGCGCTGCTGCACGGGGACGCGTCGGAGGTTCGTATGAGCACGGGACACGGTCCCCATGATGCCGGTATGCCGTTGACGGGCCGCCTTTCGATTCCTACGGTGATCCATAGGAATCTTCGCCAGGGGATCCTTCGGGGGGATCCACGCGGTCCCCAATCCACCGGGAGCGCATGATGAGTGGCATCGAGCAGGCGAGAAAGACGGCGGACGGCCTCGCCTACACATCCGGCTTCGGCAACGAGCACAGCTCGGAGGCCGTGCCGGGAGCCCTGCCGCACGGTCGTAACTCCCCGCAGCGCGCACCCCTAGGGCTGTACGCGGAGCAGCTCAGCGGGTCGGCCTTCACCGAACCCCGGGCCCACAACCGCCGCTCCTGGCTCTACCGGATCCGCCCCTCGGCCGCGCATCCCGCCTTCACCCGCATCGACAACGGCACGCTGCGCACCGCCCCCTTCACCGAGACGGCCCCCGACCCCAACCGGCTGCGGTGGGACCCGCTGCCCGACCCCGCGGCCGGCACGGACTTCCTGGCCGGACTGTGGACGCTGGGCGGCAACGGCGACGCCGCGCAGCGCTCGGGCATGGCCGTCCACCTGTACAGCGCGAACGCCTCCATGACCGACCGGGTGTTCAGCGACTCCGACGGGGAGCTCCTGATCGTCCCCGAGCGGGGCGGGCTGCTGCTGCGCACCGAGCTGGGCCTGCTGCGCGCCGAGCCGGGCCACGTGGCGCTGATCCCGCGAGGCGTCCGCTTCCGCGTCGAGCTGCTGGACCCCACCGCGCGGGGGTATGTCTGCGAGAACTACGGGCAGCCGTTCGTCCTCCCCGACCTGGGACCCATCGGCGCCAACGGCCTGGCGAACGCACGCGACTTCCTGGCGCCCGTCGCCGCGTTCGAGGACCACGAGGGCCCGGTCGAGGTGGTCAACAAGTTCTGCGGCAACCTCTGGTCGGCGACGTACGGCCACTCGCCCCTCGACGTCGTCGCCTGGCACGGCAACCACACGCCGTACGTCTACGACCTGCACCGCTTCAACGTCATCGGAACCATCAGCTACGACCACCCCGACCCGTCGATCTTCACGGTGCTGACCTCGCCGTCCGACACCCCCGGTCTGGCCGGTGTCGACTTCGTGCTGTTCGCCCCGCGCTGGCTGGTCGGTGAGGACACCTTCCGGCCGCCGTACTTCCACCGCAACGTGATGAGCGAGTACATGGGCCTGATCGAGGGTGCGTACGACGCCAAGGCGGGCGGGTTCGTGCCGGGCGGCGGATCGCTGCACAACATGATGTCGGCGCACGGCCCGGACCGTGAGACCTTCGACCGGGCGAGTGCGGCGGAGCTGAAGCCGCAGCGGATCGACGACGGCCTGGCGTTCATGTTCGAGACGCGCTGGCCGGTGACGGCGACCGCGCAGGCGGCCGGCGCTGGACACCTTCAGCGTGGATACGACGACGTGTGGCAGGGTCTGAACAGCAACTTCCGGCCGTGACCCGACGACCGGCGACCGCGCAGAGAGCCCAGGTGGACCGGATGAATCAGGTGAACGAACTGCGTCACACCCCCGGCTTCGCCCCCGACTCCCTGGTGCTGAACCGGAAGCTGCCGCTCTGGTACCAGGTCTCGCAGTCCCTGCGGGCCTCCATACTGGGGCGCCCGCAGGACGCCTCGACGCGGCTGCCCACCGAGGAGCAGCTGGCGGTGCACTACGGGGTCAGCGTGCTCACGATGCGCCAGGCCCTCAAGGAGCTGGAGAGCGAGGGGCTCATCAGCAGGCACCGGCGGCGCGGCACCTTCATCGAGCCGCGCGCCCGGCGGGTGTCGCCGGTCCAGCTGATGGGTTCGATCGACGCGATCGTCGCCCAGCAGTCGGGCGAGCGGACGACCGTGCTCGGCCACGGCCGGACGCCCGTCCCCGGTGACCTCGCCGAGTACTTCCCCGGCTGCGCCGAGGTGGCCAGTTACCGGCGGCTGCGCTGCGACGACGTCACCGGTGAGCCCACCAACTGGGCGGAGAACGCGGTACGGCCCGAGATCGCGGCCGGGCTCGACGTGGCCGATCTGGAGCGGTGGCCGATGACCAAGGTCCTGCGCGACGCCGTCGGCGTGCGGATCTCCCGGATCACCGACACCGTCGAGGCCCGCCTCGCCGACCCCGAGACGGCGGAGTTGCTGCAGGTCCCGCTGCTCAGCCCGATCCTTCACTACACCGGGGTGACGTACGACGTGGAGGGCACCGTGGTGGACGTGGCCCGCATCCGGTACCGGGGCGACCGCTTCTCCTTCTCCGTGACGGTCGACGCGCACTGACGGCCCACGGCCGCCGGTCGTTACGATGCCGGGGGCGGCGGACGCGGCGACGGGGAAGGACGACACGGTGGCAGCACGGGTGGCGGCCGGAGCCGGCGGGGGCGACGGGCCCCCGCTGCTGGACGACCTCATGCCCTGGTCGGTGCGGCCCCTGAGAACGGGGCGCGCCTGGGTGACGGCCCCGGACGCGGCCTCGCTCCGGGCCCGATGGGATCTCCTGGTGGGGGCGAAGGGCGCCGAGCAGGAGCGCCTGTTCCGGTCAAGCCCCTCCCGTACCCCGCTGACCCCGGCCGCCGCGCTGCCGGGCCGGTCCACCGGCACGGGCGGCTTCGCCCGGGACCCGGGGCCCTATCCGGAGCCGGTACGGATTCTGCACGGCCCCTTCGACGAGCACTGGATGATCCCCGACCACCGGCTGCTCGACGCGGCCCGCCCCGAGCTGTGGCGGGTCGCCGACGCACACCAGCTGTTCGCCGTCGAGCACGGGTACGTGCCGCAGGGCGGCGGGCCCGCGCTGTCCGTGACGGCCTTGCTGCCCGACGGCCACTCACCGGCGGGCCGCCCCGGCCGGATCAGGCCGCTCTACCGGCGGCCGGGCGCGCAGGAACCCAATCTCGCACCGGGTCTGCCGGATCTTCTGCGCTCCCGGTACGGGGGCGCCGCCGGCGCGGAGTCCGTGCTCGCCTGGGTCCTGGCGGCCGCCCGTCCCTCCCCGTCCGGACCCGTCGTACCCCTGCCCGCGAGCGGGGACCTGTGGGAGGAGGGGGTGGCGCTGGGCCGGGAGGTACTGCGGGTGCAGCTGCGCGGGGCACACGGCGGTGGGCGCCCGCGGCTGCCGGGGGGCCGTCGCCCGTATGTGCGGGTGGCGATCCCTCCACGGCCCGAGGGACTGGACTACGACCGGGGGACCGGGACACTGGCCCTCGGCACCGGTCGCATCTCCCCCGTTCCCGCCGGCGCCTGGGAGTTCCGGGTGAACGGGGTGCGGGTGCTGGACCTCTGGTGGGATCGCCGCACCACACCGCCCGGGGCGGAGGGCCTGGCAGAACTGCGTCCGCCCGGCTGGCCGCAGGAGTGGACCTCCGACTTGCTGGAACTCATAACGGTCCTGGCCCTGCTCGACGAGCTGGCGCCCCAGCAGGAGGCGTTGAGGGACCGGCTCGACGGAGATCCGGGCCTGACGCGGGAGGGGCTGTGCGGGGCCGGCGTACTCCCCGCACCCAGGTCCTCGCGGCGGCCCGCCTCCGTGCTGGACCACCACGAGGAGGGTCCCGAAGGGCAGTTCGTGCTGCTGTGATCCCTCGGGCGGCGCAGCGGCTCCGGGCGGATGCCGGCGGCTACCTGTCGAACGAGTCCAGCACACGTTCGAGAGCCCGGTCGAAGACCCCTTCCAGGTCGATCGGTCCGGGGTCCTCGGCGAATCCGGCCGCCATGCGCGGATACTTGCCGGTCGCGATCCGGCCGATCAGATAGCGGGTGCGGATCTCCTGCTCCTGCGCCTCGGACCAGGGGAGCGAGCGGCTGCGTTCCGCCGTGGCGATCTCGTTGGACACGTAGGTCGTGACGACACCGTTGACCATGGCGATGAGTTCCATCTTCTCGCCGAACCGGGCGTCGAACCCGTCCAGACAGCTGAGCGCGTACTCGAGGTAGCGAAGTGAGTTCGGACTGAATCCGTAGACCGGGGACATCAGCCGGGGCACCCAGGTGTGACGGTGCATCATCGCTCGCGACTGGTGGGCGAGGGCCAGGATGTCGGCGCGCCAGTCGCCGGAGGGTTTCTCCGGCAGGTCGTAGCCGGCACTGACCGCGTCGAACATCAGCTCGTACAGGTCCTCCTTGCGCGGGACGTAGTTGTAGAGCGACATGGTGCCGCAGCCGAGCCCGGCGGCCACCTTGCGCATCGACACCGCGTCGAGGCCCTCCGCGTCGGCGATGCGGACGGCGGCGGCCGCGATGTCGGCACGGCTGAACGCAGGCTTGGGCCCACGCCCCGCACGCTCGGGGCGCGCCCAGATCACTTCGGGTACAGCGGGTCGCCCCACCATCGGTCATCACCTCTTCCACCATCGTAGTTACGTACACCGTACGTAGTGCGCTACGGTGGTCGCATGACAACTACGTACGCCGTACTTAGTGAAGGTCTGGAGAAGCGTTACGGAGACGTCCACGCACTGCGCGGGCTCGATCTCGCAGTCGCCGAGGGCACCGTCTGCGGTGTGCTGGGGCCGAACGGCGCGGGCAAGAGCACCGCCGTCCGGGTGCTGACCACACTGACCGAACCCGACGGCGGCAACGCCCGGGTCGCCGGTCACGACGTGGTCCGCGAGGCGGCGGCGGTGCGCGCGGCGATCGGCGTCACCGGACAGAACACCTCGATCGACGGCGAGCTCTCAGGACGGCAGAATCTGCGGCTCTTCGCGCGCCTGCTCCGCTTCCGGGGCGCGGCAGGCCACGCACGCGCCGAGGAACTGCTGGAGCGCTTCGGGCTGACCGGGTCCGCCGACCGCCCCGCCCGTACCTACTCCGGCGGCATGCGCCGCCGGCTGGACCTCGCGGCGGGCCTGCTCACCCGCCCGCAGGTGCTCTTCCTGGACGAGCCGACGACCGGGCTCGACCCGCACAGCCGCAACCAGATCTGGGTGGCCGTGCGCGAACTGGCGGGGCGGGGCACCACGGTCCTGCTCACCACCCAGTATCTGGAGGAGGCCGACCAGCTGGCGGACGACATCGTGCTGATCGACCGGGGCCGGGCCGCACACCGCGGCACCCCCGCCGAACTCAAGGCGCTCATCGGCGGTTACGCGGAGGTCGTCGTCGCCGACACCTCGGCGCTCGGAGCCGCGGCCGCGGTGCTCGACCAGTTGACCGGCACCGAACCGGTGCTCGACCACGAGCGCCGCACCGTCCGTGTCGTCGCGTCCGACCCGGCTCTGACCCTGCCGCGCATCGTTCGCGAACTGGACACGGCTGGCGTCCCCCTGATCGACGCGAGTCTGCGTGCACCCACCCTCGACGAGGCCTTCCTCCGGCTGACCGGCCGGGGGGACACCCACACGGTGAAGGAGCCTGCGGCGTGAACACGATCCTGGTCCCCGAGCGCAACCCGGCGCCCGCCACGGGCACCACCCTGGTCACCGACGGCCTGGCGATGACCGGCCGCCACCTGCAGAAGATCAAGGCCGCGCCCGGCGTCCTGATCCTGACCCAGACCATGCCGATCACCATGCTGCTGTTCTTCGGCTACGTCTTCGGCAGCGCGCTGGCGGTGCCGGGGCAGGAGTACCGCGCGTTCCTGGTGCCGGGGCTCCTGGCCGCGACGGCCGCCAACGGCCTCATGACCGGCATGTTCCAGGCGGCGCAGGACTGCCACCGGGGGGTGATGGACCGCTTCCGTACGCTGCCGATGAGCCGGGCCGCCGTGCCGCTCGGCTCCACCGCCGCCGAGGTGCTGACCAGCGCGGCCGGCCTGGTCCCCCTGATGCTCGTCGGACTCGCGGTGGGATGGCGCATCGAAGGCGGTGCGGCCGGGGCCGCGGGCGCGTTCGGACTGCTTCTGCTCTTCCGGTTCGGCACGTCCTGGGCGGGCTACTGGCTCGGCCTGCTGATCCGCGACGAGGAGGCGGCGGGCCAGCTCGGCAGCGCGACCTTCGTCCTTCCGCTGCTCTCCAGCGCGTACATCCCCACCGACGGCATGCCCGGGTGGCTGCGGACGATCGCCGAGTGGAATCCGATCAGCGCCCTGGCGGCGGCCACCCGCGACCTCTTCGGCAACGCGGCCCCGGCGGCCGGCGCCGCGTGGCCGTCCGCGCATCCCGTGGCCGGGACGCTGGCGTGGTCGGCGGTCCTGCTCGCGGTGTTCGTCCCGCTGACGGTGCGGCGGTACGCGCGGGACGGCGCGTGACAAAGGCGCCGCGCACACGGTAAGCACGCTGCCCATGAGCAGCACACAGCCCCTCCCCCTGGACGGCGTCACCGTGGTGGCCGTCGAGCAGGCCGTCGCCGCCCCCTTCGCGACCCGGCAGCTCGCGGACCTCGGCGCACGCGTCATCAAGATCGAGCGTCCGGACGGCGGCGACTTCGCGCGCGGTTACGACACGGCGGCGCGGGGGCTCGCCTCCCACTTCGTCTGGTGCAACCGCGGAAAGGAGTCCGTCGCGATCGACCTGAAGGATCCGCGTGGTCTGGACGTGGTGCGCCGGCTCGTCGCAGGCGCCGACGTGTTCGTGCAGAACCTGGCCCAGGGGGCGGCGGCGAGACTCGGCCTGGACGCGGCCTCGCTGTGCGCCGCGCACCCCCGGCTGGTGGCGGTCGACATCTCCGGCTACGGCGCCGACGGGCCGTACGCGCACAAACGGGCCTACGACATGCTCGTCCAGTGCGAAGCGGGCCTCGTGTCCGTGACCGGGACGCCGGAGCGGCCCGTCAAGGCGGGGGTCCCCGCCGCGGACATCGCCGCGGGGATGTACGCCTTCTCCGGCGTGCTCGCCGCGCTGCTGAGGCGCGCCACGACAGGACGCGGAGGCCCGGTGGAGATCTCCATGCTGGACTCGCTGGCCGAGTGGATGGGCCATCCTCTGCACCACGCGATGCACGGCGGCCCGGCCCCGGCCCGCACGGGGCTCGCACACGCGGTGATCGCACCGTACGACGCGTACACGACCGCCGACGGCGAACAGCTGCTGCTCTCCGTGCAGAACGACCGGGAGTGGCGCCGGCTCGCCGAACAGGTGCTGGAGCGGCCCGGTCTGGCCGACGATCCGGACTTCGCGACGAACGCCGCGCGGACGGCCAACCGGGAGCGGACGGACGCGGTCGTGGGCGGCGTGCTCGCGGGGCTGGCATGCGGGGAGGCGCTGGCGAGGCTGGACGCGGCGGGAATCGCCTGCGCCCGGCTGAACACCGTCGCGGACGTGGCCGCCCATCCTCAGCTGGCGGCGCGGGACCGATGGCGGGAGGTGGACACACCTGTCGGCGCGCTGCGGGCCCTGATTCCCCCGATCACACTGCCGGGCGGAGCGCCGGCTCCGATGGGTGCCGTACCGGCGCTGGGGGAACACACCGACGCAACGCTGCGGGCCCTGGGGATGACGGACGGGCAGACAGCAGCACTGCGCCGGGACGGAGTGATCGTGGACGCGACCCTGAGCGGAGGGCCGGACCGTTCGTGACAGCCGTCGGTCAGCGGCGGCTGCCGAAGAGCGAACGCCGCAGTCGCCGCAGCGGTGCGAAGAGCGAGACACGCGCGCTCCTGCTCCTGCGGGTGTGCGCCGCGTCGCGCGAGGTGAGCTCGAGCATCAGCAGCGTCGCCTCCGCGGACTCGCGCTGCGGAACGGCGGGGCCGCCCAGCACTGCGAGATGGCGGTCGAGGCGCGAACTGGTCGCACCGCTCCCACATGTGATGGCAGGCACACGCGGCCTGCTGCGCATCGTTATCTGTTCCATGTCACTCCCCACCCGTACGAGGGCACCCGGCCCGGGCAGGTTAACCCTATCGTCCCGCGACGACACTCGTGTATCCCGGCCGCAGGATTACATACCCGTGTACGGGTGTTGACGGGCCGTTACGGTAACCCAGCCGTTTGCGGCACGGGTTGGTCCGGCTCGGCGCGACTGTTTCCGTGCCCGGCCTGGGCACCCTCAGCGCCGAGGCCGGGCCGCGCGCACCCCGGGGGATGTGCGCCACGACTGTGGGAGACCCGGGGAGGGGCCCACGAGAGAGGGCCCCTCCCCGGGCGGGACGCGCGACCCGGTGCGGTGCGTGACCCGGTCACGCGGTCCCGGTGCGGCGCGCGGCCCGGTGCCGCTCAGTCCTTGGCGTTCAGGACGGGGAGGTAGCCGCCCGACTGGCCGGCGGCGGTGGGGTGGTAGGACTCGCCGATGTTGAGCCAGTTCACGCTGTGGAGCCATGCGCTGCCCGAGCAGATCTCGTGCCCGGTGAAGGTGGAGGAGACGTCACCGAAGGTGAAGCCGTGGTCGGCGGCACGCTTGGCGGTGGCGGCGTTGAGATAGTCGGAGGCGCCGTTGATGGCGGAGCGTTCCGCCTCGCTCAGTCCGGCGATGCAGCTGCCGCCGAGCTTGTAGAAGCGGGGATAGCCGAGGACGACGACGTGTGCGGAGGGCGCCTTGGCGCTGATGGCCGAGTACACGGCGTCCAGCTTGCCGGGGAGTGTCGAGTCGACGTACGCGCGAGCGGTGGCGATCCGGCTGAGGCATGTGGCCTCGGACTGCAGGACGCAGGTGGTCATGACATCGGCGAAGCCCGCGTCGTTGCCCCCGATGGAGATCGAGACGAGGTCGGTGGCGGAGCTGAGCGGCCCCAGCTGACCGGCGGTGACATCGCCGGTCCTGGCTCCCGAGCAGGCGGTGAAGGCGAACGACGCGGGGTTGTTGGCCGCCTTCCAGAGAGCCGGATAGGCGCGGGTGCTGCGCTTGCAGTCACCACTCGCGCTGTCGTAGCTGCCCGCGCCCACTCCCGACGAGTACGAGTCACCCAGGGCCACGTAGTCGACGGCCGCGGATTCCTTGGCCTGGGCGACGCCGGCACCGGTCAGAGCGAGAACGGTGCCGAGCAGGAGAGAGGACGAGAACGCCACGAGTCTGGACATTTTCATGGAACCTCCTTGGGCAGGATCTCTGCCTACTCCGTGGTAGCAGGACCCACCGCAACTTCGGAAGTGTCCATGCCAAAATGCTTCAACGGCACGTAGAACAAACATTTTTGACGGGTCGTCATATGAGTTCAGACATCCGGCACACCGAGGGGCAAACCCCACGCGGAGGGAGCGGCCGAGCGGCCTGCCCGCCGGGAGTCCCCCCACCTGCCCGGCGTGACCGGGCAGGTCACGAAACCTGGGTGCGCGGGCCGCCCCGGTGCCGGATCATGGGCGCCATGTCTGCCAACCCCGAGTCCGCTCTGCCGATCCGGCTCAACGTGGACGACAGCGATTCGCCGTCCGACGTCGTGGACGCGCTGTTCCTGGGCCGCTTCGCGACGGGCGAGCAGCCCTACTCGCACAGCTCATCCCTCGACCGCGTGAAGTCGGGGGCGACCCTGCTGCCCCCGACGGCCAAGGTGCTGCGGTCGGCCCGGGACGACGACCGCAGTGCGACGCTCGCCGAAGGCGACGGATGGACCGTCCTCGTCTCGCGGTGGAACCGTGGCGCCGACGTCACGGTGACCGCCGCGACGCCCGAGCTCGCCGAGAAGATCCTGTCCGAGGCGACCGACGGCGCGCAGGACGAGCCGGAGCCGCAGCCGGAGAACGTGACGATGGGCTTCTGGTACGTCTCCCCGCGCCGCGGCCCGCACCGCACCACCCGGCAGATCGCCGCGGGCACCTGGGACGAGGTGCGGCCCAACTACACGGCGCCGGTCGCCGCTGCCATGGACCGGCTGATGAAGGTCACCCCCGACGACATCTCCGGCCGCCTCCTGCTGCTGCACGGCCCGCCGGGCACCGGCAAGACCTCCGCGCTGCGCACGCTCGCGCGTTCCTGGCGGGAGTGGTGCCAGGTCGACTGCGTGCTGGATCCGGAGAGGCTGTTCAACGACGTCGGATACCTGATGGACATCGCGATCGGTGAGGACGACGGCTCGGCGAAGGGCCGGTGGCGTCTGCTGCTCCTGGAGGACTGCGACGAGCTGATCCGCGGCGAGGCGAAGCACACCGCCGGCCAGGCGCTGTCCCGGTTGCTGAACCTGACGGACGGTCTGCTGGGGCAGGGCCGCAACGTGCTCGTGGGCGTGACGACGAACGAGGACCTGGAACGGCTGCACCCCGCCGTCGTGCGGCCGGGCCGGTGCCTGGCCCGCATCGAGGTGAGCCCGCTGACCCGCCGGGAGTCGGTGTCGTGGCTGGGCACGGAGGAGGGACTCGGGAGGGAGGGCGCCACGCTCGCCGAGCTCTACGCGCTGCGCCGGGGCAGCGGCCCGGCGTCCGTGCCGAAGCAGGACGCCGGGGCGGACGCCGGGCTGTACCTCTGAGCGGGGGCCGCGGCCGAGGAGGCCGGCCCTCTCCGACGTGTCGGCGCCGCACCGGGTTCGCCGGTGTGCGTCCCGGACGCGGGAAGCGTGCGTGCCGGGGCGTGACCGCCCGATCAGAGGTCACCCGACAGGCTCTCAGCGTGCGTAGGCCGCCCGCACCGCGTCCGCGGCCCGGGTGAGCGCGTCGGCCTCCGACAGGCCGAGGCGGCGCGCCTGCTCCGCGTACTCCTGCGCAGCTGTCGCCGCGTGACGGGCCGCCGCGTCGCCCGCCGGGGCGACGAACGTCCCGTTGCGCCCACGGGTCTCGATCACCCCGTCGGACTCCAGCGCCCGGTACGCCTTGGCGACGGTGTTGGCGGCAAGGCCCAGCTCCCCGGCGAGGCCCCGCACGGTCGGGAGCCGGTAGCCCACGGGCAGGGTGCCGGAGCGGGCCTGTTCGGACAACTGGGCGCGCAGCTGCTCGTACGGGGCGGTGGCGGAGTCCGGATCAACGGCGATCTTCAGGGTCACGCGGCGATTCTCTCCCACCCCGGGTCCGTGCACCGGCCCCGCGACCGCAAATTCGGAGGCGGCCGGCCCGGTGTACCGCGTACGGTCCGGGCATGACGGTATCCGTGCGCGATTTCGTTCCTGCCGACGCCGAGGCCTGGGTACGGGTGCGCCGTGCCGCGTTGCCGTACATGGTGACCACGTCCGAGGGGGTCCTGAGCGACCTGGCGGCGTCCCGTCCGGACCGGCGTCTCCGGCTGCTGGTCGCCGAGGAGGACGGCGAGCTGATCGGCACCGCCCAGGTCGGCATCGCCCACGAGAGCCCGACTCCGGGCCAGGGTTTCTGCAATCCGTACGTCCGTCCGGACCGGCTGGGGCGGGGCGCGGGGTCGCTGCTGCTGAGAACCGCCGAGGAACATCTCACCGCTGCGGGCGCGACCGATGTCTACTCCTGGGTGCTCGACGAGCCGGCCAACCGCGCCTTCGCCGAGAAGCGCGGGTACGAGGCGCGCCGGTCGGCTCACTTCCTGCGCCTCGACCTGGCAGGCGGCTCGCTGCCGCCGCTCCCGGAGCTGCCCGCCGGGGTCGAGTTGCTGAGCGGCGCCGACTTCGAGGATGATCCGCGCCCGCTGTTCGAGGCGGACGCGGAGACCACCGCGGACGAACCGAGCGACGTCACCTCGGAGTTCACCGACTACGAGGACTGGCTCGCCACGACCTGGCGGCGGCCCGGCTTCGACCACGTGCTCACCACGGTCGTGACGGTCGACGGAGAAGTCGCGGCGTTCAGCGCGGCGCAGACCGACGGGCTGACCCGCTACTGGTCGGCCATGACGGGCACCCGGCGTGCCTTCCGCGGCCGGGGGCTCGCGAAGCTCGCCAAGAACGACTCGCTGCACCGGTCGCGGGCCGCCGGCTACACGGACGCGTACACGGGCAACGACGCCGGCAACGGTCCGATGCTGGCGGTCAACCGGTGGTTCGGCTACGAGGTCTGCGCGACGGAGGTGCGTCATGTCCGCAGCATCGGCTGACCCCGCGGCGGCCCTGACGGTGGCTCTGGTCAAGGCGGGCCGCACCAAGATCCGGTATCCGGCGCGGCGGATCCGGGACGACGGGACCCGGATCACGGTCCGGGCACCGTGGGCGGCCCCGGGGGTCCGGGACTTCGGCTTCGTACGCTTCGAGCCGGGGGACGTCTTCACCGAGCACTACTGGCGCGACAGGTGGTACGCGGTCAAGGAGGTGCGCACCGGCGGCGGGGAACTCAAGGGCTGGTACTGCGACGTCACCAGGCCCGCCGTGCTGCGGGGCGCCGAGCTCGTGGTCGAGGACCTGGACCTCGACCTGTGGGTGTCCGCGGACGGATCCACCGTGCTCCGGCTGGACGAGGACGAGTTCGAGGAGAGCGGTCTCGCCGGCCGGGACCCGGGGGCGGCCGGCGCGGCCGTCCGGGCTCTGGACGAGCTGGAACACCTGGCCCGCACCGGGGGTCTGGCGGGTCTCCTCGGCTGAGGGCTGTCCACGGGTCCGGGGCGGGCGCCCACCGGTGGAGACGGCGCCTCACGGCCTTCCGCGCACAGGTCAGGGCGCCACCAGCTCCACCTCGTACCCCGCCGCGTTCTCCAGGTACGCCGCACGGTGCCCGCCGCCTCCGGTGCCCGCGGGGCCGCCCGGGGGGAGCGGTCGCCAGCCGTGCTCGGGGGCGCGGCGGACCAGCGCGTCGAGCGTCTCACGGTCCCGGACATGGAACGCCAGGTGGTTGAGGCCGGGGCGCAGCCTCTCGTGCGTGTCACCGGCCAGGTCGGGTGACTGTTCGACCACCACGTAACTGTCGCCGCGCCGCCAGCTGCGGCCCCGTGACCAGCGCTGGTACGGGACGTGGCCCAGCTCCCCCAGCAGCCATCCCCAGTCCGACTCGGCCTCCGCCAGGTCGGGCACCCACAGCTCGATGTGATGGATCCCGCCGGTGGGGGCAGCCGTCGCGGGCAGCGGGACGGCACGCCGGGCCCCCTCCGGTGCGTACGCCACCGGGTCACCGTCCTCGTGCCAGTGGATGAGGAAGCGTTCCCCGGCGCGGTAACCGTCGAGTCCCGCGCGGCAGTACGCGACCATGTCGTCCGGCAGCGCGTCCAGCGGGAACCAGGCGAGTTCGGAGCACTTCTCCGGCTCGGCGTTGCGGGGCGGGCGCGCGGGGTCGTACTGCGCCTCGAAGAACCAGCCCATCCGCGGATTCCCGCCCGGACCCTTGTGCTGCATGACCAGCGCCGTCCGGAGTTCGTCCAGGTCCAGGACGACACCGATCTCCTCCGCCGTCTCCCGGATCACCGCCTCCCGGACGTCCTCGCCGTCCTCGGCGTGGCCGGAGGGGGCGTGCAGCAGGCCGTCGGCGTATCCCGTGCCGGCCCGCCGCGCGAGCAGGACGTCCGGGCCCCTGCGCAGGATCAGGTGGACGTCGACGACCTCGCGGTGCCGGCGGGGCGGTTCGAGGCGGGCCACCAGGGCGTACCGCTCGTCGTCGACCTCCTTGCCCCAGAGCCGGGCGTCGCCGGCGAGGGGCTCGTGGTGGACGTTCTCGGTGTGACGGCCGAGCAGCGCGGCGAGCCGGCCGGCGGAGAGGCCCACTCCGCCCCACACCCCTTCGATCAGCACCAGCCGCCCGCCCGGCCGCAGCAGCGAGACCCAGTGCCGCAGGGCCGCGTCGGGATCCGGCATCAGCCAGACCACGTGGCGGGCGAGGATCACGTCGAAGCGCCGGTTGCCGACCGGGGGGAGTCCCGCGTCCCCGACCAGGACCTCGCTGCCGGTGCCGGCCAGCTTCGCCCGCGCCTGCTCCACCATGCGTGTCGACCGGTCGACGGCGGTCACCCGGTGGCCCTGCCCCGCGACGAGGAGGGCAAGACTGCCCGTGCCGCATCCGAGGTCGAGGACCTCGGAGCGCATGGTGGGCAGCCAGGTCTCCATCCGCTGTGCCCAGGCACTGCGGACCACCGGGTCCAGAAGCCCGTGGTCGGGTTCCTCGTCGAAGGAGTCGGCGGCGGCGTCCCAGTCGATCGTGGTCATGGGGACCATCCTGTCAGCCGCCACCGACAGTCCGCCGCACCCGATTTCCGTCCGGCACCTTCCTCACCAGGGGGCGCACCAGGATCAGTGCGGCCGACGGGGGGTGCGCCGCGGGGGAGACGCGGGGCCGGCCGGGCCGGGCACCCGGCGGTTATAGCTGCGGTGTTCACGTATCGCTCGGCCACCGGCCATCCGCCGCGTGCGAGCACGACATCAACTCCCGGCAGTGTGTCCCAGGTTGGCGCAGATCGACCGAGGAGGACCCGTGGTCGCACCATCCGTGTCCCGCAGGCAGATGTTCGGATACGGCGGCGCGGCAGCCGCCGCGCTGATGCTCGGGACGGGGGCGTGGGAGGCACAGTCCGCGTTCGCCGCGCCCCCGCTGAAGGGGGACCCGTTCACCCTGGGGGTCGCCTCGGGCGACCCCACGTCGGACGGCTTCGTGCTGTGGACGCGTCTGGCTCCCGACCCCTTCGCCCAGGACGGTCTCGGCGGCATGCCCGCCACGCGGGTCCGCGTCCAGTACGAGGTGGCGCTCGACGAGCTCTTCCGCCGGGTCGTACGCCGCGGCAGCGTCGTCGCGAGCCCCGAACTGGCCCACTCCGTCCACCCCGAGGTGCACGGGCTCGCCCCCGACCGCACCTACTGGTTCCGCTTCAGGGCCGGCTCCTCGGTCTCCCCCGTGGGGCGCACGCGCACCACCCCCGCCCCCTCCGCCTCACCGCGCGAGCTGAAGTTCGCCTTCGCTTCCTGCCAGGCCTGGCAGGACGGCTACTTCACGGCGTACCACCACATGGCGCAGGAGGACCTCGACCTGGTGGTGCACCTCGGCGACTACCTCTACGAGCACGGGGTCCGCACGAACAAGCGTGGCGTGGTCACCGACCCGAAGTTCCACACGGAGACCCTCGACCTCGCCCGTTACCGCCTCCAGTACGGCCTCTACAAGTCCGAGGCCCCGCTGCGCGAGGCGCACGCCGCCTTCCCGTGGATCATGACGTTCGACGACCACGAGGTGGAGAACAACTGGGCGGACGAGACCTCGGAGAACGACGAGGACCCCGCGACGTTCCTGCTGCGCCGCGCCGCCGCGTTCCAGGCGCTGTACGAGCACGCGCCGCTGCGCCGGGCGCAGTTGCCGAAGGGTCCCGACGTACAGATGTACCGGCGGCTCCCCTACGGCCGGCTCGCAGACTTCACGATGCTGGACACCCGGCAGTACCGGGACGACCAGGCGTGCGGCGACGGCTCCTCGGCCGACTGCGCGGAGCGCTTCGACAGGCACCGCACCCTGCTGGGCCCCCGCCAGCGGGCCTGGGTCCTGGCCGGCTTCAGCCGCTCGCCCGCTCGCTGGCAGATCCTCGGCAACCAGGCGCCGATGGGCCAGACCGACCAGGACCCGGGCCCCGGCACGACGGTCTGGACCGACCCGTGGGACGGTTACGTCGCCGAACGCAACCGTCTCCTGGCACACGCGGACAACCGGGGCGTGCGCAACCTCGTCGTCATCACGGGCGACCGGCACCAGAACTACGCGTGGGACCTGAAGCGCGACTACTCCGATCCGGAGTCGCGGACCGTGGGTTCGGAGTTCGTGGGGACGTCGATCACCAGTGGCGGCGACGGCGCCGACATGACACCCCAGGGCGAGACGTTCCTCGCGGCGAATCCGCACATGAAGTTCTTCAACAACCAGCGCGGCTACGTCCGCGTGACGGTCGAGCCCGACCGCTGGACGAGCGACTTCCGGGTCCTGCCCTTCGTGACGAAGCCGGACGCGCCGATCAGCACGCGCGCGAGCGTCGTGGTGGAGGACGGCACACCGGGGGTACAGGTCTGATCTGCCGTCACCGCGTCGGCACCGTGCCGGGATCGCGGGTACGGTGCCGGCCGGTGCCGGCGACCGGATGCAGCCTCCGGTCCGGGCGCGGCCACCGCGGAACCGAGCGCCACGACTCGGCCTCGGCCCCTGTACCTGAGCCCTCCCCTAACCATCCCTTAAGCCCGCCATAACGATCTCCACCTGCGGCTTTCCACACCCGGATCCGCCCCCGGCGGCGGCTAGTTTGCTGATCACCCAGCCGTGCCCGCCGAAGGAGAACACCCCATGGCCGCCATCACCACCGCCCGCCGCAAGGCCGCCGGGACCGTCGTCGCGCTCGGCGTCGTTCCGCTCGCGCTGACCGTGCTCGTCGCCGCTCCGGCCGCCGCCCACGGTTCGCTGACCGATCCGGTCAGCCGGGTCTCGGCCTGTTTCGCGGAGGGACCGGAGAACCCGCGATCGGCGGCGTGCCAGGCGGCGGTGGCGGCGGGTGGCACCCAGGCGCTGTACGACTGGAACGGTGTGAACATCGCCAACGCGGCGGGCAATCACCGGGGGCTGATTCCGGACGGCGAGCTCTGCAGCGCGGGCAACGACAAGTTCAAGGGGCTCGACCTGCCGCGCACGGACTGGCCGTCCACGCAAATGGAGGCGGGCACGCACACCTTCCGCTTCCGGGCCACCGCGCCGCACAAGGGCTCGTTCGAGCTGTACCTGACCAAGGCGGGCTACGACCCGACGCAGCCCCTGAAGTGGTCGGACCTGCGGGAGAAGCCGTTCGCCGAGGCGACGGACCCGGCGCTGGTGGACGGGTCGTACGTCTTCGAGGGCACCGTCCCGCAGGCGTCCGGACGGCAGTTGGTCTACACGGTCTGGCAGCGCTCGGACTCGCCCGAGGCCTTCTACGCCTGTTCCGACGTGGTCTTCGGGGGCGGGAGCGGCGGCTCGGGCGACGCGGTCGAGGCCGCCCCGGCGCCGGCCGCGTCCGCCCCGTCCGAGACGGACATCGACGAGGGAGCGGACAAGTCGTCGGTCGAGCACAACGGCCATGGTGACGACGACGCGGCGACCGGCGCGGAGGTCACGAAGGCCGCTCCGGCAGCCGGAACCACCGGAACCGGGGGCGACTCCGAAGCCGCTGCGAACGCTCCGGGGCCCAACAGTGCGGCGGCTCCCTCCGGGGGTGACGTCCTCGCCGAGACGGGCGGCGGCGCCGCCACCTCGTACCTCACGGTCGGCGGGGCTGCCGCGCTGGCACTCGGGGCGAGCGCCCTCTTCGTCTCCGTACGCCGGCGGGCCGCCGGCGGCGCCCACCGGCGCTGACCGCGCGTCGAACGGCTGCCGGACCCCGGTGCGGGGTCCGGCAGCGCGTCTCAGCCGATGACCGAGGCGCAGGTCGTCGGTGTGGCGTACGCGGGGTCGAGGGCGTTCTCGACCTCGTGGAAGGCGATCCGGTCGATGGTGCCGATCGCGACGTGCTCGGAGAGGTCGACCGGGCACAGGTCCTGGAGCAGGACGTTGCGCACGTTCGGACCGCTCAGGTACTGCGTGCGGTACGGCGTCACGACCTCGTCGTACCTGGTCGCGATGACGGTGTAGCGGACTCCGGGCACGGTGTCGCCGCCCGCGTTGAGCTTGGTGAGGAAGGCGGAACCGGCTACCTGGTCGGCGAGGCCGGGGGTGTTCATGGTGAGGAGGTCCTCGATGCCGGGGAAGTACGGCAGCAGCCGCGTGAGGCCGAGGAGCGTGGTGCCGTGGTTGTCGGGGGCTATCCCGACGAGGGCGTTCACCTTGGCGGCGCCGCCGAGGAACTTCAGGTAGTAGTTGGGCATCATGCCGCCCTGGGAGTGGCCGACGAGGTCGGCCTTGGCGGCGCCGGTGGCACCGAGGACCTTGTCGACGAACACGTCCAGCTGACCGGCCGACTCGTCGATCGGGCCGAGTCCGTTGAAGAACGGCACGCCGGGGAGCTGCCCGTAGTCGAGCGAGAAGACGCAGTAGCCCCGGTTGACCAGGTACGGCGCCAGGACGAGCCAGTTGTCGACCGAGTTCCCGAAGGTTCCGTGGACGAGGACGACGGGGCGGGGGTGGGCGGCGGAGGGCTTGCAGGAGTAGTCGTTCCAGCCGCGGGAGGGTGCGGCGGCACCCTTGGTGGCCGCGCCGGCGGTCGCCGTGGGGGCGGCGACGAACGCGGTGAGGGCGAGGATCAGGGCGGTGAGGGTGCGGCGTACGCGTGGGGAGCGCTGGGGGCGGGTCCAGGGCAGCATCGGGTGGTCTCCTTGCGGCTCAAGGGAGGTGCGATGTCGGTGCGCCCTGCGGCCCGGACCACAGTGAACTGCGAGTTCTACGTGCTCATGCCAAATTACGCATGAGTAAGGTGGCGGGGGAAGTTACGCGTCGGTAAAAAAACCCCGGACGCCGGCCGGCACGGGATCAGGCCGCGAGCCGCCCCGGCTTCACGGCCTGCGGGCCGAACCTGGCGCGCAGCCGGTCGGACACCGCCTCGATCCGCCGCGCGCGTTCGTCCACCGGGTCGAAACTGAGCTGACGGGAGGCCCGTTCGGTGTCGTGCAGCCCTTCCGCCCGCAGCCCGATACCCCGTACCCGCGCCCGCTGCAGGGCGAAGGAGTCCTGGATGCGGTACGCGAGCGAGGTGAGCGCCGCCGAGTGCGCGGTGGGTTCCTGGAGCGTACGGCTGCGGGTGAGCGTCGAGTATCCGCTCCGGTCGGCGTAGCGCACCGAGACCGCGAGCGAGCGGCACACCTGCCCGTCGCCCCGCAGCCTGCCGCCCAGCTCCTCGGTGAGCGAGAGGAGTGCGCGCCGGTGCTGCTCCGGGTCCAGTTCGTCGCGGGGGAAGGTGCGTTCGGCGGCGACGGACCGGGCCGCGGCGTTGGGTACGACCCGCGTACGGTCGATGCCGTTGGCCCGCTCCCACAGTTCGCGCCCGGCCCGCACCCCGGTGATCCGCTGGAGGGTGGCGAGCGGCGCCGCGGCGGTCCGGCCGATGGAGTCGAGTCCGTATCCGCACAGGGTGCGCGCGGTCGCCGCCCCGACACCGTCCAGGGCGGCGACGGGCAGGGGCGCGAGGAAGCCGGCGGCCTCACCGGGCGGCACCACGAGGGTCGTTCCGGCCGTCGCCAGACGCGCGGCCATCCGGGCCAGCATGGGGTTGACGGCCGCCCCGATCGCACAGTCCACCCCGTGCAGGGCGAGGGCGCGCACCCGGATCACCGAGGCCAGGCCCACCGCGTCCTGCCCGAAGTAGCGGAGCGCCCCGCCGATGTCGGCGAGCGCCGCACGGGGCGGGGCCGCCTCGACGACCGGGGTGAACGCCCCGAGAAGGGCGAGCAGCCCTTCGTAGTCCGCGCTGTCCGGCGGTCCTCCGCCGATCCGGCGGAACCGCAGGTACAGGACGGCCGGTTCCTCGCTCATCCCGCGCTCCCGGGGCTCCGGTGCCACAGCTTCCTCCCGGTGGGCGTTCCCTCACCGGCCGGCTGGAGGTCGGCCCAGGGGTTCATCTCGTAGCCGGTGGACATCTGGATGCGGCGGCCGGGCCCGGCGCTCTCCTCGCCCTCCTCTGCGCCGGGCACCTCGGCGAGCCGTGCGGCGACCGCGTCGAGGCCGCCGGTGCGGCGCAGTTCGGCCAGCTCCGCCAGATTCCAGGCCGCCGACCCGACCACGCTCATGCTGCGGGGGCCCCGCCGCTGGACCACCCCGCGCACCAGCAGCAGCCAGGAGTGGAAGACGGTGTGCGCGCAGGCGGCGTGGCTGTCGTCGAAGAAGGCCAGGTCGACCAGGCCCGTACCGTCGTCCAGGGTGGTGAAGATGACCCGGCGACCGGAGCGGACCGGCGGGGTCTGGGTGGCCGCCTTGGCGCCCGCGACCAGCACGGTCTCCCCGTGCCTGGCCTCCCGCAGCCGCTTGGCGGAGACCGCGCCCAGCTCTTCGAGGAAGGCGTGGTGATCGCCCATCAGATGGCGCGAGACATCCATGCTCAGCACACCGAGTTCGGCGCTGAGACGTTCGGCGTCGTTGAGGTCGGGCAGCCCGATGCTGCCGGTCCTGTGTCCGCCGCCGAGCGGGAGCTGGGCTCCCGCCGAGCCGGAGCCGGAGCTCCGCTGGGCACGGTGGAGCTCGGACAGGTGCAGCAGCAGATCCCGCCGGTTGGTGCCGAAGGCGTCCAGCGCGCCGACCTGCGCGAGGCGTTCGGCGGCGGGCTTCCCGGGCCTGGCCCGCTGCCAGAAGTCCAGCAGCGACGCGTAGGGCTGCCCGGCCTCGATCCGGGCGACCTCGGCCTCGCTGATGCCATGGACGTCCGAGAGCGCCAGCCGCAATCCCCATTTTTCGTCATTGTCGCCAGACACCAGTTCGATCCGATGGGCGGCTGCCGACCGGTTCACGTCCAGCGGCAGCACGGGGACCCCGCGCCGTCGCGCGTCCGCGAGCAGCAGGCGCTTCGGGTACATCCCCGGATCGTGCGTGAGCAGCCCCGCGTAGAAGGCCGCCGGATGGTGCGCCTTGAGCCAGGCCGACTGGTACGTCGGCACGGCGAAGGCGACCGCGTGCGCCTTGCAGAAGCCGTAGCTGCCGAACGCCTCGATGATCTCCCAGGCACGGGCGATCACCTCGGCGGCGTACTTCCGCTCCGCCGCCCGCCCCGCGAACCAGACCCTGATCCGGTCCTGCGACCCGGGGTCGGAGAGCCCGCGCCGCACCCGGTCGGCCTCGCCCCGGCCGCAGCCGGTCATGATGTCCACCATCTCGATGATCTGTTCGTGGAAGACGACCACGCCGTAGGTGTCGCGGAGCGCGCCCTCCAGGTCGGGATGCGGGTAGCGCACGGGCGCGCGCCCGTGCCTGGCCTCGATGAACGGCCGCACCATGTCGGCGGCGACCGGGCCCGGCCGGAACAGTGAGATGTCCACCACCAGGTCGTGGAAGGTGGCGGGCTGGAGCCGGCCGACCAGATCGCGCTGGCCGGGCGACTCGATCTGGAAGCAGCCCAGCGTCTCGGCGCTCCTGATCAGCCGGTACGTCTCCGGGTCGCCCTGCGGCACGGCGTCCAGGTCGACCTCCCGCCCCGAGGCCCGCCTGACCTCGGTCACCGCGTGCGCCATCGCCGACTGCATCCGTACGCCGAGCACGTCGAGCTTGAGCAGCCCGAGGTGCTCCACGTCGTCCTTGTCGAACTGCGCCATCGGGAAGCCCTCACCGCTGGTGGGCATGACGGGCGTGCGCCGCAGCAGCGAGTCGTCGGAGAGGAGCACCCCGCACGGGTGCATGGCGATACCGCGCGGCAGCGCGTCCAGCGCCTCCACCAGTTCCCAGAGCCGGCCGTACCTCTCCTTCTGCCCGGCAACCGCGCGCAGTTCGGGCAGTTCCTCCATCGCGGCGCGGGCGTCCCTGGCCCGGATGTGCGGGAAGGCCTTGGCGAGCCGGTCGGTCTCGGCCGGGTCCATGGAGAGCGCGGCACCCACGTCGCGGATGGCGTGGCGCACCCGGTAGGTCTCGGGCATGGAGACGGTCGCGACCCGCTGGACGCCGAAGCGGTCGATGATCGCACGGTAGACGTCGAGCCGCCGGGCCGATTCCACGTCGATGTCGATGTCGGGCAGCACGAAGCGCCGCTTGGACAGGAAGCGCTCCATGAGCAGCCCGTGTTCGAGCGGGTCGGCGTCGGCGATCCCGAGCAGGTGGTTGACCAGGGAGCCCGCGCCGGAGCCGCGCGCGGCGACCCGTATCCCCATCCCCTTCACGTCGTCGACTACCTGAGCCACCGTCAGGAAGTAGGAGGCGAAGCCGTGGTGGGCGATGATGTCCAGTTCGTGGTGCATCCGCTCCCAGTGGTCGCGCCTGCGGTCGTAGCCGCGCCGCACCATGCCGGCGGCGGCGCGGGAGGCCAGTACCCGCTGGGCGGTGCGCAGCCCCGCACCGACGAGGTGCGGCTCCGGGAAGTGCACGCCGCCCAGCCCCAGGTCGTCCGCCGGACCGACGCGGCAGGCTTCGGCGGTCTCCCGGGTCTCCGCGAGCAGCCGCTCCCCCGCGTCCCGTCCCAGCCCGGCGGCGGTGACGATCCGCCCGGCGGTCTCCCGCATCGCACGGGCGTCCTTGAGCCAGCGCTCCCCGCTGTCGAGGGGGGCACGCCGCGGGTCGACGGGGACGAGCCTGCGGGCGGAGTCGAGCACGTCGGCGACCGGGCCCTGCCCGGGGTCGGCGTACCGGACGGCGTTGGTCAGCACCGCCCGCACCCCCTGCTCGGCGGCGAACCCGACGGTGCGCGCGGCGAGCCGCAGCGAGCCGGGCCCGGTGCCCTCGCGGCCGTGGTGGACGGCTTCGAGACGCAGGGCGTCTCCGTAGATCTCCCGCCAGGGGGCGAGCAGCGCGGCGGCACGGTCGGGGCGGCCGGCGGCCAGCGCCGCTCCGACCTCGGAGGCGGGGCCGAGCAGCACGGTGAGCCCTTCGGCGGGCAGCGCGGACCGGGCGAGCAGTGGCTGCCCGGTGTCCGGGGTGCCCGCCTCCGGGGCATGGGCGGCGGTGACCAGCCGGCACAGTCCGGCCCAGCCGAGTGCGCCGTCCCGGGCGAGGAAGGTGACCCGGGGTGCGGATTCGTCGACGAAGGAACCTCCCCGGGCCGGTGTACGCGTCCGGTGGGCGCGCCCCTCCCCCTCCGCCTGCCGTGCCACCGCGAGCTCGGCCCCGAAGAGCGGGCGTATCCCGGCCTTCTCGCAGGCCCTGGCGAAGCGGACCGCGCCCGCGAGACTGTCGCGGTCGGTCAGCGCGAGGGCGCCCATCCCCCGCTCGGCGGCGCGCTCGGCCAGCCGCTCCGGATGCGACGCCCCGTACCGCAGGGAGAACCCGGAAACGGTATGCAGATGCGTGAACCCGGGCATCCGCACCTCCTGGACCGATCTGTACTCGCCACCCCCTCGCTCTCCACCATAGACCAAGTTTCGAACGTTCGTACGATAACCGAGGGCGCGGCCACTCGGCGGCCACTCATCCGCCATTCGGCCCGGCCCCGCCTGCGCGGACGCCGGACTGGCCGGACCGTGGGGGCATGAATTTCGCTGACGAGGTGAAGAGCGCCGTCACCGCACGGGCCGCGCTGCTGGTCATCGGCGTACTGGGACTGCAGCTGCTGTTCATCGCCTCCTACGTCGGCGCGCTGCACCGGCCCGACCCGACGGACGTCCCCTTCGGGGTCGTCGCCCCCCAGCAGGTGTCCGGGCAGCTCGTCACCCAGCTGGACGGCCTGCCGGGCGACCCGCTGGACCCTCGGGCGGTGTCCGACGCCACCGAGGCGCGCCGGCAGATCCAGAACCGCGACATCGACGGCGCCCTGATCGTCAGCCCCACCGGGTCGGCCGACACCGTGCTCGTCGCCTCCGGCGGCGGCACCGTCCTGGCGAGCTCGCTGGACACGATCATCAGGCAGGCGGAAGGACCCCGGCAGCGCATGGTGAGGACCGTGGACGTGGCCCCGGCCTCCCCCGACGACTTCGACGGGCTCTCGTCGTTCTACCTGGTCGTGGGCTGGTGCGTCGGCGGTTACCTCTGCGCCTCCATCCTCGCGATCAGCGCGGGCACCAAGCCCGCCAACCGGCAGCGCGCGGTGATCCGCACCGCGGTCATGGCGCTGTACGCGATCGCGGGCGGGATCGGCGGCGCGGTCATCATCGGCCCGATCCTCGGCGCGCTCCCGGGCAGTGTGTGGGCCCTGGCCGGGCTGGGGGCCCTGGTCGTCTTCTCGGTCGGCATGATCACACTCGCCCTGGAGGCCCTCACCGGCATCGTCGGCATCGGCCTGGCCGTCCTGATCATCGTGATCGCGGGCAACCCGAGCGCGGGCGGCGCCTTCCCGCTGCCGATGCTGCCGGACTTCTGGCGGTCGATCGGCCCCGCCCTGCCGCCCGGGGCGGGGACCTGGACGGCCCGCTCGATCGCGTACTTCAAGGGCAACGCGGTCACCGGCCCCCTGCTGGTGCTCTCGGCCTGGGCGGTCGCCGGCACGGTGCTCACCCTGCTGCTGTCGATGCGCCGGCGCGACGGCGACGGAACACGGCAGGCGGCGGTCCCCGGAGGACCGGCGGCCTCCCCCGGGAACGGCTCGAGCCTCGCCTGAGGCCCGGCGTCTCCTCCACGAGGCTCGCGTCCCGGCCGGAGCGACGCGGAGAAACCTCTGGCCGTGGTCATCGCGGAGCGCTACGCTCCTCCGCGATGACCACATACTCCGTGAACAGAATGGGGGACCCGTCCGCGCAAGGTGAGTGCTGATGCTCACTCGGATCGCGAACAGGGACACCCTCCCGTCCTTCTGGCCGCGCGTACGCGAATTCGCCGTACCGGCCTCCATGATCGAGACCGCGACCGCCCGGCGTCGTGCCGGGGACTGGGCAGGAGCCTGCGCCGCGGCGGGCGTCGATGTCGATGTCGCCCCACGGTCCGTGGCGCGGACCCACGGCCGTGAACTGGCGTCCCTCCTCCGGGACGACCTGCGCCACCTGGCTCCCGACCTGCTGCGCTGGCACATGCCGAGGATCGCTCCCGACGGACTGCTGCGCCCGGGCCTGACGGTCGCCCTGGCCCGCTACGACGAGGCGGGACGGGACGGCGTACGCACAGTGCACCTCGTGGCCCGGACTCCTCCGGCCTGGGCGGACGCGGGCCAGCGGATCAGCCTCGCCCTGTGGGACGGTTCCCGGCGGGCGGATGCCTCGGCCCGCCGTCATCCGCATCCCCACCCCGACCGGCGGTTCCGCCTCGACCTGCACCGGCACCTGTGGGACGTCCGCAGGACCGCCGAGCTGCGTACGCGCTCCGGGGCCGACCTGCCGCCCGCGGCGGACCCGCCCTCGGCGGAACAGGATTCCCCGGACACCGCTGCCCAGCAGGGCACTTGGGCCGTGGGCCGCTGGGCGGCGGAGGCCCGGATCCTGCTGCACGCGGAAGGACGGGCCTCCGGCACCGTGGCCGTACGGCTCGGGGCGCGGCACCGCCTGCTCCTGGAGCAGGCCGGGGACCACGATGCGGGGCCTTCCGCCCTGCGGATCACGACGGCATCCGCGAGCCGTGACATCTCCGGGCTGCCGCTCCTGCCCGACGCGGCGACCTGGATCCTGCCCGACCTCGAACTCATCCGCACGGGTGCGCTGGAGGCCGGCCGGCTGCACCCGCTGGTCGCCTCCGCCCTGGCGCCGGATCATCCGCGAGCCGTCCCGTCGGACGATCCCGTCGGGTCCGGGCAGCCGCACCTCGTGGACTGCCGGGGAGCCCGGCACAGGATCGGCCTCGTCGACGGGGTGCTGGTCCCGCTGGACCACGACGCGGACGAGATCCGCCGGGAGGAACTGCTGGTCGCGCTGACCGGTACCCCGCTCCCCTGCCTCCGGGCCATCGATGCGGCACACCGGCGTCCTGACTGTCTCACCGGCGTCCGGGAGCGTCTGGACCACGGCGACACCGCAGGCGCTCTTGCCGTCGTCGAGGGCATGCTCGGACCCGGGGCGCTGCTGCGCGACGGCTCCCTGCGCGACGAGTTGGAGGCGGCGGCGCTGCGACGGATCACCTACGGCCTGTTCCGCGCGGACATGACCGGACATGGGCCCGGCAGCTACCGCCCCGACCACCGGCACACCCGCTCCCGCCCCTCGCGGAAGCGCCGCAGCACCGTCCGCTGACCCTCGCTCCCTGCGCACCGGGATCCGGAGCCGCGCCCCGGCTCCCCGCTCTCCTCTGCCTCCTCCACCTCCTCACGAACCCACAGGTGATCAGACATGCCCACGTGCACCCCGTTCCTCACGACCGCGGACCTCTCCGGCGGGCCCCACGCCCCACGGCCCGACCTCGCCGCGGACCAGCTCGAAGTCGCGGGTGCGCTCACGGCGCTGCTCCGCGACACCACCACCGAACCGCGCCCCGACATGCAGTTGGAGGCCCTGACACTGTCCGTCGCGGCCGACCTGCCGGTGCTCCTGTGGGGCGAGCCGGGGATCGGCAAGACGGCGGCCCTGACGCAGCTGGCCGGGTCCCTCGACCTGCCGCTGACGACCGTGATCGCCAGCGTGCACGAGCCGTCCGACTTCTCGGGGCTGCCCGTCATCGGGGACGATCCGGCGGAACAGGGCGTCCCGATGGCTCCACCGGACTGGGCGGTCCGCCTGGTACGGGCCGGCCGGGGGCTGCTCTTCCTGGACGAACTCTCCACCGCGCCGCCGGCTGTACAGGCCGCGCTGCTCCGCCTCGTACTGGAGCGGCGTATCGGTGCGCTCCAGCTGCCGCCCGGAGTGAGGATCGTGGCAGCCGCGAACCCCCGGTCGTCTGCGGCCGACGGCTGGGAGCTGAGTCCGCCGCTGGCCAACCGTTTCGTCCACCTCCAGTGGGTCCACGACCAAGAGGTCGTGGTACGCGGCCTCGGCGGCATCTGGCCTCGGGCGACACTGCCACGGCTCGCCCCGGAGAGGCTGCCCGAAGCGGTGGACTTCGCCCGCCGCGCGGTGTGCGGTCTCCTCTCCGCCCGCCCCGAGCTCGTGCACCGCCTGCCGTCCAACGAAGCTCGCCGGGGCGGTGCGTGGCCGTCACCGAGGAGCTGGGAGATGGCCCTGCACCTGATCGCCTTCGCGACGGCGGCCGGCTCCTCGCGGGACGTGCTCTCGTTGCTCGTCAGGGGCTCCGTGGGAGACGGGCCGGGGCTGGAGCTGCTGGCGAGCCTGGACCGGATGGACCTGCCGGACCCGGAGGTGCTGCTCGCCGATCCGGCGGCGGCGGTCCTGCCCGACCGGGGAGATCTGCGTCAGGCCGTGCTCGACGGGGTGGTCGCGGCGATCCGTGCCAGGCCGGACAAGTCACGCTGGGACGCGGCATGGGCGCTGCTGGTCCGGGCGCTGGAGACCGGTGCTCCCGATCTGGTCGTCGTGCCCGCGACCGTACTCGCCTCCCTGCGCCAGGAGGACTGGGACGTGCCCGCCTCGATAGAACGGCTGGCCGGAGTGGTGTCCCTGTCCCGGCGGGCCGACGAGGCGGCGGCCCGGGTCGCGGCGGTGAAGGCCGGCCGATGAGCGCGGACGCCCCGGGGGCTCTGGACCTCGACAAGCTGTTCGCCGCCCGTCTGCAGGCGGTCCGGGCCCGCCCCTACCTGGCGACGGCCCTGTTCGCCCTGCACACGGTCGAGTCCCGGCAGGTCCCCACGATGGCGGTGGACCGGCACTGGCGGTGCTACGTCTCCCCGGGCTTCGTGGCGCGGACCCCGGTGGAGGAACTCGCCGGCATCTGGGTGCACGAGGTGTCGCATCTGCTGCGTGACCACCACGGCCGCAGTGACCGGGTCGCGCGGCAACGCGGACTGGCCGGTCCGGGAGAGCGGCTGCGGATGAACATCGCCGCGGACTGCGAGATCAACGACGACGTGTTCGGCGAAGGGCTGGTCCAGCCGGAGGGCGCCGTCATGCCGGAGTCCCTGCACCTCGCCCCGGGAGAGCTCATGGAGGACTACCTGCGCCAGTTCAGGCTCGGTCCCCGTACGCGGGAATTCACCTGGCTGGACTGTGGCAGCGGAGCGGACGGGCTGGAGCGGGAGTGGGACCTGGGCCCGGACGGCGCGCACGCCCTGAGCGCACAGGAGCAGGACGCGGTCCGCTTCCGGGTGGCCCAGGGCATCACGGGCCGCCCGGGGAACGCGTCGAGGGGCTGGCAGCGATGGGCCGAGGAGGCGTTCCATCCGCCCCAGGCGTGGCGGGATCTGCTGGGCTCGGCGGTCCGTTCGGCCGCCTCCGCGGCCGGTGGGGGCGAGGACTACACGTACGGCCGCCCGTCGCGGCGCTCGGCCGGGGTGCCGGGCGCCGTCCTTCCCAGTCTCCGGCGCAGGCCACCACGGGTCACCGTGGTCATCGACACGTCCGGCTCGGTCAGTGACGCCGAACTGGGCAGCGCGCTCCTGGAGGTCGCGGCGATCTCCCGCGCGGTGGGCGGGCGTCGCGATCTGGTGAGCGTCCTCTCGTGCGACGCCGCCGCCGGGGTCGTGCACCCGCTGTGCCGCGCCGAGGGCATTCCGCTGGTGGGCGGCGGGGGTACGGACCTGCGCGCGGGTTTCGCGCGGGCGCTCCGGTCCCGTCCCGGTCCGGACGTCGTCGTGGTCCTGACGGACGGCCAGACACGCTGGCCGTCCGTGAAACCGGCGTGCCGGACGGTGGTGGGCCTGTTCCCCCGGGTACGTCGCTCGTCGTGGGACGAGGACGATCCCGACTACGTCCCGAGGTCACCACCGGAGTGGGCGCGGACGGTGGTCATCGGGTAGGCCCCGCGATCACGGGCCGGTCATCCGAAGGCAACAGGATGTTCCTCCTACGCAGGCTATGCACGGCAGGTTCATGGCGTCATTCTGGAGCGGCCTCGTGAGACCCACGAGGAGCACGGCTGCCTCGACCCCCTTTCATCCCACGGAGGTTGTACATGCGTCGCCGCTTCGCCGCCCCCCTCACCGCCGTCGCCCTGTCGCTCCCGCTCGCCCTGATCCCCGCCGCATCCGCCTCGGCCGCCCCGTCGGACAAACCGCAGGTCCTCAGCTCCTGGACCCAGACGAGCGCCTCCAGCTACAACGCCTGGAACTCCGCCCGCAACAACCAGGGCGCCTGGTCGGCGTACGGCTTCGACTGGTCGACGGACTACTGCAGCACCTCCCCCGACAACCCGTTCGGCTTCCCCTTCCAGACGGCCTGCGCCCGCCACGACTTCGGCTACCGGAACTACAAGGCCGCGGGCAGCTTCTCCGCCAACAAGTCGCGCATCGACTCCGCGTTCTACTCGGACCTCAAGAGAGTGTGCGCCGCCTACACCGGCGCGACGCTGACCGCGTGCAACAGCACGGCGTGGACCTACTACCACGCCGTGGACATCTTCGGAGTCGCACCGGCCGGGGCAGCCCCCGCGGGACTGCCCCGGGCCGCCTGACGGCCGCCGGCCCCTGCCCGACGTACCCACCGCAGCTCACCGTGTGAACCAGGGGTTCCAGACCCCTGGTTCGTACGAGTCATCGCTGAACGGTGCCCGGGGCGATCTCTCACGGGCGGTGAGCTGAACTCGATCGGAGACGGGCTGGTGCAGGCCGGCCACGGTGGCGAACAGGTCGTCACAGGCGGGATCGTCCAGTGTGCGGGAGCCGGTTCGTCCGTGGACCATCGCGCCGACAGTCATGCCCGGCTGGAGGACATCGGCCAGGGCCCGTGCCGCCCGGCCCTGGATCACCACCGGGCGACGCCGCCTCCGGGCAGCAGTCCCCGGCACTCACCGAAGCGGGTGGCGCCGCGTCGACGCCCGACCCGACGGCCCGTCCGTCTCGTTCGAGGCGGACGGGCCGTCGGGATGTCCGGACCGATATCAGCCGATCTCGGCGCCGAACGCCGCCAGCGCCTCGGGCACCGGCTGGAAGAACGTCTCGCCGCCGGCGGAGCAGTCGCCGCTGCCGCCCGAGGTGAGGCCGATCGCGGTGTCGCCTGCGAACAGCGAGCCGCCGCTGTCACCCGGCTCGGCGCAGACCGTCGTCTGGATGAGGCCGTTGACGATGTCGCCGTTGCCGTAGTTGACCGTGGCGTCCAGGGCGGTGACCTCACCGTCGTGGACCTGGGTCGTGGAGCCGCTGCGGGTCACCGTCATGCCGACGGTCGCGTCGCCCGCCTTGGTGATCGCCTGGGTGGAGCCGTTGTAGAGGTCCACCTCGCTCGGGTGCGCCGTGTCCGACGTGTACTTGACGAGGCCGTAGTCGTTGTCCGGGAAGCTGGACCCCTCGTTGGCGCCGATCTCCCCGCCGCCCTGCGAGTCCGACCAGCTGGTGATCGACTCGGTGCAGTGCCCGGCCGTCAGGAAGTACGGTTCGCCGCCCTTGACCACGTTGAAGCCCAGGGAGCAGCGCCCGCCGTTGCCCCAGATCGCGTCGCCTCCGGCGATGAGCGGCTTGAACTCCCCGGCCGACTTGGTGAGCTCCGCCTTGGCGCCGAGCCCCTTGACGACCGTGCTGAGCTTGTCCCAGGCCGCGCCGTCCACCGTGCGGTCGGCGGTGACGACCACCTTGTTGCTGACCGGGTCGACGGCCCAGGAGGTGCCCGGGATGGCCGCCTTGGCCGAGAGGGTCCGGCGGGCGTTCGTCAGCTCGGCAAGCGTGTTCTGGACGAGTCTGGCCTTGCCGCCGGCCTGACGGACGTGCTCGGCCGCCGCCTCGTCGATGACGTTGACGACGAGGTTCTTGGTCTCGGCGTCGTAGTACGCGCCCGCCGCGTCACCGCCCAGGGCCTTGTCGAGGGTGGCGGCGAGACTTCCGGCCGAGTGGGCGTTGAGGGTCTTCGCGGTGAACTGGGGTACGTCGTCGCTGGCGTTCGCAGTCTGGAACGTCACTCCTGCCGCGACCAGGGCGAGAACGGCCGATCCGGCCATCGTCGCGCGCTTCCTGGATATGCGTCGGTGCTTCAACTTCGACCTCCTGTGGGGCCGTGTGCGGGCAAGTGGGGTGCCCGGAACACGGAGGATGGGGCGCCCACTATTCCGATGCCGCCGATAGCACACAAGGTCGACTTCCGGACGCGCACACGACGACGACCGTTCGCCCCCGGCTTGTTCACAACCCGGACTCCGCACCACGTCGGTTCCGTTCGCGAACACCCGGTGCGACCGGAGACCGGCAACGGGTGAGGACTAGTCCTGTCCTGTAATCGCACCCGGAGTCCGGATGCCGCGGAGGGCATTCCTGAAGCCGAACACCACCCGACGCTCCACGGAAGCCCCGAACACCACCGGTTCACCTCGACGGGGATTGCCGATGTGGCGGCAGACGGGCCATCACCGAGCAGCCGGCAAAAAGGCGCATTTGAAGCGCGGCCATAGTGGGGTGACCGAGAGGAGGAGCAGCCTGCGATCAATGACCTGCTCTGCCACACCGTGATCCAGGAGACGGCGCCGGACGAGACATCAGTCGATGGGCGCGTTGATCGTGGCCCTCGCGCCCCGCATGCAATCGATGACTCTCTCGTGGCTGTCGCCGACGACATCGGTGACCCGCACTCGCATGTACAGTGCCTCGACCCCTTGCACAAAGCGCTTCGAGAAGGCTCCGACCAGCACCGTCTCGTGGCTGGCGGTGCCGACCAGGGGAAACCCCCGACTGAAGGACATAAGCTGGAAATCCTCCGCGACGGTGTACCCGGCCGCTGTCAGATCTGCGGCCACTTCGGTCACGTCGACCCATGACGCATCGTCGCGCTCACAGTCGGCCAACACCACGCGGCAGTCCCAGGCTTCGATGACCGCTACGTGCTGTCCGCCGTTGAGTACGCCCACTCGCCATGCCGGAGCATTCCCCTTGAGGTTCCCACCCCTTGTCCAGGTGCCCTGCCAACCGAGGAACGGCCGTACCGCGCGGGCGTACTGAGCCCTGGCCAGAACCGCGCCTGCGGCGACGGCCAACAGGCTCCCCAGCGCCTCGGTATCGAGCAGTTGCAGACGCCAGGGCCACTCCATCCGCGCCCCCGCCGTCATATTGCCCCGGAGCGTCTCCCAGATCAGGATGAGGACCAAGAGGCCCAGCAGTACCAGCGGTGCGGTGAACAGAAGCGGGCTCCGCCGGACCCTGCGCTGAGAAGTATCGGTCAATGGCGTGAAGTTGTTCCGTACTTGTCCACTCATGTTGCCCTCCCCCGAGGTGAGGCCCACAGGACGGCCTCTCACATAACGTACCCGCAAAGTATCCTGGTTGGTCAGTTTCCTCATACAATGCAGGGCTCTCCCGCGCTCCACGGGGCCGCCTGCATGCCTGTGGCGCACGGACTCCAGGCTGCGGGGTTGACCGGATCGTTCCACCCCCGATGTACTCACAACCATGCCGAGTACGGATGCTGGCGGGTCGACCACCTCACACCCTTTCCCTTCCCAGCCTGTGACCACAGCACAGGACTACCTGGAGCGCAGGCTCGCTCAATATCAAGCCTGGTACGACAGGAAGGCGGTGAAGACCAAAGCGATGCACCTGCGGATGCGGACCATGTCCGTCGTGGGAGGAGCTCTGGTTCCCGTCCTCGTCAATCTTGACCTGCCGTTCTCAAAACTCACTGCCACGGTGCTGAGCTTGGTCGTGGTCGGCTCCGTTTCGTTGGAGAGCGTGTACCGCTACCGCGAACAGTGGAAGAACTACAGATCCACCGAACAGCTTCTCGGCCACGAGCGGATCTATTTCCAGACGAGGGTGGGCCCTTACGCCGGGCAGTCGGAGAGCGAGTGCTTCACCACTTTGGTCGCTCGGGTGGAGAGCGCTATAGCCAGTGAGAACTCGGCAACTCTCAATGTGATGACTCTGGGCGGACAGGTGAACGCCGATGTGCAGACGCCTCAGGCCGCCCCCGCCACTCGCCAGGAGATCCGGCCGAGACCCACCGGCCCGGATCCTCGGTGACCGCCACGGCATGTGAAGACGCCGGCAATGGAGCCCGGGCAATCTCTCGGACGCCTGTGCATGCTCTTGGGGTCTGCAGGCGGACCGACGTCGGCCCCCAGTGCCGCAGCGAGCTGCCTGAGGGCCGACGATGGCGACGGTGCCCGGACGGGTCAGAACACGCTCACCCCGTACGCGCTCAGCGCCTCGGTGACGGGCTGGAAGAAGGTCGTGCCCCCGGAGGAGCAGTTCCCGCTGCCGCCCGAGGTCAGACCGATCGCCCGGGTGCCCGAGTAGAGGGGGCCGCCGGAGTCGCCGGGTTCGGCGCAGACGTTGGTGCGGATCATGCCGTAGACGATGTCGCCGCCGCCGTAGTTGACGGTGGCGTTGAGGCCGGTGACGGTGCCGCTGTGGATACCGGTGGTCGAGCCCCGACGGGTGACGGACATCCCCACGGTGGCGTTGGCCGCGCTGGTGATGTCCTGGCTGCCCACGGTGCCGGACGTGGTGACGGAGGTGTTGGTGTAGCGCACGATGCCGTAGTCGTTGGTGGGGAAGCTGGAGCCGGTGGTGGTGCCGAGGACCGTGGTGTGGGCCGAGTCGGACCACCAGGTGCCCGCTCCGTCGGTGCAGTGACCTGCGGTCAGGAAGTAGTAGGTGCTGCCGCTGCGGACGTTGAACCCGAGGGAGCAGCGCCAGCTGGAGGCGTAGATGGCGTCTCCGCCCGAGATCAGCTTGCTGAGCTTCCCGGGTGTGCGTTCGATGCGGAGGGCACCCGCGTCGGCTCCCGCGGATCTCTTGATCTTCGCGATGTCCGCCGGGGTGACGGTGCTGTCCGCCGTGACGACGACGCGGCCGGTGGCCTGGTCGGTGTTCCAGGCGGTGCCGGCGACGTCGGCCTCGAGCACGGCGGCTCCGGCCGCGGCGAGCCGGGCGGCGCTGTAGGTTCCGGACTGGTCGGCGTCGGCCGCGGGGACCGTGAAGGCGGCTACCGCCACGAGACCGGCGGTGACGGCCGTGATCCGGCCGCGTCCCACCGTGCTGCCACTGCGGGTGGTGATGCGCTTGGTCATCCTCACGTGTCGTTCCTCCCGAGGGGAGTCGGGGGCCCGTCTGTGGGGTGGCCGGGCCCGTGAGGCGCGGTCAGGGGCGCGGTCGAGGGCACCGGAGGGCGTCCGGGTTCCGGTTGCCGCGCAGTCCTGACGAACGCTGATCGGGAGTATCGGGGGACGCCGGCGCGCCGCACAAGGGCACGTTTCGGCCGCTCGGAGCGGCAGCACGGACAGCCCCGGCACCCCCGTGACCGAAGGGGCGGCCGGGGCTACCGAGGCCGGGAAGTCGGCCGGGGCGGAGGGGACGGAAGTGACCGGCCCCGGTACGGCACCGCTGTGACGGATCAGCCGTCGATACGGTTCCGCTCCCCCGCCGGCACGGCCACGGTGAGCGTGTTGCCGGGCGGCGGGAGGGGGCAGATGAAGTGGTCCGCGAAGGCGCACGGCGGCAGCAGTGCGCGGTTGAAGTCGACCCGTACCCTGCCGTCCTCGCCCGGTGCCTCGGGCCGCAGGAAGCGGAAGCGGTAACTGCTCGTGCCGCTGGTGGTGTCGGCGAAGACGGCCCAGAGGGAGCCGTCCGGTTCGACCGCCACCTGGAGGGTGTGCTCGGTTCCGTCCACGGTGAAGGCGATCTCGCCCGAGAGGCCCAGCCCCCGCTCGCGCCCGTCGGCGTTCCCGACCCGGATGTTCTTCTCGGTGGCGTAAGGGCGGAAGGTGCCGTCCAGTGACCAACCTGGGTCGTACGGGGTGGCGTCGATGGTCCGGAAGGCGTGCCTGGCCGGCGAGAGCGGGTCGAAATCCCGGACCGCCCAGAGCCCTTCGCGGCGCAGCACGACAAGTCGGCGCTCTCCCTGCGCCACCCTCGACGTGTCGATGGCGCCGCGGTCGGCGTCCAGGCGGACCTCACCGGTGAACGGTTTCCCGTCGACGGTCAGCGTGTCCTGGGGGCCGGCGGTGAGCACCACCTCGTCACCGTCCTCGAGCCACTGGCCGGGAACGGCCGGAATGTGACCCTCCGGATGATCGGCGAGCCAGTGGGTGCCGGTGAGGGCGAGCGGGCCGTGCGGCGCGGCAACCGCGACGATGCGGCCCTCGTGCCAGCGCTGCCAGGCGTGGAACTCCTCGCTGTCCTGCTGTGCGTCCGTGCTCATGCGGTCAACCTTTCCATACCGGCTCGGCCAGGCCGAGGTGCGACCTCAGCGTGGAGCCGACGTACTCGGAGCGGAAGGCTCCGCGTTCCTGGAGGAGCGGGACGACCTGGTCGACGAAGCCGTCGAGGCCTCCCGGGGTGAGATGCGGTACGAGGATGAAGCCGTCGGCCGCGTCGGCGGCGACGAACCTCGTCAGCTCGGCGGCGACCGTCTCCGGTGAGCCGATGAAGGACTGCCGGGCCGTGGACTCGATGACCGTCCGGCGGATCGAGAGGTCCTTGGACTCCGAGAGCGCACGCCACTTCGCTGCCACCGCGAGGGGGTCGGCGACCCGCACCCTGCCCTGGACCAGGCTCGATCCGGGGTCCGGGTCGACGGCGGGGAGGGGGCCGTCGGGGTCGTACGACGAGAGGTCGCGGCCCCAGACCTGTTCGAGGGCGAGGATGGCGTTCTGCGGCGAGACCTGTTGGGTGCGGATCTCCGCGGCGTTGTGCTGGGCCTCCGCGTCGGTGTCGCCGAGCACAACGGTGACACCGGGCATGATCTTCAGGTCGTCGGGCTGCCTGCCGTACTTCGCCAGGCGTCCCTTGACGTCGGCGTAGAAGGCCCGGCCGGCCTCCAGGGTGCCGTGCCGGGTGAAGATGACGTCGGCGGTGGAGGCGGCGAACTCCCGGCCTTCGCCGGAGTCCCCCGCCTGGATGACGACCGGGTGCCCCTGCGGTGAGCGGGGGACGGTGAACTCCCCGGCGATGTCGAACTGCGGCCCGGAGTGGGCGAACGGCCGGGAGGTGCCCTCCGGCGTCCAGGAGTCCCACAACTCCCGTGCGGTCGCCACGAACTCGGCGGCGCGGGAGTACCGGTCGGCACGGTCGAGGTAGCCGCCCCGGCGGAAGTTCTCGCCGGTGAAGGCGTCGGAGGAGGTCACCACGTTCCACGCGGCGCGGCCGGCGCTGAGGTGGTCGAGCGTGGCCAGGCGGCGGGCCAGTTCGTAGGGTTCGTTGAAGGTGGCGTTGACCGTGGCGGCGAGCCCCAGCCGGTCCGTGACCGCGGCCAGCGCGCTCAGGACGGTGAGGGACTCGGGACGGCCCACCACGTCCAGGTCGTGGATCCGGCCGTTGTGCTCGCGCAGGCGGAGCCCTTCCGCGAGGAAGAAGAAGTCGAACCTGCCGCGCTCCGCCGTCCTGGCCAGGTGTTCGAAGGAGCTGAAGTCGATCTGGCTGCGGGAGCGGGGGTCGGCCCAGACGGTGGTGCTGTTGACGCCCGGGAAGTGGGCGGCGAGGTGCATCTGCTTCATGAGTGCGGCTCCGAGGTACTCGCGGCCGCGAAGCGGCCGGCCGGGCGGGCCAGGCGGAGGTGCTCGCGGAGAGTGCCGCCCGGGTAGAAGGTGCGGAACAGGCTGCGGTGCTGGAGCAGGGCGACGGTCCCGTTGACGATCCGCTCCAGATCGCGCTCCGGGGCGATCGGTGTGAGGTGGAAACCGTCCACGGCCCCGGCCCGGTGCCACCGGGTGATGAGTTCGGCGAGGTCGACCGGCCCGCCCCGGAAGTAGGTCCCCCGCCCGGCCAGTTGCGGACCGCTCTCCCATCCGGGTTCGGGGGCTGTCTCCGCGTCCCCGAGGTCGACGGTGAGAGCGACCAGGACCCGCAGGGTGCCGGGGGCGCGCCCATGGGCGGTGGCTCTGCGACGCAGGTCACCGGCGAGCGCCCCGGCCTGTTCGGGCGAGGTCGCGCGCATGTGTACGACGTCGGCGTGCCGGGCGGCGGACTCCCTCGCCGCGCCGCTCGTGCCGTCGATGACGGTCACCGGGCGTCCCTGCGGTGGCCGGGGCACGACGGCCGGTCCCCGGACGGAGAAGGTGCTGCCCTCGAAGTCGACGTAGTGCAGCTTGTCGCGGTCGACGAAGCGGCCGGTGGCGACGTCGCGGATCTCCGCGTCGTCCTCCCAGCTGTCCCACAGCCGGGCCGCGACGTCGGCCACCTCGCCCGCCTCCTGCCACAGCGCGGCGGCGGGTGCGGCGGGCCGACGGCCGAACAGCCGCGCCTCGGCCTCGGTCGTGGACACATCGGCCTGCCAGCCCGCCCGGCCCTTGCTGACCCAGTCGAGGGTGGCGACGGCGGACGAGACGTGGAAGGGCTCGGTGTGCGTGGTGGTGACGGTCGGCACGAGGCCGATCCGGGTGGTGGCCGGGGCGACGCGTGCCAGCACGGCGAGTGCGTCGGGACCCGGGCGGGCGAGGGAGTCGTCGAGGGTGACGTAGTCGAGGGTGCCCTGCTCGGCGAGGCGGGCGAGCGCGACGTGGCTGTCGGCGTCGTAGCGAGGTGGGCCGCCGATCTCGGCGGCGAGGTGGAGTGGCCTGGTGGCGGGCATGCGGACCTCTCGGAATCGGGTCGCGGTCAGGGGGAGGCCGGACCTCTCGGAATCGGGTCCCGGTCAGGGGGAGGCCGGGCGTCAGCCCTTGGTCCTGGGGAGGCCGGGCGGGTTGATCTCGGACTTCTCGACGGCCTCGTTGGACAGACCCCAGCGCCTCAGCACCTCGGCGTACGAGCCGTCCTGGATGATGTGGTCGATCGCGGCTCCATAGGCCTTGACCAGCCCGCTGTCCTTCTTCGTGGTGGCGGCGATCTTCCCCTGGACGCCGTCACCGCCACCCGAGAGCGTGCCGATGATCTCGGACTGCCCCGCGGAGGCGACGTGGTAGTTGGCCGAGGGGCTCGGGCCGAGGTAGGCGTCGATGCGGCCCGACTGGAGGGCCAGGTAGTAGTCGGTGTCCTTCTGGAAGTACTTGATGTCCACCGGCTCGCGTCCGGCCCTGACGTTCTGCTCGTTCCAGTCGACGAGGATCTTCTCCTGGTTGGTGCCGGAGGCCACGGAGACCGTCTTCCCGGCGACGTCGGCCGGGCCCTTCACCTTCCAGCCCGATCCCTTCCTGGCCTCGAAGGCGATGTTGTCCAGGCGGTAGGTGGCGAAGTCGTACTTCTCCTTGCGCTCCTCGGTCACCGTGACGTTGGACAGGATGCCGTCGAACTTGGAGCTGTCAAGGCCGACGAAGAGGTTCTCCCAGGAGACCTCCTCGAACTCGGGCTTCAGGCCGAGGGTGTCGGCGATGAGGGTGGCCAGGTCGATCTCGCTGCCGATCCGGGTCCTGTCGTCGGTCGCGTAGAAGCCGAGCGGCGGTGAGGCGTCGGCGCTGGCGCCGAAGCGCAGCGTGCCCCGCTCCCGGACGGCGGCCGGCACCTCCGCCGCGAGGGCGTCCACCTTCTTGCCTCTGATGCGGTTCTGGTCGGGACCGATGTTGATGCCGGTGTCCTTCTGGCCCTTGGGACGGATCACGTCCTCGGTGGCGTCACTGGCGCCACAGGCGGTGAGCAGCCCCGCTGCGGTGAGGGTGGCGAGGGCGATGGTGAGGGTGCGGCGTGCGGGCACGTGACTGCTCCTTGAAAGAGGTGACTTGGCTCTTGATCGCGAGGACATGGCTCAGAGGACCTTGGAGAGGAAGGCGCGGGTGCGTTCCTGGACCGGGCGGTCGAGCACTTCGGCGGGCGGGCCCTGCTCGACGATCCGCCCCTCGTCCATGAAGACGACGGTGTCGGCGACCTCGCGGGCGAAACCGATCTCGTGCGTGACGACGATCATCGTGGTGCCGCCGTGGGCGAGGTCCTTGATGACGTCGAGGACCTCGCCGACGAGTTCGGGGTCGAGTGCCGAGGTCGGCTCGTCGAAGAGCAGCAGCTTCGGTTCCAGGGCAAGGGCGCGGGCGATCGCGACGCGTTGCTGCTGGCCGCCGGAGAGCTGCTTGGGGTAGGAGCCGGCCTTTTCGGCGAGCCCGACGCGTGCCAGCAGCCTCTCCGCCGCCGCGACGGCTTCCTTCCGGGGCCGGCCGAGCGCGGCGACAGGGGCCTCGATGACGTTCTCGAGGACGGTGAGGTGAGGGAAGAGGTTGAAGTTCTGGAACACGAAGCCGATCCGGGTGCGCTGGCGCAGGACCTCGCGCTCGCGCAGTTCGTACAGCTTGTCGCCGGACCTGCGGTAGCCGACCAGGGTTCCGTCGACGCTGATCCAGCCCCGGTCGACCTTCTCCAGGTGGTTGATGGTGCGCAGCAGGGTGGACTTCCCCGAGCCGGAGGGGCCGAGGACGACGGTCACCTCCCCCGTGCGTACGGACAGGTCGATGCCCCGGAGTACTTCGAGCGGGCCGAAGTTCTTGTGCACGGAGTGGATCTCCACCATGGCTTCGGTGCCGGTGGTCCCGACGGGTGCGCTCATCGCACGGCCCCCTTGGCGTAGTGACGTTCGACGTAGTGCTGGAGGACGGAGAGGGCGGTGGTCAGGAGGATGTACCAGACCGTGGCGACCATGAGCAGCGGCACGACCCGGCCGTTGCGCCCGTAGACGACCTGGACCTGGTAGAAGAGTTCGCCGATCGCCATCACGGAGACGATCGAGGTGCCCTTGAAGAGGGAGATGATCTCGTTGGCCGCGTTGGGCAGGATGGAGCGCATCGCCTGCGGCAGCACGATGCGCCTCAGCTGACGGAGCCGGGGGATGCCGAGTGCGGCGGCTGCCTCCACCTGACCGCTGTCCACGGCGAGTACACCGCCGCGGACGATCTCCGCGGCGTAGGCCGCCTGGTGCAGCGCGAGCCCGAGCACGGCGGCGCTCATGGCACCGACGAGGTTCATGGTGTCGAAGGAGACGAATCCGGGACCGAAGGGGATGCCGAACCGGAGCTCCTCGTAGAGGTAGGCGAGGTTGAACCAGAACAGCAGCTGGACGATGAGCGGGATCGAGCGGAATGCCCAGATGTACGCGTAGGCGACCGCCCTGAGGAACGGGCTGGCGGACAGCCGCATGAAGGCCAGGACGATGCCGAGCGCGAAGCCGATCACGGTGCCGTAGAAGGTGAGCTGGAGGGTGATCCAGACGGCGTGGAGGATGGTCTCGGTGGTGACGAAGCGGGCGAAGACGTCCCATTCCCAGCCGGGGTTGGTGATCAGCCCGTTCGCGAACTGGGCGAGCAGGACGGCGGTCACGGCGACGGCGACCCAGCGCCAGGGGTGGCGCACGGGGACGACTTTCAGGGCCGCGTACTCGAGGGCGGCCGCCTCTTTGCGGGGGTCGGCCCCGGCGGGGCTGTCGACGGGTGGATCGCTGGTCAGCGACATGGTGTGGGTTCCTTCTGCGACGTGTACGGGAGGGGGACGCGCGTTCAGGCGGTGCGGCGGTCCCGACAGGAGAGGTCGCGCAGGAACGCGAGCGCCGTACGGGCGGTGGCGTCGTTCTGCCGGAAGGCCGGCCCGCCGGTGCGCGGCCGGGTGAAGGCTCCGCTGGAGCGTGCGGTGGTGTAGGGGCCGAGCGCGAAGCGGCGCGGGTGCGGGCTGCCGTCGCGGTCCAGGATCCGGCTGTCGGCCGGGTCGACGGCGAGCAGTCCCGATTCGGTGCCCGCGGCCCCGTCCGCGTACAGGCCGCTCAGCAGGGTGCTGCGGGTGTTCCGCAGCGACGGGTCGGGCAGCCTGGCCTCGACGAGGGCGCGGGCCTCCGTGTACGCGCCGGGCACGGTGGCGCTGCGGGCCCGGAAGACGCCCCGGTCCTCGTCGGTCTCGACGGTCGTCTCCGCGCCGAGGAAGTGCACGATCCCGGCCCGCGAGAGGGCGAGGAGTTCGTGCAGGCGCTGCCCGGGCGGCCCCGAGGCGAGGTAGCTGAAGAAGCCGTGCCAGTGGCTTCCCGGGTCGCCGCCCAGCCGGGTCAGCTGCGCGTAGACGGAGAGCAGCCCGAGGAACACCCCGAGGTCGGGGCTGTGCCGGGGGTCGTGGCGGCGTGCGAGGTCGGCGGTGATGTACGCGCGCAGGGCGTCCTGCAGGGTGTCGTACGACGCGTGGCGTACCCCGTCGAGTGGCCGGTCGAGGGCGTCCAGGTCGAGCCGGTCCGCCGGGTCGGGTACGGCCGACGCGACGAGGGCGGCTAGTTCGGGGCTGCCGGGATCCGCGACGGCGTACTTCTCCTCGAAGTCGCCCAGGCCGGTGCTGGTGCGTTCGGGGTGAGCCGTGAACAGCCGGTGGTAGTGGGCGTGGCCGAGTTCTCTGGCGATCATCGGCCACAGGTCGCGGCGGAAGTCCGTGGGGCCGGGGCCGTTGAGGGCCTCCGTCAGCTGATCCGGACCGAAGTGGCGTGGAAGGGGGGGCCGTTCGCCCTGCCAGGTGTAGCCGATCTTGGAGTGGTACGGGACACCGCGCCGCGACCCGACGTACAGGACGGGCTCCCGGCCGGAGGGCACATAGACCCCGTCCTCGTGGCGCCCGCCCCTGCCCTCGGTGAGCAGCACCATCAGGTCGATGAAGGCGAGGCCGAAGCCGCGCACGATGACGGGTTCCCCGGCGGGCAGGGCCGTCAGGTCGGTGTCGGCGGTGAAGTCCGGCGGCAGGTGCACGAGCCCGTGACGGGCGGCGAACGCGGCAAGTGCCGTCTGCTCGCCGTCCGGTTCCGCGTCGAGGTGCCCGACGGTGAGGACGACGAGGTCGGCGACGACCGGTTCTGCTTGCCCCTTGATCCAGACGTGCTGCCGGCCGTCCCGGGGTCCCGAGACGCGGTGCGCGAGGCCAGTGTGCTCGTGGACGGTGATGCCGGGCGGGAGCGCGGCGACCGCCTGCTCGTACACCCAGCGCAGATAGGCGCTCTGCAGCCGCCGGCTGGGGAAGTCCTGGTCCCCCAGCCGGCGGATCTCCTCCAGGATCTCGGGGGCGGCTCCGATGACGGTCCGTCCGTCGCGCACGTCGGCGGCCCAGGTGTGGAGCGCGGGACCGGGGCGCACCGGGCCGTCGAGCTGGACCGTGTCGTCGGTGTACATGGTGACGTCCGCGGCCATGGAGTTCATCCAGAGCAGCGGGGACTGGTCCTCGCGCCAGATCCGGCCGCCGCCGGGCGGGTACGGGTCGACGAGGTGGATGTCCAGGGGGCGGTCGCCGTACAGCTCCGGTGCGTTGGCGGCGATGCGTTCGACGACTCCGGTGCCGCGCGGTCCGCCGCCTATGACGGCCAGGACGGGTGTGCGGGTCACCGTGCACCTGACATGCCACGGGCGTAGTGACGCTCGACGCAGTGCTGGCCGAGGGACAGCAGCGAGGTGACGGCGACGTACCAGAGGGTGGCGACCAGCAGGAGCGGGATGACCTCGTAGGTGCGGTGGTAGACGAGCTGCACCGAGTGGAGCAGGTCCTGGACGGCGATGATGCTGACGATCGAGGTGCCCTTGAGCGTCCCGATCAGCATGTTCCCGGCGGGCGGGACGATGGAGCGCATGGCCTGCGGCAGCACGATCCGGCGGAGCCGGCGCCAGGGCCCGAGGCCGAGCGACTGGGCCGCCTCGATCTGTCCGCGCTCGACGGACAGGATTCCGCCGCGGACCACTTCGGCGGCGTACGCGGCCTCGTGGAGCGTGAGTCCGATGACGGCGACGGCGACGGGACCGAGCAGGTTGACGGTGTCGACGCCGAGGATCTGCGGGTAGAGGGCGCCGATGTTGAACCAGAAGAGCAGCTGCACCAGGATCGGTGTGGACCTGAACAGCCAGATGTAGCCCCAGCTGACGCCTCGCAGGACCGGGTTGCCCGAGAGCCTGAACACCGCGAGGAGGGTGCCGAGGGCGAAGCCGAGCAGCATCACCAGGCCGGTCAGCCACAGGGTCAGTCCGAGGCCCCGCAGCACGGAGTCGGTCGTGAGGTAGTCACCGACGACGTCCCACTGGAAGGCGTCGTTGCGGACGACGGACACCAGGGCCCCTGTGAGCAGGGTCAGGACCACGACGGCCGCTGTCCACTGCCCTGTTCGGCGTACGGGGACGATACGCGGGGCCGATGCGCGGGCGTCGTCGCCCTTGCGGGGTGGGGCGGAGGGTGGGGAGGGAGGGCTGTCTGTCTGCGCGGACATGCGAAGGCTCCGTGGATGCAGAGATCGAACACGGGGCGTGCCTTCGGCGCGAGCACAACGTGGACCGGGCCCCTCAGCGCCGGTCCGTTCCCGAGAAAAGCGTCACCCGGGGCCCGTTGTCAAGCCTGTCCGGACTATGAGCCGTACGTCTCGCCGCAGTTGACGCGCACCCGGATGCCTGTTCCACTTGGGCCATGTATCCGCAGCTGTGGCTGGTCACCCGCTCCCACATCGACTTCGGTCGTGTGTGGTCCTGTTCCTGTTGAGCTGACCCCCCTGCGTTCTCCCTGCTTCCGCTCGCGCCCCGTCCGGCGTTCGAGCTCTTTCCGCAGCGTTCCTTCGCGTGCACAACTCTGCTTCGCCCTCCCCTCGTATCGCTGATCTCCCGCCGCGACGCTCCGTGCTGCCCATGCCACGGAGCGCGGTCGACGAACCCGGAGAAACTCCGTCATGCCCAGAACCAGGCACACCGCCGCCTTCGCACTGATCACCGCGGCCGCCCTCTCTCTCACCGCCTGCGGGTCGGGCGACCCCGCCGCCTCGCCGGCCGGGACGAAGTCCGCGGGCAAGGGGAGGATCCCGGTGACGGATGTCGTGTCGTCGGTGAAGAAGGACGACGCGGCGGCGAAGCTGCTGCCCGGGAAGGTGCGCACCTCGGGAACCCTCTCCCTGGCCTCCAGCGTCGGGGCCCCGCCCGGGGCGTTCTACCTGGAGGACGGGAAGACGCTCGCCGGCGCGGACATCGACTTCGCGGACGCGGTGGCGAAGAAACTCGGGCTGAAGCTGAAGCGGGAGGTGGCCTCCTTCGAGGCGATCCTGCCCGCGCTCGGCAGCGGGAAGTACGACCTGGGCACGGGCAACTTCGGGGTGACGGACGAGCGCCGCAGGACGATCGACTTCGTGACGTACATCAACGACGGGCAGGGCTTCGCCGTCCGCGACGACAGCGAGCTCAAGGAGGTCACCGACCTGACCCAGCTGTGCGGTCTGACCGTCGGCACCGGCGCCGGGACGACTTTCGAGGCGACCCTGGAGGAGAACAGGCACCTGTGCACCGACGCCGGCAGGAAGCCGTACGAGGTCCGGACGTACGCCGATCAGGCCGCCGTCTGGATCTCGCTCCAGCAGGGCCGCAGCGACGTCCTGATGAGCACGATCAACGGGCTGCGGTACGCCGTGTCCCAGCAGGAGGGGCTGCGCTTCCTCAACGAGTTCAAGCGGCTGGACGTCGGGTTCGCCTTCAGGAAGGGCACCCCGCTCGCGCCCGCGTTCCAGGCCGCGGTCAACGGCCTGAAGGAGGACGGGACGTACGACCGCATCCTGAAGAAGTGGGGCACCGGGGAGTCGGCCATCGAGTCGTCCCGGATCTCGCCGCCCGAGATCCGGTGAGGCAGCGGAAGGGTGACGGCGGCTGTGCGGCAGGGGCGGGCGGGCGGGTGCCGACGGGCGTCCGGGCCCGTCCCGGAGCATCGGCCTGACGACTCCTCAGCAGTCACACCCGCAGTCGCAGCCCTCGCAGCAGCTGCAGCAGTTCCCGCAGCAGTCGCAGCCCTCCCCGCAGCCCTCGCACCAGTCGCAGCAGTCGGCCTTGTGGCAGAGCCCTTCACGCTCCCGGCCGCTCCAGGGGTCGTGGAAACTGCCGGCGCAGCACAGCCGGCAGGTGCAGGCGAGACCGGCCCAGACCAGGCAGCCGGCTATGAGGCCCCGCCGGTTGCGGGGCGGCTCGGGCGGGAGCGGCGGGCCGGGCGGACCGCCGGGAGCCGGGGCGTACGGGTTCCCGGGCGGCGGTCCGAACGATCCGGCGGGCCGCCCGCCCTCCTGGTGAGTGCACGACACGGAGCCGAAGGCCCGGTCCACGGAGCGCCGCAGTTCGTGGACCAGCAGCACGTGCGCGAGCGTGCCGTCGGTGAATTCCGCGTCCCGCAACGCGAGCCGCACGCCGTGGAGCGCGTCGTCGCACAGCCGGCGGGCCTCGGCGAGCGGTGTGCCGGTCGCGGTGAGCGGGTTCCAGGCTCCTGACGCGGCGTCTGCTTCCCGGTCCTCCAAGGCGTCCAGCAGGTGGGCCAGCCGTCCGAAGAGGCGTCCGGCCTCGGCGAGCGGCGCGGCGTTGCCCGGTTTCCCGGCAAGCACGGCGGTGTGCGCGAAGGCCGCGGCGGTCGCCGTCTCGGTGGGTTCCGTGACCGTCAACAGCGGGGTGCCGGGCCCGGCGAGGGACTCGATCCCCGTCTGCCTGTCGACGGCGTCGACGAGGAGGGCGGTGTCGAAGCCGAGCTCGGCGCCGGTGCGCGCGCCCGCCCTGTCCCAGCCGGCGGCGACCCGGCGTGCGGCGGCTGCCACGGGGCGCCGTTTCAACAGGCCGTCCCGGTCGGCGACATGGTCACGGACCTTGGCGGAGGCCAGCACCAGCGACACGGCGGCGGCTAGCCGGGCTCCTTCGCCCCGGGCCACCGGGGCGGTCCGCATCGAGCGCAGGGGGCACGGTCCCGCCGTGCGCCGGTTCCCACCGTCCCGGACGGACTGAGCCTCCGTCAGGACCGAGACGATCAGGCCGTCGTAGTTGGTGACGACCCGGGCGAACTGCCCGTGGTCGGCGCGCAGAGCGAGGCACAGCCCGCAGAGGTGCGCCATCCACTCCGTCCTGAGCCCCTCGGAGAGCCGGTGGGTGCAGGGCCTCACGATTCCGAACACGACGATCCCCCGGGAGCCGTTCACCTGACGCGCCGCACTCGTGCGCCTGCGCGGCGTGCATCGTATCGAGTGATCCGTTCACCCGTACGCACTCCATGTCACCCGTACGGACGGGAGCATCATATTTTCCTTCCGCAACCCTACTTATACGGTAGAAAACCTGACGAATCGCCACATGATCTGCACCAGTAGCGTCACGAATCGCCTGCGCGCCGACTATCCCCTTGGCGCTGTATCCGCATCATGGACGACCATAGGGATAGGAAAGAGATGCGGAACACCAAAGAACCGCGGTGAGAGGAGGCGTCCATGGGATCGGTGCGCAAGGCAAGTGCCTGGCTGGGCCTCGTGGAGGACAACGACGAGCGGTACTACGACGACGAGTACTCCGAGGACGGCGATACCGGCACGAACCAGCCCTGGGTGACCGACCCGCGCGTTCAGGTCGCGTCGGACAAGGCCGAGGACACGGGCCGCCGGATCGCCACCGTCACCCCGGACAGCTTCCGGGACGCGCGGGGCATCGGCGAGCTCTTCCGGGACGGCGTACCGGTGATCGTCAACCTGACGGCCATGGACCCCACCGACGCGAAGCGCGTCGTGGACTTCGCGGCGGGACTGACCTTCGGACTCCGCGGCTCGATCGAGCGCGTGGCGACCCGGGTCTTCCTGCTGACCCCCGCCCACACCCAGGTGGTGAACGGCGAAGCCGTCGGCCGGCCGGCCGACGGCTTCTTCAACCAGAGCTGAGCAGGGCGCTCGCCGGGGAGTCCTACCGGAAAGCGTCCAGGCCGGTGAGCGCCTTGCCCAGCACGAGCTGGTGCATCTCCACGGTTCCCTCGTAGGTGAGCACCGACTCCAGGTTCGTCGCGTGACGCATCACCGGGTACTCAAGGGAGATCCCGTTGGCGCCGAGGATCGTCCGCGAGGTGCGGCAGATCTCGATCGCCTCACGCACGTTGTTCAGTTTTCCGAAACTGACCTGCTCCGGGCGGAGCCTGCCCGCGTCCATCCGGCGGCCCAGATGATGGGCGAGCAGGATGCCCTTGTGGAGTTCCAGGGCCATGTCCGCGAGCTTCGCCTGGGTGAGCTGGAATCCGCCGATCGGCCTGCCGAACTGCTCGCGGGACTTCGCGTAGTCCAGCGCGGCCTCGAAGCTCGCCCGCGCCGCACCCATGGCTCCCCACACGATGCCGTAGCGGGCGTGGTTGAGACAGCCGAGCGGTCCGCGCAGTCCGGTCGCCCCCGGCAGGACCGCGTCGGCGGGCAGCCGCACCCCGTCGAGTACCAGCTCACTGGTGACGGAGGCCCGCAGGGACCATTTGTGCCTGATCTCGGGTGCGGAGAACCCGGGGCTGTCCGTCGGCACGACGAAGCCGCGGACACCGGCACCGCCGCTCGCCTCGTCGGTCTGCGCCCACACGACGGCGACCCCGGCCACCGAGCCGTTGGTGATCCACATCTTGCGTCCGGTGAGGACCCAGTCCGTGCCGTCGCGCTTGGCGTGGGTACGCATTCCGGCGGGGTCCGAGCCGTGGTCGGGTTCGGTGAGGCCGAAACAGCCGATGATCTCGCCCGCGGCCATGCCCGGCAGCCACCGTTCCTTCTGCTCCTCGGAGCCGAAGCGGTGGATGGCGTACATCGCGAGGGAGCCCTGGACGGAGACCAGGGAGCGGATCCCGCTGTCCGCGGCTTCCAGCTCCAGGCAGGTCAGGCCGTACTGGACGGCGCTCGCTCCCGCGCAGCCGTATCCCTTCAGGGACATGCCGAGCGCGCCGAGCGAACCCAGCTCCCGGGCCAGCTCACGGATGCCGGGCAGCTCACCGTTCTCGTACCACTCGGCGATGTGCGGGAGGACCCGCTCGCCGGCCCAGGTGCGCACGGCGTCCCTGATCGCGAGGTCCTCCGGGTCGAGGAGATCGTCGATGCCGAGGGGGTCGCGCGGGTCGAACGGGGGGAGCTTCGACGGCTTCGTGGACTCGGTGGTGGACATGAGGGTGCCTCCGGCGGCTCACACGGTACGGAAACGCGCCACGGTACTGAAACTAGCAGTGCTCATTTCGACGCCCTGCCGACGTTACGGCTCAGCGTGCGGCCCGTCCAGAGCCCGCCGCCTCGGCCGGTTCGCGCCGCGCGGGAAGCGGCAGCCCGCGCCCCCGCCCGGCCGGCACCTCGCGCTGCCCGGGCCCTCGGGCCGGACCGCCGGATGCGGCGGCCTGCTCCGGCAGGGCGGCGGACGGCTCCCGCCGGGAGTCCGCCGCGGTGGAGCAGTCCATGACCCGCGGCAGACGCAGCGCCGCCAGGGCCCCGAGCAGCAGCAGACCGGCGCTGACCAGGAGCGTGATGTGCAGCCCCTGCATGAAGGCGTGCCGGGCCGTGTCCCGCAGCAGGTCCCCCATGGGCCCGCCGAGCCGCCCCGCGACCTGGTAGGCCTCGCCGAGCGAGTGCGAGGCGGCCGATCCGGCCGAGGCCGGTACACCCTCCTCGTGGAGCCGGGAGAGACCGGGGGCGTACGCGGCGTTCATGACGCTGCCGAGCAGGGCGATCCCCATGCCCGCCCCCAGCTGGTACGACGTCTCACCGATCGCGGCCGCTCCCCCGGCCCGCTCGGCGGGGGCCTCGCTCAGCATGGACTCGTACGCCCCGAACAACGTGGACTGCAGCCCGAAGCCCAGCAGCACGAAGGCCGTCGTGAGCAGCGCGGGCCGGTCGTGCTGGCCCATCAGGGTCAGCAGGAGCACGGAGGCCGCCGTAAGCACGAAGCCCCAGCCCACCATGCGGCGCGGGCCGACCCGGCGCAGGGTGTACGAGCCGGTGGCGCCCGCCGCCATCGCCGCGAACGTCAGCGGAAGGAGGCGCAGGCCGGTCTCCAGGGGGCTGAGGCCGAGGACCAGCTGGAGGTACTGCACGGCGATCAGCTCGAGGCCGACCAGGGCGAGCATGGCCAGCACGATGCAGCCGACGGAGGTGGTGAAGGCGGGCCGGGCGAACATGGAGATGTCGATCAGCGGATGCGTGCGCCGCTTCTGTCTGCGCACGAAGAGGACGAGCAGGGCCGCACCGAGGAACAGGGGGACGAGCGTGGCGGGGTCCACCAGTCCCTCACCGCCGCCGATCCGCTTGATCCCGAGGACGACGCCTAGCACCCCGGCCGCGGCCATCAGCGCGCCGAGCACGTCCCAGGGGCCGTCGTCCCCGCCGCGCGACTCGGGCAGCAGCCAGCGCCCCAGCGGGAGGATCAGCGCCATGAGCGGGATGTTGATCAGGAAGACCGAGCCCCACCAGTAGTGCTCGACGAGGAATCCGCCGATGACGGGGCCGGTGGCGGCGCCCACCGCGGCGACCGCGGTCCACACCCCGATGGCGAGGGCTCGCTCCCGGCGGTTGGGAAAGACCTGGCGGAGTATCGACAGGGTGGCCGGCATGATCATCGCGCCGCCGACGCCGAGCAGGGCACGGGCCGCGATCAGCATGCCCTGCGAGTCGGCGGTCGCCGCGAGTGCGGAGGCGGCGCCGAACAGCGCGTAGCCGATCAGCAGGACGCGGCGTCTGCCGATCCGGTCACCCAGAGTGCCGAAGAGGATCAGCAGCGAGGCGCAGACGAGCGGGTAGGCGTCCACGATCCACAGCAGGCCGACGGCACTGGGCCGCAGGTCCTCGGTGACGGCGGGGACGGCGACGTGCAGCACGGTCGCGTCCAGCGCGACCAGCAGCAGACTGAAACAGAGGACGACCAGCACGACCCAGCGGTTGGCACCGTCGGCCGCAGCGCGCAGCCTGTTCACGGCTGTGGACGTCCCGGTCATGTACGTACCTCCCACAATGAGTCCCTCGCGCTCGGCAGACCGCTGGGGATCCGGCTTACGGCATCCCCCAGGCCCGGCATCGACGGGCGAGTGGCCGCCAGCGTACGCGAGTTCCCCGTGGTCACACGTGGTGCACCTCATAGGTTCGTGCGCCACGGAGTGTGGCGTACGCCACTTGACTTCCGGCACTCGGAGAGCACTCCGCGCCGTCCCGCCCGCCGGTCCGCGGTGCGGCACCCGGCCGTCGGGTGCCTGCCCCGAATACCTTCACGCATGCACGGGCGAGCGTCCTTGCGTCATTTCATCGACCCTCAAACATTTCTGCGAATAACGCCACAGGCGAATAGCGGGAGGGGTCCGGGAGATTCCACGGAGAGCCGGGAATGGATACCGGACTGAGACGAAGTCCACATCACATCGTCATCACAAAGACGCGGGATCGGCCGGACCGCACACTCACTCGCTGTAACGTCCATTGTGTGCGTACCGACATCTTTGCCCGTCTGGACCGGGAGCCGGAACCGCCGAAGATAGAGATCCCGCGGATGAGCCGTCACCGCATCGCTCTCTTCGGCGGGACTTTGGCGTTCTATCTCGCCATCGTCTTCGCCGTGCTCGTCTCGTCCTGGCTGGTGGCCCTCGACTGGAAGGTCATGCTGTTCCGGCCGTATCAGCAGTGGCCCGGACTCCACGCCTTCCTCGACTACTACGTCGTGCTCGGACAGCGCGGCCCCACGGCCGTGATGGTCGCCGCCTGGCTCGGCTGGCGCTCCTGGCGCCAGCACACGCTGCGCCCCCTGCTCACCCTCGGGACGTCGCTGCTGCTGCTCAACGTGACGGTGGGCGCGGTCAAGCTCGGGCTGGGGCGGCTCGGACCTCACTACGCCACGGAGATCGGCTCGGCCGAGCTCTTCGCCGGCGGCGATATATTTCCTTCGGGACACACCGCCAACGCCGTCGTGACCTGGGGAATCCTTGCCTACCTGGCCACCACGCCGCGCGCCAGGCGCTACCTGTCGGCCGTGTCGGCGTTCGTGTCCCTGGGCGTGGGTCTCACCACGGTCTACATCGGTACCCACTGGCTGAGTGACGTGCTGCTGGGCTGGGCCGCCGGCCTGCTGATCCTGCTGGCGCTGCCGTGGTTCGAGCCGCTGATCACGCGTTCCGAGGTCTGGATCCTGTCGGTCCGCGAGCGGTGGCGGACCCGGAGCAGGCTCCGTGAGTCCGTTCCGGCCGCCCCCGTGGGGCCCGAACCGGTCGTCGTCCTGCCGCAGTCGCTGAGCACCGGCGAAGGCACCCAGGAGCCGGCCACGGGCCAGGCGGGCCCCGCCGGCCATCCGGGGGCGGCCCGGGCGAGGGCACACCCCGTGCGCTCCGAGCGGACACCGCTCACCCCGGGCGGTTCGCGCCGCCCGCCGCACGCGGACCGCGCGCCGCGCGGCGCCGCCGCTCCGGCCCGTCCTGTCACGGGTGGGACCGTGTCCCCCTGACCTGCGGGGACGGCGCACACGAGGGCGACCGTGCATGAGTGAGGGCCCCGGCGTCGCCGGGGCCCTCACTCATGCACGGCTCATGCGGGCCGGGTTTCAGCCCACCCAGCAGCGGGTCACCGTCGCGTCCTCGACCTCGAAGTTGATACGGCCACCCCGGAACTCCATGGTGATGACCGTGCCCGGCGGGAGGGCCCGGACGGTACTCCAGCCACGCGCTCTGGCCTGCTGGTCGGCGGTCTCGGCGGCGAGGCCGACGTAGGACTCGGGGTTGTCGTCGGGCTGGGCGGAAGCGTTGGGTAGAGGTGCCATACCCCTCACCGTAGGCCGCGTCGCAGCGTGACGGTAGCGGGGCGCGGCCCGGATCGGCGCACCCTCATGTCCCTCGGCGGTCACGCTTGTGTCACAGGATCCCCACGACCGTTTACGCCGGGTCACGTCATCCGGACGGGCGGACGGGCAGGGTCCAACCGTAATTGCGAACCGGTCGCACTATGTCGTGCCGATGCCCGCCCCGCCCAATTTCACGCGGGCCGAATCCCTTGCGACCTCCGCATTCCCGCATCCACGGAAAGGCGAATACACGACCGCGCCACCCGGAATTCACACCCTCTTATACGGGGCTTACTCCGCAGCGCGCCCCCTCCCTCCGCGGACGCGCACCTGACGAGGCAGCCCCCGGCGCCATCCGGAATGAAACAGTCCGCGAACGGCGGAGTCCGGGGAGCCTCCCCGGCGCCCTGAGGGCTGTCCCGTACGCCCGCCGGGGCGTACGGGACAGCCCTCAGCCTCGCAGCTTCGTGACGGTCCGCCGACGGAGTCGGTGGACCGCTTTCGTGGCGTGGGCTGAGGCTGCGCAGGCCGAAGACCCGAGTGTCGCCTCGGGATGGCGCCGGATTCCATGCTCCGGGCGTTGGGGTGCTGTCGACGGGACGGGGAATCCGCTGGTCAGCCAGGGCCGGGCAGTGGAGTGAGGCGGGTATGTCGCGATACGCCTCTCCACCTGGAGTACTTCTTTCCGCCCCAACAGGACCCTAGACAAGTCCCATCGTTGCAGGTCAGGAGCACTCTCTGCTTATTTGATCAAGCCTCGGACGCCCCAACTCGTGAAAGCGCGAGGCTTTAAGGCGTGCGCCCCGTCGTTTCAAGAATCCGCACCGCACTGACCGCTTCAGGTGACACGAAAGACCGGCCAGCCGATCTCGGTGCGCCACGCAGCGGGATCGCTTGTGTCACGGGGGCCGACAACGTAGACCTCCCGCACCGGGCCGGCCACCGACATCGCATTCTCCACCACCCAGGTCCCGAGTTCGCCGTACGTGACCTCGATGCCGTCGTGCTCGCCGATGTGGGTGGTGACGGCCAGTTCCGCGGCCGGCAGAGTCATGGGGTGCACGCGTCCGGTGCGAGGTGGCGCAGCGGTCGGCAGGTAGACGACCGCGTGACCGCGCTCCTGCTCGAAAAGGGCGTTGTCGTAGTTGCCGCCCGGCGGTCCGGTCAGGGCGGCGCCGACGGCCGCCTCCAATTCGGCCATCGCGCCTGCGTACCAGGTCTCGATGTCGCGGTGCCCCACTACGGCCTCCACCGCCGCGACCGTCCGGGCGGGCTCCGCACGCAGCTCGACGTCGATGGGCGTGGGGTCGGGCTGGAGCAGGCGGCGCAGCGACACGACCGCGGCCCGGGTGCGGTCGAGCGCGTCCTCGAGGCGTTGCAGGTGGTTCGTGACCAGGGCCGCCCGGACACCGGGGTCGGGGGTCCGCAGGATCTGCTGCACATCGCTCAGGGGGACGTCGAGCTCGCGGAGCCGGTGGATGACCTGCGCGGTCGGGATTTGGTCGACGCCGTAGTAGCGGTAACCGGTGGTCTCGTCCACCACGGCGGGTTCCAGCAAGGCCGCCTCGTGATAGCGGCGCAGAGTCCGGACGCTCAAGTGGGTCAGCCGCGAGAACTCGCCGATGGTCAGCATCCCCTCATTCTGAACTCTCGCCCTGGGGGAGAGTCCACGGCTTGACCCTCCCGCACTGTGAGGTCACACGGTGGGCTCATGACACAGCACACCGATCTCCCGTCCGATCTGCTCCCGACCACCGTGCGCGAGTTCTTCGCTGCCCACGCGGTCCGTGACGCCGACACCGCGTCGTCGTTCCTCGCCGAGGATGCGGTGGTCGTCGACCAGGGCGAGACCTTCCGCGGCCGCGAGGCGGCCCACGCGTTCCTGCGGGACGCCGGGTCCGAGTTCGAGTACACGACCGAGCAGATCGGCGCTCGCCGCGTCGATGACGCCCGCTGGGTGGTAACCGTGCGGCTCGAGGGCACCTTCCCGGGTGGCATCGCCGAACTCGACTACCGGTTCGCGCTGCGCGATGGCCTCATCGCCGAACTCGTCATCGCCAACCACCCGGCCTGACCGAACCCACGCCACCTCGATCTTCAGTGGAGAGAAAATGTCTAGTTCAGATCGCGATCGTCTCGACGGTCGCCGGGCGCTGGTCACGGGCGGTTCGAAGGGCTCGGGCAAGGCCGTCGCAGAGAGACTGCGAGAGATGGGTGCCGAAGTCCACGTGACGGCACGAACGATGCCCGATGGGTACGAGCGCCCTGACCGCTTCATCGAAGCGGACATGTTGACGAGAGAAGGCACCAACGCCGTGGCCGATCGAATCGCAGAGGCCGGCGGCACACTCGACATCCTGGTGCACGTCGTCGGGGGGGCGTCGACACCGCCTGGCGGATTCGCGGTCATCACCGATGACCAGTGGCTCACCGAGCTGAATCTCAACCTCCTGGGAGCGGTACGGCTGGATCGAGCTCTTCTCCCGGCAATGATCGCGTCCGGGTCGGGCGTGGTGCTGCACTTCACCTCGATCCAGCGTGAGCTGCCCCTGTACGACGCGTCCTTGGCTTACGCGGCAGCGAAGGCCGCGCTGCGCACATACAGCAAGGGACTGGCCAATGAGCTCGCGCCGCGCGGCGTACGGGTCAACGCAATCAGCCCTGGCGGAATCGAGACCGAAGCCTACGAAAGGTTCGTGGACCGGATCGCCGAGGGCAACGGACTCACACGTGAAGCAGCCAAGCGGACCATCTACGACTCCCTCGGAGGTGTACCCCTTGGACGATTCGCGAACACCGAGGAAATCGCGGACCTGGTCGGGTTCCTGGTCTCGGACCGCGCCTCGGCAATCGTAGGAGCCGAGTACGTGATCGACGGCGGCACCGTCCCGACCGTCTGAGCCAGGCACCGGCTCCGAGTGGCCACTCGCGAACAGCTCGATCCGACAGCGGAACCCCCTTCTTCTTCACAGGGAGAACTCTCAGACGCCGCACGGCAGCACCGAGAAGCGCGTCGATGACGCCGTCGACGCGCTTCCGGCGCTCGCCTGGTCGTCGAGATCGCGCCACGCGGCTCCAGACCGGCTGCGCGTCCCCGTCTGCATGTTCGCGCGCTCAGGTTGACCCACCGGACGGCGGGCCCATCGGCCACGTGACATCTATCGATGACCCGTGAGCTGGGGCAGGCAGCACCCAGTTGAGTTCGATCGAGCCCGGCACGATCCCTTTGACCCGGATATGTTCGCGACCACTTACCTTCGCGGCAACCGCCATCAGTTCCGGCCCCCTCGGATCATCTCCGCCGCCCTGTCGCGCAGCGCGTACGCCCCGTCCAGGACATCACCCCTGGAACGCCGGACCGCGTTGCGCAGCGCGCGGTGCGAGCGGCCCCTCGCACCGCGCGCGGCCAGATCGGTGAAGAGTTTCTCGTGCCGCTCCGCGATGAGCGCGGGGTCGAACCGGGCGGCGGACGCGCGCGCGGCCAGGCCCATCCGTTGCCGCAGACCCCGGTCGTCGACCAGACCGAGGAGGGCCCGGGTGAAGGCCGCCGTGTCCCCCGGCGGCACCAGCCGGCCGTCCGTGCCGTCCTCGATGATCTCGGCGGGTCCGTGGGGGCAGTCCGTGGCCACGACCGGCACCCCGCAGCGCATCGCCTCGACGATGGTCATCCCGAAGGACTCGCGCTCCGACGTGACGGCCGCGATGGAGCCCTTGGGCCACTCCGCCTCCATCGGGTCGACCGAGCCCATCAGGAACACGCGCTCAGCGAGCCCGAGCTCCTCGACGAGTCCGCACAGCGGCTCCCGCTCGTTGCCGGACGCGTCACCTGCGCCGTAGATCCTCAGCCGCCAGTCGGGGCGCGCCGCCGCCACTCCGGCGAAGGCGCGGATCAGGACGTCGTAGCGCTTGACCCGGTGCAGGCGTCCCGCCGCCACGATCCACTTCGCCTCGCCGTCGGCGGGAGGCCCTGCCGGCTCGGGAACGCTGTTCGGGATGGCCTCGATCCTGACGCCGGGCAGCCGGAGCCTGCTGCGGTAGTCGCGCGCGTCGGCCTCGGTCACCGTCGTGAGCGCGTCGAACAGTCCGTAGCGGTGCCTTATCTCCCGGCGCAGCCGGTAACCGTGGCTCTCCAGGGTGAGGTGCTCCTGCCCGACGCGTACCGGGCCGCGGCGCACCTGCCTGCTGATGTGGATGTTGAGGCCCGGGCGCGTTCCGACCACGACGTCGGACTCCAGCGTCCCGAGGTGGGCGGCGATGCGCCTGTCGGTGAGCCTGCTGTACTGCCGGTACCTGCTGTCGCCGCGCGGGAAGACCGAGGCGGGTGCGGCGTGGTCGGCGTCGGCCCCCTCGTAGTCCGGGCTCGTCCTGCGCAGGTCGACGAGATGGCTCATCCGCACACCGGCAGGCGCGCCGAGCGCCGGATCGTCCCGGTGGCGGAAGACGGAGACGATCTCGACGTCGTGCTGCTCGGCCAGGGTCCTGGCGAGCGTGAAGGTAGTACGGATCGTTCCCCCGATGCCGTACGCGTTGTGGAGCAGAAATGAAATGTGCATTACGTAGTCGTTTCCCCTGATCGACTGGTCAGCTTCGGACCTTACGCGGCGTCAGGGGAGGACAAAGGATTCGCACAGAAGTCGCACAGACCCGTGACGATTCGAACGAACAGCCGTGATCTGCGGGGCGTTTCACGGAACCCGCGACTCCGGATCAGCTCCGGATCCGCTCCGTACCGCTCCGGCCGGTCACCGTGCCGGCTCGGCCGCTCAATCGCCCGTATTCGCGCGTGACCCCGGGCCCGGTACGGCCGTTGTCTCTTCATGAGCCGGGAACCGCCCGGCTCACGCCCCGAGTTCGAGGAGCCACCCGTGCCGCGCATGCTCGACGTCAGCGAGGACGTACGCGCCGAGATCGGCGATGCCGAAGCCGACAGGCTGCTCGTCGGCGACAGCGCCCCAGGCAGTTACGACTGCACCTCATGCCGAACCCCCGGCGACTCCGACCAGGAACGCACCAGCACGGTGCTGTTCGTGGGGGACGAGACCGCCGTGCTCGCCTTCGCACACGCGACCTGCATCCCCTCGCAGGTCGTCCGGGTCGCGGAGGACCAGTTGCAGGGAGCGGTGCGGTCCATCACCGGCAGCGAGCCACAGAACCCGGAGGGCCTCATGCCCGAACAGGCCGTCCTCGGCATCACCAGCGGTCTCGTCCTGATCGAGGACGACCTCCGCCCGGCGCTGGTCGTCGAACCGACCGGGCCGATCGCCCGGCCCGGGACGGACGGCAGCGGGGGCGACCAGTTCCTCCAACTGCTGCTGGAGCAGGGCTTCATGCCCACCCCGCATCTGAACCAGCTCCCCGGGGTCCTTCCCGGCTGGTCGGTCCTCCTGGCCATGGGCCAGCTGCACGCCGTGCTGCAGCCGGGCGCCGGCGGCGGCAACCCGGTCGCCTGGTGGCAGGCGCACCAGCCGCTCCAGGTCACCGAGGGCTGGCGTACCGCCGCCAGCAAGTCGCGGAGCGTCCTGGTGTTCGCCGCGCCCGCCGGTTCCATCGGCCAGCAGCCGCGCGAGGACCTCCTGCGGGACGCTCTGGACAAGGCCGCGGTCAACGGTCTCCTGGTCGCCGCGACGATGCCGCTGGCCGGGACCTGATCATGCCCCTCCCGCCCTCTCCTGCCCGCCGAACAGCGATTTCTCCGTCCGGCCCGCATCCGACGGGCGGTGAGGTCGTTGGCACCTACGTGCACTCATACGACCCTTCTCGCCACCAGCAGCCCCCGATCCCGGCCATGCGCCCGTCGCAGGAGCCCTCGGGCGGCAAGTCCCCCACCCCGATCTACGACGCCCTGTACTCCGAGTACCGGCGATCGTTCAGGGCGCTTCCGGGGGATCGCACCGGCGAGGAGAATCTCGGCTTCCGGACCTTCGGCATCGGGATGTTCGGCAGCCGTGCACCGCTGAGCGGCCGTACATCGGCGAACGCCCAGGGAAGCCACAGCGCCGGCGGCGCCAACCCGGGCTCCTGGCAGCGCGTCGGTCGGCACGCGGGGCGTGCCAGGCCAGCGGCGCTGCCGCCCGGGTCCACGGACGCGTGACGGCACGGCGAAGCCCCGGACCTCCCGCTCGACGCGGGGTCCGGGGCTTCGCCGTGCGCCCGCCGGGAACTGCCGGACGGCCCTCAGCTCACTTCTTGCGGCCACGCTTCTCGCGGACGCGTACGGAGATGTGGATCGGAGTGCCCTCGAAGCCGAACTCCTCGCGAAGACGACGCTCGACGAAGCGGCGGTAGCCGTGCTCCAGGAAGCCCGACGAGAAGAGAACGAAACGCGGGGGCTTGGTGCCCGCCTGGGTCCCGAAGAGGATGCGGGGCTGCTTGCCGCCTCGCACGGGGTGCGGGTGGGAGGCGACGATCTCGCCGAGGAAGGCGTTCAGACGGCCCGTGGGGATACGGGTCTCCCAGCCCTCGATCGCGGTCTCGATCGCCGGGACCAGCTTCTCCATGTGGCGGCCGGTCACCGCCGAGACGTTGACGCGCGGGGCCCAGGAGACCTGCGCGAGCTCCGTCTCGATCTCGCGCTCCAGGTAGTAGCGCCGTTCCTCGTCGAGGGTGTCCCACTTGTTGAAGGCGAGCACGATCGCACGCCCCGCTTCCACGGCCATCGTGACGATGCGCTGGTCCTGAACACTGATCGACTCACTGGAGTCGATCAGGATCACGGCGACCTCGGCCTTCTCCACCGCTGCCGCGGTACGCAGCGAGGCGTAATAGTCCGCGCCCTCCTGGAGGTGGACCTTCCGGCGGATGCCGGCCGTGTCGATGAACTTCCAGGTGATGCCGCCGAGCTCGATCAGCTCGTCGACCGGGTCGCGGGTGGTGCCGGCGAGCTCGTTGACGACGACGCGGTCCTCGTTGGCGACCTTGTTCAGCAGCGACGACTTGCCGACGTTCGGACGGCCGATGAGCGCGATGCGGCGCGGGCCGCCGAGCGCGTTGCCGAAGGTCTGGGCGGGCGCCTCGGGCAGGGCTTCCAGTACGGCGTCGAGCATGTCGCCGGTGCCGCGCCCGTGCAGGGAGGACACCGGGTGGGGCTGGCCGAGGCCGAGCGACCAGAGGGCGGTGGCGTCCGCCTCGCCGCTCTGTCCGTCGACCTTGTTGGCGCACAGGACGACGGGCTTCTTGGCCCGGCGCAGCAGCTTGACGACGGCCTCGTCGGTGTCGGTCGCGCCGACGGTGGCGTCGACGACGAAGACGACCGCGTCGGCGGTCGAGATCGCGTACTCGGCCTGGGCGGCGACGGAGGCGTCGAGGCCGAGCACGTCCTGCTCCCAGCCGCCGGTGTCGACGAGCTTGAAGCGGCGCCCGGCCCACTCGGCCTCGTAGGTCACCCGGTCTCGGGTGACGCCCGGCTTGTCCTGGACGACGGCCTCGCGGCGGCCGAGGATGCGGTTCACCAGGGTCGACTTGCCCACGTTCGGCCGGCCGACGACGGCGAGCACGGGAAGCGGTCCGTGACCGGCCTCACCGATCGCGCCCTCGACGTCCTCGAGGTCGAACCCCTCCTGCGCGGCGAGCTCCATGAACTCCGCGTACTCGGCGTCGCCAAGTGCTCCGTGCTCGTGGTCCGAGCCGTCGGAGTGAATCTGGTCGTTCATGAAGTCCGTTCCTCTTTGCATCATCATCGATGGGCCACGATCGCGCGGCCCACTACTCAAGTGTCACAGGCGTCCGGTGAGACGCCTGGCGTTCCCCAGGTGAGCGGTCAGCTCTGCCTGGATACGCACCGTCGCCTCGTCCAGCGCCTTCCTGGTCCGCCGCCCGCTTCCGTCGCCCGCCCGGAAGGCGTCGCCGAAGACGACGTCGACCCGGCTGCGCAGGGGAGGCAGCGCCGGTATCAGCCGTCCGCGCGCCTCCGTGCTGCCCAGGACCGCGACGGGGACGATCGGCGCCCCGCCACGCACCGCGAAGTACGCGAGTCCGGCACGGAGGGAGGCGAAGTCGCCTCCACCCCGGGTGCCCTCGGGGAAGATCCCCAGGGCCCCGCCGTCCGCCAGCACGCCAAGTGCCTGCGTGATGGCCGTGCGGTCGACGGTCGTACGGTCCACCTTCAGCTGCCCGATTCCGCGCAGGAACGGGTCGAGGGGGCCGACGAACGCCTCCTTCTTGATCAGGAAGTGGACGGGCCTGGGCGCGGTGCCCATCAGCATCGGCCCGTCGAGGTTGTGTGCGTGGTTCACCGCGAGTATGACGGGTCCCGTGGAGGGGACCCGCCACGCGCCGAGCACACGGGGCCTGAACAGCCCGTACATGAGCCCGATGCCGATACCGCGCCCGACGGCCGCTCCACGCGGCGTGGGCGCGACGGTGGCTCCGGTCACTTCGCCGCCTGCTTCTCCCCGACGAGAGTGACCACACACTCGATGACCTGCGCGAGGGTCAGCTCGGTGGTGTCCACCTCGACGGCGTCACCGGCCTTCGCCAGCGGCGAGGTCTTACGGCCGGAGTCGGCGGCGTCGCGCTTGATCAGCGCCTCCTTGGTGGCCGTCAGGTCGGAGCCCTTGACCTCACCGCTGCGGCGGGCCGCCCGCGCCTCGGGGGAGGCGGTCAGGAAGATCTTGATGTCGGCGTCGGGCAGCACGGTGGTGCCGATGTCCCGGCCCTCCACGACGATGCCGCCCTCGGCCTCGGCCGCGATAGAACGCTGCAGCTCGGTGATCCGCGCGCGCACCTCGGGTACCGCGCTGACAGCGCTGACCTGCGCGGTGACCTCCTGGGTGCGGATCGGACCGGAGGCGTCCTCTCCGTCGACGGTGATCGTCGGTGCGGACGGGTCCGTGCCCGAGACGATGACCGGCTTGGCGGAGGCCGTGGCGACCTCGACCGTGTCCCGGACGTCGATGCCGTTGTTCAGCATCCACCAGGTGATCGCGCGGTACTGGGCGCCGGTGTCCAGGTAGCGCAGGCCCAGCTGGGCCGCGACGGCCTTGGACGTGCTCGACTTGCCTGTACCGGAGGGACCGTCGATGGCGACGATCACTGCGGCCGGGGCGGTCCGGGCGGCGGCGCTTATGGTTTCCACGGTGGTGGACACCTTCCTGGTACACGGGGGCGGGCGAGCGGGCCACGGAACGGCCTCCCCCAAGGTTACCGAGTGCGCGACGCGCCTTTGTACCCGTGTGGCCGGGCACCCGTCCGGCCGGTTCGTCAGGGCCGGATCGACCAGCCGCGTTCGCTGAGTGCGGCACCCAGGGAGGGTGCCGCACTCGGCTCGACCATGAGCTGGACCAGACCTGCCTGCTGGCCGGTGGCGTGCTCGATGCGTACGTCCTCGATGTTCACCCCGGCCCGGCCCGCGTCGGCGAAGATCGCGGCCAGCTCCCCCGGCCGGTCGCTGATGAGCACGGCCACGACCTCGTACGACGCCGGGGCGGCCCCGTGCTTGCCGGGCACCCTGACCCGGCCGGCGTTGCCGCGCCGCAGGACGTCCTCGATGCCCTCGGTGCCCGAGCGGCGCTTGTCCTCGTCGGCGGACTGCAGACCGCGCAGCGCCCGGACCGTCTCCTCCAGGTCCACAGCGACCCCGGCCAGCACGTCGGCGACCGGCCCCGGGTTGGCGGAGAGGATCTCCACCCACATCCGGGGGTCGGACGCGGCGATCCTGGTGACGTCCCTGATCCCCTGCCCGCACAGGCGGACGGCGGTCTCGTCGGCCTCCTCCAGCCGGGCGGCGACCATGGAGGAGATCAGCTGCGGGGTGTGGGAGACCAGGGCGACGGCACGGTCATGGGCGTCGGCGTCCATGACGACCGGGACGGCACGGCAGAGCGCCACCAGCTCCAGGGCGAGGTTGAGGACCTCGGTGTCGGTGTCCCGGGTCGGGGTGAGGACCCAGGGGCGCCCCTCGAAGAGGTCGGCCGTGGCGGCGAGGGGGCCGGAGCGCTCCTTGCCGGCCATGGGGTGCGTGCCGATGTACGGCGCGAGGTCGACGCCGAGCGCCTCCAGCTCGCGGCGCGGGCCTCCCTTGACGCTGGCGACGTCGAGATAGGCCCGGGCCGCCCCGTCCCGCATCGCCGTGGCGAGCACGGAGGCGGTGTGGGCGGGCGGTACGGCGACGACGGCGAGGTCGACGGGTCCCTCGGGCGGCTCGTCCGTGCCGGCGCCGATGGCGGCCGCCGTGTGCGCCGAGGCGGGGTCGCGGTCGACGAGGTGCACCTGGACGCCCCGGCCCGCGAGGGCGAGGGCGGCGGAGGTCCCGACGAGGCCGGTTCCGATGACGAGGGCGGTTCTCACTGGGCGATGTCCTTGCGGAGGGCGCCGGTGGCGCCGAGGTAGACGTGGCTGATCCCCGCCTTGGAGAGATCCGTCTCGACGTGGGCCATTATGCGGACCACCCGGGGCATGGCACCGGTGATGTCGAGTTCCTGGGCACAGATCAGCGGTACGTCGACGATCCCGAGTCCCCGGGCGGCGGCCGCGGGGAAGTCGCTGTGCAGGTCGGGGGTGGCCGTGAACCAGACGCTGATCAGGTCGTCGGCGGCGATCCGGTTGCGCTCCAGGACGGCGGTGAGCAGTTCGCCCACGCGCTCGCCCATGTGACCGGCTTCGTCCCGCTCCAGCTGGACGGCTCCACGGACCGCTCGTACCGCCACGTTCGTACCCCTCGTCGTTCGTGCTGCGTGCTCTTTCAGCCTAGAGGTGCGGCGGGCCGGCCGGTCACCGCGCTCTGTCCGTGAGACGCGGCGGCGGCGTGCACGGGAGGAGCGTGCGCCGGACCTGGCCGGCGAGCTGCTCAGGCCCGGCGTCGATCCGGTCGTGGACCCAGTCGGTGAGTACGCCGGCGAACCGTCCGGCCACAGCGCTCGCGGTCAGGTCCTGGGCACTCCCCGCGCGGCCTCGACCGCCTCCCGTCCACCCACCTGGCCGTAACCGCGACGTGCCTGGCCGTAACCGCCGCCCGGTTGCTTCGCCGCCGCGCCCCGGGACGCCACGATGCCCTTCGGCGACCACCACGCGAGGAGAGACATGAACGCACGGCGAAGGACGGTCCTGGGCGCGGGGGCCGCGGCCCTGGTGACCGGCTGCGGCTCCTCAGGGGACGGGGGCGGTGGCGGGGGCGACGAGAGCCCGGCGCCCGCATCCGGCGGCGCCGAGCTGGCCCGGACCTCCGACATCCCCGTCGGCGGCGGCGCGATCTTCAAGGACCGCAAGATCGTGGTGACCCAGCCGAAGGCCGGCGACTTCAAGGCCTTCTCCGCGGTGTGCACGCATGCGGGCTGCATCGTCGCGACGGTGGCGGACGGCACCATCGACTGCCCGTGCCACGGGAGCAGGTTCGGCATCGGGGACGGGGCGGTCGAGCGGGGCCCGGCGACGCGGCCGCTGCCCCCGGAACGGATCACCGTCGAAGGCGGTACCGTCCGGCAGGCGTAGGACGCGTACCGTCTCGCCCATGATCACCCCTGAAGGCGAACGGCTCGTACGGGATCACACCGTGTACTCCTGTGTGACGGGGTCGCGCGCCTTCGGGCTGGCCACCGAGGACAGCGACACGGACCGGCGCGGGGTGTTCCTCGCGCCCACCCCTCTGTTCTGGGGATTCACCAAGCCGCCGGCCCACGTCGAGGGGCCGGGCGAGGAGCAGTTCTCGTGGGAGCTGGAACGCTTCTGCGAGCTGGCCCTCCGGGCCAACCCCAATGTGCTGGAGTGCCTGCACTCGCCGCTCGTGGAGCGGATCGACGACACGGGCCGCGAACTCCTCGCCCTCCGCGGGGCGTTCCTGTCCCTGCGCGCCCACGAGACGTATCTGCGCTACGCCCTCGGCCAGCGGCGGAAGCTGGATGCGGACGTCCGCACGCACGGCGCCCCGCGCTGGAAGCACGCCATGCACCTGCTGCGCCTGCTGGCCGCCGGGCGGGACCTGCTGCGGACGGGCGAGCTGCGGGTCGAGGTCGGGGACGCGCGTGAGTACCTGCTCGCGGTGAAGCGGGGCGAGGTCACCTGGGCCGAGGTCGAACGCCGGATGGCGCGTCTGGCCGTGGAGAACGACGAAGCGGCGGCGCGGTCCCCGCTGCCGCCCGAGCCGGACAAGGACCGCGTGGAGGCGTTCCTGATCCGGACCAGGCGGATCTCGGCGGGCGTCCGGTCAGAGCGGTCCTGACTCGCTCCCGCCGGCCGGGTTCCCGCTCAGTGGCCGGAGCAGACCGGGCTCCCCCAGCCGCACCCGGACGACGAGATCGTGCAGGGCGTCGAAACCCGACGGGGCCTCGGCGAGCCGGGACTCCGCCTGTGCCTCGTCGAGGACGGCGTGGAGCGCCTCGACGTCACGTGCGGCCGACGCGGCGTCCACCATGTGGGCCGCGCCGTGTTCGGCGCCGGCCTTCGCCTCGATCAGGGTGGGCAGGCCGGCCGGCGCGGACACCTCGCCGCTCAGGGTCGGCAGATGCGCGACCAGGGCGCCGGTGCGCATGAGGTGGATGCCGGTGAGCAGTGCCCGGAAGGTGTAGAGCAGCGGTTTCAGCTCACCCGTCCTCTCGAACAGCCGCCACTGCGTGCCGGCGAATCCCCGGTAGTGGTGGGCGTGATGACGCGTCAGCACCGCCGGGACCAGGGCCGCGAGTTCCGCGTGGAGCGGCGTGGTGTGCACCACCAGCGGCGAGAGGAGCTGCTCCAGCACGTAGCCGTTGGGCTTCAGCATGAGCCGGACGAACTTGCGGAGGTCGTGGGTGACGAGGTCCATCTCGACGCCGTCGTGGTCCCACATCCTCGACCGCGTCTCCTCCGGCTCCCGCAGGCCAACCAGGTCCTCCGGGGGCAGGACGTGGACCCCCCGCAGGTCCACGTCCGAGTCCCGCGAGGGAAAGCCGTACAGGTGTGCGCCCGAGACCGTGGCGAACAGGAGCGGGCAGGGCTCCTCGGCGAGTATCCGCGCCAGATCGATGTCCGGCAGCCCGGCCCCTCGCAGGAGCGTCGTATCCGTGTGCATGGATCAAGCGTCCCAGAGCGCGGCGAGCGACAGCAGGTCGCTGCGGTACTCGATGCGCTCCGACCACTCCTTGGGCCAGGCCCCGGCCCCCAGGTGCGCTCCGGCCAGCGCGCCTGTGAGACAGGCGATGGAGTCGGAGTCGCCCCGGGTGCAGGCCGCCCGGCGCAGGGCGGTCAGCGGTTCCTCCGGGAAGAGCAGGAAGCAGTGCAGCGCGGTGGCGAGCGCCTCCTCCGCGATCCAGCCGTCCCCGGTCCGCTCGCACGGGTCGGTCTCCGGCGAGGGGTCGCGCAGGGCGTCCTGGACGTTCGCGAGCACGGTCAGGCACTCGTCCCAGCCCCGGCTGATGAACGCCCCGGGTGAGGCGTCGTGGGTGTACCGCCACAGGTCACCGAGCCAGCGGGTGAGGTAGCGGCCTCGGCTCTCGTACGCGTAGGAGCGCAGCTGGCCCACCAGGCCGAACGGTTCGGCCCCCTGCGCGAGGAGGTACACCGCACGGGCCATCAGGTCGGAGGCCGCGAGGGCGGTGGGATGACCGTGGGTGAGGGCCGCCTGGAGCTGAGCCGCCCCGGCACGCTGTTCGTCGCTGAGTCCGGGCACGAGGCCGATGGGCGCGACGCGCATGTTGGCGCCGCAGCCCTTGGAACCGGTCCTGCTGGCCTCCTGCCAGATCCGGTCGCCCTCCAGCAGCGCACACGCCTCCAGGCAGGTACGTCCGGGAGCCCGGTTGTTGTCGGGTGAGCGGTTCCACCGGACGAACTCCTCCCGGACCGGGCCCACCATCCGCTCCGGCGTGAGAAGCCCCTGGTCCATGGCGGTGCGTATGCCGCGTCCCAGGGCGAGTGTCATCTGGGTGTCGTCGGTGACGAACGCCGGCTTCGGCAGCCGCATCTGCCGCCACGGCCCGCACTTCGCGAGGATGGACGGCACGTCGTTGAACTCGGCGGGGAAGCCCAGGGCGTCACCGAGCGCGAGCCCGGTCAGGGCGCCCGTGGCCGCCTGCTTGGTGGATGTTCTCATAGGGATCATGATGTCCGTCCTTCCGGGCGTCCTTCCGGGCGCAGCAGTGGTGGGTGCAGGGCGGTGGCGGCACCCGCCCGGTAGAGGGCGGCCGGTTTCCCCCGTCCGCCGGTGCGGCGCGGCGGTCCTTCCACGGCTTGGACGAAGCCGGGCGTGGTGAGGACCTTGCGCCGGAAGTTGGGCCGGTCGAGCCCGACGCCCCAGACCGTCTCGTAGACCTGCTGGAGCTCGCCGAGGGTGAACTCGGCGGGGCAGAACGCGGTGGCCAGGCAGGAGTACTCGAGCTTGGCGCCGATCCGTTCGTGCGCGTCGGCCAGGATGCGGTCGTGGTCGAAGGCGAGCGGCCCGGTGCTTCCCGCGTCCCACCAGCGCGCGTGCGCGGCGTCACCGCCGCCGCGTGGCTCCGGCAGGTCGGGGATGAGCGCGGCGTACGCGACGGAGACGACCCGCATCCTGGGGTCGCGGTCCGGGTCGCTGTAGGTGCGCAGCTGCTCCAGGTGCAGGGCGCGCACGGTGTGCCGGGTGAGGCCGGTCTCCTCGGCGAGTTCGCGGCGGGCCGCCACCTCGGCGGACTCGCGCGGCAGGACGAAGCCGCCGGGCAGCGCCCACCGGCCCTTGTACGGTTCTCCGCCGCGTTCCACGAGCAGGACGTGCAGCCGCCCTTCGCGGACGGTGAAGACCGCGAGGTCGACGGTGACCGCGAAGGGGGTGAAGGCGTGGGGGTCGTACCCCTCGGGCACGGTGGTCATCGTCGCTCCGGCAGGGGTTCGGTGAAGTGCCATCCGGTGGCCAGAAGTCCGTCGACGGCGGCGACGGCGGCGTCGAGCCGTGCCTGGCGGCTCCCGGTGATCTCGACGAACGTCCGTCCGGTCCGTGTGAGTTCGGCGCGAAAGCGTTCGGTCATCCAGGGCCGCAGTTCCTCGCAGTCCCGGAGGCCGTCGTCCTCGAAGGCGACGCCCTCGTGGTCGGTGAGCAGCCAGAGGTGGTGGGTGACCCGGTCGGCGGTCTTCTCGACGAGCGGGTTGCGGCCGCCGACGTAGCGCTCGTGCCAGACGGTGGTGGCGAAGGAATCGGTGTCGCAGATGAGTACCGGCGACCCGACGCGCGCGGCTGCCTCCTCCCGCGCGTTCTGGGTCTCGGCGATGAGAGGGAAGTCGTCGGTGGTGAAGCTGACGTCCTCCCACCGGGCGCCGGGCCACCGGCCGCGCAGTGCGGCGAGCTTCGCCTCGCTGAACTCGCGCCCGTACTCGGCGACGTATCCCGTCCGGGCCCAGGTGCCGCCGCGGCTGCGGTAGTGCTCGGCGAGGGCCAGGGCCAGGGTGGTGGTGCCGGTGGACTCGGCGCCCAGGACGACGACCCGGCGGGCGAGCGCGGCCCGCACGGGCGGCTCCAGGTAGTCCCAGCAGCCGGCCGGGTCGGCGCGTACCGCGGTGCCCGACACGGGGAACAGGGTGCGGCCGGGGTCGACGAGGACGGATTCCGCCCCGAAGCGGCGTGCCAGTTCCGCACCGTAGGTCTCCGACGAGAAGACGGCGTCTATCCGTTCGGGTACGGCGGCGGTGAACACCGCCATGTGCGCGTCCCAGACCGCGGTGTCGTTCAGGTCCATGGGGATGTCGTCGACGGTGCCCACCACCCGGGCGTCGGGGTGCGCCTCCCGCATCCAGGCGACCCGGTCGGCGAGCGGTACGGATTCGACGGAGGCGGCGCAGACCAGGACGGTGAGCCGCTCGCAACGGTCCCGGGCGGTGCGGACGAGGTGGTGGTGGCCGGCGTGCGGCGGATAGAACTTGCCGAGGACCAGGCCGTGTCCGTGGCGCTTCATACCGGCACCACGGCGCCGTCGCGCCGGCCCGCCGCCAGGTCGCGGTTCCAGTTGCGCAGCCCGATGAGGCAGAGCGTGAGGAAGCCGAGGTAGAGCAGGGAGGTGAGGTAGAGCTCCTTGTACGCGTACAGCGGGATGTACACCAGGTCGGCGGCGATCCACAGCCACCAGGACTCGGCGCGCTTGCGGCACTGTCCGTACGTCGCCATGAGCGAGAGGGAGGTCGTCAGGGCGTCCCAGAACGGCACGGTCGAATCCGTGACCCGGGACAGCAGCAGGGTGAGGCCGAGGGTCGTCACCGCCCCCGCCGCGAGCAGCCAGGCCCATTCGGTGCGGGTGGTGCTCCGCACCGCCAGGACGGACGTCCCCGGTCCACCCCCGTGGGTCCAGGTCCACCAGCCGTACGCGGCGAGGGCGATGAAGACGATCTGCAGGCCGGCGTCGGCGTACAGACCGGACTGGGCGAACAGCACGATGAAGAACAGGTTGTTGGCGATGCCGACCGGCCAGTTGGCGAGGTGCTGACGGGCGACGAGCCACACGCACAGCGCGCCGCTGCCGAAGCCCAGCACCTCGGTCCAGCTGACCGGGGTGTCCAGGACCGTCACCAGGGGCTGTTGCAGGGGTTCGAGTACGTCCGCGAGCGTCACGCCGCCCTCCTTCTTTAATGGTCACCGTGACTATAAAGAAGAATCCCTGACAGCAAAAGGCCCGCAGCCGGTTCCGGTTCGAAAAGTGAACGAGGAACCGGCCGCGGGCCGTTCGGGTCGGGCAGGGGCTACAGGCCGACCTCGCGCATCAGCATGCCCACCTCGGTGTTGGTCAGGCGGCGCAGCCAGCCCGACTTCTGGTCGCCCAGCGGGATGGGCCCGAAGGACGTCCGCACGAGGCGCTCGACGGGGAATCCGGCCTCGGCCAGCATGCGGCGGACGATGTGCTTGCGGCCCTCGTGGAGGGTCACCTCGACCAGGTAGTTCTTGCCGGTGTTCTCGACGACCCGGAAGTGGTCGGCGCGGGCGTACCCGTCCTCGAGCTGGATGCCGTCCTTGAGCCGCTTGCCGAGGTCACGCGGGAGCGGGCCCTGGATGGCGGCAAGGTAGATCTTCTTCACCCCGTACGCGGGGTGCGTCAGGCGGTGGGCGAGCTCGCCGTGGTTGGTGAGCAGGATGATGCCCTCGGTCTCGGTGTCGAGCCGTCCGACGTGGAACAGCCGCGTCTCGCGGTTGTTCACGTAGTCGCCGAGGTTCTGGCGGCCGTCCGGGTCGCCCATGGTGGAGACGACGCCGGCGGGCTTGTTCAGCGCGAAGAACAGGTGCGACTGCGTCGCGACGGTCAGACCGTCGACCTTGATCTCGTCCTTGTGCGGATCGACCCGCATACCCTGCTCCAGGACGATCTCACCGTTCACCTCGACCCTGGCCTGCTCGATGAGCTCCTCGCACGCCCGCCGCGAGCCCATGCCGGCCCGGGCGAGGATCTTCTGCAGACGCTCGCCCTCCTGCTCGGCGCCCGGGTGGGTCTTGGGCGTCTTGATCTCGGGTTTGTCGGCGTACCGGTCACGGTTGCGCTGCTCGATCTTGGCATCGAGCTCACGGGGGCGGGACGGGGCGCCCACGCGGCGGCCGCCCTTGCTCACGTTCTGTGCGGGCTTCGGTCCGCCCTTGGCCCCGCCGCGCGCTGCCGCGCCGCGGCCCTTGCGGGGGCCGCCGTCGCCGCCCGGCTTGTCGGAGCCCACGTCGTAGCGGCGCTCCTCGGGGCGGGGCCGACGGGGGCGCTTCTCCTGCTGGTCGTCGTGCCCGGAGCCGGAGACCCGGGGGTTCGGGTTGCTGTTCCGGCCGCTGCCGCTGTTGTTCCGGCCGCCTGCGCCGCCGCTCCTGGAGCCGCTGCCGCCGCCACTCCTGCCGCCGCTCTTGCCGCTGCCGCTTCCGTTGCTGCCACTGCTTCGCATCAAAAATCCGTCTTGTCGTCTGCGTGAGTTTCCGGGGTGTCCGGTGCGTCCGGATCGAACGACGGCACACCCTCTAGCGTCTCAGCCTCGATCGCGTCCGCCTCCGGGAGGAAGGGCGCGAGCTCCGGGAGCTCGTCCAGGCCTCGCAGGCCCATGCGCTCCAGAAAGTAGTTCGTCGTCCTGTACAGGATCGCACCTGTTTCGGGTTCCGCGCCCGCCTCCTCGACCAGACCCCTCTGGAGCAGGGTCCTCATCACGCCGTCGCAGTTGACTCCGCGTACCGCCGAGACCCTCGACCTGCTCACCGGCTGCCGGTAGGCCACGACCGCCAGTGTCTCCAGCGCCGCCTGGGTCAGCCGGGCGTGCTGGCCGTCCAGGACGAAGCCCTCGACGGCATCCGCGTACTCAGGGCGGGTGTAGAAACGCCAGCCCCCGGCAACGAGCCGCAGGTCGAATCCGCGGCGCTGGACGGTGTAGTCGTCGGCCAGCTCCCGCAGGGCGTCGGCCACGGCCCTGCGGGGCCGCTGGAGGACCTTGGCGAGGTGTTCCTCGGTGGCGGGCTCGTCCACGACCATCAGGACGGCCTCCAGCGCGGGCTTGAGGTCGAGTCCGGCGACCCGGGCGTCGCGCCCCTCGTCTGTGCTCATTCCTGTACGTCCTCCTGCGCCTCGCGCGCCTCTTGGTCGAACTCGTCGGTGACCACGGGTCCGGCCCCTTCGCCCCCCGCCCAGCGCACGAGGAGTTCACCGAGCGCCTCCTCCTGGTCGAGGGCGACGGCCTTCTCCCGGTAGAGCTCCAGCAGCGCGAGGAACCGGGCGACCACCGTGAGGGTGTCCGCCGCGTCCTCGGTGAGCTCCCTGAAGCTGACCTCTCCGTCCGCGCGCAGCCGCGCCACCACGATCTCCGCCTGCTCCCGCACGCTCACAAGGGGTGCGTGGATGTGGTCGACGTACACCTGGGGCTCGGGTCTCGGCTGCATCGCCTTCACCGCGAGCCGGGCGAACCCGTCGGGACCGATGCTGATCACGACCTCGGGCAGCAGCTCGGCGTGCTGGGGTTCGAGGCCGACGGTGCGGGGGTAGCGGCGCGACTCGGACTCGAGCCGGCCGCTGAAGATCTCGGCGATCCGCTTGTACGCGCGGTACTGCAGCAGCCTCGCGAAGAGCAGGTCGCGCGCCTCCAGGAGGGCGAGGTCGGCCTCGTCCTCCACCTCGGCGGTGGGGAGCAGTCTGGCCGCCTTGAGGTCGAGCAGGGTCGCCGCGACCACGAGGAACTCGGTGGTCTGGTCGAGGTCCCAGTCCGGGCCCATGGCGCGGATGTACGCCATGAACTCGTCGGTGACCCTCGACAGCGCCACCTCGGTCACGTCGAGCCGGTGTTTCGAGATCAGCTGGAGCAGCAGGTCGAAGGGGCCCTCGAAGTTGACCAGCCGCACGGTGAACCGCCGGTCGCCGCCGGTGTCGGCGGGGGCCTCGACCGCGTCCGCCGCCGGGGTCGCCGGAGCTCCGCCGGAGCCGCCCTCCCCCACGCCTGCGTCCTCGGGGAGGTCCGTGACGGGCCCTGTGGCCGTCACCGGCGCCTCCCGGACCACGAAGGCCCCGGAGGCGGCCACAGGGGCCTTCGAGGCCGCAGGAGATGCTCCGTCGGCGTGGGGCGGGCGCGGGGGCCCGGGGGCTGCGGACGGATGCGCCGCCGTGGACGACGGGGCGGGCGCCTGGGTCCCGGCCCCCGTGGTCTCCCGCTCGCCCGGGGCAGGACGCGCGGACGGCCGTATCCCCGGTCCGCGGCCGAGGGCACGGCGGGTGGGACGGGGCGGGTCGTCGGCGTCTCGCATGTGCTGGGGTCCAGGGGTGCGGCGGGATGTCGGGCGATGGCCCTGGGCGGGGCCGCCCGGTCGGCGGCCCTCCCCCGGGCAGGCTACCGGCGCCGCGCCGGTCAGCGGCCCCGCAGCCTCCGCACGAGGATGCTCGCGTCGCCGCGGGACTCCAGGTCGGCCAGCACCACGGCGACCGCCTCACGGACGATGCGCCCGCGGTCGACGGCCAGGCCGTGCTCACCGCGCAGTACGAGCCGCGCGTGCTCGAGGTCCATCAGTTCCTCGGCCGACACGTAGACGGTGATCTTCTCGTCGTGGCGTTCCCGGCCGCTCGGCCTGCGGTTCGCCCCCCGGCCGCCGCCGCGCCCCCGCTGGGGCTGGACGGTGACCGCCGCCTCCTGGGGCGGCGCGGTACGGGTACGGTCCGGGGCGGCCGCACCGCGGTCGACCCCTTCGGCCCGGCTGTGCGAGCCCCCGGCGTCGGCGTCCGCCGCCGAGTGCTCCTCCTGCGACGACTGCCCCGCGACCGCCCCGGGGGCGCCGCCCTGGCCGGTGTCCGCCGGTGCCGAATCGCTTGCTCCGCCCGGCGCGGGCACCCGGGCCTCGCCGTTCGCCTTGCGTCGCCTCTCGGCGGGGGACGAGGCCTGCAGGCCCATGCCCCCGGTCGTGCGGAACAGCTCGTCGGCCCCCGGCAGACTCACTCGGCGTGACACCGGGCGAGCACCTCCCTGGCGAGCTGGCGATAGGCGGCGGCACCGACCGAGTTGGACGCGTACGTGGTGATGGGTTCGCCTGCCACCGTGGTCTCCGGGAACCGCACCGTGCGCCCGATGACCGTGTGGTAGACGTGCTCGTCGAACGCCTCGACGACCCGCGCGAGCACCTCACGGCTGTGCACCGTGCGGGAGTCGTACATGGTGGCGAGGATGCCGTCCAGCTCCAGCTCGGGGTTGAGCCGCTCCTGGACCTTCTCGATGGTCTCGGTGAGCAACGCCACACCACGCAGGGCGAAGAACTCGCACTCGAGCGGGACTATCACCTTGTGGGCCGCCGTCAGGGCGTTGACGGTGAGGAGGCCGAGCGAGGGCTGACAGTCGATCACGATGTAGTCGTAGTCGGCCATCAGCGGCTTGAGCGCACGCTGCAGGGTCGACTCCCGGGCCACCTCGCTCACGAGCTGCACCTCGGCGGCCGAGAGGTCGATGTTGCTGGGGAGCAGGTCCATGTTGGGCACGGCGGTCTTCAGGAGGACCTCGTCGGCCGCCATGCCCCGCTCCATGAGCAGGTTGTAGACGGTGAGGTCGAGCTCCATCGGGTTGACCCCGAGACCGACCGACAGGGCTCCCTGCGGGTCGAAGTCGACGAGCAGGACGCGTCGGCCGTACTCGGCGAGCGCTGCGCCCAGGTTGATGGTCGACGTGGTCTTGCCCACGCCGCCCTTCTGGTTGCACATCGCGATGATCTTCGCGGGGCCGTGATCGGTCAGCGGACCGGGGATCGGGAAGTACGGCAGAGGCCGGCCGGTCGGGCCGATGCGCTCGCGGCGCTGGCGGGCGGCGTCGGGCGCGAGCGTGGCCGCGTACTCCGGATCGGGCTCGTATTCGGCATCGGGGTCGTAGAAGTGCCCCTCGGGCACCTCGGCGAAGTCGGCGAAGTGGGCGGTCTCCCGGCCACTCTCGTTGCCGGCCATGGCGTTCACGTGTTGGCCGTCCATCATCTGGGGGGCTGTCGTCATGTGCTGGTGGGTGGCGAAGGTGCGGACTGCGACGGAGCCGACAGCTTCGAGCCCGATCGGGCTCAGACCCCGTGCAGGCATCCCTGGTTGACCACCCCCGGGAGTAATTGTCGACTCATTCACAAGTCGTCTTACCTCCTTGGATGTGACCAGGACTACTTATCGATAGGTCAGCGTGGCACCATGCCGACGATTGGCGACTCTATGGCGTGTCACCGGTTCGCAGCAACACAATCCGCCGGACCCGGCCCGATGTGTCGGCAATCGAACACCCTCCTGTCAAGGGTGTGGAGCGCCCGCGGCGCACCTTTCACGAGGGTGCAAAACGGGTAGAGGGTTACGTCTCCGGCCAGTTGGCCCGTGCCCGCTCATGCGTCCGGCCGGACCTTGCTGGGCAAGGTCCGGCCGGACGCATGAGGTTGACCCGGAGGGTTGACCGCTCAGCCGAGGAGCGTGCTCAGTTCGACGTGGTCGAGACCGTGCGCCTCGGCGACCTCGCGGTAAACCACCTGGCCGTCATGGGTGTTGAGGCCCTTGGCCAGTGCCGCGTCACGCCGCAGGGCATCGGCCCAGCCACGGTTGGCGAGCTCCAGGATGTACGGCAGCGTGGCGTTGGTGAGCGCGTAGGTGGAGGTGTTCGGGACCGCACCCGGCATGTTCGCGACACAGTAGAAGACCGAGTCATGGACCATGAAGGTCGGCTCGGCGTGCGTCGTCGGATGCGAGTCCTCGAAGCAGCCTCCCTGGTCGATCGCGATGTCGACAAGAACACTTCCGGGCTTCATCTTGGCGACCAGCTCGTTGGTGACCAGCTTCGGGGCCTTCGCGCCGGGGATCAGCACGGCGCCCACGACGAGGTCGGCCTCGACGACGGCCTTCTCGAGTTCGAGGGCGTTGGAGACGACCGTCCGCACCTTGGTGCCGAAGATCTTGTCGGCCTCGCGCAGCTTGTTGATGTCCCGGTCGAGCAGCGTGACGTGGAAGCCGAGCCCGACGGCGATCTGTGTGGCGTTCCAGCCGGAGACACCGCCACCGATCACGACGGCCCTGGCCGACCCCGTGCCGGGGACGCCGCCGGGGAGCACACCGCGCCCGCCGACCGAGCGCATGAGGTGGTAGGCACCGACCTGCGGGGCGAGGCGGCCCGCGACCTCGGACATCGGGGCGAGCAGCGGCAGCGCGCGGGTCGCGGTCTCGACGGTCTCGTACGCGATGGCGGTCGTCCCGGACTCGATCAGGGCGTCCGTGCACTCGCGGGAGGCGGCGAGGTGGAGGTAGGTGAAGAGCGTCTGCCCCTTGCGGAGGCGGTGGTACTCCTCGGCGACCGGCTCCTTGACCTTGAGCAGCAGGTCGGCTGCGGCCCAGACCTCGTCGGCGGTGGGCAGGATCCGTGCGCCGGCGGCGACGTACTCCGCGTCCGGGATGGACGACCCCTCACCGGCGTGCTGCTCGACGAGGACCTGGTGGCCGTGACGGACGAGCTCATGCACTCCGGCGGGGGTGATCGCCACCCGGAACTCGTTGTTCTTGACTTCGCGGGGGATGCCGACCTTCACGTCGATCACGGTCCTTGGCTCGGATGGTGCTCGGGCATAGCAGGGTGAACCCGCATGAACCAAGCACAAAGGGGGACACCGCAGGGATGTGCGGCAGAGCCATCATTAATGAAGGACTTCTCGCTGTCCAGCCTTACAAAGCATTAACTTTCCAGCGAAGTACTACGGATTTCGCAGGCTGCCCCGTCTTCTCCCAGCAGCCTCTCGGCCGCAGCCCGGTGCAGCCGGGCCGCAGCCGGATCCCCGAGCCGGTCCAGGGTGTCCGCCAGCCTCAGCTCCAGTGCCGCCTGAAGCCGCACGTCACCCGCCCGGCGGGCCAGGTCGACCGCCTCGCGGCAGGTGTGCAGCGACTCCTGCGGCCTGCCCGCGTACTCCTGCACCCGCGCGGCCTCACTGAGGGCCCGCGCCTGGGCCGGCAGGTCTCCCAGCCTCCGGTGGCCCGCGGCCGACGCGCGCCAGTTCCGCAGGGCCTCGCCGTAGCGTCCGGCGTATGTGTGGACGGCTCCCAGCCGCCCGTAGAGCCTCGCCTCGTCGGCCCGCTCCCCCTGGCCGAGCCGCTGCGCGAGGGCCCTGCCGTACCAGTCGGAGGCCCGGCTGAAGTCACCCAGCTCCGCGTAGGCCCCGCCTGCGGACTCCATCGCCCTGCCGGTCGCGTAGAGGTCGTTCGCGGCGCGCCCGGCGTCCAGTGCGGCCCGGTAGCGGGCCAGCGCCTCCCGGGTCCGGCCGGTCCTGGCGTCCAGATCGGCGAGGTTGAGCAGGGCCGCGGCCTTCTCCCTGGGCAGATCACGGCGCTCGGCCACATCGAGGACCAGGCCGTGCAGCCCGTAGAGCACGGGGGCGGCGTCCTCGGTGCCTCGGTGCACGGCGAGAGCGCGGACGAGCGCCGCCACCAGTCGGCGGGCGAGGGTGTCGAGGTCTCCGTCCCGCACCGCAAGCCGAGCGGAGGCCACGAGGGCGGGTTCGCGGATCCGCAGCCAGGCGGCGGCCGACTCGGGATCGGGGAAGCGGAGCGAGCGCGGCAGCCCCGCGAGCTTGCGGCGCGCCGGGGAGTCCTCGGGCTCGGTGACCGCGCGGCAGGCCTGGAGCCGGCGCACGGTGCGCTCCAGCATCCTGGCCCGGGCCAGCTGGATCTCCGCGGGCCGCTCCCGCTCCTCCAGCATCGCGCGCACCAGCGGTGCGAGGCAGCCCGGCAGTTCGTACTGCTCCGGACCGGCGCCGTCCGTCCGCAGCAGCCCCAGCCGGACGAAGTCGTCGAGGGTGGTGGCGGCCGCCGACACGGATGATCCGGCGAGGGCCGAGGCCGTGTGGGCGTCGGCCATGCCCGCGGGTGCGAGGGCGAGCATCCGCAGTGTCGAGGCGGCGGCCGGCGGCAGCGAATCGTGGACCAGCCGGAACGCCCGCGCCAGCGGCCGCGTCCCGGAGGGCTGTTCGGAGTCCTCCTGCTGGTCGCTCAGTTGCTTGGTGACGTCGGCGACGGAGGCCCCGGGCCGGGCGGCGAGCCAGCCCGCGATCAGGATCAGGGCGGCCGGCTGGCCTCCGCACTCCTCGGTGAGTGTCTCGGCGGCCCGCGGGTCGACGGTGATGCGGACCTGGCCGATGGTGCGGGCGAGCAACTGAACGGCGGAGGCGGCGTCCATCCCGCCGATGGTGCACGGGCGGACGTCGGGGATTCCGGTGAGCGGGCCGGTGGCCGTCGCCACGACCAGACAGTCCGGGTTGTCCGGCAGCAGGGGGTCGACCTGCTCGGCGTCCACGGCGTCGTCGAGCAGGATCACGGCACGGCGTACGGCGAAGGCCTCGCGGACCATCTCCGACAGCTCGTCCTCCCCGGCTCCGGGCGGGGCCACGACCGAGAGCTGGTCCAGGAGCCGGCGCGCGGTGCGTTCCGCGGGAACGCGCTCGCCCCCCGAGTCGGTGAGGGCGACCCGGAACACCCCGTCCGGATAGCCGCCCGGCTCGGCGAGCCTGCGGGCGAGTTCGGCGGCGAGAGCGGAGCGTCCGGATCCGGGCCGCCCGGCGATCAGCAGGACCCTGGCGCGTGGCGCCTTGCGGCCGGCCAGGGTGTCCAGACCGGCCCGCTCGATGTCCTCCTGAAGGGCCCTCAACTCTCTTTCGCGCCCGAAGAATTGGACCGTGGCGGCGTCGGACGACTGCTCGGCTCCCGCCGTCCGGGCCGGTCCGGCCGGGATGCTGGTGTCCACCGCCTGGTCGGTCACGGGCCACGCTCCACTTCGCTGCACGCGGTTGCCCGCCGGAAGTCCGGTCGGGGCCTTTCGAGCGTAGTTCAGTGGTGCGGACGATCACTGCCGCGCAGGGCGGAAACGTCCCTCGATCGCATCAGCGTTTCATACGATCGGGCCCGCCGCGGCTGTGCCCCGCGGCGGGCGCGAGGCGCCTCCCCGGCGACGGACGGGGCGTCAGGCCTCGAACGGCCGGGCCGGCCAGGGCGCCTCGGCCGGGCGCAGCGAGTCCACCCCGTCACCGGCGAGCGCGGCAGTCAGCGACAGGACGCCCACGACCAGGCAGTTGTTGTGCAGGTCGCCCGCCAGCACGCTCCGCACGAGCTCCTCCAGGGGCACCCTGGCCTGCTCCATGTCGGCCTCCTCCTCGGAGACCTCGAAGCGCTCCCCCTCGGCCTCGGAGAGGTCACGCGCGAGAAAGACGCGCACGGCCTCGTCGCTGCCCCCGGGCGTGGTGTAGACGTCGGTCAGCACCCGCCAGTCCTCGGCCTTGACGTGCGCCTCCTCGTACAGCTCGCGCTGCGCGGCGTGCAGGGGGTTCTCGCCCGGGACGTCGAGCAGACCCGCCGGGATCTCCCACAGCTTCTGGCGCACGGGATGGCGGTACTGGCGCAGGACGAGCACGCGGCCCTCCTCGTCGAGCGCGAGCACGGCGACGGACCCCGGATGGACCTGGTAGTCGCGGTTGTGGACGCTGCCGTCGGGCATGACGACGCCGTCGGTGCGGACGCTGGTCTTGTTACCGGTGAAGGGGGTCACCGTCTCGGTGACCTGCCACTCCTCGGGTGTGTCCTGGAAACCCATGTACGTCCTCCCACGAACAAACAGAAACCGGGGCACGCATCCGGTGAAGGATCCGTACCCCGGTCAACCGTATCGCCTTACGCGTCGCCGTCCGCCCCGTGTGCGGCGACCTTGCGCTCCACGGCCGCCTTCACCAGGCCGGCGAAGAGCGGGTGCGGGCGGGTCGGGCGGGAGCGCAGCTCCGGGTGCGCCTGGGTGGCCACCAGGTAGGGGTGGACCTCACGCGGGTACTCGACGTACTCGACGAGCTTGTTGTCCGGGGAGGTGCCGGAGAAGACGAGCCCGGCCTTCTTCTCCAGCTCCGTGCGGTAGCCGTTGTTGACCTCGTAGCGGTGGCGGTGGCGCTCCTCGACGTAGGGCTCACCGTCGTACGCCTCGCGGACCAGGGAGCCCTCGGCGAGCTTCGCCGGGTACAGGCCGAGCCGCATGGTGCCGCCCAGGTCGCCGGCCCCCTCGACGTACGCGAGCTGCTCCTCCATCGTGGAGATGACGGGGTGGCTCGTGGCGGCGTCGAACTCGGTGGAGTTGGCGTCGGTGATGCCGGCGAGGTTGCGCGCGGCCTCGATCACGATGCACTGCAGGCCGAGGCAGAGGCCGAGCAGTGGCACCTTGTTCTCGCGGGCGTACTGGATGGCGCCCACCTTGCCGATCACCCCGCGCTCGCCGAAGCCGCCGGGGATGCAGATCGCGTCGACGTCGCCGAGCTGGTTCTGTGCTCCGGCCGGTGTCTTGCAGTCGTCGGAGGCGACCCACTTGACCTTGACGCGGGCCTTGTTGGCGAAGCCGCCGGCCCGGATGGCCTCGGTCACCGAGAGGTAGGCGTCGGGCAGGTCGATGTACTTGCCGACCAGGGCGACGGTGATCTCGTGGTCGGGGTTGTGGACGCGGTCCAGCAGGTCGTCCCAGGTCGTCCAGTCGACGTCGCGGAACGGCAGGTCCAGCTTGCGGACGACGTAGGCGTCCAGGCCCTCGGTGTGCAGCACCTTGGGGATGTCGTAGATCGACTTGGCGTCGACGCAGGCGACCACGGCCGCCTCGTCGACGTCGCACATCAGGGAGATCTTGCGCTTGATGGCGGTCGGGACGTCGCGGTCGGCGCGGAGCACGATGGCGTCCGGCTGGATGCCGATGTTGCGCAGCGCGGCGACGGAGTGCTGGGTGGGCTTCGTCTTCAGCTCGCCGGACGGCCCGATGTAGGGCAGCAGCGAGATGTGCACGACGAAGACGTTGTCGCGGCCGACCTCGTGACGGACCTGGCGGACCGTCTCCAGGAAGGGGAGCGACTCGATGTCGCCGACCGTGCCGCCGACCTCGGTGATGACGACGTCGACGTCGTCGGTCGCCATGCGGCGGATGCGGTGCTTGATCTCGTTGGTGATGTGCGGGATGACCTGGACGGTGTCGCCGAGGTACTCGCCGCGCCGCTCCTTGGCGATGACCTGCGAGTAGACCTGGCCGGTGGTGACGTTGGCCGAGCCGTCGAGGTCCACGTCGAGGAAGCGCTCGTAGTGGCCGATGTCCAGGTCGGTCTCGGCGCCGTCGTTGGTGACGAACACCTCACCGTGTTGGAAGGGGTTCATCGTGCCGGGGTCGACGTTGAGATAGGGGTCGAGCTTCTGCATGGTGACCCGGAGGCCACGCGCCTTGAGCAGGGCACCCAGGCTGGAGGCAGTCAGACCCTTGCCGAGGGAGGAGGCGACACCCCCGGTGACGAAGATGTGCTTGGTCGTCGTGGATGAGGGCTGCATAGCCAAAGGGGGCTCCCGTGGTCGCGATCGTGAGGTGCGTACCGGCGTCCCGGACGGAGATCTCCGTCGGTGCCGTCGCTGCGGTTCGGGGGCCTCGTCCACTGACGGGACGACCACCGGTCCACGGGCTACCAGGGTAACAGCGACGGGGAGAGGCTGCTTCCGGCCATGCCTACCCGGCGACGGACACAAGATCACCACGTCCGTTTCAGGTCCCACCCATTCGCCCGTGCCGGGCGACGGACAACATGTGGGCAGGCGCGCGGATCTCCCAGGTGCGTCGTATCCTGCTCGGACACTCGCTGCCGAGTTGGCCGGCCCAGCGGCACCACCCCAGCCCGCTCACCCGCGCAAGAGCTCGTCGGTTCGATTACAACGACCCCTTGACCAGCAGTAAGCGCCCTGCGGGGCGACATGGCCGTTCGACTGGAGACGCACGTGGCCGGGCGCATCGAGGATTACGCACTCATCGGAGACATGCAGACCGCAGCCCTGGTCTGCCGGGACGGCACAGCGGACTGGCTGTGCCTGCCTCGCTTCGATTCCCATGCAATTTTCGCCGGGCTTCTCGGCACCGAGGAACACGGTTTCTGGCGGCTGGGACCCGCCCGTCCCGAAGGCGCTCCGGCGCCGGCGGCGGACCGGCGCCGGTATCGCGGCGACTCCCTCATCCTGGAATCGGAGTGGGACACGTCCCGCGGCACGGTCCGCGTGACGGATTTCATGCCGCCCCGTGACGGCGCTCCCCAGCTGATCCGCATCGTGGAGGGAGTGAGCGGCCGCGTCCCCATGCGCTCGGAGCTCCGGATGCGGTTCAGCTACGGGCGGGTCACCCCCTGGGTCCACAAGGTCGACGGCCGTACGGTCGCCGTCGCGGGCCCCGATTCGGTGTGGCTGGACACCGACGCCGAGACGTACGGCCAGAACCTGACGACGTACTCCGACTTCACCGTCGCTCCCGGCGACCGGATCGCCTTCACGATCAGCTGGCAGCCCTCGCACCACGAGCCGCCCGCCATGCCGGAACCGGAGTCGTCCCTGGAGGCGACCGGGAACTTCTGGCGCGAGTGGGTCGAGCAGTGCACCTATCACGGCCCCTACCGCGAGGCGGTCGTCCGCTCGCTGATCACGCTGAAGGCGCTCACCTACGCGCCCACCGGCGGCATCGTGGCCGCGCCGACCACCTCCCTGCCCGAGGACATCGGCGGCTCCCGCAACTGGGACTACCGCTACACCTGGTTGCGCGACGCGGCCATCACACTGTCCTCGCTGCTGCGCACGGGCTACCGCGAGGAGGCCCGCGCCTGGCGCGAGTGGCTGCTGCGGGCAGTCGCCGGCGACCCGGAGAACCTGCAGATCATGTACGGCATCGCGGGTGAGCGGGAGCTCGGCGAGGCGGAACTGGACTGGCTGCCCGGCTACGAGAACTCCGGCCCCGTCCGGGTCGGCAACGGCGCGGCGAACCAGCTGCAGCTCGACGTCTACGGCGAGGTCACCGAGGCGCTCCACCTGGCGCACATGACGGGCCTGACGCGCAACGACTACGCGATGGGCCTCCAGCTCAAGCTGATCGAGTACCTGGAGAAGCACTGGGAGGAGCCGGACGAGGGCATCTGGGAGGTGCGCGGGCCGCGCCGCCACTTCGTGCACTCCAAGGTGATGGCCTGGGTCGCGGTGGACCGCACCATCAAGCTGATCGAGTCGGGTGACGCGGAGGGGCCGCTGGAGCGCTGGCACCAGTTGCGCGACGACATCCACCGGGACGTCTGCGAGCGCGGGTACGACCCCGAGCGCAACACCTTCACCCAGTCCTACGGGTCGAAGGAGCTGGACGCCTCGCTCCTGCTGATCCCTCAGATGGGCTTCCTGCCGCCGGACGACAAGCGGGTCATCGGGACCATCGAGGCGATCCAGCGCGAGCTGTCCACCGAGGACGGGTTCGTCCTGCGCTATCCGACCGACGGCGACGAGGCGGGCGTGGACGGCCTGGAGGGCGACGAGGGCGCGTTCCTGGCCTGCTCGTTCTGGCTGGCGGACGACCTGGCGATGATCGGCCGGGTCGACGAGGCGCGCAGGCTCTTCGAGAAGCTGCTGTCCCTGCGCAACGACCTCGGCCTGCTGGCCGAGGAATGGGACTCCGGGCTCCAGCGCCAGGTCGGGAACTTCCCGCAGGCGTTCAGCCACGTCCCGCTGATCGACACTGCGCTGCGGCTGACGGCCAGCGGGGCGTACGTGGGCTGACCCGCGCGGGCGTGACAGGGCTCCGGTGGAACGGCCGATCTCCGCGGCCGGATCTACGATGGAAGGGTCCTGTCACGCCCTGCGAAGGGGGCTCAGCATGACGCCCCGCACGTCTCTTCCGGACGCTGCCCTGACCGCCCTCCGCTCCGGTTTCGCCGGTGAGGTCCACGCGCCCGGCGACCCGGGTTACGACGGGGCACGTACCGTCTTCAACAGCATGATCGACCGCAGACCCGCGGTGGTGGCCCAGTGCGCCTCCGAGGCGGACGTCTCGCGCGCTCTCGCCCTCGCCCGTGACCGGGAACTGGAGGTCGCGGTGCGCGGAGGCGGCCACAGCGTGGCGGGCATGTCCGCCAGCGACGGCGGGGTGGTCGTCGACCTGCGCAGGATGTCCCGGGTGACGGTCGATCCCGGCTCCCGGTCGGCCCGCGTCGGCGGGGGCGCCGTCATGAGCGACCTGGACCGGGCCACGCAGCCCCACGCACTGGCCACCACGGGCGGGCGGGTCTCCACCACGGGCGTCGGCGGCTTCACCCTGGGCGGCGGCTCGGGGTGGCTGGAGCGCAGGTTCGGGCTGGCCTGCGACAACCTCCTGGCCGCCGACGTGGTGACGGCGGACGGGGAGACCGTACGCGCGAGCGAGGACGAGAACCCCGAGCTCTTCTGGGCCCTGCACGGCGGCGGCGGGAACTTCGGCGTGGTCACGTCCCTCACGCTGCGGCTCCACGAGCTGCCCTCGATGAGCATGGTGCTGCTGCTTTTCCGCCCCGACAGCGGTCCCGACGTCGTCCGTACGTACCGGGACGTGATGGAGTCGGCCCCGGACGAGGCGGGCGGCGCCTGCATCTACATCACCGGTCCGCCCGAGGAGTGGGTGCCCGCGGAGCTGGTGGGCCACCTCGTCTGCGCGGCCCTGATCACCTTCGCCGGTACGGTGTCGGAGGCCCGCGAGGTCGCCACACCCCTGCTGGCGCTGGATCACGAGGCGGAGATCGTCGACGCGGTCGGTTACGCGGACCTGCAGTGCATGCTGGACGACCCGCCCGGGTTGCGGAACTACTGGTCGGCCGAGTATCTGAACGGCTTGCCCGACGAGGCGGTCGCGGCCTACTGCGCCGGCGCGGCCACGCTGCCCGTCCCCTCGAATTCGCAGCACGTGCTCTTCCCGATGGGTGGCGCGGTGGCGAGGGGCGCCGCCGACTACCCGCTGCCCTGGCGCTCCTCCCCTTGGGCCGTGCACCCCTTCGGCGTCTGGGAGAGCGAGGCGGACGACGAGCGCGCCAGGCAGTGGGTGCGCAGGGTGCGGGGCTCGATGATGCCGTGGGCCGGCGGCGCCGTGTACCTCAACTTCATCGGGCGCGAGGGGCAGGAACGGGTCGTCGCCGGTTTCGGTGAGCGGGCCTACGAGCGGCTGGCCGCGGTGAAGGCGCACTACGACCCGGACAACGTCTTCCGTCTGAACCACAACGTGAAGCCCGCGGTGGCCGTGGTGTGACGCTCCCGGGCGGCACCCGGTAGCTTCCTGACCGGGGCGTTCACGTCTCACGTTCCCGAGCGCGCGGGCGCACGAGTGGAAGCACGAGGCCGGAGCCAGTGGAACAAGAAGGCGGGATCACCGTACGGCGGGCGCTGGAGCTGCCCGGGCTCCGCGGCGGACTCCCGGAGGTGCTCACGTGCGAGGACCGGCTGGACCGCTCGGTGCGCTGGGTGCACGCCGGTGAGGCGCCGAACATCCCCGCGCTCCTCAAGGGCGGGGAGCTGCTGCTCATGACGGGCCTCGGACTCGGGACCCGGCCGGCCGAGCAGCGTGCCTACGTCCGCAGGCTGGCGGACCGGGGCATCGCCGCACTGGTGGTGGAGCTCGGTCCGCGTTTCGAGGTGCTGCCCGCGGCGATCGTGGACGCGGCGCGGACGGCGGGGCTCCCGCTGGTCCAGCTGCACCGTGAGGTGCCGTTCGTGTCCGTGACCGAGGAGATCCACACCGAGATCGTCAACGGGCACTACGCGCTGCTCCAGCGGGCCGAGGAGGTGCACCGGCGGTGCACGCAGGCGGTTCTCGGCGGGGGCGGGGTGCCGCAGGTGCTGCAGATCCTGGCCGACTTCGCCGCCAACCCGGTGTTCCTGGAGACGCCGGACGGCAGGCTGCTGTTCGCGGCGGGCACCGGGACCGGCCCGGTGGGTACCGATCCGCTGCAGGTCTGGGAGGGGCTGCGCGGCGCGCGGGCCGCGCGTGACGCGCCGCCGGCGGGGGCCGTCCTGGTGGAGGTGCCGGGCGGCGGCGCGGGCACCGGTGCCGTACGGGCCCGGCTGGTGCTGCTCGCCGTGTCGGGGCCGCTGGTCACGGTTCACCGGATGGCCGCGGAGCGGGCTGCGGGCATCCTGGCGGTCGTGCTGATGCAGGCCCGCCAGGAGGAGGAGGTCGCGGCCCGGGGCCGGGGCGACTTCCTCACCGATCTCGCCGAGGGCCGCGTCGCGCCGCAGGACGCGCCGGCGCAGGCGGGCGTCCTGGGGTTCAGGCCGGGCGGGGATCCTCTGCTGCCGGTGGTGATGCGGCTCGCCCCCGAGTCGGCGCCGTCGGGCAGCTGGGCGCTGCTGGCCCGGGCGGTGACCGAGGAACTCGCCGCGGTGGGGGCGCCGATCCTGGTCGGGGTGCGGCCGGTGGAGGACAGGGTGCCGCTGCTGCTGGCGCTGCGCCCGGAGACGACGCGCACGGCTCTCGCGGACCGGGTGGCGGCGGCGCTGCGGGCCGGGGCGGAGCGGGCGGGCCTGGAGCGGGCCGGGGACCGCACGCCGGTGGTCGTGGTGGTCGGGGCCGCGGGAGGCTGGGCGTCGGCGGGTCCGGGGCTGCGGCACGCCGCGGAGGCGGCGGCCGCCGCCCAGGGGCTCGGGGAACGCCCCTGGTACGACGCGCGCAGCCTGGACATCGACCTGTTGCTGTGGCGGCTGCGCGACCACCAGGACCTGGCGTCCTTCGTGGACCGGGCGATCGGGCCCCTGCTCGATCACGACCGGACGTCCCGCCCCGTGCTGCTGCCCACCCTGGAGGCCTACCTCGCCCATGCGGGGCGCAAGGCGGAGGCGGCCCGGGACCTGCACCTGAACCGGCAGACGCTCTACAACCGGCTGGCCCGCATCGGTGAACTGCTCGGCACGGACCTGGACGACCCGCAGGCGGTGCTCGCCCTGAGCCTGGCCCTGCGGGCGCGCCGGCACACTCGCTGAGGGCTCATGCCCGGGCGGTGGCCAACGGCTGGGCCAGCTCGTCGTACACGGACAGGACGTGGGCGATCGTGTCGTCCTCGGTCGGCCAGCCGGCGGCCTGCGCGCGCCCTGCGCCGACGAGCCGCTCGCGCTGCTCCGCGTCCCCGAGGAGGCGTGCGACGGTGGCTGCCAGCGCCGCCGCGTCCCCGGGCGGCACGAACGCGGCCGCGTCGCCGACGAGTTCGGGCATGTCGCTGTTCCGGGCCGCGACCAGTGGGACGCCGCGGCGCAGCGCCTCCTGTGCGAGCAGCGGCCCGGCGTCCCCGCGGCCCGGCAGCACGGCCACGTCGGCGGCGGCGAGGAGCGCGCCGATGTCCTCCCGGCCGTCCGTGAGGACGACGGGCAGTCCCTCGTCCGCGATCCGGTGCCGCAACGTCCCGGACCGGGTGCCCTCCCCCACGACCACCAGCAGGGGCACGGGGTCCATCGCCTGCCACTCGCGTGCGGCGTCCAGCAGCGTGTCGTGTCCGTCCTGGGTCACCGAGACGAGGACGGGCCTTCCCACGGCGCCGAGTTCGGCGCGGGTCTTGTCGGCGTCGGCCGTGCCGCCGAAGAGGCTCGCCGGGACGGCCGCCGGTGCGAGCCGGGCATCCCTGGCGCCGCGCCGGCGGGCCCGGTCGACGAGCTCCCACGACGTGCCCAGGACGACGGCCGCGGCACGCGCGGCCCTTCGCTCCAGCAGGCGCAGCAACCGGCCGTGGGTGCCCTCCGCGTGGACGCGGGAGTGCCAGGTCATCACCAGCGGTGTGCCGCGTCCGCTGATGGCGATCGCCGCGCGCACGGCGGCGTGCAGCCCGTGGGCGTGGACGATGTCCGCACCGGTGCAGGCGGTGCGGAGGGCGGCGACGGCGGCGGGGTCGCTGCGGCGGGGCACCGCGACGAAGCGGGCGCCCGTCGCGGGGAGGCCGTGGGCACGGCCGGCGCCGGCGGGGGCGCAGACGGTGACCTGGACCCCCCGGGCGATGAGACCGGCGGCGAGCGAGCTGACGTGAGCGCTGCTTCCGGCACCACCGCCGAGGACTTGGACCGTACGCAGCTGTGACACGTTGATCGGCTCCCGGGGCTCCCGAGTCGGTGGAAGGTACAGCGCCAAGGATGCCAGTCCGTACGCACGTTCCGGGACCGATGAAACGTTGCTCCCGCCGTCTCGGCGACGACGGGCCGTCCGCCTCACTCCTACGAGTGAGGCGGACGGCGCGGAACTGACGTCCGCCGGTCTATCGGCCGTCGGCGCGCGCGGTCTCCAGGAGCTCCTCGGCGTGGGCGCGGGCCGTCTCCGAGTCCTCCTGGCCGGCCAGCATCCGGGACAGCTCCCTGACCCGGTCCTCGCCCTCCAGGACCGTGACGCCGCTGCTGGTCACCGATCCGTCCACGGTCTTCTCGACCAGCAACTGGCGGTCGGCGAAGGCCGCCACCTGCGGCAGGTGGGTGACCACGACGACCTGCGCGGACCTGGCGAGTTTCGCCAGGCGCCGGCCGACCTCGACGGCCGCCTTGCCGCCGACACCCGCGTCGACCTCGTCGAAGAGATACGTCGGCACGGGATCGGAGCCCGCGAACACCACCTCGACGGCGAGCATCACCCTGGACAGCTCACCGCCCGAGGCGCCCTTGGCGATCGGCCGGGGCTGCGCACCGGGGTGGGGCGCGAGCAGCAGCTCCACCTCGTCGGCACCGGACGGCCCGTAGAGCACGCTCCGGCCGCCGATGTCGATGCCGGACGCCTCGTCCGGTGCCTCGGTCTGCCGGATGGCGAAGGAGACCCGGGCGTGCGGCATCGCGAGCGACGCCAGCTCCTCCGTCACCGCGGCGGCGAAGCGCGCGGCGGCCTCCGTCCGCGCGTCGGTCAGCTCCTGCCCGAGGGCGGAGAGTTCACCGCGCAGCGCGTCCCGCTCCGCCGTCAGTTCACCGATCCGGTCGTCGTCGCCCTCCAGCTCGGTGAGCCGGGAGGCGCCGTCCTGCGCCCAGGCGAGCACGGAGGCGATGTCCTCGCCGTACTTGCGGGTGAGTGCGGCCAGCGCCGCCCGCCGCTCCTCCACGGCGGCGAGCCGCAGCGGGTCGGCGTCCAGCTGGTCGGCGTAACCGGCCAGTTCCCCGGCGACGTCCGCGAGCAGGATCGAGATCTCGCCGATCCGGTCGGCGAGCGCGGCGAGCGCCGGGTCGTGCGCCCGTACGGCGTCCAGGGAGCGCCCGGCGGCGGCGACGACCGTGGTGGCGTCCACGCCCTCCTGGTCCTCCGGGTCCCCGGCCAGCGCCCCGTGTGCCAGGGCGGCCGCGGACGCCAGGGCCTCGGCGTGGCCGAGCCGTTCGGCCTCGGCGGCGAGTTCGGTGTCCTCACCGGGCAGCGGCTCCACCGCGGCGACCTCGTCGAGGCCGAAGCGCAGCAGGTCCGCCTCCTGCGCCCGCTCCCGGGCCCGGGTGGTCAGCTCGTCGAGCTCCGTGACGGCCGCGCGCAGCCGCCGGTACGCGTCGGAGTACTTGGCCTGCGGCACGTCGACACCACCGCCCGCGTAGCGGTCCAGGGCCTGGCGCTGCCGGGCCGGCTTGAGCAGCCCCTGCTGGTCGGTCTGGCCGTGCACGGCGACGAGCTCGTCGGCGAGTTCGGCGAGCACACCGACGGGCACCGATCTGCCGCCCAGGTGGGCACGCGAGCGCCCTTCCGCCGAAACGGTACGGCTGACGAGCAGCGCGCCGTCCTCGATCTCGGCCCCGGCCTCCTCCGCCCGCACTGCCACCGCGTCGCCCGGGGACACGGTGATGCGCCCCTCGACGACGGCGGCCTTGGCACCGATCCGCACCAGGGCGGGGTCGGCACGGCCGCCGAGCAGCAGCCCGAGGCTGGTGACGACCATGGTTTTGCCCGCGCCGGTCTCGCCCGTGACCGCGGTGAAACCGGGTGACAGCTCCACCACCGCGTCGTCGATGACTCCGAGCGACCGTATCCGCATCTCCTCCAACACGGACATGACCTTACGAGGTCCGGAGCCCGGTGTGCGACGGACCCCGGTCACCGGTTCACTCACGCGGGTGTGATCAGCGCGGCCGCGGATCAGTGCGGAGCGCCCCGCCAGCCCTGCACGGGCAGCGCGAACTTGGCCACCAGGCGGTCGGTGAACGATGCCTGGTGGAGCCGCGCTAGCCGCACGGGCACCGCACCGCGCCGCACCTCGACCCTGGCCCCGGCGGGCAGCTCGACCGTCCGGCGCCCGTCGCACCACAGCACGCCGTGCGGCGTGTGCGGCTGGACCTCCACGGCCAGCACCGAGTCGGGCGAGGTCACCAGCGGCTTGGCGAACAGCGCGTGGGCGCTGATCGGCACCATGAGCAGTGCCTCGACCTCCGGCCAGACGACGGGGCCGCCCGCCGAGAAGGCGTACGCGGTCGATCCCGTCGGGGTGGCGCAGACGATCCCGTCGCAGCCGAAGCCGGTCACGGGCCGGCCGTCGATCTCCAGGACGACCTCCAGCATCCGCTCGGGCGAGACCTTCTGCACCGCGGCCTCGTTGAGCGCCCAGTCGGTGTGCACGATGTCACCGTTGCTGCGCACGACGACGTCGAGCGTCATGCGTTCCTCGACCTTGTAGGCCCGGGTGACGACCCGGTCGACGACCTTGTCCAGGTCGTCCCGCTCGGCCTCGGCCAGGAAACCCACCCGTCCGAGGTTGACGCCGAGCATGGGGACGCCGGAGGCGCGGGAGATCTCGGCACCGCGCAGCAGCGTCCCGTCCCCGCCGAGGACGATCAGCAGCTCGCATCCGTCCACCGCCGTCGGCGTGGCGGACGTCACCGTCTCCACGGACGGTGGCAGCGGCAGGTCCTCGGCCTCCGCGGCCAGCACGCGGACGCCGAGGCCGTGCGCCAGCAGGCCCTGGACGACGAGCTCGGCGCTGCGGATGGCGGCCGGACGGCCGGTGTGTGCGAGAAGGAAGACAGTTCGTTCCGGGTTACCGGTTTGTGCCGCATGCGTCGTCAACGGGGCCCCTCCGCCACTGCACGATCGACGTCCGCGGGATCCAGCTCAGGTGCGCCGGCCCGCAGCCACAGAAAGTATTCAACATTTCCCGACGGCCCGGGCAGCGGGCTCGCCGTCACCCCCAGGACGCCGAGGCCGAGCAGTCCGGCCCGGCGCGCCACCTCGCGTACCGCTTCGGCCCGCAGCTCGGGACTGCGGACCACACCGCCGCTGCCGAGGCGCTCCTTGCCCACCTCGAACTGCGGCTTGACCATGAGCACCAGGTCGGCGTCGGGAGCCGCGCAGCGCGCGAGAGCGGGCAGCACAAGGCCGAGCGGGATGAACGACAGATCTCCGACCACCAGGTCCACCGCCTTCCCGTCGATCTGCTCCAGCGTCAGCTCACGTACGTTGGTACGGTCCTTGACGGTGACACGTTCATCCGACTGGAGCGACCAGGCGAGCTGGCCGTACCCGACGTCGACGGCGACGACGTGACCGGCCCCGGCGCGCAGCAGCACGTCCGTGAACCCGCCGGTCGAGGCCCCTGCGTCCAGGGCCCGCCGTCCCTCGATCCGCAGCCCCAGGGGCGCGAAGGCGGTGATGGCGCCCGCGAGTTTGTGGCCACCCCGTGAGACGTACTCCGGATCGCTGTCGTCCTTGACGACGACGACGGCGGCACTGGTCTCGACCTGGGTCGCCGGCTTGGTCGCCGTGTTGCCGCCGACGGTCACCCGCCCCGCTGCGATCAGCTGGCTCGCGTGCTCACGCGAGCGGGCGAGCTTGCGGCGTACCAGCTCGGCGTCGAGGCGGCGACGTGCCACTCCTGCCACGTTCGGTTCAGCTCCTGATGTCGTGCACGGGCGTCGGTGCGGGCCCGGCGTCCAGAGCGGTCAGCTCTTCGCGCAGCCCACGGTGTACATCCTCGTACACCCCGGTGTGGCCGTCGGCGGCGAGGTGGTCGGCGTCGGCCAGCCGCTCCAGCCGCGCGTCCACCGCGGCGTGACCTGTCGGGGTGCGCGCGACGCCGAGAGGCTCGGGCGGGGCGGGGTCGTACGAGGGCGCGGGAGGCGCGGCGGGCGGTGCGGACGCGCCGTCCGCCTCAGCCTGCTGCGCCGTGTCCGGCCCCGGCATCCAGTCGCTCATGCGGGAACGCTACCCCGAAGGGCCGGTGTACCGTCGGTGACGATGGCGACCATGGAGGAGTGCCGCAGCGCACTCGACACACTTTCCGGCAATCTGGCGGGCGCGGACGGCGACGTGCGCGGTGCCGCCGACCTCGACCGCTCGCTGAGCTGCCACATCAGGGATCTCGACGTGACGTTCACCGGACGGCTGGCGCACGGCCGGATCCAGGTCGTGGACACCCTCGACGGCCCGCCCAGGGAGAAGGCCGAGATCCGGCTCGCCATGACCGGCGACGACCTGGTGGCCATGGTCGACGGCAGGCTGAACTTCGCGAAGGCCTGGGCGTCCGGCCGGGTACGTCTGGAGGCGGGCTTCCGCGATCTGCTGAAGCTCAAGTCCATGCTCTGAGCCGGACGGGACCGGTGGGCGGGGCGGGCCTCAGACGGCGGCCCCCGAGCGCTTCCTGCGGGCCGCCGGCACCACCAGCGGCGTCCCCGTCTCCGGGTCGTCGATCACCTGGCACCTCATCCCGAAGACCTGCTCGACGAGTTCCGCCGTGACGATGTCGCCGGGCGCCCCCTCGGCGACGACCTTCCCCCCTCGCATGGCGATGAGGTGGGTCGCGTAGCGGGCCGCGTGGTTGAGGTCGTGCAGCACGGCGACCAGGGTGCGCCCCCGCGTCTCGTGCAGTTCGGCACAAAGGTCCAGCACGTCGATCTGGTGCTGGATGTCGAGGTACGTCGTCGGTTCGTCGAGCAGCAGCAGCGGGGTCTGCTGGGCTAGCGCCATGGCGATCCAGACGCGCTGGCGCTGGCCGCCGGACAGTTCGTCGACGTAGCGGTCGGCGAGTTCCCCGACGCCGGTCGACTCCATGGACTCCTTCACGATCCGCTCGTCCTCGGGCGACCACTGGCGCAGCAGTCCCTGGTGGGGGTAGCGGCCGCGGGAGACGAGGTCCGCAACGGTGATGCCGTCGGGGGCTATGGAGGACTGGGGCAGCAGGCCCAGCGTCCTCGCGACCTTCTTCGCGGGCAGCCGGTGGATGGACTCCCCGTCCAGCAGGACGTCCCCGCTGCTCGGTTTCAGCATCCGGGAGAGTGCGCGCAGGAGTGTCGACTTGCCGCAGGCGTTGGGCCCGACGACGACGGTGAACGAGCGGTCGGGTATCTCGACCGAGAGGTTCTCGGCGATGACACGCTGGTCGTAGCCGAGGGTCACCGAGTCCGCGGTGAGGCGCTGCATGGTCGTACTCCCGGAATCGGTGGGCGTGCTCTGCGAGGGGTCCGGCGTGCCTGGCTTCATATGCGTCCCGCCCGGCGCTCGGCCACCAGCAGCCACAGCAGATAGCAGCCGCCGAGAACGCCCGTGACCACGCCCACGGGGAGCTGACGGTCCCCGAACGCGTTCATCGCCGTCCAGTCGGCGACGAGGAGCAGAGCCGCGCCCGTGCCGGCCGCTGCTGCCAGGTTGGGCCCGGGGGCACGGGTCAGCCGCCGGGCGACCTGCGGGGCGCTCAGCGGCACGAAGACGATGGGGCCCGCGGCGGCGGTCGCGACGGCGACGAGCAGGACGGCGCTGCCCAGCAGGACGAGCCTGGTGCGCTCCACCTTCACGCCCAGGGCGTGCGCCGCATCGTCGCCCATCTCGATCATGCGGAGCGCCCGGCCGTGTCCCAGGATCACCGGGAGCAGCGCGCAGCAGACGGCGAGCAGCGGCCACACCTGGGCCCAGTCCCTGCCGTCCAGGGAGCCGGTCATCCAGACGACGGCCCGGGTGGCGTCGACGAGGTTGGCCTTGGTGATCAGGTAGTGGATCGCCGCGGTGAGCATGGCGGCCGCGCCGATGCCGACGAGGACGAGCCGGTAGCCGTGCACGCCGCGCTTCCAGGCCAGCAGGTGGACCGCCACCCCGGTCAGCAGGCCACCGGCGACGGCGCCGGCGGCGACCTCGGTGGGTCCGCCGTGGACGAGCACGATCACGGCGAGGGCGCCGACCGCTGCACCCTGTCCGAAGCCGAGCACATCGGGGCTGCCGAGCGGGTTGCGCGAGACGCTCTGGAAGACGGCGCCGCCGACACCGAGCGCGGCGCCGACGAGGAGCCCGACCAGGACCCTCGGCAGCCGCAGTTCCGTGACGATGAACTTCTGTTGGAAGGTCCCGTTGCCGGACAGTGTGGTGACGACCTCACCGGGGGACATCGGATAGTCGCCGCTGCCGATGAGCACCAGGGCCACGAAGGCCGCCACTCCGACGAGCAGCGCGATCACCGCGAAGGCCCGGGCGTCCACCCGGAAGGAGAACCCGCCGGCCGTCCGCACGGCGTGGACCGTCCTGGTGGTGTCCTGCGCGGCCTTCACAGCTGGGCCATCCTCTTGCGTCGTACGAGATGGATGAAGACGGGTCCGCCGAGCAGCGCGGTGACGATGCCGACCTGCAGCTCGGAGGGCCGGGCGGCGACCCGGCCGACCACGTCGGCGCCGAGCAGCAGCACGGGCGCGAGGACGGCCGCGTACGGCAGGATCCACCGCATGTCGGGCCCGGTGATGGTGCGGACGAGGTGCGGGATCATCAGCCCGATGAAGACGATCGGACCGCAGGCCGCGGTCGCGGCCCCGCAGAGCAGGGTGACGGACACCATGGCGAGGACGCGGGTGCGGGTCAGGTGCGCGCCGAGCGCCTTGGCGGTGTCGTCGCCCATCTCCAGGGCGTTGAGCGGCCGGGCGATGAGCAGCGACAGCACCACGCCGGCCGCGATGAACGGCCAGACCTTGCCGACGGTCTCCGTGTTGGCGGAGGCCAGCGACCCGACGGTCCAGAAGCGCAGCCGGTCCAGGGCCGCCGAGTCCAGCAGCTGGACGGCGTTGACGTAGCCGAACAGCGCCGCGGTGACCGCCGTGCCGGCGAGTGCCAGCCGTACGGGGTTCGCCGACCGGCTGCCGCCGAGGAGGTACACGGCCACCGACACCAGGGCGGCGCCGCCGAACGCGAACCAGACGTATCCCGTCAGGGATGTGACGCCGAAGAAGCTGATGGCCGAGACGACGGCGGCGGCCGCGCCCGCGTTGACGCCCAGCAGCCCGGGCTCGGCGAGCGGGTTGCGGGTCAGCGCCTGCATCACCGCCCCGGCGAGTCCGAGGGCGGCCCCGACGATCAGCCCGAGCACGGTGCGCGGAACTCTCACGTCCCGGACGAGAACGTCGCCGTTCGTCCCGGAGTAGTGGAACAGGCCGTGCCACACGTCGGAGAGCGGCAGGGCCTTGGCGCCGACCGCGACACTCGCCAGACACACCAGCACCAGGACGCCCACGGACACCAGGAGACCGGCTGCGCGGAACGCATGGCGCCCGGCGCGCCCGGACGTGTCCGGCACGGCTGCGGGACCGGAACGCGATTCGGGGGGACTCTCGACCAACACGTGGTTAGGTTAGCCTATCCTCCCACAGTGCCAACTCTGCGGTAGCGCACCGGGTCCGGGACTCCGGCCCTAGAGGTCCAGTTCCGCCACGGCCTTGGCCCAGTCCAGCCCGCACGCCCCGTCCCCTGCATGCGTCCACGCGGCCGCGCACAGGGCCCGCAGCCCGTCGACGGGGTCGCCACCACCGTCCAGCGCGAGCGCGTCCCCGCGCGCCAGGGCCGTCCAGCCGCCGCAGCGGAACCCGTCCCCCTCCGGCGACACCTCGGGCTGGCCGGTCAGCAGGCCCCGCAGGTCCCGGTCCACATAGGTCGGCCGGTACTTGGGTTCGGCCGCCAGCAGCTGCGCGGCGTCGGTCACCCCGGTGAGCACGAGCAGCGAGTCCACGCCACCGTTGAACGCCCCCTCGATATCCGTGTCCAGGCGGTCCCCCACCACCAGCGGCCGCTCCGCCCCGGTCCGCAGCACCGTCTCGCGGTGCATCGGGGGCAGCGGCTTGCCCGCCACCTGCGGCTCGGCCCCGGTCGCGATGCGGACGACCTCCACCGCGGCGCCGTTGCCCGGCGCGATGCCCCTGGCGCTCGGGATCGTCAGATCCGTGTTGGACGCGAACCACACCGCCCCGCCCGCGATCGCGTACGCCGCCTCGGCGAACCGGCCCCACGGAAGGTCGGGCCCGCCGTATCCCTGCGCCACGGCGACCGGCTCGTCGTCGGCGGACTCCACCGGCACCAGGCCCCTCTCCCGGAGGGCGACGCGCAGTCCCTCACCGCCGACCACGAGCACACGCGCCCCGGGCGGCAGCTGATCGGCCATCAGCCGGGCCACCGCCTGCGCGGACGTGATGACGTCACCGGGCTCGGCAGGCACTCCGAGCTCCGTCAGGTGCCCCGCCACGGCGTCCGGAGTCCGCAGGGCGTTGTTCGTCACGTACGCCAGCCGCATGCCACCCTCCCGGGCACTGGCCAGCGACTCGACCGCGTGGCCGATCGCGTGCCCGCCCGCGTACACCACACCGTCCAGATCGAGCAGAGCGGTGTCGTACGCCTCGCTGAGCGCCTCGCTGCTCCCGAGCGGCCGGGACCTGTACTGCTGACTCATATGCCTGCGCTCCTCTTTCCATGCTTCTCCCCCGATCATCGCGCATCGCGGGAGCGCACATACGATGCACAAATGAACACATCCGGGCCCGCCGCCGGCAGGGGACTGCGGCTGACCCCCTTCCGCGGACTGCGGTACGTCCCCGACCGGGTCGGCAGCCTGGCGGCGGTGACCTCGCCACCGTACGACGTCGTCGTACGGCCGGACGGTCTGCACCATCTCGAGTCCGCGGACCCGCACAACATCGTGCGGCTGATCCTCCCGCAGGCCGGCACGGCCGCCGAACGCCACCGGCAGGCCGCCGCGACCCTGAAGAAGTGGCTCGCGGAGGGCGTGCTCGCACCGGACCCGGAACCCGTGCTCTACGTCTACGAGCAGAGTTCCGGTGACATCCTCCAGCGCGGCGTGATCGGCGCCCTCACGCTCTCCCCCGCGTCGGAGGGAATCGTGATGCCTCACGAGGACGTGATGGCCGACATCGTCGAGGACCGGGCCGACCTGATGCGGACCGTGGCGGCGCATCTCGAACCTCTGCTGCTCAGCTACGCGGGGGACGGCGGGCCGAACGGCGCGGCGGCCGTCATCGAGCGGGTCGCGGAACGCCCGCCCCTGCTCGACACGACCACCGAGGACGGGTTCGGCCACCGCCTCTGGGCCGTCTCGGATCCCGACGAGCGGGCCCGCATCGAGTCCGACCTCTCCCGCCGCCAGGCGCTGATCGCCGACGGCCACCACCGATGGGCCACCTACCTGCGACTCCAGCGGGAACAATCGACCCCGGGACCCTGGGACTTCGGCCTCGTGCTGCTCGTCGACACGGCCCGCTACCCGCTGCGCGTACGCGCCATCCACCGGCTGTTGCACCGGTTCCCGGTCGCCCGGGCACTCCAAGCCCTCGACGGCCGCTTCCGTGTCCGTCCCGTCGACCTGCCCCTTCCGGCGGCGCTCGACGCCCTGGCGGAGGCCACCTCGGAGAGCAACGCCTTCCTGCTCGCGGGCGACGGCCGCTTCTACCTGGCCGACCGGCCCGACGAACGCCTGCTGGCCCGTACGATCCGCGCGGACCGGCCGGCCGCCTGGCGGACCCTGGACGCGACGGTGCTGCACTCCACACTCCTCGACGAGGTCTGGGGCATCCCTGACGACCCGCAGCACATCGCCTACATCCACGACGCAGCAGCGGTGGTGGAGCAGGCGGAACGGTATGACGCCACGGCGGTCCTGATACATCCGGTACGCGAGGAAGTCGTCCGGCACCTGGCCCGACAGGGTGTCACGATGCCCCGGAAGTCGACATCGTTCGGCCCGAAGCCGGCCACGGGACTGGTCCTGCGGAGCCTCGGCACCGGCTGAGCCGGCGGCCGCACGAACGCCTGGAGTCAGGGCTGCGGATGGCCCGGAACGCACGAAGGGGCGGCACCCGCGTGGGTGCCGCCCCTTCGTGCGCGCCTCAGGCGAGGTCAGGCCTTCGCGGATCCATCCGCGTCGTCGTCCTCGTCGTCCTCGTCGTGCTCGTCCAGGTCGTCGTGCTCGTCCAGGTCGTCCTCGACAGGAACGTCCCGCTCGGCCGGCTCGTGCTCGCCGGCATCGGCCGTCGCGACGGACCGCTCGTCGTCGTCGCCGAGCGCGTCCACGAACTCCACACCGTCGAGTGCGGCCAGGCGGTCGGACGCGTCGGTCGCACCATCCTTGTCCGCCTCCAGAGCCTTGCCGAACCACTCACGGGCCTCGTCCTCGCGGCCGGCTTCCAGGAGCGCGTCGGCGTAGGCGTAACGCAGGCGGGGAGTCCACGAGTGGACCGCGTTGGAGGCGAGTTCAGGACCCTGCAGTGTGACGATGGCCGCGTCGATCTGCCCCATGTCCCTCCGGGCGCCGGCGGCGACCAGGCGCATCTCGACCTGACCGGCCTTGTCCAGCTTCTGCACCTCGGGCTCACCGGCCATGGCCATCGCCCGCTCGGGACGCCCGAGGCCGCGCTCGCAGTCGGCCATGACGGGCCACAACTCCACGGACCCGGTCATACGCCGCGACGCGCGGAACTCGGCCAGTGCCTCGGCGTACTTCTGCGTGGCGTACGCGGCGAAGCCCGCGGCCTCACGAACGGCGGCGACCCTCGAGGCCAGCCGCAGCGCGATGCGGGAGTACGCGTACGCCTGGTCCGGGTCGTCGTCGATCAGACGGGCGACCATGACGAGGTTCCGCGCGACGTCCTCGGCGAGGGTCTTCGGCAGGCTCATGAGCTCCTGCCGTACGTCCTTGTCGATCTCGTGGCCGGTGACGTCGTCGGGGATCGGGAGCCGCTTGATGGGCTCACGGTCCCGGTCGTCACGTCCCTGGTAACCACCGCGGTCGTCACGGCCACGGAAGCCTCCACGGTCGCCGCCCCGGTCGTTGTCGCGGCGCGGACCACGGTCGCCACGGTCGTCGCGGCGGAAACCGCCACCGCTGCCACTGCGGCTGTCGTCGCGGCGGAAGCCACCACCGGTGTTGCCGCTGCGGTCGTCGTCGCGGCGCGGGCCGCGCGGGCGGTCGTCGCGACGCTCGAAGCCGCCGGCGGGGCGGCCGCCACGGTCATCACGCTGACCGCCGCGGAATCCACCACGGTCGTCCTCACGCCGCGGAGCACGGTCATCACGACGGAAATTGCTCGGACGGTCGTCCTCACGGCGCGGGCCGCGGTCACGGTCGTCGCGGCGGAAGCCACCACCGGTGCTGCCGCCACGGTTGTCGTCACGGCGGAAACCACCACCGGTGCTGCCGCCACGGTTGTCGTCACGGCGGAAACCACCACCGGTGCTGCCGCCACGGTTGTCGTCACGGCGGAAACCACCACCGGTGTTGCCGCTGCGGTCGTCGTCGCGGCGCGGGCCGCGCGGGCGGTCGTCGCGGCGCTCGAAACCGCCGACGGGACGGCCGCCACGGTCATCACGCTGACCGCCGCGGAATCCACCACGGTCGTCCTCACGCCGCGGAGCACGGTCATCACGACGGAAGCCACCACCGGTACTGCCGCCACGGCTGTCGTCACGGCGGAAGCCGCCGGGGCGGTCGTCGTCGCGGCGCGGGCCGCGCGGGCGGTCGTCACGGCGCTCGAAGCCGCCACCACGGTTGTCGTCGCGGCGGAAGCCACCACCGGCGCTGCCACCGCGGCTGTCGTCACGGCGGAAGCCGCCGGGGCGGTCGTCGTCGCGGCGCGGGCCGCGCGGGCGGTCGTCGCGACGCTCGAAACCGCCGACGGGACGGCCGCCACGGTCATCACGCTGACCGCCGCGGAATCCACCACGGTCGTCCTCACGCCGCGGAGCACGGTCATCACGACGGAAGCCACCACCGGTACTGCCGCCACGGCTGTCGTCACGGCGGAAGCCGCCGGGGCGGTCGTCGTCGCGGCGCGGGCCGCGCGGGCGGTCGTCGCGACGCTCGAAACCGCCGGCGGGGCGGCCGCCACGGTCATCACGCTGACCGCCGCGGAATCCACCACGGTCGTCCTCACGCCGCGGAGCACGGTCATCACGACGGAAGCCACCACCGGTGCTACCGCCACGGTTGTCGTCACGACGCGGGCCGCGGTCGTTGTCTCGGCGAGGAGCGGACGAACGGTCGTCACGGCCGCCTCGGAAGCCGCCCCTGTCACCACCGTCCCGGCGACGCGGCTCGCGCTCCGGACGGTCGTCGGAAGAGTTGGTGGACATCGGGGTGACTCCTGTCATCGGGTACCACAAACATTCTCGCGCAGTCGACGATCCGACGCGCTTCGGAAAAAACAAAAGGACCCTTGGTCCCAGCATGAACGCTGGGACCAAGGGTCCTTGAAAGATTGTTCGGCGGCGTCCTACTCTCCCACAGGGTCCCCCCTGCAGTACCATCGGCGCTGAAAGGCTTAGCTTCCGGGTTCGGAATGTAACCGGGCGTTTCCCTAACGCAATGACCACCGAAACACTATCGGCCACTCCGCAATGCGGAGTATCGGCACTTAGCGAACAAGCACACTTTTCAATTAAGCAGTGAAACTGTTCAACCAGCACGACTGTTCGTGGCCTGGGAACAACACAGTGGACGCGAGCAACTGAGGACAAGCCCTCGGCCTATTAGTACCAGTCAGCTCCACCCGTTACCGGGCTTCCACATCTGGCCTATCAACCCAGTCGTCTACTGGGAGCCTTAACCACTCAAGGTGGTGGGAATACTCATCTCGAAGCAGGCTTCCCGCTTAGATGCTTTCAGCGGTTATCCTTTCCGAACGTAGCCAACCAGCCATGCCCTTGGCAGGACAACTGGCACACCAGAGGTTCGTCCGTCCCGGTCCTCTCGTACTAGGGACAGCCCTTCTCAATATTCCTACGCGCACAGCGGATAGGGACCGAACTGTCTCACGACGTTCTAAACCCAGCTCGCGTACCGCTTTAATGGGCGAACAGCCCAACCCTTGGGACCGACTCCAGCCCCAGGATGCGACGAGCCGACATCGAGGTGCCAAACCATCCCGTCGATATGGACTCTTGGGGAAGATCAGCCTGTTATCCCCGGGGTACCTTTTATCCGTTGAGCGACAGCGCTTCCACAAGCCACTGCCGGATCACTAGTCCCGACTTTCGTCCCTGCTCGACCCGTCGGTCTCACAGTCAAGCTCCCTTGTGCACTTACACTCAACACCTGATTGCCAACCAGGCTGAGGGAACCTTTGGGCGCCTCCGTTACTCTTTAGGAGGCAACCGCCCCAGTTAAACTACCCATCAGACACTGTCCCTGATCCGGATCACGGACCCAGGTTAGACATCCAGCACGACCAGAGTGGTATTTCAACGGCGACTCCACAACCACTGGCGTGGCTGCTTCAAAGTCTCCCACCTATCCTACACAAGCCGAACCGAACACCAATATCAAACTATAGTAAAGGTCCCGGGGTCTTTCCGTCCTGCTGCGCGAAACGAGCATCTTTACTCGTAGTGCAATTTCACCGGGCCTATGGTTGAGACAGTCGAGAAGTCGTTACGCCATTCGTGCAGGTCGGAACTTACCCGACAAGGAATTTCGCTACCTTAGGATGGTTATAGTTACCACCGCCGTTTACTGGCGCTTAAGTTCTCAGCTTCGCACACCCGAAAGTGCACTAACCGGTCCCCTTAACGTTCCAGCACCGGGCAGGCGTCAGTCCGTATACATCGCCTTACGGCTTCGCACGGACCTGTGTTTTTAGTAAACAGTCGCTTCTCGCTGGTCTCTGCGGCCACCCCCAGCTCATGGAGTAAATCCAATCACCAGTGATGGCCCCCCTTCTCCCGAAGTTACGGGGGCATTTTGCCGAGTTCCTTAACCATAGTTCACCCGAACGCCTCGGTATTCTCTACCTGACTACCTGAGTCGGTTTAGGGTACGGGCCGCCATGAAACTCGCTAGAGGCTTTTCTCGACAGCATAGGATCATCCACTTCACCACAATCGGCTCGGCATCAGGTCTCAGCCTTAATGTGTGACGGATTTGCCTACCACACGGCCTACACCCTTACCCCGGGAACAACCATCGCCCGGGTTGGACTACCTTCCTGCGTCACCCCATCGCTTACCTAGTACAAGTCTGGTTCGTCGGCTCCACCACTACCCTCAACTCCGAAGAGATCGGGCCGGCTTCACGGACTTAGCATCGCCTGATTCAGTATTGGGCGTTTCAAAGCGGGTACCGGAATATCAACCGGTTGTCCATCGACTACGCCTGTCGGCCTCGCCTTAGGTCCCGACTTACCCTGGGCAGATCAGCTTGACCCAGGAACCCTTAGTCAATCGGCGCACACGTTTCTCACGTGTGTATCGCTACTCATGCCTGCATTCTCACTCGTGAACCGTCCACAACTCGCTTCCGCGGCTGCTTCACCCGGCACACGACGCTCCCCTACCCATCCATACTCCCGTTGGGGATATATGTATGAATGACACGACTTCGGCGGTACGCTTGAGCCCCGCTACATTGTCGGCGCGGAATCACTTGACCAGTGAGCTATTACGCACTCTTTCAAGGGTGGCTGCTTCTAAGCCAACCTCCTGGTTGTCTCTGCGACTCCACATCCTTTCCCACTTAGCGTACGCTTAGGGGCCTTAGTCGATGCTCTGGGCTGTTTCCCTCTCGACCATGGAGCTTATCCCCCACAGTCTCACTGCCGTGCTCTCACTTACCGGCATTCGGAGTTTGGCTAAGGTCAGTAACCCGGTAGGGCCCATCGCCTATCCAGTGCTCTACCTCCGGCAAGAAACACACGACGCTGCACCTAAATGCATTTCGGGGAGAACCAGCTATCACGGAGTTTGATTGGCCTTTCACCCCTAACCACAGGTCATCCCCCAGGTTTTCAACCCTGGTGGGTTCGGTCCTCCACGAAGTCTTACCTCCGCTTCAACCTGCCCATGGCTAGATCACTCCGCTTCGGGTCTAGAGCGTGCAACTCAATCGCCCTATTCGGACTCGCTTTCGCTACGGCTTCCCCACACGGGTTAACCTCGCTACACACCGCTAACTCGCAGGCTCATTCTTCAAAAGGCACGCAGTCACGACGCACCGAGCAAGCTCGATGCGCGACGCTCCCACGGCTTGTAGGCACACGGTTTCAGGTACTATTTCACTCCGCTCCCGCGGTACTTTTCACCATTCCCTCACGGTACTATCCGCTATCGGTCACCAGGGAATATTTAGGCTTAGCGGGTGGTCCCGCCAGATTCACACGGGATTTCTCGGGCCCCGTGCTACTTGGGTGTCTCTCAAACGAGCCGTTGATGTTTCAGCTACGGGGGTCTTACCCTCTACGCCGGACCTTTCGCATGTCCTTCGCCTACACCAACGGTTTCTGACTCGTCTCACAGTCGGCAGACTATGAAAGAGAGATCCCACAACCCCGCATGCGCAACCCCTGCCGGGTATCACACGCATACGGTTTGGCCTCATCCAGTTTCGCTCGCCACTACTCCCGGAATCACGGTTGTTTTCTCTTCCTGCGGGTACTGAGATGTTTCACTTCCCCGCGTTCCCTCCACACTGCCTATGTGTTCAGCAGCGGGTGACAGCCCATGACGACTGCCGGGTTTCCCCATTCGGAAACCCCCGGATCAAAGCTTGGTTGACAGCTCCCCGGGGACTATCGTGGCCTCCCACGTCCTTCATCGGTTCCTGGTGCCAAGGCATCCACCGTGCGCCCTTAAAAACTTGGCCACAGATGCTCGCGTCCACTGTGCAGTTCTCAAACAACGACCAGCCACCCATCACCCCACCCTTACAGGTGAGTGCACTGGGGCCGGCAACCGAAGGCAGCCTCACGGCCATACCTTCAGATACCCAACAGCGTGCCCGACCCGACCAACCCGTTCCCGTTTTCCACGCCGAAGCAGTACTCACAAAAACTTGCCGATCGTGCCGAATAGTCAACGTTCCACCCATGAGCTAACCACCGTCGAACATTTGCCGACGTAGTGGCTCTGGATTCCTTGCGGAATCTAGATGCTCCTTAGAAAGGAGGTGATCCAGCCGCACCTTCCGGTACGGCTACCTTGTTACGACTTCGTCCCAATCGCCAGTCCCACCTTCGACAGCTCCCTCCCACAAGGGGTTGGGCCACCGGCTTCGGGTGTTACCGACTTTCGTGACGTGACGGGCGGTGTGTACAAGGCCCGGGAACGTATTCACCGCAGCAATGCTGATCTGCGATTACTAGCAACTCCGACTTCATGGGGTCGAGTTGCAGACCCCAATCCGAACTGAGACCGGCTTTTTGAGATTCGCTCCGCCTCGCGGCATCGCAGCTCATTGTACCGGCCATTGTAGCACGTGTGCAGCCCAAGACATAAGGGGCATGATGACTTGACGTCGTCCCCACCTTCCTCCGAGTTGACCCCGGCAGTCTCCTGTGAGTCCCCATCACCCCGAAGGGCATGCTGGCAACACAGAACAAGGGTTGCGCTCGTTGCGGGACTTAACCCAACATCTCACGACACGAGCTGACGACAGCCATGCACCACCTGTATACCGACCACAAGGGGGGCACCATCTCTGATGCTTTCCGGTATATGTCAAGCCTTGGTAAGGTTCTTCGCGTTGCGTCGAATTAAGCCACATGCTCCGCTGCTTGTGCGGGCCCCCGTCAATTCCTTTGAGTTTTAGCCTTGCGGCCGTACTCCCCAGGCGGGGAACTTAATGCGTTAGCTGCGGCACCGACGACGTGGAATGTCGCCAACACCTAGTTCCCAACGTTTACGGCGTGGACTACCAGGGTATCTAATCCTGTTCGCTCCCCACGCTTTCGCTCCTCAGCGTCAGTAATGGCCCAGAGATCCGCCTTCGCCACCGGTGTTCCTCCTGATATCTGCGCATTTCACCGCTACACCAGGAATTCCGATCTCCCCTACCACACTCTAGCTAGCCCGTATCGAATGCAGACTCGGGGTTAAGCCCCGAGCTTTCACATCCGACGTGACAAGCCGCCTACGAGCTCTTTACGCCCAATAATTCCGGACAACGCTTGCGCCCTACGTATTACCGCGGCTGCTGGCACGTAGTTAGCCGGCGCTTCTTCTGCAGGTACCGTCACTTTCGCTTCTTCCCTGCTGAAAGAGGTTTACAACCCGAAGGCCGTCATCCCTCACGCGGCGTCGCTGCATCAGGCTTTCGCCCATTGTGCAATATTCCCCACTGCTGCCTCCCGTAGGAGTCTGGGCCGTGTCTCAGTCCCAGTGTGGCCGGTCGCCCTCTCAGGCCGGCTACCCGTCGTCGCCTTGGTAGGCCATTACCCCACCAACAAGCTGATAGGCCGCGGGCTCATCCTTCACCGCCGGAGCTTTTAACCCCGCCCCATGAGGGACAGAGTGTTATCCGGTATTAGACCCCGTTTCCAGGGCTTGTCCCAGAGTGAAGGGCAGATTGCCCACGTGTTACTCACCCGTTCGCCACTAATCCACCCCGAAAGGCTTCATCGTTCGACTTGCATGTGTTAAGCACGCCGCCAGCGTTCGTCCTGAGCCAGGATCAAACTCTCCGTGAATGTTTTCCCGTAATCGGGATCACAACACGAGAGCGGAACAACCAGGTCGGAATATGACCGGTTGTTCACAGCGTCCTCGCTGTTGTTGCCTACCGGATCCGAAGATCCCGCAGGACTTTTCAAAGGAACCACCAACCTGCCGAAGCAGGCCGGGGTATCAACATATCTGGCGTTGACTTTTGGCACGCTGTTGAGTTCTCAAGGAACGGACGCTTCCTTCGGTCCCGTTTCACCGGGGCCCTCCGGGCGCTTCCCTTCGTTCTTGCGTTTCCGACTCTATCAGACTCTTTCGTGTCCGATTCCCGGTCGAAGCGGGCTACTGCTTGTTTCGCTTTCCAGTTCTTCGCTTTCGCGTTTCCCTTTCGGCGTGCCACTACGTTAACCGATTTCCGCTGCGACTCATAATCGAGCCGTTGGGCACATTCCGGCATGCCGAAATTGCACCCGCCAGGGGTGAATCGTAGGTAGTGGTTGGCCCTCTCACGATGCCGCGACCCGGTCCGATGGACCGTGCCGACACCTGCATCCGTTCAAGCGGCTCGGACTATATTAGGGAAACAGCGGGGGCGAGTCAAGTCGCGCCACCCGTTCGGGCATCACACCTCGCGCTCACACATCGCGCCGGCTCACCGGGGCGAGCCGCCGGGCAGGACGCACAGGCGCTCAGGCGCCGCCGGACGGCCTGGCTCTCGGGCTCAGCCGGTAGGCCGAAACCGTCGGATCACCGTCCAGGTAGAAGCGGTGCTGCCAGTCGTGTGCCTTGCTCACGCCGACCCGAGGACCGGACCGGATGAGCGTCGGGGATACCGGCTCGCCCTCGGACAGCGCGACCGGGGCGCCACTCAGGAGGTCTGCGCCGTCGTGCTCCGCGGTGATGCCCAGCGCCTGGCAGAAGTTCCCCGGACCCCGCGCGAGGCGTGGACTCTCGACCTGGTCCCCTCGGCGCTCGCGGGCAAGGTCCTCCCCCTCGATGACCTTGCCCGCCCTGATGAGGACAGCGGTGGCCGTCCCCTCGCTCCCGGTGACGACGTTGGCGCACCAGTGGAGTCCGTGGGACCGGTACACGTACAGGTGTCCCGCAGGTCCGAACATGACGGCGTTCCGGGGTGTCCTGCCCCGGTAGGCGTGGGAGGCGGGGTCGGCCGAACCGGAGTACGCCTCGGTCTCCGTGATGGCGATACTCACGGTTCCCTCCGGCGTCTCGTGGGTCATGACGGCACCGAGCAGCCGGGGGGCGACTTCCTCAGCGGGGTGAGCGAGCTTCCCGATGTTCATGCCGACCTGCCTGACGTGCCTTGGGTGAAACAGACGTACGAATGCCCCGGGGTGGGGCCGGACATCGTGCTGTTGCGGGCGGTCCTGCCCGTGGCGTCCGAGGGTACTGGGGTCGTCTTCCCGGGAACCGGCTACGGTCGTGGCGCGTATGTAGGGGTCAGGAACTAGGAGGAAAAACATGGGCTTCAAGCGGCTGCTCGCGAGCATGGGTGCCGGCGGTGCTTCGGTGGAGACCGAACTCACCGAGGTCAACGTCGTGCCCGGCGGGGTCGTCCAGGGTGAGGTGCGGATCCAGGGCGGATCCGTGGACCAGCAGATCGAGGGGCTCTCGGTCGGCCTGCAGGCCCGGGTCGAGGTCGAGGGTGGGGACCAGGAGACCAAGCAGGACATCGAGTTCGCCAAGCTGCGCCTGGGCGGGGCCTTCGAGGCGAAGGCGGGCGCGGTGCACGTGGTGCCGTTCGGCCTGGAGATCCCGTGGGAGACCCCGGTCACCATGTTCGGCGGCCAGCAGCTCCGCGGCATGAACATCGGTGTGACGACCGAACTGGAGATCGCCCGGGCCCTGGACTCCGGCGACCTCGACCCGATCAACGTGCACCCGCTGCCCGCACAGCAGGCCATCCTGGACGCCTTCGGGCAGCTGGGCTTCGGCTTCCGGAGCGCCGACATGGAGCGCGGACACATCCGCGGTACGCGCCAGCGCCTGCCGTTCTACCAGGAGATCGAGTTCTTCCCGCCGCAGCAGTACCGGGGCCTGCACCAGGTCGAGCTGACCTTCGTCGCGGACGACCGTGAGATGGACGTCGTGCTGGAGATGGACAAGAAGCCGGGGCTCTTCAGCGAGGGCAGCGACTCCTACCGCGCGTTCAAGGTCGGGCTGAACGACTACCAGGGCACTGACTGGGCGGCGTACCTCAACCAGTGGCTCGCGCAGGTCGGCGGACAGCGCAACTGGCTCTGACACCCCCTAGGGTCGGTGGGAAGACACCGCACAAGCCGATCAGGAGAGGTGCTGACGTGAGCGAGCCGAAGAGGGCCCCGCTGCCGCACGACTTCCATCCCGAGGTCCCTTCGTTCACCGTGGTGAGCGAGGATCTGGCGCCCGGCACGGTACTGGCCGACGCCCAGGTGCACGCTGCGGGGAACACGTCACCGCAGTTGCGGTGGGAGGGGTTCCCCGAGGGGACGAAGAGCTTCGCCGTGACGTGCTTCGACCCGGACGCTCCGACGGGCAGCGGGTTCTGGCACTGGGTGCTCTTCGACATCCCGGCTTCGGTCACGGAACTCCCGGCGGGCGCCGGGAGCGGCGATTTCGCGGGGCTGCCGGGCGGCGCCGTCCAGGCCCGTAACGACTACGGCTCGAAGGACTTCGGCGGCGCTGCGCCGCCGGCCGGCGAGACGCACCGTTATGTGTTCACCGTCTATGCGGTGGACACGGAGAAGCTCGGACCGGACAGTGACACGCCGCCCGCGGCTGTCGGATTCAACCTGCGCTTCCACACCGTGGGCCGCGCCCAGCTGATCGGGGAGTACACCGCTCCCGCGAGCTGATGTTTCACCCGCTGTTTGCCCTGCCCTGGTCTTGGAGAGACCAGGGCAGGGCATTTTTTTATTGCGTTGTCCATCACGGCTCGCCCGGCCAGAGTTGATCCGGGCCCGCGGATACGCGGGCGGCACACGGGAGGTGGGCAGGATGCGGGACACACTGGTGCTCAACGCGAGCTTCGAGCCGCTGTCGACGGTGACGCTCAACCGTGCGGTGGTCCTGATCCTGCAGGACAAGGCCGTCGTCGAGCAGTCGCACCCCGGACTCCGTATGCGAGGGGCCGCCGTCGACATCCCGGTCCCCCAGGTGATCAGGCTCTGCCGGTACGTGCGGGTGCCGTTCCGAAGACACGCTCCGTGGTCCAGACGGGGTGTGCTCATACGGGACCAGCACCGGTGCGCGTACTGCGGGCGGCGGGCCAGCACCGTGGACCATGTCGTGCCGCGCGCCCAGGGCGGTCAGGACACCTGGCTGAACACCGTGGCGTCGTGCGCGGAGGACAATCACCGCAAAGCGGCCCGGACTCCCGAGCAGGCGGGTATGCCGCTGCTGAGGGAGCCGTTCGTCCCGTCGCCCGCCGACGCGATGCTGCTGGCGCTGGGTGCCGGAGAACGGTCCGCACTGCCGGACTGGCTGGCGCGGTCCGCGGCATGACGGCCGGCGGATCATGACCTGCGTGCGCTGACCGGAGCCCGTCCCCTCGTACAGGAGGGACGGGCTGCCGTCGTTCAGCGGAGCAGCAACTGGACGATCGCGGCGCTGCCCACGACGACGATGAGCGCCCGGAGGAACCCGGGGCTGAGGCGGCGTCCGGCCTTGGCCCCGATCTGGCCGCCGATCGCCGACCCGGCCGCGATGAGCACGACGGCCGTCCAGTCGAAGTCCGCGACGAAGAGGAAGAACAGTGCGGCAACGCTGTTGACGACGGCGGCGAGGACGTTCTTGACAGCGTTGAGGCGCTGCATCGTGTCGTCGAGCAGCATGCCCATCAGGGAGAGGTAGATGATGCCCTGCGCGGCGGTGAAGTAGCCCCCGTAGACGCTGGCGAGCATCAGGCCGACGAACAGCAGGGGGCCGCCGTCGTTCCGGGCCGGGGTGCCGGTCCGCTCGCGCCTGCGCTGGACTGCCTTGCTGATGCGGGGCTGCAGGATGACCAGGACGAGGGCGAGGCCCACCAGGACGGGGACGATGGTCTCGAACGCCGTGGAAGGCAGGGAGAGCAGGAGCGTGGCCCCGGTGAGGCCGCCCATCAGTGCGCCGATGCTCAGCTTGAGGATGCGGCGGCGCTGGCCGGCGAGTTCCTTGCGGTAGCCGATGGCGCCGCTGACGGAACCGGGGATCAGGCCGAGCGCGTTGGAGACGGTGGCGGTGACGGGCGGCAGTCCCGTGGCGAGGAGTACGGGGAAGGTGATCAACGTGCCGGAGCCGACGATGGTGTTGATCGTGCCGGCGCCCACTCCGGCCGCGAAGACCGCGAGAATTTCCCAGATGGACAAGGCCATCTCCTTCGATGGTCAGTGATGCCTCCCCGCCATGAAGGTCGAGGGGCCTCACTGATCATGCACGAAGGTGTCGTCCGGTCAGTCGACCGGGGGCTGCTCCCGTCGCTGCTCCCGTCGCTGCTCGCCGATGTTGAAGCCGGGAGCGCCGCCCCCGAGGTTGCCGAACGCACCGCTGAGTCCCTTGAGCGCGTCGCCGATCTCGCTGGGCACGATCCAGAGTTTGTTGGCGTCGCCCTCGGCGATCTTGGGGAGCATCTGGAGGTACTGGTACGACAGGAGCTTCTGGTCCGGGTCCCCGGCGTGGATGGACTCGAAGACGGTGCGGATGGCCTGGGCCTCGCCCTCGGCGCGGAGGGCCGACGCCTTGGCCTCACCTTCGGCGCGCAGGATCGCGGACTGCTTCTCGCCCTCGGCGGTGAGGATCGCGGACTGCCTGATGCCCTCGGCGGTGAGGATCGCGGCGCGCTTGTCGCGGTCGGCGCGCATCTGCTTCTCCATCGAGTCCTGGATGGAGGTGGGCGGTTCGATCGCCTTGAGTTCGACGCGGTTGACGCGGATGCCCCACTTGCCGGTGGCCTCGTCGAGGACTCCGCGCAGCGCGGCGTTGATCTCCTCGCGGGAGGTCAGGGTCCGCTCGAGGTCCATGCCGCCGATGATGTTGCGGAGTGTGGTGACGGTGAGCTGCTCGATGGCCTGGATGTAGCTGGCGACTTCGTAGGTCGCGGCCCTGGCGTCGGTCACCTGGTAGTAGATGACGGTGTCGATGTTGACGACGAGGTTGTCCTGGGTGATCACCGGCTGCGGCGGGAAGGGGACGACCTGTTCGCGGAGGTCGATCCTGTTGCGGATCGAGTCGATGAACGGGACGACGATGTTCAGCCCGGCGTTGAGTGTGCGGGTGTAGCGGCCGAAGCGCTCCACGATGGCGGCACTGGCCTGCGGGATGACCTGGATCGTCTTGATCAGGGCGATGAAGACGAGCACCACCAGAATGATCAGGACGATGATGATCGGTTGCATCGTGTGCCTCGTGCCCTTCGGTTGCCGACGGATCGCGGTGATCGAGGTCGAACACTCATGACGGTCGCATTCTCATGATGATCGACTTCGAGTGTGGCAGACTGCGGCCTGCCGTGTGACCGGTTCGCTCACATGACGACGGCTGTTGCGCCGTCGATGTCCACGACGTCCACCTGTCGGCCCGGCTCGAAGATCTGGTCACCGTCGAGTGAACGTGCCGACCAGACCTCGCCGGCGAGCTTGATACGTCCGCCGCCGCCGTCCACCCGTTCCAGGACGAGGGCTTGACGGCCTTTCAGTGCGTCGATGCCGCTGGCGTGCGTGGAACGTCCCACCCGTTGGCGCGCGGCGATCGAGCGTACGACCGCGATGAGCGCGACCGACACCACGACGAACACGAGTACTTGGGCGACGATGCCGCCGCCGAGTGCCGCGACCACGGATGCCGCCACCGCTCCGACGGCGAACATCCCGAACTCGGGCATCGCGGTCAGGACGAGGGGGATGCCCAGTCCCACCGCACCGATCAGCCACCACACCCACGCGTCGATGTCCACATGGTCATCGTAGGACCGCGAGTGCCCTTCCCGACAGGGTGCCGGGGAGGTTGGCCGTGGTGCGACTACTGGCCGAGGGGCAGTCCGCGGGCGGTGTAGCGGTCGCCGTGGTGCTCGACGACGAGCGGCAGGCCGAAGCAGAGGGAAAGGTTCCGGGAGCTGAGCTCGGTCTCCATGGGACCGGCGGCCAGCACCTTGCCCTGACGGATCATCAGGACATGGGTGAAGCCGGGCGCGATCTCCTCGACATGGTGAGTGACCATGATCATGGAGGGGGCGTACGGGTCACGCGCCAGCCGGCCCAGGCGGCGGACCAGGTCCTCGCGGCCGCCCAGGTCGAGCCCGGCGGCGGGCTCGTCGAGGAGGAGGAGCTCGGGGTCGGTCATCATGGCGCGGGCGATGAGGGTGCGCTTGCGCTCGCCCTCGGACAGGGTGCCGAACTTCCGGTCGAGGTATTCGGTCATGCCGAGGCGGTCGAGGAAGGCGCGGGCGCGCTCCTCGTCGACGGCTTCGTAGTTCTCGTGCCAGGTGGCCGTCATGCCGTAGGCGGCGGTGAGAACCGTCTGCAGCACGGTCTGGCGCCGGGGGAGCTTTTCGGCCATGGCCACACCGGCGATGCCGATGCGCGGGCGGAGCTCGAAGACGTCGGTGCCGACCCCGCCGAGCCGCTCACCGAGGATCTTGGCGGTGCCGGTGCTCGGGAAGAGGTAGCTGGAGGCGATGTTGAGGAGGGTGGTCTTTCCCGCGCCGTTCGGTCCGAGGATGACCCAGCGCTCCCCCTCCTTGACCGACCAGGAGACGTCGTCCACCAGAGCGCGTCCGTCGCGGACCACGGATACGTCCACCAGCTCCAGTACATCGCTCATGGCGCGTTGTCTCCCCATACAGTGTCGAGATCGTCGCGTGCCTGTGGGCACAGCTCCCAGGGAAAACCTACGCCACCCGGGGAGTGCTCAGGCCCGGGGGCTGTTCCCTAGGCTGTTCCCATGCTTTCGGAACCACGCTCAGGGCGGCTCGCCGCATGGGGAAACGCGCTTCTGGCCGGGCTGGCGTCGCCTGACGACGCCGCGCTCGCGATCGTCGGCGAGGACGCGGTGCACCGCGTCGAAGGGCTGCCCGGTGAGGCGGGGCCCGTCGGGCTCACGCTGGCACTCGGCCGGCTGAGAGGGCTGGGTGCGGCCGGTTTCCGGGTCGCGCTGCCGGTCCCGGGGCACCCGCTGGGGCTCAGCGGGCCGCCGGAGTTCAACGCGCGTGCGCTGGAGGCGGAGGAGGCGGTCGTCACGTTCGGGGCACCGTACGGCCTGGTGCCGGAGGTGACCGAGGCCGGGCCACCGGGGGACCTGCACATCGAGGTGGTGTGGCGCTGTCTGCCGGTGCGGGAGGCGCCGCCGGCGGACGTGCCGTCGCTGGGCGAGGCCGAGCGGGAACTCGCCGAGGCGCTGCGGGACGCGACCGCGGTGCTGTCCCGGCTGGACGTCGCGGGGTCAGGGCCGGTCGCGGAGGCCGCGGTGGACGCCTACCGGGCGCGGGCGGAGCGCGGGCGCGAGGTGCTGGCTCCGGGGTACCCGCCGCGGGCGGTCAGGGTGCTGGAGCTGGCCCAGCGGGTGGGGCTGCTGATCTCGGTGGCCCACGAGAACGGGCACGGAGGCGCCGTGAGCGCCTCGGAGATGGCGGCGCGCGGAGAGGCGCTGCGTCCGGTCGAGCGGGTGGCCCGGCGGGCACAGGTCGCGGCGTACAACGCGTATGTGGAGGAGCGGGGCAGGTGAGGGCGCCGCCCGCCGTGCTGGGCTCGGCCGAGCCGGCACGGCGGGCGGGTGCGAGGCGTCGGTCAGCCGTTCAGGCCGAAGTTGCCGAAGGCCGGGTTGAGCAGGCCCACGACGTTGACCGTGTTGCCGACCACGTTCACCGGGACGCTCACCGGGACCTGGACGAGGTTGCCCGAGACGACGCCCGGGGAGCCCACGGCCTGACCGTGTGCACCGGCGCCTCCGTGGCCGTGGCCCGTGGCGGAGGCGGCTCCGGCACCGGCGGCGATGAGGCCGCCCGCGATCATGGTGACGGCGGCGGCCTTCTTCAGGTTCTTCACTTCAGGATCCTCCTCGCATCGCCGCGGCCGGTCGCCGTGGCACACAGGGAGAACGCCGTCACACAGCCGGAGATACGCCGTCCGGGTGACATACACCCGACAGTATGAATGCCGGATCGGAGTGGAACCGTCCGCTTGTATGACCGCAGGGGCGGGGGAAGCGCCGTCAGCCCGCCGCCCCGTGCCGCACCGCCCACAGGGCGGCCTGCGTCCTGTCCGAGACGTCGAGCTTCATCAGGATGTTCGACACGTGGGTCTTGACCGTCTTCTCCGACAGGACCAGCGCACGGGCGATCTCCCGGTTGGACCTGCCGTCGGCGATGAGGCCCAGCACCTCCCGCTCCCGCTCGGTCAGGGTGCTCCCCCGGCCCGTGCCGGCCCCGCCGTCCTCCTGGGCCAGGAGCGCCCCGGCGACCTCCGGCTGCAGCAGGATGTGACCGGCGTGGACCGAGCGGATGGCGCCGGCGAGGGCGTCGGGGTCCACGTCCTTGTAGACATAGCCCGACGCTCCGGCCCTCAGAGCGGGCACGACCGTGCGCTGCTCGGTGAAACTCGTGACGATCAGCACCTTGGCGGGGTTGTCCAGGTCCCTGAGCCTGCGCAGTGCCTCGATGCCGTCCGTACCCGGCATCTTGATGTCCATCAGGACGACGTCGGGCCGCAGCTCCTCGATCCGGGTGACCCCCTCCGCACCGTCCGACGCCTCACCGACCACCTCTATGTCGTCCTGCACCTCCAGGAACGTGCGCAGCCCCCGGCGGACCACCTGGTGGTCGTCCACCAGCAGCACCTTGATGATCTTGTCAGCCACAGGGGACCTCCATCTGGATCGTGGTGCCCTTGCCGGGCTCCGAGGCGACGGTGAGCCGGCCCCCCACGCTGCCCGCCCGGTGCCGCATGGAGACGAGTCCGAGATGACGGCCCGCACTTCTGGTCAGGTGGGGGTCGAAACCCCGGCCGTCGTCGGTGATCCGCAGCACCGTGGCCGCACCGTGCCGGCCGAGGCTGACGCGTACGTGCCCGGCCCCGGAGTGGCGCAGGGCGTTGTGCAGCGCCTCCTGCGCGACCCGGAGCATCGCCTCCTCCTGGGCGGAGGGCAGGGCGCGTACCCCGGCACTGTCGAAGGTGACCCTGGCACTGTGTGCCCGGTCCATGACCTGGATCTGGGTACGGAGCGTGGCAACGAGACCGTCCTCGTCCAGCGCGGCGGGGCGCAGTTCGACGACGGCGGCGCGGAGTTCGTCCACGGCTTCCCCCGCCAGTGCGGCGACCTGCTGGAGTTCGCCCTTGGCGCGCGCCGGGTCGCGGTCGACCAGGGCCGCGGCGGCCTGGGCGGTGAGCCGCAGCGAGAAGAGTTTCTGGCTGACGGCGTCGTGCAGCTCGTGGGCGAGCCGGGAGCGCTCCTCGGCGATCGTGAGTTCGCGGCTGCGTTCGTAGAGCCGGGCGTTGGTGAGGGCGATGGCCGCGTGCTGGGCGAGGATCCCGAGGAGCTCCTCGTCCTCCTCGGTGAAACCGCAGCCCCCGGTGGGCCTGGGGCAGCGTTTGTTGGCGAGGAAGAGCGCGCCGATGGTCTCGTCGCCGTCCTGGATGGGCAGGCCGAGGAAGTCGGACATGTCGGGGTGGGCGTCGGGCCACCCCTCGAACCGGGGGTCCTTGCGGACGTCGGCCAGGCGCTGGGGCTGTGTCTCGTGGAGCATCGCCGCGAGGATGCCGTGCTGCCGGGGCAGCGGCCCGATGGCCTTCCACTGCTCGTCGCTCACCCCGTCGACGACGAACTGGGCGAAGCCTCCGTGGTCGTCCGGCACGCCCAGCGCGGCGTACTCGGCGTCGAGCAGTTCGCGGGCGGAGGCGACGATCGTCTTGAGGACGTCGCGCATGTCGAGATGCCGGTTCATGGCGAGCAGGGCTGCGCTGACCGCCGCGAGACCCGACGGTGGGCGATGGCTCATGTGCTCACCGTACCGGCGGGGATGGCCGGGCCGTATCGGTCCCTGGACCCCTTCGTCACGGGGCCCGGGTCCTAGGCCGAAGTGCCGTCCGGCGTCGGGGCCGATGGACGAGGCGGCGGGCGGGGGCGGATTCCTAGGTTGGTGACGTCGGAGCACCACGGAGTCCGAGGGGATGGCTGTCATGCCGATCGCGATGATCACGGGTGGGTCGAGAGGGCTGGGGCGGGCGCTGGCCGCGGCCCTGGCGCGAGAGGGCTGGGACCTGGTGCTGGACGCCAGGTCGTCGGAGGCCCTCGGGGCGGTGGCGCGCGATCTGGGCGGCCGGTACGGGACGAGGGTGGTGGCCGTGGCCGGGGACGTCACGGACGCGGTGCACCGAGAGGCGCTGGTGGCCGCCGCCGGGGAGCTGGGCGGACTCGACGTGCTGGTGAGCAACGCGAGCGCGCTGGGCTGTGCACCTCTCGTGCGGCTGGAGGCGCTGCCGCTGGACGGGCTGCGGCAGGCGCTGGAGACGAACGTGGTGGCGGCGCTCGGGCTGCTGCAGGAGGCGTTGCCGCTGCTGCGGGCTTCGCGGGCCGGGGCCGTCATCGCCGTGAGCTCGGACGCGGCGTCCGAGCCGTACCCGACGTGGGGCGGATACGGGGCCTCGAAGGCGGCGCTCGACCAGCTGGCGGGGGTGCTCGGGGAGGAGGAGCCCGGGCTGCGGGTGTGGGCGGTGGATCCGGGCGACATGGAGACGGACCTCTATACCGCGGCCGTGCCCGGGGACACGGAGCCCAGGCCGAGTCCGGACGCTGTCGCGCCCGCCTTCGTCCGGCTGCTCGGGCTGCGGCCGGTCAGTGGCCGGTATGCGGCGGCCGCGCTGCTGGGCCCGGACGTCCGGGAGGGGCGATGACCGCGCTGGAGGCCCTGCGGGTGCCGCCCGAGCTGTCGGCGCGGGTGCCGGCCGAGCGTCGGGGCGCCGGGCGGGACGACGTACGGCTGTTGGTCTCACGGGGTACGGCCGTCTCTCACCGCAGGTTCCGGGAGCTGCCCGGGGAGCTGCGGGCCGGTGACGTGCTGGTGGTGAACACGTCGATGACGCTGGCGGCCGCGGTGAACGGCCGGCTGGGCGGTGAGCCCGTCGTCGTGCACTTCTCCACCCGCGGCGAGGACGGCCGGTGGGCGGTGGAGTTGCGACGGCCGGACGGCTCGGGGACCACCCTGCCGCGGCCCGGGGGGCCCGCGGGTGCGGAGGTGCGGCTGCCTGGCGGGCAGGGACTGGTACTGGAGGAACCGCTGGGTCCGCCGGAGGGGGCCCGGCTCTGGTGGGCGCGGGTTCCGCGGGACGTGCCCGCGCTCCTGAGCAGGTACGGGCGGCCGATCCGGTACGCGTACACGGAGCGGGACGAGCCGTTGTCGGCGTACCGGACGGTGTTCGCCGTGCCGTCGGAGGACGGGAGCGGCTCGGCGGAGATGCCGAGTGCGGCGAGGCCGTTCACCGCGTGCCTGGTGGCGGAGCTGGTGAGCCGGGGGGTGCAGTTCGCTCCGCTGACGCTTCACACGGGGGTTGCTTCGGCCGAGGCGCACGAGCCGCCCTATCCGGAACGCTTCGAGGTTCCCCTCACGACGGCGCGGCTCGTCGAGGCGGCGCGGGCGGGCGGGGGCCGGGTGATCGCGGTGGGGACGACGGCGGTGCGGGCGCTGGAGTCCGCGGTGGGTCCGGACGGCAGGCTGCGGGCCGCCGCCGGCTGGACGGATCTGGTGGTGACGCCCGAGCGGGGGGTGCGTGCGGTGGACGGGCTGATCACCGGGCTGCACGAGCCTGAGGCCTCGCACCTGCTGATGCTGGAGGCGATCGCGGGACGCCGGGCGCTCCGCGACGGCTATGCCCAGGCGCTGGAGCACGGCTATCTGTGGCACGAGTTCGGGGACGTGCACCTGCTCCTGCCGGGTGCCGCGGACCCTGCGAAAACCCCTCACGCTCTGCATTACACAAGCAACGTTTCGTGAGCCCGGGGGGTGCCCTGTGTGAGCCCAGGCATAGGACCCACGTCACTTACGAAGAAGGATAGTTGGCGTATATCGGGCAACTCGGCCGCACTTAAAACGGACAACACGGCACTAACGCGACCTTGGCCAACTATCCAGCTTCGTACGTCACACCTTTGCCAAGGCATTTTGCTGGCGCTAAGAATTGCAGCTGTCCCCGACGGAGATGTGCCCCGGCGCATCCGTCCGCGTCCTCGCCGAGGACCCCTGCTATTCGAAGAGGTACGACTGTATGTCCGTGTCCCGCATCTCCAGCCGTAACCGTCGCCTGAACAAGGCGCAGAAGCTCTCCGTCGCGGGGGTCTCGACCCTGGCCGCCGCCGCTGTGGCCCTCTCACTCGCCCCGAACGACGCTTCGGCGGCGCCCCAGCCGCAGCACAAGCCCGCCGCTGCCGCCGCCGCCGCGCCGGTCGTGTTCACCGGTGTGCAGACGAAGAGCATCCAGACCAGCGTCATAGACCAGAACTCGACCGCCGCTCTCCTGGTGAAGGCAGCCGGCAAGGCCAAGGACGCCGAGAAGGAGAAGGCGGCCGAGAAGGCCAAGGCCAAGGCCGTCGCCAAGGCGAAGGCCAAGGCCAAGGTCGCGGCGAAGAAGAAGGCCAAGGCCGACGCGAAGAAGCGCTCCGCCAAGAAGGCCAGCCGAGCCGCCGACCGCAAGCCGATCTACAAGAACAACCTGGACGGCTGGATCCGCGAGGCTCTCAGCATCATGCACAAGAAGCACATCCCCGGCACGTACGAGGGCCTGCACCGCAACATCATTCGCGAGTCCAGCGGTAACCCCCGTGCGATCAACAACTGGGACATCAACGCGATCAACGGCATCCCCTCGAAGGGGCTGCTGCAGGTCATCAAGCCGACCTTCGACTTCTACCACGTCAAGGGCACCAAGCACGACCAGTACGACCCGGTCGCCAACATCACCGCCGCCGCCAACTACGCGGCCGACAAGTACGGCTCGATCGACAACGTCAACAGCGCGTACTGAGCCGACGGCACACACCGCGCCGGAGGAACGAGCACGGCCCGGCATGGCGACGAAGGCCGACCGGAGCAACGGCGCTCCGGTCACCACATGCCGAAGGGCGGCACCCCACGGGGTGCCGCCCTCGGGCGTTTCCGGGACCGGCCGGTCCCGGCACGTCACTTGCGCATGACCTCCGGCTCGTGGCGCCGGAGCATCCGCGAGACCGCGACGAAGAGGATCGCGCTCATGAACAGCATGACCGTGATGTTGATCCCCCACTGGCCGGCCGAGTGCTCCCAGAGCGGGTCCAGGTCGGTCGGGTTCTCGGGATCCCAAGGCGGCATGAGACGGGCGAGGTCCAGCGTGGTGCCGGCCGCTGCCACGGCCCAGCGCGACGGCATCAGCCAGGCGAACTGTTCCAGGCCCGGCGACCCGTAGACCTGGAAGAGCACCCCGGTGAAGACGACCTGGACGATGGCGAACATGACGAGCAGCGGCATCGTCTTCTCGGCGGTCTTCACCAGTGCGGAGATCATCAGGCCGAACATCATCGAGGTGAAGCCGAGCACGATGATCGACAGGCAGATCTCGACGGCCGGGGACATGAAGAGGCCCTCCGCCGGCAGCTCACGGGTGGAGAAGCCGATCCCGCAGATGATCACGCCCTGGAAGGCGGTGATCACACCGAGGACGATCACCTTCGACAGGAGATAGGCGGAGCGTGACAGACCGGTGGCCCGTTCCCGCTCGTAGATCACCCGCTCCTTGATCAGTTCTCGTACGGAGTTGGCCGCTGCGGCGAAGCACATGCCGACCGCGAGGATCAGCATGATCGTTCCGGCCTTGCCGTTGAACCGGGACGGCGGCTCGGGCTCCGCCAGGCCGAACTCGGCGGGGATGACCACGCTCACCACGCCGAGCACCGCCGGCAGGAGCACCATCAGCAGCAGGAAACCCTTGTCGGACGCGATCACCGACACGTAGCGGCGCATCAGCGTCCACAGCTGGGCCGCCCAGCCCGAGGGCTTCGGGGGCCGGATCGACTGCGGCGGCGGCATGTGTACGGGCTGCGCGGCGACGGCGTCGATGTCCGCCGCGTACATCTGGTAGTGCTGCGAGCCGCGCCAGCGGCCCGCCCAGTCGTAGTCGCGGTAGTTCTCGAAGGCCGAGAAGACGTCGGCCCAGCTGGTGTAGCCGAAGAAGTTCAGGGCCTCCTCGGGCGGGCCGAAGTAGGCCACGGATCCGCCGGGCGCCATGACCAGGAGCTTGTCGCAGATGGCCAGTTCGGCCACGGAGTGCGTGACGACCAGGACCGTACGCCCGTCGTCGGCCAGCCCGCGCAGCAGCTGCATGACGTCGCGGTCCATGCCCGGGTCGAGGCCCGAGGTCGGCTCGTCCAGGAAGATCAGCGACGGCTTGGTCAGCAGCTCCAGGGCGACCGATACGCGCTTGCGCTGGCCGCCGGAGAGCGAGGTGATCTTCTTGTCCCGGTGGATGTCGAGCTTGAGCTCGGCGAGGACCTCGTGGATCCGGGCGGTGCGCTCGGCCTCGGTGGTGTCCGCGGGGAAGCGCAGCTTGGCCGCGTAGCGCAGAGCCCGGGTGACCGTGAGCTCCTTGTGCAGGATGTCGTCCTGCGGGACCAGGCCGATGCGCTGCCGGAGCTCCGCGAACTGCTTGTAGAGGTTCCGGTTGTCGTAGAGGACGTCGCCCTGGTTGGCCGGCCGGTAGCCGGTGAGCGCCTTGAGCAGGGTGGACTTGCCGGACCCCGAGGGGCCGATGACGGCGATCAGCGACTTCTCCGGGACGCCGAAGGAGACGTCCTTGAGGATGTCCTTGCCACCGTCGACGGTCACCGTGAGGTGCCGGGCCGAGAAGGACACCTCGCCGGTGTCGACGAACTCCTCCAGCCGGTCTCCGACCAGCCGGAAGGTCGAGTGGCCGACGCCGACGATGTCGTTCGGGCCGATGAGCGCGGAGCCGGACTTGTGGAGCGGCTGGCCGTTGACGTACGTGCCGTTGTGGGATCCGAGGTCGCGGATCTCGAAGCGGCCGTCGGGCGTCGCCCGGAACTCGGCGTGCAGGCGGGAGACCTGCAGGTCGGAGACGACCAGCTCGTTCTCCAGGGCGCGGCCGATGCGCATGACGCGGCCGAGATCCAGCTGGTGGAACGTGGTGGGACTCCGGTCCCCGTAGACCGGCGGCGCCCCCGCCGCGCCGCCGTGCCCACGCGCCGCGGAGGGGTCCGCATGGCCCTGCTGGTGCGGGACCTGAGGCTGCCCCGGCTGCTGCGCGGGAGCGGCCGGCCAGCCGGCCGCCCCCTGCTGGGCCTGGTGCGGCGGCTGCACGGGGTGCGCCGGAGCCTGCTGCGCCCCTGCGGCCTGCCCGCTGTGGACACCGGCCGCCGCCGCGGCGGTGAGGTTCAGCCTCGGCCCGTCGTTGGCGTTGCCCAGGTTCACCGGGGTTCCGGGGCCGATCTCCGTCTGCTGGACCCTTCGGCCCTGCACGTAGGTCCCGTTGGTGCTGCCGTGGTCCTCGATCTGCCACCCGCGGCCGTTCCAGCTGATCGTTGCGTGCCGCCACGAGACCCTGGCGTCGTCGAGCGTCACGTCACCCTGCGGATCACGTCCGAGGGTGTACGGCCTGGACGGATCGAGCGTCCAGGTCCTGCCATTCAATTCCAGTACGAGTTCCGGCACTCCGCGCCCCACTAGTCGTCCCCCGAATCACCCCCGTTTCAAGGGGTCTAGGGATGCTGAACATCGTGGGGAACTATTCCAGGACCGGTCCCCCCACGGAAAGCCGGGCGGCGTGAAGACGGCGCGGAGGCTCCGCGTCCCGCCGGCCGACTCGGGAGGAATGGGGAGGGAGCGTCCCATCCGCGGCGCCGTTCACGGTCCGCGGACCCGGCCGTCGTCCTGTCCGCCACTCGGGACGGGCTTCGGGGCCGCCCGGGTGCCCTATACGGTGGGAGCACCATGAGCGCACCTCAGCAGCCACCTCGGTCACCCCGGTCTCCTGAGTCACCCGAGTCCCCTCCGGGTACGGACACCCCCACCCTTCTCGTCAAGATCTTCGGGAAGGACCGCCCGGGTATCACCGCCGGACTTTTCGACACCCTGGCGGCATACGCCGTGGACGTGGTGGACATCGAGCAGGTCGTCACCCGTGGGCGCATCGTGCTGTGCGCTCTGGTGACCTCCCCCGCTCCCGGCGGTACGACGGAGGGTGACCTCCGGGCGACCGTGCACAGCTGGGCGGAGTCGCTGAAGCTGCAGGCCGAGATCATCTCGGGTACGGGCGACAACCGGCCCCGCGGTGACGGCCGTTCCCATGTCACGGTGCTGGGACATCCGCTCACCGCGGAGTCCACGGCAGCCATAGCAGCCAAGATCACCTCCACCGGCGGGAACATCGACCGGATCTTCCGTCTGGCGAAGTACCCCGTCACCGCAGTGGAGTTCGCGGTCTCCGGCGCCGGGACCGAAGTACTGCGGACCGCGCTGGCCACGGAGGCCGCGGGGATCGGTGTGGACATCGCCGTCGTCTCCGCCGGGCTGAGCCGCCGGGCACAGCGCCTGGTCGTCATGGACGTGGACTCGACCCTCATCCAGGACGAGGTCATCGAGCTCTTCGCGGCCCACGCCGGCTGCGAGGCCGAGGTCGCCGCCGTGACCGAACAGGCGATGCGCGGGGAGCTCGACTTCGAGCAGTCCCTGCACGCCCGTGTGGCACTGCTGGCGGGGCTCGACGTGTCGGTGGTGGAGAAGGTCCGTGCGGAAGTTCGGCTGACCCCCGGCGCGCGCACCCTGATCCGCACCCTGAAGCGGCTGGGTTACCAGGTGGGCGTGGTCTCCGGCGGTTTCACCCAGGTCACGGACGACCTCAAGGAGCGCCTCGGCCTCGACTTCGCCTCCGCCAACACGCTGGAGGTCGTCGACGGCAGGCTGACCGGCCGGGTCGTGGGCGACATCGTCGACCGGGCGGGCAAGGCCCGGCTGCTGCGCAGTTTCGCGGCGCAGGCCGGGGTTCCGCTGGCGCAGACGGTGGCGATCGGCGACGGCGCGAACGATCTGGACATGCTGAACACCGCCGGGCTGGGCGTCGCGTTCAATGCCAAGCCCGTCGTCCGGCGGGCCGCGCACACGGCGGTGAACGTCCCGTTCCTCGACACGGTGCTGTACCTGCTCGGCATCACCCGCGAGGAGGTCGAGGCCGCCGACGGCCTCGTCGACTGACCGCGCCGCGGGAACCGTACGCACGGGGCCCGCGGGCAGCGAGAAGGGCGCCGGCACATCGCGTGTGCCGGCGCCCTTCCGCGTGCTCGCTCAGTCGTTCGGTGTCCAGTACTCGACGAGCCTGCCCACCCCGTGTTCGAGGTCCTTCCAGGGGCCGGCGAACTCGACGACGGCGTAGGCGGCGGTCGGGAAGCCGTCCCGGGTCATGCGGGCGAGCGTGTCGCCCTCGGCCCCGCCGGAGAGCGCGTCCGCGGCACCGTGCATGCCGGGGTTGTGGCCGATGACCAGCAGGTTGTTCACGTCGTCGGGGGTTTCGCCGAACAGGGCGATCAGTTCCCCGAGGGAGGCCTCGTACAGCCTCTCCTCGTACACGGTCCTGGGGCGGTGGGCGAACTCGTGGACCGCGAGCTTCCAGGTCTCCCGGGTCCTGGTGGCGGTCGAGCACAGTGCCAGGTCGATGACGGTGCCCGAATCGGCCAGTCTGAGGCCGGCGACGGGGGCGTCCTTCCTGCCCCGTTCGGCCAGTGGCCGCTCATGGTCGGACTCCTGCGACCATTCCGCCTTTGCGTGCCTGAGAAGGACGATCCTGCGAGGTGTATCGGCGCTCATACACCTCAGCTTCGCACGAATTGCACGTCCGGGCGCTGGGAGTTGACGTGCTCGCCCTGGACGGGTGGATGGCGCCCGCGGGGCGTTCCGCCGCCTGTCAGAGGGCCAGGAACGCCAGGATGCGGCCGAACAGACGCCCGAGTGCGGGGTCGCCCGCCGCAGCGTGCGCCTGCCCCGGTTCCAGGATCAGCAGGAGGAGCGCCGCGAACGCCAGGGCGGGCAGCGCGACGGCCCACCACGGCAGGGTGACCTCGATGGTGTCCTGTCCGGGGCGGTGGCTCCGGGTGTGCGGTCGGGCCGGCATGTCCGCCTCCGTGGGTCCTCGGCTGTCTCACCCAGAACCTACGGGCCGGGCGGTGGCCGTCCCATCCGGTGACCCACCCACTCGACCCTGAACCTGGCCCCCTAGGGGACAGGGGGGGCTGGCCACACCCCCCGGGGGTCAGGGCGAGGCGATCGTGGCGATCACTCCGATGACCAAGGAGATGAGCACCATCGCCCCGAACACGAGGAGGAGCTTCTTCTGACCGTTCTGGGGATTCGGATCGAGCACTGGCATGGGCACAGTGTCGCACCTCAGCATTCGTCCTCGATCGTCCGGTCCCTCCCGGCGAGCACCCCGGCCACCGTCTGCGGCACGAGGAGGCCGGCCATGAGGGCGATCGGCAGGCCCCAGCCGCCGCTGTGCTGGTACAGCACTCCGACGAGCAGGGGGCCGGGGATCGACAGCAGGTAGCCCGTGGACTGTGCGAAGGCGGAGAGCCTGACCACCCCGGCACCGGTCCTGGACCGCATTCCGATCATGGTGAGGGCGAGCGGGAAGGCGCAGTTCGCGACACCCAGGAGCAGGGCCCACAGCCAGGCGCCGCCGGCCGGGGCGAGATAGAGGCCGGCGTAGCCGAGAAGGCCGCAGCCGCTCAGGACGAGGACGATCGGGCCCTGGGTGGGCAGCCGGGTCGCGACCCGGGGGATGACGAAGGCGAGGGGCACGCCCATGGCCATCGTCACGGCCAGCAGCACGCCCGCGGTGCCCGCCGGAATCCCCGCGTCGCGGAAGATCTGCGGCATCCAGCCCATCGTGATGTACGCGGCGGTGGCCTGGAGGCCGAAGAAGCAGGCGAGCGCCCAGGACGTCCGGCTCCGGGTGATCCGCAGCGCGGGGGCCGCCGGGGTGCCGGCAGCGGGTCCTGCCGTGTTCCCCCGGTCCTTGAGGAACGGGACCCAGGGCACGACCGCGACGACGGCCGGCGCCGCCCAGACGGCCAGCCCGGTCTTCCAGCTGCCGCCCAGGGCGTCGGTCATCGGCACGGTGAGGGCGGCCGCGAGGGCGGTACCGAGGGCCAGGGCCATCGAGTAGAGGCCGGTCATGGTCCCGACGCGGCCGGGGAACCATCGCTTGACGATGACGGGCATGAGGACGTTGCTGACGGCGATGCCCATCAGGGCGAGGGCGCTGGCGGCGAGGAACCCGGCGGTACCTCCCACGAAGGGGCGGATCAGCAGCCCTGTGGCGATGGCCGCCATCCCCGCGCAGACGACGGCGCTGGGACCGAACCGGCGGGCCAGCCGGGGTGCGGTGAAGCCGAAGACCGCGAAGCAGAGAGGTGGCACCGAGGTGAGGACACCGGCCACGCTGCCGCTCATGTGCAGCCCGTCCCTGACCTCCTCGAGGAGGGGGCCGAGGCTGGTGATGGCGGGGCGGAGGTTGAGGGCGGTGAGTACGAGGCCGACGATGACGATCCGCAGCACCCACGGGGACGGTCCGTCGGCGGGCGGTGTCCGGAGGGAAGTGGCGGCCTGGCTCAGTGTCGGGGTCTCGTCGTGACGCATGGGCCCATCATAGAATCATGGGATGATTGGCTGTCCAGTGGCTCCGTTCCCTTCCCCGCCTGGAACAATGCGGGAGGACGACCCGGCCCGTCGCACCGATCGCCCCTCCCGGACCGGCCGACCGACGGACCGGCGGATCCGACGGCCGGACCGATCCGCTCCGGATCACGAGGCCGGATCGCCACCCGTCACACGAGCAAGGAGCACCATGGCGCTGACGTCCCCCCGGCGTTCGGCACTCGCCGACCAGGTGATTGCCCAGCTGAGGAATCAGATCACCTCGGGCGAATGGCCCGTGGGGTCCCGGATTCCCACCGAGCCGGAGCTGGTCGAGCAGCTGGGTGTGGCCCGCAACACGGTGCGCGAGGCGGTACGCGCCCTGGCGCACAACGGACTGCTGGACATCCGCCAGGGCTCCGGCACGTATGTCGTGGCGACCAGCGAGCTGGCCGGGGTGATGCACCGGCGTTTCGCGGACGCCGACCCCAGGCACGTGGCGGAACTGCGCTCCACGCTGGAGTCCTCGGCGGCCCGGCTCGCCGCCCTGCGGCGTACGGAGCGGGACATGCGGCAGCTGGACACCCTGATGGAGCGGCGCGAGGCGACCTGGGCGGCGGGGGACGCCGAGGCCTTCGTCGCCGCCGACGCGACACTGCACCTTGCGGTGGTCGCCGCCTCGCACAACGACGTGCTGACGGAGCTCTACGCCGACCTGAACGACGTGCTGCGCGATTACCTGCGGGACGACGTGGGTCCGGAGCTGCGCCCGGAGGAACTCATGGACCACTCGCGGCTGGTCGAGGCGATCCGGGCCGGTGACGCGGACACGGCCGCCGCGGAGGCTGCCGCCCACGCGCTGGACTGTCTGCGCGAGCCGACGCGCTGAGCGGGGGGCCGGACGGTTCGCGCTGCCGCGAGAACGGCGGCACGGCGCAGGGACAGCGACGCCCGCCGAAGGGCGGGAGAGAGCTCTACGGGGTCACCGAGTGGCTGACCCAGGCCGATCCGACCTCTTTCCAGCAGCGGTCCTCGAGCTTGACGGTCCGGCCCGGCTGGACCGCGACCGCTTCGCCGTCCGCGTCGACGTCCCACCAGCGGGCGCACTCCGTGTGGAGCCGGACGAGATCCGTGGTGGGGTACGGGTTGTGGCAGTAGGCGGTCACCCGGGACCCCTCGACCGCCGTACGGCATTCGGAGCCCGACGGCTCGGGTTCCGGCGCCCGAGGGGCCGCTGCACCGGCCGGCACACTGCCGGCCCGGCCTGCCGCGTTGACGGCCACGGGGGCCAGGAGACCGAGGCCGACGGCAGCCACGGCCGTCAGGGCCCAGGTCCTGCGACGTGTGGAGCGCACAGCGATCTCCTCCCCGCAGCCTGACCAGAAGTCCGGTTCACCACATTCTGCGGTGGAGCGGCCATCTTTTCGACTCGAGCGCCGGACGGCCCGTGGGCAGGGCGGTCCGCGCGCTCACCCGAACGCGCGACGGCCGCGTGACGCCGCCGGGGAGGCGGGTACGCGGCCGTCGTCAGGCGTGTGCGCGGGACGTGCGACGTCAGGCGCCCATCATGTGCACGCCGCCGTCGACGTGGATGATCTCGCCCGTCGTCTTCGGGAAGAAGTCCGAGAGGAGCGCGACGACACCGCGCCCGGCCGGCTCCGGGTCGGCCATGTTCCACTCCAGCGGGGAGCGGTGGTTCCAGACGTCCGCGAGCTCGCCGAAGCCCGGGATGGACTTGGCGGCCATGGAGCCGATCGGTCCGGCCGAGATCAGGTTGCAGCGGATGCTGTCCTTGCCCAGGTCACGGGCGAGGTAGCGGGACGTGGCCTCCAGCGCGGCCTTGGCCGGGCCCATCCAGTCGTACTGCGGCCAGGCGAACTGCGCGTCGAAGGTGAGGCCGACGACGGAACCGCCTTCGGCCATCAGCGGCTTGCAGGCCATGGCGAGCGACTTCAGCGAGAACGCCGAGACGTGCATCGCCGTGGCCACCGACTCGAAGGGCGTGTTCAGGAAGTTGCCGCCCAGGGCGTCCTGAGGGGCGAAGCCGATGGAGTGCACGACGCCGTCCAGCGAGCCGAGCTCGTCCTTGACGAGTCCGGCGAGCCGGCCCAGGTGCTCGTCGTTGGTCACGTCGAGCTCGATGACCTTGGCGGGCTTCGGGAGCTTCTTGGCGATGCGCTCGGTCAGCGTCGGCCGGGGGAAGGCCGTCAGGATGACCTCGGCGCCCTGTTCCTGTGCCACCTTCGCCGTGTGGAAAGCGATGGACGACTCCATCAGCACACCCGTGATGAGGATGCGCTTGCCGTCGAGAATTCCGCTCATGGTGATCAGTGACCCATGCCCAATCCGCCGTCAACGGGGATGACGGCTCCAGTGATGTACGACGCGTCGTCGGACGCGAGGAAGCGCACCGCGGCCGCGATCTCGGCGGGCTGCGCGTAGCGGCCGAGCGGCACCTGGGCCACGATGCCCTTGCGCTGCTCGTCGGTGAGTACCTGGGTCATGTCGGTGTCGACGAACCCGGGCGCGACGACGTTGAACGTGATGTTCCGCGAACCGAGCTCGCGGGCCAGCGACCGGGCGAAGCCGACCAGGCCCGCCTTGGACGCCGCGTAGTTGGCCTGGCCGGCGGAGCCCAGGAGCCCGACGACGGAGGAGATCAGGACGACGCGGCCCTTCTTGGCGCGCAGCATCGCGCGGTTGGCCCGCTTGACGACGCGGAAGGTGCCGGTGAGGTTGGTGTCGAGCACGGACGTGAAGTCCTCCTCCGACATCCGCATCAGCAACTGGTCCTTGGTGATACCGGCGTTGGCCACCAGCACCTCCACGGGACCGTGCTTCTCCTCGATCTCCTTGTAGGCCTGCTCCACCTGCTCGGTGTCGGTGATGTCGCACCGGACCGCGAGGACACCCGCGTCGGTGAGCTCCTGGGGCGGCTGCCCCGAGCGGTAGGTGACGGCGACCTTGTCGCCGTTGTCGGCGAAGGCGCGGGCGATGGCGAGGCCGATGCCCCGGTTTCCTCCGGTGACGAGAACCGAGCGGCTCAACGGATCACCCTTTCCTTGGCGGTCTGGTACATCGAAAACCTATCGGTAGGACTCCCCGGACAAGGAATCGGCCTCCGACAGTGGCTCCGACGCGGCACTGTGGGATTCCTACAGTCGGGTGCGGCGGGGCCCGGACCGGCACCGGGCGGCCGGACGCCGGTGCGGCGAGGTCAGGACGCGCAGAACTCTCCCCTCCGGCGGGGTCCCCGCGTGATTGACTTCGTGCCCGGACACGACCACAGCAGGGGAGGCCGTCCGTGGCCCATGACATCGACCCGTCCTTTCTCGCGCTGCCGTTGCGCGCCCTCGCCGACGCGGCGCTCGCCCGGGCCCGCGCGCTGGGCGCGGTCCACGCGGACTTCCGGTTCGAGCGGGTGCGGGACGCCTCCTGGCGGCTTCGGGACGCCCGGCTGTCCGGGACGTCGGACAGCACCGACACGGGGTACGCGGTCCGGGTGGTGCACGGCGGGGCGTGGGGTTTCGCGTCCGGGGTGGACCTGACGATGGACGCGGCGGCCAAGGTCGCCTCCCAGGCCGTCGCCATGGCCAAGCTGTCCGCGAAGGTGATCGCGGCCGCCGGTTCGGACGAGAGGGTCGAGCTGGCCGACGAGCCGGTGCACGGGGAGCGGACCTGGGTGTCGGCGTACGAGCGGGACCCCTTCGAGGTGCCGGACACGGAGAAGGCCGGGCTGCTCGCCGAATGGAGCTCCCGGCTGCTGGCGGCCGACGGGGTCGCGCACGTGGACGCCTCCCTGATGACGGTCCACGAGAACAAGTTCTACGCGGACACGGCCGGCACCGTGACCACCCAGCAGCGGGTGCGGGTGCATCCCCAGCTGACCGCGGTGGCCGTGGACGGCACGACGGGTGAGTTCGACTCGATGCGGACGATCGCGCCGCCGGCGGGCCGGGGCTGGGAGTACCTCACCGGCACGGGCTGGGACTGGGACTCCGAACTGGAGCGCATCCCGGGGCTGCTGGCCGAGAAGATGCGGGCACCGAGCGTCGAGGCGGGGACGTACGACCTGGTCGTCGACCCGTCCAACCTGTGGCTGACGATCCACGAGTCCATCGGCCACGCGACGGAACTGGACCGGGCCCTGGGGTATGAGGCGGCGTACGCGGGGACGTCGTTCGCGACCTTCGACCAGCTGGGCAAGCTGGCGTACGGCTCCCCCGTGATGAACGTGACCGGTGACCGCACCGCCGAGCACGGGCTCGCGACGATCGGTTACGACGACGAGGGCGTCGAGGCGCAGTCCTGGGACCTGGTGAAGGACGGGACGCTGGTCGGCTACCAGACGGACCGGCGCATCGCGAAGCTGACGGGTCTGGGCCGGTCCAACGGGTGCGCGTACGCGGATTCGCCGGGGCACGTGCCCGTGCAGCGCATGGCGAACGTGTCGCTCAAGCCGGATCCGGGCGGGCTGTCGACGGAGGACCTGATCGGCGGGGTGGAGCGCGGGATCTACGTGGTCGGCGACCGGTCCTGGTCCATCGACATGCAGAGGTACAACTTCCAGTTCACGGGGCAGCGGTTCTTCCGGATCGAGAACGGCAGGCTCGCGGGCCAGCTGCGGGACGTGGCCTACCAGGCGACGACCACGGACTTCTGGGGCTCGATGGAGAAGGTCGGCGGCCCCCAGACGTACGTTCTCGGGGGCGCGTTCAACTGCGGCAAGGCGCAGCCGGGTCAGGTCGCGGCCGTATCCCACGGCTGCCCCTCCGCGCTCTTCCGAGGCGTGAACATCCTCAACACGACGCAGGAGGGCGGGCGATGAGCCGCGTCAGCAAGCCGTACGAGATCGTCGAGCGCGCGCTGGAGCTGTCCACCGCCGACGGCTGCGTGGTCATCGCGGACGAGAGCTCTTCCGCGAATCTGCGCTGGGCCGGCAACGCGCTCACCACGAACGGGGTGACACGGGGCCGGAGCCTCACCGTGATCGCGACGGTCGACGGGGCCGAGGGGACCGCGTCCGGTGTGGTGTCGCGCTCCGCCGTCACCGCCGACGACCTGGAGCCGCTCGTGCGGGCCGCCGAGGCCGCCGCCCGCGGCGCGGGGCCCGCGGAGGACGCCCGGCAGCTGGTCTCCGGGGTCCCGGCGTCCGCGGACTTCACCGAGGCGCCGGCCGAGACCGGCTCCGACGTCTTCGCCGGCTTCGCCCCGGCCCTCGGCGACGCCTTCGCCCGTGCACGCGCGGGCGGGCGGGAGCTGTACGGCTTCGCCCACCATCAGCAGACGTCGACCTATCTCGGTACGTCGACGGGTCTTCGACTGCGTCACGACCAGCCGAACGGGACGCTGGAGCTGAACGCCAAGTCACCGGACCGCACCCGGTCCGCGTGGGCGGGCAGGGCCACGCGCGACTTCAAGGACGTCGACCCGGCGGCCCTGGACGCGGAGCTCGCGAAGCGCCTCGGCTGGGCCGAACGACGCATCGAGCTGCCGGCGGGGCGTTACGAGACGCTGCTGCCGCCGACCGCGGTGGCCGACCTGCTGATCTACCAGTACTGGTCGGCGGGGGCCCGGGACGCCGTGGAGGGCCGGACGGTCTTCTCCCGGCCGGGCGGCGGCACACGGCTGGGCGAGCAGCTCTGCGAACTGCCGCTGACGCTGCGCAGCGATCCGCACGCACCGGGGCTGGAGTCCGCGCCGTTCGTGATCGCGCACGCGTCGGGGGACGATTCCTCGGTCTTCGACAACGGGCTGCCGCTGGCACCGACGGACTGGATCAGGGAGGGAAGGCTGGAGCGGCTGGCCACGACCCGTCACTCCGCGGAACTCACCGGCCTGCCGGCCGCTCCGGCCGTCGACAACCTCGTCCTGGACGGCGGTGGCGAGCGGTCGCTGGAGGAGATGGTGGCCGCGACGACCGGCCGGGCCCTGCTGCTGACCTGCCTCTGGTACATCCGGGAGGTGGATCCGGCCACGCTGCTGCTGACCGGCCTCACCCGTGACGGGGTCTATCTGGTGGAGGACGGCGAGGTCGTCGGCGAGGTCAACAACTTCCGGTTCAACGAGTCCCCCGTGGGGCTGCTGTCCCGGGCGTCGGAGGCGGGCCGTACGGAGAAGACGCTGCCGCGCGAGTGGGGCGACTACTTCACCCGGGCGGCGATGCCCGCGCTGCGCATCCCCGATTTCCATATGAGCTCGGTCAGCCGGGGCGTCTGACCGTCCTAAGGGCTGTCCCGTAGTCCCTGGTGGATCAGCGCGCGGCGTCAGATGCGGTGCATCGCAAGGCGGAGGAGCGCTCGCATACTGGATGTATTCGGGCGTTCCGACAACGCAGCGAGGCGCCGTAGCTGTCGTCGCGCGCCCGCCGGAGATTACGGGGCAGCCCTTAGACTGAACCGCCTACTGCCGAACCCCCCGAGGAGAGAAACGACCGTGACGGACATCGTCGACGAGCTGAAGTGGCGCGGGCTGTTCGCCCAGTCCACCGACGAGGACGCATTGCGCAAGGCTCTCGCGGACGGCCCGGTCACGTTCTATTGCGGCTTCGACCCGACCGCCGCGAGTCTTCACGTCGGCCACCTGGTGCAGGTGCTCACCATGCGCCGGCTCCAGCAGGCGGGGCTGAAGCCGCTCGCCCTGGTCGGCGGGGCGACGGGTCAGATCGGTGACCCCCGCCCGACCGCCGAGCGCACGCTGAACGACCCGGAGACCATCGCCACGTGGGTCCAGCGGCTGCGCGGGCAGATCGAGCCCTTCCTCACCTTCGACGGCCCGAACGCCGCCACGATGGTGAACAACCTGGACTGGACGGCGGGTCTCTCCGCGATCGAGTTCCTCCGGGACATCGGCAAGCACTTCCGGGTCAACAAGATGCTCACCAAGGACTCGGTGGCCCGTCGGCTGGAGTCCCAGGAGGGCATCAGCTACACGGAGTTCAGCTACCAGTTGCTCCAGGGCATGGACTACCTGGAGCTGTACCGGCGCTACGGCTGCACGCTCCAGCAGGGCGGCAGCGACCAGTGGGGCAACCTCACGGCGGGCATCGACCTGATCCACCGTCTCGAGCCGGGTGCCGCCGTGCACGCGCTGGCGACGCCGCTGATGGTGAAGGCCGACGGCACCAAGTTCGGGAAGTCCGAGAGCGGGGCCGTCTGGCTCGACCCGGAGATGACGACGCCGTACGCGTTCTACCAGTTCTGGCTGAACGTGGACGACCGGGACATCTCGACCTACATGCGCATCCTCAGCTTCAAGAGCCGCGAGGAGCTGGAGGAGCTGGAGAAGCTCACCGAGGAGCGCCCGCAGGCGCGCTCGGCCCAGCGGTCGCTGGCCGAGGAGCTGACCACACTGGTGCACGGCGGCGCCCAGTGCGCGGCGGTCATCGCCGCGTCGAAGGCGCTGTTCGGCCAGGGCGACCTGGGTGAGCTGGACGAGGCGACGCTGAGTGCCGCCCTGTCCGAGGTGCCGCACGCCAGGGTCGGCGAGCTCGGCCCGGTGGTGGACCTCCTGGTCGAGGTCGGGCTGTCCGCCAGCAAGTCGGCCGCCCGCCGCACCGTCAAGGAGGGCGGGGCCTACGTGAACAACGCGAAGGTCACGGACGGGGAGAGCGCCCCGGCGGTCTCGGAGCTGCTGCACGGCCGGTGGCTGGTGCTGCGCCGGGGCAAGAAGAACCTGGCGGCCGTCGAGGTCGGGACCGGCTGAGGCCTGCGCGCACACACTGCGGCCGGTCACGCGTGACGCGTGGCCGGCCGCGGCCGTGTGCGGCCGGGTCAGGTGCTCTGCTTCTTGCCGCGGTTGCCCTTGAGGGACTGCCAGAGCATGTCCCCCACCCCGACGACGGCCACGGCACCGATCAACTGCAGCACGTGCCGCGTCCAGTCGATGCCCTTGGTGTCGTTGACGCCGATCCAGGTCGCGACGGCGTTGCCCAGGATGCTGCCGAGGATGCCGAACACGACCGTCAGCCAGAGCGGGATGTCCTGTTTGCCGGGCAGGATCGCTCGAGCGATCACACCGAGCACCAGACCTACGATGATCGCCCACAGCCAGCCCATGTCTCGCCTCCTCGCGCGGCGCGGTGTGCGCACGCCCACCAGTTTCGACTCGACGGACGTACGCCGCATGCCGGACACGGCCGTACGTGAACCGGGGGTACCGACCCGCACACGCCGGGCGCGCCCCGGTCTCGAACCGCGCGCACGGCGGGCGTACCGTGGGACCGGTCGCCCGGGTAGGTCCGGCACGGAGATCTGGTGGTGGAATCACGATGCGGAAGCAGAGGGGCGCGGAGGTCTTCCGTATCACGGGCGCCCGGCAGGGACTCGCCGACGACGTGCGCGGCAGGCAGCGGCGCTACATCATCTCGATGTCCGTCCGCACCGTCTCGGTGGTGCTGGCCGCGACCCTGTGGAACGTGGAGAGGCATGTGGCCGTGGTGGCGCTCGCCCTGGGCGTTCTGCTCCCTTATGTCGCGGTCGTCATCGCAAACGCAGGCCGGGAGAACGCGTCTTCGCTTCCCACGACGTTCGTGCCCGCGCCGATGCGGCCGGCGATCGGTGACTCCCGTACGGCGGGTCACGCGGAGCCTTTCGCGCGGCCGGCCGGGGAGCCGGGACCGGCCGGACGCGCCGGGGACACACGCGCGGCGGACTGATCGGGAGCGGTGCGGGAGGCGCCGGAAAGCTCAAGAAGAGCTCAGATCGATCGTGACGATCCGGTGCAACCGATCATGGTCGTCGTGGCATACTTCGGGTGCGCTCCGCATCCCCCGTCGGAGCGACGGACCGACGCCGGGCAGCTCCCCCCGTGGCTGCTCGGCGTCGCCCTTTCTCCGGCGGGGATGCGCCGCGAAGGGGCCGGAGGTCAGGCCCTAGGGTTGAGGTCGTGAACCTCCCCGACACTCCCGCCGACAGCGCCACCGGCGCTCCCGTCTGCTCCGCCAAGGGCTGCCGCGACGACGCCGTGTGGGTATTGGCCTGGAACAACCCGAAGCTGCACACTCCGGAGCGGCGCAAGACCTGGCTCGCCTGCGACGCACACCGGGAGCACCTGTCCTCGTTCCTCGGGGTGCGCGGTTTCCTCAAGGACGTCGTGACGCTGGAGGAATGGGAGTCCTCAGCCGCCGATGGCTGACATCGGGCGGTCGGGCTGCAGGAACGTGGGGTCGTCGAGTCCGGAACCCGCCTTCTTGCCCCACATCGCGAGCCGCCAGATCCTGGCGATCTCCTCGTCCGGGGCGTCGGAGCGCAGCGCGCCGCGCAGGTCCGTCTCCTCGCGGGCGAAGAGACAGGTGCGGACCTGCCCGTCGGCGGTGAGCCGCGTGCGGTCGCATGCCCCGCAGAACGGCCTGGTCACGGAGGCGATCACGCCGACGCGGTGAGGGCCGCCGTCGACGGTCCAGCGCTCGGCGGGGGCGGAGCCGCGCTCGTCGTCGCCCTCGGCGGTGAGGGCGAAGCGCGTGCGCAGCGAGGCGAGGATGTCACCGGCCGTGATCATCCCGTCGCGCTTCCAGCCGTGCTGGGCGTCCAGCGGCATCTGCTCGATGAAGCGCAGCTCGTAGGCGTTGTCCACGGCCCAGGCGAGGAGCTCGGGGGCCTCGTCGTCGTTGAGTCCCGGCATGAGGACGGAGTTGACCTTGACCGGGGTGAGGCCCGCGTCCCGGGCGGCCCGGAGTCCGTCGAGCACGTCCTGGTGCCGGTCGCGGCGGGTCAGCGTCTTGAAGACGTCGGGCCGCAGGGTGTCCAGGGAGACGTTGACCCGGTCCAGGCCCGCTGCCTTCAGTGCGGCGGCGGTGCGCTTCAGCCCGATGCCGTTGGTCGTGAGCGACATCTTGGGGCGGGGCTCCAGGGCGGCGCACTGTTCGACGATGGAGACGAGTCCGGGGCGCAGCAGGGGCTCGCCACCGGTGAAGCGGACCTCGGTGATCCCGAGCGAGGTGACGGCGATACGGACGAGCCGTACGATCTCGTCGTCGCTGAGCAGTTCCGTCTTGCCCAGCCACTGCAGGCCTTCCTCGGGCATGCAGTAGGTGCAGCGCAGATTGCACTTGTCGGTCAGTGACACACGCAGGTCGGTGGCGACCCTGCCGTAGGTGTCGACGAGCACTGTGGGCCCCCTCCCGCTGGTGTCCGCGGTTGCGGTTCTGACTCTTCCGAGGGTACGCGAGACCGGTGACATCCATGGTGCTCGGTTGACACGAGGTGCGACGGGCCCCGTCGTAGGACTCTACGACGGGGCCGGCGGTGGTGGTGCGGCGGACGCGTCAGTGGGCGCACGTACCGGTGAGGGACTTGACCTCGAGTTCCGCGTACTTGCCCTTGTCCGGCTCCTCCTTGGAGAGGACGGAGCCCACCCAGCCGAGCAGGAAGCCGAGCGGGATGGAGATGAGGCCCGGGTTCTCCAGCGGGAACCAGGCGAAGTCGGCGTCCGGGAACATCGAGGTGACCTTGCCGGAGACGACCGGCGAGAAGAGCACCAGCAGGACGGACGAGGCGAGACCGCCGTAGATCGACCAGAGGGCGCCCTGGGTGGTGAAGCGCTTCCAGAAGAGGCTGTAGAGGATGGTCGGCAGGTTGGCCGAGGCGGCGACGGCGAAGGCCAGAGCGACCAGCCCCGCGACGTTCAGGTCGCGGGCGAGCGCGCCCAGCGCGATGGAGACGATGCCGATCGCGACGGTGGCCCACTTGGCGGCGCGCATCTCCTCCTTCTCCGTGGCGGTCCCCTTGCGGATGACGTTGGCGTAGATGTCGTGGGCGAACGACGACGAGGAGGCGAGGGTGAGTCCCGCGACGACGGCGAGGATCGTGGCGAAGGCGACGGCGGAGATGACCGCAAGCAGGATCGCGCCCCACGTGGTTCCGACCCCGCCGAGGTATTCGGCCAGTTGGGGTGCCGCGGCGTTGCCCGCCGGGTTCTTCGCCTTGATCTCGTCCGGCCCGATCAGGGCTGCCGCGCCGAAGCCGAGGGCGATGGTCATCAGGTAGAAGGAGCCGATGATGCCGATGGCCCAGTTCACGGACTTGCGGGCGGCCTTTGCGGTCGGCACGGTGTAGAAGCGGATGAGGATGTGCGGCAGGCCGGCGGTGCCGAGGACCAGTGCGAGCCCGAGCGAGATGAAGTCCAGCTTCGAGACGTCGGTGCTGCCGTACTTGAGGCCGGGCTCCAGGAACGCGGCCCCGTGGCCGCTCTTCTCCGCGGCGGTGCCGAGCAGGTCGGACACGTTGAAGTCGAACTTCCACAGCACCAGGAAGGTCATGAGCAGCGCGCCCGCGATGAGCAGCACGGCCTTGACCATCTGGACCCAGGTGGTCCCCTTCATGCCGCCGATGGTGACGTAGAGGATCATCAGCACGCCGACCAGCGCGACGATGAGGACCTTGCCCGCGTCGCTCGTGATGCCGAGCAGCAGGGACACCAGGACGCCCGCGCCGGCCATCTGGGCGAGCAGGTAGAAGATCGAGACGACGATGGTGGAGGTGCCCGCGGCGGTGCGTACCGGCCGCTGGCGCATGCGGTAGGCGAGGACGTCGCCCATGGTGTAGCGGCCGGAGTTCCGCAGCGGCTCGGCGACGAGGAGCAGTGCGACGAGCCAGGCCACGAGGAAGCCGATGGAGTAGAGGAAGCCGTCGTATCCGAAGAGTGCGATGGCTCCGGCGATGCCGAGGAAACTCGCGGCCGACATGTAGTCGCCGGATACCGCGAGACCGTTCTGGAAGGCGGTGAACTGGCGCCCGCCCGCGTAGAAGTCGGACGCGCTCTTGGTCTGCCGGCCGGCCCAGACGGTGATGGCCAGGGTCGCGGCGACGAAGACCGCGAAGAGGGTGATGATCAGCGGCCGGTGCTCGGTCGTCGACGAGGCGGCGAGCTGGATCACGGCGTGCGAGTCGTACGCGGCGCTCATGCGTCGGCCTCCATACGGGACTTGATGGCCGCCGCCTGCGGGTCGAGCTTGTTCGTGGCGTGGCGCGAGTAGAACCAGGCGATCAGGAACGTGGTGGCGAACTGGGCGAGGCCGAAGACGAAGGCCACGTTGAAGTTGGCGAAGACGATGGTGCCCATGAAGTCGCCGGCGTAGCTGGACAGCAGCACGTACAGCAGGTACCAGGCGATGAAGCCGACGGTGAGCGGGAAGGCGAAGGAGCGGTGGGAGCGGCGCAGGGCGGTGAACTCCGCACTGTTCTGCGCCTCGAGGAACGCCTCGGTCGTGGGCTGGACGGGGCCGTCGTCCTTGCGGTCCTGGGGCGGCGGTGCTTCGGTGGCCACGGATTCTCCTCGCGACGCGGATGCGGTGGTCGGGACGGTGGATTTCACGGGGAGTCCTCTGCGGGTGGGGGATGGTGCACGACTCCCTGTGCAACGGCACGGGGGCCGCGGCGAAGCGGTTCACCGGAGGTTCGGCTTGTTTCCGGACGCGCCTCCTCCGGCACGGAAAGCCTGTAAACCTGACTCCCAGAGGTCACACCTCGAACTCACTTGCCCGTATTCGTTGATGCGCCGGGAAGATCAGCGATAGCTTCCTTGGTCATGTACCGGACGGACACACCTGTGTCCGGCCCACTGGCACGGATGATGTGGAGAACCCATGGCTCATCTGGCATCCAGACGGACACGCGTGCTCACGCTGCCCGTCGGACTCGCGCTCACGGCCTCGCTCGGCTTCCTCCCGACGGGCACCGCGGCCGCGGCACCCGCGGACGAGCCGGCGGCGGCGGTTCCGGCAGACGGCCCCGAGCTGTCGTACGTCGTGAACACACGAGCGGGGCACGGCACCGTCAAACAGGTACGCAAGGCGATATCCAAGGCCGGCGGGACGGTCGTGACGTCGTACGACCGCATAGGCGTCATCGTCGTCCACTCGAAGAACCCGGACTTCGGCGCGACGATCCGCAAGGCCAGGGGCGTCCAGTCCGCGGGCGCCACGCGCACCAACCCGATCGTCCCGCAGGCGACGAAGGACATCGGGGTCGAGCAGCCCCTCACCGCCGCGCAGGCGCGCGCCGCCGCCGGGGAGGCGGCCGCCGGCCAGGACCCGCTCGAGCCGCTGCAGTGGGACCTGCCCGCCATCAAGGCGGACAAGGCGCACCAGAAGTCGCTCGGCAGCAGCAAGGTCACGGTCGCCGTCATCGACACGGGTGTGGACGACACGCACCCCGACCTGGCCCCGAACTTCGACCGCAAGGCCTCGGTGAACTGTGTGTCCGGCGCCCCGGACACCACGGACGGCGCCTGGCGGCCCGCGGCCGGCGAGAGCGACCACGGTACGCACGTCGCGGGCACGATAGCCGCGGCGAAGAACGGCGTCGGCGTCACCGGCGTGGCGCCCGGTGTGAAGGTGTCCGGCATCAAGGTGTCGACCCCGGCGGGCTTCTTCTACACCGAGGCCGTCGTCTGCGGCTTCGTGTGGGCCGCCGAGCACGGCGTGGACGTGACCAACAACAGCTATTACACGGACCCGTGGCTGTTCAACTGCAAGAACGACCCGGACCAGGGCGCCCTGGTCGAGGCGGTCACCCGCGCGACCCGTTACGCGGAGGGCAGGGGCGTCGTCAACGTCGCCGCGGCCGGCAACTCCGACCACGACCTGGCCCTCGACGCCATCGAGGACACCACGAGCCCCAACGACACCACCACGGTCACCCGTACGGTCGACCCCAGCGAGTGCCCGGACATTCCGACCATGCTCCCCGGTGTCGTGACGGTCTCCGCGACCGGTGCGAAGGGCCTCAAGGCCTCGTACTCGAACTACGGTCTCGGAGTCATCGACGTCGCTGCCCCCGGCGGCGACTCGACCGTCTACCAGACCCCGGCGCCGCCGGCCACCAGCGGCCTGATCCTCTCGACCCTGCCCGGCGGCACGTTCGGCTACAAGGCGGGGACGTCCATGGCCTCCCCGCACGTGGCCGGTGTCGCAGCGCTGATCAAGTCGACACACCCGTACGCCTCGGCGGGCGTGGTGAAGGCGCTGCTGACGCACCAGGCCGACAGGACCGCCTGTGGCGCGCCGTACGACATCAACGGTGACGGCACCGTCGACGCCGTCTGCGAGGGCGGCCCGCGCTACAACGGCTTCTACGGAGCCGGTGTCGTGGACGCGCTGGACGCGGTCCGCAGGTAGCACGCCCGCACGGCACGAGGGAGGGGCGGGGGACCGAGGTCCCCCGCCCCTCCCGTGCCGGTGGCCCGGCGTACCGCGCTACGGCTTGATGAGGACCTTGAGCGCCATGCGCTCGTCCATGGCCTTGTAGCCTCCCGGCACCCCGTCCAGCCCGACGGTCAGGTCGAAGACGGGTGAGGGGTCGATCGTGCCGTCGAGCAGGTCGGGCAGCAGCTCCGGGATGTACGTGCGCACGGGGGCGACGCCGCCGCGCAGGGCGATGTTCCGGTCGAACATGACGTCGAGGTCGACACCGGTACCACTGCCGTGCGGGACTCCGACGTAGCCGATGGAGCCGCCGTCACGGATGATGCCGATGGCCGTACGCATGGACTGCTCGGTCCCGACGGCCTCGATCACCCCGTGGGCACCCTCGCCGCGGGTCAGCTCCCGTACGGCCGCGAGGGCCGCCTCGCCGCGTTCGGCGACGACGTCCGTGGCACCGAACGCGCGGGCGATGTCGGTGCGCGCGCTGTGCCGGCCGAGAGCGATGATCCGCTCCGCCCCGAGCCGCTTGGCGGCCATGACGCCGCACAGGCCGACCGCGCCGTCACCGACGACCGCGACGGTGCTGCCGGGCACGACGCCCGCGCCGAGCGCGGCGTGGTGCCCGGTTCCGAGGACGTCCGAGAGCGCGAGGAGCGCGGTGAGCAGCCGGTCGTCGGACGCGGCGTCGGCCGGGAGCCGCACGAGGGTGCCATCGGCGTGCGGGACCCTGACCGCCTCGCCCTGGCCGCCGTCGGAGCCCGCCGATCCCCAGAATCCGCCCTGCGGGCAGGAGGTCGTGAGCCCTTCGGCGCAGTAGGTGCAGGTGCCGTCGGACCAGACGAACGGGGCCACGACGAGGTCGCCGACGGCGAAGCCGTTGACCCCGGGGCCGGCCTCCTCGACGACGCCGAGGAACTCGTGGCCGATGCGCTGGCCGGGCTGCCGGGCGGACTCTCCGCGGTAGGCCCAGAGGTCACTGCCGCAGATGCAGGCCCGCAGGACCCGGAGCACCACATCGGTGGGCTGCTGGATCGTGGGGTCGGGTACGTCCTCGACGCGTATGTCGTGGGCGGCATGGATCACGGTGGCGCGCATGCGTCGAAGTCCTCGCTCGTCTCAGATTCTGATACTCCCTTCACGGTACGCCCCGGGGGCGGCGCCGGTGGAATCCTCGTCCGGACCGAGCGCTCCCCGGGTGAGCAGGTACTGCGCCGCGAGGTAGGTCAGCATGATCCAGAAGTCGTGCGCGGGGAACTGCGGCAGATCCGCGAGGCCGGTGGCGATGAGCGCGTCGGAGACCAGGAAGAGGGCCCCGCCGGCCGCGGCGTACCGCCCGAGGACGCCGGCCCGCCAGGCCATGGCCGTGAGCAGCAGGCTGTAACCGGTCAGCGGGATCCGCAGCCCCGCCGGGAGTCCTGGCCACAGGAGCACGACGAAGGCCACGAGAACGACGGCGTACGCGAGGCCGGTGACCGGGCGTACGGGGGCGCGCCCGAAGAGCACGAGGTAGCAGACGTGGCCGGCGGCGAAGAAGCCCATCCCGGCGAGGAACGCGGGCTCCGCGTCGAGCATCAGCAGCACGTCCCCCACCCAGCCGCACAGCAGCGCGGCGATCAGCAGGCGGGGTCCGCCGCGGGCGGCGGCGCAGGCGGCGAGCAGAAGCACCAGCAGCGGCTTGGTGGCGACGTGGGCGGCCTGGATGCCGACGAGGTGCCCCACGAGGTGGACCGCCGCCACGGCGACGAAGGCGATGAGCAGCGGGCGTACGAGCCGGGGCGCACCGGCGCCGCGGGTCATCCGGTCTGCTCGGTGGCGGCGCGGGGCTGCGCGGGAGCGGGAACGGGGGCGGGCACGGCGGCGGAGGGGGCCGGCGAGGGCTGCCAGCCCGGCCCCCGGAAGACCCGGCCGGCCCGCTCGCTCCAGGTGGCGGCCGCGCGCACGTCGCGGGCGATCGCGGCGTACTCGTGGGTGGCGACGCGGAACGGGTTGTGCGTGGCGATGTTCTTGGTGAGGCCGAAGACCGGCCGCTCCGTCTCCGCGGCGAAGGAGCCGAAGAGGCGGTCCCAGAGGATGAGGATCCCGCCGAAGTTGCGGTCGAGGTATCCGCCCTGCGAGGCGTGGTGCACCCGGTGGTGGGAGGGGGTGTTGAGCACGTACTCGAAGGGCCGGGGCAGCCTGTCGATCCGCTCGGTGTGGACCCAGAACTGGTAGACGAGGTTCGCCGAGGAGCAGAAGGCGAGTGCGGCCGGGTGGACCCCGAGGGCGATGAGCGGGAGGTAGAACGGCCAGGAGGTGAGCGAGGTCCACGGCTGGCGCAGGGCGGTGCTGAGGTTGAACTTCCGGCTGGAGTGGTGGACCACGTGGCAGGCCCAGAGGAGCCGGATGACGTGGTGGCCGCGGTGGGACCAGTAGTAGAAGAAGTCCTGGGCGAGAAGCATCAGCAGGACGGTCCACCACAGCACGGGGACGCGCAGCGGCGTCAGTTCGTACAGAGCCGCGTAGATCGCGACGACGGGTATCTTCCACAGCAGGTCGAAGACCAGACTGCCCAGCCCCATGGTGATGCTGGTGGCGGCGTCCTTGGCGTCGTACCCGGCGGCGTCGTCGTCCGGGTGCAGCCGGTAGGACACCATTTCGAGGACGGTGAGCAGGACGAAGGCCGGGATGGACCACAGCACGACATCGGGCGGATTCGGCTCCATGCGAGCACCGTAGGGCCGCGGGGCGACGCGCGATAGATGTTGTTACCCACAAGTATGCGAGACGGGACGTCATCAGCGTTTGGCGGGTTCCGCCAACGGGATCGCCGCAGGATCTCCGGCACGCACCCTCGCCGGGAGGACGAACTCTCCTTCCCTCGGACGCGGTTGCACATATTCACTCGCCGGGGAGCCCACAGCCGGACCTACCGCCTCCGGACGCGCCTACACCCCCGTCGCCCCCAGCAGCGCACCCGCCCCGTAGGTGACGGCCATGGCCACCGCTCCCCCGGCCATGTTGCGCAGCACCGCGCGCCTGGGAGCCGCCTCCCCCAGCCGGGCACTCCACCAGCCGGTGAGGGCCAGCACGGCGAGCACGGACAGCACGGTGACGGGAAGGCGCACCGAGGTGGGTGGCAGCACGATCGCCAGCAGCGGAAGCATCGCTCCCACCGTGAAGGCGAGGAAGCTCGCTCCCGCCGCGTGCCAGGGATTCGTCAGCTCGTCCGGGTCGATGCCGAGCTCGACCTCGGCGTGGGCGCGCAGCGCGTCGCGCTGCGTGAGCTGGACGGCGGCCTCCCGTGCGAGCCGCGCGCTCAGCCCCTTCTCCTCCAGCAGTCCGGTCAGTTCGGCGAGCTCGGCCTCCGGGGTCTCCTCGAGCTCCCGCTTCTCGGTCTCCAGCGCCGCCTCCTCCGAGTCGCGCTGGGTGGACACCGACACGTACTCACCCGCGGCCATCGACAGGGAGCCCGCGAGCAGCCCGGCGAGTCCGGCCGTCAGCAGCGTGGACCGGTTCCCGGTCGCGCCGGCGACCCCGACGACGAGGCCGGCGGTCGAGACCACACCGTCGTTGGCACCCAGCACCGCGGCCCGCAGCCAGTTGAGCCGGGTGCCGAGCCCGCCCCCGTGGGGTTCGTCGTGCGCCTGTGCCTGCGTGTCCGTCATCCCGGGAGCGTCTCACCACATGCGCCGCGACCGCATCCGGAACCGCTTTCGAGGGGGTGCGGCCAACTGCGCGCCGCCGTCTCCCGGTTCGCGGCCGGGGCCGCCCGGATAGGTCACTGTCGGCCCCGGCCCGTATTCTCTGTGACCATGCTCGACGACCGTCAGACCGCAGCGCCGTGGCCGGCCGCGTATCCCCAGGGGTACGCGGTCGTCGACGTGGAGACCACCGGACTCGCCCGCGACGACCGGATAGTGTCCGCTGCCGTGTACCGCCTCGACGCCCGGGGCGAGGTCGAGGACCACTGGTACACGCTGGTGAACCCTGAGCGGGACCCCGGTCCCGTCTGGATCCACGGGCTGACCAGCGACGTCCTGGAAGGGGCGCCGCTCTTTCCCGAGGTGGCCGCCGAGCTGTCCGAGCGGCTCGCGGGCCGCGTGCTCGTCGCCCACAACGCCGCGTTCGACTGGTCGATGATCGCCCGTGAGTACGCCCGCGCCGCGGTGACTGCGCCCGTCGAGCAGCGTCTGTGTACCATCGCGCTCTCCAAGGAGCTGCGGCTCCCCCTGCCCAACCACAAGCTGGAGTCGCTGGCCGCGCACTTCGGCGTGGTGCAGCAGCGCGCGCACCACGCCCTGGACGACGCCCGGGTGCTGGCAGAGGCCTTCCGGCCGAGCCTGCTGGCCGCGGCCAGGGACGGGGTGCGGCTGCCCCTGCTGGAGTGCCGCCCGCTGACCGAGTGGTACGACTCGCCGGTCACTCCGCGCGCCGGTTACCGTCCGTCGCAGGCGCAGAGCTGGCGTCCCTCGCGCAAGCGTCCCGCGTGCCCCTATCCCAACCCGGGGCGCTACGAGCCGGACAAACCGCTCATGCAGGGCATGCGTGTGGCGTTCTCCGGCGACACCTCCGTCGACCGGGAGCTCCTGGAGGACCGCGCCGTCGAGGCGGGCCTGCACGTGGCGACCAGCGTGTCGCGGCTGACGAGCCTGCTCGTCACCAACGACCCGGACTCGGCGACGTCCAAGACGGTGAAGGCCAGGTCCTTCGGCACGCCTGTCCTGGAGGAGAGCGCCTTCACCCATCTCCTGAGGGATGTGGCCCCGGCCGCGACGGTCGCCGTGCCGAAGCCGTCACCGTCATCGGAGTGAACCGGGGGCGACTCGCCCCGCATCGGCTCGCCCGCCGCCCCGCGGCGTCCCACCCTGTGGCGCATGGCACGTTGTGAGGTCTGCGGAAACGACTACGGGATGTCCTTCGAGGTGCACGCGCAGGGCGCGGTGCACGTCTTCGACTGCTTCTCCTGCGCCATCCACCGCATGGCGCCCATCTGCGAGCACTGCCGGGTCCAGGTCATCGGCCAGGGCGTCGAGGTCGACGGCCACTGGTACTGCGGCGGTCACTGCGCCCGGGCCGAGGGAAGGGCGGGCATCGTGGACAAAGTATGACGGGCCGCCCCGTCCGCACGGGGACCCCTCCGTGCCGCACCCCATGGCCCCGGCTGTACGGTCATGGGGTGTACCGCTTCCTGTTGACCCGGCAGTGGGTGATCGTCACCCTCATCGTCCTCGCCATGATTCCCACGATGATCGAGCTCGGTTTCTGGCAGCTGCACCGGCATGAACACCGGGTCGCGCAGAACGCGCTGATCTCCCGGAACCTCGAGTTGGACCCGGTCCCCGTCGACCGCCTGACCGCACCCGGACACACGGTTCCCCGCTCCGACTACTGGCGTGCGGTGACGGCCACGGGGACGTTCGACACCCGGCACGAGGTCGTCGTGCGGCGGCGTACCTCGCAGGACGAGCGGATCGGCGTCCTGGTGCTGACCCCGTTCGACCTGAAGGGCGGTGGCACCGTCCTGGTCAACCGCGGCTGGGTCGAGGCGGCGACCGACCAGCGGGCGTTCCCCGAGGTCCCGGCTCCGCCGCGCGGCGAGGTCACCGTCACCGGGCGGCTCAAGGCGGACGAGACGACGGGCACGAGCGGGATCAAGGACCTGAAGGGTCTGCCGGACCGCCAGGTGATGCTGATCAACAGCGCCCAGCAGGCGGACCTCCTCGGCCGTCCGGTCCTCGGCGGTTATCTGGAGCTGACCGCTCCGGCGCCCGCCGACGGCAGCCCCGAGGTGATCGCGGCTCCGGACGACGGTTCCATCGGCCCTCACATGGCGTACGCCGTCCAGTGGTGGCTCTTCGCCGCGGGGGTCCCCGTCGGCTGGGTCATCCTCGTGCGCCGTGAGAAGCGCGACCTCGCCCGGGCCGCCGGGGACCGCGAGGCCGCGGAGCAGCCGGAGCCCGCGACCGCCTGACCGGCACCATCCCCTGCCTGTTCACACCGGTTTCGCTGCTTAACGAAGCCCAGGTTCGGGAAGACGCCAGAGCGTGACTCCACGCATCGAGGACTACGCCGTCGTCGGCGATCTCCAGACGGCCGCCCTGGTGGGCAGGAACGGTTCTGTCGACTGGCTGTGCCTGCCCCGCTTCGACTCTGGCGCCTGCTTCGCGGCGCTGCTCGGCGACGAGGACAACGGCCACTGGCGGATCGCCCCGCAGGGCACGGACAGCAGCGAGACGTGCACCCGGCGGGCCTACGTGGACGACTCGCTGGTCCTCGAGACCTACTGGGAGACGAGGACCGGGACCGTCAAGGTCATCGATTTCATGCCCCAGCGCGACAAGGCGCCCGACGTCATGCGCATCGTCGAGGGCGTCAGCGGCAGCGTCGACATGAGCTCCGTCCTGCGCCTGCGGTTCGACTTCGGCTCCGTCGTGCCGTGGATGCGGCGCTCGCACGGCCACCGGGTGGCCGTGGCCGGCCCGGACTCGGTCTGGCTGCGCAGCGAGCCGCCGGTCAAGACCTGGGGGCAGCAGTTCAGCACCTGCTCGTCCTTCACGGTCTCCGAGGGCGAGTCCGTGGCGTTCGTCCTGACGTGGCACCCCTCGCACTCCCCCCGCCCCAAGTTGATCGATCCTCACAAGGCCCTGAAGCACACGCTTGCGGACTGGGCGAAGTGGGCGGCCCGGTGCACGTACCGGGGCCCGCACCGGAAGGCAGTACTCCGCTCGCTGATCACCCTCAAAGCGCTCACCTACGCGCCGACCGGCGGGATCGTGGCGGCCCTCACCACCTCGCTGCCGGAGGAGATCGGCGGCGTACGCAACTGGGACTACCGCTTCTGCTGGCTGCGGGACTCCACCCTCACCCTCGGCGCCATGATCGCGTGCGGATACGTGGAGGAGGCGGCGGCCTGGCGGGACTGGCTGCTGCGGGCCGTCGCCGGTGACCCGGCGGACCTGCAGATCATGTACGGACTCGCGGGCGAGCGCAGGCTCCCCGAGACGGAGCTGCCCTGGCTGGCCGGTTACGAGGGATCGCAGCCGGTCCGCGCGGGGAACGCGGCCGTGCGGCAGAGGCAGCTCGACGTCTACGGCGAGGTCATCGACTCGCTCAGGGTGGCCCGCGAGGCCGGGCTCGACAACAAGTCGCACGCCTGGAACCTGCAGCTCAGCCTGCTGGGCTTCCTGGAGTCCACCTGGCGCGAGCCGGACGAGGGCCTGTGGGAGGTCCGCGGGCAACGCCGCCATTTCGTGCACTCCAAGGTGATGGCGTGGGTCGCGGCCGACCGCGCGGTGCGGACCCTGGAGGAGAACCCGGAACTGCCCGGCGACGCCGACCGCTGGCGCGCGATGCGGGACGCCGTGCACGCGGAGGTCTGCGAGAAGGGCTACGACCCCGTGCGCAACACCTTCACGCAGTCCTACGGCTCCCAGGAGCTGGACGCCGCGACCCTGCTCATCGTGCGCGCGGGCTTCCTGCCGCCCGACGACCCGCGGGTGACCGGGACGGTCGACGCGGTGCGGGACGAGCTCGCCCACGACGGTCTGATCCGCCGCTACAGCACCCGGGGCGGGTCGGTGGACGGACTTCCGGGCGACGAGGGGGCGTTCCTCGCCTGTTCGTTCTGGCTGGTCGACGCCCTGGTCCGGACGGGACGCCGGCAGGAGGGCGAGGTCCTCTTCGAGCGGCTGCTCGAACTGCGCAACGACGTGGGGCTGCTGGCCGAGGAGTACGACCCGGTGGCGGGACGGCAGCTCGGCAACTACCCGCAGGCCTTCAGCCACATCGGCCTGGTGAACAGCGCGGTCGACCTCGCGCGCGATGACGCGGCAGGATAGGGGCATGGATCTTGGACTGAAGGACCGTGTCTACATCGTCACCGGCGCGACACGCGGGCTGGGCAACGCCACGGCACGGGCGCTGGCCGCCGACGGCGCGAAGGTGGTCATCTCCGGCCGGGAGGAGAAGAGCGTCGCCGAGGCGGCTGCCGCAATCGGCCCCGAGGTGGTCGGGGCCGTCGCCGACAACGCCGAACCGGACGCGGCACGGCGCCTGGTGGACACCGCGAAGGAACGCTTCGGCAGGCTGGACGGCATCCTCATCAGCGTCGGCGGACCCGCGCCCGGCTTCGTCGCCGACAACACGGACGACCAGTGGCAGACCGCCTTCGAGTCCGTCTTCCTCGGCGCCGTACGGCTGGCGCGCACCGCGGCCGAGGCGCTCGGCGAGGGCGGCGTCATCGGCTTCGTCCTGTCCGGATCGGTGCACGAGCCGATCGCCGGCCTGACCATCTCGAACGGACTGCGCCCCGGCCTCGCCGGCTTCGCCAAGTCCCTGGCCGACGAGCTGGGTCCGCGCGGCATCCGGGTCTTCGGTGTGCTGCCGTCCCGGATCGACACGGACCGGGTGCGCGAGCTCGACGCCCTGTCGGGCGACGCGGAGGCCGCCCGCACGGCCAACGAGGCGCGCATCCCGCTGCGCCGCTACGGCACTCCGGAGGAGTTCGGCACGACCTCGGCCTTCCTCCTCTCGCCCGCCGCCTCCTACCTGACGGGCATCATGGTGCCGGTCGACGGCGGCGCCCGCCACGGCTTCTGACGCGAGCCGCCCGGACTCCGCGCGGGCCCGGCCACTGCCGGTCACGCGTCGGCGGCGCGTCAGTTGACCCGCTCCGCACGGTGCTTGACGGCCTTGAGCCGGACCTCGGCCGGGAGTTCGTCGAGGCCGGCCGAGGCCCGGGCGTGAGCGAGGGCCCCCTCGGAGATCTCCCGCAGTGTCGGCCCGGGGGCGGCGTGCGGCTCCAGCAGCACCCGCAGCCGGGCCTGCGGGGCGGTTCGCCGGCCGGCCAGCGTCACCTTGGCGTCCGACACCCCGTCCAGCGAGGCCGCCTCACCGCCCAGGACGCCTTCCAGCGCCTTGCCGCGCAGCAGCGCGCCCTCGCCGTCGCCGCTGTCCACCAGGATCTCGGCGAGGCGGCCACGGCGCAGTTGGGCGAGCAGCCACCAGAGGGCGAGAACCACCAGGACGGCGAGAACCGCGATGACGGTGGGCCACCACCAGCCCTCATCCCGCCACCGGTAGCGGTCACCCCTGCTCAGCAGGACGTCGTTCTTGCCGTCGTACGGCCACCAGGACGGCAGGGAGAGGCCGAGCCCCGCGACGAGGACGCCCCCGCCGACGACGAGGAGCACGAGTCCGGCCAGGCCGGTCAGTATGCGGTTGCACTTTCCGATCACGCGCTTTCACCCCTTCTTCGCCGGTCGGCGGACACGGACGGACAGACCGGGCTGCCGGGCCAGGCCGAGGTCACGGACGGCCCGGCCCAGGACGGTGTCCAGGTCGGCCCTGATGTCGTCGAGCTCGCGGAAGTGCGACAGAGCCCGCACGGTCGCCTTGCGGCGCTTCATCTTCACCCGCACGGACTGGACACCCGCCACTTCCGCGGCCCGGTCGCGCAGCGCCATGGCGGCGGCCTTCCGGTCGAGACCGGCCCGGACACCGGCGTGATCCCGGCGCATCGGCAGCAGCGCGCGGAGACCGGGCGTGAGGGCCAGGAGGAGCAGCCAGAGCCCCAGCGCGGCCGCGACGGCTGAACCCGCCAGCACCCACACGTCGTCGAGGTGACGGCTCGCCAGGTCGTCGGCGACCGTGCGCCGCCACTGCATGGCCGGGCGGCCGGCCCGTACCGCCACGATGTCGTACAGCAGGATTCCGGCGCCCCCGAGGACGACCACCGCGACCAGGACGGCGGGGACACGGCGCTGGGCCCAGAAGCGGCCGGCCCGGCCGCCGGACCGGTCGGGTGCGGCGGCGGGTTCGTAGGACGAACCGGACGCGGACTGTTCCATGGCGAGTACGCCGCCGTCACCCTCCGGCTCGACCGTGGGCAGGCGCTGCGTGCGGTTCTCCGGGTCGTGAGGCTCGCTCACCGGGTGCTCCCCTCCTGTGCGATGCCCGCTCCCGGCAGATGCAGCCGCTCGACCTGCACCGCCACTTCGGGCACCTCCATTCCCGCCAGTGCTCTTACCCGCTCGGCCACCCGGCGACGCACCGCGCCGCACTGACGGCCGATGTCGCAGGGGTAACCGAGGTCGAGGCTCACGCGTACCCGGGCGGTGTCGCGGTGCACCGTGACGGTGGCGCGCGGCGCGGCGGCGCCCGTTGCCCGCACGTCGACGGCCTCCTTCGCCGCCTGCGCGGCGATCTTCGCGACGACCCTGTCGGCGACCCGGGTCTCCCCCCGCTCCGCCGCGGCGACCCGGCCCGTCACCGCCGTCACCGTCGCCGGTCGCCGCGATCGCGACTCCGGAAGAAGTCGCCGGGTTCCAGGTCACCGTCCGCGAACCGACCGGCGACGAAGCCGATCGCCCCGAGGGCGGCCACCAGCAGAAAGGCCCCGAACCCGCCGAAGTACCCGGCGAATCCGAGAGCCATGCCGGCCAGGAGGCCGGCCACAGCCATGCTCATCGTGTGCTCCTCAACTGCCGCGCGGGAGGTCTACTGGAGTCGTGGCTCGGACTCGTCCTCGTCCTCCTCGTCCGGCAGCTTGACGTCGCTGACGGCGATGTTGACCTCGACGACCTCCAGGCCGGTCATGCGCTCGACCGCCGCGATGACGTTCTCCCGCACCTCGCGGGCCACGTCGCTGATCGACACGCCGTAGTCGACGACGATCTCGAGGTCGAGCGCGGTCTGCGACTCCCCGACCTCGGCCTTCACGCCGCGGGTGACCGACTTGCCGCCGCCGGGGACACGGTCTCGCATGGCTCCGAACGTCCGGGAGAGACCGCTGCCCATCGCGTGGACGCCGACCACGTCGCGTGCCGCCAGACCGGCGATCTTCTCGACCACACCGTCCGCGATCGTGGTGCGGCCCCGGGTGGCGGGGGCCCCTCCGCCGCGCTTGGCGAACTGGCTCTGCCCTCCCTCGTCCCCGCCGGACGTACTGCCGGGGCTGTCGGGCCGGTTGCGCTGTGGGGTTTCGGTCATCGCCGCTCTTCCCTTCGGGACAGGGGGTGAACTTCTGTGGCCCACAGTAAGTGCGCTTACTCCGTCCCGCGCCGTGGATGGGGCAGGGTGGAGCAATGACAACGGCTGACAGCCCCCGAAGGGCCGAAGGATGGACCGCCGCGGTACGCCAGCGGCTCGGCCTGGGCCGGTTGCTCCCTCTGGGCGAGCCCGCCGACGGCTCGTGGATCGCCGAGCGCGCGGCGGCGGCCGTGCTCCGGGACGCGTCGTCCGGTTCAGGAGCAGTGCTGGGGGTGCTGAGAATCGACTCCGCCGACGCGGAGGCCCCGCCAGGTCCGTCCCCGGTGCCCGGTCCGCCCGGCGCCCTGCCGCACGGCCCGCTGCGCATCGAGGCCGGATTCTCCGCCACGGCCGGACGACCGCTCACCGCCACCGCGGACATGTTGCGCGAGGCGCTGCTGGCTGCTGCCGCCCGGCGCCTCGGGCTCGTCGTCGACAAGGTGGACCTGCGCGTGACGGCTCTGCTGGAGGAGGAGCCGGGACCGTCGGCCGTGCCCGCCGTCGATCTGCAGGCGGCGGAAGCGGACGGGGCCGCCGGGACGGCCGCGGCCGGGGTCCCCGGGGTCGTCTCACTGACGCGGGTCCTGGGTCCCCCGGTGCAGACCGGCGCAGGGCACGTCCGCGTGGAGCTGGCGACGGCGGGTGAGCACCGGGCGCTGGACGTGGCTCGTGTGGTGCGCGGGGCGGTCGCCGCAGCCGTGGAGGGCGACCCGACCGTGTCCGTGCTGGTCACCGCGGTCGTGGAGGAGAAGTGAGCCTGCCCCGGCCCAAGACAGTCCGCCCGGGCCGGGGCACGCCGTTGATTCAGTCCGAGAGGCCGGCGAGGTCGCGCAGCCGGCGGCCCTGGGCCGCGCGTTCGGCGACGCGCTGCTCCTCGTAGGTCCGCGTGACGGCGCCGCTCAGCAGCGCCTTGGTCTCGACGACCGCGTCGCGCGGCGCTGCGAGCAGCGCCGCGGCGAGGTCGTTCGCGGCGGCTTCGAGCTGGTCGGCGGGGGCCACGTAGTTGGCGAGGCCGATGCGCTCGGCCTCGTCGGCGTGGACGAAGCGGCCCGTCGCGCAGATCTCGAGCGCGCGCGCGTATCCCACGAGGTGCACGAGGGGGTGCGAACCCGTGAGGTCGGGGACGAGTCCCAGGCTGGTCTCGCGCATGGCGAACTGCACGTCCTCGGCGACGATCCGCAGATCACAGGCCAGGGCGAGCTGGAAGCCCGCACCGATGGAGTGTCCCTGTACGGCCGCGATCGACACGATGTCGTTGCGGCGCCACCAGGTGAACGCCTCCTGGTACTCGGCGATGGTCGCGTCGAGTTCTGCCTCCGGGCCTCGCGCCATGTCGAGGAAGGACGGCTCACCGTCGAAGCCTTCGGGCGTGAACGCCTGCCGGTCGAGGCCCGCGGAGAAGGACTTGCCCTCGCCCCGGAGCACCACGACCCGCACGCTGCCGGGGAGCACTCGTCCGGCCTCTGCCAACGCCCGCCACAGAGCGGGAGACTGAGCGTTGCGCTTGGCCGGGTTGGTGAGTGTCACGGTGGCAACCGCGTCATCGACGGTGAGCCGTACGCCGTCCTTGTCGAACACAGAGTCGAGCGAGGTCATGGAGGGCCTCCGGATCGGGTGCAGTCAGCACTTACTGGCAAGTAACTGAACAGTAGCCACCCGGACGACCTGGTGGTCGGCCGGGTGGCCACCCGATGTTCCGGTGGAGCTCAGGGCCGGGCGCGTGCCCGCCCCTGACCGCCGGCGGCCGTCAGGCCGAAGCGGCCTTCTTGCCCCGCGTCGCGCCGCCGCGTCCCCGCAGCGTCACTCCGGACTCGCTGAGCATCCGGTGGACGAACCCGTAGGAGCGGCCGGTTTCCTCGGCCAGCGCCCTGATGCTCGCACCGGAGTCGTACTTCTTCTTCAGGTCTGCCGCGAGCTTGTCACGCGCGGCGCCGGTAACCCGGCTGCCCTTCTTCAGAGTCTCGGCCACCCGTGCCTCCTCAAGGAAGTGCGCTCTGGACTTCTCATGATCACCCCTCCCGGGCTTCCTGGCCACCCATTCGGCAAGGTCCGTGCGCGGGATCACGCGTCCGGGAGCGGGCGACCACAAGCGGATTTCGACATTCCAGAGGGGTTCACGGCCCGCCGCAACCGGGGATCGGAGAAACGAGCAGGTCAGGGCCGTACGGGGTGAATGGCCGAAAATCGGTGCGCCCGGCAGCTATCTGCCGGGCGCCGCGCCGGGGTACGAGACGCGCTCACCCAGATGATGGATCACCGATGGGCCGAATGATCGAGACGCGTTGGATCACCGGGCGCCGAGGGGGATCCGGAGGACTTCGGAGCGGTCAGGCGAGGGCGACTAGGTCCCGGTAGTCGGCACCCCAGAGGTCCTCGACCCCGTCGGGCAGCAGGATGATCCGCTCCGGCTGGAGCGCCTCGACGGCACCCTCGTCGTGGGTGACGAGGACGACGGCGCCCTTGTAGGTGCGCAGGGCCCCGAGGATCTCCTCGCGGCTGGCCGGGTCGAGGTTGTTCGTGGGCTCGTCGAGCAGCAGCACGTTGGCGGACGACACGACCAGCGTCGCCAGGGCGAGCCGGGTCTTCTCGCCGCCGGAGAGCACGCCGGCGGGCTTGTCCACGTCGTCCCCCGAGAACAGGAACGAACCGAGCGTCTTGCGGACCGCGACGAGGTCGAGGTCGGGCGCCGCGGAGCGCATGTTCTCCAGGACGGTGCGCTCCGGGTCGAGGGTCTCGTGCTCCTGCGCGTAGTAGCCGAGCTTGAGGCCGTGCCCCTGGATGATCTCGCCTGTGTCGGGCTTCTCGGCGCCGCCGAGAAGCCGGAGCAGCGTGGTCTTCCCCGCACCGTTGAGGCCGAGGATGACGACCCGCGAGCCCTTGTCGATGGCGAGGTCCACATCGGTGAAGATCTCGAGCGACCCGTAGGACTTGGACAGACCCTCCGCCATCAGCGGGGTCTTCCCGCAGGGAGAGGGGTCCGGGAAGCGCAGCTTGGCGACCTTGTCCGAGACCCGTACGGCGTCCAGGCCGGAGAGCAGCCGGTCGGCACGCTTGGCCATGTTCTGGGCGGCGACGGTCTTGGTCGCCTTCGCCCGCATCTTGTCGGCCTGGGCGTTGAGGGTCGCGGCCTTCTTCTCGGCGTTCTGACGCTCGCGCTTACGGCGCTTCTCGTCGGCCTCGCGCTGCTGCTGGTAGAGCTTCCAGCCCATGTTGTAGATGTCGATCTGGGCGCGGTTGGCGTCCAGGTAGAACACCTTGTTGACCACCGTCTCGACGAGCTCGACGTCGTGGGAGATCACGATGAAGCCACCGCGGTAGGTCTTGAGGTAGTCGCGCAGCCAGACGATCGAGTCCGCGTCCAGGTGGTTGGTGGGCTCGTCGAGGAGCAGGGTGTCGGCGTCCGAGAAGAGGATGCGGGCGAGCTCGACACGGCGGCGCTGACCACCGGACAGGGTGTGCAGGGGCTGGCCGAGCACCCGGTCGGGCAGGCTGAGCGCGGCGGCGATCGTGGCGGCCTCGGCCTCGGCGGCGTATCCGCCCTTGGTGAGGAACTCCGTCTCCAGGCGCTCGTACCGCTTCATGGCCTTCTCGCGGGTGGCGCCCTTGCCGTTCGCCATCCGCTCCTCGTTCTCCCGCATCTTGCGCAGGATCTCGTCGAGCCCGCGGGCCGAGAGGATACGGTCGCGGGCCAGCACCTCGAGGTCGCCGGTGCGGGGGTCCTGGGGGAGGTAGCCGACCTCGCCACCCCTCGTGATGGTGCCGCCGGCCGGAGTCCCCTCCCCCGCCAGGCATTTGGTCAGGGTGGTCTTGCCGGCGCCGTTGCGCCCGACGAGACCGATGCGGTCGCCCTTGGCGATACGGAAGGAGGCGGACTCGATGAGGATGCGGGCGCCGGCACGCAGCTCGACGCCGGAGGCGGTGATCACGGAAATACTCCAGGGCGGTATGGACGGCGGAGGGACAGCGGGCTCACGACTCGACGCCGTCTAATGCACAAGGAGAATTGCCATGGGACTCAGTCTACTGGCGGTGCCGGCCTGCTCCTCCGCATGCTCCTGGCCCCTCACGGCAGGCGTGCGTCCCGCGCGCGAACCCGGGCCGGTGCGACACCTTCGGCTGACGTGGCCGCCCGCCGATGGCCGTTCGCCGGTCCCGGATGGAAGACTGAGACACGGATCACACCGGAACGGCACGGGCGAGCAGGAGGAGGGCGAGCGCCATGGCACGCACGGACGGCGTCCCCACGGTCTATCCGACGATTCTCTACGACGACGCGAAGGCCGCGATCGAGGTGCTCACCAAGGCCCTGGGATTCACGGCGGAGGCGGTGTACGAGGGCGAGGACGGCAGCGTGGTCCACGCCGAGCTCGCGTGCGGCAACGGCAGGGTGATGCTCGGCTCCAAGGGGCGGGAGGGCGTCTTCGCCTCGGCGATGGCCGACGCCGGCCCCGCAGGGGTCTACGTCGTGCTGGACGAGGTGGACGAGCACCACGCGCGGGCGGTGGAGCACGGCGTGGAGATCCTGATGCCGCCCACCGACCAGGACTACGGCTCGCGGGACTACATGGCCCGGGATCCGGAGGGCAACGTCTGGAGTTTCGGCACCTACGCCCCGGGGCCGGCCGGCTGACCGCCCCCGGGACCCGGCTCCACCGCCGTCACGCCCCGCCGGTGTGCACCTGGAACGCCGCGCGGCGTACGGCCTTGGCGAGGGCGGGGTCCGGATGGGCGGCCGCGAGGGCGACCAGCACCTGGACGGTGCGCGGGTGTCCCACGGCCCGCACCTCGTCCAGCAGCGCCGGGACCGTGCCCTGGACGGCGGAGTCGAGGTGGCGGACGAGCAGCCCCGTCTCGCCGTGGTCGGCCACGGCGGCGGCGGTGTCGACCCAGAGCCAGGTGGCCTCCTCCCGGCTCAGGACGTCCTGGGCGTCGTCGGGGTCGCGGCCCTCGTACTCGGCGAGCCACAGCAGCGCGTAGGGACGCAGCGGCGCCTCGGTGACGACGGAGCGCACGACGGGCTCGGCGGGGGCTCCGACGACGCGCAGCGCCTCGAAGGCGAGGCCGCGCAGCAGGGCGTCCTCGCCCCGGGCGACGGCCAGGAGTTCGGTGACCGCGCTGCCGACCGTCCGGGCGGCCAGCCAGGCCCTGTATTCGGCCCGGGCCGGTCCGGGGGTGAGGCGCGCGCAGCCGAGCAGCATGTCGGCGGCGGACTGCTCGATGTTGCCGGCCGGGCTCTGGGCGGCGACGCAGATCTGTTCCAGCTTGACCCAGACCGCCCAGTTGCCCAGGGGGGTCAGGGTGGCGTGCCCGGCTCCGAGGGTGAGGGCGCCGACGGAGGCGAGCCCTTCCAGGGCCCAGTCGAGCAGCAGCGCGTTCAGCTCGGTCGGGCTCCCGTCGGTGGGAGCGGGCTGCTCCGGCGGGCCGGACGGCACCTCGCAGCGTTCGTCGTGGAGTTCGGCGACGCGCTGGCCCAGGAGGTCGAGGAGCGCGGGCACCGTGACGGGGCCGGCCGAGAGCTGGAGGAGCGAGAGCACCTGGGGCACGGCCTCGACGGCCTCCGCCACGGCGGTGGCCTCGATGCCGTCCGGGGAGGCGTGGACGAGCGACCAGGCGTCGAAGAGCGCGACCCAGCCCCGGAGCACGGCGGAGTCGTCACGGTCCCACGCGCGCAGCCGCCAGCCGGGGCGTGCGGTGTCGCCGTGGAGCTCGATGAGCCCGGCGAGCCTCGCACGGTCCCATCCGGCCCGCACGTGGTCCGGGGAGAGCTCCAGCGCGGCCGAGGCCCGTTCGAGGGCGCCTTCGGCGAGCGGAGCGACTCCGGGGCTCGCGCCGTCGGCCGCCCACAGGGCGATCCGTACGGCGTCGGCGAGCACGGCCCGGGCCTGCCGCGCCAGCTCCGCCGGGGGCGGTGTGCCCTCGGGTGGGCGGGGGGCCGGCCTGGTGCGCCGGGTCGTCACTGCCTTACGGGCGGTCGCCTGGGGTCGGGGGCGGACAAGTCGCAGCCTGGAGTCGCGCGGGGTACGGGACGTCACGGGGAGCAGTCTTGCCTCTGACGGGCCGAAAGCCCAAACGGAAGCCGCACGACCGGGGTTCGGCGGGCGTTCCGGCGGGGTCACCAACCGGGCCGTTCCGGCCCATCAGCTCACATCAGGGGCGTGAGGAAGCGCCTGAGTGCCTCCTCGTATCCGGCCGGGTCCGCGTTCCACATCGCCGCATGCGGAGCCTGCGGTACGGAGTGCAGGGTCACCAGGTCGGGGCGGCGTGCGGCGAGCTCCTGCGACGGCCGCCAGGGAGCGAGAGTGTCGTCGGGGCCATGGACGACGAGGGTGGGGCAGTGCAGGGCGGAGGGGACCGAGGTGTCCAGCAGCGGGGCCCCGCGGAGCCCGGTCTGGCCCTGGGCCGCGCGGACGGCGAGCGGCAGCAGCGCGGCCGGGACGCCCCGGGCGGTCGCGAGAGCGCGCAGGGTGGTCCGCCAGTCCAGCACCGGGGAGTCGAGCACGAGGCCGCGGATCCGGTCGCGCAGGGCGGAGTTGACGGCCGCGTGCAGGGCCATCGAGGCGCCCGAGGACCAGCCGTGCAGGATGACGCTCTCGGCCCCGTAGCGCACGGCGTAGCGGATGGCCGCGTCGAGGTCGCGCCACTCGGATTCGCCGAGGTGCGCGAGGCCGTCGGGTGAGCGCGGGGCTCCGGGGTCGCCCCGGTAGGCGAGGTCGAGGACGGGGAGCTGCTGGGCGTGGAGGTAGCCCAGCACGTTCAGCGGGTGCTCCCTCGTGGTGCCGAGGCCGTGGACCGTGATGACCCAGGTGTCGCGGGCGCCGGGGACGAACCAGGCCGGCAGTGCGCCGAGCTCTCCGGGGACCTCGACCTCCTTGTAGGCGAGACCGAGGGCGGCGAGCGGATCGCCTACGTGGATCTCCGGGGTGAGGCGGACCCGGGCGCCCGGTTTCAGGCTGCCGAGGTTCACGCGCTCGAGCCGCCGTACGACGGTGTCCGCCGAGCCGTCGGCCGACTGGGCGACGACCGGGCCCACGACCGCGTGGACGTCGCGTGCGGTCAGGCCGTAGACACCGGGACGCAGCGCCGCGAAGGACCGGGTCAGTGTCACCTGCCCGGCCGCCGTGGCGTGCACGGTCATACGGCGGTCGGCGGGGAACGGACGCGGCTGCGACGTGGCCCCGAGGGCGGTGTCGCTCGCGTACCGGCCGGCGGCGACCGCTGCCGCGCCGACTCCGAGGATCGTGGTGGCGGCCGCTGCCGCTGCTGTTGCCGGGCGCACGGCTTCAGTGTCCCGGCCAGCGCGGCGTGCTGCCAGTGGACGGCGTCCGTACGGTGCGCGGTCCGGGGTCAGCCCGGCTGGCCGTAGCCCTCCAGGGCGGTGCGCACGTCGTCCAGCTGGGCGGGGGTGAGCAGGCTCGGGCGCAGGCCGGGCACGGAGCTCGCGGCGAGCCAGAGCCTGCACATCCATTCGAGCTGGGCGGTGCGGTCGTAGGCCTGGTCCAGGGTGTCCCCGTACGTCACGGTTCCGTGGTTGCGCAGCAGGCAGCCCGTACGGTCGCGCAGGGCGTCCAGCATGTGGCCGGCCAGTTCCGGCGTGCCGTAGCGGGCGTAGGGGGCCGTGCGGACCGGGCCGCCGAGCATGGCCGCGGCGTAGTGGACGAGGGGCACCTCGGTGACGAGCGTGGAGACGGCGGTCGCGTGCACGGCGTGGGTGTGGACGACGGCGGCCGCGGAGGTCTCGCGGTACACGGCGAGGTGCAGGGGGAGTTCGCTGGTCGGGACGAGGTCCCCCAGGACCTGGCGTCCTTCGAGGTCGACGCCGACCGCGTCCCCCGGTGCCAGCCGGTCGTAGGGCACCCCGGTGGGGGTGACCAGGACGATGTCGCCGACCCGGGCCGACACGTTGCCCGAGGTGCCGACGACGAGCCCTTCGGCCGCCGTCCTGCGCGCCGTCGTGACGACGCCCTCCCATGCCTGTCCGATCGCGTCCTGATGGCCGTCGTTCATGCGCAGATCCTAGGACCCCTGACGGTGCGCGTGACCGATGTCTCCCCAACGGGGCAAATCGGGTGTTACGGGACCGTCCGGGCCGTCCGGAGGCCATGCGCCGCACCGGCCACGGCCGTCCGGCCCACCCCGTCCGCACACAAGCGGAACCCCCACGCACGTTTGGGGTCACCGTGCCGCCCTGCCCAGTTCACCTTCCGTTCACCAAGGTTGCTTACGTTCCACGTGCCAATGACGTCGAACGATTGCCTGGGTAAATGGAACACATCACGCTGCTGCTCGCGATTGTGATCGTGACAGCTCTCGTGTTCGATTTCACGAACGGTTTCCACGACACCGCCAACGCGATGGCCACGACCATCTCGACCGGCGCCCTCAAGCCCAAGACAGCGGTGGCCATGTCCGCCGTTCTCAACCTCGTCGGCGCGTTCCTCTCGGTGGAGGTCGCCAAGACGATCTCCGGCGGGATCGTCAGCGAGGACGGCCTCAGAACCGAGGTCATCTTCGCCGCGCTCGTCGGCGCCATCCTGTGGAATCTGCTGACCTGGCTGGTCGGCCTGCCCTCGAGCTCCTCCCACGCACTCTTCGGCGGTCTCATCGGCGCCGCGGTGATGTCGGCCGGCTGGTCCTCGATCAACGGCGGCACAGTCGTGACGAAGGTCCTGCTGCCCGCGGTCGCCGCACCGCTCGTGGCGGGCATCGCCGCGCTGCTGGCGACCAGGCTGACGTACCGCCTCAACCGGAAGGTCACCGACGAGGCGCAGCTGAAGTCGACCGCCAAGGGCTACCGCGCCGGGCAGATCGCCTCCGCCGGTCTCGTCTCGCTCGCCCACGGCACCAACGACGCACAGAAGACCATGGGCATCATCACCCTGGCCCTGGTCACCGGTGGCGTCCTCTCCCCCGGCTCGAACCCGCCGGTCTGGGTCATCGCCGCCGCCGGCATCGCCATCGCCCTCGGCACCTACCTCGGCGGCTGGCGCATCATCCGCACCATGGGCAGCGGCCTGACCGACCTCCGGCCGCCGCAGGGCTTCGCCGCCCAGACCAGTGCGGCCACGGTCATCCTGGCCTCCTCGCACCTCGGCTTCTCCCTCTCCACCACGCAGTCCGTCTCCGGTGCGGTCATGGGCGCGGGTCTCGGACGCAAGGGGGGCGTGGTCCGCTGGTCCACCGCCACCCGGATGTTCGTCGCCTGGGGCCTGACGCTGCCGGCCGCCGGGCTGGTCGGCGCCGGCGCCGAGTTCCTGACCAAGCAGGGCCCGTGGGGTGTCGCCGTGGTGGCCGTCCTGCTCGTCGCCGGCTCCGGAGCGATCTGGATGCTGTCGCGCCGCAAGCCGGTCGACCACACCAACGTCAACGTGACCGCCGAGGAACCCCCCGGCGTCGTCACGACCGCCATCGCGGCCGTCAGCCCGCCGCCCGTCGGCGCGGTCGTCCCGGAGCTCAAGACCACCATCCCCGCCCCGGACACCCAGGCCGAACCGGCCCGGCCGGCCACGGTGTAAGGACAGAACCGCATGAAAATCGACTGGGCGGCCCTCGCTTCCGTCTTCGGTGTCAGCCTCGTGATCACCGTCGCGCTGGTCGGGCTCTTCACCCTCGGCATCACCGGTCTGGCCAAGCGGACCACGACGGCTCAGGCCGGCGGCGGTTCCCACGCCCTGGCGCGCACCGGTGCGTACGCCTGCTTCGCCCTGTGCGCGGCGGCTGTCGCGTACGGGATCTACCTGATCGTCGCCTGACCTCCTCGGGCACCCCACCGGGCCGGACACACCCTGCGTGTGTCCGGCCCGGTGTGCGTCCGGCCACACTGAAGCCTCGCAGGTCAACGGCAGGTTGACGGGCCTTCACAGGGCGTGGTGGACTGCCGGAGCCATTTACGGCGACAGGAGAGGAAGCCGGTGCGAATCCGGCGCGGTCCCGCCACTGTCACCGGGGAGCAGTCCTCCACACGGAAGTCACGGCCCGCCACCGCGGGCTGGAAGGCCGGAGGCCCGCGGATCCGGAAGCCAGGAGACTCTCGTCGCCGGTCACGTCGAACCAGGGCGCGGACCCTGAGTGAGGACATCTGCCATGCCCGGCCGCCGTGCGTCTGCGCCCCCACCACCCGTGACGACGCCGCTACGAGGCGCGACGGACCTCTGATCCGTGCGAGCCGACCGCATCTTCGCGTACGGCGCCGCCGCCGGGCTGATCGGCGACCTGCTGCTCGGTGACCCCCGGCGCGGCCATCCCGTCGCAGCCTTCGGGCGGGCCGCCGCCGGCGCCGAGACCCGGCTGTGGCGCGACCACCGGGGCTGGGGGGCCCTGCACACGCTCGTCTGCGCGGGCGGTGCCACGGCCGCCGCCGCGCTGGCGGCCCGCGCCGTACGGAACCGTCCCGCCGCCGCTGTGGCACTGACCGCCGCCGCCACCTGGTCCGTCGTCGGGGGTACGTCGCTGGGCCGCGAGGCCCGCGCCATCGGCGGAGCCCTGGAAGCCGGGGACGTCGAACTGGCCCGGGAGCGCCTGCCGCACCTGTGCGGCCGCGACCCGCAGGCGCTCGACGGGCCGCAGATCGCCAGGGCGGTCGTCGAGTCCGTCGCCGAGAACACCTCCGACGCCGTCGTGGGGGCCCTGGTGTGGGGCGCCTTCGGCGGGGTTCCCGGGCTGATCGGCTTCCGCGCGGTGAACACCCTCGACGCCATGGTGGGGCACAAGTCGCCCCGCTACCGGCGCTACGGCTGGGCGTCGGCCCGGCTCGACGACCTCGCGGGCTGGCCCGGGGCCCGGCTCACCGCCGCGCTCGCGGTGGCCGCCGGGGGCCGCCCGCGCGAGGCCGTCCGGGCCTGGCGCTCGGATGCCGGCCAGCACCCGAGCCCCAACGCCGGCCCGGTGGAGGCCGCGTTCGCGGGGGCCCTGGGCGTACGTCTGGGCGGGACCCTCGCCTACGGCGGACGGGTCGAGCACCGGCCCGTGCTCAACGGGGAGGCGGGCCGTGACGTGCGGGTCGCCGACATCGAACGCGCGGTGCGGCTGTCGCGCCGGGTGAGTGTGCTGGCCCTCGGCGTGTGCGCGGCGGGGCGGCTGGCCAGGGGACGGAGGGGCAGATGAGCGGCGGACTGCTGGTGGCCGGAACCACCTCGGACGCGGGCAAGAGCGTCGTCACGGCCGGGATCTGCCGTTGGCTGGTGCGCCGGGGGGTGAAGGTCGCGCCGTTCAAGGCGCAGAACATGTCGCTGAACTCCTTCGTCACCCGGGAGGGTGCGGAGATCGGCCGCGCCCAGGCGATGCAGGCGCAGGCCGCCCGGGTGGAGCCGTCGGCCCTGATGAACCCGGTGCTGCTGAAGCCGGGCAGCGACCGTTCCAGCCAGGTCGTCCTGATGGGCAGGCCGGTCGGCGAGATGAGCGCCCGCGGCTACCACGGGGGGCGTCAGGAAGCGCTGCTGGGCACGGTCGTGGACTGCCTGGAGCAGCTGCGGGGCTCGTACGACGCCGTGATCTGCGAGGGGGCGGGCAGTCCCGCCGAGATCAACCTGCGGCGCACGGACATCGTCAACATGGGCATCGCGCGGGCCGCGGACTTCCCCGTGCTGGTGGTCGGCGACATCGACCGGGGCGGTGTGTTCGCCTCGTTCTTCGGCACGACGGCGCTCCTGAGCGCCGAGGACCAGTCGCTGGTCGCCGGGTACCTCGTGAACAAGTTCCGCGGTGACGTGTCGCTGCTGGAGCCGGGCCTCGACATGCTGCACGGGCTGACGGGGCGGCGGACCTTCGGCGTGCTGCCGTACGCCCACGGGCTGGGCATCGACGAGGAGGACGGCCTGCGGGTCTCGATGCGCGGCACCGTGCGCGAGTCGGTCGTGGCGCCGCCCCACGGCGAGGACGTGCTGCGGGTCGCCGTGTGTGCCGTACCCCTGATGTCGAACTTCACCGATGTGGACGCGCTGGCGGCCGAGCCCGGTGTGGTCGTGCGGTTCGTGGACCGCGCGGAGGAGCTCGCCGACGCGGACCTCGTGATCGTGCCCGGCACGCGGGGCACCGTGAAGGCGCTGGCGTGGCTGCGGGAGCGCGGACTGGCGCAGGCGTTGCTGCGGCGGGCGGCCGAGGGGCGGCCCGTGCTGGGGATCTGCGGCGGGTTCCAGGTGCTGGGCGAGCGCATCGAGGACGACGTGGAGTCGCGGGCCGGTGTGGTGGACGGGCTCGGACTGCTGCCGGTGCGGGTCCGCTTCGGCCGGGAGAAGGTGCTGGGCCGGCCGGTGGGGTCGGCGCTGGGCGAGCCCGTGGAGGGGTACGAGATCCATCACGGGGTCGCCGACGTGCGCGGCGGCGAGCCCTTCCTGGACGGGTGCCGGGTGGGCTCGGTGTGGGGGACGCACTGGCACGGATCGCTGGAGAGCGACGCCTTCAGACGCGCGTTCCTGGGTGAGGTCGCCCGGGCGGCCGGGCGGCGGTTCACCGCGGCCCCGGACACGAGTTTCGCGGCGCTGCGGGAGGAACAGCTCGACCGGCTGGGGGATCTGATCGAGGAGCACGCGGACACGGACGCCCTGTGGCGGCTGATCGAGAAGGGGGCGCCGGCCGGGCTGCCCTTCGTGCCGCCGGGCGCGCCCGCGCCGGCTCCCGCCCGTCCCCCGGCGACGGGGCCGTACGCCCCCGAGGGCGCCCCGGCCGTGCCGGACGCCGGGACCGAAGTACACGCGACCGAGGAGGCCCTGTGAGTACGCCGTACCCCTTCACCGCCATCGTCGGGCAGGACGATCTACGGCTCGGGCTCCTGCTCAACGCCGTCAGTCCCGCCGTGGGCGGGGTGCTCGTCAGAGGCGAGAAGGGCACCGCGAAGTCGACCGCCGTGCGTGCGCTCGCCGCGCTCATGCCCGAGGTCCCGGTGGTCGCCGGGTGCCGTTTCTCGTGCGACCCGGGGGCGCCCGATCCGGCGTGTCCCGACGGCCCGCACGAGGCGGAGACCGGTGTGTCGCGTGCGGCGCGGACCGTGGAGCTGCCGGTCGGCGCGTCGGAGGACCGCCTCGTCGGGGCGCTCGACATCGAACGGGCGCTGTCCGAGGGCGTGAAGGCCTTCGAGCCGGGCCTGCTCGCCGACGCGCACCGCGGGATCCTGTACGTGGACGAGGTCAACCTCCTCCACGACCACCTGGTGGACCTGCTGCTCGACGCGGCGGCCATGGGTGCCTCGTACGTCGAGCGCGAGGGTGTGTCCGTGCGGCACGCGGCGCGCTTCCTGCTGGTCGGGACGATGAACCCCGAGGAGGGCGAGCTCCGGCCGCAGTTGCTGGACCGCTTCGGGCTCACCGTCGAGGTGGCCGCGTCACGCGAGACCGACGTGCGCGTCGAGGTCGTGCGCCGCCGGCTCGCGTACGACGACGACCCGGCGGGCTTCGCCGAGCGGTGGGCCGACGAGGAGACCGCTCTGCGGGAGCGGATCGCCGCCGCTCGCGCCCTGCTCCCCCGGGTGGTGCTCGGGGACGGCGCGCTGCGTCAGATCGCGGCGACGTGCGCGGCGTTCGAGGTGGACGGGATGCGGGCCGACATCGTCATGGCCCGTACCGCGACCGCGCTCGCCGCGTGGGCCGGCCGCGAGGACGTCGTGGCGGACGACGTGCGTCAGGCGGCTCTGCTGGCGCTCCCCCACCGGCGGCGGCGCAATCCGTTCGACGCGCCGGGGCTGGACGAGGACAAGCTGGACGACGCGCTCGAAGACGCGAAGGACGACCGGGGCGGGAGCGACGACGAACCGGACCCCGACGGTCCCGGCGGCGGTGTGCCTCCGCAGGGCGGCGGCCCCGAAGGCGGCGGTGCCGACGGCTCCGACGCGCCGGGCGGCGAGGAGGCGGGGAGCGGCGACGCGCCCGCACCCGTCGGCGGTGCCGAGGAGCAGCGGGCGGTGCGGTCGGGCGAGCCGTTCCGCACGAAGATGCTGAGCGTTCCCGGGCTCGGCGAGGGCGCGGCCGGGCGGCGCTCCCGGGCGCGCACCGAGCACGGGCGGACCACCGGGTCGCGGCGGCCCGAGGGGGCGCTGACGAAGCTGCACCTGGCCGCCACCGTGCAGGCGGCGGCCCCGCACCAGCGGGCGCGGGGGCGGTCGGGCCGGGGTCTGGTCGTACGGCGGGACGATCTGCGGCAGGCGACGCGGGAGGGCCGGGAGGGCAATCTCGTGCTCTTCGTCGTGGACGCCTCCGGGTCGATGGCGGCCCGGCAGCGGATGGGCGCCGTGAAGGGCGCGGTGATGTCACTGCTGCTGGACGCCTACCAGCGCCGGGACAAGGTCGGCCTGGTCACCTTCCGTGGCAAGGACGCCGAGGTGGCGCTGCCGCCGACCTCGTCGGTGGACGCGGCGGCCGCGCGGCTGGAGTCGCTGCCGACCGGCGGGCGCACCCCGCTGGCGGCCGGTCTGCTGAAGGCGCACGACGTGCTGCGGGTGGAGCGGCTGCGCGACCCGTCGCGGCGGCCGCTGCTCGTCGTGGTGACGGACGGCCGGGCGACCGGCGGAGTCGACCCGCTGGCGCTGGCTGCGCGGGCCGGACGGCTGCACGCCTCCGAGGGCACCGCGTCGGTCGTCGTGGACTGCGAGTCGGGGTTCGTGCGCCTCGGTCTCGCCGCACAGCTCGCCCGGGATCTGGGAGGCAGCGCGGTCACGCTCGACGAGCTGCGGGCCGACTCGATCGCCGGGCTGGTCAAGGACATCACTGCTGCCGGGAGGGCCGCGTAGTGCCACAGGGACAGCCGGTATCGGTACCGGACGACGGCCTGACGACACGGCAGCGGCGCAACCGTCCGCTGCTGTTCGTCCACACGGGCGTCGGCAAGGGGAAGTCGACCGCGGCCTTCGGGCTGGCACTGCGGGCCTGGAACCAGGGCTGGCCGATCGGGGTGTTCCAGTTCGTGAAGTCGGCGAAGTGGAAGGTCGGCGAGGAGAACGCGCTGAAGGTGCTGGGGGCGAGCGGCGAGGGCGGCAGCGTCGACTGGCACAAGATGGGCGAGGGCTGGTCGTGGGTCCAGCGCGGCCTGCACGGCGACAACTCCGACAACGAGGAGAAGGCCCGCGAGGGGTGGGAGCAGGTCAAGCGTGACCTGGCGGCCGAGACGTACAAGCTGTACGTGCTCGACGAGTTCGCCTACCCGATGCACTGGGGCTGGATCGACACCGACGAGGTCGTCGAGGTGATGCGTGACCGCCCGGGGACGCAGCACGTGGTGATCACCGGACGGAACGCCCCGCAGAAGCTGGTCGAGGCCGCCGACCTGGTGACCGACATGTCGAAGGTCAAGCACCCGATGGACGCGGGCCAGAAGGGCCAGCGAGGCATCGAGTGGTGAGCGTCCCCCGTCTGGTCGTCGCCGCGCCCTCCTCGGGCAGCGGCAAGACCACGGTCGCCACGGGTCTGATGGCCGCCTTCGCGGAGCGCGGTCTCGCCGTGTCCCCGCACAAGGTGGGGCCCGACTACATCGATCCGGGTTACCACGCGCTGGCGACCGGCCGCCCGGGGCGCAACCTCGACGCCTACATGTGCGGGCCGGATCTGATCGGCCCGCTGTTCACGCGCGGGGCGGGCGGCTGCGACCTGGCCGTGGTCGAAGGGGTGATGGGGCTGTACGACGGGGCGTCCGGGCAGGGCGAACTCGCCTCGACCGCGCAGGTCTCCAAACTGCTCAGGGCGCCCGTGGTTCTGGTGGTCGACGCGTCCTCGCAGTCACGTTCGGTCGCCGCGCTCGTCCACGGTTTCGCCTCCTGGGACCCGGAGGTGCGGATCGGCGGGGTGATCCTCAACAAGGTGGCCTCCGACCGTCACGAGGCACTGTTGCGCGAGGCGCTCGACGAGTCCGGGCTGCCGGTGCTCGGGGTGCTGCGGCGGGCGCCGCAGGTCGCGACGCCGTCGCGCCACCTGGGGCTCGTCCCGGTGGCCGAGCGCCGGGCGGACGCCCTCGACGCGGTACGGGCGATGGGCGACCGGGTGCGCGAGGGCTGCGACCTGGACGCCCTGATGGCGCTGGCCCGTACGGCGCCCGCCCTGCCCGGCGAGGCGTGGGAGCCCGAGCGGCATCCGGTGCCGCCCGCCCGGCCTGTGGTGGCGGTCGCGGGCGGGGCGGCGTTCACGTTCGCCTACGCGGAACACGCCGAACTGCTCGGGGCGGCCGGCGCCGAGGTCGTCGTCTTCGATCCGCTGCACGACGAGAAGCTGCCCGCGGGAACGGCGGGGCTGGTCATCGGGGGCGGTTTTCCCGAGGTGTACGCGCCGGAACTGTCGGCCAACGAGCCGCTGCGGCGGGCGGTCACCGCACTCGCCGCGTCCGGTGCCCCCGTGGCGGCCGAGTGCGCGGGCCTGCTCTATCTCGCCCGCGAACTCGACGGGCGCCCGATGTGCGGGGTGCTGGACGCCTCGGCCCGGATGTCCGAGAGGCTGACGCTCGGCTACCGGCAGGCGGTCGCGGTGTCCGACAGCGTGCTGGCGGCGGCGGGGACCCGGATGCGGGGCCACGAGTTCCACCGGACGGTGCTGGAGCCCGGGTCCGGGGAGACCCCGGCCTGGGGGCTGCTCCAGCCGGAGCGGCGCGTCGAGGGCTTCGTGCGGGGCGGTGTGCACGCGAGCTACCTGCACACGCACTGGGCGGCCGAGCCCGGTGTCGCCCTGCGTTTCGTGGAGCGGTGCGGGGGGTGAGTCCCGTGGGTCGCCGTCGCGGAGCGGCGTGGGAGGCGACGGAGGCCGGGTCACTCCGCGATGCCGACCACCAGCCAGATGAAGCCCACTCCCGCGACGGTGCAGAGCAGCGTGGAGCGGGCCGGGTGGTCGTGGTGGGCCTCGGGGAGGATCTCGGCCGCCGCGAGGTAGAGGAGCACTCCGCCGAAGAAGCCGAGATAGCAGCCGAGGAGTTCCGCCGGAAGGGTGAACAGCAGGGTGGTCGCGGCGCCCACGATCGGGGCCAGCGCGTCCGCGAGCAGCATCAGGAGCGCCTTGCGGCGGGCGTTCCCGTAGAGGCTGGTGATGGTGTACGTGTTGAAGCCGTCGGCGAAGTCGTGGGTGATGACGGCGAGCGCGACGGCCGCCCCGATCCCGCCGCCGATCTGGAAGGCGGCGCCGAGCGCGACACCGTCCATCAGGCTGTGGCCCACCAGCGCGGCCGCCGCCGTGAGACCGACCTGCGGTACCCGTTCCTCGCTCGCCCCGTGTGCCGCCTGGCGTACGGCCAGGGACCGCTCGACGACATGGGCCGTCAGAAACCCGCCCACGAAGAGCAGGAGCGCGGCGGGGACCCCGAAGACGTGCTCGCCCGCGGCCTCGATCGCCTCGGGCAGCAGATCGAGTCCCACCACCCCCAGCATCAGCCCGCCGGCGAATCCGAGCACGAGGTGCCGGCGGTCGCTGACGCGCTGCGCGACCCAGCCGCCCGCCAGGGTCATCAGGAACGCGCCGAGCGCGACGAATACCGCCATGGGCCCTTGCTAGCGGATCGACCCCGCTCTCCGCACCTCAGGTTCCCCTCACTCGTGTCCCCCAGGAAGGACGCACTCCGATGACCCGGTACGCGCTCGTCGTGGGTGTCGGCGCCCGCCGGGGCGCCCCTGCCGAGGAGGTGGTCGAGCTGATCCGCGGGACGCTGGAGGTGGCCGGTCTCGCGGCCGAGGACGTGGTCGAGCTGGCGACGCTGGACACGAGGGCGGCCGATGCGGGCGTCGTCGGCGCGGCGGCGCGGCTGGGTGTACCGCTGCGGTCGTACACGGCCCAGGAGCTGGCCGCGGTCGCGGTGCCCAACCCCTCGGCCGTACCGCGTGCCGCCGTGGCCACCGGGTCGGTCGCCGAGGCCGCCGCTCTGATGACCGCCGGTGAACTGCTCGTCCCCAAGCGGAAGTCGGCGTCGGTGACCTGTGCGGTGGCGCGCCGGAACCCGATGTCCGGAACCCGGGCATCGACGAATGGCGCCCGGCCGTCCACCATGGCTGCCATGCTCCCCCCCACGAAGCACGTCGAGAACACCGGGCCCGATCTGAGGCACCACGGTGACGCGGAGATACGCGGTCTGAATCTGACCGATCTGGCCGTGAACGTACGGACCGGCACACCCCCGGACTGGCTGCGCGAGCGCATCACCGCGTCGCTCGGTTCCCTGGCCGCCTATCCGGACGGGCGGCAGGCACGTGCGGCGGTGGCCGCACGCCACGGTCTGCCCGAGGAGCGGGTCCTGCTCACGGCGGGTGCCGCCGAGGCGTTCGTGCTGATCGCGCGGGCCCTGCCGGCCCGCCGGCCGGTCGTGGTGCATCCGCAGTTCACCGAGCCCGAGGCCGCCCTGCGCGCGGCGGGTCACGAGGTGGGGCGGGTGCTGCTGCGCCCTGAGGACGGGTTCCGGCTCGATCCGGCGGCCGTGCCCGAGGACGCGGACCTGGTGGTGGTCGGCAATCCGACGAACCCGACCTCCGTGCTCCATCCCGCCGCGGTGCTCGAGGAACTGGCGCGGCCCGGGCGGACGCTGGTGGTCGACGAGGCGTTCATGGATGTCGTCCCGGGTGAGCGGGAGGCTCTGTGCGGGCGTCAGGACATCCCCGGCCTCGTGGTGCTGCGGAGCCTGACCAAGACGTGGGGCCTGGCGGGCCTGCGGATCGGCTACGTGCTGGCGGATCCCGCGACGACCGCCCTGCTGCAGGAGGCTCAGCCGCTGTGGCCGGTGTCCTCGCCGGCTCTGGCGGCCGCCGAGGCCTGCATGGATCCGCGCGCACTGGTCGAGGCGGCGGACGCGGCGGACCGGATCACGGTGGACCGGGCACATCTGCTGGCCGGGCTCGCGGAGTTCAGCGAGGTGACGGTCGTGGAGCCGGCCGCGGGGCCGTTCGTGCTGCTGCGGCTGGAGCGCGCGGACGAGGTGCGTGAGCTGCTGCGCTCGCGGGGCTTCGCGGCGCGGCGCGGGGACACGTTCCCGGGGCTGGGGAGCGAGTGGCTGCGGCTCGCCGTGCGCGACCGCGTGACGACCAACCGGTTCCTGCAGGCCCTCGACCTGGCCTTGCAGGGCCTGCCGCGAAGAGCCGCGGGCTGAGGACCGTCCCCGGTGGGGAGAGCGGTGTTCCGCCGCGCGGACACCGCTCTCCCCGCCCGGTGGACCGGTCAGCCCTGGGCGCGCCTGCGGGCGATTACGGTGGCACCGGCCCCGACCGCCAGCAGGACGGCGGCGCCGCCCGCGATGTACGGCGTCGAGGAACTGGAGCCGGTCTCGGCGAGGTCGCCGGTGCCGGCGGCCCGGACCGGGTCGGCGCCGGTCTGCGGCTTCACGTCGACCGGCTCCTCCTTGCCGCCCGTGCCGCTCCCTTCCGTACCTGTGTCACCGGAGCCCCCCGTGTCGCCCGAGCCGCCGTCGCCGCCTGTGGAGCCGCTGGTCGAACCGCCCGTCGGACCGCTCGTCGAACCACCGGTGTCCCCGTCGTCCGGTCCCCCGTTCTCCGACCCTCCGTCCTCGGACCCACCGTTGCCGGAACCGCCGTTGTGCTGGCCCCCGTTGTGCGACCCGCCGCCCCTCGGCGTCTCGCACGTCGCCTCGGCGAGCGTGATCTCCCCCTCGACCTCGGCGACGTTCAGCTTCAGCGGGTTCACCGACACCCGAAGGCTCAGCGCGGTCGCGGCCGCCGTCCGCGAGGTGGTGCCGGTCTTCGACAGGCCGAGCGTCACCTCGCCGACCCCCGGCACCTCGACCTCCGTGGTGCCGCCGGAGGTCAGCCGGATCCTCTTGCCGAGCACCGAGACGCGCCCGAGGACGTTGGACTCCGCGACCGGCTTCCTGCCCACCTGGCAGGTCGCCTTCGACGTGACCTTCTCGACCTCGATCAGTGACAGCAGCGGCAGTCCCGGCAGGTGGACCCGGGCTTTGGCGATGTTCGCGTACCCCTGGGCCCTGCGCGCGTCCACCGTGGCGTCCGCCGTGGCCACGTCCGCCTTCAGCAGGTGGATGGGGCGGCCCTTCTCGGCGCCGTCGAGCTCCACGCTGAGCACCGTCCTCTCGGCGCTCGCCGGCGCGTGCACCTCGTTGAGGCTGGTCCGGAGCGGCACCTGGACCGACTTGTTCACGAGCGAGACGTCCAGCCCGGCGCGCAGCACGACCGCGCTCGCCTTTCCGTGGCCGCCTCCCGGTGTGGCCGGGGCGGTCGCGGTGGCTGCCTGCGCGGGGACGGCGACAAGCAGGGCGACGGGAGCCGCGGCGACGGCCAGGGCGGCCAGGCGGAAGGTGTTGCTGTTCAAGATGGTGGAACCCCCACATGAGACATGGAGCCGCCGGCGCCGTCCAATGGGGGACATCGCGGGCACCGGTGGCCTCGACTCCGTGAATCTTTACGCACGGAGAGTGAACTGGCGGACACCTAACGCCAGTTCACCCCAAAGGGGGGTTTCCGCGCGTGCATTCGAATCCAGCGGCACAGGAGTTCCACACCGTCACTCTTCCGACGGCCGGGACGGTCTGCCACCCCGCCCGCGGGTCACGAGAAGGAGGTGGTCAACGAGCGGTGGGGCCGGGGGTCACCGCTGGTCAACACGGCGCCTCGTTCGGAGTCAACCCGCGTCAGCCCGTCACCCTGCCATTGAGCACCACCCGGCGGGGAGCGGACAGCACCCTCACGTCCTTCCTCGGATCCTCGTCGTACAGCACCAGGTCGGCGGGGGCGCCCTCCTCCAGTACCGGGCGCCCGAGCCACCGCCGTGCGCCCCAGGCCGTGGCGGAGAGGGCGTCCACCGGCGGGATGCCGGCCTTCACCAGCTCGGCGACCTCCTCCGCGATCAGCCCGTGGGCCAGCGAACCGCCCGCGTCCGTGCCGGCGAACACCGGGATGCCCGCGTCGTACGCCGCGCGCACCGTGTCGTAGCGGCTCGCGTGGAGCCGGCGCATGTGCGCGGACCAGCGCGGGAACCTGGCCTCACCGCCTGCCGCGAGGTCCGGGAACGTGGCGATGTTGACCAGCGTGGGCACGATCGCCACACCCCGCTCGGCGAAGAGCGGCACGGTGTCCTCGGTCAGCCCCGTCGCGTGCTCGATGCAGTCGATGCCGGCCTCCACCAGATCGCGGAGGGCCGCCTCGGCGAAGCAGTGCGCCGTGACCCTGGCACCGAGCCGGTGCGCCTCGGCGATCGCGGCCTCGACCTCTCCGCGGGGCCAGCACGCCGTCAGGTCCCCGGCGTCCCGGTCGATCCAGTCGCCCACGAGCTTCACCCAGCCGTCGCCGCGCCGCGCCTCCCGGGCGACGTAGGCGACCAGGTCGCCGGGCTCGATCTCATGGGCGTAGTTACGGATGTAGCGGCGGGTCCTGGCGATGTGGCGTCCCGCACGGATGATCTTCGGCAGGTCCTCGCGCTCGTCCACCCACCGGGTGTCGGAGGGCGATCCCGCGTCCCGGATGAGCAGCGTGCCGGCCTCCCGGTCGGCGAGGGCCTGCTTCTCGCTGGTCGCCGCGTCGACGGGCCCCCGGTGGTCGAGGCCGACGTGGCAGTGCGCGTCGACCAGGCCGGGAAGCGCCCACCCGGTGAGCGTCACGGCGTCGTCCGCGCCGGGCGGCCGCTCGTAGGTGACGCGCCCGTCGACGGCCCAGAGCCCGTCTCTCACCTCATCGGGTCCGACGAGCACCCGCCCCTTGATCCGCAGCACCGGCGCCACCTCGTGATCACTCATGCACAGCACTGTACGAGGCCGTCCCGACGGGGCTCCGGGAGGCGCTGGGTACCCTCGACGCAGGCGCTGACCGCGCACCGGCCGACCCGAAGAGAGCACCACCGTGACGCACCCGTTCCTCGACCTCGCCCCGCTCACCGCCGCACGTTTCGCGGCGATCGAGCGGCGGGTGGCCGGCCTCCTCGACACCGAGCAGGACGTCGTCATCATGCAGGGCGAGGCGCTGCTGCCCCTCGAGGGCTGCATCCGGGGCGGCGCCCGTCCCGGCTCGACCGCGCTCAACGTCGTCACCGGGCCGTACGGCCAGACCTTCGGCAACTGGCTGCGCGACTGCGGTGCCGAGGTCGTCGACCTCGCGGTCCCGTTCCACTCCGCGGTCACCGCCGAGCAGGTCGAGCGGGCACTGGCCGAGCACCCGGAGATCGACTTCGTGTCGCTGGTGCACGCCGAGGCGGCGACCGGGAACACCAATCCGGTCGCCGGGATCGGTGAGGCCGTCCGCGCGCACGGCGCGCTGTTCATGCTGGACGCCGTCGCGTCGGTCGGCGCCGAGCCGCTGCTGCCGGACGCCTGGGGGGTGGATCTGTGCGTCATCGGCGCACAGAAGGCGATGGGCGGGCCGGCCGGTGTCTCCGCCGTGTCCGTGAGCGCGCGGGCCTGGGACCGGATGGCCGCGAACCCGCGGGCTCCGCGTCAGTCCTATCTCTCACTGCTCGACTGGAAGGCGCGCTGGATCGACGGCGGCCGCGCGGCGCTGCCGCACGCCCCCGCACAGCTGGAGATGCTCGCGCTGGAGGCCTGCCTGGAGCGGATCGAGTCGGAGGGTCTGGACACCGTGACCGCCCGGCACGCCTCCGCGGCGGCGGCGACCCGCGCGGGCGCCACGGCGCTCGGCGGCGGACTGGAGCCGTACGTCCACGATGCCCGGGACGCGGCACCGGTGGCCACGACCCTGCGCGCCCCGGCCGGTCTGGACGCTTCGGCGCTGGTCGCCAGGGCCCTGGCGACCGACCCCTCGCTGCCGCTGATCGCGGGCGGTGGGGCGCTGGCCAAGGAGATGATCCGGGTCAATCACTACGGCACGGAGGCGACCCGTGACGCGGTGGTGTCCTCGCTGGCCGCCCTGGGGAGCGCGCTGGCGGACGCGGGTCTGGACACCGACCTCGATGCTGCCCGCGAAGCCGTGCGGGAAACCTGGCCCGCCTGATGAATTCCACGGGTTCACCCGTTCGGCCCAATTGACCCGCATAAAAGGGGAGCTGCTTTTCCGGAGCAGCTCCCCGCATTCGTCTTCCCGCTCTTGGCATTCCTAAACGCGGGAGTTCGTGCGGGAGGGAACCACCCAATCCGGCCGTGTGTCGTGGGGGTTACAACGATGTGACCGACCCCACATCCATTCCGTTATGCCCGATAAATTCAGGACAAGTGCATTCAAATTTTCACCCCATCCAGGTCGGCCCGTGCCCGGGTGATAACACAGTTTTCCTGCTGACCCAACCCCTTCCGGCGATGCAATTTTGATTTTTGCTGGGTAAATTCAATTCGCATGACCGCCGCACCAGCAGATTTTGCCCGTGCCCGAAGCGAATTCCTCAGAATCGACACCCCACGAGTGGAGGACGGAGCCGCGATGTGGCGCATCGCCCGCGACTCCGAGGTACTCGACCTGAACTCCTCGTACAGCTACCTGCTGTGGTGCCGTGACTTCGCGGCGACCTCCGTGGTCGCCCGCGACGAGAACGGCGACCCGATCGCCTTCGTGACCGGGTACATCCGTCCCGACCGCCCCGAGACGCTCGTCGTCTGGCAGGTGGCCGTCGACCGAGCCCACCGCGGCAAGGGACTGGCGGCGTCGCTGCTGGACGCGCTGACCGCCCGCGTCGCCTCCGAGCAGGGCCTGGCCTCGGTCGAGACGACCATCACGCCGGACAACTCCGCATCCGACCGTCTGTTCACCTCCTTCGCCCAGCGGCACGACGCGCCCCTGGAGCACGAGGTGCTGTTCGACGGTGCTCTGTTCCCCGAGGGAACGCACCTGCCGGAAGTGCTGTACCGCATCGGTCCGTTCTAGGGCCCCCTCCGCCCCTCCGCGCCCCCGCCCGGGCGCGGTTCCCCGGGGCACGTCCGACCCGCCGCCCGTCACACCCCCCCTCGAGCAGGAGATCCGCTGTGACCATCACCCCGCCCGCACTGAGTGTCTTCGAGAGCCTTGAGTCGGAAGTACGCAGCTACTGCCGCAGCTGGCCCGCGGTCTTCGACCGCGCGCAGGGCGCCCGGCTCACGGACGAGGACGGCCACTCCTACCTGGACTTCTTCGCCGGTGCCGGATCGCTCAACTACGGCCACAACAATCCGGTGCTGAAACGCGCGCTGATCGACTACATCGAGCGCGACGGCATCACCCACGGCCTGGACATGGCGACGACGGCCAAACGGGCCTTCCTGGAGACATTCGAGAACGTCATCCTGCGCCCCCGCGACCTGCCCTACAAGGTGATGTTCCCCGGCCCGACCGGCACGAACGCCGTCGAGTCGGCGCTGAAGCTCGCCCGCAAGGTCAAGGGCCGCGAGTCCGTCGTCTCCTTCACCAACGCCTTCCACGGCATGTCGCTCGGCTCGCTCGCCGTGACCGGCAACGCCTTCAAGAGGGCCGGCGCCGGCATCCCGCTGGTGCACGGCACCCCGATGCCGTTCGACAACTACTTCGACGGCCAGGTGCCCGACTTCCTCTGGTTCGAGCGGCTCCTGGAGGACCAGGGTTCGGGGCTCAACAAGCCCGCCGCCGTGATCGTGGAGACCGTGCAGGGCGAGGGCGGCATCAACGTCGCCCGCGCCGAGTGGCTCCGCGCGCTGCAGGACCTCTGCCACCGCCAGGACATGCTCCTGATCGTCGACGACATCCAGATGGGCTGCGGCCGTACCGGCGGCTTCTTCTCCTTCGAGGAGGCCGGCATCGTCCCGGACATCGTCACCCTGTCGAAGTCGATCAGCGGCTACGGTCTGCCCATGTCGCTCTGCCTCTTCAAGGGCGAGCTGGACATCTGGGAGCCGGGCGAGCACAACGGCACCTTCCGCGGCAACAACCCGGCCTTCGTCACCGCCGCTGCCACGCTCGACGCCTACTGGGCCGACGGGCAGATGGAGAAGCAGACCCTGGCCCGTGGCCAGCAGGTGGAGCAGACGCTGCTCGCCATCTGCGGCGAGGAGGCCACCGCGCAGTTCCGTGGCCGCGGTCTGGTCTGGGGCCTGGAGTTCACCGACCCGGCGCGCGCATCCGCCGTCTGCGCACGCGCGTTCGAGCTGGGTCTGCTGCTGGAGACATCGGGCCCGCAGTCCGAGGTCGTGAAGCTGCTGCCGCCGCTCACCATCACCCCCGAGGAGCTGGACGAGGGCCTGCGCACACTGGCCCGGTCCGTCCGTGAGACGACCGCCTGAGCGGGGTACATCCCCCGCGGAGGCACCACTGAGCAGGACAGAAGAGAAAGGCACCATCCCACCGTGATCGTCCGATCTTTCAGCGACATCGAGAACACCGACCGGCACATCAAGTCCGCTTCAGGGACCTGGGAGAGCAAGCGCATCGTGCTCGCCAAGGAGAAGGTGGGCTTCTCGCTGCACGAGACCGTGCTCTACGCGGGCACGGAGACGTCGATGTGGTACGCGAACCACATCGAGGCCGTTCTGTGCACCGAGGGCGAGGCCGAGCTCACCAACGACGAGACCGGCGAGACGCACTGGATCTCCCCCGGGACGATGTACCTGCTGGACGGACACGAGCACCACACGCTGCGGCCCAAGACCGACTTCCGCTGCGTGTGCGTCTTCAATCCCCCCGTCACCGGACGGGAGGACCATGACGAGAACGGTGTCTACCCGCTGCTGACAGAGGAGGGCTGAACCATGACCACCGACGTACGCACCGACCTGTACCCCTCGCGCGGCGCCGCCGAGATGACCACTCCCCGCCAGGACCCGGTCATCTGGTCCGCGCCGGGCGCGCCGGGGCCCGTCACCGCCAAGGACCTCCAGGGCTTCGAGGAGAACGGGTTCCTCACCGTCGACCAGATCGTCACCCCCGGCGAACTGGGCGTCTACCAGGCGGAACTGGAGCGTCTCATCTCCGACCCGGCGGTCCGGGCCGACGAGCGCTCGATCATCGAGCCGAAGTCGCAGAGCGTGCGGTCCGTGTTCGAGGTGCACAAGCTCAGCGAGGTCTTCGCGAAGCTCGTCAGCGACGAGCGCGTGGTCGGCCGGGCCCGCCAGATCCTCGGTTCCGACGTGTACGTCCACCAGTCGCGGATCAACGTCAAGCCGGGCTTCGGGGCGTCGGGCTTCTACTGGCACTCGGACTTCGAGACATGGCACGCCGAGGACGGCCTGCCGAACATGCGGACCGTGTCCGTCTCGATCGCGCTGACCGAGAACTTCGACACCAACGGCGGGCTGATGATCATGCCCGGCTCCCACAAGTCGTTCGTCGGCTGTGCGGGCGAGACGCCGAAGGACAACTACAAGAAGTCCCTGCAGATGCAGGACGCCGGCATCCCGTCCGACGAATCGCTGACGAGGCTGGCCGACCGGCACGGCATCAAGCTCTTCACGGGCAAGGCCGGTTCGGCGACCTGGTTCGACTGCAACTGCATGCACGGCTCGGGGGACAACATCACCCCGTACGCGCGCAGCAACGTCTTCATCGTGTTCAACAGCGTGGAGAACACCGCGCAGGAGCCGTTCGCCGCGCCGATCCGCCGGCCCGAGTTCATCGGGGCGCGCGACTTCACCCCGGTGAAGTAGACGGCAGGACGCTTCGGAGGGCCGGGACGCACGCGGTGCGTCCCGGCCCTCCGGCGTGCGGCCCGCCTCGGCCCGGGGCAGTTCAACTCGCTGGACCGGAGTGCCCGTTGCCGTAGAGGGTGGACCTATGACCTCACTCGTGCAGCACATCACCGTCGACTGTGCCGACGCCTACAAGCTCGCCGGTTTCTGGGCCGCGGTGCTCGGTTCCTCCGTGTCCGACGACGACGAGCCCGGTGACCCCGAGGCGCTGGTGGAGACGCCGGGGGCCGCGCTGCTGTTCATCACGGTGCCCGAACCGAAGAGCACGAAGAACCGCATCCACCTCGACCTCCGTCCCGAGGGCCGGACCCGCGACGAGGAGGTGGAGCGCCTTCTGGCGCTGGGGGCCACGCTCGTGGGCGACCATCGCAGGCCCGACGGCAGGGGCTGGGCGACGCTGGCCGACCCCGAGGGCAACGAGTTCTGTGTGGAGCTCGGTGCGCCGGAACGCGCCGCGCTGACCGGAGCCCGGCTGCCGGTCACCGCCGACGACGTGACGCTGGCGGTGCGGCTCGCGGTCGACACGCTCACCCAGTCCCCGGTGGACGACTGGCGCATCCCGGCGGGGACGCTGGAGTGGGACTGCTGGGAGACCGTGGAGCATCTGAGCGACGACCTCTTCGCGTACGCCGTCCAGCTGGGCGGGCGCACGCCTCCGCAGGACCGCGAAGTGCCGTACCGCTACGCGCCCGAGCGCGAGGGCGGCCCTCGGAACTCGATCTTCGCGGATCCGGAGGCGGGAACCGCCGGGCTGCTCCAGACGCTGGAGACGAGCGGCGCCCTGCTCACCGCCATGGTGCGGACGACCTCGTCGGACGTGCGGTCCCACCACGTGTTCGGGCTCTCCGACCCGGAGGGCTTCGCCGCGATGGGCGTCGTCGAGACGCTGGTGCACACTCACGACATCGCCGCCGGTCTGTCACTCTCCTGGTCTCCGCCCCGGGACCTCTGCGACCGGGTGCTCGCCCGGCTCTTTCCCGACGCCCCGGACGACGGGGACCGGTGGACCGTCCTGCTCTGGTCCACCGGCCGTGCCGACCTGCCGGGCCGCGACCGTGTCACCTCGTGGAGGTGGCACGGCGCACCCCTGTAGCCGGCAGCGGTGCGGGGCCCCGGGGCCCCGCTCGCACGCCGGACCGCCTCAGCCGACCCGCAGGGCCAGCACCTGCCCCGGCCAGGTCCCGGACAGGAAGGTGTCGGTGGGCACGAAGCCGTTGCGTTCGTAGTACGCCACCAGTTCCCCTCCCCCGCCCGCCCAGCAGTCGACGCGCAGCAGCCCGACGGCGGCCCGCCGGGTCTCCTCCACGGCGTGGGCCAGCAGGGCCGCCCCGATCCCCAGACCCGCGTGCCGCCGGTCGGTGACCAGCAGGCGTACGTAGCGCTCCGGCTCCCGGGCGGCCGCGATGGGCATCTGCGGGCTCGGCCCGGAGTCCAGCACCAGGGCTCCGGCGGGTACGCCGTCGAGCTCGGCGACGTAGGGCTGGTTGACGGTGGTGTAGCGCTCGATTCGCTCGGTGCCGCCGGGTATCCGCGAATACGGGGTCGTGCCCCACTGTTCGGTGTTGCCGCGGGCGTTCATCCAGGCCACCGCGGAGTCGAGCATGTCCAGGATGGCCGGCGTGTCCGCCGGGCCGCCCGGCCTGATCCGTGTGCCGTGCGCCGTACGGTCCGTCGAGCCTCGGGCCGCGCCCCGCGTCGTGTCGTCGTCCACGCCGGCAGTCTGCCACGCGGGCCGTTGGGACTTCCGGGCCGCGGTGTCCGGTTCCTGGGGCCCGGGCGGGTGCCGTCGGCGCGAAGCGGGTGACCGGCGTGCGCCACCGGCCCGAGCCCCAGCGAGAGCCCGGTGCGGCCGCCGGCTCAGCCGGAGAGCACGTCCAGCGCGCGGTCGACGTCGGCCTCGGTGTTGTAGAGGTGGAAGGAAGCCCGCAGATTCCCCGCCCTGGCGGAGATCATGACCCCTGCCGCGGCCAGTTCCGGTTCACGGTCCCCCAGACCGGGCACCGCGACGACAGCGGAGCCGCCGGGCACCGCCTCGTGCCCGATCGACGCCAGCCCTTCACGGAAACGGGCGGCGAGCCCGGTGGCACGGGCGTACAGCGCGTCCGCCCCGATCTCGTGCAGCAGGCCCAATGACTGCTCGGCTCCGTGGTACGCGAAGAACGCCACCGCCGCGTCGAACCGCCGCGCGTCGACGGCGAGCTGCCCGACCGGCCCGTACGTGCTGTTCCAGCGGTCCTCGGCGGCGACCCAGCCCGCGTAGAGCGAGGGGAGGGCCGGCTGCGCCTCCTCGGTCACGGTCAGGAACGACGTGCCCCGGGGGCACAGCAGGAACTTGAAGCCGCCGGTGACGGTGTAGTCCCAGGCCCCCGCGTCCAGTGGCAGCCAGCCCGCCGACTGGCTCGCGTCGAGGAGGGTCCGGGCCCCGTGCGCGGCGGCGGACGCGCGGACCGCGTCCAGGTCGGCGATCCGGCCGTCGGCGGACTGGACGGAGGAGAAGGCGACGATCGCGGTACCGGGGCGTACGGCATCGGCCAGCTCATCCAGCGGGACGTACCTCATCTTCAGATCGCCGCGCACCGCGAACGGGCTCACGACGGAGCTGAACTCCCCCTCCGGGGCCAGGACTTCCGCTCCGGAGGGAAGCGACGCCGCGACAATGCCCACGTGTGCGGCGACGGAGCCGCCGACGGCGACCCGGTCCGGTCCGACGCCGGCGAGCCGGGCGAAACCGGACCTGGCCGCGTCCACCGCCTCGAAACTGCCCGCACCGGCCGGACGGCCCGCCGCGTTGTCCTCTGCCAGCGCCTTGACGGCCTGCACGGTCCGGCGGGGCAGGATCCCGCAGCTGGAGGTGTTGAGATAGGTGGTCTCAGGGGCGAACTCGGCGGCTGTGACCTGGTCGATCGCGGGAGTCTGCATGCCTCCAGCCTGACCGCCGCCCAATCCGACGTCAATCACGTCGAGTTGAGCGGCGGTTCGACGGAGTGCTCATACCTGGGCGCCGCTCGCGGGGACCTCGCAGGCCCCGTCCGTGTCACAGACGGCGCCGTCCTCGCCCAGCGGGATGAGCGCGCTGACCTCGCGGTCCTTCCACGCCTGCTCCAGCGCCTGCACGAAGACCTCGGACGGCTGGCCGCCGGATATCCCGTAACGCCGGTCGAGCACGAAGAAGGGCACGGCGTCGGCGCCGAACTCGGCCGCCTCACGCTCGTCCGCCCGCACATCCTCCGCGTATGCCTCGGGGTCGGCCAGCACCGCGCGTACCTCGTCGGCGTCGAGGCCCGCCTCGACTGCCAGGTCGGCCAGCACCGCGTCGTCGAAGACCGAGCGTTCCTCGGCGAAGTTCGCCCGGTAGGCCAGGCTCAGCAGCTCGTCCTGGCGCCCGCGGGCCTTGGCGAGGTGCAGGAGCCGGTGGATGTCGAAGGTGTTGCCGGTGTCGCGCCCCTCGCTGCGGTAGCCGAGCCCTTCGGCCTGCGCGTTCGCCGCGACGTTGGCCTCCATGCCCCGGGCCTCCTCGGGGGTGCGCCCGTACTTCTTGGCCAGCATGTCGATCACCTTCTCGGTGTCACCCTTGGCGCGGCCGGGGTCGAGCTCGAAGGAACGGTAAACCACCTCGACCTCGTCGCGGTGGGCGAACCCGGCCAGGCCCTTCTCGAAGCGGGCCTTGCCTATGTAGCACCAGGGACAGGCGATGTCGCCCCAGATCTCGACGCGCATGACTCTTCCACTCTCAGCTCTGCTGTACCGGTACGGAGGCCGCCTCCGCCGCCGGTCCAACATCTGCCCCGGCCTGCTGATTCCCGGCGCGGGGGCCAGGGCGCGGCGGCAGGAGGCGTCACCCGGCCGCTGGTGAGCGTCTGCTGCAGAAGATCGGGGTGCCCTGTCCTGCTGAAGCGGTGTCGCGACGATGGCCGCGAGAGAGCGATTCACGGTGGCTGGCCGCTGCGTCGCGCGCGCACGATGGAGGGAGTAGTGAGAGGAATAGATCATGACGGATGAGGAGAAGGCGCGCCACGCATTGGTCGCGGAGATGCGCCTGCGCCTGGAGAAGTCCCCCGGGGACGAGGACCGCAGGCTGGGCCGGCTGGTGGAGGACCTCCTCGCGATGGGCGCCGATCTGGATCTGGCCACGGTGCTGCAACGCGTGGTGGAGGCGGCCGCCCGAGCGGTCGACGCCCGCTACGGCTCGCTGGGGGTACTCAATGAAGAAGGCGTCTTCACAGAGCTGTTCACCACAGGCACCGAGCCCGGCATGCGCGCTGCGGTGGGGCACCTGCCGCACAGCACGGGAATCCTGGGCCACCTGGTACGCGAGCCCTACCCGATCCGGGTTCCGGACCTGGCCGCCGACCCCCGCAGCACCGGTTTTCCCCCGAACCATCCGGTCATGCACAGTCTGCTCGGTGGTCCCATCCGCATCCGGGACACGGTCTACGGCAACCTCTACCTCACCGACCGGCGGGACGGACAGCCCTTCAGCAGGGGAGATGAGAACCTGCTGACCGCGCTGGCCAACGTCGCGGGGGCCGTGATCGAGAACGCCCGTCACCACGAGCGTCTGCGGGCGACGGCAGAGGACCTTCAGCGTCACCTTCTGCCCGAGCTGCCCGACCTCGGGCCACTTCAGATCCAGGCCCGCTACCACCCCGCCCACAGCAGCCCACGGGTCGGAGGCGACTGGTATCAGGCGTTCCCGGGCTTGGAAGGCGCATGGTCCATCGTTGTCGGCGATGTCGTGGGCCACGACACCAGCTCGGCCCTGACCATGTACCTGCTCAGCAGCATGCTGTACGTGCTGACCCTGGACGAACCGCACGCACCGGCCCGGATCGTTCAGCGCCTGGACCAGGCACTGCACCGCACCGGCTCGGACACCATGGCCACGCTCATCGTGGCCACCCTCCACCCGAGACCGAACGGCTCCTGGCGGCTGCGCTGGACCAATGCGGGCCACCCTCCGCCACTCGTACTCACCCCTGCCGGCGCAGCGACCTACCTGGACCCGAGCGAAGCCCAGGGCATCATGATCGGCGTCGACCCCACCCAGGCTCAGCCTGAACACAGCCACACCCTTGAGCCCGGCACCACCCTGCTGCTCTACACCGACGGACTGGTCGAGGACCCCCAGCGGCCCATCACCGAGTGCCTGGACGGACTCGCGACCCTTGCGGAATCGCTGGCCGGCGCGCCCCTCGAGCAGCTGTGTGACGAGATCATGGACGCGCGGCCCGCCGGCCCGCACCGCGACGACGCCGCGCTCCTGGTCCTCGGTATCCCCGCGGGCCCCGCGGCCCAAAGCGCTCTGGGGGAGAACCGGCAGTCCTTGGCGCCTGGGTTCACCCGACCTGACTGAACGCGGTCGGGATCAGGGCCCGCCCGAGCAGATCTCGGCCCACACGGTCTTCCCGGACGGCGGGAAGGGCCGCACGCCCCAGTCCGTCGCGAGTGCGTCCACGACCACCATCCCGAGGCCGTCCTCCGAACGGACGGGCAGGCGCTCCCCGCGCGGATCGGTGACCTCGATCCTGAGCCCCCCGCTCGCCAGCCGCGCGAGCGTGAGCCGGAAGCCCCGCCCCTCCAGGCGCCCGTGCCGTACGGCGTTGGAGGCCAGCTCCGCGACCACGAGGGCGGCGGAGTGGGTGGCCTCGCCGTCACGGAACCACCCCCAGGCGACGAGTTGCTCCACCGTCAGCAGACGCCCGAGCCGGGCACCTCGCCGGGTGGCGCTGAGCAACTGCGTGAACTGCGGGGCCTCAACCACTGCCTGTTGCATACCGAGGTGTACGGATTCGCTCTTCACGCCACTCAGCGTGGCCCCGTGACCGTACGCTTACCAGGGGTGATCGCGGTACGTGACGAGCGTGTACCGGTACCCAAGGCGACGGGTACCGGAGGTACCGGTGGTTCTGGAGAGCACGGTCCGCGACGACGACGGATCGGACGAAGCGGCGTCGGACCTGTTCCGGGTGGTCGGCCGCCAGATCCGGCTGCTCAGGGAGCGGGCGGACCTCACCCAGCGGGAGCTGGGTGAGCGGCTGGGATACAGCGAGGACCTCATCCGCTCCCTGGAGCGGGGCCGGCGCACGGCGCAGCCGGAGTTCCTGGACGCGGCGGACGAGTTGCTCGGGGCGGGCGGGCTGCTGCGCGCGGCGAAGGAGGACGTGACGCGGGCGAAAGCGCGGGCGCGGGTGAAGCATCCGGCGTGGTTCCGGGACTACGCGCGACTGGAGGCGGATGCGGTGGAGATCAGCTTCTTCAGCACGCTGACCTACCCCGGCCTTCTTCAGACAGAGGGGTACGCACGCACCACGTTCATGTCACGCCAGCCCTTGCTGGACGAGGCGACCATCGAACAGCGGGTGAGTGCGCGGCTGGCCCGCCAGGAAACGCTCACCAGGTGGCCCTCACCGATGGTCAGCGCAGTCATCGACGAATCCGTACTGCGCAGATCGGTCGGCGGACACGAGGTGCGCGCCGCTCAACTCGAACACATGCAGCACCTCGCCCGCCTCCGCAGCACCACGATCCAGGTGCTCCCCATGGCCTGCGAGGACCACCCCGCCCTGGAGGGCCCGTTCATCCTGCTCACACCGAAGGGAGGGCAGCAGCTCGCCTATCTGGAAGTGCAGAGCACGAACAGACTGGTCACCGACGCCGAGGAGGTACGTATTCTGGCCGCACGATACGGAAGCATTCGCGGCCAGGCTCTGAGCCCCGGCGAATCCCTGGCGCTGATCGAGGAGTTGGCGGGAGAGACATGAGCGGCGAACCCGAGGCGACCACCGAGCCGGCCTGGTCCAGGAGCACCTACAGCGCCGGCGACGGCGGCGAATGCGTCGAGGTCGCCTCCAGCGGGCACGCCGTCCTCGTCCGTGACTCCAAGGACGTCACCCGACCCCACCTGACCGTCTCCCCCGCCCACTGGGCGCAGTTCGTGCGGTACGCGGCAGGCTGACCGTGCGCGGCCGGGCGGCGGCCGGGGCCCGGAGTCCGTTCGGGACTCCGGGCCCCGGCCGCATGCCGTCCCGTGGCCCGCGGGTCAGCTGCCGTCGCGCTGCCCGGCTGGGCCGGTGGGCCGGTAGGCGATCCGGTCGAACGACACCGCGCAGCCGTCACCCGTGGGCGACTGGACGAGGAAGCCGACGCGGGCCGCGGCGCGCTCCTGCTCCGTCCCGAGGGTGAAGACCCGGACAAAGGTCCAGTGTTCACCGTCCTCGGAGGCGTGGAAGGCGAACGCGCCGCCGGTGCGGCTGAGCCGCAGCCAGTGCGTGTCCCCGTCCACGACGGCGGAGTTGACGTCGTCGGACTGGCCGCGCGTGACGACGGTGCAGACCGTGGGGCGCTCCGGCGAGAGTTCGAGGCAGAGCTTCGCCCAGTCCCGCTCGCCGACGTGGAGGTAGAGCACCCCCGCGTCGAACGCCGCGGCGAAGCCCACGCGCACCCGCGCGATGAGCTGGAAGTCGCCCTCCGGCACCGCGCCCAGCAGGCGCGGCGCGTCGGAGGCGGGCTCCAGCGCTTCGCCGCCCGGCGAGACGAAACGGTCCTGCTTCGCGCCGGCGGAGCCGCTCAGCACGCCGTTCTCGTACGTCCAGCCGCCGTCGGGGCCGTAGGGCTCCAGGCCGAAGGGCAGTTCGGGGATCGCGACAGCCGTCATGCGCTCCGCCCGTCCACCCGGCGCGGCAGCCCCAGCGGGTTGTCCTCGCGCAGCTCCGGCGGCAGCAGGGCCTCGGGCGTCGTCTGGTAGCTGACCGGACGCAGCCAGCGCTCGATCGCGGTGGCGCCGACCGAGGTGGAGGTGGACGTGGTGGCCGGGTAGGGGCCGCCGTGGTGCTGGGCGGGGGCGACGGCGACGCCGGTCGGCCAGCCGTTGACGAGGACGCGCCCGGCCAGCGGGGTGAGCTCGGCCAGCAGCCCGGCCGCACTTCCGTCGGCCTCGTCCGTGGCGATGTGGAGGGTGGCCGTGAGGTTGCCGGGCAGACGGGAGAGCACGGCGGTGATCTCGTCGGCCGAGTCGTAGCGCGCGACGACGGTGACGGGGCCGAAGCACTCCTCCAGCAGCGCGTCGTGCGGGCCCTCCTGGGCGAGCCGCCGCGCCGGGACGGTGAGGAAGCCCGGGGAGACGGTGTGTTCGCCGCCCGCGCCGGGGGTGACCGGGGCCTCCACGTCAGGGAGGGCGGCGCGCTCGGCCACACCCTGGACGAAGGCGTCGCGCATCCGGTGGTCGAGCATGACCCCGGCACCGGTACCGCTGACCGTCTCGGTCAGGGACTTGAGCAGTTGGTCGCCCGCTGCTCCGGACGGCGCGAACACGAAGCCGGGCTTGGTGCAGAACTGGCCCGCGCCCATGGTCATCGAGCCGCCGAGACCGGCGCCGATCTGCTCCGCGCGTTCGGCGGCGGCGGCCCCGGTGACGACGACGGGGTTGAGGGAGCCGAGTTCCCCGTGGAAGGGGATCGGCGCGGGGCGGGCGGCGGCCGCGTCGAAGAGGGCCCGGCCGCCGCGGATGGAGCCGGTGAAGCCGGCGGCGGAGACGAGCGGGTGCTTGACCAGCTCCACGCCCGCGTCGAAGCCGTGCACCACGGTCAGGACGTCCTCGGGCAGGCCGTGGCGTGCAGCCGCCCGGCGCAGGATCGAGGCACAGAGCTCGGAGGTCGCCGGGTGGTCGGGGTGCGCCTTGACGACGACGGGGCAGCCCGCGGCGAGGGCGCTCGCGGTGTCGCCGCCGGGGACGGAGAAAGCGAGCGGGAAGTTGCTGGCCGCGTAGACGGCGACGACGCCGAGCGGGATCTTGTAGCGGCGCAGGTCCGGCCAGGGCGGGGTCCTGCCGCTGTCCTCGTGGTCGATGTGGATGTCGAGGAAGGCACCTTCGTCCACGACCTCCGCGAAGGCCCGCAACTGGGCCGCTGTGCGGGCGAGTTCGCCCGTCAGCCGGGCGGGGCCGAGCGCGGTCTCCGCGTCGGCGGCCTCGACGACGTGCTGCTGGGCCTCCGCGAGGAGCTCCGCCGCGGTGCGCAGGAAGGCGGCGCGCACGGTGCGGTCGGCCAGCGCGCCGCGCACGGCGTGCGCCGCCCGGACGGCACGGTCGACCTCCTCCGCTGTAGCCTCCACCGCGACCTGCTCACGCGGGTTCCCCGTACGGGGGTCGACGCTCCAGACTGGTGCTGCTGCCACCGTGTTTCCTTCCGGTCCACTGCCACACGAGGGAAGTTGTTCGGTATTCTGAACAGCGTTCCTGATCGTGAATACACGGGAACTCTATTTCCGGGTCTTCGGTGTTGGCAAGAAGTCGCAGGGTCGTACAAGCGGGGCCGTACAGGACGGCTGGAAGGGGCATGAGGCATGTCGGTTGCCGAGTCTGGTGGAGCACAGGTCAAGTCCGCTGTTCGGACGGTGGAGCTCCTCGAATACTTCGCGGGGCGCCCCGGGATGCACTCGCTGGCCGCCGTGCAGGAGGCCGTGGGCTACCCCAAGTCCAGCCTCTACATGCTCCTGCGCACGCTCGTGGAGCTCGGCTGGGTGGAGACCGACGCGACGGGCACGCGCTACGGCATCGGCGTACGCGCCCTGCTCGTGGGGACGTCGTACATCGACGGCGACGAGGTCGTCGCCTCCGCCCGCCCCACCCTGGACCGGCTCTCCGACGACACCACGGAGACCATCCACCTGGCCCGGCTGGACGGCACGAACGTGGTCTACCTCGCCACCCGGCAGTCCCAGCACTACCTGCGCCCCTTCACCCGCGTCGGCCGCCGGCTGCCCGCCCACTCCACCTCACTCGGCAAGGCCCTGCTGGCCACCCACAGCGACGAGCAGGTCCGCACGATGCTCCCCGAGACGCTGCCGGCCCTGACCGAGCACACCCTCACCGACCGCGAGAAGCTGATCGAGGAACTGCACGTCGTCCGCGAGCAGGGCTACGCGGTGGACCGCGAGGAGAACACCCTCGGACTGCGCTGCTTCGGCGTCGCGATCCCCTACCGCACCCCCGCGCGCGACGCGATCAGCTGTTCGGTGCCGGTCGCCCGGCTCACGCCCGCCCACGAGCAGATGGTCAAGGACGCCCTCTTCGACGCCCGCGACCGGCTCACCCTCGCCACCCGGAGGCTCTGAGGACATGCGAGTCACCCTGCGCGAGGTACGGGACGGCGATCTGCCCCTGTTCTTCGAGTTCACGAGCGACCCGGAGGCGGTCCGCATGGCCGCCTTCACCAGTGCCGACCCGTCGGACCGGGCGATGTTCAACGCCCACTGGCAGCGCATCCGATCCGCCGACACCGTGACCATACGCACCGTGCTCGCCGACGGTGCCGTGGTGGGCAACGCCGGCGTGTACGGGCCGCCGGACGAGCGCGAGGTCACCTTCTGGATCGACCGGAGGCACTGGGGTCGCGGGCTGGCGACCGCCGCGCTGCGGGCGCTGCTCGACGCCGTACCGGAGCGCCCGCTGCACGCGCGGGCCGCGGCCGACAACGCGGGTTCCCTGCGGGTCCTGGAGAAGTGCGGGTTCGTTGTGACCGGCACGGACCGGGGGTACGCCGAGGCCAGGGGCGAGGAGACCGACGAGGCGATCCTGCGGCTCGACACCTGAGCGGGGGCACCTGCGGGTCCCCGGTCCGGAACGTGAAAAACCGGTGAGAAGGGACACGAACGGGAACGGCCCCGACGGTCCCGTTCGTCCCTCATCGGGATGAACAAGACGATCAGGCGCGCTTCGGTCTTCTGCCTGCTCATGGTTCTCGCACTGCTGGTGCGCGCGACCTGGGTGCAGGGGTACGAAGCCAAGGCGCTCGCAGACGACGAACACAACCGGCGGAACACGATCGCGCAGTACGCGCAGCCGCTCGGCGACATCATCGTGGCCGGCTCTCCGGTCACCGGTTCGAAGGAGACCAGCGGCGACGACCTCCGCTACAAGCGCACCTACGACGAGGGCGAGCTGTACGCGTCGGTCACCGGCTACAGCTCGCAGGCGTACGGCGCGACCCAGCTGGAGGGCATCTACAGCCATGTGCTCGACGGCACCGACGACCGGCTCAAGAATCCCACCGATCTGATCACCGGCAAGCGGACGGCCCCGGGCGACGTGCTGACCACGATCGACCCCGGCGTGCAGAAGGCCGCAGCCGAAGCGCTGGGCGACGACCGGGGGGCTGCCGTCGCGATGGACCCGGAGTCCGGCCGGATCCTCGGGATGGTCTCCTCGCCGTCGTACGACCCCTCCGACATCAGCGGTACCTCGGACGGCGACGCCTGGCAGAAGCTGCTGGACGCCGACGACAAGCCCCTGGTCAACCGGGCACTGCGGCAACCGCTGGCCCCCGGCTCGACGTTCAAGCTGGTGGTGGCCTCGGCGGCGCTGGAGAACGGCCTGTACGACTCGGTGGACCAGCCGACGGACAGCCCGAACCCGTACACCCTGCCGGGCACGTCCACGGTCCTGAAGAACGAGAGCGCCTCCGCCCCCTGCGAGGACGCGACGCTGCGCACGGCTCTCCAGTACTCCTGCAACAACGTCTTCGCGAAGGCGGCGGCCGACCTCGGCCAGGACAAGGTCAAGGCGATGGCGGACGCCTTCGGCTTCGACACCGAGAAGCTGGACGTGCCGGTGCGGGCGGCGCAGAGCGTGTACCCGACCGGCATGGACAAGGCGCAGACGGCGCTGACCGGCATCGGCCAGTTCGAGGTGACCGCGACCCCCATGCAGATGGCCATGGTCTCGGCGGCCCTCGCCAACGGCGGCGAGCTGGCCGCGCCGCACATGGTCTCCAAGGTGACGGACGCCGACGGCTCCACCCTGGAGGACTTCGCGGACGGCGACACCGAGCGGGTCGTGAAGGCGTCCACGGCCGAACAGCTCCGCAGCGCCATGGTCACCGTCGTGGAGAAGGGCACCGGCACCAACGCGCGGATCCCCGGCGCCGAGGTCGGAGGCAAGACGGGAACCGCGCAGAACGGCGTGGACAACAGCAACACCCCGTACGCCTGGTTCACCTCGTACGCGAAGGACCGTTCCACCGGCAGGCAGGTCGCCGTGGCGGTGGTCGTGGAGGACTCGGGATCGGCCCGCTCGGAGGTCAGCGGCAACGGTCTGGCCGCACCGATCGCCCAGAAGATGATGAAGGCGGCCCTGAAGGACTGATCCCTGCCCCTCCCCCGCCGGCCGGCCGGTGACCGGCCGGCGGGGGGCGCCTACTTGACGCCGAGCAGTTGCTCGACCGGGTCGATGGCGAAGTAGACGACGAACATCGCCGACGCGCCCCACAGCAGCCAGTGGACCTTCGCGGCCGTGCCGACGACCGCCTGGATCAGGACGTACGCGAGGAAGCCGGCGCCGATGCCGTTGGTGATCGAGTAGGTGAAGGGCATCACGGCGATGGTGAGGAAGGCCGGGACAGCGATCTCGTACTTCTCCCAGTCGATGTGCCGCACCTGTGCCATCAGCAGGAAGCCGACGGCGATCAGTGCGGGGGCCGCCGCCTGTGCGGGGACGACGGTCACGAGCGGGGTGAGGAACAGTGCCAGGGCGAAGAGCCCGCCGGTGACCAGGGACGCGAAGCCGGTGCGGGCGCCCTCGCCGACGCCTGCGGTGGACTCGACGTAGGACGTGCTGGAGGAGGCGGACGCCGCCCCGCCCGCGACGGCCGCCGCGCCGTCGATGAGCAGGACCCGGCCGAGGTGGGGGACCTTGCCGTCCTCGTCGAGGAGCCCAGCCTCGCTGGAGACGCCGACGACCGTGCCCATGGTGTCGAAGAAGTCGCTGAGCAGCAGGGTGAAGACGAGCAGCACGATGGTGACGGCCCCGACCTGCTCGAAGGCCCCGAAGAGGCTGAACGAGCCGAGCAGCCCGAAGTCCGGCGCGGCGACCAGGTCACCGGGGACGGCCGGCACGGTCAGGCCCCAGGCGGTGGGCGCGATGTCGGCGAACTCGTTGATGAGGACCGCCACGACGGTCATCACGACGATGCTGATGAGGATCGCGCCCTTCACCCCGCGGGCCAGCAGCGCGACGGTCAGCAGCACCCCGAGGCAGAAGACGAGGACCGGCCAGCCGGAGAGCTGCCCGGTGAGGCCGAGCTGCACCGGCACGGAGCCCGTATCTCCGGGGATGCGGGTGGCGAACCCGGCGTCGACGAAACCGATGAAGGCGACGAAGAGTCCGATGCCGACGCTGATGGCGTGCTTGAGCGCCGGCGGGATGGCCTCCATGACCGCCTCACGCAGCCCGGTGACCACGAGGACGCAGATGAGCAGGCCCTCCAGGACGATGAGGCCCATCGCGTCGGGCCAGCTCATCAGGGGCGCGAGCTGGAAGGCCACGACGGCATTGAGCCCGAGGCCCGCGGCGAGGGCGAGCGGAAGGTTCCCGGCGAGGCCCATGACGATCGTCATCACGGCGGCCACCAGGGCTGTGGCGGTGACGAGTTAGGGCCCGGAGAGGTGGTTGCCGAACTTGTCCTCGGCCGATCCGAGGATGATCGGGTTGAGCACGAGGATGTAGGCCATCGTGAAGAAGGTCGCGAAGCCGCCGCGTATCTCGCGTCCGAAGCTCGAACCCCGGGCGCTGATGGAGAAGTAGCGGTCGACGGCGTTCCGCCTCTCCCCGGCCGGCTGGGGCGCGGCGGGCGGCGGCTCCGGCGTGGGGTCACTCGCATGCACCGTGGATTCGGCTCTGTCCGGCATGGCTCTCCTCGTTGTCTGACGGTCCGTTGTCCGACGGTTCGCCGTGTGGCGGTTCGTCGCGTGGCGGTTCCCCTGCGGGTAGCTGGATTGTTCACCTGTCACGGGGGGTTCAGGTTTTCGCCGTGTTACGCCTTACTGGGAGTCGCACCCGCTTCGAAGCGCCTCCGGGGTGCGCGTCGGCACGCTCCCCGCGCCGCGAACGGAGCCGGGACCGTACACGGCCCGCTTGCGGCGCTCAAGCCCCCGTGCAGGAAGAGGTACCCGTGTGGGCACGGTCGTGGACGATGCCGCTTCCGCCGCTTTCCAGGCGTTCTTCGCGGCGCACTACGGCGAACTCTCCCGTCTCGCACACCTGTTGACGGGTGAGATCGATGCCGCGGACGATCTGGCCGCCGACGCCCTGACGGCGCTCTGGCACCGCTGGGACCGTGTCGCGGGCGCCGACCACCCGGCGGCCTACGCCAGAGGGGTCGTCGCCAACCTGGCCCGCTCCCGCATCCGCGGCGCGGTGCGGGAGCGGCGGCGGATCGCGCTGGTCTGGGCCCCGTGCGGGCCTGGCGACGGCTACGCGACGGACGGACCCGACGTCCCGGCCGTCGTGGACGTGCAGGAGGCACTGCGCCGGCTGCCGTTCCGCAAGCGGGCGTGCGTGGTCCTGCGCCATGCCTTCGACCTGTCCGAGCGGGACACCGCCCTGGTCCTCGGTGTCTCGCTCGGTACGGTGAAGAGCCAGACCTCCCGGGGTGCGGCGGAGCTCCAGCGCCTGCTCGGGCCCGAGCCCCCGGCGGTCGCGGGCCGGCGGACCGCGGGAGGGCGGTGACGGGCGCGTCCCCCACCTACTCGGGGGCCCGTGACGCCGGACGGAACGGCTGCACGCCCCGGAGCCAGGTGTCCAGCCACGCGTGCACCGCGTCCTGCATGGCCCCGGTGAAGGTGTGGCCGGTGTCCGGCCACACCGTGGTGGTGAGCCGGTCGCCCGCCCCCTGGGACTCCCAGACCACCCGCAGCTTCGCGTACGCGTCGGCCACCCCGGCGGCCGGGAACAGGGTGTCCAGGGCGCCGGAGTGGAAGAGCGCGGGCTTGGGGGCGGCGAGTGAGGCGACGTCCGGGACGTCGAGGTGGCGGTGCAGGCCGGGGTGGAGCATGAAGTACGCCGACTGCCCGCGCAGGGTGTTGTTCCCCGGGACCATCATGTCCTTCAGCCCCGTCATCCAGCAGACCGCCGCCGCGGCCCGCACCCCGTCGGACAGGGCGGACAGTTGCCAGGCCCGGTAGCCGCCCATGGAGAAGCCCAGCGCGCCGACCCGGTGTTCGTCCACCTCGGGCTGCGAGGCGAGGAAGGCGGCGGCGCGGATGTCCTCGTGGGCGGCGAGTCCCGCGAGCGAGGTCCCCAGCTGGAACAGGTTGGCGGCCAGGGCCTGCTGGTCCTCGTAGGCGAGCGGGCCCCTGTCACCCCAGCCGAGAGTGTCCACGGCGAGCACCGCGTAGCCCCGGGCCGCCAGGTCGTCACCGATGAACCTGCCGTCGTAGTACCGCTTCACCCACGCCGTGGCCAGAGCCAGACGCTCCGGGTCCGCGTGCGGACTCACGGTCTTCTCACGGCCGATCGTGAACTCCGCCCCGTGGTCGTGCAGGAGGAGCACGGCGGGGAACGGCCCCGTCCCGTGCGGTACCAGAAGGGAGCCGTGGGCCCGCGCGAAGCGGCTGAGGGCGAACTCCACCGTGCGCCCGGTGTACGGACCCCCGGAGTACTCGTCGCGGGTCACCGGATCGAACGGTGTGGTTCCCGGGCCGGGCGGCTCCAGCAGCGCCTCCCCGACCCTGGCGCGAGCCGCCGCGCGCCAGGCCGTGAAGTCGTCGGTGCCCGCCCTCTCCCAGGACAGGGGGAAGGTCAGTTCGTCCTTGAGCCGCTCGTGGAAGGCGGGGAGCACACGGTGGGTGATTCCGGGGATCACGCGGTCAGGGCGTCGCGTCTGCTGGGCACGGCGGAACTCCTTGTGTCGGGGTGCGGGCCGGAGCGGCGCCTTCCGGGGTGGTGGAAGGGTGCGGTGCCGCTCCGGCCGGTCCGGGTGGGATCAGTGGCTCAGCGGCCTGCCGGCTCCCGCGGCGAGACCCACCAGCACGGGGACGACGAGCGGGTGGTCGATCCTCGTCCGGAGCGACGGCGTCCAGCCGGCGCCCTCGGTGAGCTGCTCGGCGGGCACGCCCGCGTTGTGCACGGCGATCAGGTCGGTGCGGCGGCCGTTGACGTAGTTGTCACCGGCGGTCAGCGAGGACTCGGACCACTTCTTGAGGATGGTCGCCTTGTCCAGGCCCGCGGGCACGGTGAAGGCGTTGTGCTCCGCGACGAGCTTCGACTCAGCGCCGATGCCGTACGAGTAGCCGTAGGCGGCGCCCCTGCTCACGACGAAGTGGTTGTTGTACGAGTCGACCTGGCCGAAGCGGACGCGGGGGGCCCGTTCCTTCACGTCCTTGAAGAGGTTGTGGTGCAGCGTCACGCGGAGCTTGCCCCGGTCGCTCGCCCCGGCACCGTCGCTGTTGCCGATGAGCATCGTCTTGTCGTGGTCCTTGAGGACGTTCCACGACACGGTGACCAGGTCGGCTCCGCGCACGATGTCGAAGAGGCCGTCGTGCTGCTGGAACACCTGCCCGAAGTAGTGGGGCTGGTCCGCGTCGGGACGGTCCCCGTCGCCGAAGGTGTTGTGGTCCACCCAGACGTGGCGGGAGCCGTACACGACGAGGTTGTCGTACTCGCTGTTCCAGGCGCCCTGGTCCCCGTCGGTGGGGTCCCACTGGGGGAAGCAGTCGTAGGTGTCCTCGAAGGTGAGGTTGCGGATGATGACGTCGGAGACGTTCTTCACCTGGAGGCCGGCCCCGATGATCGTGGCGTCCTTGCCGACACCGACGAGCGTGGTGTTGGACGGGACGTTGACGTTGACCGCGGCGGCCTGCAGCTTCGCGGAGGCGACGCGGGCGTCCTCGAGCGGTCCCGCCGGGACCTCGGCCGTGCCCCAGACGGCCGGGTCGTAGGCGGCGAGGTACTTCTCCAGGGTGTAGCCGCCCTGCTGGTAGGCCTCGCACCCGATCGGGGTGCCGTCGGCGTCGGAGTTGCCGTGGACGGTGCCCGCGATCCTGACGATCTTGGGCGCGTCCCCGGCCTCCTCGAAGGCGGCGACGAGCTCGGCCCGGTTCGTCACGGTGTAGACGTGGTCGGGGGTGGCGGCGGCGCCGCCCGCGGTGGAGCCCTCCGCGGAGGCCCAGCCGTCGCCGGCGGGCAGCACGGAGCGCTCGATCCCCCCGGCGCGGTGGACGGAAGCGGCCTGGGCCGGGCCGGCCTGGGCGGGGACGGTCACGGCGAGGGCCAGCGAGGCGGATCCCATCACGACGGCGATGGCTCGGACGTGTCTCATGCGTGCGGACATGGCGGATTCCTGACTGTCGGACGCGGAGGTGGCGGAGAGCGGTGGGTGGGCGGATCAGGCCTGCGGCCAGGTGATCCACCCCTCGGGTACGGGCTCGTCGAGGCGGCGCAGGTCGTGCCGGGCGAGCACGCGCCCGTCCAGCAGGGCGCGTGCCGTGGTCCTGGCCACCTCGACGGCGCCCTGCGGCCGGAAGTGGGTGTTGTCCTGGACGCCGTCCGGGTAGTTCGGCGACTCGCCCGGTTCGAGCCAGTTGAAGTACGGCTTCGTCCCGTCGGGGCCGAGTTCCTGCCAGCGGGCGAGGGAGAGTGCCTGGACGTCGAGGAGCGGCACGTGCTCCTCGACGGCCAGGGCGCGCATCGCGGCCGGATACTCCCCGTGGGTCGGCTTCGCGGTGCCGTCCTCGGCGAACCGGCGCCGCTCGACCGGGGTGATGAGCACGGGCTCCGCCCGGCGGGCACGGGCGCCCTCGACGTACTGGCGCAGGTGTTCCTGGTAGGTGGTGTACGGGTCGGTGCCCCGGGTGGGGTCCTCGGTCTTCTCGTCGTTGTGCCCGAACTGGATCAGGACGAGATCGCCCGGGCGCACCCCGTCCAGCAGGACGGTGAGGCGGCCCTCGTCGATGAAGCTCTTGGAACTCCGCCCGTTCATCGCGTGGTTGGCGACGGCGCGAGGGGCGCCGAGGAAGAACGGCAGGGCCGTGCCCCAGCCGGTCTCCGGTGCGGCGTCGGCGTGTTTCCGGGCCGCCGTGGAGTCCCCGGCGATGTGCAGGGTCCTGGGCCGGGGCCGGCCGCCGCCGTGCGCCCGGGCGGAGGTGGTGGTGAGGGCGAGCGGCAGCGCGAGGAGTGCGGCCGCCGTCCCTCTGCGGGTGAATGACACGGGAGAACCCATTCTCTCGCGGGACGGGCATGAGGGTGCCGGGCGGGAAGGGGAACGGCGGCGGTGCGCGACCCGGACCACCGCCGGTCCCCGGGGTGCCGGGCGGAAGGACGGGCGGCTCAGCCGTTGCCCCGTTCCTTCCACTCCTTCTGTGCGGCGTTCAGCTCGTCGGCCATCGTGTCCAGGAACGCCTTGGCCGTGATCTTGCCGAGAAGCAGCTTCTGGAACTCCGGCTCGTTGTCCGCCTTGCTGATGTTGTTCCAGTCCGGCAGGTAGTACGGCAGGTTGACGATGGTGGTGGAGCCGTCGGTGAGGGCCTTCGCCGCCAGCGCGGTCGGCTCGGTCGCCGAGATCCACGGGTCCTTCGCGGCGTCGGTGTTGGCGGGGATGGCGCCCGCGGACTCGTTCCACTTGCTGTTGGCCTCGTGCGACGCGGCGAACTCGATGAACTTCCACGCCGCGTTCTTGTTCTTGCCCGAGCGGAACAGGCCCAGCCCGTCGACGGGGTTGGAGACCTGGACGCGCTTGCCGCCGTCACCGACGGGGGCGGGTATCCCGGCGAACTTGTCCTCGCCGAGCGCCTTCAGGTGGTCCTGGTAGGACCCGAGGTTGTGGCTGAGCATCCCGATGGTGCCGGTGTCCCACTGCGCGACCATCTTGGTGAAGTCGTTGTTGACGTCGGCGGAGGGCGTCGTTCTCTTGAAGAGCGCGGCGTACTTCTCCAGGGCGGCGACGTTCTTCGGGTCGTTCAGGGTGGTCTTCTCGCCGTCCCAGAAGTCCGTGATCCCGCTCTGCCCGTAGATCGCGTCCAGGGCCTGGGCGATGGAGCCCGCGCCGCCGCGGATGGTGTAGCCGAACTTGTTGTTCTTCGCGTCGGTGAGCTTGCCGGCGGCCTCGTAGAACTTTGGCCAGGTGGTGGGCGCTTCCAGACCCGCCTGCTCGAAGAGGTCGGTGCGGTACCAGAGTGCGCCGTTGTTCGCGGAGGTCGGCATGGAGTACATGTCGTCGCCCCGGCCGGCCGCGTCCCTGACGCTCTCGGCCATGCCCTCGACGAGCTTGCCCTTCAGCGGCGACTTCTCCAGCCGGTCACTGATCGGTTCCAGGGCCTCCTGCGACACCATGTTGGCGAGGTAGGCGGTGCTGACGCCACCCACGTCGGGCAGTCCGCCGCCGGCGATGGCCGTGTCGTACTTGGACTGCACGTCGGCGATCGGGATGGGGACGTAGTTGACCTCGATGTCCGGGTTCTTCTTCTCGAAGTCCTTGATGATCTCGGTCCAGACAGCGGTACGGGGACCGCCGTTGTTGTCCCAGAAGGTGATCTCGCCCTTTCCGCTGCCCTCGGTGCCCGAGCTGCTTCCGTCGTCGCCGCAGCCGGTGGCCGCGAGGGCGAGCACCGCCGTGAGGGACACCGCGGTCGCGGTACGTCCCCGGAGCGTCTTCGAGATGGTCATGTCGGCTCTTCTCTCTCTCGGAATGTGTGCCGGTGCGTGGGGGATGTCGGTTGCGCGTGCGGTACGGCGCGGTTCCGGGGTGCTCACCCGGCGCCCCGTCCCGGACACGGACCCCGCCACGTCGGTCGCCGGATCCGGTGAGCAGGGGGATGTGCCGCCGCTCCGCCCCGTGCCGTGGCCAGGGGGCGGACGGCGGCGGGGGCGAGGGCCGGGAGCGGCGTTCTCGCTCGGGTGCGCTCGGTACGGAGGTGCGTCATTGCGGCTCCCATACAGCGGTGCGGGTCAGGGGGTGCGAGGTCTTCGGGTGGTGCGGAACGCGGTGAAACCGGCCGTTCCCGTGGGCCCCGCGCCGGCAGGCGCCGTGGCGAAGAGGCCCAGCAGGGCGCCGACCCAGCGCCAGGGCGTGGCGGCGAAGACCTGGCCGGACGGGCGGAACCCGGTGCCGTCGCCCGTGTCGGCGAAGAAGCGGCAGCGTGCGCCCCGGGTGACCTCGACACGGACCTGGACAGAGGCACCGGGCGCCGGGCGGGGGTGCTCGGCGTCCCGCTCGTGCTCGGCGACGGATTCGGCGTACCGGTGCACGAGCCGCGCGGTCCCGTCGGCGCCCGCCTCCAGGCCGATCCAGGAGAAAGCGTCCCCGAGCACGGCGAGTCCGGCCTTGGCGCCCGGCTCACGGGTGTTCAGGCCGATGCCCGTCGTGACGGTGAACTCCTCGGCCGGCATGCGCTGCACCAGGACGTTGGGCAGGGCCCGCAGGTCATGGGCGTACGCGGTCCGTACGCAGCTGAGGCGCAGCCCGTCTCCGGAGTGGCCGACCGACCAGCCGGGGCGCGGATTGGCCGTCCACTGCCACTGGCGGCCGTACCGCCCGCCGGGGAAGTCGTCGCTGGAGGCCGGGGCCTCGGCGGCCTGTTCGGGCACCGTGGGCCGGGGGTGCGTGAGGACGGGTTCGCCGTCGTCGCCGATGACCGGCCAGCCCTGTCCGTCCCAGCGCATCGGCTGGAGGTGGACGACGCGGCCGTACGCACCACGCGCCTGGAAGTGCAGGAACCAGTCCTCGCCCCCGGCTGTCCTGACCCAGCCTCCCTGGTGCGGCCCGTTGATCTCGGTGTGGCCCTGGGCGAGGACGACGCGCTCCTGGTACGGGCCGGTGAACGAGCGGCTGCGGAAGGCCCCCTGCCAGCCGGTCTCCACTCCCCCGGCCGGGGCGAGGATCCAGAAGTACCCGTCGTGCCGGTAGAGCTTGGGGCCTTCGAGGGTGAACCAGCCGGGGATGGTGTCCGCGTCGACCAGGGTGGTCCCCTCGTCGAGGAGTTCGCGGCCGTCCGGGCTCATCCGGTGACCGGTGAGCCGGTTCTTGACGCCGGACCGGGACTTGGCCCAGGCGTGCACCAGATAGGCCTCGCCGGTCTCCTCCTCCCACAGGGGGCACGCGTCGATCAGCCCCTTGCCCGCCTTGACGAGGTGCGGGGCGCTCCACGGGCCGCGGACGTCCTGGGCGTTGATCTGCCGGATGCCGTGGTCGGGGTCCCCCCAGAAGATCCAGAAGCGGCCGGCGTGGTGGCGCAGCGAGGGTGCCCACACTCCGCGGTCGTGGCGTGGCACCGCGAAGTCGGCCTCCGGCTCCAGCCGGTCCAGGGCATGTCCGACGAGACTCCAGTTGACCAGGTCGCGGGAGTGGAGCAGGGGCAGGCCGGGGACGCGGCCGAAGCTGGACGCCGTGAGGTAGAAGTCGTCCCCGACGCGCACGACGTCCGGGTCGGACCAGTCGGCGTTCAGGACCGGGTTGCGGTACGTGCCGTCCCCGAGGTCCGCCGTCCATGGTCTGCTCATGCCGTGGTCGCCGCCTTGCGCACGTGGGCGGCCGCCGCGTCCCTGTCGAGGCGGCCGTCGGCGACGACGGTGACGACCCGGCGTACGACGGTGGCCCCGGCGGGGACGGGGAGGCGGCGGCCGGCGGCGAGGGAGGAGCCGACCCCGGGGTACTGGGTCGTGCGCACGAACCACGGGTCGCGCCGGGTCTCCTCGGTCACGCCCGCGAAGACGAGCGTCCAGCCCTCCCCCGCGAGGGCCAGCCAGTCGGCGGTCCTGCCGTGCACGGCCTCCTCCCCGTCGAGGGTTCCGCTGAACGCGGCGGGCGGCTCGGCCTCCTTGGGCGCGCGCCAGAAGAATCCCCCGTATCCGGCACCCGGGCGGCCGTTGGTCGCGGGGCTGCCGATGGAGATGTCCGTGCCGCCCCGGTTGGTGAGCGAGAAGGAGAAGTCCAGTGCCCAGGCGGTGCCGGAGAGTTCGCTCACGGCGACCGTGCGGTGCTCGCGCAGGAGCTCGGCACCGTCCGCCTCCCAGCTGAGTTCCTCCACGAAGCCGTCCGGGTCGCGCAGCTTCCACCCGAGGTGGCGCTGTGCCCCGTGGTTGTCGAGCTCGGTGGGGCCCTGGTCCCGGACGAAGGTGCGCCCGCCCCAGAAGTTGTGGCCGGCCACGTCGGGTACGGCGACGGAGACGCCCAGGTGGTGAATGTGGTCGGCGGGCCGTACCTCGGTGACGGGGGTCCCGGCGAGGGTGGTGACGGGGTGGAGGTGGGGGCGGCTGCCGGCCTCGGAGCCGTAGCCGTAGCGGCCCACGGTGCGTCCGGCGCACCTGAGCAGTGCGGTCGTCATGAGGTACTCACCTCGCTGGGTCGCGCCCAGGAGGCGCCTAGTTCGGAGAAGAGGGCGAGGGTGTCGGCGGCTGTCGCGACCGTCCCGTCGATGCCGTGCACGATGCGCCGTACGCCGTCGCCCGTACCGGTGGGCTCGGTGTGCCAGGCGTCGGGAGGCAGCGCGGCCGGCTCGGGCGCGGTGCGTACGGCTTCGAGGACGCGCATGAACGCGCCGGTGCGCTCGGGCGGCACGAGCAGCGGGGTGTCCCTGGCCAGATGGTCCACCAGGTTCTCCAGGAGGTCGGTCCGGCCGTGCACGGCCTCCTCGGGGCCGTGTCCGGCGCGCTGGACGAGGACCCGGTCCTGCTTGTACCAGAAGGTGATGCGGCCCCGGTCGCCGTGGACGACGACGTACGGATCCCCGGCTTCCTCGGCACAGAGGGTGACCGCGACGGTCACCGGCAGCCCTTCGGCCGTGGTGACGCGGACGCAGCTGGTGTCGTCGGACTCGATGTCGTGCGCCCGGAACAGCTCGGTCTCGATGGACGCCACGTCCTCGGCGGCCCCTCCGCCGGCGAGTTCGAGTGCGGTGGCGACGGCGTGCGCGAGCGGGTTGGTGAGGACGCCGTCGACCACGTCCGTCCCGCCCATCCTGCGGCGTCCCGCCCACGGGGCCCGTCGGAAGTAGGCGTCGTCGCGGACCCAGGCGCCCGCGGCCCCGATGCCGCGGACCCCGCCGATCGCCCCGGAGCGTACGAGGTCCCTGATGGCGGGCACGGCGTGCGAGCCGAGGGACTGGAAACCGACCTGACAGGCGATGCCCGCCTCGCGCACGCCTGCGGTCATGCGCGCGTAGTCGGCCCAGGTGGCGGCGGGCGGCTTCTCCAGCAGGAGGTGGACGCCGCGGCCCGCGGCCGTCAGGGCCAGCGCGGTGTGGGTGGGGATGGGGGTGCAGATGACGGCGGCGGCGGCCCCGGTGGAGTCCAGGAGCGCCCCGAAGTCGGAGGACTGCTCGGGCATCTCGCCCGCGAAGACGTCGAGTTCGTCGTCGGTCAGCGGGTTCAGTTCGCAGATCCCGGCCAGCCTGACCAGCCCCTGGTGCTGGAGCCTGCGGATGTTGGCGAGGTGCCAGCGACCGTGGCCCCGGGCTCCGGCCAGGACGACGGGGAGCGGTGTCGTCGTGCTCATCGTCCGCCCTCCCGGCCCCGGTGCGGCTTCGTGGTCATGTCCGTCATCCCTTCACCGCGCCGGCGCTGAAGCCGGTGATGAGCCACTTCTGGATGAAGGCGAAGACGATCACCACGGGCACCGCCGCGATGACTCCGCCGGCGGCCAGCGCGCCCAGATCGACGCTGTCGGCGCCGATCAGGGTGTTGAGGCCGACCGGGATCGTCTGCTTGTCCTGTTCGCTGAGGAACATCAGGGCGAACAGGAAGTGGTTCCAGCTGTGGACGAAGGCGAAGGAGCCGACGGCGATGAGGCCGGGGCGCAGCAGCGGCAGGACGACGGCGCAGAACGCCTTGAAGCGCGAGCAGCCGTCCACCCAGGCGGCCTCTTCGAGGGAGACCGGCACGTTCTTGATGAACCCGCTGATCAGGATGATCGAGAGGGGCAGCTGGAAGACGGTCTCCGCGATGACCACGCTGCCGAGGGAGTTGATCATCTGGAGGTTCTTGAAGATCTCGAAGAGCGGCACGAGCATCAGGGCGCCCGGGATGAACTGCGAGCAGAGCAGGGCCAGCATGAAGGCGCCCTTGATCCTGAAGTCGAACCGGGCCAGGGCGTAACCCCCGGCGAGCGCGACCAGGGTCGTGGCGATCAGCGTCGCGACACCGACGATCATGCTGTTCTGGAAGAAGAGGGCGAAGCTGCGCTCGTTCCAGACCTTGGAGAAGTGGTCCGCCGTCATGGGCCAGGGCACCAGCGAGGTGGAGCCGGCGGGCCGTACGGCGAAGAGGAACATCCAGTAGAACGGGATGAGCGTGAAGAGCAGGTAGATGCCCAGCGGTACGTAGATCTGGCAGCGCGGTACGTCGTCGAAGGCGCGCTCGCGCCTGGCGCGGCGGTTCGAGGCGGGCGGCGGGGAGTCGTCCCCCGCGGCCGGCCCCGGGGTGCGGGTGCTGTTCTCCTCTGCGAGTGCGGCAGTCACTTGTGGTCGCCTCCGAACTTGCTCAGGCGCAGATAGACGATCGAGCAGAAGAGGAGGATCACGAAGGCGACGGTGGTCAGCGCGGAGGCGTATCCGAAGTCGTGGCCCTCGATGCCGGTGTTGGCGACGTAGAGCGGCAGGGTGGTCGTCTCGCCCGCCGGTCCGCCGCCGGTGAGGGTGTAGAGCAGGTCGACGTTGTTGAACTCCCAGACCCCGCGCAACAGGGTGGCGAGGATGATCGCGTCGCGCAGGTGGGGAAGCGTGATGTGGAAGAACTGCCGCATCCGGCCCGCACCGTCGACGGACGCCGCCTCGTACAGCTCCTTGGAGACGGACTGCAGGTCGGCGAGGATGAGGATGGCGAAGAAGGGCACCCCGCGCCAGAGTTCGGAGACGGTGGCCGCCCAGAAGACGGTGCCGGTGTCGGAGAGCACCGAGGTGCCGTACTCCCCGATCCCGGCGTCGGCGAGGTAGCGGCTGAAGCCCGTCGAGGAGTTGTAGAGCAGGATCCAGATGGTGCTGGTCAGCACGCCGGACACCGCCCAGGGCGAGAAGACCATGGCGCGGGATATGCCGCGGCCGACGAAGGTCTGGTTGACGATCAGGGCCAGCGCGAGGCCGAGGGCGAGCTGCAGGGTGACCTGGGTGAAGACCCACTGGGCGCTGAAGCCGAGGGTCGACCAGAACTGGTCGTCCTCGGTGAAGACGCGGGTGAAGTTGTCGAGGCCGGCGAAGCCGTTCCGCCACGGCTTGGTGACGTTGTAGTTCTGCAGGCTGTAGTAGAAGACGCTGATCACCGGGTAGGCGATGAAGCCCAGCATGAGCAGGCCCGCGGGCGCGATCAGCAGATACGGCAGGCGGCGTGGGCTCGCCGAGCGGCGCCTGGGCTCCTTCGCCTCGGGGGGCGGGGTGGCCACGGCTGCGGATTGGGCCATGACGCGTCTCCGATCTGTGGAAGTGCTGGATGTGCCGTGCTTTCGGTGCATGGTGCAAGCGCTTACCGCATGCCGTTCGGTATCCCGGACGAGGCGGTGCGCGGAATTCTCTGCGGCGGTTCAGCCGGCGTACGGGTCGGGCACGTCTCCCTGCCGGGCCAGGAACGCGAAGTCGCAGCCGGTGTCGGCCTGGGTGATCTGGTCCTGGTAGAGGGCCCCGTAGCCGCGGCCGTAGCGCGCGGGCGGCTCGGTCCACTCGGACCTGCGGAGCTCCAGCTCCTCGTCGGACACGTCGAGATGGAGCAGCCGGGCTCCGACGTCCAGGGTGATCAGGTCACCGGAGCGGACCAGGGCGAGCGGTCCGCCGACGAAGGACTCGGGAGCGATGTGCAGCACGCACGCCCCGTAACTGGTGCCGCTCATCCGGGCGTCGGACAGCCGCACCATGTCACGCACCCCCTGCTTCAGCAGGTAGTCCGGGATCGGCAGCATGCCGTACTCGGGCATGCCGGGGCCGCCCTTCGGGCCGGCGTTGCGGAGCACCAGCACGTGGTCCGGGGTGAGGGCCAGGGCCGGGTCGTTGATGGTGCGCTGCATCTCCCTGTAGTCGTCGAAGACGACCGCGGGTCCGGTGTGGCGCAGCAGGTGCGGTTCGGCGGCGATGTGCTTGATCACCGCGCCGTCCGGGCAGAGGTTGCCGCGCAGCACCGCCACCCCGCCTTCGTCCGCCAGCGGGTCGTTCCGCTCCCGGATGACGTCGGCGTCGTGCACCAGCGCCCCGTCGAGCTGCTCGCGCAGGGTGGAGTGCGCGACGGTGGGACGGTCGAGGTGGAGCACGTCGGTGAGCCGTGCCAGGAATCCGGGCAGGCCCCCGGCGAAGTGGAAGTCCTCCATCAGGTACTTCCCGCCGGGTCGGAGGTTGGCGAGGACGGGGACGGTACGGGCGATGCGGTCGAAGTCGTCCAGGGTGAGCTTCACGCCGGAGCGGCCCGCCATCGCGATCAGGTGGATGACGGCGTTGGTGGAACCGCCGAGCGCCAGGACGGTGGCGACGGCGTCCTCGTAGGCGTCCGCCGTGAGGATCTGCGACAACGTCGTTTGTCGCCAGACCAGTTCGACGATCCGGAGCCCGGACTGCGCGGCCATACGGTCGTGACCGGAGTCGACGGCAGGAATGGACGAGGCACCGGGCACCGTCACGCCGAGCGCCTCCGCCGCCGCCGTGAGCGTCGAGGCGGTGCCCATGGTCATGCAGTGGCCGGGCGACCGGGCGAGCCCGCTCTCCAGTTCGGCCATCTCGCAGTCGCCGATGAGACCGGCACGCTTGTCGTCCCAGTACTTCCACATGTCGGTGCCGGAGCCGAGGACCTCGTTGCGCCAGTGGCCCGGCAGCATCGGCCCGGCGGGGACGAACACGGTCGGCAGGTCGACGGACGCGGCGCCCATCAGCAACGCCGGGGTGGACTTGTCGCAGCCGCCCAGCAGCACGGCCCCGTCGACGGGGTAGGAGCGCAGCAGCTCCTCCGTCTCCATCGCCAGCATGTTGCGGTAGAGCATCGGGGTCGGCTTCTGGAAGGTCTCGGAGAGCGTGGAGACCGGGAATTCCAGGGGGAACCCGCCCGCCTGCCAGACACCCCGCTTGACCGCCTGGGCGCGCTCGCGCAGGTGCACGTGGCAGGGGTTGATGTCGGACCAGGTGTTGAGGATCGCGATGACCGGCTTGCCGAGGTGTTCCTCGGGGAGGTAGCCGAGCTGCCGGGTGCGGGCGCGATGGCTGAACGAGCGCAGCCCGTCCGTGCCGTACCACTGGTGGCTTCGCAGCTCCTCGGGGGCGATCCGGCCGCCCGGCGCGCCGGTGCCGGTCATATCGACCACCCGGCGACCAGCCCGGCGACCTCGGGGCGCCGGGACTCGGGCAGGACCCGGCTCGGTGCGCGGACGTCCCGGCGGCAGAGCCCGAGCGAGGCCAGGGCCTCCTTGACGACGGTCACGTTGTCGGCGGACTGCCGGTCGGCGCGCAGGTCCTCGAAGCGGCGGATCTGTTCCCAGACCTTCATGGCGGCGAGGTAGTCGCCCGCTCGCAGCGCCTCCAGCATCGTCAGGGAGACGCCGGGAGCGACGTTGACGAGTCCGGAGGTGAAACCGGTGGCTCCGGTGGCGAAGTAGGAGGGCGCGTACAGTTCCGCGAGACCGGCGATCCAGACGAACCGCTCCAGGCCGGCGTCCCGCGCGAAGGCGCCGAACCGGGCCGCGTCGGGGACGGCGTACTTGACGCCGATGACGTTGGGGCAGCTGTCGGCGAGTTCGGCGAGCCGTTCGCCGGCGAGCAGCGGGTTGCGGATGTACGGCACGACCCCGAGTTCCGGCACGGCCTCGGCGACGGCCCGGTGGTAGTCGACCCAGCCGTCCTGCGAGACGTACGGGTGCACCGGCTGATGCACCATCACCATCTGCGCCCCGGTGTCCCTGGCGTGCCCGGCGGCGGCGACGGCCGTCGGCACGTCGTGGCCGACGCCCACCAGGACGGTGGCCCGCCCCCTCGCCTCCTCGGTGGTGAGCTCGGTGACGGTACGCCGCTCGTCGGGGGTGAGCGCGTAGAACTCACCGGTGTTGCCGTTCGGGGTGACGATGCGGACGCCGCCGTCGAGGAGCCGTCGCAGCAGCGCGCGGTGCGCCGGGACGTCGATGGTCCCGTCCTCGGCGAACGGGGTCACCGGGATCGCCACAACGTCTGCGAGGGCCGCCTTGAGCGGGGAGAAGTCCATGCGGACCGGCCTTTCGTCGAGGTGCTGGTGTGTCTGGTCCAGCTGGTGGTTCACGCCGCGTCACCCCCGTCTTCGTCGTCGGGGAAGGCGCGGCGCACGAACGATGCGATGTGGTCGTGCAGCGCCCCGGCAGCGGCCGGCGCGTCGTCGGCGAGTGCGAGCCGGAGGATCTCCCGGTGCTCGGCCGCCTCCCGCTCCCAGGACGGGACGGCCGACCAGGCGACGGTCGACACCAGGGCGGCCTGGTCGCGGATCTCGTCGAGCATCCGGCCGAGGAGCGGGTTGCCGCAGGGCAGGTACAGGGCCCGGTGGAAGTCCCGGTTGGCCAGGGACCTGTCCGCCTTGTCGATCGCCGAGTCGGCCCGCTCCAGCGCCTCCTGGGCGGCTTCCAGCGAGGCCTTGCGGATGATCGTGCGGCGCAGCGCCTCGGGCTCCAGCAGCAGGCGTACGTCGTAGACCTCACGGGCCATGCCCGCGTCGACGAGCCGCACGGTGGCACCCTTGTACTGGCTCATGACGACGAGCCCGGTGCCGGCGAGCGTCTTGAGCGCCTCGCGCACGGGGGTCTTCGACACCCCGAACTGGGCGGCGAGTTCGGTCTCGACGAGCGCCTGTCCCGGTCTCAGCTGCGCGGTGAGGATCGCGTGCTTGATCGCCTCGAGCACGTACTGGGTCCTGGACGGAATCGGGGCGGGCGCAAAGGTCATGGGTAAGGAGCTCTCACATCTCGCGTATCGCGTCTCATATATGACGTACGAAGTACGACGCGATGAAGCTAGAGCGGTGCGAATGTTTCGTCAACGCTTCTGACAGAAGAAGTTGCGCGCGAACCCGTCCGGCCGGCGGGGGCCCCGCCCGGGCACCCACCCGCACCCTTCATCCCATGTGCGACAACGCCTCGGTCACCGCACCCAGGTCCGGGCCCGAGGCCAGGCCCGCGTGGTAGAGGCGCAGTTCCGTCGCGCCGAGCGAGACCGCGTGTGCGGCGTCGGCGGCCAGCGTGCCGGGGCTGCCGCCCATGCCGGTGACCACGTTGAAGTTCGCGGCCAGCACGCCGGACAGCCCCTCGAAGGGCCCGAGGACCGCTTCGCGGGCCGCGTCACCGCCCGTGCAGGGCAGCACGACGCCGTCCGCCGTGGACAGGATGTGCGAGGGCTCCGCGCCGACGTTGGCGCCCGTGCGGTACGGCGCCGGGTCGGCGTGCAGCAGGATCTGGAAGCCGGGGCCGGCGGCAGCGCTCCGCACCGCTTGGACGGCGGTCTCCTGGAGGCTGCGGGCGACCTGGCCGCGCCAGCGGAGGGTGGCGTCCGCGAGGGCGGGGCCGAGCAGTTCCCCGACCGCCGTCCAGCCGGACCCGCCTGCTCCCGTACCGGCCCAGACGGGTTCCATGGCCCGTCGCACCGCGGCGCGCAGCTCGTCGGCGTCCGCCCCGGCGGAGCCGTAACCGGTCCGGCAGTCGGCGCAGAAGCAGAGGGACATGAGGTACTGCGCGGCGTCCCCGAGGCCGACCCCGGCGGTCTTGTCGTGGGCGTGCAGGTGCGCGAAGCCGTACCAGCCGCAGGACTCGAGCTCGGTGCCCGACGTACCGGGGCGTACGGCGGCCTCGGCCGCCAGCTCCACCAGGTAGTCGCGGACCGCGGGCCGGGCGATGCAGGGGGCCCAGGGGTAGCGGTCCCCGTAGGCGTTGACGACGGAGGTGTCGGGGTGCTCGGCCCCCAGCCGCGAGTTGTGGGCCAGGACCACCCAGGAGTGCACCTCCAGCCCGGCACCCGCCAGGGCTTCGGCCGCCTCGGCGTACGGGTCGTCCCCCGGCACCCACGACTGCGGGAACGGGCGCAGTGCGCGCCCCGCCCAGCGAACCGCGTCGGGCGGGTAGAGCACCGCCGCGTGTTCGGCCGTGACGATCCTCCGGCCGGGGTGCCGGGGTGTCAGGGCCCGGGTGGAGTGATAGGCGGAGGCGAGTGTCACCTGCTGGACGCCGAGCCCGGCCAGCCGGGCGGCGGCGCGCGGGTCCCCGACGACGTCCCAGGGGTAGACGAAGGCGGAGGCCCTCACTTCGCCTCCTGAGCCGGGTACTTCTCCAGCAGGGCGCGGCCGTTCGCGATGATCGCGCCCAGCTCCCCGACGTGGGCGGCCGGGGGTTCGGTGAGCGGGGTACGTACGGGCCCGACGTCCAGGCCCTCCAGCCGGACGCCGGCCTTCACGAGCGACACCGCGTAACCGTGGCCCTTGGCCCGCAGTTCGACCAGCGGCCGGTAGAAGTGGTCGAGCAGCGCGTCGGCCAGTTCGTCGTCCCGGGATTCCAGCGCCCGGTAGAAGGCCAGGGCGATGTCGGGGGCGAAGGCGAAGACGGCGGAGGAGTAGAGGGTGACGCCGATGCCCCGGTAGGCGAGTCCGGTCAGCTCGGCGGTGGGCAGACCGTTGAAGTACAGGAAGTCCTCGCCCGGCAGCCCCGTGCGTACGGCGCTGACGATGCGCTGCATGAGGTCCAGGTCGCCGCACCCGTCCTTGAGGCCGATGATCCCGGGGGTCCGGGCCAGGGCGACGACGGTCTCCGGGGTGAAGACCGCGTTGTCCCGCTGGTAGACGATCGTCTCCAGGGAGGTGGCGGCGGCGAGCGCGGCGTAGTGGGCCAGCAGCCCGTCCTGGCCTGCGACGACGAGGTAGGGGGGCATGGCGAGGAGCCCGTCGGCGCCCGCCTCCTCGGCGAGCTTCGCGTAGCGGACCGCGAGCGCCGTTCCGTAGCCGGCCCCCGCGACGACGGGCACCCGCCCAGCGGTTTCCTCGACGGCCGCGGCGACGACGAGCTGGAACTCCTCGGGGGCCAGCGCGTGGAACTCGCCCGTGCCGCAGCAGGCGAAGACGGCCGCTGCTCCGGCGTCGACGCCCTTGCGCACGTGCGCGCGGAAGACGTCGAGGTCGACGGAGCCGTCCGGCCCGTACGCGGTGACGGGGAAGAAGAGCGGCCCGGCGGCGTCGGTGAGCCGGGCGGCAAGGGGGGCTGAGGTCACGGGCGCTCCCTGAGCAGATTCAGGCGTGCACAATTATGATCGATGTCCATATTTCTGAACGCTGCCACGCTAAGGCAGCCGCGCGGCGCGGGTCAAGACAGGGACACCCAACCCCGGGACGAACCGGCGGAGTCGGTACGACACTTGACGCGAACGTCCCGAACTTCTTAGCGTGTCCACGCATGTGAATGCCGTCCACGGATCGGACGCGCCGGGTGGTCGTGACAGGCCCGCGCGCCACGACGCGCCGTGCTGCCCGCACGCCCGGCAGCTCGGGTCCGCACCCATCGTCCGCCCACGCGCACCGCGCCCGCACCGAGGAGATGCCTGTATGCCCGCTCCCCGCACCGTCCTGCTCACCGGCGCCGCCGGCGGCCTCGGCACCCTGATGCGCGGGCTGCTTCCCGCCTACGGCTACGACCTCCGGCTCCTCGACCTCGCGCCGATCCAGGGCGAACCCGACGCCGTCACCGCCGATCTCGGCGACAAGGACGCACTCCGGGAGGCCGTGCGGGGCGTCGACGCCGTCATCCACCTCGCGGGCATCTCCCTCGAATCCTCGTTCGACAAGATTCTGCGCGCGAACATCGAGGGCACGTACAACCTCTACGAGGCGGCTCGCGAGGAGGGCGTGCGGCGCATCGTGTTCGCGTCGTCCAACCACGCCGTCGGGTACACCCCCCGTCCCGTTCCCGGTGATCCGCTGATCCCGGTCGGGACACCGCGCCGCCCCGACACCTTCTACGGCCTGTCGAAGTCCTTCGGCGAGGACCTCGCCCAGTACTACTGGGACAAGCACGGCCTGGAGACCGTCTCGGTGCGCATCGGCTCCTGCTTCATGGAGCCGACGTCCGTGCGGATGCTTTCGGTCTGGATGAGCCCGGGCGACGGGGCGCGCCTCTTCCACGCGGCCCTGACCGCCGAGGACGTGCGCCACACCGTGGTCTACGGTTCGTCGGCCAACACCCGCCTCTGGTGGGACCTGTCCACGGCCCGCGCCCTCGGCTACGACCCGCAGGACGACTCCGAGCAGTACGCCGCCGAGCTCGTCGCCGAGCTCGGCGAGCTGGACCCGGAGAACCCCGACCACGCCCACATCGGCGGCCACTTCGTCACGAACCCGCCGATCTGGCCCCACTAAGGGCTTACCCACCCGGCCCGCGCCCCCGCCGGGGCGGGCGGGCCCCGTAAATCCGCGCGACGCGGGGCGGCCGGGCGGGCACCATACGGCCATGCCGAAACCTTGTGGATTCCAGTACGAGCAGCACGGCGACGCGAGCGTCACCATCACCCACCAAGGACGTCCGGCCGGCACACTGCGGGGCGGCCGGGCGGAGAAGTTCCTGGCCGAAGTGACGTCGGGGGACGCCCAGCTGGTCATGGCGCGCTGGACGGGCGCGTACAAGCACGGCAACGAGCGCACCGCCCGCGACCACCCCCGCAACCGTGCCCGCGGCGGCCGCTGAGCCGTACGGAGCAAGCGACGAAAGGTAAGGGAACGGCAAAGCCGGGTCGTTCGTTACCCCGTGCATGACCGCAATGACCCCCGGCTCGAACATCCCTCTCTCCGCCGTCCGCGTGGCGGTGGACGTCGCCGCCCCCGTGCGGCTCGACGTCTCGGGCCTGCTGCTCACCGCCGACGGCAAGGTGCGCTCCGACGACGACTTCATCTTCTACAACCAGCCCTCGGGCCCCGGTGTGACCTACCGCTCCGGTGGCGGTTCGGCACCGGACGCGATCGTGGTGGACACGACGGCGGTCCCCCCGGGCATCGAGAAGATCGTCGTGACGGCGAGCCCCGACGCGGCGGGCCAGACCTTCCAGGGCGTGGAGCCCACGGCCACCGTGCGCAACGCCGACGACGGCAGTGTGCTCGCCACCTTCACCCCGCCGCAGCTGGGCGGCGAGACGGCGCTGGTGGTCATCGAGGTCTACCTGCGCAACGGCGCCTGGAAGGCCCGCGCGGTCGGCCAGGGCTACGCGAACGGCCTGGCCGGCATCGCCACGGACTTCGGCGTCACGGTGGAGGAGCCCGCGGCCGCCGCGCCGCCGGCCCCCGCCGCGGCTCCCCAGTCGCCGCCCGCCGCACCGCCGACGGCCGCGCCCCTGGACCCCCGGCTCGCTCCCCCGGCACCACCGGCGCCGCCCGCCCCCGCAGGCTCCGGCAGGATCAACCTGGACAAGGGCCGGATCAGCCTGCAGAAGAACCAGACGGTGTCCCTGGTCAAGGGCGGGAAGCCGCTGCTGTCCCAGGTCAAGATGGGCCTCGGCTGGGAACCCGCGTTCCGCGGCAAGGACATCGACCTGGACGCCTCGGTGATCGCCTTCGGCCCCGACCGCAAGCACCTGGACAGCTGCTACTTCGGCAAGCTCTCCATCCTGAACGGCGCCATCAAGCACTCCGGCGACAACCTCACGGGCGAGGGTGCGGGCGACGACGAGGTGATCGTCGTGGACCTCGGCCGGATCCCCGCCGACGCGACCGGCCTGGTCTTCACGGTCAACTCGTTCACCGGGCAGAAGTTCAGCGAGGTCGCGAAGGCGTACTGCCGGCTGATCGACGCTGCCACCGACGAGGAGCTGGTCCGCTTCGACCTGACCGGCGCGGAGCCGCAGACCGGCGTGATGATGGCCAAGCTGATCAAGCAGTTCTCCGGCGAGTGGGAGATGACCGCCATGGGCGAGTTCGTGAAGTCGCGGACCGTCCGGGGCATGGTCAAGCCGGCGGCCAAGGCCCTGTAGCCCGTCAGCGGGCGCCGGAGACGGCGTCCGGGTGCCCCGGAAACGGCTTCCGGGGCACCCGACGGGTTTCCCCTCAGGTGCCCCGGATCCGGAGATTCTCCGGTCGGACGCGTTGCGTGCTCGTCCTCCTCCTCAGAGCTTGGTCAGCTTGGAGTACGGGCTCAGGATCCTCCCCTGTCGCCCCGAGAAGTCGATGAGCACTGCGTCGTTGTCGCCCTCGACAGCGAGGACTCGGCCGAGTCCGAACTGGTCGTGCGACACCCTGTCGCCCACATCGAAGCATTCGACCGGTGGGGCCGCCTGGGCCGGGCGGTTGAAGGGACTGGAAGGCAGGTGACGCCGGGAACCGGCTGACTGTTTCATTACGGTCGAGTATGCGCCCTGTAAGCCCCCGACGCCATGCCCGACCGCTCCGGAGCGGTCAGTAGTGCCGGATTCGTAATCAGCGGTTCCGCGCCGGGGCCCGGTCCGGACGGCCCGCCGCGGGGGGAGTGTGCGGAACGCCGCACCGCGAAGCCCCCGAAGGTGTGGCTGCTCACGCCCGCCGCCGGCCGGTGCCCCGTCACCCCGCCGAACGCACACGGCCCGGCACGCGGGGCCCGCCCGCGAGGACCCGGATGAACCCGAACGGCCGGTCCCGCCGCCACCCGCTCGGCCCCCGCCCTCCGGCAGGTCCATCCGCGAGGAGAACACCTGTGCGGCGCGCGAGGAACCCCTCACGCACCGCACAGGGCCCGAAACGTGTCAGTGCTTGTCGGGCTGCCGCTTCCACGGGCCGGTGATGGCCAGCATGATGCCCGGCGTCTGGATGTTGGCGAACAGCGTCTTCCCGTCCGGCGAGAAGGTGACCCCGGTGAACTCGCTGTACGACGGTTCCTCCGCCGTGCCGTCGTTCAGCTCGTTGCGCGCGATCGGGTAGGTGCGGCCGCTCTCGGTCGCACCGAAGAGGTGCTGGACGCCCTCCCCGTCCTCGGCTATGACGAGACCACCGTAGGGCGACACGGTGATGTTGTCCGGACCGTCGAGTGCGCCGTCCTTCGACGGGTCGGCATTGACGCCGAGGAGGACCTTCAGGGTCAGCGTGCGGCGCTTGGGGTCGTAGAACCAGACCTGGCCGTCGTGCGCGACCGGGCTCTCGCCGCGGGCGAACGAGGAGACGATGTAGGTGCCGCCGTCGCCCCACCACATGCCCTCGAGCTTGCGGGCGCGGGTGACCTGGCCTTCGGCGAACTGCTTGCGCACGGAGACGGTCCTCGCGTCACGGTCGGGTACGTCGACCCAGTCCACGCCGTACACCGTGCCGGTCTCCGTGGCGCGGGACAGGTCGTCGACGAACGTGCCGTTCTTGTCGAAGCAGCGGGTTGCCTGCAGGACGCCCGCGTCGTCGGCGAGGGTGCGCAGCTTGCCGCGGCCGTGCGTGAAGCCGTGCGGCGGCACCCAGCGGTAGAGCAGTCCGTTGGGGCCCGACGCGTCCTCGGTGAGGTAGGCGTGCCCGAGCTTGGGGTCGATGACGACCGCTTCGTGGGCGTACCTGCCGAAGGCCTTGACGGGACGCGGGTCGCGGTTGGCCCGCTTGTCGTAGGGGTCGACCTCGAAGACGTATCCGTGGTCCTTGAGCAGGCCGTTCTTCCCCGCCCTGTCCTCGGTCTCCTCACAGGTCAGCCAGGTGTCCCACGGCGTGCTGCCACCGGCACAGTTGGTCGACGTGCCCGCGATGCCGACCCACTCGGCGGTGCGGCCGTCACGGCGGGTCTCCACGACGGTGCAGCCGCCGGCGGCGACCGGGTCGTAGACGAGGCCCTCGGTGAGCGGCACGGGGTGCTCCCAGCCGGCCCGGGTACCGCTCAGCTCGTGGTTGTTGACCAGGAGGGTGACGCCGCGGGCACCCTCGAAGGCGGCGGTGCCGTCGTGGTTGGAGGGGGTCGCCTCCCCTGTCTCCAGCTTCGTGACGCCACTGTGGGTGATGACGCGGTACGAGAAGCCGGCGGGCAGCGCGAGGAGGCCCTTCGGGTCGGGGAGCAGCGGGCCGTAGCCCAGCTTCCCGCCGTGGTCGTGCCCGCCATGACCGTGTCCGTCGTGCCCGTGACCGTCGTGGCCGTGGCGCGCGTCCTCGGCCGCCAGAGCGCCCGGAGCCGTGGCCAGGGCGCCCACCGCTCCGGTCAGGGCGATACCGGCGCCGGTCAGAGCGGACTGTCTGGTGAATTCCCTGCGCGTGAACGACATCGCGGACTCCTGCTGTTGCATGACCGGGTGGGCTGGCGCGTACACACTCCACCCGCCGCACCAACAGGAGTTGAACGACGCGCGACGCCGGGCGGACCTGTGCGCCAAGCCGAACGGCGTTTGCGCACAAACCGGTTGGGCCCGCCCGGTCCGAACTCGTCCCCCGGCACTCAGCCCTTGCCGCGGGAGCGGGCCTTGAAGGCGGCCTTACGGGCGTCCTTCGCGCTCTTGCGGTCGCGGTGCAGCCGTCCCATCGCCTCCAGCACCTCGGCCGTCGCGGGGTGGTCCACCCGCCACGCCTCGTCGAAGAACCCGCTGTGCTGGCCCGAGAGTCCCTCGACGAGCTCCTGGAGCTCGTCCATGTCACCCTCGGCGTCCAGCTGCGCGGCGATCGTGTCGACGGCCAGCCAGAAGATCATCGACTCCGGGGGCGCGGGCACGTCGGCCGCTCCGCGTTCCGCGAGCCAGACCCGCGCGAGGCCGCCGAGCTCGGGGTCGTCGAGCACCGCCCGGACTGCGGGCTCCGCGTCGGCCCCGGCGAGGGCGAGAGCCTGCTGGCAGTGGAGCCTGCGCAGCGGGGCGCGCCGGTCGGCGCCACGCGCCGCGTCAAGGAGCTCGGCCGCGGCGGCCTGCGCCCCGTCGGCCCCGCGCCCGCCCAGCCACAGCCCGATCTCGGTGCGCGCGGCGTCCTCGGGATAGTGGGCGATGCCGTCGAGGAGCGCGTCGGCACCCTTGTCGGCGAGGTCCCCGACCGCCGGGGCGTCCACTCCGGCCTCCAGCATCCGCTCGCGGATGCCGTAGAGGCCGAGCGGAGTCAGCTTCACCATCCCGTAGCGGGTGACGTCCTCGTCGTCGACGGGCGGCGACGCCTCATCCCCCTCCTCGGTCAGCAGCGTCTCGTCCACCGGCACGTACTCGACGATCCCGATGGGCTCCAGGACCCGGAACTGGTCGTCCAACCGCATCATGGCCTCCGAGACCTGCTCCAGGACGTCGTCGGTGGGCTCGTCCATGTCGTCGGGCACCACCACGGAGGCGGCGAGGGCGGGCAGCGGTACCGGGGCGTCGGCGGGCCCGGCCTCCGAGAGGGTCAGCAGGTAGAGGTTGCCGAGCACCCCGTCGAGGAGGTCGGCCTCGGCCTCCGGGTCCCAGTCGAGGGCGTCGAAGTCGACGCTGCCGTCCTCGCCGATGAGGTCCGCGAAGTCGTCGAAGGCCGGGGCGGTGGCGTCCGCGTGGACAGCGTCCAGGGCGTCGAGCCAGATCGAGAGGACGTCCTGCGGGGATCCGGAGGTCAGCAGGGCCAGGTTCTCCCCGGCGGTGGCCGTGCCCTCCGCCATCCCGTCCTCCTCCGCGTCCGGCGGGTCCTCCACGTCCACGAGTCCCGTGTCGACGGCGAGGCGCCACGCCTCGCTGGCGTAGGCGGCACCGTCCTCGTCAGCGGCGAGACCGAGGTGCTCGGCCGCCTCGGGCAGCTGTGCGTCGACGAGTTCGCCGCCCGCGCCCACCCGGGTCGCGGGTCCCGCCCAGCGGGCGAGCCGGACGGCGCGGACGAGCAGCGGAGCGGCCAGCGCGTCCCGTGCCAGCTCGGCCTCGGTGTGCAGCCGCACCGGCGGCAGGGAGGGGCGCTCTGCGGACATCTGGGGGTTCTCCTCGGGGCGTGCGCGGGCGGTGTGCGGGGCGGATCCCGTGCCATCGGGTCCGGGCCGCCGCCCCAGCGTAGACGCATTTCGTCCCGTGCCGCCCGGTTCCGCCGAGGGGCCTCCCCGTCACCGGGCGGAGGTGCCCGACAACGGACCGTGGCACCCCTCGGGGCCAGGCGGCCGGGTGCCCGTCACCACCACGGGGGCACCCCTCGATCCGCCCCCGCCGCAGGGTCCGGCGGAGGGGCCGGCATGGCCTGCACGGTCTGCCTGCCGCGTAGTTGGGCACTCCGTTGCCCCGTCGGTCCTCACGTGGAAGAGCCCCGCGATGCCACCGGTTCGATGCCACGGGCCTTCAGCCGGCGGTCCCCCGCCGCCAGGCAGTGGTGTTCAACTCGTCCATCAGGCGCACGTCGTGGCCCTCCAGCGGGTGGACCCGCGCGCCCGCGTCCGGTGCGGCGGCGAGTTCCAGGGCATCCGCCTCGATGAGATCACCGCCCTCCTCCGTGGAGACCCAGGCCAGGGTGGACCGGACGCTGCCGCCGGGCCGCAGCGTGATCTCCTCGGGCCCTTCGTCGTTGCCGAACATCGAGCCGCCCGGGTTCACGGGGACGGGAAGGCGCTTGCCGTCCCCGTCCAGGACGCGGACGGACGGATAACCGTGGACACGGTAGGGCCGGTCGCCGCAGTTGGTGAGGGTGAGGACGACGGCACGGTGGAACATCGCCGTCTCGACCGGCCCCATGTCCACGACCGCGCCGGAGGCGGGACAGCCGGCCGCCGGTGCGCCGGGCTCCGTCACGCCCTGCGAGGGCACGTCCGACGAGGGCCCGTCCTGCGAGGTGCCGGGCCGTGGCGTGTCCGGCACCGCCCCCGCGCCCGGACTGGGCGCCCGGTGCGCCGTACGGGTCGGGGTCGATGTCCTCTCCGGCTCCCCCTCGCCTGCGGGAACGAGGAATCCGGCGCAACCGGAGAGTGCCGCCACCGCTGCCGCGAGCGCGACGGCCGAGATCGTTTTCCGTAAGCGCATCGCCGTGTACCCCACCCCTGGAACGGTTCGTCACCCCTGCGTTCGATCATGTCAGACGCGCCGGTACCACTCCCCGACCGTTCAGTGCTCCTTGGCCGTCACCCCGAGCAGAACTGAGTGGACCCGCGCGGAACGTGCGCCGAGACTGCGGAGATGACATCCCACACGGGAGGGCCCTTCGGCCGCGCCCTCTGCGCCATGATCACGCCGTTCACCGACGCCGGTGACCTGGACCTCGACGCCGCCCGCCGTCACGCCGCCGGCCTGGTCGCGGACGGCTGCGACGGACTCGTCCTCAGCGGCACCACGGGCGAGTCGCCGACCACGACGGACGAGGAGAAGAACGCCCTGCTGCGGGCGGTCCGGGAGGCGGTCGGCCCGGCCGTCCCGCTCGTGGCGGGGGTCGGCGGTCCCGACACCCGCCACGTGGTGCGTCTGGCCCGGGACGCGGAGACGGCGGGAGCGGACGGGCTGCTCGTGGTGACCCCGTATTACAGCCGGCCCCCTCAGGAGGCGGTGGAGGCGTACTTCCTCCGGGTCGCGGAGTCCACCGGCCTGCCGCTGATGCTGTACGACATCCCCGGCCGCACGGGCACGAGGATCGAACCGGCGACCCTGCTTCGCCTGGCCGAACACCCGCGCGTCGTGGCGGTCAAGGACTGTTCCTACGACCTGCTCGCGGCGACGAAGCTCATGGCGCGGACCTCGCTGGCGTACTACTCGGGCTGCGAGGAACTGAACCTCCCGCTCCACGCGCTGGGCGGCGCCGGCTACGTCAGTACGGTCGCCAACGTGGCGCCGCGCCGGATGCGGGCCGTCCTGGACGCGTTCGACGCCGGTGACCCGGCGGAGGCCGCTCGCCTCAACGGACTCAACATCGCCCTGGTCGAGGCGATGATGGCCTCCGGCCTGCCGGGTGCGGTCACGGCGAAGGCCCTGCTCGACGCCGGGCCGGTCCGCGAACCGCTGCAGCCCGCCGATCGCGGGGCGACCGACGGGCTGCGCAGGATCTACGACGAACTGATCGCCGCTACGTCCTAGTTGTGGCTGTGGAGCACGTCGTTGAGGCCGCCCCACACCGCGTTGTTCGGGCGGGCCTCGACGGCACCGGAGACCGAGTTGCGGCGGAAGAGGATGTTCGAGGCGCCGGAGAGCTCGCGGGCCTTGACGACCTGTCCGTCCGGCATCGTGACCCGGGTCCCGGCAGTGACGTAGAGCCCGGCCTCGACGACGCACTCGTCGCCGAGCGCGATCCCGACCCCGGCCTCCGCGCCGATCAGGCAGCGCTGCCCGATGACGATGCGCTCCTTGCCGCCGCCGGACAGCGTGCCCATGGTGGACGCGCCGCCGCCGATGTCGGAGCCGTCGCCGACGACGACACCCGCGGAGATGCGGCCCTCGACCATGGAGGTGCCGAGGGTGCCCGCGTTGAAGTTGACGAAGCCCTCGTGCATCACGGTCGTCCCCGCGGCCAGGTGCGCCCCGAGCCGTACCCGGTCGGCGTCGGCGATCCGCACACCCTTGGGCGCGACGTAGTCCGTCATCCGGGGGAACTTGTCGACCGAGGTGACCTGGAGGTGCAGGCCCTCCGCGCGGGCGTTGAGCCGGACCTTCTCCAGGTCGTCGACGGCCACCGGCCCCAGCGAGGTCCAGGCCACGTTGGCGAGGAAGCCGAAGATGCCGTCGAGGTTCTGCCCGTGGGGCTGCACGAGGCGGTGCGAGAGCAGGTGCAGCCGCAGGTACGTGTCGTGGGCGTCGAGCGGCTTGTCGTCGAGCGAGGAGATGACCGTGGACACGGCGACGATCTCCACCCCGCGGCGGGCGTCCACACCGATGGCCCGGGCAGCGCCCTCGCCGAGGCGGTTCACCGCCTCCTCGGGACTCAGGCGCTGGGTACCGGCCGGGCCGGGCTCGGCGGTGAGCTCGGGGGCGGGAAACCAGGTGTCGAGGACGGTGCCGTCACCGGCGATGGTGGCGAGGCCGGCGGCGACGGCGCCGGTGGTGCGGGCGGAGCCCTGGGAAGTCGTGTCGGTCATGACCGAAACCTAGCCGCCCGGGGCCCGCGCGGGCGAACCGGCCTCATCGTCCGGGAGGGTTCACGCATACGGCGAGCGGCCAGTACGGCGACGCCCGCCCCGCACGCGAGGGCGGCGCACAGGGGCCAGAGCAGGGCGGGCGAGGCGGTGTACAACGCGCCGCCGAGGGGCGGTCCGAGGACCTGACCGCTGATGGAGGCTCCGGCGTAGAGGCTCTGGAAGCGGCCCTGGGCGTGGTCGGGCGCCTGGTCGGCGACGTAGGCCGTGGCCGTCGTCTTGTAGAGGATCTCGCCCGCTGTCAGGGACACCATCATCGTTACGGCGAACAGCGCGCCCGCCCCCGGTATCAGCACCGCGTACCCGAGTCCCACCAGCAGGAGGCCCGCGCCGACGACGGTGAGGGGTGCCCGTCGGCGCAGCAGGTGCGCGGCGGGGAGTTCGAGGCAGAGGATGACGCCCCCGTTGACGGCGATCAGCCATCCGTAGAACGGGGTGCTGTACCCGTGGTCGGCGAGGAAGACGGGGAGCGTGGAGTACTGCTGACGGTAGACGAGGTCGACGCAGGCGATCGCGGCGAGCAGCACGAGCAGCGCGGGCCGGGCCCGGAGTTCGCTCCACAGTCCGGGGGCGTGCGGGTCGTGCGCCGGGTGCGAGTGCGCGGTGCCCCGGGCCGGCAGGACGGCGGCGGCGTAGGCCGCGAAGAGCAGCGTGCCCAGGCCGTCGGCCAGGAAGAGCCAGTCGTAGGAGTAGCGGCCGGCGATCAGGGCGCCGAGCGGCGGTCCGACGACGAAGCCGGCGTTGGACGCGAAGCGGGTGAGGGCGAAGCTCTGGCGGCGGGCGCCGGGCGGGACGGAGACCGCGACGAGTGCGGCGTTCGCCGCGCGGACGACCCCGGTGGCGTACTGCGCGAGGGGCAGCACCGCGTACAGGGCCGGGAGGGGCAGGGCGGGGAGGGTGACGAGGGCGGCGCCGCTCACGCAGGCGCCGGTGAGGAGCATCCGCCGGTGGCCGTACCGGTCGCCGAACCAGCCACCCGTGAAGTTCCCCGCGACCAGACCGAGTCCGCCGACTCCGCTGATCATCCCCGCCTCGGCGACGGACAGGCCGCGCGGCCCGGTGAGGTAGACGAAGAGATAGACGAAGGTGAAGCTGACGAGGGCGTTGAGGAAGACGCCGAACGCCAGGAGCCGGACCGTCCCCGGTACGTCGCGCAGCATGCCCATCCCGTGCCCCCGACGGTGAGTTCCTTTTGGGAACGGACTATGGCAGTGTCACTCCCGCAGGTCAACCGAGAAGAAGGGCGGACTCCGTGCCGCAGCGCACCAGCCTGGCCGACGCCGACTGCGCGATCGCCCAGGCACTCGACGTCGTGGGCGACTGGTGGACTCTGCTGATCGTGCGCGATGCCGCGCGCGGCGTGCACCGGTTCGACGCGCTCCAGCAGGAACTGGGCGTGTCGCGCAAGGTGCTGACCGAGCGCCTGCGTCTGCTGACGGATGCCGGCGTGCTGTCCCGGCAGCCCTACCAGGACCGCCCGGTCCGCCACGAATACCGGCTGACGCCGCGCGGACGCGCCCTGCTGCCGGTGCTGATCGCACTCCAGGACTGGGGCGACACCTGGGTGCTCGGAGAGGGGGAGACGATGGCGACGGCCGAGCAGGACTCCGACGAGGCGGCGCGCGTACGGGCCCTGGTGGGCACCCGGCTGCCCGCGCTCGAACTGCTCGACGACGGGGGCGGGTCGCGCGATCCCGTCGCCGCCACCCCGTACACCGTCCTGTACTGCTTCCCGAGCGCGTACGCCCGCCGGGACGCCTATCCCCCGGGCTGGGCCGGGATCCCGGGGGCGAGCGGCTGCACCCTGGAGTCGTGCACCTACCGCGACCAGCTGGACGAGTTCACCGCGGCGGGCGCGACGGTGCACGGCGTCTCCACCCAGCGCCCGGACGAGCAGCGGGCGTTCGCGGAGAAGGAGGGGCTGCGCTTCCCGCTGCTGTCCGACGCCGGGCTGACACTCACGGCGGCGCTGCGGCTCCCGACGTTCCGCGTGGCGGGCGTGAGCCGGCTGAAGAGGCTGACGCTGGTCGTGGACCGGGACCGTACCGTCGTCGAGGCGCTGTACCCGGTCCCGGACATCGAGGCGAGCGTGCGGGCGGCGCTGGAGGCCGTGCGCCGGGGCTCCGTACGGGCCCGGTCAGCGGCCGGGTGACCCTGCCGCGACCCGCGACAGCATCTCCCTGGTGTACTCGGCGTCGAAGTCGCCCCCGGTGAGCAGGACCTGGAGGCTGATGCCGTCCAGCAGGGCGACGAGCGCCCGCGCGGTGGCGGCGTCGGTGCGCCGGGCGAGGACCTCGGCCAGTCCGTCGGCCCACTCCGCGGCGACCGGCCGCAGGGCGGGCCGGCGCAGGGCGGCGAGGTAGAGCTCGTATTCCAGTTCCATCGGTCCGCGCCCGCCGGCGAACCACTCCGCCAGCAGCCGCGTCAGCTCGTCGGCGAGCGGGACCTCCGGGTCGCTGAGGTACGCGCTCTCGCGGACGGTCCGGGCGAAGTTCTCGTTGCACCTGCGCAGGGCCGCGACCAGCAGCTCGTCGAGCGAGGCGAAGTGATAGGTCGTCGAGCCCAGCGGCACGTCGGCCTCCGCGGCTACCGTGCGATGGCTGAGCCCCCCGATTCCGCGGGCCGCGACGACGCGGATGGCGGCCTCGATGATGCGTTCGCGCCGCTCGGGGTCGTACCGGCGGGCCATCAGTGCGCCCCTCCGAGGTTGAGGACCACGACCCCCGCGATCACCAGCGCGATGCCCGCCAGTTTGAGGAGGCTCGCGGACTCGCCCATCCAGAGGATGCCGATGACGGCGATCACCGCGGTGCCGGTGCCCGCCCAGATGGCATAGGCGGTGCCGATGGACAGTGTCTTGAGCGTCTGGGCGAGCAGGGCGAAGGCCAGCACGTAGCCGACGACCGTCACGAGTGAGGGCCAGAGCCGGGTGAAGCCTTCGCTGTACTTCATGGCCGTCGTGCCGGCCACCTCTGCCGCGATGGCCGCGGCCAGCAGTCCGTATCCCATGTGTACCAACGTACACAACGTTGCGTACGGTCGTACGCAAGACCCCTCATCCCTGCGGTGACCGGGCAGGACGGGTTCCGGGGTCACCTCGGGACGCTACGGTGTGCGCACCGGTACGACCGGATGATGATCGGATCGCAACAACACAACGGAGTAGCAGTGGCGCAGGACGCAGGGTGGGGCGGCGGCGCATACGGGGGCGCACCGTACGGCGGAAGTCCGTACGGGGGACCTCCGGGATGGGGCGGCTGGGTGCCCCCGCCGAAGCCAGGGGTGATACCGCTCGCCCCTCTGAAGCTGGGGGACGTCCTGAACGGGGCGTTCTCGACCATGGGGAAGTACTGGAAGCAACTGTTCGGCGTGGCCGGCGCGTTGTACGGGGGCGCGGCACTGGTGATGGCCGCCGCGGTGGCCGTGGCGTACTCCGCCGTCGCGCACCACATGACCGAGCTGACCTCGGTCGGCTACGGAGAGGACCCCACGTCGGCGGACGTCGTGCCGCTGGTGATCGCGGGTGGCGTCCTGGTGCTGCTGGGCATCGTGGTCATGTCGGTGGTCTCGGGTCTGATGTACGCGGCGGTGCCCGCGGTGCTCCAGGAGGCGGTCCTCGGCCGGCCCGTCGCCTTCGGGACCGTGTGGCGCAGGGCCTGGGCCCGTGTCTTGCCGGTGATCGGCGCGCTGGTCCTCACGGCTCTGATCGTGATCGTGCCGATGATGCTCCTTCTCGTCGCCTTCGTCGGCGTGATCATCAGCGTGGTCGCCATGGACGGCGGCGGCAGCGGCGGCTCCGTCACGGCGATCACGCTGGGCGTCATCGGCGCCCTGGCGACCGGGCCGGTGGCCACCTGGCTCTGGATAAAGTTCTGTCTGGCGCCGGCGGTCGTGGTCTTCGAGGGACAGCGTCCCGTCGCCGCACTGCGCCGCTCGGCCCAACTGGTCCGCGGCGACTGGTGGCGGATCTTCGGCATCACGCTCCTGGCCGGCCTGATGGCGTCCACGGCCGGCTACTTCATACAGATGCCGTTCTCGGTCCTCGGCATCTTCCCCGGCATGCTCGGCACCGCGTCACTCGACGACGACCCGAGCGCGGCGGCCGTGATCACCGCGCTGAGCGGCTACCTGGTCGCTGCGCTGCTGGGACAGCTCGTGAGCCAGATCATCTCGACGACGTTCCCCCAGCTGGTGACGGGCCTGCTGTACGTCGACCGGCGCATCCGCACGGAGAACCTGGGCCCGGTCCTGGCCGAGGCCGCCGGCGCTCCGGCACCGCCGCCCCCGCCGCCGCCCCACGCAGGCGGTGCCCCGCAGGAGTGATCCGCCGCCCGGCCCCACCCCCGCGTTCGTCGCGCGTGGGGCCGGGCGGTCAGTCCAGCAGCGTCTTCTTGGGCCGGAGCACGCAGAACTCGTTGCCCTCCGGATCCGCCAGCACCACCCACGTGACGTCCTCGCCCTGGCCGACGTCCAGCCGCCGGGCTCCGAGCGCGATGACGCGCTCGACCTCGGTGGCCAGGTCGTCGGGGGAAAGGTCGATGTGCAGCCGGTTCTTGACCGTCTTCCCCTCGGGCACGGGGACGAAGCACATGCCAGGCAGCGCGGTCTCGTCGGCCCCGATGACGATCTCCTCCTCGTCCTCGAAGAGGATCCGCCAGTCCAGCACCCCGCACCAGAAGCGGGCGAGGGACGGCAGGTCGTGGGTGTCGACGGTGAGCTGGTACAAGCGAACGGCCATGCCCGCCAGTCTGCTGGTGGTCCCCCCGGCTCGCAAGAGACGGGGCGGGCACGGCCGTTGTTCCGGTGATCACCCTGTCGAGCGGGCTCCGGCGGTCAGTTCCCGATGGTGAACCACGTGGCGCGGGACTTCTTCCACTCGGCGTGGTCCAGGTCCTTGGCCTCCGTGTCGTCCCCGTACAGGTCCGCGGCACCGGCGTCCGTGATCACCTGTGCCCGCGCACCCGCGACCGACAGGTCCGGCACCGAGACGACGGCCTCCCAGCCGCCCGGGTCGGTGGTGGGCAGGGTCGCCCGCCGGACCGGTGCGTGCCCGGCGACCCCGTCCCAGCCGTAGAGGGTGTACGGGTCGGAGTTGTCGTCCGCCTCCCAGGAGCCGGCCACGATCAGGTACTGGTCGGCGGCGTTCTTCCGGATGTCGCGGATGGTCAGCCCGCCGAGGTCCAGCTCGATCGGCGTACCGAAGACGGCCTTCGCGCCGCTGCCGGTCACCTTGTCGAAGTTGGTGACCGGCACGATCAGGGCCTTGCCGCCCGACTTCGGCGGAACGAGGGGCGCGCGGAAGCCGATGTACGCCGTGGTCGTGGACCCGGGCGCGAACTCCAGCCCCTCCACGTTGAATCCGTCGATCTGCTTCGGTGCCTCACCGTCCTCGGTGCCCGCGGCGAAGCCGAACCGGTCGCCGTTCGCCTCGTCCCAGGCCACGAGGTCCTCGCGCAGCTTCTTGTAGGAGCGGCCGACCGTCAGCTGGGTCGAGGCGCCGGAGCCGGTGACCGTCGTGGTGAAGACGGTGTTGCGGTCGGCCTTGTACTCGCCGTCCTTGTTGTTGCCGAGCGAGCCGGTCCAGTAGACGGTGTCGCCGACCCGGGCCGCCCCCTCGATGTCGATCTCCTTGCTCACCCCGAGCTTCGAGGCGACGTCCCAGGTCCGCACGGGCGCGCCGGACACCGCGAGGTCGTACAGGCGCAGAGTGTTGGACTCGTCGTCCGCCACCACCGCGTACCCGCCGCCGACGTCGACGGCTGCCGAGGCGTCGGACGAACCCGTCGGGTAGCGGGTGTCGGCGGAGTTCTGCACCGCGGCCGACGCGGCGTAGTGCAGCACCTTGGTGGCCGTCTTGCCGCCGAGCCCGGTGACCTTGACGGTGAGGTCCGTGTAACCCCGGGCGCGTGCGGCGACGGAGACCTGGCGGGTGGCGCCGGTGCCCGTAACCGTCACGTCGGAGGTCCCGGCGACGGAGGACCTCGAGCTCGCGGACGCGGCCACGGTGAGCGCCGTGGCATCGGCGCCGCTCTGCGCGACGGTCACGGTGACCACGGGGTCGCCCGTCGCACCCACTGCGCCGGACAGGTAGGAGGCCGCGAGGGTGATCGTCGGGGTGCCGTAACTCGCCGCGTGTGCGGGCATGTTGCCACCCAGTGCGGCAAGTGCGAGGGCCCCGGCCGCGGCAAGGGCCACCCGGCGGTTCTGGAACGGAAGCTGATGCAGCACTGCGTGCCTCTCGTCGGCGTGGTGTCGACGAGCAGGCTCGGGCTCCGGTGCGAACGGCGTGCACACGTCACGCGTACGGAGCACGAACAACGCACGACGGCCCCCGGCATGGTGCCGGGAGCCGTTCGTGACGTCGTGGATCAGACGTTGAAACCGAGCGCGCGCAGCTGCTCGCGGCCGTCGTCAGTGATCTTGTCCGGACCCCACGGCGGCATCCAGACCCAGTTGATCCGCAGCTCGTTGACGATGCCGTCCGTCGCCGACTTCGCCTGGTCCTCGATGACGTCGGTCAGCGGGCACGCCGCGGACGTCAGCGTCATGTCGAGGGTGGCGATGTTGGCGTCGTCGATGTGGATGCCGTAGATCAGGCCCAGGTTGACGACGTCGATCCCCAGCTCGGGGTCGACCACGTCGTACAGGGCCTCGCGGACCTCCTCCTCGGAGGCCGGCTTGGTGGTGAGAGTCTCGTTGTCGCTCATGCCGTCTTCCCTTCGGACAGCGCCTGCGCCGTCGCGTCCTTCCACGCCATCCAGCTCAGCAGCGCGCACTTGACCCGGGCCGGGTACTTGGAGACGCCGGCGAACGCGACGGCGTCCTCCAGCACCTCCTCCATCGCGTCGTCCGGCTCCAGCTGGCCCTTGGACTGCATCAGCTCCAGGAACGCCTCCTGGATCCTCTGCGCGTCGCCCAGCTCCTTGCCCACGAGCAGCTCGTTGAGCACGGAGGCGCTGGCCTGGCTGATGGAGCAGCCCTGACCCTCGTAACTGACGTCGGCGATGGTCTCGCCGTCGTATTTCACGCGGAGCGTGATCTCGTCGCCGCACGTCGGGTTGACGTGGTGCACCTCGGCGTCGCCGTCCCGCAGGCCACGCCCGTGGGGGTGCTTGTAGTGGTCCAGGATCACTTCCTGGTACATGGAATCAAGCTTCACCAGTCAACCCTCAGCCGCTCTGCCATCTAACCGAAAAAGTTCCGCACGTGCTCGAGCCCGTCCACCAGGGCGTCGACCTCGGCGGGCGTGGAGTACAGATAGAACGACGCTCGCGTCGTCGCAGGAATTCCGTACCGCAGGCAGACCGGGCGGGCGCAGTGGTGTCCGACCCGGACGGCGATGCCCTGCTCGTCGAGTACCTGCCCCACGTCGTGGGGATGGATGTCGCCGAGCGTGAAGGAGATCGTCGCGCCCCGGTCCTCGGCGGTCGCCGGTCCGATGATCCGGAGGTCCGGGACCTCCAGGAGCCTGCGCACCGCGTACTGGGTGATCGCCTGCTCGTGGCGGTGGATGTTCTCCATGCCGATCGAGGTGAGGTAGTCCACGGCCGCACCGAGGCCGACGGCCTGCGCGATCGGGGGCGTACCCGCCTCGAACTTGTGCGGAGCCGGCGCGTACGTCGACGAGTGCATCGACACGGTCTCGATCATCTCGCCGCCGCCGAGGAACGGCGGCAGGTCCTCGAGGAGCTCCTGCCGCCCCCACAGGACGCCGATGCCGGTCGGGCCGACCATCTTGTGACCGGTGAAGGCCACGAAGTCCGCCTGCAGCGCCTGCACGTCGAGCACCATGTGCGGGGCGGCCTGCGAGGCGTCGATGCAGACCAGCGCGCCGACCTGCTGGGCACGCCGGATGATCTTCTCGACCGGGTTGACCGTGCCCATGATGTTGGAGACCAGCGTGAAGGTGACGATCTTCGTCTTCTCCGTGATGATCTCGTCGATGTTCGACAGGTCGAGCCGGCCGTCGTCCGTGATGCCGAACCACTTGAGCTTCGCGCCGGTGCGCTGCGAGAGCAGCTGCCACGGCACGATGTTGGAGTGGTGCTCCATCTCGGTGGTGACGATCTCGGTGTCGCTGTCGACCCGGTAGGGCTCATCCGCCCAGCCGAGCATGTTGGCGACGAGGTTGAGCGACTCCGAGGCGTTCTTGGTGAAGATCACCTCGTTGCGGCTGGGTGCGTTGATGAAGGCGGCGACCTTGTCGCGGGCGCCTTCGTACAGCGCGGTGGCCTCCTCCGCGATGGTGTACACACCGCGGTGGACGTTGGCGTTGTGCCGCTCGTAGTACTCACTGAGAGCGTCGAGGACCTGGCGCGGCTTCTGCGAGGTCGCCGCGCTGTCCAGGTACACGATCTTCTTGCCGTCGTGGACCGTGCGGTCCAGGATCGGGAAGTCCTTGCGGATCGCCTCGGTGTCGAGGAGGCCGGAGAGCCCCTGTCGGGCGTCAGTCACGCGGAAGCGCCACCCTTCACATATGCCTCGTAGCCCTCGTTCTCCAGCTTGTCGGCGAGCTCGGCGCCACCGGACTCGGCGATGCGGCCGTTGGCGAAGACGTGCACGAAGTCGGGCTTGATGTAGCGGAGGATCCGCGTGTAGTGCGTGATCAGCAGGGTGCCGACCTCGCCGCGCTCGCGCACCCGGTTGACGCCCTCGGACACGACGCGCAGGGCGTCGACGTCGAGGCCGGAGTCGGTCTCGTCGAGGATGGCGATCTTCGGCTTGAGGAGCTCCAGCTGAAGGATCTCGTGACGCTTCTTCTCACCGCCGGAGAAGCCCTCGTTGACGTTGCGCTCGGCGAAGGACGGGTCCATCTGGAGCTCGGCCATCGTCTCCTTGACCTCCTTGACCCACGTCCGCAGCTTGGGGGCCTCGCCGCGGACGGCGGTGGCGGAGGTGCGCAGGAAGTTGGAGACCGAGACCCCGGGGATCTCGACCGGGTACTGCATGGCCAGGAACAGGCCGGCGCGGGCCCGCTCGTCGACGGACATCTCCAGGACGTCCTCGCCGTCCAGGGTCACCGTGCCACTCGTGATCGTGTACTTGGGGTGACCCGCGAGCGAGTAGGCGAGGGTGGACTTGCCGGACCCGTTCGGGCCCATGATGGCGTGCGTCTCGCCCTGCTTCACGGTCAGGTCGACGCCCTTGAGGATCTCCTTCGTGGCGTTGTCGGCCTCGACGGAGACGTGCAGGTCGCGGATTTCAAGCGTTGCCATGGGTGACTCAGGACTCCTGGGTGACGGAGACGAGCACATCGTCCCCTTCGATCTTTACGGGATATACGGGGACGGGGCGCGTCGCGGGAAGACCGGACGGCTTGCCGGTGCGGAGGTCGAAGCTCGATCCGTGCAGCCAGCACTCGATCGCGCAGTCCTCCACCTCGCCCTCGGACAGCGAGACGTTCGCGTGCGAGCAGATGTCGTTGATCGCGAACACCTCGCCCTCCGTGCGGACGACGGAGACCGGCGTGCCGTCGAGCTCCACCCGCTTCGGGGTGTCGTCCTCCAGCTCGCTCAGCGCACAGGCTTTGACGAAGGCCATGTCAGACCGACGCCTTCAGCTCGGCCTCGATCTTGTCGAGAAGCCGGGCCTCGACGTCGGGGAGACCGATCTGCTGGACCAGCTCGGCGAAGAAGCCGCGCACGACGAGCCGGCGGGCCTCCTCCGCCGGGATGCCCCGGGACTGGAGGTAGAACAGCTGCTCGTCGTCGAAGCGGCCGGTCGCCGAAGCGTGGCCGGCGCCGACGATCTCGCCTGTCTCGATCTCCAGGTTGGGTACGGAGTCGACCCGGGCGCCATCGGTCAGAACCAGGTTGCGGTTCATCTCGTAGGTGTCGGTGCCCTCGGCTGCCGCCTGGATGAGCACGTCACCGATCCACACCGCGTGTGCGCCGTCGCCCTGCAGGGCGCCCTTGTAGGCGACGTTGGACTTGCAGTGCGGGGCGTTGTGGTCGACGAGGAGGCGGTGCTCCTGGTGCTGGCCCTTGTCGGTGAAGTACAGCCCGAACAGCTCGGCCTCGCCGCCGGGGGCCGCGTAGGCGATCCGCGGGTGCAGGCGGACCAGGTCGCCGCCGAAGGTGACGACGATCGACTTGAAGGAGGCGTCGCGGCCGACCAGCGTGTTGTGCTGGGCGACGTGGACGGCCTTCTCGTCCCAGTCCTGGACGGAGACGACGGTCAGCTTCGCCCCGTCGCCCAGGACGTAGTCGACGTTGGCGGCGAGCACGGCGTCACCGGTGTGGTCGATGACGACGACGGCCTCGGCGAAGGCACCCAGCTCGATGACCTGGTGGCCGTAGGCCACACCGCCTTGGCCGTGCACGGCGATCCGGATCGGCTCGCTGAGCACGGCCTCCTTGGCGACGGTGACGACCGAGGCCTGCTGGAAGGACGAGTACGCCTGCGCGGCGACCCGGTCCACCGGCGTGCCGGCCTTTCCGAGCCGCGCGTCGTCGCGGCCGACGGTCTCGACCGTGACGCCGGACGGCGCCTCGATGACGACCTTGACGCCGTCGCCGGTGGCGACGGCGGTGCCGTCGTGCAGGCCGCGCATCCGCTCCAGCGGCGTGAAGCGCCATTCCTCCTCGCGGCCGTGCGGGACGGGGAAGTCCGCGACGTCGAAGGACGGGGGCGCGCTCATGCGCGTGGCGACGGTGGACTCGGCCGCCACCGCGATGGACCCGGCGGTGGTGGAGCCCGCAGGGATGTTCTGAGCCTCAGCCATGGCTGTCGTAGTGCTCGCTTTCTCAGTCAAGAACTCTCGGGGACGGTCGGCGGACGGCGGGGCCGTACTAACCGACCGAGCCCTCCATCTGCAGCTCGATCAGCCGGTTGAGCTCGAGGGCGTACTCCATCGGCAGCTCCTTGGCGATCGGCTCGACGAAGCCGCGCACGATCATCGCCATGGCCTCGAACTCGGTCATGCCGCGGCTCATCAGGTAGAAGAGCTGGTCCTCGGAGACCTTGGAGACCGTCGCCTCGTGCCCCATCGACACGTCGTCCTCGCGGACGTCGACGTAGGGGTAGGTGTCGGAGCGGGAGATGGTGTCCACGAGCAGCGCGTCGCACAGCACGTTGGACTTGGCGCCGGGCGCGCCCTCGCCGATCTCGATCAGACCGCGGTAGGAGGTACGGCCGCCGCCTCGCGCCACCGACTTGGAGACGATGTTGGAGGAGGTGTTCGGCGCCATGTGCACCATCTTGGCGCCGGCGTCCTGGTGCTGGCCCTCGCCCGCGAAAGCGATGGAAAGGGTCTCGCCCTTGGCGTGCTCGCCCATCAGGTAGACGGCCGGGTACTTCATGGTGACCTTGGAGCCGATGTTGCCGTCGACCCACTCCATGGTCGCGCCCTCGTACGCCACGGCACGCTTGGTGACGAGGTTGTACACGTTGTTCGACCAGTTCTGGATGGTCGTGTAGCGGCAGCGGCCGCCCTTCTTCACGATGATCTCGACGACCGCGGAGTGCAGGGAGTCCGAGGAGTAGATCGGCGCGGTACAGCCCTCGACGTAGTGGACGTAGGCGTCCTCGTCGACGATGATCAGCGTCCGCTCGAACTGGCCCATGTTCTCCGTGTTGATACGGAAGTAGGCCTGGAGCGGGATCTCGACGTGCACGCCCTTCGGCACGTAGATGAAGGAGCCACCGGACCACACGGCGGAGTTCAGCGAGGCGAACTTGTTGTCACCGACGGGGATGACGGTGCCGAAGTACTCCTTGAAGAGCTCCGGGTGCTCCTTCAGCGCGGTGTCGGTGTCCATGAAGATGACACCCTGCGCCTCGAGCTCCTCGTTGATCTGGTGGTAGACCACCTCGGACTCGTACTGCGCGGCGACACCGGCGACCAGGCGCTGCTTCTCCGCCTCCGGGATGCCGAGCTTGTCGTACGTGTTCTTGATGTCCTCGGGCAGGTCCTCCCAGGACTCGGCCTGCTTCTCCGTGGACCGGACGAAGTACTTGATGTTGTCGAAGTCGATCCCCGACAGGTCCGAGCCCCAGTTCGGCATGGGCTTCTTGCCGAACAGCTTGAGACCCTTGAGCCGGAGATTGAGCATCCACTCCGGCTCGTTCTTCTTCTCCGAGATGTCGCGGACGACAGCTTCGGACAGGCCGCGCTTCGCCGCCGCGCCTGCCGCGTCGGAGTCGGCCCAGCCGAATTCGTACGTGCCCAGGCCATCGAGCTCAGGGTGGGCAGTCTCCGTGGGGAGCGTCATGCGGGGTTCCTCCCGGCCGTGCTTGCGGATGCTGAATGAGTGGTCTGTGAAGTCTGTGGTGATGTGGGGCTGCCGCGCGGAACGAACGTCGTGCACACCCCGTCGCCGTGGGCGAGGGTGGCGAGGCGCTGTACGTGGGTCCCGAGCAGGCTGGAGAAGAATTCCGTCTCCGCCTCGCACAGCTGCGGGAACTGCTCGGCGACGTGCGCGACGGGGCAGTGGTGCTGGCACAACTGCTCGCCCTGCCGGGGCCCCGGCGCGCTGCGCGCCGTAGCAGCGTACCCGTCGGCCGACAAGGCCTTGGCCAAGGCCTCGGTGCGCGATTCGGGGGCGGCGGCCTCGACGACGGCGCGGTACGTCTCGTACTGGGCGGCCATCCGGGCGCGGGCGAAGGCGACGAGCGCCTCGTCCCCGGCGGTGTCGGCGATCCAGCGGAGCGCGTCGGCAGCGAGTTTGTCGTAGGACTGGTCGAACGCGTCCCGGCCGCAGTCGGTGAGCGCGAAGACCTTGGCCGGCCGGCCACGGGTCCTGGCTCCGTACACCCGCTGCTCGCGGGCCTCGACCACGTCGTCGGTCACGAGGGCGTCGAGGTGCCTGCGTACGGCGGCCTGGGTCAGCCCGACGCGCTTGGCCAGGTCGGCGACCGTGGAAGGGCCGTGGTCCAGGATGGACCGCGCGACCCGGTTGCGCGTCGAGCGCTCACCGGTCGCGAGTTCCTCCTGGGGAGCCTCGCCCACGTATTTCACAACGCCATTGTTGCGTAATTCCTTCGGACGTGACAACCCACCCCCGGACCGGGAGCGGTGCCCTTCATCACTTAGGCGTACCTAAGTTGACCTGCGGAAACAGTCGATCACCGCAGCTCCGCGCAGGTGAGGGCGCTCCCGGCCGGCAGCCCGCCGTGCGGGCCGGAGCGTCCGGGAGACCCGTGGGAACCCGGCGCGCCGGGCCCCCGGACGGCCCACCTAGAATTGCCCGCCATGAGCAGCGAGCCCGTCGTACAGGCCAGGGGCCTTGTCAAGCGGTACGGCACGAAAACGGCGGTGGCCGGCCTCGATCTGGAGATCTCGGCGGGCACGGTGACCGCGGTCCTCGGCCCCAACGGCGCCGGCAAGACCACCACGATCGAGACCTGCGAGGGCTACCGGCGCCCGGACGCGGGGACCGTGAGGGTCCTCGGCCTCGACCCCGTCGCCGACGCGGCCGCGCTCCGCCCCCGCATCGGGGTGATGCTGCAGTCCGGCGGCATCTACCCGGGCGCGCGAGCCGACGAGATGCTCCGCCACACGGCCAGGCTCCACGCCCACCCGCTGGACGTCGACGCGCTCGTCGAGCGCCTCGGGCTCGGCAGCTGCGGCCGTACCGTCTACCGGCGGCTCTCCGGCGGCCAGCAGCAGCGCCTCGCCCTGGCCATGGCCGTCGTCGGCCGCCCCGAGCTGGTCTTCCTGGACGAGCCGACGGCGGGCCTCGACCCGCAGGCCCGGCGCTCCACGTGGGACCTGGTCCGCGAGCTGCGGGCCGACGGCGTGTCCGTCGTCCTCACCACGCACTTCATGGACGAGGCCGAGGCGCTCGCCGACGACGTCGCCGTCATCGACGCCGGACGGGTCATCGCCCAGGGCAGCCCGGAGCAGCTGTGCCGGGGCGGCGCCGAGAACACCCTGCGCTTCACCGGCAGGCCCGGACTGGACCTCGCCTCGCTGCTGAAGGCGCTGCCGGACGGCAGCGAGGCGGCGGAGCTCACGACCGGCGCCTACCGCATCACCGGGCGGATCGATCCCGAGCTGCTGGCGACCGTCACCACCTGGTGCGCCCAGAACGGCGTGATGCCGGACGGCATCGCGGTGGAGCGGCACACCCTCGAGGACGTCTTCCTCGAACTGACCGGCAAGGAGCTGCGCGCATGAGCGCCGGTACGTACACCCCGCGCCCCGGCGGCGCCCCGCTGTCCCGCATGATCGCCGCCCAGGCGGCCCTGGAGACGCGGATGCTCCTGCGCAACGGTGAGCAGCTGCTGCTCACCGTGGTCATCCCCACGCTGCTCCTCGTGCTGTTCAGCACCGTCGACATCGTCGACACCGGTGCGGGCGAGCCGGTCGACTTCCTCGCCCCGGGCGTCCTCGCGCTCGCCGTGATGTCCACGGCCTTCACGGGCCAGGCCATCGCGACCGGCTTCGAGCGGCGCTACGGGGTACTCAAGCGGCTGGGCGCCTCGCCGCTGCCCCGCTGGGGCCTGATGACGGCGAAGACGCTCTCGGTCCTGGTCACCGAGGTCCTGCAGATCGTCCTGCTGACCGTCATCGCCTTCGCGCTGGGCTGGTCACCGGACGGCAACCCGTTCGCCGTGGTGCTGCTCCTGCTGCTGGGCACCGTCGCCTTCTCCGGGCTGGGCCTGCTGATGGCCGGGACGCTGAAGGCCGAGGCCACACTGGCCGCCGCCAACCTGGTCTTCCTGCTGCTCCTGGTCGGCGGCGGGGTGATCGTGCCGCCGGACAGGTTCCCGGACGCGGCGCAGTCGGTGCTCGGGCTGCTGCCGATCTCGGCGCTCTCCGGCGGCCTCAGGGACGTCCTGCTGGACGGCGCGGCGATGCCCTGGGGCGACGCGGCGGTCCTGGCCGGGTGGGCGGTACTGGGGCTGGGAGCGGCGGCGCGGTTCTTCCGCTGGGAGTGAGCGGCCGGGGCCAGGGAGATGTCCGGGCTCACCCGGGAATGCCCACCCCTCGTGAAAACATGCACAAGCCGTTCCCTACGATGGGGCGCGTGGAAACCCCCCTCTCCTTCATCGCCAAGCGCTGGACGCCGTCGGTGAGGACGGCCAGACGCGCCGCGCTCGCCGCGGTGGTGATGAGCGTCTTCATCATCATCACGGGCGGTGCGGTCCGCCTGACCGGTTCCGGCCTGGGCTGCGACACCTGGCCCAAGTGCACCGACGACAGCCTCTTCGCCACCCCCGAACAGGGACTGCACGGTGCCATCGAGTTCGGCAACCGGATGCTCACCTACGTCCTGTGCGCGGCCGTCGGCTGGGCGATCATCGCGGCGCGCTCCGTGAAGCCCCGCCGGCGGGGTCTCAGCCGCCTGGCCTGGTCGCAGTTCTGGCTGGTGATGGGCAACGCCGTCATCGGCGGGATCACGGTCTGGGCGGGTCTGAACCCCTGGTCGGTGGCCGGGCACTTCCTGCTCGCCAACTGCCTGCTCACGGTCACCGTCATCACCTGGGTACGGATGGGCGAGGGCGACACGGCTCCGCGCCCCCGCGCACCGCTCCCGGTGCGCCGGCTGGGCTGGGCCGTCGTCGCGGTGACGGTCGTCCTGATCGCGCTGGGCACCACCGTGACCGGTTCCGGCAAGCACGCCGGGGACAGCAGCGACGTACCGCGCATGCCGTGGGACTGGAGCGACGCCGCGCACGTGCACGCCGTCGCGGCCTGGGTGGTCTGCCTCCTGGCCGTCGCGATGTGGTTCGCCCTGCGCGTCGTGGACGCCCCCGCGGACACCCGCGCCCGCGCTCGCGACCTGCTGATCGTGCTGCTCGCGCAGGGCGGGATCGGCTACGTGCAGTACTTCAACGACGTACCCGAGGTCCTGGTCGGCCTGCACATGCTCGGGTCGTCCCTCCTGTGGGTCGCGGTGCTGCGCCTGCTGCTGTCGCTGCGCGAGCGTCCCGTCGCCGGACCGGATGTTCCCGCGCCGGCGACGGGGGACCTGCCGGAGCCCGCCGCCGCGCACTGACCGGCCCCTCCCTCACAGCACGGCGACGGCCCCCCGTCCGGCGGACGGGGGGCCGTCGCGTACCCGCAGGAGCCCGGCCGGGTGCTCAGCCCTTGCTGTTGGACGGTCCGCCGACCTGGATGCCCGCCATCCGGGACCACTCGTACGGGCCGGTGCGGACCCTCGCCGCGAAGTCGCCGTCGAAGTCCTCGTGGACCGTGATGCCGGCCTTCCGCGCGGCGCTCTCCGCCACCGCGTAGGAGGGAGCGACCAGGTCGCCCCAGCCACCGTCCTCACCGACCAGCACGATGCGGGTGCCCGCCTGGCCGAGGTGGGCGAGCTGCCCCTCGGCGCCGCCGTGCGCCCGGGCGAAGGCGCCGATCTGCTTCGCGAGCCTCGCGGCCCTGCGCTCCGCGCGGGCCGCCTGCCTGCTGTCGTCCGACTGGGTCCGGGTCTCTGCCGTCTCTGCCATGGACAGGATGCTACCGACGGGTAGATGGACGGGCGACGGGCGGGGGGCGTGGCTTCGGCCACGTCCCCCGCCCGTCGGCGGAGTGCTGTGCGCGGTTACCGCAGGAAGGGGTCCACGGCCACGGCGACGAAGAGGAGCGAGACGTAGGTGATCGACCAGTGGAAGAGCCGCATCTCCTTGAGCTTGGCGCCCGTCACGCCGGACTTGGCCCGGTTCTGCAGGCCGTGCGCCTCCCAGAGCCAGAAGCCGCCGGTCAGCACGGCCACCAGGGTGTAGAACCAGCCGGTGTAGCCCAGTGGGGTGAGCAGCAGTGAGACCGCGACCATCACCCAGCTGTAGATGACGATCTGGCGGGCCACCACCCGGTTGGACGCGATGACCGGAAGCATCGGGACGCCGACCCGGGCGTAGTCGTCCTTGACCTTCATCGACAGCGGCCAGTAGTGCGGCGGTGTCCAGAAGAAGATGACCGCGAAAAGAATGACAGCGGCCCACGACAGCGAATTGGTCACGGCCGACCAGCCGATGAGTACCGGCATGCAGCCGGCGATTCCGCCCCAGACGATGTTCTGCGAGGTACGGCGCTTCAACAGCATCGTGTAGACGACGACATAGAACAGGAGTGCGCCCAGCGCGAGGGCTGCGGAGAGCCAGTTGACGAGCAGTCCGAACCAGACCGTGGAAATCACCCCGAGGGTGATTCCGAAGGCCAGGCACTCGCGGGGACTCACCATGCCGGTGACCAGCGGACGCTGCGACGTACGGTCCATCAGCGCGTCGATGTCGCGGTCGATATACATGTTGAGTGCATTGGCACCGCCCGCGGAGAGATATCCGCCGATGGTGGTGGTCACTACGAGCCAAAGATCGGGCACGCCCTGAGCGGCGAGGAACATCACCGGAACGGTGGTGATGAGCAGCAGCTCGATGATGCGCGGCTTGGTAAGAGCCACAAATGCCTTGACACGGGCCCCGAACGGGCGATGGCCCACTGGGCTCGGAGTCAAGGCGACCCCTGCGGGTCGGGACTCGACGGCCGTCACGCACACCCCTGACAGAGAAATCCCAGCAAGCTCCGGGCACGGGGACCCGGTAATGACTTGCGCGAACCAGTCCACTGTAGACGTTGGGCGTACGCCGCTCTTCGCGGGGGTGGGGTCGTGTTGGGGTGGCGCAGAAGTGAACGACGGCGCTCATACGGGAGGCGAACTCCGCAGGTCGGCCGCACCGTGGAAAGGGCAGAAGCACGCCCTTGACACAGGGGTAGGCTCGACAATGCCCGGTGCGGTAACCAGCCACCGGTTTACGAACAGTGGAGAGGAGCCCTGACTCAGGGTGAGCACCAAGCCGACCACCACAGATCTCCAGTGGACCGAATTGGACCAGCGGGCCGTGGACACCGCGCGTGTCCTCGCCGCGGACGCCGTACAGAAAGTCGGAAACGGCCACCCGGGTACGGCGATGAGCCTCGCTCCAGCCGCGTACACCCTCTTCCAGAAGGTGATGCGCCACGACCCGGCGGACGCCGACTGGACCGGCCGCGACCGCTTCGTGCTGTCGGCGGGCCACTCCAGCCTGACGCTGTACATCCAGTTGTACCTGGCGGGCTACGGCCTCGAGCTGGACGACCTCAAGGCGTTCCGCACCTGGGGCTCCAAGACCCCCGGCCACCCGGAGTACGGCCACACCACGGGTGTCGAGACGACGACCGGCCCGCTGGGCCAGGGTGTCGCCAACGCCGTGGGCATGGCGATGGCCTCGCGCTACGAGCGCGGCCTCTTCGACCCGCAGGCCGCCCCCGGCACCTCCCCGTTCGACCACATGGTCTGGGTCGTCGCCGGTGACGGCTGCCTCCAGGAGGGCATCTCGGCCGAGGCGTCCTCGCTCGCCGGCCACCAGAAGCTCGGCAACCTGGTGCTGCTGTGGGACGACAACCACATCTCGATCGAGGGCGACACGGAGACCGCTGTCTCCGAGGACACCCTGAAGCGCTACGAGGCCTACGGCTGGCACGTCCAGCGCGTCGACCAGCTCCCCAGCGGCGACCTGGACCCCGAGGGTCTGTACCGCGCGCTGCAGGCCGCCAAGGCCGAGACGGAGCGCCCCTCCTTCATCGCGGCCCGCTCGATCATCGCCTGGCCCGCCCCGAACGCCCAGAACACCGAGGCCGCGCACGGCTCGGCCCTGGGCGACGAGGAGATCGCGGCCACCAAGCGCGTGCTCGGATTCGACCCGGAGAAGACCTTCGAGGTCTCCGACGAGGTCATCGCGCACACCCGTGAGGCGCTGGACCGCGGCCGCGAGGCCCGCGCCGAGTGGGACAAGTCCTTCGCCGCCTGGCGTACCGCCTCCCCGGAGCGCGCGGCCGACTTCGACCGCATCGCCGCGGGCGAGCTGCCCGCCGGCTGGGAGGACGAGCTCCCGGTCTTCGAGGCCGGACACGCGGTCGCCACGCGTGCCGCCTCCGGGAAGGTGCTGCAGGCGCTCGGCGGGGTCATCCCCGAGCTGTGGGGCGGCTCGGCCGACCTGGCCGGCTCGAACAACACCACGATCGACAAGACGTCGTCGTTCCTCCCGGCGGGCAACCCGCTGCCCGAGGCGGACCCGTACGGCCGCACGATCCACTTCGGCATCCGCGAGCACTCCATGGCCGCGGCCATGAACGGCATCGCGCTGCACGGCAACACCCGCATCTATGGCGGCACCTTCCTGGTGTTCTCCGACTACATGCGCAACGCCGTGCGTCTGTCGGCGCTGATGCACCTGCCGGTGACGTACGTGTGGACGCACGACTCGATCGGGCTCGGCGAGGACGGCCCGACGCACCAGCCGGTCGAGCACCTGGCCTCGCTGCGCGCCATCCCCGGCCTGAACGTCGTCCGCCCGGGTGACGCCAACGAGACCGCCATCGCCTGGCGCGAGATCCTGCGCCGCTGGACCAAGGAGTTCGGCAAGGGCGCCCCGCACGGTCTGGCGCTGACCCGTCAGGGCGTGCCGACCTACCCGGCGAACGAGGACGCGGCCAAGGGCGGCTACGTGCTCTTCGACGCCGAAGGGCCCGAAGGGCGGAACGCGGAGCCGCAGGCCGTTCTGATCGCCACCGGCTCCGAGGTCCAGCTGGCCGTCGAGGCACGGGACGAGCTCCAGGCCGCCGGTGTCCCGACCCGCGTGGTCTCGATGCCGTGTGTCGAGTGGTTCGAGGAGCAGGACCAGGCGTACAAGGACAGCGTGCTGCCGCCCACCGTGAAGGCCCGGGTCGCCGTCGAGGCGGGCATCGGCCTCACCTGGTACCGGTACGTGGGCGACGCGGGCCGGATCGTCTCGCTGGAGCACTTCGGCGCGTCGGCCGACGCCAAGGTCCTGTTCCGCGAGTTCGGCTTCACCGCGGCGCATGTTGCCGAGGCCGCCCGGGAATCTCTCGCCGCCGCCACGCGCTGATGCGGACATACGACAAGTAGGAGATGTATTTCTCATGACAGACGCACTCAAGCGCCTCTCCGACGAGGGCGTGGCGATCTGGCTGGACGACCTGTCCCGCAAGCGGATCACATCCGGCAACCTGGCCGAGCTGATCGACCAGAGCCACGTCGTGGGTGTCACGACCAACCCGTCGATCTTCCAGAAGGCCATCTCCTCGGGTGACGGTTACGAGCAGCAGCTCACCGACCTCGCCGCCCGCAGGGTGACGGTCGAGGAAGCCATCCGCATGATCACCACGGCGGACGTGCGCGACGCGGCGGACATCCTGCGCCCCGTCTTCGACGCGACCGACGGCCAGGACGGCCGGGTCTCGATCGAGGTCGACCCGCGCCTGGCGCACAACACCCTGGCCACGGTCGCCGAGGCCAAGCAGCTGGCCTGGCTGGTCGACCGGCCGAACACGCTCATCAAGATCCCGGCGACCAAGGCCGGCCTGCCGGCGATCACCGAGACCATCGGGCGGGGCATCAGCGTCAACGTGACCCTGATCTTCTCGCTGGAGCGCTACCGCGAGGTCATGGACGCCTACCTGGCGGGCCTGGAGAAGGCGAAGGCCGCCGGCCTGGACCTCTCCAAGATCCACTCGGTGGCGTCCTTCTTCGTGTCCCGTGTGGACACCGAGATCGACAAGCGGCTGGACGCCGTGGGCAGCGACGAGGCGAAGGCCGCGAAGGGCAAGTCCGCCCTGGCCAACGCCCGTCTGGCCTACGAGGCGTACGAGGAGGTCTTCGGCAGCGACCGCTGGGCCCCCCTCGACAAGGCGCACGCCAACAAGCAGCGTCCGCTGTGGGCCTCGACCGGCGTGAAGGACCCGTCCCTCAAGGACACCCTGTACGTCGACGACCTCGTCGCCCCGAACACGGTCAACACCATGCCGGAGGCCACGCTGAACGCGGTCGCCGACCATGGCGAGATCACCGGCAACACCGTCGCCGGCGCCTACGACCAGGCACGCGCCGATCTCGACGCCATCAAGAATCTCGGAGTCAGCTACGACGAGGTCGTACAGCTGCTCGAGGACGAGGGCGTCGAGAAGTTCGAGGCGGCCTGGAACGACCTGCTCAAGTCGACCGAGGCGGAACTCCAGCGCCTCGCTCCTTCGAAGGGCTGACCACCTTGTCTGGTGTTCCCGGAGCCAACCCGCTCCGTGACGCCCAGGACCGACGGCTCCCGCGCATCGCGGGGCCGTCGGGTCTGGTGATTTTCGGCGTCACGGGCGATTTGTCCCGTAAAAAGCTGATGCCCGCTGTCTACGACCTGGCCAATCGCGGCCTGTTGCCACCGGGCTTCTCGCTCATCGGCTTCGCTCGCCGCGACTGGGAGGACGAGGACTTCGCCCAGGTCGTGCACGACGCGGTCAAGGAGCATTCCCGCACGCCGTTCCGCGAGGAGGTCTGGCAGCAGCTCAGCCAGGGCATGCGGTTCGTGCAGGGCACGTTCGACGACGACGTCGCCTTCGAGACGCTGAAGTCCACGATCGAGGACCTCGACAAGGCTCAGGGAACGGGCGGCAACTTCGCCTTCTACCTGTCCGTGCCGCCGAAGTTCTTCCCCAAGGTCGTCCAGCAGCTCAAGAAGCACGGGCTGGCCGACCAGAAGGAAGGCTCCTGGCGGCGGGCCGTCATCGAGAAGCCGTTCGGGCACGACCTGGCGAGCGCCCAGGACCTCAACCAGCTGGTGCACGACGTGTTCCCGCCGAACGAGGTCTTCCGTATCGACCACTACCTCGGCAAGGAGACGGTCCAGAACATCCTGGCGCTGCGCTTCGCCAACACGATGTGGGAGCCGATCTGGAACAGGTCCTACGTCGACCACGTCCAGATCACGATGGCCGAGGACATCGGGATCGGCGGCCGCGCCGGATACTACGACGGCATCGGCGCCGCCCGTGACGTCATCCAGAACCACCTGCTCCAGCTGCTGGCGCTGACGGCGATGGAGGAGCCCGGCTCCTTCCACCCCAAGGCCCTGGTCGCCGAGAAGCTCAAGGTGCTCACGGCGGTGGAACTGCCGGAGGACCTCGGCAAGCACACGGTGCGCGGTCAGTACGCGCACGCGTGGCAGGGCGGCGAGGAAGTGCTCGGCTATCTGGAGGAGGACGGTATCGACCCCAAGTCGAAGACCGACACCTTCGCCGCGATCAAGCTGACGATCAACAACCGCCGCTGGGCGGACGTGCCGTTCTACCTCCGGACCGGGAAGCGGCTCGGCCGCCGGGTCACCGAGATCGCGGTCGTCTTCAAGCGGGCGCCCTATCTGCCCTTCGAGTCCGGCGCGACGGAGGAGCTGGGCGGAAACGCCCTGGTCATCCGGGTGCAGCCGGACGAGGGTGTCACCGTGCGCTTCGGATCCAAGGTGCCGGGGACCTCCATGGAGGTCCGGGACGTCACCATGGACTTCGCCTACGGCGAGTCCTTCACGGAGTCCAGCCCGGAGGCCTACGAGCGGCTCATCCTCGATGTCCTGCTCGGTGACGCCAACCTCTTCCCGCGTCACCAGGAGGTCGAGCTCTCCTGGAACATCCTCGACCCGATCGAGGAGTACTGGGACAAGCACGGCAAGCCCGCCCAGTACCCGGCCGGCACATGGGGCCCGGCAGAGGCGGACGAGATGCTCGCACGCGACGGACGGAGCTGGCGCCGGCCATGAAGATCGATCTCACGGAAACCACGTCCAGCAAGATCAACCAGGCCCTGGTGTCGGCCCGCCGTTCCATCGGCAGCCCGGCCGTCGGCATGGTGCTCACCCTGGTCATCGTCACCGACGAGGAGAACGCCTACGACGCGCTCAAGTCGGCGACGGACTCCGCGCGCGAGCACCCCTCGCGGATCATCGTGGTGATCAAGCGGGTCAGCCGTTCCCCGCGTTCGCGGCGCGACGCGCGCCTCGACGCGGAGATCCGGGTCGGTTCCGACTCGGGCTCCGGCGAGACCGTCGTCCTGCGTCTCCACGGCGAACTGGCCAACCACGCACAGTCGGTGGTCCTGCCACTGCTGCTGCCGGACGCCCCGGTCGTCGTGTGGTGGCCCGAGGACGCCCCCGCTCACCCCGCGAAGGACCCGCTGGGCGCTCTCGCCCAGCGGCGGATCACCGACACCTACTCGGCCGAGCACCCGCTCGACGAGCTGTCGGTGCGTGCGGCGACGTACCAGCCGGGCGACACCGACCTGGCCTGGACCCGCATCACCCCGTGGCGCTCCATGCTGGCGGCGGCACTCGACCAGCTGCCCGCCCAGATCATCTCGGCCACGGTCGAGGGAGAGTCGGACAACCCAAGCTGCGAACTGCTGGCCATGTGGCTCGCGGACCGGCTCGGCGTCCCGGTGGAGCGCACCCTGTCCGGCGGCCCCGGCCTGACGGCCGTCCGGATGGAGACCAAGAGCGGCGTCATCGTCCTGGACCGGGCCGACGGCTCGCTCGCCACGCTCTGCATGGTGGGTCAGCCGGACCGTGCCGTGGCCCTGAAGCGGCGGGAGACGGCTGAGCTCCTCGCGGAGGAGCTGCGGCGCCTGGACCCGGACAACATCTACGAGTCCGCGGTCAAGTTCGGTGTGGAGCGCCTCGGCGGTCCCACGGAGGCCTCGTCCGTCGGGTCCGGCAGCAAGCAGGCGGCCCCGACCGGTTCCGCAGCGCCCGCCGCGAAGAAGGCGGCGGCCAAGAAGGCGGCGTCGAAGTGAGCGCACCGCAGCTCGTCGTGCACCGCGACAAGGAGCTGATGGCACAGGCCGCGGCGGCCAGGCTGATCACGAAGATCGTGGACGCCCAGGCCGCCCGCGGTGAGGCCTCGGTGGTACTCACCGGCGGGCGCAACGGCAACGGCCTGCTGGCCGCCCTCGCCGACTCGCCCGCGCGGGACGCGATCGACTGGTCGCGAATCGACCTGTGGTGGGGGGACGAGCGCTTCCTGCCCGAGGGCGACCCGGAGCGCAATGTCACGCAGGCCCGCGAGGCCCTGCTGGACAAGGTGGAACTGGACCCCTCCCGGGTCCACGCGATGCCGGCCTCCGACGGACCGTACGGCGGCGACGCCGACGCGGCCGCCGCGGGGTACGCCGCCGAACTGGCGGCCGCGGCAAGCCCGGAGGACCACGGGCCCGTACCGACGTTCGACGTGCTGATGCTGGGCGTCGGCCCGGACACGCACGTCGCGTCGCTCTTCCCGGAGCTGCCGGCGGTGCGGGAGACCGAGCGCACCGTCGTCGGTGTGCACGGCGCCCCCAAGCCGCCGCCCACCCGCGTCACACTCACGCTGCCCGCCATCCGTGCGGCGCGCGAGGTGTGGCTGCTCGCGGCGGGTGAGGACAAGGCGGAGGCGGCGGAGATCGCGTTGTCCGGTGCCGGGGAGATCCAGGCCCCGGCGGCCGGGGCGTACGGCCGCGGCCGCACGCTGTGGCTGCTGGACGCCGCGGCGGCCTCGCGGCTGCCACGGGCGCTCTACCCGCCCGCTTCGGCGTAGCAAGAGAAACGGCAGAGGCCCGGCCCGCTCCCCGGAGCGGGCCGGGCCTCTGCCGTGCGCGCGCCCGATTCGTCGCACCTGGACTCCAGCACCCCCGCCGGTAGCGGGCGTTCGGGGGGGGCGAGGGGCCCGCGGAACCTCCCTGCGGCCTTGTGGTCGAGTGCACTCCACCTCCTAGACTGACGAGCCCGACCAGCCAGCGACGGAGCACCCGTATGCGCTATCGAGTACTCGGCAGGACCGGCATCGAGGTCAGCACCCACTGCCTCGGCACGATGATGTTCGGCCCCATCGGCAACCCCGACCACGAGGACAGCGCGCGCGTCATCAACACCGCGCTCGACGCCGGCATCAACTTCGTGGACACCGCGGACATGTATGCGGCCGGGGAGAGCGAGCAGATCGTCGGCAAGGCTCTCAAGGGCAGGCGCGACGATGTCGTACTGGCCACGAAGGTGCACTTCCCGCTGGGCGAGGGACGCAACCGCAGCGGCAACTCGCGCCGCTGGATCCTCACGGCCGTCGAGGACAGTCTGCGGCGCCTGGGCACGGACTGGATCGACCTCTACCAGGTGCACCGCCCCGACCACACCACCGACATCGAGGAGACGCTGTCCATCCTCGGCGACCTGGTGCGGGCGGGCAAGATCCGCGCGTTCGGCTGCTCCACGTTCCCCGCAGAGGACCTCGTCGAGGCTCACCATGTGGCCGAGCGGCGGGGCCTGATGCGTCCGCGCACGGAGCAGCCGCCGTACTCGATCCTCGCGCGCGGCGTCGAACGGTCCGTGCTGCCCACCGCCCGGCGTCTGGGCATGGGCGTGCTGACCTGGTCACCGCTGGCTTCGGGGTACATGTCCGGCGCCTACCGAGAGGGCCGGCCTGCCGATCTCACCACCGGCCGCGCCCGGCACACTCCGCACCGCTTCGACCCCGCCGTACCGGGCAACGCGGAGAAACTGGCAGCCGTCGAACAACTCGCCCTGCTCGCAGAGGAGTTGGGATGCACCCTGCCGGAGCTGGCGGTGGCCTTCCCGTTGGTGCACCCGGCCGTCACGTCGGTCATCATCGGTCCGCGCACCATGGACCAGCTCACCTCGCTGCTCAAGGGGGCCGACCTCGTGCTCGACGACGCGACTCTCGACCGGATCGACGAGATCGTGGCACCGGGCACCGACCTCTATCGGGCGGACGGCGCCTGGCAGCCGCGGTCCCTCACCGAGAAGGCCCACCGCAGGCGCCCCGCCGGGGAGCGCGCAGCGGCCGGCTGAGAGCCTGTCGGGCCGTGCCCGCCCGATCAGAGGTCACCCGTCAGGCTCCGAGCCCCGCGGTCGGGGTAAGCGACTGAGGGGCAGCCGGCCCGGAGGTGCCGGCCGGCACCGGCTCCCTGTTGCCGGACCGCGCCGGACGAGGACCCTGGGCCCGGATCTCGTCCGGGCCCAGGGTCCTCGCGTTCGGTTCCCGCCCCCTGTGCCGAAGCCGGTGCCCGCCCGGCTCCGATCATGGCCGACGGGCGCGGTCGGCCCTACGGCTCAGCGGCCCCGCAGCGAGCGGTAGGTCGACACGAGCGCCGCCGTGGAGCTGTCCAGCTGCTCCCCGCCGGTGCCTTCGGTCAGCACGGGCTCGATCTTCTTGGCGAGGACCTTGCCGAGCTCGACGCCCCACTGGTCGAAGGAGTCGATGTTCCAGACGGCACCCTGTACGAACACCTTGTGCTCGTACAGCGCGATCAGCTGGCCGAGCACCGACGGCGTGAGCCGCTCGGCGAGAATGGTGGTCGTCGGGTGGTTGCCGCGGAACGTCTTGTGCGGCACGAGTTCCTCGGGCACACCCTCCGCGCGGACCTCTTCGGGCGTCTTGCCGAAGGCGAGCGCCTGGGTCTGGGCGAAGAAGTTGGCCATGAGCAGGTCGTGCTGGGCGATCAGCCCGGGCAGCAGGTCCTGGACCGGCGCCGCGAACCCGATGAAGTCGGCCGGGATGACCTTCGTGCCCTGGTGGATCAACTGGTAGTAGGCGTGCTGCCCGTTGGTACCGGGGGTGCCCCAGACGACCGGGCCGGTCTGCCACTCGACCGGATTACCGTCCCGGTCCACGGACTTGCCGTTGGACTCCATGTCCAGCTGCTGCAGGTACGCGGTGAACTTGGACAGGTAGTGGCTGTAGGGCAGGACCGCGTGCGCCTGGGCGTCGAAGAACTGGCCGTACCAGACGCCCAGGAGCCCCAGCAGCAGCGGCGCGTTCTCCTCCGCCGGGGCGGTGCGGAAGTGCTCGTCGACGAGGTGGAAGCCGTCGAGCATCTCGCGGAACCGCTCGGGTCCGATGGCGATCATCAGCGAGAGGCCGATCGCCGAGTCAAAGGAGTAGCGTCCGCCGACCCAGTCCCAGAACTCGAACATGTTGGCCGTGTCGATGCCGAAGTCCGTGACCTTGTCCGCGTTGGTGGACAGCGCCACGAAGTGCTTGGCGACGGCTTCCTGACCCGCCTTCAGCCCGGTGAGCAGCCAGTCGCGCGCCGAGGTGGCGTTCGTGATGGTCTCGATCGTGGTGAAGGTCTTGGACGCGACGATGAACAGCGTCTCGGCCGGGTCGAGGTCGTGGACGGCCTCGTGGAGGTCGGCGCCGTCGACGTTGGACACGAAGCGGACGGTGAGCGAGCGGTCCGTGAAGGAGCGCAGCACCTCGTAGGCCATGGCCGGTCCGAGGTCGGAGCCCCCGATGCCGATGTTCACGATGTTCTTGACCGGCTTGCCGGTGTGACCGGTCCACTCGCCGGCCCTGACCCGGTCGGCGAACTCCGCCATCCTGTCCAGCACGGCGTGCACGGCCGGCACCACGTTCTCGCCGTCGACCTCGATCACGGCGCCGCGCGGGGCGCGGAGCGCGGTGTGGAGGACCGCGCGGTCCTCGGTGGTGTTGATCTTCTCGCCGCGGAACATGGCGTCCCGGAGCCCGGCCACTCCCGTGGCGGCGGCGAGGTCACGCAGCAGACGCAGCGTCTCGTCGTTCACCAGGTGCTTGGAGTAGTCGATGTGCAGGTCGCCGACCCTGAGGGTGTACGCCGTCCCGCGGTCCGGCGCCTGCGAGAACAGCCGGCGCAGATGCGTGTCGCCGAACTCCTCACGGTGCTTACCGAGCGCCACCCATTCGGGCAGCTGACTGAGCTTGGTTCGGCCTTGTGCGTTCATCCCGGAAATCGCCCACTTCTTCTCGTGCCTGCAACCTTCCCCGCTGCATCTCCAACCTAATTGATCAGGAGGTTATGCCCGAGCAGCGGCAGGCTGGAGAGCGACACAAGAACTCCGGCCGGGCACCCAGGGGGTGACCGGCCGGTGGACAACTTCTAGATCTCGCCGCGGAGTTTCGCGAGGGCTTCGGCGAGGATGGCTTCGCCGTCCGCGTCGCTGCGCCGTTCCCGCACGTACGCCAGATGCGTCTTGTACGGCTCGGTGCGCGGCGGAGCCGGCGGGCTGTCCCGGTCCTGTCCGGCCGGGAAGCCGCAGCGCGGGCAGTCCCAGGTCTCCGGTACCTGCGCGTCATGGGCGAAGCTCGGCTGCGTCTCGTGCCCGTTCGAGCACCAGAAGGAGATGCGGAGACGCGGCGCGGACTCGCCTCGCTCGGCCTCCCCCATCGGCCCCGCTCCGACCCGGCTTCCCCGGATCGCGTTGCCACTTGCCACGGTCGTAACTCCCTGCGTGATGGTGCTCGAAGATGCCCCAGTCTACGTAAGGCCCAACGCGCGTCCAGTGAAAGGAGTTACACCCTCACCGGGAATCGCGGACGACGGGTCAGCTGTCCAGTTTGATCAGCAGCGCCAGGACGACGATGCACGCGAACCAGGACAGACCGACGACCACGGTGATGCGGTCGAGGTTTCGCTCGGCGACCGACGAGCCACCGACGGAGGACTGCATTCCGCCACCGAACATGTCGGAGAGGCCGCCACCCTTGCCCTTGTGCATCAGCACCAGCAGCATCAGCAGCAGGCTGAAGACGATCAGGGCGATCTCGAACGCCAAAATCACGGCTGGTCCCTACTTTCCGGAATTCCATGGTCTGCATGTACGAACAGCGGGGGCCGGGGGTATACCCCCCTCGGCCCCCGCAAGGGTACGACGGATCCGCTCCACCGCATACTCACCAGGTGGCGGAAGCGGACGATCCTACTGGTCGCGGAAGCGGACGATCTTGACGAACTCGTCGGCGTCCAGAGCGGCACCACCGATGAGGGCGCCGTCCACGTCGGGCTGCGCCATGATGGCCGCGACGTTTCCGGACTTCACCGAGCCGCCGTACTGGATGCGGACGGCGTCGGCCAGCTCCTGCGAGTAGAGCTCGGCGAGCCGGCGACGGATCGCTCCGCAGACCTCCTGGGCGTCCTCGGGGGTGGCGACCTCGCCGGTCCCGATGGCCCAGACCGGCTCGTAGGCGATCACGATGGACTCGGCCTGCTCGGCCGGGATGTCCTCGAGGGCGCCGTCGAGCTGGGCCAGCGTATAGGAGACCTGGTCACCGGCCTTGCGGATGTCCAGGCCCTCGCCGACGCAGAGGATGGGGGTCAGGCCGTGCTTGTACGCGGCCTTCACCTTGGCGTTGCAGACCGCGTCGTCCTCACCGTGGTACTGGCGCCGCTCACTGTGGCCGACGGCCACGAACGTGCACTTCAGCTTGGCGAGCATGGAACCGGAGATCTCGCCGGTGTACGCGCCGGAGTCGTGGGCCGAGAGGTCCTGGGCGCCGTACTTGATCTTCAGCTTGTCGCCGTCGATCAGCGTCTGCACCGAACGCAGGTCGGTGAAGGGCGGCAGGACGGCGACCTCGACCGCGTCGTAGTCCTTGTCGGCCAGGGCGAAGGCGAGCTTCTGGACGTGCGCGATGGCCTCGAGGTGGTTGAGGTTCATCTTCCAGTTGCCCGCCATGAGCGGGGTACGGCCTTGTGCGGAAGCAGTCATTGCGGGTCAGTCCTTCAGTGCGGCGAGGCCGGGAAGCGTCTTGCCCTCAAGGTATTCGAGGCTGGCACCGCCACCGGTCGAGATGTGTCCGAACGCGTTTTCGTCGAAGCCCAGGATGCGCACGGCGGCCGCGGAGTCCCCTCCGCCGACGACGCTGAAGGCCGGGGAGTCGACGAGCGCCTGCGCGAGGGCACGCGTGCCCTCGGCGTAGTCGGGGTGCTCGAAGACGCCCATGGGGCCGTTCCAGAAGACGGTGGCCGCGTCGGCGAGCTTCGCCGCGTACAGCTTGCGGGTCTCGGGCCCGATGTCCAGGCCCTCCTGGTCGGCCGGGATGGCGTCGGCGGCGACCGTGGTGGGGTTCGCCGGGGCCTTGGTCTTCAGGTCGGGGAACTCGCGCGCGACCAGGACGTCGACGGGGAGCACGAACTCCACGCCGAGCTCCTCGGCCCGCTTGAGGTAGCCCTGGACGGCCGGGACCTGGTCCTCCTGGAGCAGCGAGACGCCCACCTCGTAGCCCTTGGCCTTGAGGAAGGTGTACGCCATGCCGCCGCCGATGAGGATGCGGTCGGCCTTCTCCAGCAGGTGGTCGATGACCCCGAGCTTGTCGGAGACCTTGGCACCGCCGAGGACCACGGCGTACGGGCGCGCGACGTCCTCGGTGAGCTTCTTCAGGACGCCGACCTCGGTGGCGATCAGACCGCCGGCCGCGTGGGGCAGGCGGGCCGGGAGGTCGTAGACCGAGGCGTGCTTGCGGTGGACGGCGCCGAAGCCGTCGCCGACGTAGACGTCGGCGAGCTCGGCCAGCTGGTCCGCGAAGGCGCCGCGCTCGGCGTCGTCCTTGGAGGTCTCACCGGCGTTGAAGCGAAGGTTCTCGATGACGGCGACCTGTCCGTCGGCGAGACCGGCGACCGTGGAGCGGGCGGACTCCCCCACGGTGTCGGTCGCGAAGGCGACCTCGGCCCCGAGCAGCTCACCCAGGCGCGCGGCGGCGGGCGCCAGCGAGAAGGCGGGGTCCGGGGCGCCCTCGGGGCGGCCGAGGTGCGAGGCGACGACGACGCGCGCGCCGGCTTCGGCGAGCCGGGCGACCGTCGGCCGGACGGCGCGGATGCGGCCGTCGTCGGTGATCGTGGTGCCGTCCAGCGGCACGTTGAGGTCGGCGCGGACGAATACCCGCTTGCCGGCGACCCCTTCGTCGAGAAGTTCGTCGATCGTCTTCATCTGTTAGCGGTACTCCTTGGAAGGACGGATGAGTACGCAAGGGGCTCGGACGGCGCCACGTCGCGCCGTCCGAGCCCCTTGCTCACATCGATATGCCTGCCGATCCGAGGATCAGAGCTGGCCGCCGACGAAGACGGTCAGGTCGACGAGGCGGTTGGAGTAACCCCACTCGTTGTCGTACCAGCCGAGGATCTTAACCGAGTTGCCTTCCTGGACCATCGTCAGGGAGGAGTCGAAGGTGCAGGACGACGGGTCGCCGACGATGTCCGAGGACACGATCGGGTCCTCGGTGTAGGTCAGGAAGCCCTTGAGGTCGCCGTCGTCGGACGCCTTCTTGAACGCGGCGTTGACCTCGTCCTTGGTGACCTCGCGCTGCAGGGTGACGACGAGGTCGGTGGCGGAGCCGGTCGGGACCGGGACGCGCATCGCGATGCCGTCGAGCTTGCCCTTGAGCTGCGGGAGGACCAGGGCGGTCGCCTTGGCGGCGCCCGTCGTGGTCGGGATGATGTTCTCGGCGGCGGCGCGGGCGCGGCGCAGGTCCGAGTGCGGGAAGTCCAGGATGCGCTGGTCGTTCGTGTACGCGTGGACCGTCGTCATCAGACCCTTGACGATGCCGAAGTTCTCGTCGAGGACCTTGGCCATCGGCGCCACACAGTTGGTGGTGCAGGAGGCGTTGGAGATGACGTGGTGGTTGGCCGCGTCGTACTTGTCCTGGTTGACGCCCATCACGATGGTGATGTCCTCGTCCTTGGCCGGAGCCGAGATGAGGACCTTCTTGGCGCCACCCGCGATGTGCTTCTCGGCGTCGGCCTTCTTGGTGAAGATGCCGGTCGACTCGATGACGATGTCGACGCCCAGCTGACCCCAGGGGATGTCGGCCGGGTTGCGCTCGGAGAGCACCTTGATGGTGTGGCCGTCGACGGTGATGGTGTCGGCGGTGTGGCTGACCTCTGCCTTGAGCCGACCCAGGATGGTGTCGTACTTCAGCAGGTGGGCAGTGGTCGCAGTGTCACCCAGGTCGTTGACAGCCACGATCTCGATGTCCGCACCCTGCTCCAGCAGCGCGCGGAAGTAGTTACGACCGATGCGGCCAAAGCCGTTGATGCCTACGCGGATCGTCACGAACCGATCTCCTCGTTAGGAACGCCGGTTTCGATGCCGGCGAGTTTTATTAGGGATGTCCCCGACCGCCTCCGACCCTACCTCTCCCAAGGCTCGGGAGTGACATCGAGTGGAGGGGCACGGAGAGGGAGTTACCTACTCTCCGGTAGGAGCCGTCACCTCCGGTTCCGGGCGGGCGTCGGCGGCGAAGCCGCACCCCCGGCGATCACCAAGCGTCAACGACCCCTCCCGGTCACCCCCGTGCCACGCGGAGTCCGGCGCGAAGCGCGCCTGCGTACCGTCACCGGCAGTCACCGGGCCGGGGATATACCACCTGTGGCTCGGCGTTCGCCGCAGGGCCTGTTTTTCGCCGTAGGAGGATTCGGCCCGACGCCGTGCGCTCAATTGTGCGGACAGGCTCTCAATGGATGAATATCTCGCCGTCACGTCCTTTCGGCGTGCGCGGACAACGAGGCCCCGTGATCTAATCCGCTCATTCTCGCGGGCGTGCGCTCAATCGATGGGCACCAGTCTTTCGGCCAATTCCGCTCCGGCTTTACGGGCCGGGTGACGGACCGTCTGCGGGCGGGGTTTCCGCCCCGGGCGAGGTTTTTCCGGCCGGGCGCACGCCGGAATCGGCAGCGGCCAGGAGCTCGCACGGCACCGCGCAATGATCCTGGCGACGGGACCCGGCGGAGAGGCGCCGGGACACGCGGAACGGCCCGACGCCGTCACCGGCGCTCGTGCCCGTACCTGTGCGAGGCGGTGAGGACGTCGGCCGGAACCCGTGGGTTCCGGCCGACGTCCTCACCGCCTCGGGCCGCCCCACCGGGGCCGGCCGCCATGCCGTCGCCCGCCGCTGCAGGGCCGGCGTCGTGTCACCGTTCTCAGCCGACAAGGCCGTCGGCCATCTCCTCGCTGAGCGTCGCCTCCGTACCGGGGATCCCGATGTCCTGGGCCCGCTTGTCGGCCATCGCGAGCAGCCGACGGATCCTGCCCGCCACCGCGTCCTTGGTCAGCGGCGGGTCAGCGAGCGCTCCCAGTTCCTCCAGGGATGCCTGCTTGTGCTCCATGCGCAGCCTTCCGGCCGCCGCCAGGTGCTCCGGGACCTCCTCGCCCAGGATCTCCAGCGCGCGGCCCACCCGGGCTCCCGCGGCCACCGCGGCACGGGCCGAGCGGCGCAGGTTGGCGTCGTCGAAGTTGGCGAGACGGTTGGCCGTGGCGCGGACCTCGCGCCGCATACGGCGCTCCTCCCATGCCAGCACCGACTCGTGCGCACCGAGACGGGTCAGCAGCGCGCCGATCGCGTCACCGTCACGGACCACGACACGGTCCACACCGCGCACCTCGCGGGCCTTGGCCGCGATGGAGAGCCTGCGCGCGGCCCCGACCAGGGCGAGCGCGGCCTCGGGGCCGGGGCAGGTCACCTCGAGCGAGGAGGAGCGGCCGGGCTCCGTGAGCGAGCCGTGGGCGAGGAAGGCACCGCGCCAGGCCGCCTCGGCGTCGCAGGTGGCCCCCGAGACCACCTGCGGCGGGAGGCCGCGGATCGGGCGGCCGCGGCCGTCCACCAGGCCGGTCTGGCGGGCCAGCTGGTCACCGCCGGCCACCACCCGCACCACGTAGCGCGAGCCGCGGCGCAGTCCGCCGGGAGCCATCACGATGAGCTCCGAGCTGTGCCCGAAGATCTCCAGGATGTCCCGCTTGAGCCGACGGGCCGCCATCGCGGTGTCCAGCTCGGCCTCGATCACGATCCGGCCGCTCACCAGGTGCAGCCCGCCCGCGAAGCGGAGAATCGCCGAGACCTCTGCCTTTCTGCAGCAGGTCCGGGTCACGGGAAGCCGAGAGATTTCGTCCTTCACCGCTGGCGTCATCGCCATGGGCCGATCCTTCCATGCATCCGAAAAATACGGTCGTACGCGGCGGCCAACAGCTCCGGATCGTGAATCGGAACGCCGTCGGGTGAGGCCACGGGGGCCAGCTCGACCGCGGCTCCGAGCCGCTGGGCGGCATCGGCGAGGGACTCGCGGTCGGGCACGGCGGCCTCGTCGGCCAGCACCACGTCCATGGCGAGTTTAGGGGCGTGTCGTCCCAAAACCTCCAAATGACGCTGCGGTGAGAAGCCTTCTGTTTCACCGGGCTGCGGCGCGAGGTTCAGCGAGAGGACCTTACGCGCCTTCGTGGTCACCAGCGCGTCGAGCAGTTCCGGCACCAGAAGGTGCGGAATCACGGAGGAGAACCAGGATCCCGGCCCCAGCACCACCCAGTCCGCGTCGAGGACCGCGGCCACCGCTTCGGGGACCGCCGGCGGGTCGGCGGGGACGACGTGGACGGACTGCACCTCGCCCGGCGTCAGCGCCACCGTCGCCTGCCCGCGCACGGTGGAGACGTCGTCGGGGCGCTCGGGATCGTGTCCCCGTACGAGCGCCTGGAGCTCCAGGGGGACGGCGGACATCGGCAGTACCCTGCCGTGCGCTCCGAGCAGCTTGCCGACGAGGTCGAGGGCCTGGACGTGGTCGCCCAGCTGTTCCCACAGGGCGACGATGAGCAGATTGCCCACCGCGTGTTCGTGCAGGTCGCCCTTGGACTCGAAACGGTGCTGGATGACCTGGGACCACGTGCGGCCCCACTCGTCGTCGCCGCAGAGCGCCGCGAGCGCCTTGCGCAGATCACCGGGAGGCAGCACGCCGAGCTCCTCCCGGAGCCGGCCGCTGGAGCCGCCGTCGTCGGCGACCGTGACCACGGCCGTGAGATCACCGGTGATCCGGCGCAGTGCGGTCAGGGACGCCGACAGCCCCATGCCTCCGCCGAGGGCGACGACCTTGGGCTGCGCGCCCCGTTTACGGCCGGAGAGGGCGGCCGTGGCCCTGCTCAGACGCCGCTGACGCAGATGGCGACTGGTCACTCGCGCCCCATGTCCCGGTGGACGAGGACGGTCTCGATGCCTTCGGTGGACAGCCGGGCGGCCAGCTTCTCCGACATCGCCACGGAGCGGTGCTTGCCGCCCGTGCAGCCGACGGCGATGGTCACGTAACGCTTGCCCTCGCGGCGGTAACCGGCGGCGATGAGCTGCAGGAGCTCCGTGTACTGGTTGAGGAACTCCTTGGCGCCGGGCTGGTCGAAGACGTAGTCGGACACCTCCTCGTTGAGCCCGGTGAACGGACGCAGCTCCGGGACCCAGTGCGGATTCGGCAGGAAGCGGCAGTCGACGACGAGGTCGGCGTCGACGGGCAGGCCGTACTTGAAGCCGAACGACATCACCGTGGCGCGGAGCTCCGGCTCCTCGTCGCCGGCGAACTGGGCGTCCATCTTGGCGCGCAGCTCGTGGACGTTGAGGCTGGAGGTGTCGATGACGAGGTCGGCGTCGCCGCGCAGCTCGCGCAGCAGGTCCCGCTCGGCCGCGATGCCGTCGACGATGCGGCCGTCGCCCTGCAGCGGGTGGGGACGGCGGACGGATTCGAACCGGCGCACGAGGGCGTCGTCGGAGGACTCCAGGAAGACGATCCGCCGGGTGACGCTCTTGGCGGCCAGGTCCGCGAGGGACTCCCGGAGGTTGTCGAAGAAGCGTCGCCCCCGCACGTCGACGACGACGGCGATGCGGGCGACGTTGCCCTGGGAGCGGGCGCCGAGCTCCACCATGGTGGGGATCAGCGCGGGCGGCAGGTTGTCGACGACGAACCAGCCGAGGTCCTCCAGACACTTGGCGGCGGTGCTGCGCCCGGCGCCCGACATGCCGGAGATGATGACCAGCTCGGGGATGGCGGGCGTGGTGGCCTCGGCCGTCTCCGTGGTGCTTCCGCTTCCCGTACTCACGTGTACCGCTCCGTCTGCTCGGTCGCCTTCGTCCTGGCGTTCATGCGCGTGCTCGGTCATGTCGTGCTGCCCCCGTCGTCCTCTTCAATGATCTCTCCTGTGGCGGTGTTCACGGCGGGTGCGGCCGGGGCCGCCGTGGCGAGGGCGGCGGCCACGGATTCCGCCGTCCTGCGCCCTATCCCCGGCACCTCACAGATCTCGTCGATTGTGGCCTGCCGCAGCCGCTTCACGGAGCCGAAGTACTTGATCAGCGCCTGTTTGCGGGTCTCGCCGAGCCCGGAGACGTCGTCGAGCGGGCTGGTGCGGATGCGCTTGGCCCGCTTGGCCCGCTGGTAGGTGATGGCAAACCGGTGGGCCTCGTCCCGGATGCGCTGGAGGAGGTAGAGGCCCTCGCTGGAGCGGGGCAGCACCACCGGGTCGTCGTCGTCGGGCAGCCAGACCTCTTCCAGCCGCTTGGCGAGACCGCACACGGCGATGTCGTCGATGCCCAGCTCGTCCAGCGCCCGCTTCGCGGCGGCGACCTGGGGCTGTCCGCCGTCGACGACGACGAGCTGCGGCGGGTAGGCGAAGCGCTTGGGACGGCCGTCGTCCTCGCGGGACTCCTCCCGCGACGGCGTGCCCGCGGGGTCAGTGGCTGCCGGATCCGTGGCTGCCGGATCCGTGGCTGCCGGGTCCGTGGCTGCCGGGTCCGTCCCGGGGGCGGGGACAGGGCCGGTGGGCGCCGGAGTCTCCTCCCACTCCCCCGTCCGCTCCTTCTCCTGGAGGTACCGCCTGAAGCGGCGGCTGATGACCTCGTGCATCGACCGGACGTCGTCCTGCCCCTCGAAGCCCTTGATCTGGAAGCGGCGGTACTCGCTCTTGCGTGCGAGCCCGTCCTCGAAGACGACCATGGACGCGACGACGTCGTCGCCCTGCAGGTGCGAGATGTCGAAGCACTCGATGCGCAGCGGCGCGGTGTCGAGACCGAGGGCCTCCGCGATCTCCTCCAGGGCGCGGGAGCGGGTCGTGAGGTCGGAGGCGCGCTTGGTCTTGTGCAGCCCCAGCGCCTGCTGGGCGTTGCGCTGGACCGTGCCCATCAGGTCCTTCTTGTCACCTCGCTGCGGGATGCGGAGGCTGACCTGGGAGCCGCGCCGGCCGGCGAGCCACTGGGACACGGCGTCGGGGTCCTCCGGGAGTGCCGGGACGAGTACCTCCTTGGGGACGGAGTCGCCGGACTCCTCGCCGTACAGCTGCTGCAGTGCGTGCTCGACCAGGCCGGCGGTATCGACCGCCTCGACCTTGTCCGTGACCCAGCCGCGCTGCCCCCGCACCCGGCCACCCCGGACGTGGAAGATCTGCACCGCCGCTTCGAGCTCGTCCTCCGCGACGGCGATCAGGTCCGCGTCGGTGGCGTCGGCGAGGACCACGGCGCTCTTCTCCATGGCCCGCTTCAGCGCCCCCGCGTCGTCGCGCAGCCGCGCCGCCCGCTCGTACTCCATGTCCTCGGCCGCCTGCACCATGTCCTTCTCCAGGCGGCGGATGTACGTCCCGGTGCGGCCCGCCATGAAGTCGCAGAAGTCCTCGGCCAGTTCCCTGTGCTCCTCCGGGGTGACGCGGCCGACGCACGGTGCGGAGCACTTGCCGATGTATCCGAGGAGACAGGGACGGCCCGTGCGCTCGGCGTTCTTGAACACCCCGGCGGAACACGTCCGCACGGGGAAGACCCGGAGCATCAGGTCGACGGTCTCGCGGATCGCCCAGGCGTGCCCGTACGGACCGAAGTAGCGCACACCCTTCTTCTTGGCACCGCGCATGACCTGGACGCGCGGGAACTCCTCGTTGAGCGTGACGGCGAGGTAGGGATAGCTCTTGTCGTCCCGGTACTTGACGTTGAACCGGGGGTCGAACTCCTTGATCCAGCTGTACTCCAGCTGCAGCGCCTCGACCTCGGTGGAGACCACGGTCCATTCGACGGATGCGGCCGTGGTGACCATCGTGCGGGTGCGCGGGTGCAGGCCGGCCAGGTCCTGGAAGTAGTTGGCCAGGCGCTGGCGCAGGTTCTTGGCCTTGCCGACGTAGATCACCCGGCGGTGATCGTCACGGAACTTGTAGACCCCCGGGGAGTCGGGGATCTGTCCCGGCTTGGGGCGGTAGCTGGAGGGGTCTGCCATGTCTCACACCCTACTTGCGGGCGGTGACACAGCGGCATTTCCGTGAACCGGTGACCAGTGACACGCGTGCCCGGACGGACCGCCTCGCGAGGCCGCGGGCCCCGGGTGCACCGGGCCCCGTCAGGCATCGGGGCCGGCGACGAGCCGTCCGCCCTCGACCTTCACGGGGACCGCGGGCAGCGGCACGGTGGCAGGCCCCTGTACGGCCTTGCCGGTGGTGACGTCGAAGCGGCTGCCGTGGCAGGGGCAGTTGCCCACGTTGTCCTCGACCTTGTCCAGCAGACAGCCCGCGTGGGTGCACTGCGCGCTGAACGCCTTGTACTGACCGGCAGCGGGGCAGCTCACGACGACCCGCTGTTCCCGGTAGAGCTTCGATCCGCCGACCGGAACCTCGTCCGGGGCACCGAGTTCCACGGGTGCGGTGGGCGTCGGCGTCTGCGCGTGGCCGAGCTTCGACTCGGTCGAGCAGGCGGCCGCTCCCAGCCCTGCGACGCCGGCGAGCGCGGCGCCCTTCAGCACGGTACGGCGGGCGGCGGGCAGGCCGGACATGCGGTCTCCACGGGTAGGGGGACAGAGGGCCGCCGTATCCGTCCGGGGCACCGGGTGCACGGACCCGGGTCGCGCCCGGGGGCATGGGCGACAGACCCGACGATACCGGCGGAGATCGACGGCCTTCCCACCGGCCCCACCGGCCCTCACCGCCCGCCGCCGGCACCGGACGCGGCACGGCCCCCGGCACCGGGGCCGGCCCCTCGGTACCGGGGGCCGCCCCCGTGCGTGCGGTGTCAGGCCTTCCGCGTGCGGGTGGCCTTCTTCGCGGCGGGCTTGCCGTCCGCCGCCTTCGCGGTCGTCCTCGCCGTGGCCGTCCGGCGGGCGGTGGTCGCCTTCGCGGCCACCGCCTTCTTCGCGGCCGCCCGGCCGGCCGGCTTACGCGCGGCAGGCACCGTGGCGTCGGCGACCCGGTCCGCGCCGAGGACCTCCTGGAGGAACTTCCCGGTGTGGCTGGCGGGGACCGAGGCGATGTACTCCGGGGTTCCCTCGGCGATGACGAGACCTCCGCCGCTGCCGCCCTCGGGACCCATGTCGACGACCCAGTCGGCGGTCTTGATGACATCGAGGTTGTGCTCGATGACGATCACCGTGTTGCCCTTGTCGACGAGGCCCGACAGCACCGAGATGAGCTTGCTGATGTCCTCGAAGTGCAGACCCGTCGTCGGCTCGTCCAGGACGTAGACCGTGCGGCCGGTGGAGCGCTTCTGCAGTTCGCTCGCCAGCTTCACCCGCTGTGCCTCACCGCCGGAGAGGGTCGGCGCGGACTGGCCGAGCCTGACGTATCCGAGGCCGACCTCGTTGAGTGTGCGCAGGTGACGGGCGATGGTCGGGACGGCCTCGAAGAACTCCAGGCCCTCCTCGATCGGCATGTCCAGCACCTCGGCGATGGACTTGCCCTTGTAGTGGACCTCCAGCGTCTCCCGGTTGTATCGCGCACCGTGGCAGACCTCGCACGGGACGTACACGTCGGGAAGGAAGTTCATCTCGATCTTGATCGTGCCGTCACCGGAGCAGTTCTCGCAGCGGCCGCCCTTGACGTTGAAGGAGAAGCGCCCCGGCAGATAGCCGCGCACCTTCGCCTCCATCGTCTCGGCGAACAGCCTGCGGACGTGGTCGAACACACCGGTGTACGTCGCCGGGTTGGACCGGGGCGTGCGGCCGATGGGCGACTGGTCCACGTGCACGACCTTGTCGACGAGGTCGTCGCCGTCGACCCGGGTGTGCCGCCCGGGGACCGACTTGGCGCCGTTGAGCTCGCGTGCCAGGTGGGTGTAGAGGATGTCGTTGACGAGGGTCGACTTGCCCGAGCCCGACACGCCGGTCACGGCCGTGAGCACACCGAGCGGGAAGGAGACGTCGATGTCCTGGAGGTTGTTCTCCCGGGCGCCGTGCACCGTGAGCCGGCGCTTCGGGTCGACGGGACGCCGCACGTCCGGCATCTCGATGACCCTCCGGCCCGAGAGGTACTGGCCGGTGATCGACTCCTTGTTGGCCAGGAGTTCCTTGAGCGATCCCGAGTGGACGACCTTGCCGCCGTGCTCGCCGGCGCCCGGGCCGATGTCGACGACCCAGTCGGCGACCTTGATGGTGTCCTCGTCGTGCTCGACGACGATGAGCGTGTTGCCCATGTCCCGGAGTCGGACCAGGGTCTCGATGAGCCGGTGGTTGTCGCGCTGGTGCAGCCCGATGGACGGCTCGTCCAGGACGTAGAGCACGCCGACGAGACCGGAGCCGATCTGGGTGGCGAGCCGGATGCGCTGGGCCTCGCCGCCGGACAGGGTGCCCGCGGCACGGTTCAGCGAGAGGTAGTCGAGACCGACGTCCACGAGGAACCTCAGCCGCTCGTTGACCTCCTTGAGCACCCGCTCGGCGATCTTCTTGTCGCGGGCGTTCAGCTTGAGGCGGCCGAGGAACTCGGCGCACTCGCTGATCGACATCGCGGCGACCTCGGCGATGGACTTCTCCATCACCGTGACGGCGAGCACCAGGGGCTTGAGCCGGGTGCCCTTGCACGTCGGGCAGGCCACCTCGCGCATGTAACCCTCGAGCCGCTCCCTGCTGGAGTCGCTCTCGGCCTCGGAGTGACGCCGCTTGACGTACTGCACGGCGCCTTCGAAGCGCGGGGTGGTGTAGGCGCGCTCGCGGCCGTACCTGTTGCGGTAGCGCACCTCGGTCTGGATCTTGTGGCCATAAAGCAGGGCCTTCTTGGCGCGCTGCGGCAGTCCGGCCCACGGGATGTCCGTGCGGAATCCGAGGGCCTCCGCCAGCGCGTTGATCTGGCGCCCGAAGTACTCCTTGGTGTGGCCGTGCGACCAGGGGTGGATCGCGCCCTCGTCGAGGGACTTGTCCTCGTCCGGGACGATCAGCTCCGGGTCCACCTCCATCCGCGTGCCGATGCCCGTGCAGTCGGGGCAGGCGCCGAAGGGGGAGTTGAAGGAGAAGGAGCGGGGCTCCAGCTCCTCGAAGGAGAGGTCGTCGTACGGGCAGTAGAGGTGCTCGGAGTACATCCGCTCACGCTCGGGGTCGTCCTGCTCGAGGTCGACGAAGTCGAGGACGACCATGCCGCCCGAGAGGCCCAGCGCGGTCTCGACGGAGTCGGTCAGCCTGCGCTTGGCGCTGTCCTTCACCGTGAGGCGGTCGATGACCACCTCGATGGTGTGCTTCTCCTGCTTCTTCAGCGTGGGCGGCTCGGACAGCTGGATCGTCTCGCCGTCCACCCGTGCCCTGCTGTAGCCCTTCGTCTGGAGGTCGGCGAAGAGGTCGACGAACTCGCCCTTGCGTTCGCGCACCAGCGGGGAGAGGACCTGGAAACGGCTGCCCTCGGGCAGGCCGAGCACCTTGTCCACGATGGCCTGCGGCGACTGGCGCGAGATCGGCCGGTGGCACTCGGGGCAGTGCGGCTTGCCGATCCTGGCGAAGAGCAGCCGGAGGTAGTCGTAGACCTCGGTGATCGTGCCGACCGTCGAGCGCGGGTTGCGCGAGGTCGACTTCTGGTCGATGGAGACGGCGGGCGAGAGGCCTTCGATGAAGTCCACGTCCGGCTTGTCCATCTGGCCGAGGAACTGGCGTGCGTACGAGGAGAGGGACTCCACGTAGCGCCGCTGCCCTTCGGCGAAGATCGTGTCGAACGCGAGGGACGACTTGCCCGATCCGGAGAGCCCGGTGAAGACGATGAGGGAGTCACGGGGCAGATCGAGCGAGACGTTCTTCAGGTTGTGCTCGCGCGCGCCACGGACGATGAGACGGTCGGCCACGCCGGTTCGCACCTTTCTGGAGAGAAGCGGGGGAACTGAGCCCCGTCCCAGGGTATGGGGGGCGCCACAGCGATGTATGAAGCTTTCGACTCCGAGCGTATAGCACGCACATTCGATTTACGGACGACCGCAGACACCTTCACCCGAACGAGTGTCGGAGGCTACGCTCGGCGCATGATCGACCATGCGCGTGACCTGGAAGCTGTACGTGAAGCGACCGATCGGCTGCTCAGTGCCACGGGCAAGACGGACGACGGATTCCTTGCCGGAGCCTCACGACTGCCGGGCTGGAGCCGCGGCCATGTTCTTGCCCACCTGTCACGTAACGCCGACGCCCTCGTAAATGTTCTCCACGGGCGTCCGATGTACGCGAACAGCGAAACCCGGGACGCGGACATCGAGAGGGACGCACCCCGTCCGCTCGAGGAGCAGCTCGCCGATCTGCGCGGGAGCGGCGAGGCCTTCCTGGCCGCCGCCGCGACGCCGGCCGACTGGTCGCGCACGGTCACCCTGCGCAACGGCGTGACGGACTCCGCCTCCCGGATCCCCTTCCGCAGGTGGGTGGAGGTCGAACTGCACCACGTCGATCTCGGGGCGGGCTACGAGCTGGAGGACCTGCCGGAGGAGTTCGTGATCCGGGAGAACGACTTCCTCGCGGAGCGGTTCGCCGGGCACCCCGGTGTCGTCCCCACCACGGCGGTCACCGGGGACGGCCGGATCTGGACCACCGGCGGCGGCGCCGACGGCGCCGCGGTCACGGTCCGGGGCAGCGCCGCGGACATCCTCGGCTGGCTCTGCGGGCGCCGCGACGGCTCCGCGCTCACCGCCGAAGGCGGCGGCCTCCCCGCTCTGCCTCCGCTATAGGCTGCGTCACATGACGTACAGCGGAGCGGTCAGGGTCGGCGGACCCGCGGATGTGCACGAACTGACGGATCTGATGATCTCGAAGGTCGCCGTCGGGCCGATGAACAACAACGCGTATCTGCTGCGCTGCCGGAACACGGGTGAGCAGCTCCTGATCGACGCCGCCGCGGATGCCGCGATCCTGTTGCGCCTGATCGGGGAGGACGGCATCGCGTCCGTCGTGACGACGCACCGGCACGGCGACCACTGGCAGGCCCTGGACGAGGTGGTGGCCGCGACCGGAGCGCGTACGTACGCCGGGAGGTACGACGCCGAGGGGATCCCCGTCCCGACCGATGAGCCGGTCGAGGACGGCGGCACGATCCGGGTCGGTACCGTCTCGCTGACCGCCAGGCACCTGACGGGGCACACCCCCGGTTCGATCGCCCTGGTCTACGACGACCCGCACGGCGCCCCGCACCTCTTCACCGGGGACTGCCTCTTCCCCGGTGGGGTCGGCAACACGCACAAGGATCCCGAGGCGTTCGCGAGCCTGCTCCACGACGTGGAGACCAAGCTCTTCGACCGGCTGCCGGACGAGACGTGGGTCTACCCGGGGCACGGGCACGACACGACGCTCGGAGCCGAGCGGCCGCACCTGCCGGAGTGGCGCAAGCGCGGCTGGTGAGGCGACGGGAACGCCGGACGGCCGGGCACCCCCTGGGGGCCCGGCCGTCGGCTTGTCCGCCCGGCGCTACTTCCGCGCGCCGACGTTCTCGTTGCCGTCCTCCTTGGCGGCCTCCTCGGCCGCCGTCTTCTTCCTGGTGGCGATCAGGCTGGTGATCGTGGTGACCACCAGGACGCCGCAGATGACGGTGAGGGAGAACGGGATGGAGATCTCGGGGACGTGCACCCCGGACTCGTGCAGTGCGTGCAGCACCAGCTTGACCCCGATGAATCCGAGGATCACCGACAGGCCGTAGCTGAGGTGGACCAGCTTCTTCAGCAGGCCGCCGATGAGGAAGTACAGCTGCCGCAGACCCATCAGGGCGAACGCGTTGGCCGTGAACACGATGTACGGGTCCTGGGTCAGGCCGAAGATCGCGGGGATGGAGTCGAGCGCGAAGAGCACATCGGTGGTGCCGATGGCGAGCATGACCACCATCAGCGGGGTCATGACGCGCTTGCCGTTGTTCCGGATGAAGAGCTTGGTCCCGTGGTACTTGTCGGCCACGCCGAAGCGGTGCTCGATCGACTTCAGGAGCCGGTTCTCCTCGAACTCCTCGTCCTCGTCGTCGGCCCGCGCCTCCTGGATCAGCTTCCAGGCGGTGTAGATCAGGAACGCGCCGAAGATGTAGAAGACCCACGAGAAGTTGGCGATGACCGCGGCGCCGGCGGCGATGAAGATCGCACGCAGGACCAGGGCGATCAGCACACCGACGAGGAGTACCCGCTGCTGCAGGTGGGAGGGCACCGAGAACTTCGCCATGATCAGGACGAAGACGAAGAGGTTGTCGACACTCAGCGACTTCTCGGTGATGAAGCCGGCGAAGAACTCGCCCGAGGCCTGGCTCTCGCCGAAGACCAGCAGACCGAGCCCGAAGAAAGCGGCCAGCGCGATCCAGACGACGGTCCAGATTCCGGCTTCCTTGGTCGACACGTCATGGGGCTTGCGCCCGATGAAGAAGTCGACGGCGATGAGGGCACTCAGACCGAGAATGGTCAGCGCCCAAAGAGTCCATGAAACGTCCACTGCGCCTCCGGCAGTTCGCTACGGCTATAGATCAGCGTCGTCGCTGCCGGAGGTCTCTTCCACCCGGGAGCGCGGGCTGCGCGCCGGGCCGACGCCCCGGGACCGGTCACAGTCCGTACTGACGGGAACGCCGCGATCGGGAGTACTCCCCTCCGCACCAAGAACAGTACATGAAGCACCAAGAAAAGGTAAAGTCCTTGCCAAGCCGTGATCAAAGTACCTGGTCAGGGGCGAGCGGGACGTGACCCGCGGCAGGCCTCGGCCTTCAGCGGCGACCGTCGCGCCGGGCCGCCGCCACCAGCGCGAGGACCTGTTCCAGGACGCGACTGCCCCGAGGAGTCCTGAGGGGCTCGTACGTCCACGCGTGCCCCACCCAGGGGTCGGCGAGGTGGTCGTCGGCCACGGGGGTGATGCGCAGCAGGGAACGCCACAGGGGGTCGAGCACCGGGCCGTAGGCGCGGGCGTCCTCCCGGTCGGCCACCATCATCAGGTGCACGCCCACCGAGGGGCCCTCGTCAGCGAGGTAACGCAGTTGGGTGACGGCACGGTCGTCGAAACCGTGCGGGAAGTCGTTGACGATCAACAGCTGCTCGCCGGGGTCCAGGTCCGGTGGCAGTGAGTCGGCGGCGCCGGCCCGGATCGCCATCTGCACCAGGTCCACGCGCCGGGTGAGCTGCGCGAGCACCGAGGACACGCCAGCGGCGCCGGCCGCGGGCGGCCCGTCGAGGGCGCCCGCGGCGACCAGGGGCGCGAGAGCGCCGGCGCCGGACCCCGCCGGGTCGATGACGTGGACCGAGAACTCGTGGGCGGGATGGACGGCGATGAGCCGCGCCGCCAGGGCCACCGCGGTCCCCATCGCGAGCCCGCGCAGCTGGTCACCGTCCGTGGCCGCGGCGGCCTCGGAGGCGGTGCGGCCGCTGTCGACCCAGATCCCCCGCTCCAGCGGCAGCCGCACCAGCAAAGGGATGCGCAGGTCGGCCCGCTCGGGAAGGTGGAGGTCACCGATGCGCAGCGCCATGGGGATCTCCATGGGAACGCGGTACGCGTGCCAGACGGGGTTGTCCCAGCCCGCGTACGCTGCGGGCAGGGCCGGCTCGACGACGGCGGCCTCGGCGGCCAGCTGGGCCAGGTCGCGGTCGAGCACCTCGCGTGCCCGGGCGGTCAGCTCGTCACGCCTGGCGATGGCCTCGGCCCGGGCCCGGTCACCCGTCCCGCCGATGCGGCTGCGCGGGTCGGAGAGGGTCCGTTCGAGCTCCTGGTCCATGCGGGACTCGGCGAAGTCGACGGCGCTGCGGTGGGCGGCGACCGCTCGGGCGAGGTCCTCGAACATGCCCCAGATCTGGTTGTAGAGGCGCTCGTCCATGGACCAGCCCGTGGCGTCGCCGGCGACGGGCTGCGCGGGCTGTCCGGGCGCGGTGGGCGGCGCCGCCGGAGGGGGCGGGGGCGGGGCGGAGGCCCGACGACGCGGGTGCGCGTAGTCGACGGGCCCGCCGGCGGTCGCGTCGGCGCCCTGCGGGGCGGTGCGTTCGCCCTGCGGGACGGGGGAGGGACCCGGCCCCGGGGCATCGGGCCGGGTGTCCCCCGCGGCCGGCACGGGGCCCGCGGGGTGGCGGCCCCCCTCACCGTCCGGGGTACGCGGCGGGGGCGCCACGGAGCGGGCGAGTCCGGACACCACCGCCTCCTGGATGGAGGCGGCCAGCTCCGCCGCCTCGGGAAGGCCTTGGTCGGCGAGCATCTCGGCGAGTCCCGCGGCATATCCCTGGCCGACGGCACGCACCTTCCAGACGCCCTGGCGGCGGTAGAGCTCGACGGCGGTCACGGCGGACTCGGTGTCCAGTCCCGTGAGGGTGAAGGTGGCGATCGCCGTGCCGTCGAGTCCCGTGACGGCGACGAACGGCGCGGCGACGGCGCCGAACCGGGCGGGCCGTCCGGCACCCAGGGGCAGCGCCAGGAGAACGGTGACGCGGTGCACCGCGTCGGGCAGTGCGTCGAGATCGACGGCCAGCCGGTGATCGGCCGCCGCCTGCTGCGACACCTCCAGCCCGGGCAGCCGGTGCGAGCCGGGATGGGCGATCCACTCGACGCCGCGGACCGTGCCCCGCTCGTCCCCGAGGGTGGCCCCGGCGACGACGGGCGAGCCCGCCGACACCCTGATCTCCAGACGGGTCCGGGGCAAGGCGTGGTTCTGCCCCCGGACCAGCTCGGCCGTCATTGCCCCGTCCCCTCGACGTTCGATGTGGAGCCCTGCCGTGGGCGCAGCTCCCGGCGGCTGTTGCCTCCGGGAGCTGCTCGTACGGATGGTGCGGGCCGGGTACGGCCCCCGCGGGTCTACAGGTGCGGCAGGATCGCCGGCATCAGGTCCTGGAAGGTCCGGCCGTTGGCGGGGTTGCCGAGGGCGGTCATCTGCCATCCGGCGCCGGAGCGGTGCACCTTCGCCATGATCTGCGCCGTGTACTGGCCCCCGCCGTCGAGCGTGTAGCGGGCGAGCTCCTGGCCGTTGGTCTCGTCGACGATGCGGCAGAAGGCGTGTCGCACCTCCTGGAACGTCTGGCCGGTGAAGGAGTTCACCGTGAAGACGATCTGGTCGATGTGGACCGGGACCCGCTGCAGGTCGACCAGGATGGCCTCGTCGTCGCCGCCCGAGCCCGCGCCGCCGACGAGGTTGTCGCCGGTGTGCTTGACCGAGCCGTCGTCGCTGACGAGGTGGCGGAAGAACACGACGTCCACGGGCTGCTTGTCGGCGAAGAGCACCGCCGACGCGTCCAGGTCGACCTCCCGGGTGCGTGAACCGAACAGCCCGCGGCGCGGGGCCGCCTGCCAGCCGAGCCCCATCCGTACCGCGGTCAGGGTCCCCCCGTCGCTCTTCTGCAGGCTGATGGCCTGGCCCTTGGTCATGTTGACCGTCACGCGCTGTCCCCTCTCCGCTTGCCCCGCAACCATCGGTGTGCGGCGTCCCCGCACCCTAGCCAGTGCGCCGGGGCGAGAAGCAGTGGTAGGCCGTTTTTGTGTCGGTCCTGCAACACTGCGGGCCCCACCGGTCAGGCCAGCCCCGCCTCCCTCATCTGGCGCAGCTCCTTCTTCAGCTCCCCCACCTCGTCCCGCAGGCGCGCGGCCACCTCGAACTGCAGGTCGGCGGCGGCCGCCCGCATCCGGTCGGTCATCTCCTCGATGATCCCGGCGAGCTCGGCGGCGGGGCGGTCGGTGACCGCCACGGCACCCTTCTTCGCCTTGCCTCCCGCGGCGGCCTTGCCCCCGAGCGAGGGGACGGGCGCCTTGGTGTCCTTCGCCTGCCGGTAGCCGCTGCCGAGCAGTTGCTCGGTGTCGACCTCCTCGCGGGCGATGGACGCCACGATGTCGTTGATCTTCTTGCGCAGCGGCTGCGGATCGACACCGCGCTCGGTGTTGTAGGCGATCTGCTTCTCCCGGCGCCGGTTGGTCTCGTCGATCGCCTGCGCCATCGCCGGGGTGATCTTGTCGGCGTACATGTGGACCTGCCCCGAGACGTTACGGGCGGCGCGGCCGATGGTCTGGATCAGCGAGGTGCCCGAGCGCAGGAAGCCCTGCTTGTCGGCGTCGAGGATGGCCACGAGCGACACCTCCGGCAGGTCGAGGCCCTCGCGCAGGAGGTTGATGCCGACCAGGACGTCGTACTCGCCGGAGCGCAGCTCGCGCAGCAGCTCGATACGGCGCAGGGTGTCGACGTCACTGTGGAGGTAGCGGACCTGGATGCCGAGCTCGAGGAAGTAGTCGGTGAGGTCCTCGGACATCTTCTTCGTGAGGGTGGTGACCAGGACTCGCTCGTCCTTCTCGGTCCGCTTGCGGATCTCGTGGACCAGGTCGTCGATCTGGCCCTCGGTGGGCTTGACCACGACCTCCGGGTCCACGAGCCCCGTGGGCCGGATGATCTGCTCGACGAACCCGTCGCCGCGGGACAGTTCGTACTTTCCGGGGGTCGCGGAGAGGTACACCGTCTGGTTGATCCGGCCGAGGAACTCTTCCCATTTCAGTGGTCGGTTGTCCAGGGCCGAGGGGAGCCGGAAGCCGTGGTCCACGAGGGTCCGCTTGCGGGAGGCGTCGCCCTCGTACATCGCACCGATCTGCGGCACGGTCACGTGCGACTCGTCCAGGACGAGGAGGAAGTCCTCGGGGAAGTAGTCGAGGAGGGTGTTGGGGGCGGTGCCCGGGAGGCGGCCGTCGAAGTGCATCGAGTAGTTCTCGACGCCGGAGCAGGTGCCGATCTGGCGGAGCATCTCGATGTCGTACGTGGTGCGCATGCGCAGCCGCTGGGCCTCCAGCATCTTGCCCTGCTTCTCCAGCTCGGCGAGGCGCTGCTCCAGCTCCTGCTCGATGCCGGTGACGGCCTTCTCCATGCGCTCGGGGCCCGCGACGTAGTGGCTCGCGGGGAAGACGTGGAGCGACTGGTCCTCGCTGATGACCTCACCGGTGAGCGGGTGGAGGGTCGACAGCGCCTCGATCTCGTCGCCGAACATCTCGATGCGGACGGCCAGCTCCTCGTACACCGGGAAGATCTCGATGGTGTCGCCGCGGACCCGGAAGGTCCCGCGGGTGAACGCCAGGTCGTTGCGGGTGTACTGGATCTCGACGAAGCGGCGGAGCAGCGCGTCGCGGTCGACCTCGTCCCCGACCTTGAGCTGGACCATCCGGTCCACGTACTCCTGCGGGGTACCGAGGCCGTAGATGCACGAGACGGAGGCGACGACGACGACGTCGCGCCGGGTGAGCAGCGAGTTGGTGGCGGAGTGCCGCAGCCGCTCGACCTCCTCGTTGATCGAGGAGTCCTTCTCGATGTAGGTGTCCGACTGCGGGACGTACGCCTCGGGCTGGTAGTAGTCGTAGTACGAGACGAAGTACTCCACGGCGTTGTTCGGGAGGAGCTCGCGGAATTCGTTGGCCAGCTGGGCGGCGAGCGTCTTGTTCGGTGCCATGACCAGGGTGGGGCGCTGCAGCTTCTCGATCATCCAGGCGGTCGTGGCCGACTTGCCCGTGCCCGTCGCGCCGAGGAGGACCACGTCCTTCTCGCCCGCGCGCACACGCCGGTCCAGCTCCGCGATGGCCGCGGGCTGGTCGCCGCTGGGCCGATAGGGACTGACGACCTCGAAAGGCGCCACAGAACGTTCGATCTTCGAGACTGGCCGCATGCATCCACGGTACGGCCACCCACTGACAACGGCGTCGGATCAACGCTCGCGCGACTGCCGGTACTCCCTGCGCGAGGCGGTCTCGTAGGCACGCGGAGGGCGGCGCTGGACGGGGATCGACGTCATGTGCCCGCCGCGCCGGGGCGCCTGCCCGGACTCCCGCGCGGGCTCCTCGTGGCCACCGGTCACCACGAGTGGGTCGATCATCACGACCACGGCGGCCAGCAGCAGGAAGCAGCCGGGCCCGACCATCATCGGCAGGAGCAGCGAGGTCGGGGCCTCGCCGGGCGGCGACGCCGCGGCGCCGGGGTGCAGGTGGACGACGAGCGCGGCCATGCCCGTGTAGTGCATGCCGCTCACGGCCACGCCCATGACCACGCTGGCGCCGAGGCTGGGGAGGAAGCCGTGGATGGAGACGGCCGCCCACAGGGCCGCTGTCGCGGCGACCACGGCGATGACGACGGACAGCGAGACGGTGAGGGTGTCGTAGGCGAACTCGCCGTCGAAGTTCATTCCGGCCATGCCGAGGTAGTGCATCGAGGCGACGCCGAGGCCGGTGATGGTCCCGCCGGTGACCAGCGCCATGCGCGTGGCACCCCGGTAGCCGACGAGGAAGATGCCGATGCCGACCATCAGGATCGCCACGGCGAGGCTCGCGTAGGTGAGGGGCCGGTCGTAGGTGACCGGGGCCTCCTGGACGGTGAAGCCCAGCATCGCGATGAAGTGCATCGTCCAGATGCCCGAGCCGATGGAGGTCGCGCCGAGGGCCAGCCAGCCGGCTCTGGAGACGCCGCGCGTGCGCAGGGAGCGTGTGGTGCAGCGCAGGCCGAGGGCCGCGCCCAGGCACGCCATGACGAATGCCGTCAGCGGCGTCACTAGGCCGTAGGTGAATCCGTCAACTGTGCCCTGCATGCGTGTACGCCCTTCGCGGTGGCCCGGGTTCGGGGGTGACCCTAAAGGGCAAGGCCCGGCAGGCAAACATAAGAACGGCATTTTATCCGGCCCCGGAGGCGCTCCGGTTCCGGTCCCGACAATCCGTTCACATCATGACCGTCATCGTTCTGGCGCGCTTCGGAGGGTGGCCGGGGTCCTCAGGACGCGCGGTGTCTCCCCGTCACCCCCGGGGGCTCGACCGCACTCGCGTTCGACCTCCGGCCGGCCGGCCGAAGCCCCGGTGCAGAGAGTGTGAAAACCGTCGCCCGGACGTCGTCACCGGCTTCCTGGGCACCCCGGCGGTGGCCGGCTCCGGCGTGGACGGCGTCATCACCGGCCACCCGGACGTGGCGCGGACCCAAGCCGTCGACCGCACGCCCCGGGGCCCGCGGGACTCACCCACCGACCGCACGCCCCGGGGCGTTGTCGGTGGCCGGCCGTACGGTTGGTCCATGGAGAGCAGCGAGCAGGTCGTGGAGTGGTCCGTCGTGCCGAGCACCATCGGACCCCTCCTGCTCGCCGCGACCCCGGCGGGGCTGGTGACCGTGGGCTTCCACGCCCGCCCGCCGGTCCTGGACACGGCACTCGCGCAGCTGCGGACACGGCTGGGCGCGGAGCCCGTCCGGGCGCCGGATTCCGCGCTGCTGGCCGAGCCGGTGCGCCAGCTCGCCGCGTACTTCTCCGGGGAACTGCGGGATTTCTCGCTCCCGTTGGACTGGTCACTGACCTCCGGCTTCCACCGTGAGGTGCTCCGCGAGCTGGCCTCCGGCGTGCCGTACGGGGCGGTCGTGGGGTACGGCGACCTGGCCGCCCGGGTCGGCCGGCCCGACGGGGCGCAGGCCGTGGGCGCGGCCATGGGGTCCAACCCCCTGCCGGTGGTGGTGCCGTGCCACCGGGTGGTGGAGAGCGACGGGGGCCTCGGCGGGTTCGGCGGAGGGCTGGAGACGAAGCGGCAGCTGCTGGCCATCGAGGGTGTGCTCCCGCAGCCTCTGTTCTGAGCCGCCGGGCGCTCCGGGTCGCGCGGCGCCCGGCGCACCGTGGCCCGGCCCGGCGGGCTTCCGTTTACGGCACGACCGGGGCGCCGCAGCCCGGGCCCCGCCCCTCGGGCCGATGTCGTACACGGGTGCGAGCTGGCACACTGCGGCGGTGACGACAGCCTCCTCCCCCTCACGGATCACCGCCGCCGATCTGCCGGCGCTGCAGCGCCGGACCTCCGCCGTGCTCATCGGCAGCCAGATACTCGGCGGCCTCGGCGTGGCCGTCGGTATCGCCCTCGCCCCTGTGCTCGCGGCCGAGGTGAGCGGGTCCGAGGCCCTGTCGGGGCTCGCCCCCACCGCGTCCGTGACGGGCACGGCGCTCCTGTCCCTGCCGCTGGCCGCGCTGATGGCGTCACGGGGCAGGCGCCCTGGACTCGTCCTCGCCTATCTGATGGGATCGGCCGGGGCCCTCCTGGTGGTGACCGCCACCGTGATGGGCAGTTTCCCGCTGCTGCTGCTCGGGATGGCCGGTTTCGGGGCCGGCTCGTCGGCCAACCTCCAGGCGCGGTTCGCGGCCGCCGACCTCGCGGAGCCGGACCGGCGCGGCCGCGCGATCGCCACCGTCATCTGGGCCACCACGATCGGTTCGGTGCTGGGCCCCAACATCGCCGCCCCGGCGAGCCACGTCTTCAGGGACACCTTCGTGCCCGAGACGGCGGGTCCCTTCGCCTGGGCGTCGGGCATCTTCCTGATCACCGGCGTCCTGGTCGCCGTGCTGCTGCGCCCGGACCCGCTGCTGACCGCACGCGCACTCGCCCCCCAGGACACGGCGACCGCCGCGAACCGATCGCTGCGGGCGGGCGTCGCGGCGGTCCGCGCCTCCCCGATGGCGAGGCTGGCCCTGGTGACCGTCGCCGTGTCCCACACCGCGATGGTCTCCATCATGGTCATGACCCCCGTCCACCTGGGGCACCACGGCGCGGACATCCAGCTGATCGGCCTGGTGATCAGCGGGCACATCGCGGGGATGTACGCCTTCTCCCCCGTCATGGGCCGGCTCGCCGACCGGGTCGGACGACTGGCCGTGATCGGGCTGGCCGCCGGACTGCTGTGCTGCGCGGCGTTGCTGGCCGGCACGTCGGGCGGCGGTCACGCCCGGACGGCCGCGGGTCTGTTCGTCCTGGGCCTCGGCTGGTCCGCGGGGCTGGTCGCCGGTTCGGCGCTGCTCACGGACTCCGTGCCGCAGGCCGCGAGGGCAGCCGTGCAGGGACTCTCCGACCTCACGATGAACACGGCGGCGGGCGTGGGCGGCGCCCTCGCCGGAGTGATCGTCTCCCGGCTGGGATACGGCTGGCTCAACGCGGCCGCCGCCTGCCTCCTCCTGCCGATGGCCGCGCTGGCGCTGCGCAGGTCGCTCGTGCGGCCCGACCGGGACTCCGCGAAGGCCTGACCTCCGGGCGGGTCGTGAACGACCCGGCCGTGCGGGTTTGCGGCCGGGGCCCCCGCGACAGGGATGGGGCATGCCTCTGAACCCATCGTCATCAGCGACGTCGGACCATCAGGAGACGGGCCGCTACGCCCCGTTGCTCTCCGCCGAGGTGCGCGAAGCCCTCGGCGCGGGCGCACCCGTCGTCGCCCTGGAGTCGACGATCATCGCGCACGGCCTGCCACGCCCCCGGAATCTCCGGGTCGCGGAGGAACTGGAGGAGGCCGTACGCGAGGCGGGAGCCGTGCCGGCCACGGTCGCCGTGCTGGACGGACGGGCGCACGTCGGCCTGACCGCAACCCAGTTGGAGCGCGTCGCCGTGGACCCGGACGTGCGCAAGCTGGGTCACCGCGACCTCGCGCCCGCGCTGGCCCTGGGCGCGAGCGGGGCGACCACCGTGTCGGCGACGGCGTTCCTCGCGGCCGGGGCCGGCCTGCGCGTCTTCGCGACCGGCGGGCTCGGCGGTGTGCACCGGGAGTGGGCGCAGACCCAGGACGAGTCCGCCGATCTCCGCCTCCTCGCACGTACCGGCATCACGGTGGTGTGCGCGGGCGTGAAGTCGATCCTGGACGTTCCCGCCACCCTTCAGCGCCTGGAGACGCTCGGCGTGGGTGTCCTCGGTTACGGCACGGAGTACTTCCCCGGCTTCTATCTGAGCAGTTCCGGCGAGCCGGTCGACTGGACGGTGGACACGCCGCAGGAGGTGGCGGACGTGATGCGGGCCCGGGAGGAGCTGGGCGGCGCGCAGGCCTCGCTGATCGTCGCCAATCCGGTGCCGGAGAAGGATCAGTTGGATCCGGAGCTGCACGACCGGGTGCTCGCGCGCGCCCTGGACGCCTGCCGCAGCAAGGGCGTCATGGGGCAGGCCGTCACCCCGTTCCTCCTGGAGTACCTGATGCGGGAGACCGGCGGTGCCTCCCTGGAGGCCAATCTCGCGGCCGTGCGCGGGAATGTGCGGCTGGCCGCGCGGATCGCCGTCGCGGCGGCACGGTGAGCGGCGGCGCGCTGCTCGTCGTCGGGGAGGTGGTGACCGATGTGGTCGTCCGGCACGCCTCGGCGCCGGTCCACGGCACGGACACGCCCGCGCGGATCACGACGCTGCCCGGTGGCGCGGGTGCCAACGTGGCGTGCTGGGCAGCACGTTCGGGGTGCCGGACCGTACGGCTGCTCGCCCGGGCCGGTGCCGAGTCGGTGTCCTGGCACGGGGAAGTGCTGCGGAGGGCGGGGGTGTGCCCGCTGCTGGCCGTGGACGCGGAGGTACCGAGCGGCACGGTGGTGGCCCTCGTCGACCCCTCGGCGGAGCGCACCTTCCTCACCGACAGCGGCGCGGTCCTGCGCCTGTGTCCCGACGACTGGTCCCCGGCGCTGCTCGACGGTGTCGCCCGCCTCCACGTCTCCGGTTACCTCCTGTTCGGGGAACCCAGCCGGACGACGGCGCTGCTGGCCCTGCGCGAGGCACGCCTCCGGGGCGTACCGGCGAGCGTGGACCCGGCGTCGGCGGGTTTCCTGGCGGAGCTGGGCGCGGGGGCGTTCCTCGGTCTGGTCGACGGTGTGGACCTGCTGCTGCCCAACGCGGACGAGGCGCGTGAGCTGACCGGACTGCCGGACCCCGCGGACGCGGCGGCCAAGCTGAGCCGTCACGCCGGCCGGGTCGCCGTCACGCTCGGGGACCGGGGTGTCGTGCTGGCTTCCGGCGGCGCGGTGACCGCACGCGTGCCCGCCGCGGCGGGAGCGGTGCCGGTGGACTCGACGGGGGCGGGTGACGCGTTCACCGGGGGCTTCCTCGCGGCCCTCGTCGCCGGGGCGGACGAGGTCGCGGCGGCCCGGGCGGGCTGCCGGGCGGGGGCGGACGCGGTCGCCACGCTGGGCGGGCGTCCCGGTCCGGGTCGACCCGCGTAGTCATCCGCCGAGGCCTGTCCACGCCGGGTGCCTGGGGTCGTCGGCGCGTACGACCACGTCCGCGCGGGCTGCCGGTGCGACCTCGTCGTCGTACCGCGCGAAGGCGGGCAGAGTCCACCGCTCGTCCTCCGCGGTGCGCCGTCGCAGCGCCCCCGGGGTGAGGCTCAGGTGGATGCCCAGGTCGAAGGGGAACCACTGGCCGAGGAGCAGCGGGCCGTGCAGGACGAGCACCCCGCCCTCGGGCAGCTCGACGTACGGGCTGCGGGTCGCCCGGTCCGTGACGGGGTCCCAGAGGTCGGGCAGTACGCGCCCGCTGCCGCCCGCGTCCAGCGGCCGGAACACCTCCCGCCACAGCGCGCCGGTGTCGAACCAGCCGTCGGCGTAGCTGTCGGGGTCCTCCTTGCCGTACTCGTAGCGCAGACTGGCCGGCCTCAGGAAGCCGTCGGTGGAGACGGTGAGCACGGGGCGCCCGAGGGAGCGCAGCGCCTCGGCCAGGCGTCCGGCGGGCTCCTCCGGGCGGGCCGCCGGTGCGCCGTCGACCCCGATCCGCAACCAGGACCCGCCGTCGGCCGGTTCGAGTCCGTCGGCGTGGGCCGCGAGGGTGCCGGCCAGCTTTTCCCAGGTGATGGCTTCATATCGCACGTAGGCATCATCGCCCCCCGCGCGTGTGATGCGTGGGGATCTCGCGCACCCTCCGGCAGGTGACGGCTCAGCCGGCGGACGCGCCCCGGGCGGCAGGACAGGCGACCGCGTCCGCGTCGTCGGAGAGTGCGCTGCCCGCGGGGAGGAGGTAGGTCACCCACAGCACGACGGGCTCCGTCCCGAGATTCCGTCCGATGTGCCGGTGTCGGGTGCCGGACGGCTCGATGAAGGACGTACCCGCGGGCGTCACCTCGACGGAGCAGTCGTCGAGGGTCCTGGTCAGCGTCCCGGACTTGACGACGGCGATCAACTGCCCGCTGTGCGTGTGCCAGCCGGTGGACCCGCCGGGCGCCACGGTGATCTCCCGGAAGGTCACGTCGGTGCGGCCCTTCGGTGTCTTCACCTTGAGCTTGCCCTGGGACGTGCCGACGGCGACGACCGTGGCGCTCACCCCGCTGCCCGGTGTGGCGACCGCGGCCGCCGGCAGCAGTCCGAGCACACCGACACCCGCACCGACGAGCAGGGCTCTGCGTCCCGCCCGCCACTTCTTCGCACCGCTGCCGCTCCTCGCACCGATCGTCCCGCCGAATCCCATGAACGACTCCTCAGCATCCGCGCCCGATGAACGCCCACACGCTACCGCCGAGTTGGGCTCAGCGCGTCAGGCGCGCTGCTGTCGGGCCCGCACGGAGTTCGGCGGCGAGGGGGCCGTCGCCGAGTACCTGCGCGACTCCGTCCCGCACCGCTTCGGCGAGCGTGCGGTCGCCGCGCCCGATGGCCAGGGCCACGTCGGTGGTGAGCGCGAGGCAGGCGTCCGGCTGCACGGCGGGGCCGTAGCCGTACACCTGGCCGGCGCTTGTCTCCGCTCCGGTACTGATGTGGAACTCCCCCTCCTCCAGCCTCACTTCGACGACCCCGTGACGCGTGAGGCCGTCCAGGGCGCGCAGCAGGGGCAGCGCGAACCAGTGCGCCCTGACCGCGTCGGTGGGGCGGCGCTCGGCGAGCGCGGGCGCCCCCCACCGGGCGAGGGCCGTGAGGACCGGGAGCAGTCCCCGGCCGTGCTCGGTCAGTTCGTAGACCGCCGCCGCCGCCGGGGGCGGGAGCCTGCGGCGCACGGCGAGGCCCCCCTGCTCCATGTCCCTCAGCCGGGAGGCCAGTACGTCCGTGCTCACTCCGGGCAGATCGGCGTGCAGGTCGGTGTACCGGCGTGGACCCGCCAGCAGTTCACGGACGATCAGCAGCGTCCACCGGTCACCGACGGAGTCGAGGGCCCGTGCGGCGGCGCAGTACTGGTCGTAGCTCCGGCGGCGGGCGGGGCGTGCGGGCTGTTGCTGACGAGGCATGAGACGCAGTCTAGACATGTTGTTGGACTTTCCAAGCCCGAGCTTGGTAAAACCAAGTATCGCAATCCAGGGTTGGGGAGGCACCGCATGGAGTTCCGGCAGTCCAGCAAGCTCGACGAGGTCTGTTACGAGATCCGGGGTCCGGTCATCGAACAGGCCAACGCCCTCGAGGAAGCGGGCCACAGCGTCCTGCGGCTCAACACGGGCAATCCGGCGCTCTTCGGCTTCGAGGCACCGGAGGAAATCGTCCAGGACATGATCCGGATGCTCCCCCAGGCGCACGGCTACACCGATTCACGCGGCATCCTGTCCGCGCGCCGCGCCGTGGCCCAGCGCTACCAGGCGATGGGGCTCGCCGACGTCGACGTGGACGACATCTTCCTCGGCAACGGTGTGTCCGAGCTGATCTCCATGGCGGTGCAGGCGCTCCTGGAGGACGGCGACGAGATCCTGATCCCCAGCCCCGACTACCCGCTCTGGACCGCGGTCACCACGCTGGCGGGCGGCAGGGCCGTCCACTACACCTGCGACGAGGGGGCGGACTGGAACCCCGACCTCGCCGACATGGCCGCGAAGATCACCGACCGCACCAGGGCCCTGGTGATCATCAACCCGAACAACCCGACGGGCGCCGTCTACTCCCGCGAGGTCCTCGACGGGATGCTCGACCTGGCCCGCAGGCACGGCCTGATGGTCTTCGCCGACGAGATCTACGACCAGATCCTCTACGACGACGCCGAGCACCACAGCGTTGCCGTCCTGGCGCCGGACCTGCTCTGCCTCACCTTCAGCGGGCTGTCCAAGACGTACCGCGTCGCCGGGTTCCGCTCGGGCTGGATGGTCGTGTCCGGCCCGCGGCAGCACGCCCGGAGCTATCTGGAGGGTCTGACCACGCTCGCCTCCATGCGGCTGTGCCCCAACGCCCCGGCGCAGTACGCGATCCAGGCCGCGCTCGGCGGCCGGCAGTCCATCCGGGAGCTCGTGGCCCCGGGCGGCAGGCTCCACGAACAGCGCAACCGGGCGTGGGAGCGTCTCAACGAGATCCCCGGGGTGTCGTGCGTGAAGCCGAAGGGCGCCCTGTACGCGTTCCCACGCATCGACCCGAAGGTGCACCCCATCGTCGACGACGAACGCTTCGTCCTCGATCTGCTACTGCGTGAGAAGATCCAGGTGGTGCAGGGCACCGGCTTCAACTGGCCCCGCCCGGACCACTTCCGCATCCTCACCCTGCCGCACGCCGACGACCTGGACGCGGCGATCAGCCGCATCGGCCGCTTCCTGAACGGATACCGCCAGTGACGATCTGCCGGGCCTGCCACGTCCCCGTCCTCACGCAGTTCGCCTCGCCGGATCTGGTGGGCTCGATCGTGGAGGGCGGCCTCGACCCGGCGGAGGACCCCCGGTGGGCGGAATCGGGCGCCTCGTCGCCCGCCGAATACGCACGCTGGTCCGGGCACCTGTGCGGCATGACGTGTCTGCGCATGGCGCTGGGCCCGGACTCTCCGGACCTGTTCACGCTGCGGGACGGGGCGGTGAAGTACGACGCCTACACCGAGGACACCGACGGCGTGATCAAGGGGCTGGTCTACGCGCCCTTCGCCCGGTACGCGTCCGAAGTGCACGGCCTCGACGCGGTCGTCCACCGCGAACTGTCCCCCGCCGCACTGCTCGGACTGCTGGACGAGGGGCGGAGCGTCATGGCGTCGGTGCACTACGGCATCAGGCATCCGGGGACACCGGCCCCCGGGCGTGGCGGCCACCTCGTGCTGGTCACCGCCCGTGCGGCGGACGGGGACGGCGTGCACTTCCACAACCCGTCGGGGACGACGGCGGGGACGCGTGACGCGACCCTGACGCTGCCGGTCTTCGAGCGCTTCTTCGCCCGCCGCGGAGTGTCCCTGCCGGGCGGTACGGCCGGCGGCTGACGCCCGGAGCCGCCACCGGAGAACCGCTGATCGCGCCGCGGACGCGGCCGCCGGACCGCGGGTCAGTGCCGTAGCGCCGTGAGAGTCGCGACCGGGTCGGGGTCCGGTGCTCCCCGGGGCCACCAGTCGTCCTCTCCGGGGTCGGACTCGTAGCCGTACCACCTGCCGTCGTGGGCGAAGCGGAGCTGGAGCGTGCCCGCCGCGTTGGTCAGGTGGTTGCGCCAGGGCTGGAAGCGCGGGAAGTCGGCCGCGGCGAGGGCCGGTCTGGCCCGGTCGAACGGGCCGGCCGGCGGGTCCCATGGGGTTTCCAGCATGGCGAGCCCCTCGGCGCCGCCCTGCCGCCAGGCGGCGACCGCCCGGGCCAGATCGGTGGTGCTGCGGCCGGTGGCGAAGGCGAGCTCGCGATACAGCGCCCTGGTCGTGGCGGTGAGCCCGGCGGTGGGCCTGGACGCGGCGATCCGCACGGCGTCCTGCCAGGTGTCGAAGCCGGCGAGCGGGTCCTCCCCGGTGGTCAGGAGTGCGTGGGCACGGGCGGCGGCGTCGGAGGCGAGGTGTTCGAGGCCGAGCGGGTCGCGGGCACCGGGCAGCTCCGGGTAGCCCGGCGGCTCCCCGGGGTGCGGCGGGACGGGCAGCGGCGCGGGAAGCGGCGGCAGGAAGCGCTCGGCCAGGGCCTCGCCGGCGGGGACGGAGGGCATCGTGGCGGCTTCGGGACGCTCGCGGGCGGAATGCTCGGCGTTGCGGCGGCCGAGCTCGTCGAGGAGTTCGCGCTCGCCTCGGCCGCGCATCAGCAGCAGGACGAACGGATCGCTGTCCAGCAGCCGTGCCGTCTGGTAGCAGAGCGCCGCCACGTGTTTGCAGGGCCGGCCCCGGTCCGGGCACGAGCAGTCCGGGTCCAGGTCACCGGCGGTGGGCAGCAGCCGGATGCCGATCCCGTCGGCCGTGTCCACCAGGGAGTGCGGCATCTCCTTGTCGAGCAGTGCGGACAGGTGCCCGGGCCTGGCCGCGACCGCGTCGAGGAACGTGTCCCAGTCGGCCGCCGAGAACGTACGCAGGTGGAGCTCGGCACGGTAGGGGCGGGGGCGGCTGCCGTGGACGTAGGCGATGACCCTGCCCGGGGTGACGGTGACCGCGGCGACGTGACCGCCGTCGGCGTACGTACGGCCGCGGGCGAGCCGCGCCCCGTCCATCGACAGGGACTCCAGTGCGTCGACCCAGGCCCGGCCCCACCAGCTGTCCGCGAAGGGCCCGTCTGCGGCCGCGGCACGGGCGGGCACCGCCTCGAAGGTGCGCCGCAGGTCGTCCGGGCCCGGCCGCGCCGCCGGACCGGCGCCGGGGCTCACGGCGTCCGCCTCAGCGACACGAGGTCGGCCAGGTCGCGGTCGCTGAGCTCGGTCAGCGCCGCCTCGCCCGAGCCGAGCACGGCGTCGGCGAGGGCCCGCTTGGACTCCAGGAGCTCGCCGATCCGGTCCTCTACCGTGCCTTCGGCGATCAGCCGGTGCACCTGCACGGGCTGGGTCTGCCCGATGCGGTACGCACGGTCGGTGGCCTGCTCCTCGACCGCCGGGTTCCACCACCGGTCGTAGTGGATGACGTGGGCGGCCCTGGTGAGGTTCAGTCCGGTGCCGGCCGCCTTGAGGGAGAGCAGGAAGACGGGGACCTCGGCGGACTGGAAGCGGTCCACCATCAGCTCCCGTTCGGGCACCGGTGTACCGCCGTGCAGCAACTGGGAGGGGATCGCGCGGGAGGCGAGGTGGGCGGCGAGGAGCCGCGCCATCGACACGTACTGGGTGAAGACGAGGACGGAGCCGTCCTCGGAAAGAATCGTGTCGAGCAGCTCGTCGAGCAGGGCGAGTTTGCCCGAGCGCCCGGCGAGCCGGGTCGGCTCCTCCTTCAGGTACTGCGCGGGGTGGTTGCAGATCTGCTTGAGCGATCCCAGCAGTTTCATGATCAGCCCGCGCCTGGCGATGCCCTCCGACTGCTCGATGAACGCCATCGTCTCGCGGACCGCCGCCTCGTACAGCGTGGCCTGTTCCCGGGTGAGGAAGACGGGGTGGTCGGTCTCGGTCTTGGGCGGCAGCTCGGGTGCGATACCGGGGTCGGACTTCTTGCGGCGCAGCAGGAAGGGACGGACCAGCCGGGAGAGCCGCTCGACCGCTTCCTCGTTGCCCAGGCCGGCGGCCGTGCCGGTGTTCTCCACGATCCGGGCGTGCCGTGAGCGGAAGGCCTTGAGCGGGCCGAGCAGACCGGGCGTGGTCCAGTCGAGCAGGGCCCAGAGCTCGGAGAGGTTGTTCTCGACGGGGGTGCCCGTCAGGGCGACGCGGGCCGGGGCGGGGATGGTGCGCAGTGCTCTGGCCGTGGAGGAGTGCGGGTTCTTGACGTGCTGCGCCTCGTCGGCGACGACGAGTCCCCAGGTGTGGCCGGCGAGCTGCTCGGCGCTCGATCGCATCGTGCCGTAGGTCGTCAGCACGAAGCCGCCGTCGGGGCCGGCGAGCGTGCGGTCGGCGCCGTGGAAACGGCGGACGGGCACGCCGGGCGCGAAGCGGGTGATCTCGCGGTGCCAGTTGCCGAGGAGGGAGGCCGGACAGACCACCAGCGTGGGGGCGGCGTGCGCCCGGTGCAGGTGGAGCGCGATGACCGTGATCGTCTTGCCCAGGCCCATGTCGTCGGCGAGGCAGCCGCCGAGGCCGAGGGACGTCATCCGGTCCAGCCAGGCGAGCCCGCGCAGCTGGTAGTCGCGGAGGGTGGCGTCGAGACCGGGCGGAGCCGGAAGGGTGGCGTCCTCGTCGAGGATGCGTTCGCGCAGGGCGGCGAGCGCCCCGGCCGGCACCGCCTCGACCTGCTCGCCGTCGACCTCCGCGCTGCCGGTCAGGGCCACGGCGAGCGCGTCGACGGGGTCGAGGAGTCCGAGCTCCCGCTTGCGCGCCTTGCGGACGAGCGCGGGGTCCACGACGACCCACTGGTCGCGCAGCCGCACCACGGGCCGGTGCGCCTCGGCCAGGGTGTCCATCTCCGCCTCGGTGAGGGGGTCGTCGCCCAGGGACAGCTGCCAGTCGAAGGCGAAGAGCTGTTCGGCGTCGAAGAAGGAGGTGCCGTCGGTGGCGGAACCCGGCGCGGGCCGGACCACGGCCGCAGCGGTGAGCGAGCGGGCGAGCTCCCGGGGCCAGTGGAGCGCGACCCCCGCGTCCGCGAGGCGCGCTCCGGCGGCACCGATCAGCTCGTAGAGTTCGTCCTCGGTGACGGCGAGCACGTCGGGCACGGGCTGGTCGAGCAGCCGCTCCAGTGGCGGCCAGACACGTGCGGCGCGGCGCAGCGCGAGCACGGCGTCGATCCTCGCCCTCGGCCCGAACGGTTCGCCGGCCGCACCGCTCCACAGCGCGGCGGCGTCGGTGACGTAGGTCGGATCGGCCAGGCTGTGCACCTGGGTGATGGCCGCGGCGGCATGCCGTGGGGTGCCGCCGCCCTCCGCCGCCGTCTCCGGGGCCTCGTCGGCGCGGTCGAAGGCGTCGTACGACGACAGGTCGAGGCGGAGCGAGATCCGCACCCCGGCGTCGAGCCCGGCGGCCACGTCGACGGCCCATGCGCGGGCGTCCGGCAGGTGCTGCGCTTCGTGGGCGGCGAAGGGCGCGCCCATGGCGTGGGCGGCGGCCGGTGTCCGGGGCAGGGTGTCGGCGACGGCGTCGAGGAACGCACCGAGCAGTGCGCGGGGTTCGGGGACGCGCAGGGGTGCGCTCCCTGTCGGGACGGCGTGTCCCTCGGGCGGCATCGAGGCGGCGACGGCTCTCAGATGGGCGACGTCCTCGGCATCGCGCGGTCCGGCCCGCCACGCGTCGTGGTCCTCCGCGGTCAGGCCCGGCAGGAGTCTGCCGCGCGCGACAAGGGTGAGGGCGTGCAGCGCCGCGGCCCCCCAGGCACGGGTCGCGGGGTGGGCCACGGCCCGGTGCCGGGCCCGGGCGAGCAGCGGGACCGCGTCCGCGACGGGGAGTTCCACGGCGGGCACCGTCCGGGTGCGGGCGCCGCCGTCGCCGTCGGGGACGACGACCGTGATGTCGGTGACGGTGTACGGGGTGCCGCCCGGGCCCGGGTACCCGAAGTGGCTCATCGGACCGACCGCACCCTCGGGGTCCCAGAACGCGATCCGGCCGTCCCTCGGGAGCGCGTCCGGCACGAACACGGCGGCGCACCGCATCAGCCGGTCGGTGGTCTCGTCGGACGTCTGCCGCACCACGTGCACCACCCCCTCCTGCCTCGGTCCGGTCGCACTTCGCCTGTTCGGACGAGTCTAGGCGGGGGGTGTGACAGCCTTCCGTCCCGGCCGTGTCCCCACGGGCGGGGCAGGTTCAGTGGCGGACGAAGGGCAGCGCGCCGGACTCCCGCTCCGCGGCGGACTCCGATTGCTCCGGGGGGTCGAATTCGGGCAGGCCGTCCGCCTCCGGCCCGGCCCCCTCGGAATCCGGGTCCCCGGCGGAGAGGTCCGGCGCGGGGGAATCGGGCCCGGCGGGCGCCGCATCCGGCGAGACCCCGTCCCCGGACGTCTGGGGCCGGTCCTGCTGTGCGCGCTCCAGGAAGCGGAGCAGTTCTACGGGGAAGGGCAGTACCAGCGTGGAGTTCTTCTCCGCGGCGACCGCGACCACGGTCTGCAGCAGGCGGAGCTGCAGCGCGGCGGGCTGGGTGGACATCTGCTGGGCCGCCTGCGCGAGCTTCTTCGACGCCTGCAGCTCCGCGTCGGCGTTGATGACCCGTGCGCGCCGCTCACGGTCGGCCTCGGCCTGCCGGGCCATGGAACGCTTCATCGTCTCCGGCAGGGAGACGTCCTTGATCTCGACCCGGTCGATCTGCACGCCCCAGCCGACGGCAGGGCTGTCGATCATGAGCTCCAGGCCCTGGTTCAGCTTCTCCCGGTCGGACAGCAGGTCGTCCAGGTCGCTCTTGCCGATGATCGACCGCAGCGACGTCTGCGCCATCTGGGAGACCGCGAACCGGTAGTCCTCCACCTGGATGACCGCGCTCGCGGCGTCCACCACCTTGAAGTAGATGACCGCGTCGACCCGCACCGTGACGTTGTCCCGCGTGATGCCGTCCTGGGCCGGCACCGGCATCGTGACGATCTGCATGTTGACCTTGCGGAGGCGGTCGACACCCGGAACGATCATGGTCAGTCCTGGGCGGCGCACCTCGTCGTGGAGCTGCCCGAGGCGGAGCACCACACCTCGTTCGTACTGCTTGACGACCCGCGCAGCGGCCATGGCGTAGAGCGCGCAGACCGACAGCACCGCCACCACCGCGATCACGAGTACCTGGACCATCACGACACCCCGCTTCCGGGAGCGCGTCGCGGTACTCCGTCCGGGAATGCGCTGCCGCGCCCTTCCATATCATCCCTGTTACCACGATATGCCCGATCCCGGCATCCGCGAACCCCTGTCCGGGTGTCAACGGCCCCGGCCGGCCGCCCACCGGATGCCGAGACCGGGTGGACCGGGCAGGGTGGCCAGCGCCAGCACGTCTCTGTGACGTACCGATGAGCCGGACGAGCAGATGAGGACCCGCCCATGTCCCTCAGCGCGACCCCCACCGTTCTCCGCCGACGTACCCGCATCGCGGTCGGCGCGGCCGTCCTCACCCTGACCGTCACGGGCTGTTCCGGCCTCGGACGTACCGCGGTCGGACCGGTCACCTACGTCACCGAGGGGGACAAGGTCGTCAGCGTGCACAGCCCGTCGGTGAAGGGCTGCCACAAGCTCGCGCCCGGGGGCGCGAGCAAGGTCGACAACCGGACCCTGATCGACATGGTCCTGTACCCCACCCCCGACTGCTCCGGCCGCGGGACCGCCTATGTGGCGACGACGTTCACCGACACCAACACCCCGCGCACCCTGTGGCGCAGCTACCGCTTCATCCACTGACCCGCACCGGCCTCCCGCCCACGCCCGCGCAGGAGTGCCAACAGGTGCGCGGTCCGCTCGCGCCGTTCGCGCGCGATGAGAACGACCAGGACGACGAGCACCGCCGGCATGACCGCGTTCGGCGGATCGAGCAGGGTCAGCTGGACGACGGCCGCCCCGGCCAGCAGCCCGACGAGGGCGACGGCCGCCACGCCGGCCAGCAGCGGGACCAACAGGGCCACCGCTCCGGCGAGTTCCAGGCCACCGATCGCGTACATCGCGCCACTGCCCCAGCCCATCCGGCCGAAGGACGCGACGGCGGAGTCGTGGGCCACGAGCTTCGCCACCGCGCTGAAGCCGAGGAACAGCGCGAGCGCGTAGCGCGCCCCGGTCAGGGCGGCGGAGGCCATCCGGCGGCGCGGCGCGGCAACGCCTCGGGCGTCGCTCGGGACGGGAGTGGTGGTTCCGTACATGGCGGTCTCCTCGGAGTGCCTCATGGGTGGAGTGCGCCCATGAGGGGCGCGACTCCTGCCGCGGGCCTCACCGGCGCTTACGCTTACGGGGAGACAGACCGCTCCGGGTCCCGGAACTCATCGCACCACGCGCCCTCGATCCGGAACTCCCGGTGCGCCCTCGCCCGACCTGCTCGCCGACCGCTCCGCGGCCGGCCCGGCACCCGCCCGGGGGTCGTCGTGTTCAGCGCTCGCCCGGCCTGGCGAGCACCCAGACACCGTCCGGGGTGAGATAACGGTCGACGACGAGGCCGGCGTCCCCCAGATACGTCTCGAACCGCTCCACGGACAGCCGCCGCGACCGGAACGTCTGGGTCCAGCGCGCGTCCTCGAAGACGTACTCCGCGCGCACCTCGTCCACCCCGTCGCCGACGGGGTCCGCGGACAGGATCCGGATGACGCAGCCGGCGGCGGAGTCCTCCCGCTCCCGGGGGACGTCGGTGTGGTAGACCGCGCCCTCCCGCTGCACGAGCACGACTCCGCCGTCCTTCACGTACGTACGGCAGGTCCGCAGCAGCCCGTCCCGTACCCGGTGTTCGCTGCTGTGCACCAGGAACGAGCCCAGCACGACAGCGTCGAAGCGCTCCTCCCCGAGGTCCAGCGACTCGATGGGGCTCCGCACCGTGCGGGCGCCACGGACGCGTTCCAGCATCTGCGCCGACTCGTCGACCGCGGTCACGGCATATCCGAGTCCGACCAGCGGATGTGTCACCCGGCCTGCCCCGCAGCCGAGTTCGAGCACGCTCGCCCCCGGTGGCACGACCGATCCGATCACCTCGGGCTCGGTACCGGCGGACAGCCGTGCGTACAGCTCGACCGCGCAGCCGTCGGGGGTGATCGAGCCGGGCCCCGTCCCCGCATGTCCCTGACGTGTCAGTTGTCCGCTCATGCCGCCCGAACGTCCCGGCGGCACGCGGCGTTCCTCCTCAGCGGTCCGGGTAGCGGTTTTCCGGCCACGCCACCGGGTGCTCGAACTCCATGCACAGGTCGTCGGCGAGCTCCGCGATCACCGACCTGCCCTCGGTCGCGGCGAGCCACGACGCCGGCAGCCCCGCGTCCCCGTGGAGGGCGCCCAGCAGGTTGCCGCAGACCGCGCCCGTGGAGTCGCTGTCGCCCGAGTGATTGACCGAGAGCAGCAGCGCCTCGGCCACCTCGTCGGCCTCCGGGAGCACCAGCACGCAGTACACGGCGATGGCCAGGGCCTCCTCGGCGACCCAGCCCGCACCCAGGGTCTCGACCCGCTCGGCCGCCGGCCGGCCGCGCGCAGCAAGGACGACCGCGGCCCGCAGTGCGGCGGTCGTCTCCTCGTGGCCGGGATGGCGGCCCAGCAGTTCCATGGCGCGCAGCACGGCGCCCTCCGGGGAGTCGCCCTCCAGCAGATACGTGACGATCGCCGCGAACGCACCCGCCGCGTATGCCCCGGTGGGGTGTCCATGGGTGATCAGCGCGCACCTGGCGGCCAGCCCGAAGCCGGTCGCCGCCTCCTCGCCCAGCAGGCCGAAGGGGGCCGACCGCATCACGGTGCCGCAGCCCTTGGAGTGCGGATTCACCGCGCCGGGGAGCGCGAGCGGCGTCTCCGTGCCCGGTGTGTGGCCGGACGACAGCCCGGTCAGACACGCGTTGCCGGGGGCCCGGCGCGCGTACAGCCAGGGCTGCTGCCTGAGCCACCCGGTGCGTACCTGGTTCTCCCCGCCGCGGGCCGGGGGTGACGGGTGGTTCTGGGTGTCGAGCCATCGCAGGTAGGCATTGCGGACGAACGGGACCTCGGTGCCAGCGATACCCGTGGAGGCGGCCCGGACATGGGATCTGATCAGGCCCTCGACCGTGAACAGGGTCATCTGGGTGTCGTCCGTGACGCGCCCGGTGACGCCGTCCTCGTCGGGGACGAACCCGCGTATGCCCCGCTCGCCGTGCGCCCGGCGGATCCCGTCGAGCGAGAGGAATTCGACCGGGTTGCCCAGTGCGTCACCGATCGCACCGCCCAGAAGCGTGCCCCGGACCCTGGCCCGCCGGACGGCGCCGCCCCACGAAGTCGCGCCGCGCGCCGCACGTCCTTGCTCCGCCGTCGTCACAGTCCGCTTCCCGTCGTCGTCGTGCCGTCATCGGGTTTCCCCTGCACCGCTCCGCGGGGTCATGCTGGAGGGGAGGCGATGGAGATGCGTACCGGAAGTGAACCGTCCACTGCGCGCAGTCCCCTGCGGATGCGACTCTGGCTGAGTCTATGGGGCATGCTCTGGGCCGCGTTCGGCCTGGCGGCCTTCCTGATCGTCGGCCGTGCCGGCTGGGCGACCGCCTGCGGCGTGCTGCTGGTGGTCACGGTCACGGACTTCTGCCTCGTGGTCCGCCACATGCGGCAGGGCGCGCGCTTCCAGCCCGGCAGGGACGTCCCTCCGTACGTCCCCGAGCCGGTCGGCCGGAGTCGTCACGGCCGGGGTGACCCGCCGCGGCGGGTGGGGACAGGTGGCCGGGACGAGCGGCCGTGAGCGGTCGCCGCAGGGCCACGCCTTACGGTCCCCCGCGGCGGCGGCGGGGGACCTGAAGCGTGTACCGCGGTCGCGCGCGGTCGGTGCGTGTGGTGGTCAGGGCGGGTCGTCAGGGCGCGCTCCCGTGAACAGGGCCTCACGCACGGTCTCCGCAGCAGGCCTCCGGGGCCGCTGCGGTCACGGCCTGTCGTCGAAGCGCGCGGCCTGGAGGTACTCCGGCTTCGGGTCGAGCGCCGCGGCCAGCCGGAAGTGACGCATGGCCTGCTCCGGGCGTCCCGCCCGCTGGAAGGTACGGGCCAGCGCGAAGTGCGCGAAGGCGTTGTCGGGTTCGCGCTCCAGGACGAGCTCGAATTCGAGCTCGGCCGGGCGCAGTTGCGCGGCGGCGAAGAAGGCCCGGGCACGCAGCAGCCTGGCCGCCGTGTTCTCCGGGTGGGCGGCGATCACGGAGTCGAGCAGCTTCACCGCGCCCCGGGGGTCCCGTGCGGCGAGCAGTTGCTCCGCCGCACGGAAGTCGATGACATGTGTTTCCGGGTTGCTCTCGGGCACGGTCCTATCCTTCCCCTCGCGTTCCGCTTCTCAACATCCGGTCGCGGGCCGGTATTCCGTCCGGTCGTGGGGGTCAGGTGGCGGCGGCCTTCGCGGTGAGCTCCGACCACAGCCTGCGCACCTGGGGTTCCAGCTCGTCGAGCGGACCGTCGTTGTCGACGACGAGATCGGCGACGGCCAGCCGCTGGTCGCGAGTGGCCTGCGCGGTCATCCTCGCCCGGGCGTCGGACTCCGTCATGCTGCGAAGCGTGACGAGCCGGTGGAGCTGCGTCTCGGGGCTGGCGTCCACGACCACGACGAGGTCGTAGAGCGGGGCCAGGCCGTTCTCCGTGAGCAGCGGTACGTCGTGGACGACGACGGCGCCCGCCGCGGCGGCCCGTTCCAGCTCGGCCGACCGGGCCCCGATCAGCGGGTGCACGATGCCGTTGAGCGTAGCCAGGCGACCGGGATCGGAGAACACGATCGAGCCGAGCGCGGGACGGTCGAGGGAGCCGTCGGGCTTGAGGATGTCCGGCCCGAAGGCCTCGACGACGGCCGTGAGCCCCGGGGTGCCGGGTTCGACGACCTCGCGCGCGATCCGGTCGGCGTCGATCACCACGGCTCCCAGATGTGCGAGCAGCCGCGACACTTCGCTCTTGCCGGCGCCGATCCCGCCGGTCAGGCCCACTTTCAGCATGCGCCGAGCATAGGGGCTGCCCTGCGGCGCTCCTGCGGGACACCCCCTGAGCTCCTGGCCGGGGAGCGGGAGAGGGGACGCCGGGGACGCCGTCCCGTCACCGGGAGCCGGGGGCGACGCGGCGGGCGGAAGCCGCCGCCGGCCGAGGGCGGCAGCTCAGGAATCGCCCTCGCGTTCGGCGAGGAAGCGCTCGAATTCGAGGCCGATCTCGTCCGCCGACGGAAGGTCGACCGGCTCCGCGACGAGGTTGCCGCGGCTCTCGGAACCCGCCACCGCGTCGTACTGGTGCTCCAGCCCCTCGACGAGTGTGACGAGCTCCTCGTCCCCCTGCCCGATCTGCCGCTCGATCTCGGTCTGGGTGCGGTGCGCCTCGGTGCGCAGCGTGTGAGCGATGGCCGGCAGCACCAGGCCCGTCGCGGCCGTGATCGCCTCCAGGACGGTCAGGGCGGCGTCGGGGTAGGCGGAGCGGGCGACGTAGTGCGGGACGTGGGCGGCCACACCGAGGACGTCGTGCCCGGCCTCCATCAGCCGGTACTCGACGAGCGCCTCGGCCGAGCCGGGCACCTGCGCCTCGTCGAAGGGACTGCGGTGCCCTGGCATCAGGTCGGTGCGGTTGCCGTGCGGGGTGACACCGACCGGGCGGGTGTGCGGGACGCCCATCGGGATGCCGTGGAAGTTGACCGCGAGGCGCACTCCGAGCCGCTCGACGATCTGCTCCACCGCGGCGGCGAACCTCTCCCACTCCACGTCGGGCTCGGGCCCGGACAGCAGCAGGAAGGGGGCACCGGTGGCGTCCTGCACGACCCGGACGTCCAGTGTGGGCGCCTCGAACGCGGTCCACCTGTCGCGCTTGAACGTGAGCAGCGGGCGGCGCGCCCGGTAGTCGACGAGCCGGTCGTGATCGAAGCGGGCCACGACCTGGTGCGGCAGTGTCTCGAGCAGGCCGTCGACGATCTGCTCGCCGGTCTCACCCGCGTCGATGTATCCGTCGAAGTGGTAGAGCATGACCAGACCGGCCGACTCCTGGGCGAGCGCCATGTCGACGACGGCCAGGCCCTTCGGCTCCCATTCGTACAAACTCTGCGGTTCAGGCACGGTTACCGCTCCTCCTTGTGTTCCCCGGCAAGAACACCCCGCCTGGCCACGGCATTCCCGCCCGGACCGCATTCACACGCGGTGGTGCGAGGACGGGGCTGCACCGCGCCGTGGCGGCGGGCCCCACGGAGGAGACGTTCCGGCCTTCCGGGCGTCCGCGCGGCCGAGCCGGTCACCGGCGAAGTCCGCCCGGCATCCCGCCTGTTGGGCGGAGCGAAGGCGGTCCGCCGCCGCAACTGCGTGTTCCACCGGTGGAGTTGCACGGGCGTGCGCCTCACGGACGCCGCGGGCCGAGGACGCAGAACTCGTTGCCTTCGGGGTCCGCCAGAACGACCCACGGCTGCTCGCCCTGGCCGATGTCGACGCGCCGTGCGCCGTGCGCCACCAGCCGGGCCACCTCGGCGTCCCGGTCATCGGGCCTGAAGTCCAGGTGCAGCCTGCTCTTGGACTTCCTGGTCTCTTCGAGCCGTACGAAGTCCAGCCCAGGCAGGCGGTCGGGCTCCGGGCGGATCTCGAACTCGTCGTCGGAGGAGTGGACGACCACCCAGCCGAGCGCGTCGGCCCACCACTGCCCCAGGGCCGCCGGGTCGTCGGAGTGAACGATTACCTGTTCCCATTCCAAGGTCATCCGGGGATCCTAGACCTGCCGGAGCCTCGAACGACAGGCGATTTCGTCGGCTCGCTCACGCACGCGCCCCGCCCTTCCCTGCCGGGTCCGTGGACACGAGTGAGGCCCGCCCCCCGAAGGGGACGGGCCTCACCTACAGCTCTACAGCTACCGCAGCCGATGAGCGGTCGGGGTCAGAGCGTCAGCTCTGGCCGCCGGCCAGCTTCTCGCGCAGGGCGGCCAGGGCCTCGTCCGACGCCAGGGCGCCGGAGTTGTCCGCGGACTCCGAGGAGTACGAGCCGCCGCCGCCACCGCTGCCGCCGGAGGCAGCCGGGGCAGCGCCGGCCGGGGCAGCAGCGCCCTCGGCCGCAGCGGCCTCGTCGGCCTCGCGGGACTTGATGACCTGGGCCTGGTGCTGCTCGAAGCGCTGCTGCGCCTCGGCGTACTGCGTCTCCCAGACCTCACGCTGCGACTCGAAGCCCTCGAGCCAGTCGTTGGTCTCGGGGTCGAAGCCCTCGGGGTAGATGTAGTTGCCCTGGTCGTCGTAGGACGCGGCCATGCCGTACAGGGTCGGGTCGAACTCGACCGAGGCCGGGTCCCCACCGAAGGCCTCGTTGGCCTGCTTCAGCGAGAGGCTGATGCGGCGGCGCTCGAGGTCGATGTCGATGACCTTGACGAAGATCTCGTCGTTGACCTGGACGACCTGCTCCGGGATCTCCACGTGGCGCTCGGCCAGCTCGGAGATGTGGACCAGGCCCTCGATGCCCTCGTCGACGCGCACGAACGCACCGAACGGAACGAGCTTGGTGACCTTACCGGGAACGACCTGCCCGATCTGGTGCGTGCGGGCGAACTGCTGCCACGGGTCTTCCTGCGTCGCCTTGAGCGACAGCGAGACGCGCTCGCGGTCCATGTCGACGTCGAGGACCTCGACGGTGACCTCCTGGCCGACCTCGACAACCTCGGAGGGGTGGTCGATGTGCTTCCAGGACAGCTCGGAGACGTGCACGAGACCGTCGACGCCACCCAGGTCCACGAAGGCACCGAAGTTGACGATCGAGGAGACGACGCCGGAGCGGACCTGACCCTTCTGGAGGGTCGTGAGGAACGTCTGGCGGACCTCGGACTGGGTCTGCTCGAGCCAGGCACGGCGGGACAGGACCACGTTGTTGCGGTTCTTGTCCAGCTCGATGATCTTGGCCTCGAGCTCCTTGCCCACGTAGGGCTGGAGGTCGCGGACGCGACGCATCTCGACGAGCGACGCCGGGAGGAAGCCACGGAGGCCGATGTCGAGGATGAGACCACCCTTGACGACCTCGATGACGGTACCGGTGACGATGCCGTCTTCTTCCTTGATCTTCTCGATGGTGCCCCAGGCACGCTCGTACTGAGCGCGCTTCTTCGAGAGGATCAGGCGGCCTTCCTTGTCCTCCTTCTGGAGAACCAGGGCCTCGATCTCGTCGCCGACCTTGACGACCTCGTTCGGGTCGACGTCGTGCTTGATCGAGAGCTCGCGGCTCGGGATGACGCCTTCGGTCTTGTAACCGATGTCGAGGAGGACCTCGTCCCGGTCAACCTTGACGATGACGCCGTCAACGATGTCGCCGTCGTTGAAGTACTTGATCGTCTCGTCGATCGCCGCGAGGAACGCGTCCGCGTCGCCGATGTCGTTGACCGCAACCTGCGGAGTGGTGGCGGTGGTCTCGGTGCTGCTCGTCATGTGGGAAAGGGCTCCGGTACGGACAGTGAGTCGTAGGTACTGCTACGCCGAAAGCCCGTATCGCCTCTGCAGAAGCCGGACAGCCGGGAAAGCACCTGCCCGTTTCCGGAAAGGCGCCTCGACAACCGAGGGGACATGCAACAGACGCGAGCGCGGCCTGCTAGGTCTGAGGCGCGCAGGCTCGCAGCGCAACTTGTAGCATACGGGGGCAGCCGGACAGGGTCAATGCGCGAAGGCGCACACCCGGGGCAGAGCGCCCCAATCCCGGCACAACTCACGTTCGCCGAGGCCACATCGGCCACGGCGAAGTGCCGCGCGCACACGGGCGCACTCACCCGTACGACCCGTGGAGGCACCGCGCGCAGCGGGTGAAGGCAAACTACAACGACGGGCACGATGAGCCAAGACATGCACGGGTCCGAACCCGAAGCGACCCGCCGGGACGCCGGTGAGGCCGAGAGCAGCCGGGCGAGCCGCGGCTGGTGGGACCGCAACGCCGACGAGTACCAGAGCGACCACGGGTCCTTCCTCGGGGACGACCGTTTCGTCTGGGGCCCGGAGGGCCTCGACGAGGCCGAGGCCGCCCTGCTGGGGCCCGCGTCCGCCCTGGAGGGGCTCGACGTCCTGGAGATCGGCGCGGGCGCCGCCCAGTGCTCCCGCTGGCTCGCCTCCCGGGGGGCCAGACCGGTGGCCCTGGACCTCTCCCACCGCCAGCTCCAGCACGCCCTGCGCATCGGTGGTGACGTGCCCCTCGTCGAGGCGGACGCGGGGCGGCTCCCCTTCCGGGACAGCTCCTTCGACCTGGCCTGCTCCGCCTACGGCGCGGTGCCCTTCGTCGCCGACCCCGTGCGGGTGTTCCGCGAGGTGCACCGGGTGCTGAGGCCCGGCGGGCGCTGGGTCTTCTCCGTGACGCACCCGATCCGCTGGGCGTTCCCCGACGAGCCAGGGCCCGAGGGCCTCTCCGTCGCCGCCTCGTACTTCGACCGCGTGCCGTACGTCGAGCAGGACGAGGCGGGTGACGCCGTGTACGTGGAGCACCACAGGACGCTCGGCGACCGCGTCCGGGACGTGGTGGCGGGCGGTTTCCGGCTGGTCGACCTGGTGGAGCCGGAGTGGCCCGCCTGGAACCACCAGGAGTGGGGCGGCTGGTCCCCGCTGCGCGGCAACCTCATCCCCGGGACCGCGATCTTCGTCTGCGAGCGGGACGGCCGCGACGACGCGTAGGCACCGGCCGCGCTCCCGTCGCGGGGACGGCGTACGAGACTGGGGGCGTGATCCGTACCGACGCCCTGGACCAATTGCCCGTCCGCACCGCCGTGCCCGCCCTGCAGCGGGCGCTCGACGAGCGCGGTGCCGCAGTGCTCTGCGCCCCGCCGGGGACCGGCAAGACGACCCTCGTCCCCCTGGTGCTGGCCGGCCTGGCCGGGGGCGGGCCGGCCCGCCGCGTGCTCGTCGCCGAACCGCGCCGGATCGCGGCCCGGGCGGCGGCGCGGCGGATGGCGTGGCTGCTCGGCGAGCAGCCCGGCGGCCGGGTCGGGTTCACGGTGCGCGGGGAACGGGTGGTGGGGCCCGGGACCGTGGTGGAGGTCGTGACCACGGGCGTGCTGCTCCAGCGCCTGCAGCGCGACCAGGAACTCCCCGGCACCGATGTGGTGGTCATCGACGAGTGCCACGAACGCCACCTGGACGCGGACACGGCCGCGGCCTTCCTCCTCGACGTACGCGAGACGATCCGACCGGAGCTCCGGCTGGTCGCGGCGTCGGCGACCACGGACGCGGAGGGCTGGGCACGCCTGCTGGGCGACGCCCCGGTCGTCGAGGCCCGGGGCGTGTCGCACCCGGTGGAGGTGGTGTGGGCGCCGCCCTCCACGCCGGTGCGCCCGCCGCACGGGGTCAGGGTCGACCCGGCCCTGCTGACGCACGTGGCCGGCGTGGTGCGCCGGGCTCTCGCCGAGCGGGAGGGCGACGTCCTGTGCTTCCTGCCCGGCGTCGGGGAGATCGGCCGCGTCGCGGGGATGCTCACCGGGGCGGGAGCGGAGATCCTCCAGGTCCACGGCCGCGCCCCGGCGGCGGTGCAGGACGCGGTGCTCGCCGGGCCGTCGGGCGGGCGCCGGGTGGTGCTGGCCACGTCCGTCGCCGAGTCGTCCCTGACGGTGCCCGGGGTACGGGTCGTCGTGGACTCCGGGCTGGCCAGGGAGCCGCGCACCGACCACGCGCGGGGGCTGAGCGCGCTGACGACCGTACGCGCGTCGCGGGCGGCCGGACGCCAGCGGGCGGGCCGCGCGGGACGTGAGGCTCCGGGCGCGGTGTACCGCTGCTGGGACGTGGCGGAGGACGGGAGGCTGGCCGCCTACCCCTCCCCCGAGATCAAGGTGGCCGATCTGGCGGCGTTCGCCCTGCAGGCGGCGTGCTGGGGCGACCCGGACGCCTCCGGGCTCGCACTCCTGGACGCTCCGCCCGCCGGGGCGATGGGCGCGGCGCGCGAGGTGCTGGTTGCGGTCGGCGCGGTGGACACCGCGGGCCGGGCGACGGACCGGGGCGTGCGGATGTCCCGTCTCGGCCTGCACCCCCGGCTGGCCCGCGCCCTCCTGGACGGTGCGCGGGAGGTGGGCGGACGTCGGGCGGCGGAGGTCGTGGCCCTGCTGAGCGAGCAGCCTCCGCGCGAGTACGGCGACGACCTGGCACACGCGTTGCGCACGGCACGGCGGGGCGGGGACGGCTACGCCGCGCGGTGGCGGCAGGAGGTGCGGCGGCTGTCGCAGTCCTCCGGCCGGGGAAAGGACGACGGAATCGGTACGGACGACGCCGCGGTGGGTCTGGTCGCGGCGCTGGCGTTCCCGGAGCGCGTGGCTCGCGCCCGGGGTGAGGGGGCGTTCCTGATGGCGTCGGGAACGGGCGCCACGCTGGGTGACGGCTCACGGCTGCGCAGCGCCCCGTGGCTCGCCGTCGCGGTCGCCGACCGGCCCGCCCACGCGGCCTCCGCGCGGGTGTGGCTGGCGGCCGTCATCGACGAGGACACGGCTCGGCTGGCGGCCGGGCACCTGCGGTTCTCCGGCGAGGAGGTCCGCTGGGCGGACGGCGACGTCGTGGCGCGGTCCGTGGAACGCCTGGGCGCGATCGAGCTGTCGGCGCGCTCCCTGCGCCGGCCGGCCCCGGAGCTGGTGCGCGGGGCGCTGCTGGAGGGGCTGCGCCGCGAGGGGCCCGGGCTCCTGCGGTGGAGCAGGGACAGCGAACAACTGCGGCTGCGACTCGCGTTCCTGCACCGGGTGCTCGGCACGTCCTGGCCCGACGTGTCCGACGAGGCGCTGCTCGCGCGTGCCGACGAGTGGCTGGAGCCGGAGCTGTCACGGGCCGGGCGACGCGCGGACCTGGGGCGGATCGACGCGGGGCAGGCGCTGCGCAGGCTCCTGCCGTGGTCGACGGGCGACGCGGCCCGCCTCGACGAACTCGCGCCGGAGCGGATCGAGGTGCCCACCGGCTCAAGAATCCGCCTCGACTACGCCGGCGAGCAGCCCGTACTCGCGGTGAAGCTCCAGGAGCTGTTCGGGCTGCGGGAGACGCCCCGGGTCGCCGGGGTGCCACTCCTGGTCCACCTGCTGTCGCCCGCGGGCCGGCCCGCGGCGGTGACGGCGGACCTGGCGTCGTTCTGGCGGGAGGGGTACAGGAGCGTGCGGGCGGAGCTGCGGGGCCGCTACCCGAAGCACCCGTGGCCGGAGGACCCGACGACGACGGAGGCGACCCGCTTCACCTCGGCGCGGCTGCGGCGGGAGTAGGCGTCCGGGGGCGGGGCGGCGTGTGCGGGCTCCGGTGGCCCGCCCTCCCACGGCATCTCAGGCGCGCGCCGACGCGGCGGCGACGATCCGGTTCCTGAACTCGGCTGCGTAGTGGCGGAGATGCTGCTCCAGCACGTCCTGCGGACGCTCGGTGGGCAGGTAGACCGTCAGGCTCGCGGTGAAACCGTCGGCGGTGTCACCGAACTGGGTCAGCGCCCGCCCGACGACGGTGCCGTCGGCCTGCTCGCCACCGGGCGCCCGCTCCACGGCGCCCGGTGTCCTCGCGGGCGGGTCAGGCCGCGGGGGCGGCCTCGACCTTCAGCTCGATGACCAGCGTGACGCCGTTCGCCGTGGTGAGCCGCAGCTTGTAGGTGCCCTCGACGCCGTCGGCGTAGATCTCCGGGAGCTCCAGGAGCCCGTCGGCGCCGGTGGTCAGGTCGAGGGTGCGTACGGCCTTGCCGTCCGCGTCCTTGAAGTGCGGTCCCTTGTCGTTCTCGGCCGGCGTCTCCGCGTCGGTGATCATCGTGGCCGTGACGGCGGTGTCCGCGAGCCCCTTGCCCCTGTACGTCGCCCGGACCTGGACCCGGTCGGCGAACTGGGCACCCGGAGCGGCCGTCAGCACCTTGTCGTCGGTCCGTGCGATGGCGTCCGCCTGCCGGGCGGTGACGCTCGCCGTGTAGGTGAGGGTGCGCGGTTTGACGGTGCCGGCGACGGCCGTCACCTTGAATTCGCCGGTCTTCTCACCCGCCGTCAGAACCGGTGCCGTGACGGTGCCGTCGCTTCCGGTGCTCGCGGTGACCATGGTCCTCCCGCCGGCGAAGCGGGCGTCCGTGTCACCGACCACGGTGAAGGTGACCGATGCCTTGGCGAGCGGGGCGCCGAGGGTGTTCCTCGCCCGGACCTTGACGCGCTGCGCGAACGCGTCGCCGGCGGTGGCCTTCAGAGGCGCGGTACCCGCGTTCTCCAGGCTGCCGAGGGTCGCCGGTGCGGGCGGGGTCGTCGGCGGGGTGGTCGGGGGCTTCGTCGGAGGAGGCGGCGTGGGGTCGGTGCCTGGAGGCTTCCCGCCGCCCTGCGCCGGCGGCTTCGGGCCGCTGCTCGGCGGAGGTGTGCTGCCGCCGCCCTGCCCGGACGGGGGCGTGGGTGACGGGCTGGTCATGCCGTTGCCCGCGTCCACGGGGAGGACACCGGTGCCGTCGGGGACCTCGTGGGTGCCCCGGTTGTAGAAGTCGAACCAGGAGCGCACCGTGCGCAGATACTCCTGCGAGTGGTTGTAGCTCAGCACCGCCCGGTCGAGGTCCTGGGCGAGCGACAGGTCGCGGGTGCCGGCGCAGAGGTACCGCCCGGCGGCCAGCGCCGCGTCGTAGATGTTGTTGGGGTCCTTGCGACCGTCGCCGTTGCCGTCCTGGCCCCAGGTCTCCCAGGTGGACGGGATGAACTGCATCGGGCCGACCGCACGGTCGTGGGTCGAGTCCCCGTCGTACGCACCGCCGTCGGTGTCCTTGATCAACGCGAAGCCCTGGCCGTTGAGGGCCGGGCCGAGGATCGGCGAGAAGGTCGTGCCGTTCGTGTCGACCTTGCCGCCGCGGGCCTGGCCCGACTCGACCTTGCCGATGGCGGCGAGGAGCTGCCAGGGAAGCCTGCAGGCGGCGTCGGTGCTCGCGAGACCCTGCTCGGCCTTCTTGTAGGCCGCCAGGATCGAGGCGGGTATCCCTGATTCGGCGCTGCCGGTCACCGGAAGATTCGATGACGAGCCGGGCTTGTTCGGGGTGACGAGCGGCGGAAGGTCCGTGTGGTACGGGGAGTTGCCGGTGGCGGCACTGTCCCCGGACGGCGTCGCGCCGGCCGCCTTCTGGTCGCCGGCGCTGTCGGGCTGCGGTGCCGCGGGAGCCTGCGAGGCGGACAGGGCTGCCACGGCTGCCGCCGCCACCGCGGTGGTGGTGGCCCCCCTGCGCAGTCTGCGGCCGAATTGCGCTGCCATGTGTGTCGGTCCCTCCCCGTCGGCGGCTGCCCGCGCTCCCCAGCGCGAGGACTCAGGCGACCCTACGACAACTCCCGGCGCCCGGACACCGGCCCCCACTGGTTCTTACCGTTTCTTCAGCTTCACGTCGCCAAGTCGTCGCTTCGCCCCGGACGGATGACGCGGGCTCACCCGCATACTTGCCGCCATGCCGTTCACGCTCGGCCACGCTGCCGCGGTTCTCCCCGGTGTCCGCCGGTCCGGGAGGGGCCGGGGCCCTCTGGTCGCCTCCGCACTCGTCGCGGGCTCGCTCGCACCGGACTTGACCTACTACGCGGACAGCGTCGTCCCCGGGGCGATGGGGTTCGGCGCGGTCACACACGCGGCGTGGGGGGTGGTCAGTGTCGATGTCCTGGTCACCGGCGTCCTGGTCGCCCTGTGGCTGCTGTTGCGCGAACCGCTCCTCGCTCTGCTGCCGGGGACGTCGCAGGGCCGCGTCCACAGCTTCGTGCGGGGGCGGCGGTGGGAGCCGGGCGGCCCGGTCCTGCCTCTGGCGGCGTGGTTCTCCGTGTCCGCCGTCATCGGCTCGGGCACCCACGTCGTGTGGGACGCCTTCACCCATCACGATCGATGGGGCACGGAGCTGATCCCCGTCCTCGGCCGGAGCGTCGGCGGCTTCCCCGTGTTCCAGATCGTCCAGTACGGCAGTTCGGCGGTGGCCGCGGCGGTGCTCGGCCACTTCGTGTACGCGGGTCTGCGGGACGCCGGACCCGTGCCCCGGCCGGAGTCCGTGCCCGTGCTCGGCCGGGCCGAACGCCTGGGCGCGTGCTGGCTCCTGGCACTGTGTGTCCTGCTGGGCACCGTCCACCGGTGCGCCCGCCTGTACGTCCGGTCCGGACGGATCGACAGTCCCCTCGACATCGTCCCGACGGCCTGCTTCGGGGCCGGGGCGGGCCTGGCGGCCGGTCTCGTCCTTTACGGGGCGTGGATGCGGCTGCGGAGGGGGCAGTCAGGCCCCGGCCGGCCGGAGGGGCCCGGTGCGGAGAGCGCACGGACGGGTCCGGCCGGCCGGGACGCCGGCTGAGACGTCAGTGCGCGGCGGTCTCCCAGTCCGTGCCGACGCCGACCGAGACGTCCAGCGGCGCACGGAGTTCGACCGCCGTGGACATCTCGCGGCGCAGGATCTCCTCGACCTGTTCGCGCTCGCCCTTCGCGATCTCCAGGACGATTTCGTCGTGGACCTGGAGCAGCATCCGCGACGTCAGCCGTGCCTTCGTCAGCGCACGGTCCACGTTGAGCATCGCGACCTTCACGATGTCGGCCGCCGTGCCCTGGATGGGAGCGTTGAGCGCCATCCGCTCGGCCGTCTCGCGCCGCTGTCGGTTGTCGCTGTTGAGGTCGGGGAGATACCGGCGGCGGCCGAAGACCGTCTCGGTGTAGCCGGTGGACCTGGCCTCCTCGACGACCCGGCGCAGGTAGTCGCGCACCCCGCCGAACCGCTGGAAGTAGGTGTCCATCAGCCCGCGCGCCTCGCCGGCCTCGATGTTCAGCTGCTGGGAGAGGCCGAACGCGGAGAGCCCGTAGGCCAGTCCGTACGACATCGCCTTGATCTTGCGGCGCATCTCGGCGTCGACGGCCGTCTTCTCCACGCCGAACACCTGCGAGGCGACCGTCGTGTGCAGGTCCTCGCCCGAGTTGAACGCCTCGATCAGCCCGGCGTCCTCGGAGAGGTGGGCCATGACCCGCAGCTCGATCTGGCTGTAGTCGGCCGTCATCAGCGTCTCGAAGCCCTCGCCGACGACGAAACCCCGGCGGATCGCACGGCCCTCGTCCGTACGCACGGGGATGTTCTGCAGGTTGGGGTCGGTCGAGGAGAGCCGGCCGGTCGCCGCGACCGTCTGGTTGAACGTGGTGTGGATACGGCCGTCCGCGCCGATCGTCTTGATCAGGCCCTCGACCGTCACCCGCAGCTTCGCCTGCTCCCGGTGGCGCAGCATGAGGACCGGCAGCTCGTGTTCGGTCTGCGCGGCCAGCCAGGCCAGGGCGTCGGCGTCGGTCGTGTAGCCCGTCTTCGTCTTCTTCGTCTTCGGCAGGGCCAGTTCACCGAAGAGGATCTCCTGGAGCTGCTTGGGCGAGCCGAGGTTGAACTCCCGTCCCACCGAGGCGTGCGCCTCCTTCACCGCCTGCTGCACCGCACCGGCGAACTGCTGCTCCATGCCTTCCAGATGGGCGCGGTCGGCGGCGATGCCGTGCCGCTCGAGCCGGGCCAGCATGATCGACGTGGGCAGTTCCATGTCGTGCAGCAACTCGGTGGCCCCGACCTCCCGCAGCCGGGCGGTGAAGGCGTCTCCGAGGTCCAGCACGGCCCGCGCCTGCGCCATCAGGGCGTCGGCCTCCGCACGGTCGTCCGCGCCGAAGGCGAGCTGCCCGTCGGCCGACGCGGCCGGTGCCAGCTCACGGCCGAGGTACTCGACGGTCAGCGCGTCCAGGGCGAAGGAACGACGTCCCGGCTTGACGAGATACGCGGCGAGCGCCGTGTCCATGGTGATGCCGTCCAGCCGCCAGCCCTGCTCCGGGAAGACCCGCAGGGCGTTCTTGGCGTTGTGCATGACCTTGGGCCGCTGCGGGTCGGCGACCCACGCGGCGAACGCCTGCTCGTCGGCCTCCACGAGCGCGGCCGGGTCCAGCCAGGCCGCCGACCCGTCGGCGGCGGCGAGCGCGACCTCCGTGACCGTGCCGACGCCCAGCGACCAGGTGTCCACCGTCATGACGCCGAGGGGCTGCGCCCCGTGCGCCTCCAGCCACGGGGCGACCTCACCCGGACCCAGCACCGCACCGTCCAGGTCGATACCGGCCGCCGGCTCCGGCGGCGCCGCCTCCTCCGCACCGGGGTCGACGGCCAGCAGCCGCTCACGCAGGCTCGGGTTACGGATCTCCAGGACGTCCAGCACACCGGTGACCGCCGTGCGGTCGTACGGAGCGCGCTCGAGCTCGGAGGGGACCTTCGGCAGCTCCACGTCGCGGACCATCTCGGTCAGCACACGGTTCATCTTCACCGCGTCCAGGTGGTCGCGGAAGTTCTGGCCGGCCTTGCCCTTGACCTCGTCGGCCCGCTCGACCAGCTCCGCGAACGAACCGAACTGGTTGATCCACTTCGCCGCCGTCTTCTCCCCCACGCCGGGGATGCCCGGAAGGTTGTCCGACGGGTCACCGCGCAGCGCCGCGAAGTCCGGGTACTGGGCGGGCGTGAGGCCGTACTTCTCCTCGACCTTCTCCGGGGTGAAGCGCGTCAGCTCGGAGACGCCCTTCGTCGGGTACAGCACGGTCACGTTGTCCGTGATCAGCTGGAACGAGTCCCGGTCACCCGTCACGATCAGGACCTCGAAGCCCGCCGCCTCGGCCTGCGTGGCCAGCGTCGCGATGACGTCGTCCGCCTCGAACCCGTCCACCGCGAACCGGTCCGCGTGCATCGCGTCCAGCAGTTCGCCGATCAGCTCGACCTGCCCCTTGAACTCGTCGGGGGTCTTGGAGCGGTTCGCCTTGTACTCGGGGAACTCCTGCGCACGCCAGGTCTTGCGGGACACGTCGAACGCCACCGCGAAGTGCGTGGGCGCCTCGTCGCGCAGCGTGTTCGCCAGCATCGACATGAAGCCGTACACGGCATTCGTCGGCTGCCCCGTCGCCGTCGTGAAATTCTCCGCGGGCAGGGCGAAGAACGCCCGGTACGCCAGGGAGTGCCCGTCCATGAGGAGCAGGCGCGGTCGGTTGTCTGCCGTCTTCTTCGATGCCGTCTCAGCCACGCCCCCGATCCTGCCACGTACCACCGACAATCCGGACCGGCCGCCGCTCGTCCCCGGCTCGGGCGCCGCTCGGCCCCCACCGTCACGCGCACCGGCCGGACCCTGCCGCCCGCTTCCCATTCCCGCCGGGTGCCCCGGCCCGCCTGCATGACAGGATCGAAGGACAGTGGAAGCGCGGGTGGACGTGCCAGGACGCGCCTGGACGAACGCGCGCCCGCAAGCGCTCGAAGGGGAGCACCATGGCCACCAAGCCCCCGACCGGTGACCCGGTCCAGGACGCCCCGCAGGTCGAAGAGGCCCAGCACGCCGCCGCCGGACTGCCCGCCGTCGCCCACACCCTGCGTATCGCGCAGCAGCAGATGGGCGTGCGACGCACCGCGCAGACCCTCCTCAAGGTCAACCAGAAGAACGGCTTCGACTGTCCCGGCTGCGCCTGGCCCGAGGGCGACAAGCGGCACACCGCCGAGTTCTGCGAGAACGGTGCCAAGGCCGTCGCCGAGGAGGCGACCCTGCGCCGCGTCACCCCCGACTTCTTCGACGCCCACCCCGTCGCCGATCTGGCGACCCGCAGCGGCTACTGGCTCGGCCAGCAGGGGCGCATCACCCAGCCCGTGTACCTGCCCGAAGGCGGCGACCGGTACGAGGCCGTCACCTGGGAGCGCGCCTTCGCGATCATCGCCGAGGAACTCACCGCGCTCTCCTCCCCCGACGAGGCGCTCTTCTACACCTCCGGCCGCACCAGCAACGAGGCCGCCTTCCTCCTGCAGCTCTTCGCCCGGGAGTTCGGCACCAACAACCTGCCCGACTGCTCCAACATGTGCCACGAGTCGTCCGGCTCCGCCCTTACCGAGACGATCGGCATCGGCAAGGGCAGCGTCAGCCTCGAGGACCTCCACCAGGCCGACCTGATCATCGTCGCCGGCCAGAACCCCGGCACCAACCACCCCCGAATGCTGTCCGCCCTGGAACAGGCCAAGGCCGCCGGAGCGAAGATCATCTCGGTGAACCCGCTGCCCGAGGCCGGCCTCGAACGGTTCAAGAACCCGCAGACCGCCCGCGGCATGCTCAAGGGCGCCGACCTCACCGACCTGTTCCTGCAGATCCGCATCGGCGGCGACCAGGCACTCTTCCGCCTCCTGAACAAGATGATCATCGAGGCCGACGGAGCCGTCGACACCGAATTCATCACCGAACACACCCACGGATACGAGGACTTCGCCGAGGCAGCCCGCACCGCGGACTGGGACGAGACCCTCACCGCCACCGGCCTCGACCGCGACACCATCGAGCGGGCGCTCACCATGGTCCTCGCGTCGAAACGCACCATCGTCTGCTGGGCCATGGGCCTCACCCAGCACAAGCACTCCGTGCCCACCATCCGCGAAGTGGTCAACTTCCTCCTCCTGCGCGGCAACATCGGCAGGCCCGGCGCCGGGGTCTGCCCCGTACGCGGCCACTCCAACGTCCAGGGCGACCGCACCATGGGCATCTTCGAACGCCCCGCCCCCGCCTTCCTCGACGCCCTCGACCGGGAATTCGGCATCACCTCGCCGCGCCACCACGGCTACGACGTCGTGCGGTCCATCCAGGCGCTCCGCGACGGCGACGCCAAGGTCTTCTTCGCCATGGGCGGCAACTTCGTCGCCGCCACTCCCGACACCACCGTCACCGAGGCCGCGATGCGCCGCGCACGGCTCACCGTCCACGTCTCGACCAAGCTCAACCGCTCCCACGCCGTCACCGGGACCCGCGCCCTGATCCTGCCCACCCTCGGCCGTACCGACAAGGACGTGACCGCCGGCGGGAAGCAGTTCGTCACCGTCGAGGACTCCATGGGCATGGTCCACTCCTCACGCGGCAACCTCACCCCCGCGAGCCCGCACCTGCTCTCCGAGCCCGCGATCGTCGCCCGCCTCGCCCGCGCCGTCCTCGGCCCCGCGTCCACCACACCCTGGGAGGACTTCGAGAAGGACTACGGGACGATCCGCGACCGCATCTCCCGCGTCGTGCCCGGCTTCGAGGACTTCAACGCCCGCGTCGCAAGGCCCGGCGGATTCACCCTCCCCCACGCACCCCGCGACGAACGCCGCTTCCCCACCGCCACCGGCAAGGCCAACTTCACCGCCGCCCCCGTCGAGTACCCCGAACTCCCCGAAGGCAGGCTGCTGCTCCAGACCCTGCGCTCCCACGATCAGTACAACACCACGATCTACGGCCTCGACGACCGCTACCGCGGCATCAAGGGCGGCCGCCGCATCGTCATGGTCAACCCCGAGGACGCCCGCACCCTCGGCCTCGCCGACGGCTCCTACACCGACATCGTCAGCGAGTGGAAGGACGGCGTCGAGCGCCGCGCCCCCGGCTTCCGGGTCGTCCACTACCCCACCGCACGGGGCTGCACCGCCGCCTACTACCCGGAGACGAACGTCCTCGTCCCGCTCGACGCGACCGCGGACACCAGCAACACCCCCGCCAGCAAGTCGGTCGTCGTCCGGTTCGAGACCGCCTGACGCCCCCCGGGGGCCCGGCACCGGGCCCCCGGGCACCCACAGCCCTAAGCGCACGCTCAGCGGTCTGATAAGAACAGTGCACACAGCAACGGACGAGCACACGATCGGAGCCGGACCCATGGGCGAGCACACCGCACCCACGTTCCCCCAGGAGATCATCGACGAGTACGCGGCACTCGGGGTCGATCTCCCCGCCCTCTTCTCCGCCGGACACCTCGGCGAGCGCATGGGCGTCAGGATCGTCGAGGCGTCCGCCGAGCGCGTCGTGGGCACCATGCCCGTCGAAGGCAACACCCAGCCCTACGGACTCCTCCACGGCGGCGCCTCGGCCGTCCTCGCCGAGACCCTCGGCTCCGTCGGCACCATGCTCCACGGCGGCGCCTCCAGGATCGCCGTCGGCGTCGACCTGAACTGCACCCACCACCGCGGCGCCCGCAGCGGCCTCGTCACCGGCGTCGCCACCCCCGTCCACCGCGGCCGCACCACCGCCACGTACGAGATCGTCATCACCGACGAGCACGACAAGCGCGTCTGCACCGCCCGCCTCACCTGCCTGCTCCGCGACGCACCTCGCCCCGACGCGGGCTGACCGCCCCCTCCCAACACCCCACTGCCCGGCCGGAAACGCACCGCATTCCGGACCGGGCAGACCCATATCCGAAGCAAAACACCGAAGTTGGCGGACACACACGGTCAACACCCCTGACCGCCCATGTCCTTCCATGAGCCACTTCACCGACCACACCGCCCCACCGTGTCTTCAAACACCTCCCACGGATGTAACACTCCGTAACATGTGTGCAATACACGAAAAAGCTCACGCACCGCGCGCGCACCCACCACACCGCCACCCCCCGCGCCCCATGCGCCCCATTCGCGTGACAGCACCAAGATCGCCCCAAGCCCCTTAGCAGAGCTGCGCGTTCTCACGATGCGGTCACCTCGCCGCCCACCGGAAAGCGGTACATGTCCACACAGTGACCACCAAGCCTTCCCCACGGCATAACAAGACAGTCACATCATCAGCGGACCCGTCCCGCACCCCCTCACCTGCCCTTAGAGTCACGGCCAGTCACCGCGCCGCCGGGTGCGTCTGCTGCACGGCCCTGTATCGGCCAGTACGGCCCGGCGATCGTTACGGCACCTCATGCAGAGGAGGCCGCGCCAGGGAAAGGACCTTTCGTGCGACACCGTTCTTTGATCATCCTCACAGCAGTGCTCACCACCGGTGCCCTCACACTCACCGCCTGCGGGTCGCGCGACGACAACGGCAAGGGCGACAAGGGCGGCGACAGCAAGACCACCGTCGTCATCGGCGTCGACGCCCCGCTCACCGGATCCCTCTCCGCACTCGGCCAGGGCATCAAGAACTCCGTGGACCTCGCGGCCAAGACCGCGAACAAGAACAACGAGGTCCCCGGCATCGAGTTCAAGATCGAAGCCCTCGACGACCAGGCCGTCCCCGCCTCCGGACAGGCCAACGCCACCAAGCTCGTCGGCAACAAGGACGTCATCGGAGCCGTCGGCCCCCTGAACTCCGGCGTCGCCCAGTCCATGCAGGGCGTCTTCGAGAAGGCCGACATGGCCCAGGTCTCCCCCGCCAACACCAACCCCGCCCTCAGCCAGGGCGACAACTGGGGCAAGGGCGACTCCAAGCGCGTCTTCAAGACGTACTTCCGCACCTGCGCCACCGACGTCGTCCAGGGCAAGTTCGCCGCCCAGTACCTCTACAACGACGCCAAGAAGAAGAAGGTCTACGTCGTCGACGACAAGCAGACCTACGGCGCCGGCCTCGCCGCCATCTTCTCCGCGGAATTCGAACGCCTCGGCGGCAAGGTCGTCGGCACCGACCACGTCACCGTCAAGGAGACCGACTTCTCCAGCACCGCCGACAAGGTCAAGTCCTCCGGCGCCGACTCCGTCTACTACGGCGGCCAGTACCCCGAGGGCGGCCTGCTCTCCGACCAGATCAAGAAGACCGGCGCCAAGATCCCCACCATGGGCGGCGACGGCATCTACGACCCCGCCTTCATCAGCGCCTCCGGTGAGGCCAACGACGGCGACTTCGCCACCTCCGTCGGCTACCCCGTCGAGGCCCTCCCGACCGCCAAGCAGTTCATCGCGGACTACAACGCCGGCGGCTACAAGGACCCCTTCGCGGCCTACGGCGGCTACTCCTACGACGCCGGATGGGCCATCATCCAGGCCGTCAAGGCCGTCGTCGCCGACAACGACGGCAAGCTCCCCGAGGACGCCCGCGCCAAGATCACCGAGGCCATGGCCAAGGTCTCCTTCGACGGCGTGACCGGCAAGGTCTCCTTCGACCAGTTCGGTGACACCACCAACAAGCAGCTCACCGTCTACGAGGTCCAGAAGGGCGCCTGGAAGGACGTCAAGAGCGCCACGTTCGAGGACTGATCACCCAGCACCACCCCAGCACACGCTCCTGACCGCGCGAGGGCGCAAACAGCGCCCTCGCGCGGTGTCATATCCGACAAGCTCATCGGAGGCACTGCGGTGAACGAACTGCCGCAACAGCTGGCGAACGGCCTCGCACTCGGCGCGCTCTATGGCCTCATAGCCATCGGGTACACCATGGTGTACGGCATCGTCCAGCTCATCAATTTCGCCCACGGCGAGATCTTCATGATCGGGGGCTTCGGCGCCCTCACCACCTACCTCGCGCTCCCCGGCGGAACCTCGCTCATGGTGGTCATTCCCCTCATGATCATCGGAGGCGCCATCGCCTCCGTCGCCGTAGCGACAGCCGCGGAACGCTTCGCCTACCGCCCCCTGCGCGGCGCACCACGGCTGGCACCCCTCATCACCGCGATCGGCCTCTCGATCGTCCTCCAGCAGCTTGTCTGGGGCTTCTACCCCGACGCGAAGAAGCCGCGCAGCTTCCCGGAGTTCAAGGGCGAGTCGTTCAAGATCTTCGACAACCTCTACCTCCAGCGCGCCGACGCCTTCATCCTCGTCCTCGCCCCCCTGTGCATGCTCGCCCTCGGCATGTTCGTCGCCAAGAGCCGCAGCGGCCGCGCCATGCAGGCCACCGCACAGGACCCCGACACGGCCAAGCTCATGGGCATCAACACCGACCGCATCATCGTGATGGCCTTCGCCATCGGAGCCGCGTTCGCCGCCATCGCAGCCGTCGCCTACGGCCTCGACAAGGGCCAGATCAACTTCGAGATGGGCTTCCTCCTCGGGCTGAAGGCCTTCACCGCCGCAGTCCTCGGCGGCATCGGCAACATCTACGGAGCCATGGTCGGCGGAGTCGTCCTCGGCCTCGCCGAAGCCCTCTCCATCGCCTACATCGAAGAAATCCCCGGCATGCAGCAGCTCGGCGGCGGCGCCTGGGCCAACGTCTGGGCATTCGTACTTCTCATCGTCGTCCTCCTCGTCAGGCCACAAGGCCTGCTCGGCGAGCGCGTCGCGGATCGGGCGTGAGAGCCATGACAACCGACACCACCAAAACCGCAGCCGTCACCACCCCCGCCGACACCGGCACCCGGACCGCAGGCCTGCGCCGCCTCACCGCCCTCGGCGGCATCGCGACCATCGCCAGCACCTTCATGGCCTGGACCTGGACCAGCGAATTCACCGGCGACCTCACTATCTACGGCTACCCCGCCGGCCTCCAGCTCCTCACCCTCACCTCAGGCGCCCTCGTACTCCTGTACGCACTCGCCGCCCTCGACGTCCGAGGCCTCCGCTGGATCGCCCCCACCGGCACCACCAAAGCCCTCCAGTTCCTGGCCATCGGTACCTTCACGACCACCTGGTTCACCGTCTTCGCCATTGCCATCGAACTCGGCGGTGTCGTCAACCTGGAACCCGGCGGCTACGTCGCGGCAGTGGCCTCCGCGATCCCCCTCGTCGCCCTCCTGCTCCCCGACGACACCCGCAAAGCATCCCGCCCCAAGGAACTCCCCTCCTGGGCCGAGATCCTCATCATCGTCGCAGCCTTCGCAATCGGCCTCTTCGTCGTCACCTACGGCATCGACATCGAACCCCCCGAGCTCTTCACCGGCTACCTGATCACCGCGGGCTTCGCCGTCGGCGCCCTGTTCAAATCCGGCATCATGGCCCGGCTCTCGGCCCTCACCACCAAGTACCGCTCCATCGCCGTAGCCGCCGCCTTCGTGGCCGCCGCAGCATTCCCCTTCACCCAGAGCACCGACCAGTTCACCCTCATCGCGGTCAACATCCTCATCTTCGCGACCGTCGCACTCGGGCTGAACATCGTCGTCGGCCTCGCCGGACTCCTCGACCTCGGATACGTCGCCTTCCTCGGCGTCGGCGCCTACACCGCCGCCCTCGTCTCCGGCACCACCGCATCCGCGTTCGACGTCCACTTCCCCTTCTGGGCAGCCGTCCTCACCGGAGCAGCCGTCTCCCTCATCTTCGGCGTCGTCATCGGAGCACCCACACTCCGCCTCCGCGGCGACTACCTCGCCATCGTCACCCTCGGCTTCGGCGAAATCTTCCGCATCACCGTCGGCAACCTCGACGGCGTCTCCGGACCCCAGATCACCAACGGCCCCAACGGCGTACCCAACATCCCCGACCTCGTCTTCTTCGGATACGACTTCGGCGAATCCCACACGATCCTGGGAATCGAACTCGGCGGATACGCCAACTACTACCTGCTCATGCTGCTCGCGATGATCCTCGTGGTCCTCGTCTTCAGCCGCGCCGGCAGCTCCCGCATCGGCCGCGCCTGGGTCGCCATCCGCGAGGACGAAACAGCCGCCACCGCCATGGGCATCAACGGCTTCCGCGTCAAACTCATCGCCTTCGCCCTCGGCGCCACCCTCGCCGGCCTCGCCGGCACCGTCCAGGCCCACGTACAGAGCACCGTCGTCCCGGAGATGTACGTCTTCGCCGGCCCCGTGCCGCCCAACTCCGCCTTCCTCCTCGCCGCAGTCATCCTCGGCGGCATGGGAACCATCAGCGGACCCCTGATCGGCGCGACCCTCCTGTACATGATCCCCGCGAAGCTGCAGTTCCTCCAGGACTACCAGCTCCTCGGCTTCGGCCTCGCACTCATCCTGCTCATGCGCTTCCGCCCCGAAGGCCTCATCGCCAACCGGCGCGCCCAGCTCGAATACCACGAGACCGGCCAACTCGACACACCCGAAGGCACACTGCCCGAATCCGGCGTCGGCACCGTGAAGGCGGGGGCGTGAACACCATGACGACCACCACCGAAACGACCACCACCCAGACCACCACGACGCCCGTCCTCGACGCCTCCGGCGTCACCATGCGCTTCGGCGGACTCACCGCCGTACGCGACGTCGACCTCAAGGTCAACGCAGGCGAGATCGTCGGACTCATCGGCCCCAACGGCGCCGGCAAAACCACCTTCTTCAACTGCCTCACCGGCCTCTACGTCCCCACCGAGGGCACCGTCCGCTACAAGGGCACCGTCCTGCCGCCCAAGCCCCACCTCGTCACCCAGGCAGGAATCGCCCGCACCTTCCAGAACATCCGCCTCTTCGCCAACATGACCGTCCTGGAGAACGTCCTCGTCGGACGCCACACCAGGACCAAAGAAGGCCTCTGGTCCGCCCTCCTGCGCGGCCCCGGCTTCAAAAGGGCCGAAGCAGCCTCCCACGCACGCGCCATGGAACTCCTCGAGTTCATCGGCCTCCAGGACAAGGCCGACCACCTCGCACGCAACCTCCCCTACGGAGACCAGCGCAAGCTGGAGATCGCGCGCGCACTCGCCAGCGACCCCGGCCTCCTCCTCCTGGACGAGCCCACCGCCGGCATGAACCCGCAGGAAACCCGCGTCACCGAAGAACTCATCTTCGCCATCCGCGACATGGGCATCGCCGTACTCGTCATCGAGCACGACATGCGCTTCATCTTCAACCTCTGCGACCGCGTCGCCTGCCTCGTCCAAGGCGAAAAACTCGTCGAAGGCACACCCGCCGTCGTCCAGGGCGACGAACGCGTCATCGCCGCCTACCTCGGCACACCCTTCGAAGGGGACACCCCCGAGAACGCCGACGCCCCCGCCCCCGCCCCCGCAGAGACACCGGAGACACCGGACACCGCCGAGGCCGAAGCCCCCGAGGCCCAGGCCGACAAGGCGGAGCGCACCACCAGCACAGAAGGGGAAGGCCAGTGACCGCACTGCTCGAGGTCGAAGACCTCAGGGTCGCCTACGGCAAGATCGAAGCCGTCAAGGGAATCTCCTTCAGCGTCGAAGCCGGCCAGGTCGTCACCCTCATCGGCACCAACGGAGCGGGCAAGACCACCACCCTGCGCACCCTCTCCGGCCTCCTCAAGCCCTCCGGCGGCCGGATCCTCTTCGACGGGAAGCCCCTCGCGGGGATCCCCGCCCACAAGATCGTGGCACTCGGCCTCGCCCACTCCCCCGAGGGCCGCCACATCTTTCCCCGCCTCACCATCGCCGAAAACCTCCAGCTCGGTGCCTTCCTCCGCACCGACAAGGCCGGCATCGAGAAGGACATCCAGCGCGCCTACGACCTCTTCCCCATCCTCGGGGAACGCCGCAAGCAGGCCGCGGGAACCCTCTCCGGCGGCGAACAGCAGATGCTCGCCATGGGACGCGCCCTCATGTCCCAGCCCAAACTGCTCATGCTCGACGAGCCCTCCATGGGCCTCTCCCCGATCATGATGCAGAAGATCATGGAGACCATCGTCGAACTCAAGGCGTCCGGCACCACGATCCTGCTCGTCGAGCAGAACGCCCAGGCCGCCCTCTCCCTCGCGGACCAGGGCCACGTCATGGAGGTCGGCAAGGTCGTCCTCTCCGGCACCGGCGCCGACCTCCTCCACGACGAGTCGGTCCGCAAGGCCTACCTCGGCGAGGACTGAACACCCGCCCACACGAAAGGGCCCGCCCACGGAAGAACATCCGGGGCGGGCCCTTTCGTGTACGGCCGATGACCTACTCGGCCGACTTCTTCTTCTCCTCGGCGTCCTCGATAAGCGCCTCGGCCAGCTGCTGCATCGACATCCGGCGGTCCATCGACGTCTTCTGGATCCAGCGGAACGCGGCAGGCTCCGACAGCCCGTAATCCGTCTGCAGAATGCTCTTCGCCCGGTCCACCAGCTTCCGCGTCTCCAGCCGCTGCGAGAGATCCGCGATCTCACCCTCCAGCGCCTTCAGCTCCGCGAACCGCGACACCGCCATCTCGATCGCCGGCACCACATCGCTCTTGCTGAACGGCTTCACCAGATACGCCATCGCCCCGGCGTCCCGGGCCCGCTCCACCAGATCCCGCTGTGAGAACGCGGTCAGCATCAGAACCGGGGCGATCGACTCCTCGGCGATCTTCTCCGCGGCCGAGATCCCGTCCAGCACCGGCATCTTCACGTCCAGGATCACGAGATCCGGGCGGTGCTCCCGGGCCAGCTCGACGGCCTGCTGCCCGTCCCCGGCCTCACCGACGACCGAGTAGCCCTCCTCCTCCAGCATCTCCTTGAGGTCCAGGCGGATGAGCGCCTCGTCCTCGGCGATGACGACGCGGGTCGTCAGCGGCGGGACGTGCGACTTGTCGTCGTCGGCGGCGTCTGCGGGCTGGGGCGACTCGGGCGTGGTCACGGGGCTCCTTGGTGTGGGGCGTACTGCTGCGGAGCAGCCTACCTACCCGCCACCGCCAGCAGTCACCAGGTACACTTCTGTCCGGCTACCCCGCCGGGTTGGCGCAATTGGCTGACGCGGAGGTCTCAAACACCTCTGCCCGAAAGGGCATGTGGGTTCGAATCCCATACCCGGCACTTCAGGCGATGCGGATGCTCACGTTCTCGTGAACATCCGCATTCTGCTACGCATTGCCTCGGAACGTCACACACAGTGTTGCCATGATCTTCCATGGCGCGGAAGTGCGGCAAAACGCCCTCGCCCTTCTGAATTCCGGCATCAGGAGCGCGGAAGTCGCGCGCCGCCTGCAAGTACCTCGCGGCACGGTTTCGTACTGGCTGCACATGGACCGCTCCAAGCGGAACGCCTGTCCGGGCGCACATAACCCCAGCTGTCATCGATGCGACGGTGTCACGCTCGCGGCGTCTGACTACGTCTACCTCCTGGGCCTCTACCTGGGCGACGGCCACATCAGCCAGTACTCACAGCATCGGGTGCCGAACCTCATGATCACTTTGGACGACGCCTGGCCCGGCGTTCAAGCCGAGGCGGAAACGTCGATGCGCAGGGTCTTTCCTGACAACGCCACGTGTCGCGTACGCAAGACCGGCTGCCACAACATCAAGGTCTACTCGAAGCACCTGCCCTGCCTGTTTCCGCAACACGGACCGGGCCGGAAGCACGAACGGAAGATCGAACTGGAAGCGTGGCAACAAGAACTCGTCGATGCGGACCCCCTGGGCGCTCGTTCGCGGACTCGTTCACTCCGACGGTTGCAGGATCACCAACTGGACGACACGAGTGGTCGGCGGAGAGCGCAAGCGATACGAGTATCCGAGGTACTGGTTCACCAATGTCTCGGACGACATCCGCCGGCTCTACACCGACACCCTGGACAAGCTTGGTGTCGAGTGGACGCACTGCACCCGCGCGGGCAAGGAGTACAACATCTCCGTAGCCCGACGGGCGTCCGTAGCGCTCATGGACGCTCACGTCGGGCCGAAGTACTGACGACCTCTACTTCGGGCTGTCGTCCTCGCCGATGTGGTGCACCCGTACCAGGTTCGTCGAGCCGGCGACTCCGGGCGGGGACCCCGCCGTGATGACCACGACGTCGCCCTTCTTGCAGCGCCCGATCCGCAGCAGTTCCTCGTCCACCTGCGCCACCATGGCGTCCGTCGAGTCCACGTGCGGTCCGAGGAAGGTCTCGACGCCCCACGTCAGGTTGAGCTGCGCGCGGGTGGCCGGGTCCGGGGTGAAGGCGAGGAGCGGGATCGGGGAGCGGTAGCGGGAGAGGCGCTTGACCGTGTCGCCGCTCTGGGTGAAGGCCACGAGGAACTTGGCGCCGAGGAAGTCGCCCATCTCGGCCGCAGCGCGTGCGACGGCGCCGCCCTGGGTGCGGGGCTTGTTGCGGTCGGTGAGGGGCGGGAGACCCTTGGCGAGGATGTCCTCCTCGGCGGCCTCGACGATGCGGGCCATGGTGCGGACGGTTTCGACGGGGTACTTGCCGACGCTGGTCTCGCCGGACAGCATGACCGCGTCCGTGCCGTCGATGACGGCGTTGGCGACGTCCGAGGCTTCGGCGCGGGTGGGGCGGGAGTTGTCGATCATCGAGTCGAGCATCTGGGTGGCGACGATGACCGGCTTGGCGTTGCGCTTGGCGAGTTTGATGGCGCGTTTCTGGACGATGGGGACTTGTTCCAGGGGCATTTCGACGCCGAGGTCTCCGCGGGCGACCATGATGCCGTCGAAGGCGGCGACGATGTCGTCGATGTTGTCGACGGCCTGGGGTTTTTCGACCTTGGCGATGACGGGGAGGCGGCGGTCCTCCTCGTCCATGATGCGGTGGACGTCGTCGATGTCGCGTCCGGTGCGTACGAAGCTGAGGGCGATGATGTCGGCGCCGGTGCGGAGGGCCCAGCGGAGGTCGTCGATGTCCTTTTCGCTGAGGGCGGGGACGGAGACGGCGACGCCGGGGAGGTTGAGTCCCTTGTGGTCGGAGACCATGCCGCCTTCGATGACGGTGGTGTGGACGCGGGGTCCGTCGATGCCGGTGACTTCGAGGGTGACGCGGCCGTCGTCGATGAGGATGCGTTCGCCGGTGGTGACGTCGGTGGCGAGTCCGTCGTGGGTGGTGCCGCAGGTGTGGCGGTCGCCTTCCATGGGTTCGACGGTGATGGTGAAGTCGTCGCCGCGTTCAAGGAGTACGGGGCCTTCGGCGAAGCGGCCGAGGCGGATCTTCGGGCCTTGAAGGTCGGCGAGGATTCCTACGCTGCGGCCGGTTTCTTCGGAGGCTTTGCGTACGTGGCGGTAGCGCTGTTCGTGTTCGACGTAGGTGCCGTGGCTGAGGTTGAGGCGGGCGATGTCCATTCCCGCTTCGACGAGTGCCTTGATCTGCTCGTATGTGTCGGTTGCGGGTCCCAGGGTACAAACGATTTTTGCTCGTCGCATGGTTCGAGCCTAGACCTTACCTATGGGTAGGTATTTGTCTCTGCATGACTTTCCAACGGCCCTTGTGTGACTGGCTATTGACAATTGTTGAATTGTGCGGCGGCGCGCTCCGATGAGCGCGCGCGGGGGTGGGGTGGGGGCGCCGGGCGGCCTGGTCATCAGATCGAAACCTGTTGGGGGTGTTGCGGGTGGTGAGGGCTGGGCCAGAATCTACGCGCGTTGTTCGCTCGAACGAGGAGTCAAGGATGCCGTTGAACCGCAGGACGTTTCTGGGCCGGTCGGCCGTTGCCGGTGCCGGTGTGGCGCTGGCGGGAGGGGTCGGTGCCGGGTCGGCGGCGGCCTCGGAGCCGCGTGGGCACGGTCATGGCCGTCCGGCGAAGCGGTACTCGTTCACGGTGATGGGGACGACGGATCTGCATGGGAACGTCTTCAACTGGGACTACTTCACGGACAAGGAGTTCGACGACAAGGCGCACAACGATGTGGGCCTGGCGAAGATCTCGACGTTGGTGAACGAGATCCGTGAGGAGCGGGGGCGCGGCAACACGCTGCTGATCGATGCGGGTGACACGATCCAGGGCACGCAGTTGTCGTACTACTACGCGAAGGTCGATCCGATCACTGCGCGGCGTGGTCCGGTGCATCCGATGGCGCAGGCGATGAACAAGATCGGTTATGACGCGGCTGCGCTCGGTAACCATGAGTTCAACTACGGCATTCCGGTGTTGCGCAAGTTCGAGGAGCAGTGTGATTTTCCGCTGCTGGGTGCGAACGCGCTGGATGCGAAGACGTTGCGGCCGGCGTTCGCGCCGTATGTGATCAAGCGGGTGCGTACGCCGCATGGTCGTGATGTGCGTGTGGCGGTGCTGGGGTTGACGAATCCGGGTATCGCGATCTGGGACAAGGCGAATGTCGGTGGGAAGATGGTGTTCCCGGGTCTTGAGGAGCAGGCGGCGAAGTGGGTGCCGAAGCTTCGTTCGATGGGTGCGGACGTGGTGATCGTTTCTGCGCATTCGGGTTCGTCGGGGACGTCGTCGTACGGGGATCAGCTGCCGTACGTCGAGAACGCGGCGGGTCTGGTGGCGGAGCAGGTGCCGGGGATCGACGCGATTCTGGTGGGTCACGCGCATTCGGAGATTCCCGAGTACTTCGTGACGAACAAGGAGACGGGGAAGCGGGTCGTTCTCTCGGAGCCGTTGAAGTGGGGGCAGCGGTTGACGTTGTTCGACTTCGACCTGGTGTGGGACAAGGGCCGCTGGGTGGTCGAGAAGGTCGGCGCTTCGGTGCTGAATTCGAACACGGTGGCGGAGGACGCGCGGATCACGTCGATGCTCGGGGACGAGCACAGGAAGGTCGTGGCGTACGTCAACCAGGTGATCGGTACGTCGGTGGCGGCGATGTCGACGGTGGATGCGCCGTGGAAGGACGAGCCGGTCATCGATCTGATCAACCTGGTGCAGGCGGAGACGGTGAAGGCGGCGCTGGCGGGTGGGGAGTACGCGGCGTTGCCGGTGCTGTCGCAGGCGGCGTGTTTCTCGCGTACGGCGGCGATTCCCGCGGGTGAGGTGACCATCAAGGATGCTGCGGGCTTGTATCCGTTCGAGAACACGCTGGAGGCGCGGCTTCTCACGGGTGCGCAGTTGAAGGACTATCTGGAGTTCTCGGCGAGGTACTACGTGCAGACGGCTGCGGGGGCTCCGGTGGATACGTCGAAGTTGACGAATGCGGAGAACATTCCGGATTACAACTATGACGTGGTGTCGGGGGTGTCGTACGACATCGATATCGCGAAGCCGGCCGGGTCGCGGATCGTGGGGTTGTCGTTCGAGGGGGCGCCGGTGGATCCGGCGGCGCAGTTCGTGTTCGCGGTGAACAATTATCGGGCGAGTGGCGGGGGTAATTTCCCGCATGTTCCGGGTTCGAAGCAGTTGTGGGCGAATTCGGATGAGATCCGGAACACGATCATCGGTTGGGTGAAGGCGAAGGGTTCGGTGGATCCGGCGGAGTTCGCTTCGGTGGACTGGCGTCTGACGCGTGAGGGTGTGCCGGTGTTCTAGTTTTGCTCGTCGATGGGTCCTCGCCGGTTCTGCCGGCGGGGACCCAGTGCGTTTCGGGGCGTGTGCGGGTGATGCTGGATGCGTGCGTGGCGTCGGCTCTGGGGCGCACCGGGCTGGTCGCAGGTGAGGGGGGGTGTGGCCCGCCTGCCCGTCGGTGTGGTGGCCATGGGGCAGGCGGGGTGGCTCAGATGGTGACGCAGATGCCGTCTTCGATGACTCGGCCGTCGCGTTCCAGGGCTCCGCAGACGAGGCTGGCGTTCGCCTGTTCGTAGCCCACGGCCCAGCGGTGGCTGGCGGCTGCGACCCTTCCGGAGCGGAATTCTCCCCAGTAGGCGCGCAGTGTGCCGGAGTTTCCGTCCCTGGTCTGGACGGTGATGTCCTGTACGAACCTGTTGTGGTGGGCCGTCATCACGCAGATGTACTGCCCGCACTGGCTGTCGACTGCGGCGTTCGCGGGGGCGGCGGCGATCAGGGACAGGGCGCCGGCTGCGAACAGGGTTGCGAGCTTCCTCATGTTGATCATGCTTGCTCAACGATCATGCGGCACATTCGTGACGGCTCGTGGTGAAGCTTCGCCGTCCCTGAGCGGGAGGGTGCGGGTGGGCCTAGCTGATCCTCGCTGATGCGGGCGTCACTGCCTTGTCACTGCCCTTGCGCGAGAGGGGTGAGCGGGCTGCCTTGTCCGGGGACGGCGGGGGCGGCCCGGGGGGTGAGGCCGAAAGTGGTGAAGGCGGTGCGCTGCGGTAGGGGGTAGGGGGTGGTTCCGGTGAGGTTGTTGAGGATGGTGGCGCTGCGCCAGGCGGCGAGGCCGAGGTCGGGGGCGCCGACTCCGTGGGTGTGGCGTTCGGCGTTCTGGACGTAGATGTTGCCGGTGAGGGCGGGGCCGAGGTCGAGGCGGAAGTCGGTGTGGATGCGGGGGCGTCCCTGGGTGTCGCGGCGGATGTGGGGGGCGATGCCGGTGAGGAGGGTGTCGAGGGGGCGTTCGCGGTAGCCGGTGGCGAGGACGACGGCGTCGGTGGTGAGGCGGCTTCGGGTGGCTTGCTGGGTGTGTTCGAGGTGGAGTTCGATGCGGTTTCCGCTGCCGGTGATGCGGCCTGCGGTGCGGACGCTGACGCCGGGGGTGAGGGTGGCGTCGGGCCAGCCGCCGTGGAGGGTGCGCCGGTAGAGCTCGTGGTGGATGGCGGAGATGGTGTCGGTGTCGATGCCTTTGTGGAGTTGCCATTGCTGGGGGACGAGGCTGTCGCGTACGTGCTCGGGGAGTGCGTGGAAGTAGTGGGTGTAGTCGGGGGTGAAGTGTTCGAGGCCGAGTTTTGAGTACTCCATGGGGGCGAAGGCCTGGGTGCGGGCGAGCCAGTGGATTCTTTCGACGCCTTGGGGGCGGGCGCGGAGGAGGTCGAGGAAGATTTCGGCGCCTGACTGGCCGGAGCCGATGACGGTGATGTGGCCGGCTTCGAGGAGTTGTTCGCGGTGGTGGAGGTAGTCGGCGGAGTGGATGACGGGGACGCCGGGGGCTTCTGCGAGGGGTCGGAGGGGTTCGGGGATGAAGGGGGCGGTGCCCACGCCGAGGGCGATGTGGCGGGTGTGGGTGTGGCCGTGGGTGCGGGTTTCGCCGTCGGGGCCGAGGTGGGTGTAGTCGACTTCGTAGTGGGAGTGGTCGGTGTTCCAGCGGATGGAGTCGACCTGGTGGTTGAAGTGGATGGTGGGGAGTTGTTCGCTGACCCATCGGCAGTAGGCGTCGTATTCGGCGCGGTGGATGTGGAATTGCTCGGCGAAGTAGAAGGGGTAGAGGCGGTCGCGGGTGCGGAGGTAGTTGAGGAAGGTCCAGGGGCTGGTGGGGTCGGCGAGGGTGGTGAGGTCGGCGAGGAAGGGGACTTGGAGGGTGGCGCCGTCGATGAGGAGGCCGGGGTGCCAGTGGAAGGCGGGGCGTTGCTCGTAGAAGGCGGTGGTGAGGGGCTGGTCCGCGGTGGTGGGGATGCCGTGGGCGAGGGCGGCGAGGGAGAGGTTGAAGGGGCCCAGGCCGATGCCGATGAGGTCGTGGGGCCGGTCGCCTGCGGGGGTGGTCCGGTCGGTCATCGGGGTGTGCTGCCTTCCTTGGTGGCGCTGGTGTGGGCGTGGGTGACGTGGTCGAGGAGGCGTTGGAGGTCGGTGGGGGTGGTGTGGGGGTTGAGGAGGGTGGCTTTGAGCCAGAGGCCGTTGTGGGTGCGGGCGCGGCCGAGTACGGCGTGGCCTTGGTCGAGGAGGGTGCGGCGGATGGTGGCGACGGTGGTGTCGTCGGTGTGGGTGGGGCGGAAGAGGACGGTGCTGATGGTGGGGCGGTCGTAGAGGTCGAGTGCGGGGTGTTGGTGGATGAGGTCGGCGAGGTGGTGGGCGGTGGCGATGGTGCGGTCGATGAGGTCGGCGAGTCCGTCGCGGCCGAGTGCTTGGAGGGTGACGGCGATTTTGAGGGCGTCGGGGCGGCGTGTGGTGCGCAGGGAGCGGCCGAGGAGGTCGGGGATGCCGGCGTCGGTGTCGTCGTCGGCGTTGAGGTAGGGGGCGTGGTGGTGGAGGGGGTGGAGGTCGTGGTGGTGGGGGACGGCGAGGATGCCGGCTGATGCGGGTTGCCAGCCGAGTTTGTGGAGGTCGAGGGTGACGCTGTGGGCGCGGTGGAGGCTTTTGAGGGTGTGGCGGTGGGTGGGGCTGAAGAGGAGGGGTCCGCCGTAGGCGGCGTCGATGTGGAGTTCGGCGCCGTGGGTGGTGGTGAGGTCGGCGATGTCGGTGAGGGGGTCGATCTGGCCGGTGTCGGTGGTGCCTGCGGTGGCGGTGACGAGGAGGGGGCCTTGGAGTCGGGTGAGGGCGTTGTGGAGGGTGAGGGGGTCGATGGTGCCGGTGGGGGTGGGGATGATGACGGGTTCGGGGAGGCCGAGGAGCCAGGCGGCGCGGGTGATGCTGTGGTGGGCGTTGGCGCCGCAGATGGCGCGGACGGGGCCGTGGCGTTCGCGGGCGAGGAGGAGGGCGAGTTGGTTGGCTTCGGTGCCGCCGGTGGTGATGAGGGCGTCGGGGTGGGGGGTGTGGGGGTAGATCTCGGTGGCGAGTGCGGTGGTGAGGGCGGTTTCGAGGGCGGAGGCGGCGGGTGCCTGGTCCCAGGAGTCCATGGAGGGGTTGAGCGCGGAGGCGGCGAGGTCGGCTGCGGCGGCGAGGGCGAGGGGTGGGGTGTGGAGGTGGGCGGCGCAGTGGGGGTGTGCGGGGTCGGCGGCGCCTTCTGCGAGTGCGGTGACGAGGGTGCGCAGGGCGTGGTGGGGGCCGGTTCCGTGGTCGGGGATGAGGAGGCCGGTGGTGTGGTGGAGGTGTTGGGTGACGTGGTCGGGGCCGCCGGCGGGGAGGGGGCCGTTGCGCCGGGTGGCGCCTTCGTGGAGTGCGGCGAGGACGGTGTCGAGGAGGGGGCGCAGGTGGGTGGGGCCGGCGGTGCCTCCGGCGAGGGGTGGGGTGGGCATGGGTGGTGTGGTCCTTCGGGTGTGCGGGCGGTGATGTCAGCTTGTCCGGTTTGCGGAGGGGGCGGCCGAAGAGCCCAACGATCTGAACCCGAAAGGGGTACTGCTGTCCGGTGTGGGTGAGGTGGGGGGTGTGGTGCTGGTAAGGGAGTTCGCTGTTCGCATGGCTGTGCCCGGCCCTTCGGGTGAGGGGCCGGGCACGGTGTGCGGGGGTGCTGCGTACGGCGGGTGCCGTGGGTGAGTGGGCGTGGCGAACGGCGGGTGCCGTGGTCAGTGGGCGTTGCGTACGGCGAGTGCGCGGCGGAGGTCGTCGAGCTGGTCGGTGAGTTTGCGGCGGAGTGCGGGGGTGAGCGCGGGGTCGTTCAGGGCGTCGGTGCCGAGCTTGAGGCTCTGGGGGTCGACGGCGTGGACGGGGAACGCGTGGCGTCCGGCGGCTTCGGCGATGGCGGGGCCCCGGCGGGTGGCGAGTGCGGTGGCGTCGGGGTAGTAGCGGGCGATGTAGTCATGGGTGAGTTCGTGCTGTTCGGGTTGCCAGAAGCCTTGGGCGGTGGCGGTGAAGAGGTAGTTGGACAGGGTGTCGTCGGTGAACATGGCGTGCCAGGCGGCGGCTTTGGCTTCGGGGGTGGGCAGGGCGGCGCGGCAGCGGGCGGCGCCTTCCTGGCCGGTGGCGCTGGGGTCGGTGTCGAGTTCTCGGGCGATGGCGGTTTCGTCGGTGGCGCCGAGGACGGCGAGGCGGGTGAGGATGCGCCAGCGGAGTTCGGGGTCGAGTTCGGGTCCGCCGGGGACGGTGCCTTCGGCGAGCCAGTCCTGGATGGTGTCGGGTTGGGTGGCGGCGTCGATGAAGTGGCGTACGGCGGTGAGGCGGAGGCCGGGGTCGGGGCTGCCGGGGCGGGTGGTGTCCTGGCCCTGTTCCCAGTCCTTGGGGGTGAGGCCTTCGGTGCGGCGCAGGAGGTCGCGGCAGAGGGAGATGAGGGTGGTGAGGGCGGTGTGCCGGTCTTCGGGTGGGAGGTAGCGGCCGGCGATGTGGGTGGAGGCGAATTCGAGTACGCCGTGGACGAGGGCGAGGTCGGTTTCGTAAGGGAGGTGGGTGCGGGCGGCGGTGAGGTGGACGGTGGGGTGGAGTTCGCCGTCGCGGACCATGTCGCGGGCGGTGTTCCAGATCAGGGCGCGGGTGAGGGCGTCCGGGATGCCGGAGAGGTGGGTGAGGGCAGTGTTCCAGGAGTCGGGGTCGAGGCGGATCTTGGCGTAGGTGAGGTCGTTGTCGTTGAGGACGACGAGGTCGGGGCGGGTGCCGGGCAGGGTGGTGGGGGTGTCGTCCTGGGGGATGTCGAGTTCGAAGCGGTCGCGGAGGATGAGCTGTTCGGTGCCGGTCTGGGTGTCGAGGCTGTGGTCGTAGGCGCCGACGGCGATGCGGTGGGGGCGGTTGCCGGCGTGGTCGACGGTGAGGTTCCAGCTGTGGCCGGTGTTGTCGGCGTGGGCGGTGAGGGTGTCGGCGCCTGTGGTGCGGAGCCAGGCGGCGGCCCAGGTGTGGACGTCGCGGTCGGTGGCGGTGGCGAGGTTGTCGATGAAGTCGGCGAGGGTGGCGTTGGCGAACTTGTGCCGGGCGAAGTGGGTGTTGATTCCGGCGAGGAAGTCCTTCTCGCCGAGCCAGGCGACGAGCTGGCGGAGTGCGGAGGCGCCCTTGGCGTAGGAGATGCCGTCGAAGTTGAGGAGGGCGGAGGCGGTGTCGGGGACGGCTTCGGGGTCGGGGGCGACGGGGTGGGTGGTGGGGCGTTGGTCGGCGTCGTAGCCCCAGCCCTTGCGGGAGACGCCGAAGTCGGTCCAGGTGTCGGTGAAGCGGGTGGCTTCGGTGAGGGTCTGGTAGCCCATGTACTCGGCGAAGGACTCGTTGAGCCAGATGTCGTCCCACCAGGTGAGGGTGACGAGGTCGCCGAACCACATGTGGGCCATTTCGTGGGCGATGACCATGGCGCGGGTCTGGCGTTCGGTGTCGGTGACGGCGGAGCGGTAGATGTATTCGTCGCGGAAGGTGACGAGTCCTGGGTTCTCCATGGCGCCGGCGTTGAATTCGGGGACGAAGGCCTGGTCGTAGGAGTCGAAGGGGTAGGGCTCGTCGAACTTCTCGTGGTAGCGGTCGTAGCAGTCGCGGGTGATGCCGAGGATTTCGTCGGCGTCGGCGTCGAGGTGGGGGGCGAGGGAGCGGCGGCAGTGGATGCCGAAGGGGAGGCCGGCGTGGGTGGTGGTGACCGAGTGCCAGGGGCCGGCGGCGACGGCGACGAGGTAGGTGGAGATGGGTGGGGTGGGGGCGATGGTCCAGCGGCCTTCGGTGTCCTGGGTGGTGGTGCCGTTGCCGAGGACGGTCCAGGCGGGGGGTGCGGTGACGGTGATGTCGAAGACGGATTTGAGGTCGGGCTGGTCGAATGCGGCGAAGACGCGCTGGACGTCGTCGAGGAAGAGCTGGGAGTAGACGTAGGTCTCGCCGTCGGCGGGGTCGGTGAAGCGGTGCATGCCTTCGCCGGTGCGGGAGTAGCGCATGGTGGCGTCGACGGTGAGTTCGTGGGGGCCGGGGGTGAGGCGGTCCAGGGGGTAGCGGTTGCCGTCGAGGCGTTCGGGGGCCAGTGGTCGTCCGTCGAGGCTGAGTGAGCGCAGCGTCTCCGGCTTGATCTCGAAGAAGGTGTCTCCGGCGGTGTGGGCGGTGAACCGGATGACGGTCCGGGAGCCGAAGGTCTCCTCGCCCGTGGTGAGGTCGAGGTCGACGGTGTACCGGTCTACGTCGAGGAGCTGGGCGCGGGTCTGCGCTTCTTTGCGCGTCAGTACGGACATGGCGCCCATGCTGCCGTACGGCTGCCGGGCTGTGCAGTGGGGTTCTCGCAGGGCTGACGGGCTGGTGGCGGGGCCGGGCGTGGGGGCTGCGGGGCCGGGGGCCGGGCCGTGGGGTCTGCGAGGCGGGGGTGCCGCGTGGCGGGCAGGGGGTCAGTCCTCGGTGCCGGCGGATTCCTCGGCGATGCGCTCGTGGTGGCGGATGACCTCGGCGACGATGAAGTTCAGCAGCTTCTCGGCGAAGGCGGGGTCGAGCCGGGCGCTTTCGGCGAGCTGCCTGAGCCGGGTGATCTGGCGGGCTTCGCGGGCGGGGTCGGCGGGCGGCAGGTGGTGCTGGGCTTTGAGGTGGCCGACCTGCTGGGTGGCTTTGAAGCGCTCGGCGAGCATGTGGACGACTGCGGCGTCGATGTTGTCGATGCTTTCGCGCAGCCGATTCAGTTCGGCGGTGACGTGCGCGTCCGTGTTGCTCGTGGTCATGGTCGACGAGCTTAGACGTAACGCTGGGTGGGTGGCCGGGGTGGTGTCGGTGGCCGGTGGGCGGGTCCCGGGGTCGGGGATGGACCGTGGGCCGGTGGGCGGCGATGCTGTGGGCCGTTACGGATCTCGGACACAGGGGTGATGCGCGCGATGACTGACTTCGCTGTGGTGGGCGACGATTTCCTTCTCGACGGGAGGCCGGTGCGGTTGTTGTCGGGGGCGATGCACTACTTCCGGGTGCATGAGGCGCAGTGGGAGCACCGGTTGTCGATGCTGCGGGCGATGGGCCTGAACTGCGTGGAGACGTATGTGCCGTGGAATCTGCACGAGCCGCGGCCGGGGGTGTTGCGTGACGTGGGGGCGCTGGGGCGCTTTCTGGACGCGGTGGGGCGGGCCGGGCTGCTGGCGATCGTGCGTCCGGGGCCGTATATCTGCGCCGAGTGGGAGAACGGGGGGCTGCCCGCGTGGGTGACGGGCCGGTTCGGCCGGCGGGTGCGGACGAGGGACGCGGAGTACGGGGCCGAGGTGGAGCGCTGGTTCGGGGAGTTGCTGCCTCAGGTGGTGCGGCGGCAGGCGGGGCGGGGTGGCCCGGTGGTCATGGTGCAGGTGGAGAACGAGTACGGGAGTTACGGCTCGGACGGGGTGCATCTGGAGTGGCTGGCAGGTCTTCTGCGGCGCTCCGGGGTGACGGTGCCGTTGTTCACGTCGGACGGGCCGGAGGATCACATGCTGACGGGGGGTTCGGTGCCGGGTGTGCTCGCGACGGCGAATTTCGGTTCGGGGGCGCGGGAGGCGTTCGGGGTGGTGCGCCGTCATCGGCCGGCCGGGCCGTTGATGTGCATGGAGTTCTGGTGCGGCTGGTTCGGGCACTGGGGTGCGGAGCCGGTGGTGCGGGATGCGGCGGAGACGGCGGAGGCGTTGCGGGAGATTCTGGAGTGCGGGGCGTCGGTGAATGTGTACATGGCGCACGGGGGGACGAATTTCGCGGGGTGGGCGGGGGCGAACCGGGCGGGTGAGCTCCATGACGGGGAGTTGTCGGCGACGGTGACGTCGTACGACTACGACGCGCCGGTCGATGAGTACGGGCGGGCGACGGAGAAGTTCTGGCGGATGCGGAAGGTGCTGGAGGAGTACGCGGACGGTCCGCTGCCGGGGTTGCCGCCGGAGCCGGTGGGGTTGCGGGAGCCGGTGCGGGTGGCGTTGACGGGGGGTGTACCGCTGGCGGGGGTGCTGGAGGTGCTGGGCGATCCGGAGACGGCGGAGTCGGGGGTGGCGCCGACGTTCGAGGAGCTGGGGGTGGATCGCGGTCTGGTGCGGTACCGGGTGGCGGTGCCGGGGCCGCGGCAGGCGTATCCGCTGGGTGTGGTGGGTCTGCGGGACCGGGCTGTGGTGTATGTGGACGGGGTGCGGGCGGGGGTGCTCACGGAGGAGGAGCACACGCTCGCCGGTCCGGTCGCGGGTCCGGCCGAGGTGGAGTTGTGGGTGGAGTCGCTGGGGCGGGTCAACTACGGTCCGCGGCTGGGTGAGCCGAAGGGTGTCACGGGCGGGGTGCTGCACGAGCGGCAGTATCTGCACGGGGTGCGGGCGCGGGCGCTGCGGCTGGATGCGTTCGACGAGCCGGGTGCGGTGGGGCGGGTGCGGTTCGGGGCGCCGGGGGAGGCGGGGACGACGGGCCTGTTCCGGGGGTCGTTCGACGTGGCGGATGCGGCGGGGACGGGGCACGCGGGGCTGGAACTGCCGGGCTGGACGCGCGGGTTCGTGTGGGTGAACGGCTTCTGCCTGGGCCGGTACTGGTCGGTGGGGCCGCGGCGGCCGCTGTACGTTCCGGGGCCGGTGCTCCGCGAGGGTGCGAACGAGGTGTGGGTGCTGGAGCTGGAGGGGGCCGGGGACCTGTTCGTGGAGCTGGGTCCGGGGGCGCCCGTCAGGCCGGGCGCCCCCGGGGGCGTTGTTTCGGGGTGATCGGTGTCAGAGGGTCGCGGCGGCCGACGCGATGGCGGAGGCGAAGGTGGACACCTGGGTGTAGACGCCGGGGTAGTTGGGCCGGGCGCAGCCCTGGCCCCAGCTGACGATGCCGACCTGGATCCATGCTCCGGCGTTGTCCTTGCGGAACATGGGGCCGCCGGAGTCGCCCTGGCAGGTGTCGACGCCGCCGGTGCCGACGTACCCGGCGCAGATCTCCTCGCCGGCTACGAGGTCGTTGCCGTAGGCCTGGCGGCAGGTGGCGTCGGAGACGTAGGGGACGGTCGCCTTGAGGAGGTAGCGCTGCTGACCGCCGCCTTCGGTGGCGGCGCCCCAGCCGGCGATGGTGAAGGTGCCGGTGTCGTAGGCGGTGGTGGTGGCGATCTTCAGGGTGGGCTGGTTGATGGGCTGGGCGAGCTTGATGAGCGCCCAGTCCTTGCCGACGCCGTTGTAGCCGGGTGCCTGGAGGACCTTGGTGGAGCGGACCTTGACGGCGGAGGGCGACTGGAGGTCGACGACTCCGGCGGTGGCGGTGATGGAGGTGTTGTTGCCGGATCCGCTGACGCAGTGGGCTGCGGTGAGCACGACGGTCGGGCTGTAGAGGGCGCCGCCGCAGCCCATGGAGAGCCTGACCATGAAGGGGAATTCGCCCTGGGCGGCGCGGGTTCCGCCGACGACGGGAGCGGGGGCGGCGGTGGAGGCCGAGGGCTGGAGGCTGAGGGCGGCGAGGGCGACCGCTGCTATGACGGAGCATCTCTTGAGGGTGCGCAGAAGCTGCTTCACGAGTTGGCCTGCTTTCGGGTGGGGGGTCCGGTGGAGGTGTTGCTGCAGGCGTGCGGGCGTACGTGTCCAGGTCAGCGGGCACGACCGCGCCATTCTCGGCATGCTCCCGACAAGAACGCCCCGATTATCGGGAAGCCGTCACCGCTGCCACAAGGCAGGGTTTCCGGCCAAGATCCTTCACCGCCCCGGGCCGCCTCCCCCGCCAACCGGCCTACAGTGAAGCTCCGCTGAGCGTCGTCGATGGAGGGCCTGACGTGAGTGACGGCAGGAACGGCGACGGCGGGGTCGTCCACGGGTTCCCGCACCTGGACGCGGTCCGGTCCGCGATCACCGCGCTCTACCGGCGCGTCTCCCCCGAGGGTGTGCACACCTACGCCACGAGCCTCGCCCCGGCCGACGCGGCCTTCTCCGACGTGGACGATCTGCACCTCGGCGCCCAGCGGGTGGCCGCCGCTCTCGTGGGCCACCTGCGACTGCCGCAGGCCCGCGTCGTCGTCGGCTTCCGACGCATGGAACACGCGGCGAGCGTCGAACTCACCGCGGGACCCGAGTACTTCATCGAACTCAACGACCGTTTCCGCACGCACCGCAGGGACATCGGGGCGGCCCTCGCGCACGAGATCACCCATGTGCTGCTGCACCGGCTCGGCCTGGAAATGCCCGGCACCCGCGACAACGAGATCCTCACCGACACGGTGACGGCCTACCTCGGCGCGGGCTGGCTCCTGCTGGACGCCTTCCGCCAGGACGCGGTGTCCAGCCAGAAGCTCGGCTATCTGACGCCCGAGGAGTTCGGGTACGTGCTCGCCAAGCGGGCGCGGGTCTTCGGCGAGGACCCCTCGGTCTGGTTCACCAGCCCACAGGCGTACACCGCGTACACCGAGGGGCGGGCCGAGGCACTGCGGGACCTGCGGCAGCCGCCGTTGACGGCCGCCGGGTGGGCGGCCAGGCGCCGCTACGCCAAGGACCGCCGTGACGCCGGGGCTGCCCCGGGCTCCGTCCGGGACCCGTCCGTGCCGTACGCCTTCGAGCGCGGGGCGGACGGGCTGCGGGTGTCGTTCCCCTGCCCCACCTGCCACCAGCGCGTCCGCGTCCCGGTCCGGGGCAGGACACGGGCCAGGTGCGGGCTGTGCCGCACGGTCCTGGAGTGCGACACCTGATCCGGCGGCTCCGGTCCGGACGGTCGTAGGGTCGGGGTATGACGAACGGTCCGGATGATGCTGCGACGCGCCTCTTCGACGCGCTGTACGACGGTGACGACGCCGTCGTGCGGGCGCTGCGCGCGGGCGCGTCCGCCGAGTCGCGCGACGGAGAGGGGACGACGGCGCTCTACCTGGCTTGTGTGCAGGACCTGCCCGGCACGGTGCGGATGCTGCTGGCCGCCGGAGCCGACCCGAACCGGGCGAGCGGGCCGGACGACGGCGACCTGCCGCTGTGCGGAGCGGTGTGCGGCGGTCACACGGAGGTCGCGGGGGCCCTTCTGTCCGCCGGGGCCGACCCGGATCTGCGCGAGGAGTTCGGCTTCACCGCACTGCACTGGGCGTGCGAGCTGGGCCTGGCAGAGGTCGCCGGGGTCCTCCTCGCGCACGGGGCCGATCCCGATCTGCCGGGCCCGCACGGTGAGCCGCCGCTGGTGGTCGCGGCCCGCCGGGGATCCTCCCGTACCGTCCGCACCCTGCTCGGGCACGGCGCACGCGCGCTGTCCCCCGCCCTGGACGAGGCCGGACGCGCACTGACGCTGGACGTGGAGCACGAACTGCGCGAGGCACTGCGCGCCCTGTACGGCGACGAGGGTCACGAGACGGTGGTGAGCCGCGCGCCGGTGGACGGCGGGGTGACGGTCTCCGTCGAACTGCGGCGGGACGGCGAGCCGTTCGCCGGCCAGGAGCGGCAGACGGGGCACGGGGCGGTCGCAACACTGCTGGAGGAGGCCCTGGGGCTGCGGGCACCGTTCGAGGAACTCGCGCTGCGCGCGCTGCGGGACCGGGACCCGGACCTGGACAACTGGCTGGTGTCCGTCGGCGCGCTGTGGCTGCGGGGCGACGAGGAGACGTTCCGGGAGGCGGTCGCGTGGACGGCGGACGACGACCCGCTGCGGCAGGCGTTCGGCGTGGACGTCCTGGCGCGGCTCGGATTCGGCACGGGCGGGAAGCCGTTCGCCGACCGGGCGGTTCCGCTGCTGCGGGAGGTGGCGCGGTCAGGTGCCCCGGTGCCGGCCGGCGCGGCGGCGCGCGCGCTCGCCGGGTACGGGGAGACGCCCGGGGGGTGAGGCCGCCCCGCGGGACGCGGTGACCGGCGCGGGCCGGTCACCGCGTCATCGGGTCATGCGGCCCGGCGGCCACGCCCGGGCACGCTGCCGCGCCCGGTTCCGGCCGTGCCAGCCGGTGCCGGCGACCCCGGGCGGAACCACCGGCGGACCCGGCACCACCACGAGCCGCACCGGCACCACCGCGGGCTCCGGCGCCGCCACGGGCAGCACCGCCGCCCTGCGCGGCACCCGGGGCCGAACCCGTGCCCGTGCCGCCACGACGGCCCCGGCCACGGCTGCCCGAGCGGAAGGACCCGCCGCCGGCGCCGGCGGCACCGGAGCCCTGGCCCCCGCGTGTACGCGGCTTGGGCTGCGTCGGCTGCGGCACCTCGATGACGACGGCCACACCGGAGGGCTCACGCGCGCCCGTGATGCGGCTGAGCTCCTCGTCGCTGGACTTGATCCGGGTCGTCTGCGGCGCGATACCCGCGTCCGACATCAGCCGGGTCATGTCGCGCTTCTCCTCGGGCAGTACGAGCGTGACGACGCTGCCGGACTCCCCGGCGCGCGCCGTGCGGCCGCCGCGGTGGAGGTAGTCCTTGTGGTCGGTCGGCGGGTCCACGTTGACGACCAGGTCGAGGTCGTCGATGTGGATGCCGCGGGCCGCGACGTTCGTCGCGACGAGCGCCGTGACCTCGCCGTTCTTGAACTGGTCCAGGGTGCGGTTGCGCTGCGGCTGGGAGCGGCCGCCGTGCAGGGCCGCCGCACGCACGCCGCTGGCGAGGAGTCGCTTGGCGAAGCGGTCGGCACCGCGTTTGGTGTCCACGAACATGATCACCCGGCCGTCACGGGCGGCGATCCGGGTGGCGACGGCCTTCTTGTCGGTCTCGTCCGCCACGTGCAGCACGTGGTGCTCCATGGTGGTGACGGCACCGGCGGACGGGTCGACGGAGTGTACGACCGGGTCGGTGAGGAACATCTTGACCAGCCGGTCGATGTTCTTGTCGAGGGTCGCGGAGAACAGCATCCGCTGGCCGTCCGGCTCGACCTGCTTGAGGAGGGCGACGACCTGGGGCATGAAGCCCATGTCGGCCATCTGGTCCGCCTCGTCGAGCACGGTGATGGAGACCGCGTCGAGCCGGCAGTCGCCGCGCTCGATGAGGTCCTTCAGCCGGCCGGGGGTGGCGACGAGCACCTCAGCGCCGCGGCGCAGCGCACCGGACTGGCGGCTGATCGACATGCCGCCGACGACGGTGGCGACGCGCAGGTTCACGGCGGTGGCGTACGGGGTGAGCGCGTCGGTGACCTGCTGGGCGAGCTCACGGGTGGGGACGAGCACGAGCGCCAGCGGGGCGTGCGGCTCGGAGCGGCGTCCCGCCGTGCGGGCGAGCAGGGCCAGCCCGAAGGCCAGGGTCTTGCCGGAGCCGGTGCGGCCCCGGCCGAGGATGTCCCGGCCGGCCAACGAGTTCGGCAGGGTGGCGCCCTGGATGGGGAACGGGTCGGTCACGCCCTGGGCCGCGAGGGTCTTGAGCAGTGCGGCAGGCATGTCCAGCGCGTCGAACGACTCGACGGCGGGCAGCGCCGGGGTGAGCGTCTGCGGCAGGGCGAACTCGCCACCCTGGGACGGTGCGGGCTTGCGGCGCGCGGGAGCCCTGCCGGCGCCGCGGGTGTTCGCCTGCGGCCGGTCCGCGCCGCGTCCCTTTATCGGGCGGTTGCGGGTCGGTCGGTCCTGGCGTTCGGAGCGGGTCATACGGAATTGCCCTCCTGGGGGATTCCTGGGATTACTGCCGACTCCTGCGAACTGCTCGGTCTGTGCGCCCCAGGATGCATGCACAGAGCAGGTGTCCCGTGGCGGAGCCGACGGGACAGGACGAGTCGGGAACAGCACAAACCGGGGCCCGCACCTTCACGGTGCGGGCCCCGGCTGCGAGGTACGCGTCGCGGCAATTAGGCCGGGACGATGTTCTCCGCCTGCGGGCCCTTCTGGCCCTGCGTGACGTCGAAGGAGACCTTCTGGCCCTCCTGGAGCTCACGGAAGCCCGAGGTGGCGATGTTGGAGTAGTGGGCGAAGACGTCGGCGCCGCCGCCGTCCTGCTCGATGAAGCCGAAGCCCTTTTCCGAGTTGAACCACTTCACGGTTCCAGTAGCCATGTCATTCTCCTAAAAGAGGTGCAGTGCCGAGAATCCGCACTTTACGAATTCCAAGTCGCCGCATTGAGCCCCATCCGGAGAAAGCCGGAAAACAATAAAGCGCCTGAGGAGGGTTCCCGTCAGGCGCACATAAAGTTCATGGGTACCAAAACTGCAACTGGGCAACCGTAGCACGATCCGTCGCCGGACGGCAGGGCCCTCCGTACCGGCGTGGCGCGAGTCCCGCAGACCAGGGCCGTGGGCCGGTGCCGCCCGGGCCGGAGTCCCTTGGGTGCGGCCCGGGGCTGCGAAGCGCGGAGGCCGGTTCACCTGAAAGCCGTACGGGCGGCGTGGCCGGAGCGCTCTCCGGGGGCGGTGGATTTCCGGGGGCCTTGCGCCGCCCGGGTGACGGGGAGGCCGGCGGCCGCGGTCCGGAGGCGGCCCCCGGGGTGTGCGCCGACCGGATGCGGGCCTCGTGACGGGCGCTCCCCCTTGCCGGACCGGCCGCTCGGGGCCGGGCGCCGTGCGGAGGGGGTCAGGGGGTCACACCTCGCGGACCGGGCTCGCGTCGGCGCCTCTGCGCAGGGTGCGCAGCGGGTGTCCGGGGCGCCAGACCTGTACGACGATGTCGTCGCCGTCGAGCCCGGTGCGGACGACTTCGGTGGGTTCGACGCGGAAGAGGAGGAAGGGTTCCGGCGGCGTGACCTCCTCGACGAAGCGGGCCAGGACGGCGGGGTCGGTGACCTCCACGGCGCGGCCTGAGACGCGGACGTCCCCGTCGGCCATCTCGGCGTCGGGGCCCGGGTTGGCCTGGATGGCGAAGCGGGGGTCACGCCGCAGGTCGAGCGCCTTGCGGGAGTTCGGCATCATGCCGAACCACAGGGTGTCCATCCGGAACTCCACCTCCAGGCCGGTGACCCGGGGTGAGCCGTCCTTGCGCAGGGTGGACAGGACGTGGTGCTTGTACTGCTGGAACCGTTTCTGCACGGTGTCGGCGAAGGCGGGTTGCGCCGCGCGGAAGTCCTGCCAGGTACTCGGGGTGCTCGGTGTCATGAGACCCATCGAATCCTGTAATCACGACACCCTCTGTCGGTTTTTTACGCGCGTCACCGGATCGGCCGCCGCGCCCGTACGGCGGACCGGCCAGGCGTGTGACGCGGGCCGCCTGGAGGCGTGACGCGCCCCCTCTCCTACCTGACGAGCCCCTGGGTGCGTGCCTCCACGAGCCACTGGGGGAATTCGGAGACGAGCCGGTCGTACAGTTCGGAGTCCGGGACGGCCCTGGGGTCGGGACCGGCATGGAAGAAGCCCGCGTTGTCGATCGGGCGCTTGGCCGGCACGGCGAGCTCGTCGAGTCTGCGCAGGAAGTCGAACTGTGAGCTCCGCTTGTTGCCGAAGCCTATGAACTGCCAGAACAGCGGAAGTTTCGCCGCCTTGCAGAGGTAGCGCTCCGCGGCGTGCTTGCTGACCGGGCCGCCGTCGGTCTGGAAGACGACGAGGGCGGGTGCGGTCGAGCCGCTGTCGAGGTAGTGGTCGATGACGGCGTCCATGGCCAGGTGGTAACTGGTCTTCCCCATGTGTCCGAGGCCGGCCACGATCGCGTCGATGCGGCCGTGGTGGTTGTCGAGGGCGATGTCGGTGACGGCGTCGATGTCCGTGGAGAAGAACACGACGGGCACCCGTCCGTCGTCGTCGAGGTGGGCGGAGAGCCCGAGGACCCGGTCGGCCAGGGCCTGGACGCTGCCGTCCCGGTAGTACTCCCGCATGGACCCGGAGTAGTCGAGCACCAGGTGGACGGCGGCGCGTTCGCCGCTCAGTCCGTGCTTCTCCAGCGACACATGGGCGTTCTCGTAGAGTGCGGCGATCGCCGGTGCCTGTTCCCGCACCTTGCTCAGACTGATGGCCGGGCCTGCGGCGGGGGGTGTGCCGGTCATGGCGGTCTCCGATCCTGGTGTGGTCACCGCCCTTGTGGCAAAGGGGGTTACGAGCGTATAGGCCGTCCCGCCACCCGAGTGCGCTGCTCGTCAACGGCGTTCGCTATCTTGAGCGCCGCCGCCACCAGCGGCCCCTCCTGCCCGTCCACGAGTGAAGGAGCCGGCCATGGAGGCCGCCGCCACCGCGTGTTACCGCCACCCGTCGTTCGAGACGTATGTGCGCTGCACGCGCTGCGACCGCTACATCTGCCCGGACTGCATGCGTGAGGCGGCAGTCGGCCACCACTGCGTGGAGTGCGTGAAGGAGGGGCAGCGCTCGGTGCGCCGGGCGCGGTCGCTGTTCGGCAGCGAGGTGCCGTCGGCGGCGGCGCCGGTCGTCACGTACGTCCTGATCGTGCTGAACGTCCTCGCGTACGTCGTCGAGGTGGTCCGGCCGGTGACGGTCGAGCGGTTCGGCATGCTCGGCGCGGTGCTGGTCGGTCCGGACGGCGGGCAGTACTACTACAGGGGCGGGACCACGGGCACCCCACTGGGGTTCGAGCTGACGGGCGTGGCCGGCGGGGAGTGGTACCGGCTCCTGACGGGTGCGTTCCTGCACCTGCCCCCGGACGCCTCGTTCGGGGTGATGCACCTCGTCTTCAACATGCTGGCCCTGTGGAACATCGGCCGGGTCGTGGAGGGCCAGCTCGGCCGCGCCCGGTATCTGGCGCTGTACCTGCTGTCCGCGCTGGGCGGTTCGGTGCTGGTGTACCTGATCTCGCCGGACACCGCGGCTGTCGGCGCCTCCGGGGCGGTCTTCGGCCTCGCGGCGTCGTTCTACGTCATCAGCCGGCGCCTGGGACGGGACATGCGGCCGGTCAACCAGTTCATGACGGGGTTCCTGATCTGGATGGTGGTGTCGGCGCTGTTCACCTCGTGGGAGGGGCACCTCGGCGGGCTGCTGACCGGTGGCCTCGTGACGTACGGGCTCGCCTACGCGCCGGCGAGGCTGCGGACCTCCGGGGTGCAACTGGCGGGCGGAGTGGCCCTGGTGGCGCTGCTGGCGGTGGTGGTGGCCGTGCGGACGGCGGCGCTGACCGGAGCGGTCTGACCCGACCGCGACCGGTCCGGCCGGGGCGGTGTCGTCACAGCGGTTCGCCGATGGGCAGCCGCCTCACCTCCGGCAGGTGGGGGTCCAGCTCACCGGGCGTGAAGCGGGTCATGCCCACGACGTGCCAGAACTCCCCCGCGGCGTCCCCGTCGTACTTGTAGCCGCCCGACGGGGTGAGGGTGGCCCAGCCGCCCGGCAGCCCGATCAGGGTCGCCCTCGGATGCGGCTGCGAGCCGTCGGCGGGGAGGCTCCACAGGCGTACGGTGCCGTCCTCGCCCGCGGCGGCGAGGGTGCCGCCGTCCGGGCTGAAGGCGAGGGCGAGGATCCGCCCGGCGTGGCCGGTGAGTCCGGCCAGGCGGGTTCCGGTCTCCGCGTGCCAGAGTCCGACGACACGGTCGTCGCCCGCGGTGGCGACGAGTGGTGCGGTGGGATGCGCGGCGGCGGTCCAGAGCCTGCCGCGGTGGCCGGTGAGCCGGTGCGCGGCGACGCCGTCGCGCCACAGGACCGCGAGGCCGTCCCAGCCCGCGGTGACGAGCCAGGATCCGTCGTGGCCGAAGGCCGCCCCGTACACCCGGTCGCTGTGCGCCCGCAGGTCGGCGAGGAGGTCCCCCGACCAGGGGTCCCAGAGGCGGACGGCGCCGTCGTCGCAGCCGGTGGCGAGCAGGGGGTTCGAGCCGGCTGCGAAGGCGATGGACCGGACGCGGCCCCGGTGTTCGGTCAGGGTGGCGACGGGGGCACCGGTCGAGCGGTACCAGAGCCGTACGGTGTCGTCGTCGTTCGCCGTCGCGATCAGCCGGCCGTCGGCGCTGAACGCCCCGGCCCAGATGTGCTCGGTCTCGGCGTCGATGTCCCGCAGGTGGCCACCGTCGGGGAGGGCCCGCAGGTGGATGTCGCCGTCGTTGCCGGCGGCGGCCAGTACGTCCTCGGCCGGGCTGAAGAACGCGGAGACGAGCCGGTTGCCCCGGCCGGTGATCTCCTCGGTTCGGCGTCCCGTCGACGTCTCCCAGAGGCGGACGATCCCGTCGTTGCCGGCCGCGGCGAGCAGGGCGCCGTCGGCGCTGAAGGACAGTCCGGTGACCCGGCGTCCGTGGCCGCGCAGGATGCGCCGCCCCTGACCGGTGTCGGCGTCCCAGATCTGGGCGCCTCCGTCGTTGCCGACGGTGAGGAGCTGATGGTCGCTGGGGCGGAAGGCGCATGCCCAGGCGGATCCCCGGTGGGCGGTCGGCTGACGGTCGTGGAGGGTGACGGTACGGCCGCGGCGCGCGTCGCCGGCGATTCTCCACAGCCTGACCTTGCCGTCGCTGTCGCACGAGGTGAGGAGTTGCCCGGTCGGGTGGAAGAGGACCTGGTAGACGGCGCCCGTGCCGCGTTCCAGGGCGCCGGCGGGTGTGCCGACGACGGGGTCCCACAGGCGGACCTGACCCTCGGTGCCGCCGGTGGCCAGGAGGGTGCCGTCGGGGTGGAAGTCGAGGGCGTAGACGCGTCCGCTGTGCCCGGTGAAGGTGTGCAGCAGCCGGAAGCCGACGGCGTCCCAGATGCGGACGGTGCCGCCGTCGGCGCCGCCCTGGTCGGCGGTGGCGAGGAGGGAGCCGTCGGGGCTGAACCGCGCGCGGTAGACGGAGCCGTGGTGACCGGTGAGTTCGCCGGCGCAGGAGCCGTCGGAGAGGTCCCAGCGGCGGACCCTTCCGGACGCGTCCCCGGTGATCAGCGTGCGCCCGCCGGGGCCGAACACGGCGGTGTAGACGGGCGCGGTGTGGCCGGGGAGCCGGTGCAGCGCGTCGCCGGTGGCGACGGACCAGACGGTGACCAGTCCGTCCTTGTCACCGGTGGCGAGGAGACCGCCGGTGGTGTCGAGGACGAGGGGCCAGACGCCGTCCGGGTGGACGTCGAGACGGTGACGACATGCCCCTGACACCGGGTCCCACAGGCGGACGGTGCCGTCGGAGCTGCCGGTCGCGATGGTGTCGGCGGCGATCTTCACGGCGTACACGCGTCCCGAGTGGCCCTGGAGGGTGCGCAGGGCCTGGCCGGTGCCTGCGCCGCAGATGAGGACGCCGCCGTCCTCGCTGCCGACGGCGAGGAGTTCTCCGTCGGGGCTGTAGGCGATGGGTTCGGGCAGTCGGCTGGTGCGCATGTCGAAGCCGTAGGGGACGCCCACGGAGGAGGGGCGGTGCCCGGCTTCGACGGCCATTCCCGGTGCCATGGCCGCGGCCGCGAGTTCCGGGGCGGCGCGTACGGCGTCGTCGAGGACGGGGGCGATGAGTGCGGCACGGTGCCAGCGGCTGCCGGTGAGGTCGGCGCCCCGGAGATCGGCGGCGGTGAGCCTGCTGCCGGTCAGGTCGGCGCCGGTGAGGTCGGCGCCGGTGAGGTCCGCGTGGTCGAGGCGCGCTCCGGCGAGAACGGCGTCCCGGAGGACCGCGCCGGTGAGGCTGGTCCCGGTGAGCTGGGCGTCGGTCAGGTCCGCGCCGGTGAGGTCGGCGCCGGAGAAGTCGCGGTGGGAGAGGTCCTCGCCCGCGAGCCGTGCCCCGCGCAGGTCGGCACCGGCGGGGACGCGGAGCCGGTCGCCGATCCGCAGGGCGTTGGCCCGGGCGGTCTCGCCCGAAGGTGGCCCTTCGGGGCCGAGGGTGTCGCGGACCCAGCGGGCGCAGCGCTCGTGGTCGGCGAGGTCGCAGAGGAACTCGACGGCGAGCCGGCTGAGCGTGCGGGTGGCCAGGAGTCCGTCGTCGCCCCGGTCGAGGCGGTGGGCGGCCTCGCGGGCGACCAGCCATTCGAGTACGGAGCCGTGGATGAACTGGAATACGCCGTCGTCGCTGCGCACGAGCAGGCTTCCGGCGCCGACGGCCTGGGCGCGTTCGGCGGTGGAGAGTTCGGGGGCGGTGAGGGAGGGGCCGGTGAGGCCGCTGAGCGTGCCGGCCACGGTCTCGGTGAGTTCGTCCAGGCGCAGCGCGGTGCGTCCCGATTCCCAGAGCCGCAGGGCGAGGGCGGTGACGGAGGACCAGAGGGCTTCGGCGCCGAGTCCGGGCGCGGCGCCGGGTCCGCCCTGGCCGCGCTGTTCCTCGTGGCCGATCCAGGACGTGAAGACGTCCTCGTAGAGGCGGGCGGGGCTGAGGGCGCGGCCTGCGCCGGCGACGGCGTGCAGCCGGTCCTGGCCGAGTACGGCGGCGAAGGAGAGGAGACGGGGGTTGCGGCACAGGGTGAGCAGGTCGGGGATGTCGCGCAGGAGCTGGAAGCGCTGTCCGGCGAGACGTTCGTCGCCGTAGAGGCGTTCGAGGTAGGTGCGGATCTGGTCGGGGGTGAAGCCTTCGACGGAGAGGATCCGGCGCTGCGGGAGCAGGCCGACGCGTTCGCCGAGGGCGGTGAGGATCTGGTCGTGGGACTTGAAGTGCTGGGTCCGGCTGCTGACGATGATCTTCGCGCGGTCGACGGCCGCGTCGAGGAGGACCTGGAGGTGGTCGGCCGCGCGGTCGTAGCTGACGCGGTTGACGAGTTCGTCGAAGCCGTCGAAGAGGAGGACGACCCGGCCCTCGGCGAGCATGTAGCGCAGGGCGCGCAGGTCGATGACGTCCACGTCGTGGGCGGCGAGATGGGCGGCGACGAGTCCTTCGAGTGTGTGGGCCCGGTCGAGGGTGTTGAGGGGGATGAGCAGCGGGATCAGGTGGGGCAGCTGCTCCGGGATGCGGCGGGCGAGTTCGCGCAGGGCGAAGGTCTTGCCGTGGCCGAAGTCTCCGAGGAGCAGCAGGAAGCGGCCGTGGTCGCTGTCCAGCAGGTCGATGAGGTCCTCGACGAGGCCGGTGTGCTCGCCTCCGCCGGTGCGGTCGGCGTCGCGGTAGCGCTGGGTGAGGTAGCGGGCGGGCGGGTAGTGCTCGCTGCTCTCCAGGCGCGCCGTCTGGGCGGTGACGTAACCGCGCAGGTCGAGCAGGCCCTGGAACTCGATGAAGCTGCGGAGCCTGATCCGGACGCCGCCGGAGGCCGCGTGTGCGCGCAGTGCGGGGCCGGGTGCTTCGCCGGCGTACACGACGACGGCGTCTGCTCCGGCGCCCATGGCGTGGGCCTGGGCGACGAACCGGTCGAGTTCGGCCTCGGTGGGCACGTCGGGGTGGATGGCGATGCGCTGCTGGCGCACCACTCCGTCCTCCTGCCAGGTGGCCATGATCTGGGCCATGTCGCCGGGGCCGCGGCGGGGGATGTCGCGGAGGCCGACGCCTTCGCGGCGGGCCCGGCAGATCTCCTTGACGCGGGCGGTGAGGGAGTCGTCGGGTGTGTCGGCGGGGGGCGGCCGGTCGAAGTCGGGTGCGGTGGGGGCGGCGGCCCGGGCGGGGAAGGCACGGCCGGTGTGCCGCCAGGGTCCGGTGGCGACCCGGGAGGGTGCGGCTCCGGGGGTGCGGTCGTCCCAGCGGGTGACGCCGTCGGCGGCGATCCGCAGCAGTTGGAAGCGCGCGGGTGCGGCCGAGCCGAAGACGGGCAGCCGGGCCGCTCCCGCGTCCGCCTCGGAGTGGGTGGGTTCGCCTCCGGTGGTGCGGGGGCCGCCGGTGGGGCCGTGGAGCAGGAGGTTGAGCCGGGGGCCGGTGAGCCGGGTGAGGACGTCCGCGTCGCGCAGGGGGCCGGGGCCTCCGGCGGTGTCGGCCCGGTGGCGGGCGTCGGTGAGCGGGTGGCGCAGGGCGCCGATCCGCAGCCAGCCCTCCTCCTCGTAAGCGCGCAGGGCCTCGGCGAACCAGGCGACCTGGTCACGGCCGACGGAGCCGTACTGGTCGTCGGGTCGGTGGCTGAAGGCCATGGTGGAGTTGAATCCGGCGATGACGGTGCTGAGTTCGGGGACGGGGAAGAGGGTCCAGGGCTGGTCGCTGTCGAAAACGGTGTCGAGGCCCTGGTAGAGGCTGCGGAAGAGCCGCGTGTAGTGGCGCCATTTGGGCCAGTAGGGGGCCTGGGGAGCGACCTCGTCCGCTTCGCAGGTGTGGAAGTAGCCGCGGCAGGCGGCCTGGTTGACGTCCTGGGCACCGGGTACGACGACGACGCGCTGCGGGGGGAGTTCAAGCTGGGAGCGCAGTGCGGTGAGGAAGCCGAGCGCCTGGTCGCATTCGCGGGGGCTGCCGGACGAGGTGAGGTCGCCGGTGACGACCAGCAGGTCGGGGGCGGGTGCCCCGGCGTCCCGGAGTTCGACGATGTCGCCGCGCAGCTGCCGTGCGAGGGTCTCGGGTTCGCGGCCGCGCCCGAAGTCGGGTCCGGCGAGGTGCAGCACGGTGACGCTGTCGCGGCCGGGGGCGGCCGTGGCGACGGGCGGGTATCCGGGGGCGCGGGCGGGCCTGCGCCGTCCGGTCCAGCCGGGTCCGCGGCCGGTGTCGCGGTCCGGCCCCGGCGGATAGGCCTCGGGGCGTACGGACCGGCCGGGGGCGGGCGGGGTGCCGGGGTAGCCGGGGCGCCGTGAGGGTCTGGCGTGCCCGTCCAGCGCCTGTTCCACGCGGGTCAGGAGCAGGGAGCGGGCGGCGTCGGCGGTGTCGACACCGACGAGGTCCACGTAGGTGAGGGTGGCGAGGAGCCCCTCGATGGGCATGTCGTCGACCCGGACGGTGAGCAGCCGCCGCTCCGGTGCCTCGGGGGCCGCGCGCAGTGCGGCCTGCCATTCCATGCGGCCGTAGATGGAGCGTTCGTAGTGCCGGGAGAGGACGGCGATGACGGCGGCGGACTCGCTGACCCCGCGGTCCATGTAGTCGATGAAGTTGGTGCCGGGGACGAAGTCCCACGCCTGGACGACGGTGCGGTAGCCGGCTTCCTCGAGCGTCCACGCCATCCAGGCCGCCCAGGGCTCGTCGGCGGGCGAATAGCTGATGAAGAAATCGAACTCGCTTGCTTCTGGGCTGAGTTCACCGTCTGACACCATCGTCCCATGGTAAGAGATTTCTCATGGGGGCGACTGTGGTCCGGCCGGTCCGGGGACGGTGGGCCGAAAGGCGTCGCACGGCGGCTGCATCCGCTCGACTGGCTCGCGGGCGGCCTGCTGGCCCTGGGGCTGCTCGCGGTGGTGACCGGGCTGCTGCCCACCGGTCCGGCGGAGGACCAGCTGCGGCGTGTCGGTCCCCTGGTGGTGTTCCTCGGCACCGTGATCGTGATGGCCGAACTGACGGGCCGTGCACAGGTCTTCGACGTCGTGGCCTCCTGGGTGGCACGGACGGGGCGTGGCCGTTACGCGCTGCTCTTCGGGCTGTGCGTGCTGTTCGCCTCGCTCACCACGATCACGCTGAACCTGGACACGACGGCGGTGCTGCTCACCCCGGTCATGCTGGCGATGGCGACCCGGGTGGGGATCGCGGCGGTCCCGCTGGCGATGACGACGGTGTGGCTCGCGAACACCGCGAGTCTGCTGCTGCCGGTGTCGAACCTGACGAATCTGCTGGCGGCGGACCGGGTGGCGTTGTCGCCGTCCGGTCTGGCCGCGGTGATGTGGCTGCCGCAGCTCGCGGCGATCGGTGTGACGGCGGCGTGCCTGTGGGCGTTCTACTGGCGGCGCGGCCGGCGGGGTCAGGACCGTTACACGCCGCCGGCGCCGCCGGTGGCCGAGGATCCCGTCCTGCTGAGGATCTGCGCGGTGGCCTGTGCGGGGTTCCTGCTGGCGATCCTGGTCGCCGACGTGCCGCTCTGGTCGGCGTCGCTGACCGCGATGCTGGTCGTGGTGGTGGCGTTCGCCGTACGCCGCAGGGGGGAGCTGAGCCTGTCGCTGGTGCCGTGGCGGCTGCTGGTCCTGGTGCCGGGGATGTTCCTGGTCGTGGAGACGGTCAACGCGCACGGGCTGCACGAGCTGCTGGAGTGGGTGCTCGGTTCGGACAACGGCTTCGTGGGGATGCTGCGGTCGGCCGCTGTCGGGGCGGGTATGTCCAACGTCCTGAACAATCTGCCGGCCTACGTGGCGGGCGAGGCGGTCGTCCCGGCGGGGAACCACGAGCAGCTCCTGGCCCTGCTCATCGGTGTCAACGTGGGCCCGGTCATCACCCCGTGGGCCTCCCTGGCGACGCTGCTGTGGTTCGAGCGGTGCCGCTACCACGGGACGCGGATCGAGATGGGCCGCTTCCTGTGGACGGGGCTGGTCCTGTCCGTGACGGGGACGCTGGCCGCGGTCTGCGCGCTGGCGCTGGTCAGCTGACCCGGGGGCGGGCGGGGGTGCGGCTCTCCACGGCGGCCACCTGGGCGAGCAGGTAGTCCAGGGTGTCGGCGCGGGCGGCGACGAAGCTGCGGTCCTCTCCGGGACCTTCGAAGCCGGGTCTGAACACCCCGCCGCCCAGGGTCCGCAGGAGCACCCCGGACTCGGCCGCGAGGAGCGCCCCGGCGGGCAGGTCGAGCCCTTCGGCCCGGTAGCCGACGAAGCCGTCGATGGTGCCTCTGGCCAGCATGCTCCAGCCGAGCAGCGGCGCCCACAGCTGGAGGACGCGGCGGCAGCCGAGTTCGAGGTGCTGGCGCAGGGCGGCTGCCCGGACGTTCCCGCGGCCCACGGCGTGCCCCTGGGTCCAGGCGATGACCGGTCCGGGGGCGGGAAGTCTGCCGTCGGGCCCGGTCAGCGGACCGGTGTCGGCGTGCGCCCCGTGCCCGGACACGGCGTGCCAGGTGCGGCCGGTCAGCGGTTCGTGGACGACCCCGAGCACCGGTGCGCCGGCCACGCACAGCGCGATGCCGACGACGTAGGCGGGCAGCCCGACCGCCACGTTGTTCGTGCCGTCGAGCGGGTCGACCAGCCAGGTGCGGTGGCCCGGCCCGTCCAGCATCCCGGCCTCCTCGGACAGAATGCTGTCGTACGGGAAGTGGCGTCGCAGGCGGGTGAGGACGATCTCCTCGGCTGCCAGGTCGAGCGCGGTGACGACGTCGCCGGAGGCGTCCTTGGTGCGCACCGCGAGGGGGGCGCGGAAGCGTTCCCGGAGCATGTGTCCGGCGGCCTCGGCCGCGGCGACGGCGACGGCCCGTTCCTCGGTGTACGGTCCGGCGCCGCCGGGCAGCGGCCCGGTGGCGGGCCCGGGATCAGGCGCTGACGTGCTCATCGATCCTCCTGAGGGCGGTGCGGACGGCCGCCACCGTGTGTTCCTCGTCGTACAGTCCGCGTGTCATGGTGCGCGCGGGGCCGTCCAGCGGCCCGAGCGAGAGGTCGGTCCCGCCGGGCACGGTACGGCCGAGCACGAGGGTGGCGGCGGGGGTGCGGCCGTCCGTGCAGGTGGCGTGGAACTCGCCGGCGGGCAGGGTGTACGTCTCTCCGGGGCCGTTGACGCGCTCGCGGCCGGGCTCGCCGCGCACGAGTGTGGCGGTGGGGACTATCTCGTCCACTCCCCCGGGCCCGCTGTGGACTTCGAACACGCGGTGTGTGGGGTGGCCTGCGGACGGGGTGACCAGGACCGGGACGTTGGTCACGCTTCCGTACAGGACGTGGCTGCGCAGTTCCCAGCTGTGCGCGTGCCAGGGTTCGGCGTCGTGCACGGTGCCGTGCTCCGGGTCGAAGAGGTGGACGCAGACGCCGCGCGGCCCCTCCCGCAGGAGGGGCAGGCAGAGGAAGCCCAGGGGGTGGTGCACGGCGCGCAGGGCCCGGGCCCCGGTGGCGACCTCGGTGAGGGCGCCCACCGCGGGCCGGCGGGGGTCGGGGTGCCCGGATCCGCCGCCGGAGAGGGCCAGTTCGAGCTCGTCGTAGTCCATGGGATCGCGCCCGGAGGCGCCTCACCTCCGGTAGGGGTCCTCCGCGTGCAGTGCCTTGACGATGATCTCCCCGATGTCGCTGTCGGTGAACGTCCGGGGCAGGGCGAGGTCCAGGGCCTCGAACAGCGCCCGGGTCTCGTCGACGGTGGGTTCCTCGCCCAGGGGCACGCCCACTCCGACGGGGACCGGGACCGCTTGCGCGCGGCTCTGGTGGAGTTCGGTGACGTAGTAGTCGTACAGGGGCTGTTCTCGTTCGACCAGGAGGTTGACCCGTGAGGTGTCGTCCTGGGTGATGATCAGGCAGGACTCGGACAGGTCGAAGCGCAGGGTCGGGACGGTGGAGGAGAGGTGCACCGTGATGTCCATGGTGGTGAGCCGGTCCTGGTACCAGCAGGCGGCGAGGACCGTCGCGTAGGACTCCTTGCGCACCCGGTCGGTCGTCCAGTGGCCGGCGTGTCCGGTGCTGGTGCGGGTGGCGAACATCTGGCGGAAGCGGGCGTAGGCCTGGCAGGCCCGCTCGTCGGCCGGGTTGATGATGTCGATCTTCATCGTGAGCTGGGAGCGCTGTTCCCGCGCCGCGGCGACGCACTGGGGCAGGGTGACGGCCCGTAAGTAGGTGCCGGTGCCGCCCTTGAAGTACCAGAGGTGGGTGCGCCGGCGGGCGACGCGCAGGGCCTCGGCGACCTCGTTGCCGGCGAGGGAGCGGACCATGGTGAGGTCTTCGAGGGCGCGCCGCGTGCCGGCCATGGCCTCCTCGATCGTGGCGGGCTGGCGCACGCGTTCCACGATCGAGCCGAGCGCCAGGGCACCGAGGACCACGAGCGTGGCGCCCGACGCGACATCGCTGGTGACGACGTCGCCGAAGATGTCGAGGAATCCGATGGTGAGCGCCACACCGGCGGCGATGACCACGTCGATGTTCTTGAGGATCCAGGCGACGGACCGCTCCACACGCCGTCCGCGCACCGTCATGTGATTCCGCCTCCCCCGTGGACTCCCTCGATCGTAGGAGAACGGGGCGGCCCGCCGCCAGGGGGTACGGAGGGCTCACACGGGCGGCCCGGGCGCCCGTACCGTGCGGGGACGGCCCGCGCGGGGCCCGGGCAGCGGGACGCGGGGCCCCGGACGCGCCACGGCGCCCACCGGTCCGGTCGGGGACTGGGCGGGCGCCGCGTTCAGTTCCGTACGCCGTTGTACGGGACGTCTGTTGTGCCGTGATCAGACCGTCAGGGAACGGTCCGTCGGGCGGATCGGGGCGTGCAGCGCGCTCGTCCCGGTCAGGAAGCGGTCCACCCCGCGCGCCGCGGAGCGGCCCTCGGCGATGGCCCACACGATGAGGGACTGGCCGCGGCCCGCGTCACCGGCGACGTAGACGCCGTCGACGTTGGTCGCGTAGTTCTCGTCGCGGGCGACGTTCCCGCGCTCGTCGAGGCCGAGGCCGAACTGCTGCACCAGGCCGTTGGCCTGGTCCGTGCCGGTGAAGCCCATGGCCAGGGTGACGAGCTGGGCCGGGATGACACGCTCGGTGCCGGCCTTCTGCTCCAGCTTGCCGTCCTTGAACTCCACCTCGATGAGGTGGAGCGACCGGACGTTGCCGTCCTCATCGCCCTCGAAGTGGGTGGTGGAGACGGAGTAGATCCGCTCGCCGCCCTCCTCGTGCGCGGAGGTGACCTTGTAGAGCATAGGGAAGGTCGGCCAGGGCTGGTTGGCGTTACGCTCCTCGCCCGGCTGCGGCATGATCTCCAGCTGGGTGACGGAGGCCGCGCCCTGGCGGTGCGCGGTGCCGACGCAGTCGGCGCCGGTGTCGCCGCCGCCGATGACGACGACGTGCTTGCCCTCGGCGCTGATCGGGGAGACCGTCAGGTCGCCCTCCTGCACCTTGTTGGCGAGCGGGAGGTACTCCATCGCGAAGTGCACGCCGTTCAGCTCACGGCCCGGGACGGGCAGGTCGCGGGAGACGGTGGCACCGGCGGCGATGACGACCGCGTCGTAGCGGCGGCGGAGCTTGGCGGCGTCGATGTCCTTGCCGATCTCCACCTCCGTGCGGAACTTGGTGCCCTCCGCGCGCATCTGCTCGATGCGGCGGTTGATGTGCGACTTCTCCATCTTGAACTCGGGGATGCCGTACCGGAGGAGACCTCCGATGCGGTCCGCGCGCTCGAAGACGGCGACCGTGTGACCGGCCCGGGTCAGCTGCTGGGCTGCGGCGAGACCCGCCGGGCCCGAGCCGATGACGGCGACGGTCTTGCCGGAGAGGCGCTCGGGCGGCTGCGGGGTGACGTCGCCGCTGTCCCACGCCTTGTCGATGATGGAGACTTCGACGTTCTTGATGGTGACGGCCGGCTGGTTGATGCCGAGGACGCACGCCGACTCGCACGGAGCGGGGCACAGGCGGCCCGTGAACTCCGGGAAGTTGTTCGTGGCGTGCAGGCGCTCGGACGCCGCCGACCAGTCCTCACGGTAGGCGTAGTCGTTCCACTCGGGGATGAGGTTTCCGAGGGGACAGCCGTTGTGGCAGAACGGGATGCCGCAGTCCATGCAGCGGCCGGCCTGCTTGCTGATGATCGGGAGCAGCGAGCCCGGAACGTAGACCTCGTTCCAGTCCTTGACGCGCTCGCCGACGGGGCGGGTCTGGGCGACCTCGCGTCCGGTGGTCAGGAAGCCCTTGGGGTCAGCCATTGGTCGCCGCCTCCATCATCTTCTCGGTGGTCTCCTGCTCGGAGAGCCCGGCGAGCTCAGCGGCGTCCTTGGCGGCGAGCACTGCCTTGTAGGTGGACGGGATGATCTTGCTGAAGCGGGCGACCGCGGTGTCCCAGTCGGCCAGCAGCTTCTCGGCGACCGTGGATCCGGTCTCCTCCTGGTGGCGGCGCACGACGTCGTGCAGCCACTGCCTGTCCGTGTCGTCCAGCGTCTCGACGGCGCCGACGTTGCCGGTGTTGACGTTGTCGAGGTCGAGGTCGATGACGTACGCGATGCCGCCGGACATGCCGGCCGCGAAGTTGCGTCCGGTCTCGCCGAGGACGACCGCGTGTCCGCCGGTCATGTACTCGCAGCCGTGGTCGCCCACGCCCTCCGAGACGACCGTGGCACCGGAGTTGCGGACGCAGAAGCGCTCACCGGTCCGGCCGCGGAGGAAGAGTTCCCCGCCGGTCGCGCCGTAGCCGATGGTGTTGCCGGCGATGGTGGAGTACTCGGCCAGGTGGTCGGCGCCGCGGTCCGGACGGACGATGACGCGGCCGCCGGAGAGGCCCTTGCCGACGTAGTCGTTGGCGTCGCCCTCCAGGCGCAGGGTCACACCACGCGGCACGAACGCGCCGAAGGACTGCCCGGCGGACCCGGTGAAGGTGATGTCGATGGTGTCCTCGGGCAGGCCCGCACCGCCGAACTTCCTGGTCACCTCGTGGCCGAGCATGGTGCCGACGGTCCGGTTGATGTTGCGGATCGCGATCTGCGCGCGGACCGGCTGGGCCGACTCGGCGCTGTCGGCGCCGAGGGCGTCGGCGGCGAGCTTGATGAGCTCGTTGTCGAGCGCCTTGGCCAGGCCGTGGTCCTGCTCGGCGATCTGGTGGCGCACCGCGCCCTCGGGAAGTTCGGGCACGTGGAAGAGGGGCTCGAGGTCGAGGCCCTGGGCCTTCCAGTGTGTGACGGCCCGATCGGTGTCGAGGAGTTCGGCGTGGCCGACGGCCTCTTCGATCGTGCGGAAACCGAGTTCGGCGAGGATCTCGCGGACCTCTTCGGCGATGAACTCGAAGAAGTTGACGATGTACTCGGCCTTGCCGGAGAACCGCTCGCGCAGGACGGGGTTCTGGGTGGCGATGCCGACCGGGCACGTGTCGAGGTGGCAGACGCGCATCATGACGCAGCCGGAGACGACGAGCGGCGCGGTCGCGAAACCGAACTCCTCGGCGCCGAGCAGCGCGGCGATGACCACGTCGCGGCCGGTCTTGAGCTGGCCGTCGGTCTGCACGACGATGCGGTCACGCAGGCCGTTGAGCAGCAGGGTCTGCTGGGTCTCGGCGAGGCCGAGCTCCCAGGGACCGCCGGCGTGCTTGAGGGAGGTGAGGGGCGAGGCACCCGTACCGCCGTCGTGGCCGGAGATGAGGACGACGTCCGCGTGGGCCTTGGAGACACCCGCGGCGACCGTGCCGACGCCGACCTCGGAGACCAGCTTCACGTGGATGCGGGCCGCCGGGTTGGCGTTCTTGAGGTCGTGGATCAGCTGGGCCAGGTCCTCGATGGAGTAGATGTCGTGGTGCGGCGGGGGCGAGATCAGGCCGACACCCGGGGTGGAGTGCCGGGTCTTGGCGACCCACGGGTAGACCTTGTGGCCGGGCAGCTGGCCGCCCTCGCCGGGCTTGGCGCCCTGCGCCATCTTGATCTGGATGTCGTCCGCGTTGACCAGGTACTCGCTGGTCACACCGAAGCGGCCGGAGGCGACCTGCTTGATGGACGAGCGTCGGGCGGGGTCGTAGAGGCGCTCGGCGTCCTCGCCGCCTTCACCGGTGTTGGACTTGCCGCCCAGCTGGTTCATGGCGATCGCGAGGGTCTCGTGCGCCTCCTGCGAGATGGAGCCGTAGGACATGGCGCCGGTGGAGAAGCGCCTGACGATCTCGGAGGCGGACTCGACCTGGTCGATGGAGATCGGCTCACGGCCGCTCTTGAAGCCGAACAGTCCGCGGAGCGTCATGAGGCGCTCGGACTGCTCGTTGACCCGGCCCGTGTACTGCTTGAAGATGTCGTACCGGCGGTTGCGGGTGGCGTGCTGGAGGCGGAAGACCGTGTCCGGGTCGAAGAGGTGCGGTTCGCCCTCACGGCGCCACTGGTACTCGCCGCCGATGTCCAGCGCGCGGTGCGACGCCGAGATCCCGGATGCGGGGTACGCCTTGGTGTGCCGAGCGGCGACCTCCTTGGCGACGACGTCGAGGCCGGCGCCGCCGATCTTGGTGGCGGTGCCGTTGAAGTACTGGGCGACGAAGGCTTCGTCCAGGCCGACGGCCTCGAAGACCTGCGCGCCGCGGTAGGACGCGACGGTCGAGATGCCCATCTTGGACATGACCTTCAGGACACCCTTGCCGAGGGCGTAGATCAGGTTGCGGATGGCCAGCTCGGGCTCGATGCCCTCGATGAACGTACCGGCGCGGACGAGGTCCTCGACGGACTCCATCGCGAGGTACGGGTTCACGGCGGCGGCGCCGTAGCCGATGAGCAGCGCGACGTGGTGGACCTCGCGGACGTCACCGGCCTCGACCAGCAGGCCGACCTGGGTGCGCTGCTTGGTGCGGATGAGGTGGTGGTGGACGGCGGAGGTGAGCAGCAGCGACGGGATCGGCGCGTGCTCGGCGTCGGAGTGCCGGTCGGACAGGACGATCAGGCGGGCACCGTCCTCCATGGCGGCGTCGACCTCGGCGCAGATCTGCTCGATCCGGGCGGCCAGGGCCTCGCCGCCGCCACTGACGCGGTAGAGGCCGGCCAGCGTGGCCGCCTTCATCCCCGGCATGTCGCCGTCGGCGTTGATGTGTATCAGCTTGGCGAGCTCGTCGTTGTCGATCACCGGGAACGGCAGCGTGACGCTGCGGCACGTGGCGGCGGTCGGCTCCAGGATGTTGCCCTGGGGGCCCAGCGAGGAGCGCAGCGAGGTGACGAGTTCCTCACGGATGGCGTCCAGCGGGGGGTTGGTGACCTGGGCGAAGAGCTGGGTGAAGTAGTCGAAGAGCAGCCGGGGGCGCTCGGACAGCGCGGCGATGGGCGAGTCGGTGCCCATGGAGCCGAGGGGTTCGCCGGCGGTGCGGGCCATCGGGGCCAGGAGGACGCGGAGCTCTTCCTCGGTGTAGCCGAAGGTCTGCTGGCGGCGGGTGACCGAGGCGTGGGTGTGGACGATGTGCTCGCGCTCGGGGAGGTCCTCGAGCTCGATCTCGCCGGTTTCCAGCCACTCCTCGTACGGGTTCTCGGCGGCCAGGGACGCCTTGATCTCGTCGTCCTCGATGATGCGGTGCTCGGCGGTGTCGACGAGGAACATCCGGCCGGGCTGGAGGCGGCCCTTGCGGACGACCTTGGCCGGGTCGATGTCCAGGACGCCGACCTCGGAGGAGAGGACGACGAGCCCGTCGTCGGTGACCCAGTAGCGGCCGGGGCGCAGACCGTTGCGGTCGAGGACCGCGCCGACCTGGGTGCCGTCGGTGAAGGTGACGCAGGCGGGTCCGTCCCAGGGCTCCATCATCGTGGAGTGGTACTGGTAGAACGCGCGGCGGGCCGGGGTCATGGAGGCGTGGTTCTCCCACGCCTCGGGGACCATCATCAGCACCGAGTGGGGCAGCGAGCGGCCGCCGAGGTGGAGCAGCTCCAGGACCTCGTCGAAGGAGGCCGAGTCGGAGGCGTCCGGGGTGCAGACGGGGAAGATCCGGTCGAGCTGCGCCTCGCCGAAGAGGCTGGAGGCCAGCTGGGACTCGCGGGCCTTCATCCAGTTGCGGTTGCCCTTGACCGTGTTGATCTCGCCGTTGTGCGCGACGAAGCGGTACGGGTGGGCGAGCGGCCAGCTCGGGAAGGTGTTGGTGGAGAAGCGGGAGTGGACCAGTGCGACCGCGGTGGCGAAACGGCGGTCGGAGAGGTCGGGGAAGAACGGCTCCAGCTGCCCGGTGGTGAGCATGCCCTTGTAGACGATCGTGCGGGCGGAGAGCGAGGGGAAGTACACCCCGGCCTCACGCTCGGCGCGCTTGCGCAGGACGAACGCCTTGCGGTCCAGTGCGATGCCGGCGCTGCCGCCCCCGGCGACGATCAGCTGGCGGAACTCCGGCATGACGGCGCGGGCGCCGTTGCCGAGGATGTCCGGCGTGACCGGGACCTGGCGCCAGCCGAGGACGTCGAGGCCCTCTTCGGCGGCGATCTTCTCGATCTGCTGGACGGCGTCGGCGGAGTCGTCCGCCGGCAGGAAGGCGATGCCGACGGCGTACGAGCCGGCCTCGGGGAGTTCGAACTCGACCTCTTCGCGGAGGAAGGCGTCCGGGACCTGAAGGAGAATGCCGGCGCCGTCGCCCGAGTCGGGCTCGGATCCTGTGGCGCCGCGGTGTTCGAGGTTGCGCAGTACGGTCAGCGCCTGCTCGACCAGCTCATGGCTGGCCACACCGGTCAGAGTGGCCACGAACCCGACGCCACAGGCGTCGTGCTCGTTACGGGGGTCGTACATCCCCTGCTGGACAGGGCGACCGTCCATGGGCGACCAGGCGTGGATGCGCATCGGCACTCCCGTCGTCGTCGTGGCATGTGCTGTGCCGAGGGACGACGTTGGCCCTCTGCGAAATTTCGTGCAGGTTACATGATGGAACGCTTCTCAAAAAGCGAATAGGACGTTCCAGCATGCGGACACCGCGGAGCCGCGGTGCGGGTGGGTCACGAGGGGACGGATCATGGTGGACCACTGTCCTGGGAGACCGCAGAGAGCGAGCGTCGTTGCCCGCGGTGTCTACGGCTCTTGCCCGCCGGTCATGGAATCGAAACCGCCAGGTAACGGCTACTTATGTGTAGCTCTGCATAGCGTCTCACTTTAGGGGCCGCTTACCCATAGGCCCAGTGACGTGCGCCAAGACGTACGTCACATCGGTACAACGCCGCGGGACGCGGACAAAGTCCCGCACCCGCGGCCGGAAGCGCCTGCGAGGAGCGACAGGGCTGGACGTGCCCGCCCGCCGGGGCGTGGCACGGGCGGGCGGCGGCCTCAGCCCGCGGCTACACCGAACAGGGTGCCCAGTCCGTACGTGAGCGCGGCGGCCGCTCCTCCGAGGAGGAGCTGGCGCAGGCCGCTGAACCACCAGCTGCGGGCGGTCACCCTGGCCACCACGGCGCCGCAGCCGAACAGGCCCACGAGGGCGAGCAGCACGGCGGGCCACAGCCGCGTGGCGCCGAGCAGGAAGGGCAGCACGGGAAGCAGCGCGCCCAGGGCGAAGGCGCCGAAGGACGACACGGCGGCGACCAGCGGTGAGGGCAGGTCCCCCGGGTCGATGCCGAGCTCCTCGCGGGCATGGATCTCCAGGGCCTGCTCGGGGTCCCTGGACAGCTGCAGCGCGACCTCGCGAGCGAGCGCCGGCTCGACGCCCCGGGACTCGTACAGGGAGGCGAGCTCCTCCATCTCGTCGACGGGGTGCCTGCGCAGCTCGCGACGCTCGACGGCGAGCTCCGCCTCGACGAGCTCGCGCTGCGAGGCGACGGAGGTGTACTCCCCGGCGGCCATCGAGAACGCACCGGCGGCCAGTCCCGCGAGGCCCGTGATCACGATGGTCTGGTGGGAGACCGCGCCGCCGGCGACGCCCGTCATCAGCGCCAGGTTGGAGACCAGGCCGTCCATGGCCCCGAACACGGCGGGACGCAGCCAGCCGCCGTTGACGTCACGGTGGGTGTGGTTGTCCCGGTGCGCCTCGTGCAGTACGGCGTCGGTCTCGATGATGGACACAGCTCTCCCCATTCCGGGAGCGGGCCCCGAACGTGTCACTTCCGCTCCGCACACTCGAAAGTACGCACGAAAAAGGCCTCCCGCCAGCAAGGAAGGCCGAACTTACCTGCCTCGCGAGCGTCACCCGGGCGGCCGATTTATACGGTTTGAACGCCTCTCTTCCGCCCGCGCGTGGAATCCCCTTCTATCCGGGTCGGCCGGTTCGTCCGGAGACCCGGACGCGGGTGGCCGGTGCGAGTGACGGATGCGAGCGAAGGGGCGACACGATGGAGCTGACAGCCGACGGCCCGGCGGCGGACACGGGCGACCGGGCGCGGGGGGCGCTGCTGGGGCTCGCGGTCGGTGACGCGCTCGGCGCCCCGGCGGAGAACCTGCGGCCGTCCGAGATCCGTCGCCGTTGGGGCCGCATCGAGGGCTTCGTCAGCGACGACCCGGCGGGAACGGACGACACCGAGTACGCGATCTTCTCCGGGCTGCTGCTGGCCCGGCACGGTTCCGCACTGACCGTCTCGCACGTCGAGCGGGCGTGGCACCACTGGATCGCCGATCTGGACGAGGGCCCCTTCCGGGGGGCGGGATTCAGCGAGCGGGGCACGCTGGAGAACCTCCGCAGGGGTCTCGCCGCGCCGATCTCGGCGCAGCACCGGCACGCCTGGAGCGACGGTCTCGCCATGCGGGCGGCGCCGTTCGGGGTCTTCGCCGCGGGACGGCCTGCGGAGGCAGCCCGCCTGGTGGCCGTGGACGGACGGGTCAGCCATGACGGCGAGGGCATCTACGGCGGTCAGGCGGTCGCGGCCGGTGTGGCGGCCGCGATGGTCGGGGCCGGGCTCGCGTCGGTCATCGCCGCCGCGCTCTCCGTCGTACCGATGGACTCCTGGACCGCCCGTTCGCTGCGGCGTGCGGTCACCGCCGCGCAGCGCTCGTACCCGGACCGGCTGGCGGGGGAACGCGCGGTGCGCTCCGCCGTGGTGATCGGCGGCTACCCCTGGACGGATCTGGCGCCCGAGGCGGTGGGCCTGGCGTTCGGGGCGTTCACGGCGGCGCGCGGTGACTTCCGTACGGCGGTGCTCATGGCCGTGAACATGGGCCGGGACGCCGACACCACGGCGGCCGTCGCGGGGGCACTGGCCGGGGCGCTGCACGGGGCGTCGGCGATCCCCCGTGAATGGGCGTCGGCGATCGGGCCGGTCCGGGGCAGCTGCCTGCCGTCGATGCGGGGCTATCACGTGCTGGACATCGCGGAGCTGCTGACCCCGGACGAGGCCGAGGCTCCCCCGAGGGGCACGGGGAAAACGCCGGGCCGGGAGCACGCCTTCACCGCACCGCCCGGCGGGGCCGGCGGGCACGCTCCGTTTCCCGCGGCCCCCGGGGCCCGTGCCCGGCAGGCCGGCCGGTGACCGGCGCCCCGCGCGCCCCCGGGAGCGCGTCCCCCGCCACCGGTGATCCGGCGGCCCCTCACGTAGCCATCCGCATCACCGCCGAACCGGCCGCCCGCCCGGCCCCCGGCTCCCAGGGGCACGGCGCTCCCGGGAGGCAGGCCAGGATCGAGGGCCTGCTGCTCGGCCTGGCGGCCGGGGACGCGGCCGGATGGCCCGCGGCGCGGCACCGGGCCGCGCGCATGCCGGAGTGGACCCGGCGGCTCACCCGGGAGCTGGACACCTTCGCGGAGCAGAACGCGACCACGACACTTCCCGTCCCCATCGCCCTCAATCAGCCGCCCGAGCCGCTGCGGCTCGGGCCGTCCGACGACGCCGAGTGGGCCGCGTTCACCGCCCGGACCGTGCTGGCCGCCGCGGCCGACCACGCGCCCGGTCTCTCCCCCTCCAGGCGGATGCGGGACGCGATCGACCGGTCGTGGAACGCGCTGGCCGCGAAGGTGGCCGCCGCGAGCGCCCGCGCACCCGAGGTCGAGGCCGCCGTGCTCCCGCTGCGTGCCAGGATCTCGGTCCGGGCCGGGCTGGGCAATCTGGCCGCGGGGCTGCGGCCGCCCGCCACCGGCCACGACAACCCGCACTACTTCGACGACGCCGCCTGTGTGCGGGCCGCTGTGCTCGCGATCGTGCACCCCGGCGACCCGTCGGCGGCGGCGGAGCTCGCCGAGTTCGACGCCCGGTACACCCAGGACGGTGACGGGGTGTACGGCGCGCGGGCGGTCGCCGCCGCGATCGCCGTGGCGCTCGCGGGGGCCGATGTGGACACGGTGGTCGACACGGCGCTCGAACAGCTGCCCGACGGCACCGAGATCGCCCGCAACGCCGTCCACGCCGTGCGGCTGGCCCGGGAGTTCGCCGGTGAGGCGGCGGGCGCCTTCGCGCTCGTCCCGGTGCTGGAGCATCAGATCGTGGACCACGTCTACAGCTACGGGATCGCCGCCGCCGAGACCGTGCCGGTCGCCCTGGCCCTGACGGCCGCGGCCCGGGGTGAGATCGCGCAGGCCGTCCCGGCCGCGGCCTGCCTGTCCCGGGTCGCCGATTCGGCCCCTGCCCTCGCAGGGGCGCTGACCGGTGCGCTGGGCGGAATCGGCGCGGTGCCGGCCGGCTGGCGGGAGGCCTGCCGCACGCTCGCCGGATGCGCCCTTCCACGCCTGGCCGGCACCGATCTGATCGAACTCGCCGGGTTGCTGGCAGCCACGGAACCGGTCACCCCGGGTGGACAATTCCGACATGACGCACAAAACAACTCAAGCTCCCGCGGCCGTCCCGACCCTCACCCTGGATGAGCGCATCACCGGAGCACTCGTGGGCGCGGCCGTCGGCGACGCCCTCGGCGGCCCCGTCGAGGGCTGGACCCCCGAGCAGATCGCGGAGCGTCACGGCGGCCGGGTGAGCGGTGTCGTCGGCCCCTGGTACGGCGACGACTGGCGCACCGCACGCCCCATCGCCCCGTATCACAAGGGCGACGGGCACGTCACCGACGACACCCTGATGACCCATGCCCTGGTGCGGGTGTACGAGACGGTCCGCGGCCACCTCGACGCGTACGACGTCGCCGACCACCTCGTCCCGGACCTGATGTCGCGGCCCCGCTGGATCCCCGAGCTGGAGGCCGAGGCGCTCCCCCTGCAGCGGATCTTCCTGGCGGAGAAGTGGATCGTCACACGGCTGCACTACGGCCACGCCGACCCCCGCGAGGCGGGCTCGGGCAACATCGTCAACTGCGGGGCGGCGATGTACATGGCCCCGGTCGGCCTGGTGAACGCCGCCCACCCGGAGGCCGCGTACGCGGAGGCGCTCGACGTCGCGGGGGCCCACCAGTCCTCGTACGGGCGGGAGGCCGCGGGGATCCTGGCCGCCGCGGTCGCGGCCGCCTGCACCCCGGGCGCCACGCCGGATTCCGTCGTCGAGGCGGCCCTGGCGCTCGCCAAGGACGGCACCCGCTCGGCGATCGAGGCCGTGTGCGAAGCCGCCGCGGGGCACACGGACTTCGAGTCGGCGCTGGCCCCGCTGCGCGCCGCCGTCGCGCCGTTCGACACGGTGGGCCCGCACTACCGCGAGCCTTCTCTCGGTGCCCGCAGGCCCTCGCGGCTGCATTCCGTCGAGGAACTGCCGGTCGCGCTCGGAATGCTGCTCGTCGGCGGGGGCGACTACCGCCGCACGGTGCTCGGTTCGGTCAACTACGGCCGCGACTGCGACTCGATCGCCACGATGAGCGGCGCCCTGGCGGGGGCGCTCCACGGCGAGCAGGGCATTCCCGTCGACTGGGTGAAGACGGTCTCCGAGGCCAGCCGCCTCGATCTGCACGCTCCCGCGCGGGCCTTGACGGAGGTCGCCCGCGAGGTCTTCGCGCGGGACACGGCACGGCGGCGCACCCACGAGGCGGCGTTCGCCGCGCTGGCGGGCGGCGGCCGGTGAGTGTGCGCCTGACCTGGGTCCAGCCCGAGGACCTGGTGGGCCACGAACTGCGCCAGGCCGCGCAGGACGGCCGGGACACCGCGGACATCGGGAAGCGGTGGTACGCGGCGGGCGGCGCCCCGGCCCCCGAGCGGGCGGGTGCCTCCGAACCGCACGCGCCGCCCGGGCTGCGCCCGCTCGCCGAGGAACTGCTGGACGAACTCGGCCGGCTGGACAGCCCCCGCGCCCGGGACGAGCCGACGGAGCTCCCCGCGATCAGGGCGGTGTGTCCCCGCTGGCCGGCCCCCCGTGCCGGCACGATGTTCCCGGGACCCGACCGCCTCCACGCCGCCTGGCTGGGCCGGGCCGCCGGCTGTCTGCTCGGAAAACCGGTCGAGAAGCTCCCGCTGGAAGGCATCCGGGCCATCGGCCGCGCCACCGGGAACTGGCCGCTCACCACCTGGTTCACCGCCCGGGGGCTGCCGGCCGCCCTCGCCGCCGCGCATCCGTGGAACCGGCGTTCGGCGCCCACCTCCCTCGCCGAGAACATCGACGGCATGCCGGAGGACGACGACCTCAACTTCCCGCTGCTGGCACTGCTGTTGCTCCAGCGCCACGGCCCGGACTTCACCACCGACGACGTCGCCCGCCTCTGGCTCGCCGAACTCCCCGCCGGACGCGTCTTCACCGCCGAACGCGTCGCCTACCGCAACCTCCTCGACGGCGTCGAGCCACCGGACACCGCGCGGCACCGCAACCCCTTCCGTGAGTGGATCGGCGCCCAGATCCGGGCGGACGTGCACGGCTGGACGCACCCCGGCGACCCGGCCGCGGCCGCCGAACAGGCACACCGGGACGCGGTGCTGACACACACGGCCAACGGGGTGTACGGCGCGATGTTCACCGCCGCGGCGCTCGCGGAGGCGGCGGGCGGCGAGACGGACGTGCACGGCTGCCTCGCGGCGGGACTCCGTGTGGTCCCGCCCCGTTCCCGCTACGCCGCGGCCGTCCGGCTCGGCATCAGGACGGCCCGCGGCGAGGCGGACTTCGACACGGTCGTGGACCGCCTGCACACCACCTTCGCGGCCACGCACCACTGGGTGCACGTCCTGCCCAACGCGGCACTGCTCGCCGCCGCCCTCACCCACGCCGACGGGGACTTCGCCGGCTCCGTCTGCCGCGCGGTGTCCGGCGGCTGGGACACCGACTCGAACGGCGCGACCGCCGGTTCGCTCGCGGGCCTGCTCGCCGGCCGGGCCGACGCACTGCCCGACCGGTGGACCGCGCCGCTCAAGAACAGGCTCGCCACATCCGTGGCCGGCTTCGGCTCCATCGGCTTCGACACCCTCGCGGAACTCACCTACCAGGAGGTACGCCGCCCATGACAGCGATCGCGGTGCTCGGCAGCACCAACATGGACCTCGTCGCCTACGTCGCCCGGGCACCAGGGCCCGGGGAGACCGTCACCGGACGCGAGTTCCGGACCGTACCCGGCGGCAAGGGCGCCAACCAGGCCGTCGCGGCCGCGCGCGCGGGCGGCGACGTCGTGATGATCGGCGCGGTCGGCACGGACGAGTACGGCTCGCGGCTGCGGACGAATCTGGAACACGCGGGCGTGGACACCGAACTGCTGCACACCGCCGCGGGCCCCAGCGGAACCGCGCACATCGTCGTCGACGACGAGGGGGCCAACTCGATCGTGGTCGTCCCCGGTGCGAACGGCACCGTGATCACGCTGGGCGCGGGTGAGGAGGCAGCCATCGCCGCTGCCGCCCTGCTGCTCCTGCAGCTGGAACTCCCGCTCGCCGTCGTGACCGAGGCGGCGCGGACGGCGAGGGCGCGGGGCGTACGCACGATCCTCACACCGTCGCCCGTACAGCCGCTGCCGTCCGAACTCCTGGAGGCGGTCGACCTGCTGGTCCCCAACGAGCACGAGGCCGCGGCCCTCACCGGTTACGAGGAACCGCACGCGGCGGCGCAGATCCTGCTCCGCCAGGTCCCGGAGGTCGTGATCACCCTGGGGCGCAGGGGCTGTCTCTACGCTGCCCGGGGCGGCGAACCCGTCCTGTTCCAGGCGCCCGAGGTCACCGCCGTCGACACGACGGGCGCCGGGGACACGTTCGTCGGCACGCTCGCCGTGGCCCTCGGCGAGGGCAGGTCCGTGCCCGAGTCGCTGGCCTGGGCGTCCTCGGCCGCCGCGCTCTGCGTACAGCGGGCGGGCGCCTCGACGTCGATGCCCTTCCGCAGTGAGATCGATGCCGCGTGACCGGCCCGGAGACGACACCGCCGCTCGCCGGCCTGCGGGTCCTGGACCTCGCCACGCTCTTCGCCGGGCCTCTCGCGGCCACGATGCTCGGGGACTTCGGGGCCGAGGTCATCAAGGTCGAGCACCCCCGCAAGCCCGACCCCTCACGCGGCCACGGTCCCTCGAAGGACGGCGTCGGGCTCTGGTGGAAGCTGCTCGGCCGCAACAAGCGCACGCTGACCCTGGACCTGTCCAGCCCCGGCGGCCGCGACGTCCTGCTGCGGCTGGCGGCGGACACCGACGTGGTCATCGAGAACTTCCGGCCCGGGACGCTGGAGCGCTGGGGACTCGGCTGGGAGGAGCTGAGCGCCGTCAACCCGCGCCTGGTCCTCACCCGGGTCACCGGCTTCGGCCAGTCGGGCCCCTATGCGCACCGGCCCGGTTTCGGCACGCTCGCCGAGGCGATGAGCGGCTTCGCCGCCGTCACCGGGGAACCGGACGGTCCGCCCACGCTGCCCCCGTTCGGACTCGCCGACTCGATCGCGGCGCTCGCCACGGCGTACGCGGTGATGACGGCGCTGGCCGGACGTGACCGGACCGGCGGCGGACAGGTAGTGGACCTGGCGATCATCGAGCCGATCCTCACCGTGCTGGGCCCGCAGCCCCTCTGGTACGACCAGCTCGGTTACGTCCAGCCGCGCACCGGCAACCGCTCCCGTAACAACGCCCCGCGCAACACCTACCGCACCTCCGACGGGCACTGGGTCGCCGTCTCGACGTCGGCCCAGTCGGTCGCGGAGCGCGTCATGCGCCTGGTGGGGCGCCCCGAGCTGATCGACGAACCATGGTTCGGTGCCGGGAGCTCCCGCGCCGAACACGCCGACGAACTCGACGAGGCCGTGGGGCACTGGATCGCCCGGCGTACCCGGGAGGAGGCCGTGGACGCGTTCGAGAAGGCCGAGGCGGCGATCGCCCCGATCCAGGACGTACGGGACGTGATGGAGGACCCCCAGTACCGGGCGCTGGGCTCGATCACCGAGGTCGAGGACCCGGAACTGGGGCCGCTGCGGATGCAGAACGTGCTGTTCCGGCTCTCGGAGACCCCGGGGGCGATCCGCTGGGCGGGCCGGCCGCACGGGGCGGACACGGAGGAGATCCTGACGGCGCTCGGGCTCTCCGCGCCGAGGATCGCCGAACTGCGGGAGGAGGGTGCACTGTGAACGGGGCCGCGGTGGCACTGACCTGGCTGTACGTACCCGGGGACAAGCCCGCCGTGGTCCGCAAGGCCCTGGGCTCGGGCGCGGATGTGGTCATCGTCGACCTGGAGGACGCCGTCGCACCGGACCGCAAGGAGTACGCCCGGTCGGCGACGGCGGAGCTGCTCTCCGATCCCCCGACGCCCGGCCCGTCGGTGGCCCCGGTCCACGTCAGGGTTCACGGCGAGGGGGACGTCAGGGCCCTGGCGCGGCTGCCCGGGCTGTCGGGGATGCGGCTTCCCAAGATCACCCACGCGGCGTCGGTGCACCACGTCGCGGCATTGGCACCGGGTGTGCCGCTGTATCCGCTGCTGGAGTCGGCACTGGCGATCGAGCACGCGTACTCGATCGCCGGGGCCCATCACGACGTGCGGGGGATCGCGCTCGGCGAGGCGGACCTGAGGGCGGATCTGGGGGTGCGGGACGACGCCGGACTCGACTGGTCACGCAGCCGTGTGGTGATCGCGGCGCGGGCGGCCGGTCTGGCCCCGCCCGTCATGTCCGTGTTCCCGGACGTCCGGGATCTGTCCGGGCTGCGGTCGTCCTGCGCCCACGGGCGGGACCTCGGCCTGCTGGGGCGGGCGGCGATCCATCCGAGGCAGCTGCCGGTGATCGAGCGGGCGTTCCGGCCGACATCGCGTGAGGTCGAGGCGGCGGAGCAGATCGTGGAGGCGGCCCGCACCCAGGAGGGCGCCCAGGCCCTGCCGGACGGAAGGTTCGTGGACGCGGCCGTGGTGGCGAGCGCGGAGCGCACGCTCGCACTGGCCCGGCGCCGCTGAGACCCCGGGCGGGCGGAGCTGCAGGGGACCGCCCCTCGGGGCGGGCGCGGATGCCTTCTGTCCGGTCTTCGCCGGATCCCGGACGGCCCCGGACCGCCGGGGACGACGCGAAGGGGCCGCCCGACCCGTGCGGGTCGGACGGCCCCTTCGTGCTGTCGGTGTCGTCAGCTCCGGTCGGCCTTCTGCGGGGCGGCTCCGTCGTCCTCAGGCTCCTGGGGCCCGTCGGCGGAGGCGTCGGGTGCGCTGTCGGACGAGGCGTTCTCCACGGAGGCCGCGTCGTCGGACGAGGCGTCCTGCGGGGTGGTGCCTTCGGCGGAGGCGTCGTCGGAGGGGGCGTCGTCGTCGGAGGAAGGGCTCTCGTCGGATCCGGACTTCCCGCCGTCCTTCGTCAGGTCGGGCTCGACGATCTCCTCGCGGCCCGGCCGCACCCTCGCCGAGATCACGATGTACGTGACCGCCAGCGCGAACACGATGATCGCGGTCCACACGTTGAGCCGGAGGCCCAGCACGTGGTGCGCCTCGTCGACGCGCAGGTACTCGATCCACCCGCGGCCCACGCAGTACGCCGCGACGTAGAGCGCGAACGCCCGGCCGTGGCCCAGCTTGAAGCGGCGGTCGGCCCAGATCACCAGCAGTGCGACACCGACGCACCACAGGGACTCGTAGAGGAAGGTCGGGTGGTACGTCCCCTCGACCCGGTTCGTGCCCTCGCTGATCTTGAGCGCCCACGGCAGGTCCGTCGGCTTGCCGTACAGCTCCTGGTTGAACCAGTTGCCCCAGCGGCCGATCGCCTGGGCGAAGGCGATCCCGGGCGCCAGCGCGTCCGCCCACGCAGGGAGCGGGATGCCGCGGCGTCGGCAGCCGATCCAGGCGCCGACCGCGCCGAGCGCGATCGCGCCCCAGATTCCGAGGCCGCCCTCCCAGATCTTGAAGGCGTCCACCCAGTCCTCACCGTCGCTGAAATACAGCTGGTAGTCGGTGATGACGTGGTAGAGCCTGCCGCCGACGAGGCCGAAGGGCACGGCCCAGACGGCGATGTCGGCCACGGTGCCGGCTTTGCCGCCCCTGGCGATCCAGCGCTTGTTGCCGAACCAGACGGCGACGAAGACACCGATGATGATGCAGAACGCGTAGCCGCGGAGCGGGATCGGGCCGAGCTCGATCACCCCGGTCGACGGGCTGGGAATGAAGGCAGAGTTCATGACGAGGTCGACGCTACCCTGCCGGACGGGACGTACGGCAAGCCGTCCGGCAACTTCTGGGTAACGGGCCCCGGCCGCACACCCCCTCCGCCGGGGCCGGGACCGCGCTCAGGACGACGAGGGTGTCGCTCCGACGGTCCCGGGCTTCTTGCCCTTGTTGGCCTCGGCCACCCACTTCTTGATGTTGGCGGCGGAGATCTGCTCGTTCCCCTTTTTCGGGAAGATCGACTCGCCGTTGAGGAGCGCCGTCGGCGTGCCTTCGAAACCGCCCTCGCCGAACGCCTTGTTCGACTTCTCCACCCAGCTGTCGTGGGTGCCGTCGTCCACACAACTGCGGAAGGCGGGCGTGTCGAGGCCCTTCACCGAACCGGCCAGCTCGATCAGCCTGCTGTTCTTGGCGAAGGCGTCGTCGGTCTCCGCCGGCTGGTTGCGGTAGAGGACGTCGTGGTACGGCGCGAACTTGCCGGCGTCCTGCGCGCAGGCGGCCGCGTTGGCCGCGCGCAGGGATCCGGTGCCGCCGACATTGCCGTCGATGATCGTGGCCAGGTGGTACTGCACCTTGAGCTGTCCACTGTCCGCGAGCTCCGTGAAGGTGTCGCGGAAGGCGTTCTCGAACTGGGCGCAGACCGGGCAGCGGAAGTCCTCCCAGATCGTGAGCGTGGACGGGGCGTCGTCCGCTCCGACCTGGAGAGCGAGCCCGTCCTCCCCCATCGCCCCGGACGGGGTGACGGCGGGCCCCGCCTCGGAGTCCTGGTCGTCCTTGCCCGCGTTGGCGGCGATCAGGCCGATCACAGCGGCCAGCGCCAGCACCCCCACCACCGCCGTCGAGACGATCAGCGTGCGGCGGCGGCGCTCCCGCGCCCGGTCCTGCTCGCGCTGCTGGACGAGCCGATCGCGCGCGGTCCTGTTTCGGTCTTGGTTCTCACTCACACCGCGCAAACGAACCGGGGAGGCACGTCAGCGCCTCCCCGGTCCCAGGTCCACCCATACGGATGACGAGCGCTGTCAGCGCTTTCGAACGCCTTCGGCCAGTTCGGCCGCCAGCGCACGGACCGCTTCGAGGCCCGTGGCCTCGTCCGGCGCGTCGAGCATCCGCTTCACGAAGGCCGAGCCGACGATGACCCCGTCGGCGAAGGCCGCGACCTGCTGGGCGTGCTCGGCCGTGGACACGCCGATGCCCACGCAGACCGGCAGGGAGCTGGTGGCGCGGGTGCGCCGCACCAGGTCCTGGGCCTGCTCGCCGACGGATTCGCGGGTGCCGGTGACGCCCATCAGCGAGGCGGCGTACACGAAGCCGGAACCGGCGGCCGTGATGGTCGCGAGGCGGGCGTCCTTGCTGCTCGGCGCGACGACGAACACGGTGGCGAGGTCGTGCTTGTCGGCGTGCTCGCGCCACAGCGCGGACTCCTGGACCGGAAGGTCGGGCAGGATGCACCCGGCGCCGCCCGCGTCGGCCAGTTCGGCGGTGAAGCGCTCCACGCCGTACCGGTCGATCGGGTTCCAGTACGTCATCACGAGGATCGGCGCGCCCGTCGCCTCGTGGGTCTCGCGGACGGTGCGCATGATGTCGGCGATCTTGACGCCGCCGCGCAGGGCGATGTCGTCGGCGGTCTGGATGACCGGACCGTCGAGCACCGGGTCGCTGTGCGGGAGGCCCACCTCGATGATGTCGGCGCCGCCGGCGACGGCCGCCTTGACGGCCTCGATCCCGCCGTCGACGGTCGGGAACCCGCCGGGCAGGTAGGCGATCAGCGCCGCCCGGTCCTCGGACGCCGCCTCCGCCAGCTTCGCTTCGAGGAGCATTCGGTTGCCGCTCACTTGGTGACCTCCACCTCTCCGTCGGCCACGTCGGCCTCGACGACCGCGTCGGCACCGTCGTACAGGCCGAAGTAGCGCGCGGCCGTGTCCATGTCCTTGTCGCCGCGTCCGGACAGGTTGATCAGGATCAGTCCGTCCTCACCGAGCTCGCGCCCGATCTCCAGGGCGCCGGCCAGCGCGTGCGCGCTCTCGATGGCCGGGATGATCCCCTCGGTACGGGAGAGGAGGCGCAGCGCCTGCATGGCGGCGGCGTCGGTGACCGCGCGGTACTCACCGCGGCCGACGTCCTTGAGGTAGGCGTGCTCGGGGCCGATGCCCGGGTAGTCGAGGCCGGCCGAGATCGAGTAGGGCTCGGTGATCTGGCCCTCCTCGTCCTGGAGGACGTACGACCGTGAGCCGTGCAGGATGCCCGGCTCGCCCGCGGTGAGGGTCGCCGCGTGCTCTCCGGTCTCCACACCGTGTCCGGCGGGTTCGCAGCCGATCAGCCGGACGTCGGTGTCCGGGATGAACGCGTGGAAGAGGCCGATGGCGTTGGACCCGCCGCCGACGCACGCGACCGCGGCGTCCGGCAGCCTGCCCGCGCGCTCCAGGATCTGGCGCCGGGCCTCGACGCCGATGACCCGGTGGAAGTCGCGGACCATCGCGGGGAAGGGGTGCGGCCCGGCGACCGTGCCGAAGAGGTAGTGGGTGCGGTCCACGTTGGCGACCCAGTCGCGGAACGCCTCGTTGATGGCGTCCTTCAGCGTCCGGGAGCCGGACTTCACGGCCACGACCTCGGCACCGAGCATCCGCATCCGCGCCACGTTCAGCGCCTGCCGCTCGGTGTCGATCTCGCCCATGTAGATGGTGCAGTCCAGGCCGAAGAGCGCGCATGCGGTCGCCGTGGCGACCCCGTGCTGGCCGGCCCCGGTCTCCGCGATGATGCGGGTCTTGCCCATGCGCTTGGTGAGGAGCGCCTGGCCGAGCACGTTGTTGATCTTGTGCGAACCGGTGTGGTTGAGGTCCTCGCGCTTGAGGAAGACGCGGGCTCCCCCGGCGTGCTCGGCGAAGCGCGCGACCTCGGTCAGTGCGCTGGGCCGGCCGGTGTAGTCGACCATGAGCGCGTTGAGCTCGGCGGCGAAGGCCGGGTCGGCCTTGGCCTTGTCGTATTCGACGGCGACCTCGTCCACGGCTGCGACCAGCGCCTCCGGGATGAACTTGCCACCGAACGCGCCGAAATACCCCTCGGCGCTGGGGATCAGACCCTCGGGGTCCGGAATGAAGAAGTCGGACGACATGCGACGTGCTCCTCGACTTGCGACGGGTGGGTTCACCGTATGCGCCGTGAGCGAAGCGCCCCGTCGGCCGGTGGACGGCCTGTGGGGTGTGTCGTGCGGATCCCGCGCGGGGCGGGGGTACGACGGCCGGGGCTCGCTACTGCGCGGACCCCGTGCGCCATCGCATGCCGTTGACCTGTCCGGGCTCGTCGCCGATGACGTACCGCACGCGCCGCCCGTGCACACGCCGGGCGGGGGCGCGGCAGCCTCGGTGCCAGAAGGGCGGCGCGCAGCGCCTCGGTTGAGGGTGGCGGAGGGAGACGGGTGGGCGGCAGCCGCGCGCCGGCGGCGCGTGCGGGTCCCGGGCGCTCGCCCCGGCGGGGCGCGGGCCCGGCAGGATGCGGGCGGCGGGCACGGGTCGGGTCAGCCCCGTCCGTGCCGCAGGGCGGGGTGCGCGCCGGCGGCGACCAGGTCGGCGACGGCTGCCCGCGGGTCACGGCCGGTGACCAGGGACTCGCCGACGAGCACCGCGTCCGCGCCGGAGTTGGCGTAGGCGATGAGGTCGTGCGGGCCCCGGACGCCGGACTCGGCGACCTTGACGATGTGGTCGGGGATCTCGGGGGCGACGCGCTCGAAGGTGGAACGGTCGACCTTGAGGTCCTTCAGGTTGCGTGCGTTGACACCGATGATCTTGGCTCCGGCGTCCACGGCACGCTCCGCCTCCTCCTCGTCGTGCGCCTCGACGAGCGGCGTCAGGCCGATCGACTCGGCGCGCTCGATCAGGGAGACGAGGGCCTCCTGGTCGAGGGCGGCGACGATCAGCAGCGCGAGGTCGGCGCCGTAGGCCCGCGCCTCCCACAGCTGGTAGGAGGTGACGATGAAGTCCTTGCGCAGCACCGGGATGTCGACCTTGGCCCGGACGGCCTCCAGGTCGGCGAGCGAACCGCCGAAGCGGCGCTGTTCGGTGAGGACCGAGATGACGGACGCGCCACCGGCCTCGTAGTCCGCGGCGAGCGCGGCCGGGTCGGCGATGGCGGCAAGGGCGCCCTTGGAGGGGCTGGAGCGCTTGACCTCGCAGATGACGGTCACGCCCTCGCCCCTCAGGGCGGCGACTCCGTCCTTGGCCTGGGGAGCGCGTGCGGCGCGTTCCTTGAGCTCGTCGAGGCTGACACGCGCCTGCCGCTCCGCGAGGTCGGCGCGGACGCCGTCAATGATCTCGTCGAGCACACTCACGCGAGCGGCCCCCTTCCGAAGCGGTGATGAGGAACAGGATCAGCCATATCGATGGTATCCGCAGGAGGCCGCAGAGCCCGCATCCGGCGACCGTGCGTCCCACCGAGTGGGCATTCAGGGGGCCAGCGCCGCACCGAACGGAAGATTGCGGATCACCGAGAAGACCAGCAGGACCGCGCCGACACCCCACCAACAAGCCGGCGCGACGGCGATCCGCAGGGGCCGGCCCCGGCTCGCGCGGACGGTCCAGAGCAGCCAGACCGCGGCGAACACGGCGTAGCCGACGACGGCCAGGGCGTTGGAGCCGAGGGCCGCCGGGATGTCCCCGTGGGCGAACGCGTTCGCGCTGCGGAGGCCGCCGCACCCGGGACAGAACACCCCGGTGAACCTGAGCAGGGGGCAGACCGGGTAGTGGCCCGGTTCGTTGGGATCGACGGCCGCGACGTAGCCGAAGGCGGCGACGACGACGGCCATGACGCCGGCGGGCGTGGCCAGCCGCCTCGTCCGGGAGACCGGGGCGGGGGCCTGCGGGAGGGCGGGGCCGGGCGCCCGGGGTACGGGGGCCGGGTCAGGGGCGGCGGGAGAGGCTGAGGCGTCCACGCGGTGATTCTCCCCGCTTGTCCGACGAGGCGCAGCCCGGTCGGGGCTGCGCCTCGTGTCGTGTCCGTGGACCGGCACCCGCGCCGGTCGTCCCGTCGGGTCGTGCCGGGCTCGCGTGCTCAGGCACCGCTCCCCGTCCGGCCCGATCCGGACACAGGACCTTAAGCCGTGGCCTGGGCCCGCGCGGCACGGTCCCGGGCGGCGGCCATCTCGGCCGACTCCTTCGGCATGCCGAGGCCGGCCATCTTCATCGCAAGACCGACGATCCCGCCGAGGGCGACGACCACGATGCCGGCCCAGAAGCCGAGCGGCTCGGCCGCGACCATGAAGACGCCTGCGACGCAGAAGCCGATGAAGCAGATGATGGCACCTGTCCAGGCGGCCGGGGTGTGTCCGTGGCTGCTGCCCGCCATGAGTTGCTCCTTGTTGATGTCGCTCTGAAGATAACGCTGTCGAAAAAGCTCTCTGCCATTGTCCCGTACGTACGGAGTGACGTGAGGCTCGGGGGTCATGCCTCGCGCGTCGGGTCCTCGCCGCGGTCCAGGGCCTTCCACAGTTCCTCGGGACGGTCCGGGTCCGGGGCGGTGCGGGGGGCCTTGCGCGGGCGGGGGGTGCCGTCGCGCTCGTACCGGCCGGACATGGCGGGCCAGCCTCGGCCGAAGCGCAGTGCGAGCAGCCCGGCAAGCAGGATCAGCAGCCCGCCGGCCGCGGTGACGTAGGGCCAGGCGGTGTGGCTGAGCGCCTCGACCGTGGCCGAGGTGTTGCCGGTCGTCTGCGCGGCCTGCTCGTCCAGGGCGGCGCTGTCCGAGGCGCCCGCCCAGGCGCTCAGCCCGGCGCCGAGGCCGCTGAGCGCGAGGAGCCCGGCGACGAGGATCCGGCTGCCGCCGCGTACGGCGAAGACCGCGACGAGGGCGGCCAGGCCGACGACGGCGAGGGCGGCGGGGAGGCCGGTGACGTCCTGGCCGTCGGCGCTGAGCGGCAGAATGCCGCCGCCGACGGCGGCCTTGCCCTCGGCCCAGGTCTGCCCGGAGGCGAGGAGGACGACGGTGGCGCCGGCGGCCCCGAGGAGCAGGCCGGCGCCGAGGCTCCGGCGGCTTCCCGCACTGTCGGGCGCGGAGGCGGCTCGGGCATGGGGCTGGGGTACGGGGACAGCACTCACGGACTCCACTATCCCCTACCGGCTCAGTGGGCCCGGAGGCGGTTGGCCGTATGGACCGCCCGCAGGACCGCAGCGGCCTTGTTGCGGCACTCCGTGTCCTCGGCGACGGGGTCGGAGTCCGCGACGATGCCCGCTCCGGCCTGCACGTATGCGGTGCCGTCGCGGAGCAGGGCGGTCCTGATGGCGATCGCGGTGTCGGAGTCCCCGGCGAAGTCGAGATATCCGACACATCCTCCGTAGAGGCCGCGCCGGCTCGGTTCCAGCTCCTCGATGATCTGCAGGGCCCGTGGCTTGGGCGCGCCGGAGAGGGTGCCGGCGGGGAAGCACGCGGTGAGGACGTCGAACGCGGTGCGGCCTTCGGCCACGCGCCCGGTGACGGTGGAGACGATGTGCATCACGTGCGAGTAGCGCTCGACCGACATGAAGTCGACGACCTCGACGCTGCCGGGTGCGCAGACCCGGCCGAGGTCGTTGCGGCCGAGGTCGACGAGCATCAGGTGCTCGGCGCGCTCCTTCGGGTCGGCGAGGAGTTCGTCGGCGAGCGCCTGGTCCTCGTGCGGGGTGGTGCCGCGGTGCCTGGTCCCCGCGATGGGGTGCACCATGGCCCGGCCGTCCTCGACCTTGACGAGCGCCTCGGGGCTGGAGCCGACGACGTCGAAGCCATCGAAACGGAAGAGGTACATGTAGGGCGACGGGTTGGTCGCCCGCAGGACCCGGTAGACGTCCAGCGCGCTCGCGGTGCACGGGGTCTCGAAGCGCTGCGAGGGGACGACCTGGAAGGCCTCGCCCGCCCTGATGCGCTCCTTGATGTCGGCGACGGCGTCCTGGAACGCCTGGCCGCCCCAGAGCGCGGTGTACGGAGGGAGTTCCGAGGGCGGGAGGGCGGCGGCGACGTTCTCCACGGGCCGCGACAGGTCCCGCTCCATGGCGTCGAGCCGGGCGACGGCGTCCGCGTACGCCTCGTCGACACCGGTGTCGAGGTCGTTGTGGTTGATCGCGTTGGCGATCAGCAGCACCGTGCCGTTGACGTGGTCGAGCACGGCGAGGTCCGAGGTGAGCAGCATCGTGAGCTCGGGCAGCTTCAGGTCGTCGTCGCCGTGCTCGGTGATCCTCTCCAGCCGGCGCACGACGTCGTAGCCGAGGTAGCCGACCATGCCTCCGGTGAACGGCGGCAGGCCGTCGTCGCCGACCAGGTCGCGCGGGGTGTGCAGGGTCTCGATCGTGGCTCTCAGGGTCTCCAGCGGGTCACCGTCGACGGGGACGCCGACGGGAGGCGTGCCGAGCCAGCGGGCCTGTCCGTCGACGGCGGTCAGGGCGGCGGCGCTGCGTACCCCGATGAAGGAGTAGCGGGACCAGGTGCGGCCGTTCTCCGCGGATTCGAGGAGGAACGTGCCGGTGCGCTCGGCCGCGAGCTTGCGGTACAGCCCGACCGGAGTGTCGCCGTCCGCCAGGAGCCGGCGGCTCACGGGGATGACGCGCCGGTCGACGGCGAGCTTGCGGAAGGTCTCAAGATCCATGGCGGCTGACCTTACCGGGGCCCGGTGAGCGGGAGGACGTCCTCGTCGAAGCAGGTGCGGGCACCGGTGTGGCAGGCGGCGCCCGTCTGGTCGACCTTCACCAGGACGGTGTCGGCGTCGCAGTCCAGGGCGACGGATTTCACCCGTTGGACGTGACCCGACGTGTCGCCCTTGACCCAGTACTCCTGGCGGCTGCGTGACCAGTAGGTGCAGCGGCCGGTGGTCAGGGTCCGGTGCAGCGCCTCGTCGTCCATCCAGCCGAGCATGAGCACCTCGCCGGTGTCGTACTGCTGTGCGATGGCCGGGACCAGTCCGTCGGGGCCGCGCTTGAGGCGGGCGGCGACTGCCGGATCGAGGCTGCTTGCGGGTACGGGGCCGGGCGCGCTGGTCATGCGCCCCATTGTGCCGCGCCGGAGTGGGTGCCCGGCCGTGCGTCCACTGGGCGGACCCCGTGCGGCGGCCGTACGCTGGCGGGCATGTCGACCCATGCGAAGCGTGAACGTCTTCTGCTCGCCGACCTGTTGGAGGCGGCGGGCCCGGAGGCCCTGACCCTGTGCAACGGCTGGAAGACCCGGGACCTGGCCGCCCACGTCGTGGTGCGCGAACGCCGGGCGGACGCGGCGGGCGGGATCCTGCTCGGCGCCCTGAAGAACCGGCTGGAGCGGGTGCAGGCCGAGTTCGCCGCCAAGCCGTACGAGGAGCTGATCCAGCTCATCCGTACGGGACCGCCCCGGATGTCCCCCTTCGGGCTGAAGCAACTGGACGAGGCGGCCAACACCGTGGAGTTCTACATCCACGCGGAGGACGTGCGCCGGGCCCAGCCCGACTGGTCGCAGCGGGAACTGGACCCCGTCTTCGCCGACGTCCTGTGGTCACGTACCGAGAAGACCGCCCGGATGATGGGCCGCCGGGCTCCGGTGGGCCTGGTGCTGCGGCGCCCGGACGGCCAGACGGTGGTGGCACACAAGGGCACCCCGGTGGTGACGGTCACCGGGGAGCCGGGCGAGCTGCTGCTGTTCGCGGCGGGGCGCCAGGACGCGGCGCGGGTGGAACTGGAGGGGGACAAGGACGCGCTGGCCCGGCTGCACACGGCGGAACTGGGGCTCTGACCCGCGCCGCAGCCCGCCGCACCGTCCGTTCAGGCCCCGCTGCGGGCCCGGGCGGGTGGCCGGCGGGTGCGGTGGCGGTGGCGGGCCTCGTCGTCGGCGGCGTCCGGGCCGCGGCCGCTCCCCAGCAGCCCGAGGAGGAAGCCCGCCGGGACGGTGACGAGGCCCGGTGTCTGGAGCGGGAACACGTCGAAGTCCCACTCCGGGAACAGCGCGACGGGCGTGCCGGAGAACGCCGGTGACAGGACCATCAGGACCGCGATGAGGGGAAGCGTCCCGTACACGGTCCACCGCACCCCGCGCGCGTCGAAGCGCGGGCGGAAGAGGGCGTACAGCAGGACGGGCGGCAGGATCGAGGCCGCCGCCGCGAACGACAGGGAGAGCAGCACCTGAGGGTTCCGGTCGTGGGTGTACGCCGAGAGCAGCACGGCGAGTGCCCCGATGGCGGCGACGGCCCAGCGGGCACGCCGGATCTCCCGGCCCGAGGCCTTGCTCTCACCCTGGGCTCCTCGCCGCGCCGTGAAGTCGCGGGCCACGGACGAGGCGGCCGCCAGGGTGATACCGGCCACCGCTGCCAGGGTGGTGGCGAAGGCGGCGCAGGCGACGAGCGCGAACAGCGGGCTGTCGCGCGGTCCCGCGGCGCCCGGGTCCAGTGCGCCCGTCACCATCAACAGGGCCGTGCCGCCGGCCGGATCGGCGGCGCGCAGCAGGTCACGGCCGACCAGGGCGGACGCACCGAGTCCGACGACGACGATGCCCGCGCACAGCAGGGCGACCGGGGCCACGGCCCAGACGCCGGCCCGGCGCGCCGTCCGGGCGTCGCGGATCGGGTGGAGCCGCATCATGATGTGGGGCATGCAGGCCGCACCGAGCACCAGGGTGATCTGGAAGCCGATCAGGTCGAGCCCGCCCGCGAGCCCGTGGCCGAACTGCAGGCCGGGGCGCGCGTAGTCGCCGCCGGCCTTGCTGCCCGCCCGGGCCGCGTCGAAGAGGGCGAACGGGGACCAGCCGAAGCGTGCGAGGACGAGTCCGGCGAGCAGGGTGACCGCGCCGAGGACGACGGCCACCTTGAGGATCTGGATGTAGCCGGTGCCGCGCATGCCTCCGAAGGCCGAGTAGCAGACCATGAGCGCCCCACTGGCGACGGTGCAGCCGGTGAGCGCGCCGTCGGGAAGGCCGAACATGGCCGTCATGACGTGCCCGGCGGTGGTGAGCTGCACCAGTAGCAGGGGCGCCAGGACGACGAGCGTGGCCACGCCCAGTGCCCGGCGTACGGAACCGTCGCCGAGCCGGTCGGCGAGGAAGTCGCCGAGCGTGAACACGCCCCTGCGGCGCAGGCGTTCGGCGAACAACCGCATGACCAGGGCCAGGGACGCGACCGTCGCCAGGGCGAAGAGCAGCCCGTCGAAGCCGGCGAGCGCGACGGAACCCGTGGTGGAGAGGAGCGTGGCGGCCGAGACGTAGTCCCCGGCTATGGCCAGCCCCCCGCCGACGGGACCGAGGGTGGAGCCGCCGGCGTAGAAGTGGTCCGGGTCGTCCTGGTCCGCGGCGGCGAGCCCGCACAACAGCAGGGACACCGCCACGAATCCGAGGAAGATGACCACGGCCAGGGACCGCGCGTCGATCGCGCCGCTCACCGGTTTCGCTCCGCCGGTACGGCTCTGTGTGCAGCTGAGGACATGCGCGCCATGGCACCAGCCGGGTCGTGTCCGGCACAGGGGACGGGAGCGGGACGCGGCGCGGGTACAGCCGGCGCGGTGAGGATCTGTGCGTCCGCACAGCCGGGTCGCTTGAACTCCGCTGTATACAGTCGGACGTGTGACGGGTCAGGACGTCGGCGTCCGGCACGCGCCGGGCCGCGCGGCGACCGCGCGGCCCGGCGGTGGCGGCGCGGCCTGCCGCCGGGCCGCCTGCCTGGGACGTCGCCCCGGCCCGGGGAGGGGTCAGCCCGCCAGCAGCCGACGGGCGGCCAGCGCCAGCGAGACCTCGACCGCGTCCGTGGGGCGGGTCAGGCAGCGCCCCGTCAGCTGCTCGAAGCGCCGCAGCCGGTTCAGCACGGTGTTGCGGTGGCAGTACAGACGGGCCCCGGCCCGCTGCGCCGATCCGTCCGCGTCGAGCCACGCGGTCAGCGTCTCGACGAGCACGTCACGGTCCGCCGGGTCGAGCGCGTCCAACTGCCCGAACACGCGGTCGGCGAGCGCGGCTCCCAGGCCGGGCGACGACACGACGAGTGCGGTGGGCAGGTGTTCGTCCAGCAGGACGGTTCCGCCGGAAGCGGGGCAGGCGCGGAGCGCCGTCTCTGCCAGGACGCGTGCGTCCCCGACGGAGGCGAGTCCGTCGACCACGGAACTGATGCCCACTCGGGTCCCCGGAGGCACCGTCAGTCGGGCTGCCAGCTCGGCGAGTTCGTCAACGGGCCCGGTACCCGCGTCCGTGCCGGGGCCGCCGGCCGTGGCGGCCCCTGACGGGTCCGTGCCTTCCTCCCCGCCCGCCACGCCGGCCTCCGCGGCGAGCGCGCCCGTACCGAGCGGGAGGACGGCCAGTTCCACGTCGCCCGCGGTGTGCCAGAGCGCCGGGACGCCCTCGGCCAGCGTCAGGGGCGGGCGCCCCGCGCCGTGCGGGGTCCGGCTCGGGCCCGTCACCGCGAGTACCGCGTACCGCCCCTGGACCGGCAGGCCCAGCATCAGCGCGGCGTCCGGCAGGTCCGCGATCCGGGCGGTGCCGTCCAGCAGGGCCGCCGTCATCAGTCGCTGCCGGTTCTCGCGGCGCCAGGACAGGCGCCGTTCGGCCTGCCGGTACGCCTCGGCCACGACCGCGCAGTGCTCGTCGACGAAGTTCCACACGTCCGCGGCGACATGGACCAGCAGCCGGGTGTCCTCGGGGTGGCGCCGGGCGGTGTCGTCGACCAGGTCCTGCCAGACCATCGCCCCGCCCATCCGGAAGGCGTGCATGACCGCGTCGAGGGGTACGCCCTGCTCGGCCCGGCTCTCGCCGATCCACCGGGAGGTGCGGTGGGCGGCCTCCCTGAACTCCCGTGGCTGGATCAGGGAGGCGACGTTGTGGCGCAGGGAGTGGTGGACCTCCTGCCAGATCTCGGCCGGCTCGGTCTCGATCGCGGCGCGATAGGCGGGCTCCTGCTCCCGCAGTGCCTCGACCAGTCGGTCGGTGAGCTCCGGCAGCGAGTCCAACAGCGTGCGGGCCGCCCGGTGGAGCACCGCTAGGGCCTCACGGTCGGCCAGGGAGCGGAAGCGGTGCGGCATCTGCGGGACCGGGGGCGGTCCGTGCAGCGCCCTGATCCGTGAACGTACGACCTGTGGCATGGCGGCCCTCCACCCGGAATCGGCCGGCTGCGGTTGGGCCGGCCCCGGCGTGCGCCCGGTCCCGCATTGGGCGGGCGCACACCGATCGATCCTGACGACCGCAGAATGGCATACCGCCCGGTCGGTACCTAGGGGTGTGCGCGGTTCTTCTCATCACGGTCCTGCAACCTCGCCCCGGACCCGCGGTCGAGCAGCCGCGCGAGTTCGGTCCGGGACCGGACGCCGAGCGCCGAGAACACGTTGCGGAGGTGGTGGTCGACGGTCCTGGGGCTCACCGAGAGCCGCACGGCCACCTCGCGGTTGGTCGCTCCCTCCGCGACGCAGCGGGCGATCCGCTGCTGCTGCGGGGTCAGTCCGGCCAGGGGGCCCGGCCCACCCCGGGCCGGGCCGTCCACCGCCTCCCCGGCGGCGCGCAGTTCCCCGCTCGCCCGGTCCGCCCACGCACGGGCCGAGCAGCGCTCGAAGCCCACCAGTGCGTCGCGCAGGGGGCCGCGCGCCTCGCGGGTGCGGCGCAGCCGGCGCAGCAGCTGGCCGTGGAGCAGCCGGGTGCGGGCGCGCTCGAAGTCGCCGCCGGCCCGGTCGTGGTGGACCAGCGCCTCCTCGTAGCGTGTCGCGGCCTCCTCGGGCGGCGCCAGCAGGGCGCGGCAGCGCGCCAGCTGCGCCGGGACCTGCGGATCGATGGTGCGGGCGGTCCACAGCGCGAACTCCTCGACCGCCACTGCGAGTTCAGCGGCTCCCTCGTCCGCGCGCCCGGAGAGCACCATCGCCTCGACGTAGCACGGCACCGCCAGCATCCGGGTGGCGAAGTGCCCGGTTCCCGGACCGGGCCTGACCAGTGGCCCGAGCCGGGCAGCCGCCTCACCGGGCCGTCCGGCCGCGAGATCCGCGCGGGCGACCGCCCAGGTGGCGAGCGTGGCCGCCTGGGCGAGGCCGTGGGGTCCCGCACCGGCCAGGGCCGCGTCGGCGTGGGCGGCACAGGCCTCGGCAGGTCCCTCCACGGAGGCCGCGAGCGCGAGCACGGCGTGCAGGTGCGTCGCGGCGTTGGGCTGCCCCGTGCGCCGTGCGGCGTGCAGTCCTTCCAGCGCGTGCGCCCGCGCCCTCGCGTGCCGGCCGGTCCGCAGTTCGGCGTAGGCGAGCTGTTCCAGTGCGTGCGGCAGCAGGGACTCGGGGCCCCGGGTGCGTACGGCGGCGAGCGCGCGGGCGCCCGCCCGGCAGGCGGCCTCGACCTCGCCGAGCACCAGCGCCGAGGCCGCCGCACGCAGGAGTTCACCCGCGTCGTCGGTGCGGTCCGCCGAGTCAAGGCAGCACCGCAGCAGCGCGTGGCCGCGGCCGGGGTGGCCGGCCAGCACGGCGCACATGCCGGCGCGGTACTGGGCCATGGGCCGGTCGGCGGCCTCCACGGGAATGCGGTTCATGGCGTCGAGGTAGGCGATGGCGTCGCCCATGGCCCACGCCGCCTCCGCCGCCCCGAACAGGGCGTCCAGGGTGCGGCGCGGATCGTGCGGGGCGAGGAGTCCGGCCGCGGTCAGGAGCGCCTCGCGGGCGTCGGCCGCCGGCCCGTCGCGCAGGGCGAGCATGCCGCGGACATACGACGCGGCGCCTCCGGCCACGTGCGGGCCGACGCGGGCCAGCATGGCGCGGGCCCGGCCGGTGTCACCGGCCAGCCTCGCCTGCTCGGCCGCGGCTGCGAAGCGTGCCCCGCGCAGGGAGTCGTCGGTGGAGAGCGCGGCGGCGCGGGCCAGCGCGGCGGAGCGTTCGCCGTGCGGGTACGGGGCGACGGCGGCCGCCTCCAGCCGCTCCGCGAGGGCCGCATCGGGCCCGGGCGCCGCACAGGCCCGCTGGACGAGGGCGGGCAGCGGTGGCGAGCCGGGACGTGTGAGCAGGCCCGCGAGCAGTTCGTGCACCGCACGGCGGAGGCCGGGCGGTGCCCGGTGCAGGACCGCACGGCGCAGTAGCGGATGGCTGAAGTGCACCCGGCTGCCCGCGCGTTGCAGGGCCCCGGCCGTCCCGGCGGGGGCGAACAGCACCCGGTCGAGCTGCGCGGTGGCGAGCCCGGCGCGGGCACCGGCCCGCAGCAGCAGGGCCGCGTCGGACCCGGCCCCGTCCGGCTCGTGTTCCTCCGCGGCGGCGGCGAGCAGCAGCAGGGTGTGGGTGTCGGCGGAGAGCCCGCCCAGGTGTTCGGCGTGGGCGTCGAGGACACTCTCGGCGCCGGGGAGGGGATACGGAAGCGCCGTGCGCCCCGCCAGCTGACCCGGGGTCAGGCGGCCGACGAGACCGGCCAGCAGCCGCGGGTTGCCTGCCGCCTCGCGCAGGAGCTCGCTGCGTACGACGGGGTCGACGTCGCCGGTGGCGGCGGTGAGCGAATCGAGCAGCGCGGTCGCCGCGTCGTCGTCGAGCGGGGCGAGGCGCAGCGCGGGCAGTCCGGCGAAGGCGGTCTCGTCGGCCGAGCCGATCACCACCGCGACCCGGCTGCCCGCGCCGAGTCTGCGGGCGGCGTATCCGAGGGCGGCTCGCGAGTCCGGGTCCCAGGCGTGGGCGTCGTCCACGCAGACCAGCAGGGGTTCCTCGGCCCCCAGGCCGCGCAGCACGGCGAGGAGCCCGCCCGGCGTGACGCCGGACCGCAGGAGTGTGTCGGGCAGCGGGCGCGGCGCGGAGCACAGCAGGGTGTGCAGCCCGCTGTGGGGCAGCCGTTGTTCGGTGGGGGCGGCGGCGGCGTACAGCAGGGTCCCTCCGTGCCTGCCGTGGTGCTCGGCGGCGGCGCGTCGCAGCAGGGCGGTGCGGCCCAGGCCGGGCGGCGAGGTCAGCACGAGTGCTCCGCCGTCACCTGCCCGGAGCCGTCCCAGCAGGGTGTCCAGGATGGCGAGTTCGCCGCTGCGGCCGTACAGCCGGGGCGGACTGTGCACGGTCGTCGATGGGGTCACCTCGTCGACGTTACTTCCGCGTAAACAGCGTCGGAAGGTGCGCGTCCGCTCCTGGTTCCCGGGCGGCCCTGTGCGGTGCGGGCTCCCAACAGAACGGCGCGGGCGCTGTGCGGGGGCACAGACGCGGCGCGTTCGGGTGCGGCACGCCCTTAGCGTCGCCGCATGACGGATGAACTGCGCACGCACGACGGCCTGACCCTGCGGTACCGGTCCTGGTCACGGGATCCGGACGGCGCCCTGCCGCCGGTCGTGCTGCTCCACGGCTTCGCCGCCCACGCCCGGCTGAACTGGGAGGGCCCCGGGGTCGTGGAGGCGCTGGTGGCGCGGGGCCGGCGGGTGTACGCCCCGGATGCGCGCGGGCACGGCGATTCGGACGGGCCGCACACCGACGCCTGCTACGGCGAGTCGCTGATGGCCCGTGACGTGCGGTTGCTCATCGACCGGATCGGCGCGGACCGGGTGCACGTGGCGGGGTACTCCATGGGCGCCGTGGTCGCGATCCTCGCCGCGGCCCAGGACGCCCGGATCAGCCGTCTGGTCGTGGGCGGGATCGGCGCGGGTGCGGTGGAGGTGGGCGGGCTCGACACCCGGGTGATCCCGCCGGACCTGGTGTCGGCGGCGCTGACGGCCGAGGACGCTGCGGACGCACCCGCGCGGACCCGGGCCTTCCGCGTCCTGGCGGACACGGCGGGCGGCGACCGGCTGGCGCTGGCCGCGCAGATACGTTCGGTGCACCGCGACGCGTTGCCGCTGGACCGGATCGTCGTCCCGACGCTGGTGCTCGCCGGTGCGGACGACCCTCTCGCGACCCGGCCCGAAGTGCTGGCCTCGGCGATCGCGGGCGCGGAGCTGGCCGTGCTTCCGGGGGATCACCTGACGGCTGTGCGCGATCCCGGATTCGCCGTGAGCATCGCGGGTTTCCTCTCCCGGGACCGAGCACACCCGCACACCTGAAGGGGCCGGACCGCGGTACGCGCGGTCCGGCCCCCGGTTCCCCCGTCGTCAGGAGGTGTGCGGGCAGGTGCCCCGGTACTCCGCGATGGTCAGGCTCGCCGAGGGCAGCGGGCAGAGGAACTGCTCGTAGCGGGTGTCGTTGTCGATGAAGCGCTTCAGCCACGAGATGCTGTACTTCGCGATCGTCGTGTTGGAGGAGTTCGGGGTGAAGTGGCTCGCCCCGCGCAGCTCCAGGTACGCCTTGTCCAGCGAGCTCGGCAGCGAGTTGTAGAAGGGCTCCGAGTGCGTGGCCACCGGGGCGACCGTGTCACCGTCCGCCCCGATGACCAGGGTCGGCGTCTGCACCTCGGGCCAGGTCTTGTCCGTGTTCCAGCCGGTCAGCGGGATGGCGGCCTGGAGCGACGGCCGGTCCTTCGCGGCTTCGAGTGTGCCGCCGCCGCCCATGGAGTGGCCCATCACACCGAGCCGCGAGGAGTCGATCCGCGTACGCGCGGAGCTCCTCTGGGTGAGGTAGTCCAGGGCGGCCAGCAACTGGTCGCCCCTGCTCGCCGGCTGGTCCACCGTCGTGTTGGTGTCGATGGTGAAGACCACGAAGCCCTGGGAGGCCAGGCGCGGTCCGAGCCAGGCGATGCTCGACTGGTAGGCGGTGAAGCCGGGCGCGATGACGACCGCGCCGAACGTCCCGTCCGCGGTCGACGTCGGGTAGTAGATCGTGCCGCCGCCGAACCCGCTGACGCTCAGCGAGGAGACGGTGGTCTGCGAGGTCGCGTAGGAGCCGCGGCTCGCCTCGATGCTGGAGTTGCTCGGAGCCGGGCCGCGCTCGTACGGGTTGTCCGCGGCCTGGGCGCCCGGTATCAGGGCGGTGACCAGGCCGGCGGTGGCCGCGGCGGCGGCCACGGCGAGCTTGACCGTACGGGAGCGGCTCTTCGACATCCGGTGGCGCGGGGAGATGTCGCCGGAGGGGAGGTGCTGCTGCACGAGGGGGGATCCTCTCGGTCGGGGCGGCACCGCACGCGCCGGCCCCCGGCCCGTCGTCCGGGGGCCTCGGGGGAGCACCGCGTGGGTGGCGCCGTCATTCGCTGACGCCGCCACTTTCGCGGTGCACCCCCGCCCAGGACATCGGCGAGATCGCCGGTCTTCGGCTCCCGGTCCGCTCCCCCGCGGGTCAGCGGACCGGGTGACCGGCCTCTCGCAGCGCACCCTTGACCTCAGAGATCCGCAGGTCACCGAAGTGGAAGACGGATGCGGCCAGGACCGCGTCGGCACCCGCGCCGACGGCCGGAGCGAAGTCCTCCAGCCGGCCAGCACCGCCCGAGGCGATGACGGGGACGGTGACGTGCGCCCGTACGGCCTCGATCATCTCGGTGTCGTAGCCGTCCTTCGTGCCGTCGGCGTCCATCGAGTTGAGGAGGATCTCCCCGGCGCCGAGCTCGGCAGCCCGGTGCGCCCACTCGACCGCGTCGATGCCGGTGCCCTTGCGGCCGCCGTGCGTGGTGACCTCGAAGCTGCCCGTGGGGGTGCGGCGGGCGTCGACGGAGAGCACGAGCACCTGCCGTCCGAACCGCTCCGCGATCTCACGGACGAGGTCGGGGCGGGCGATGGCCGCTGTGTTGACGCCGACCTTGTCGGCCCCGGCCCGCAGCAGCTTGTCGACGTCGTCGGGGGTGCGGACGCCGCCGCCGACGGTGAGCGGGATGAAGACCTGCTCCGCGGTGCGGCGCACCACGTCGTAGGTCGTCTCGCGGTCACCGCTGGACGCGGTGATGTCGAGGAACGTCAGCTCGTCGGCGCCCTCGGCGTCGTACAGCTTGGCCATCTCGACGGGGTCACCCGCGTCGCGCAGGTTCTGGAAGTTGACGCCCTTGACGACCCGGCCGTTGTCGACGTCGAGGCACGGGATGACCCGTACGGCGAGGCTCATCGCTCACCCGCCCGGTAGGCCTCGACCTCGACCTCGACGACGAGGGACGGGTCCACCAGACCGGCCACGATGATCATCGAGGCGGCGGGGCGGACGTCGTCGAACAGCTCCTTGTGGGCGCGGCCGACCTCGTCCACGTCGCGGGCGTGGGTGAGGTACATCCGGGTACGGACGACGTCCTCGCGTCCCAGGCCCGTCTGCTTCAGCGCGTCGAAGGCGACCTGGAAGGAGGCGACGGCCTGCTCGTACGGACCGCCCCGGGCGATCTCGCCGTTGACCACGGAGGTGCATCCGGCCACGAGGACCAGACCGCCCGGGAGCTCCACCGCGCGGGAGTAACCGAACTTCTCCTCCCACGGGGCGTCCGAGGAGAAGCGGCGCACGGAGTCCGTCATGCGGAGACCGCCTTCAGTGCCTCCTCGAGCGTGAACGCCTTGGCGTACAGCGCCTTTCCGACGATCGCGCCCTCGACACCCTCCGGGACGAGCAGGGAGATCGCCCGCAGGTCGGCCAGCGAGGAGACGCCGCCGGAGGCGACGACGGGCCGGTCGGTGGCCGCGCAGACGTCGCGCAGCAGGCCCAGGTTCGGGCCCTCCAGCGTGCCGTCCTTGGCGATGTCGGTCACCACGTACCGGGCGCAGCCCTCGGAGTCGAGGCGGGCGAGCGTCTCGTAGAGGTCGCCGCCGTCGCGGGTCCAGCCGCGGCCGCGCAGGGTCGTGCCGCGGACGTCGAGGCCGACGGCGATCTTGTCGCCGTGCTCGGCGATGACCTTGGCGACCCACTCGGGGGTCTCCAGGGCGGCGGTACCGAGGTTCACGCGGCGGCAGCCGGTGGCGAGGGCCGCCTCCAGCGAGGCGTCGTCGCGGATGCCGCCGGAGAGTTCCACCTTGATGTCCATCGCGCCGGCGACCTCGGCGATCAGGGCACGGTTGTCGCCGGTGCCGAACGCGGCGTCCAGGTCGACGAGGTGAAGCCACTCGGCGCCGGAGTTCTGCCAGGCGAGGGCCGCCTCGAGCGGCGAGCCGTAGGAGGTCTCGGAGCCGGATTCGCCGTGCACGAGGCGGACGGCCTGGCCGTCGCGCACGTCTACGGCGGGGAGCAGTTCAAGCTTCGGCATTACAGCGTCTCGATCCAGTTGGTCAGCAGCTGGGCGCCGGCATCGCCGGACTTCTCGGGGTGGAACTGGGTGGCCCACAACGCGCCGTTCTCGACGGCCGCGACGAACCGCTCTCCGTGCGTCGCCCAGGTGACCTTGGGGGCACGGATCTTGGCGTTGGTCACTTCGAGGGACCAGTCGTGCGCCGCGTACGAGTGCACGAAGTAGTAGCGCTCGTCGCGGTCGAGGCCGGCGAAGAGCCGGGAGTCCTCGGGGGCCTCGACGGTGTTCCAGCCCATGTGCGGGACGATGTCGGCCTTCAGCGGGCCGACGGTCCCGGGCCACTCGTCGAGGCCCTCCGTCTCCACGCCGTGCTCGATGCCGCGCTCGAACAGGATCTGCATGCCGACGCAGATACCCATGACGGGCCGGCCGCCGGACAGCCTGCGCCCGATGATCCATTCGCCGCGGGCTTCCTTCAGCCCCGCCATGCAGGCCGAGAAGGCACCGACGCCGGGGACGAGCAGCCCGTCCGCGTTCATGGCGGTGTCGAAGTCGCGGGTGATCTCCACGTCCCCGCCGACATGGGCGAGGGCCCGCTCGGCGGAACGGACGTTGCCGAAGCCGTAGTCGAAGACGACGATCTTCTTCTTGTCGCTCACAGATTCCTCAGTCCCGGGGTCACTGGATCCGCAGGATGCCGGAGACCAGGCACATCACGGAGCCGAATCCGAGGAGCACGACGACGCCCTTGGGCATGCCCTGCTTCCAGAAGGAGTAGACGCCGCCGGCCAGGAAGAGGCCGACGACGATGAGAATGGTGTTGAGGCCGGTCACAGCGCGCCCTTCGTGGAGGGCAGGATGCCTGCGGCGCGCGGGTCGTGCTCGCTGGCGTAACGGAGCGCGCGGGCCAGCGCCTTGAACTGGCACTCCACGATGTGGTGGGCGTTGCGGCCGTACGGGACGTGGACGTGCAGGGCGATCTGCGCCTGGGCGACGAAGGACTCCAGGATGTGCCGGGTCATCGTCGTGTCGTACTCGCCGATCATCGGCGCCATCTTCTCCGGCTCGGTGTGCACCAGGTAGGGGCGGCCGGAGAGGTCGACGGTGACCTGGGCGAGCGACTCGTCCAGCGGGACCGTGCAGTTGCCGAAGCGGTAGATGCCGACCTTGTCGCCCAGTGCCTGCTTGAAGGCGGCGCCGAGTGCGAGGGCGGTGTCCTCGATGGTGTGGTGCGAGTCGATGTGCAGGTCGCCCTCGGTCTTGACCGTGAGGTCGAAGAGTCCGTGCCGGCCGAGCTGGTCGAGCATGTGGTCGTAGAAACCGACCCCGGTCCCGACATCGACCTTGCCGGTGCCGTCGAGATCGATCTCGACGAGCACGGAGGTCTCCTTGGTGGTCCGCTCCACCCTGCCTACGCGGCTCATGCGTCGTGCTCCTTCTTCAGTTCGCGCACCGCATCGAGGAACGCGTCGTTCTCTGCCGGGGTTCCCGCGGAGACCCGCAGCCACCCCGGTACGCCGTTGTCCCGGACCAGGACGCCCCGGTCGAGGATCTCCTGCCAGGCGGCGTGGCTGTCGGCGAAGCGGCCGAACTGGACGAAGTTGGCGTCCGAGTCCGTCACGGCGAAGCCGAGCTCCCGCAGCCCGCCGACCAGCCGGTCGCGCTCGCTCTTGAGCTGCGCGACGTACCCGAGCAGCGTATCGGTGTGCTCCAGGGCGGCGAGCGCGGTGGCCTGGGTGACGGAGGACAGGTGGTACGGCAGGCGCACCAGCTGTACGGCATCGACGACGGCCGGGGCCGCTGCGAGGTAGCCGAGGCGCAGGCCCGCGGCGCCGAAGGCCTTGGACATGGTGCGCGAGAGCACCAGGTGGGGGCGGCCCTCGATGAGCGGGAGCAGCGAGGGGTGGTGGCTGAACTCGCCGTACGCCTCGTCGACGACGACCATCGAGGGCCGTGCCGCCTGGGCCGCGTCGTACAGGGCGACGACCGTGTCCGCGTCGACGGCGGTGCCGGTGGGGTTGTTGGGCGAGGTGATGAAGACGACTTCCGGCCGGTGCTCGGCGATGGCCTTCTTCGATGCCTCCACGTCGATGGTGAAGTCCTCGTTGCGCGGGCCGGAGATCCAGCCGGTGCCGGTGCCGCGGGCGATGAGGGCGTGCATGGAGTACGAGGGTTCGAAGCCGATCGCGGTGCGCCCGGGTCCGCCGAAGGTCTGCAGCAGCTGCTGGAGGACCTCGTTGGAGCCGTTGGCCGCCCAGACGTTGACCGCGGCCACCTCGTGTCCCGCGGTGCGGGTGAGGTAGCGGGCGAGCTCGGTGCGGAGTTCGACGGCGTCGCGGTCGGGGTAGCGGTTGAGGTCGCGGGCGGCCTCGCGGACGCGCTCGGCGATGCGGTCGACGAGCGCGTCGGGCAGCGGGTAGGGGTTCTCGTTGGTGTTCAGCCGGACGGGTACGTCGAGCTGGGGCGCGCCGTACGGGGACTGGCCGCGGAGCTCGTCGCGGATCGGGAGCGCGTCCCAGGCGTTGCTGCTGTTCGTCACGCTTGCGGAACCTTCCAGCCGAACCTGGCCTTGAGCGCGGCGCCGTGGGCGGGGAGGTCCTCCGCCTCGGCCAGGGTCACCACGTGGTGGGTGACGTCGGCGAGGGCGTCGCGGGTGTAGTCGACGATGTGGATGCCGCGCAGGAAGGACTGCACGGACAGGCCCGAGGAGTGGCAGGCGCAGCCGCCGGTGGGCAGGACGTGGTTGGAGCCGGCGCAGTAGTCGCCGAGGGAGACGGGCGACCAGGGGCCGACGAAGACGGCCCCCGCGTTGCGGACCCGGTCGGCGACGGCGGCGGCGTTCTCCGTCTGGATCTCCAGGTGTTCGGCCGCGTACGCGTCGACGACCCTGAGCCCGTCCTCGATGTCGCGGACGAGGACGATCGCGGACTGGCGGCCGGCCAGCGCGGGCTCGATCCGGTCGGTGACGTGCCGGGTCGCGGCGACCTGGGGCTTCAGCTCGGCCTCGGTGGCCGCGGCGAGTTCCTCGGAGTCGGTGACGAGGACGGCCGCGGCCATCGGGTCGTGTTCGGCCTGGCTGATCAGGTCGGCGGCGACGTGCACGGGGTCGGCGCTCGCGTCGGCGAGGATCGCGATCTCGGTGGGACCGGCCTCGGCATCGATGCCGACACGGCCCTTGAGGAGGCGCTTGGCTGCGGCGACGTAGATGTTGCCGGGCCCGGTGACGAGGTTCACGGGCGGGCAGTCCTCGGTGCCGTACGCGAACATCGCGACGGCCTGGGCGCCGCCGGCGGCGTACACCTCGTCGACGCCGAGGAGGGCGCAGGCCGCGAGGATCGTGGGGTGCGGCAGGCCGCCGAACTCCTTCTGGGGCGGGGACGCGACGGCGATGCCCTCGACGCCCGCCTCCTGGGCCGGTACCACGTTCATGACGACGGACGAGGGGTAGACCGAGCGGCCGCCGGGGACGTAGAGCCCGACACGCTCGACGGGCACCCACTTCTCGGTGACGGTGCCGCCGGGCACGACCTGGGTGGTGTGCGTGGTGCGGCGCTGCTCGCGGTGGACGAGGCGGGCACGGCGGACGGACTCCTCGAGCGCCGCGCGCACGGCGGGGTCGAGGGCTTCCAGCGCCGCTCCGACGGCGTCCGCCGGCACCCGGACCGAGGCGATCCGCACGCCGTCGAATTTCTCTCCCCACTCGATCACTGCCGCCGAGCCACGATGGCGTACGTCCTCGCAGATGGGCCGCACCGTCTCCAGGGCGGCTTCCACGTCGAACTCGGCACGGGGCAGCAGGTCGCGCAGGGCGCCGCCCTCGGGGAGGGCGGTACCGCGCAGATCGATTCGAGAGATCACACCGCAATTCTCTCAGACCGGTTACGGCGCCCGGTCGCCCGTATCACTGGCTGATACATGCCCCGGCTGTCACTGCTGACCGTTAGCGTTCACGTCGTCACACAGTGGGAAGAACGGCTGTACGAAGCGCGGGGCGGTCCGCGCGGGCGGAGGTGGGGCAGTGACCGAGCCGCACGACGGCGAGATCCCGGACGGGCTCAGCGCGGCGGAGCTGGGCATGTGGCAGTCGTTCCGGAACGGCACGACCTACGATCTGCGTTCCCACGACCCGGTGCGTGACGATCCGTTCGCGCCGCACGTCTGGGGACCGGAGCGGAGCGTCGGCGCGAGGACGGTCGCGCGGCTGCTGCTGAGCGGGCCGGCGGCTCGGCCCGGACGGGTGGCCGCACTGAAGCTCCGGGGGGTGCGCATCACCGGGAAGCTGGACCTGGCGGGCGGGCGTGTCTCGCCGTACGTGGAGCTGACGGGCTGCCGCTTCGAGCAGGAGGTGGTCCTGCCGGAGTGCCACTTCACGACCCTGCGGATGGTGGGCTGCGCGGTGCCGCGCCTGGACGCGGCGCGGCTGCACACGGAGGGCGACCTGCATCTGCCGCGCTGCCGCATCGAGCGCGGTATCCGCCTGACCGACGCCCAGATCGGTACGGACCTGCTGATCAACCAGCTGTTCGCCGGTCCGGACCGGCGCGGGCGCGCCTTCGTCGGCGACGGCATGTCGGTGGCGCAGGACCTGCAGGCCGAGATGATCGACACGCGCGGCGAGCTGAGCCTGCGCGGGGCCAAGGTCGGCGGTTCGCTGAGCCTGCGCGGCAGCAGGCTGCGCGCCTCCGACGGGCGGCGGGCGCTGAACGCCCCGCAGCTGAGTGTGGAGCGCACGCTGTACATGACGGAGGCCTGGGTCAGCATCGAGACGGGGAACCAGGGCACCACACCGCCGTACGGCATCGCGCGCGGCGGCGGCCCGGCCCGCGGGACGCGGGCGCAGGTCTTCACGTGCCGGGGCGCGGTGCGCCTGGACGACGGCCGGTTCGGGGACGCGGTGGACCTGCACAAGGCCCGTTTCGTCCTCACGGGCCGTGAGGAGCTGTCGCTGCGCAGGATCGTCACCCCTGAGCTGCGCTTCAACGCGGAGCGCCCCCGTGAGGGCCGGGTCGTGCTGAACGGTGCGAGGGTGGTGACGCTGATCGACGTGTCGACCAGCTGGCCGGGCCCGGGCGGTCTGGCGATGGGCGGCTTCGTCTACGAGAACCTCGTGCCGTACGGCCACTTCCCGCTGTCGAGGCGCCTCGACTGGGTGCTGGCCGCGACCCCGGAGTACGTACCGGAGCCGTACGAGCGCCTCGCGACGGTACTGCGCAACTGCGGCGAGGACGCAGACGCCCGCGAGGTGCTGCTGGCCAAGCAGCGGCGCAGGCGCGAGACGCTCCCGCCGGCGGGCAGGATCTGGGGCTATCTGCAGGACTGGACGGTGGCGTACGGCTACCGTCCGGGCCGCGCGCTGGTGTGGATGGCGGTGCTGTGGGCCGCGGGGGCGGTGGCCTTCTCGCAGTACCGACCGGAGTCGATCAAGGGGAGCGAGCATCCTCAGTGGAATGCCGCGCTCTACGCACTGGACCTGCTGGTCCCGGTGATCGATCTCGGGCAGGACGGCTACTGGCTGCTCGAGGGCGGCTGGCAGTGGACGGCGGCGGCGCTCGTGCTGCTGGGCTGGATACTGGCCACGACGGTGGCGGCGGGGGCCTCCCGGCTCCTGCGGCGCGGTTGACCGCCGCTCCCCCGCCGGACCCGGCGGATCCCTGCCGGCGCAGGGATCGAAAGGTCTGTCGAGACCCGGCAGGACGGGCGGTGCGCGACCACCGTACGGTCGGGATCGAGCCGATGCGGAACGTTTCCTTTGCTTTTTCTTGACTCGATGCGGGGCAACCCTCCCACTCGCCACAGAAGCTTCACAGTGGCCCTCTGGCGCCGCCCCGACCTGCGCTTTTCAATGGTCTGCACCATGGCTTCCCTCCGTGCACTGCTGAGTTCCGCGCGCACGTTCCGGTACGGCCCCGGGCTCGCGGCCGGGCTGCCGTCCGACGACGCGGTGCTGCTCGACGCGCCCGACGAGCAGCTCTCCCCCGCGCTGGTCGCCGCGGCCGTGGGGGACTTCGGCCCGGCGGCCAAGCTCCTGGCCACGACCAGGGACGCCGCCGACTGGGAGACCCGCGACCGCTGCCTGTCCCGGCTCACCGCCTTCGCCCGCGGCCGGGACGGCTGGCTGACCGGCTGGCTGGCCGCCTCCCCGCGCGATCCGGACGCCCTGCTCGTCAAGGCCGAACTGGCGGTCCGCCGCGCCTGGGATTCCCCCGCGCACGCCGAGCTGCTGCGCGAGGTCGGTCCGCTGATCACCGCGGCGGCCGAGGCCGACCCGAGGGACCCCGTGCCGTGGCGGCTCGCACTCGACCACGCCCGTGGCACGCACGCCCCGCACACGGTCTTCGAGTCGCTGTGGGAGCAGGCGGTTCGCCGCTCCCCGCACCACTACGGCAGCCATGTCGCGGCGCTGCGGTACCTCTCGGCCGCCTGGTACGGCTCGCACCGGGAATGCTTCGACTTCGCCGAGCGGGCGGCGGAGGACGCCGCCGCCGACTCCCTGGTGCAGGCGCTGCCCGCACGGGCCGCGTTCGCGCTGCTGCGGGACGAGAAGGCCGCCGCACGGGTGACCTCGGTGCAGCGGGACAGGATCGACGCCGCCGCCGACCTCGCGATCGGGCTGTCCGCCGGGTTCCCGGCCGGTGACCCCTGGCCGGCCGAGGTCCGCAACCTCCTCGCGTACGTCCTGGTGGCCCGGGGCCGCACGACGGAGGCGGTGGAGCAGTTCCGGCTGATCGGGCCGTACGCCACGTCGTTCCCGTGGGCCTCGGTGGCCGGCGAGGCGCTCGGCGGATTCCTCGACGCGCGGGCGGACGCCCGGCTCCGGGCGTCGCCTTCCGTGTACGCGCGGCGCAGGCCGGAACACAGCGGGCGCCGCGGCCATTAGGCTTGCCCGTTGTGACCACCGCTCGCCTGCCACTCTTCCCGCTGAACGCGGTGCTGTTCCCCGGCCTCGTGCTGCCGCTCAACGTCTTCGAGGAGCGTTATCGCGCCATGATGCGCGAACTGCTCGCGATCGACGAGGACGAACCGCGCCGGTTCGTGGTGGTCGCGATCCGCGACGGCCGCGAGACGGCACCGACGGCCACCGGCATGCCGGACACCGTATCCGCGGCGCCGCCCGCGGAGCGGGCACCGGCCGACGGCTTCGGACCCGATCCCATCCAGACCTTCCACCGGGTCGGCTGCGTCGCGGACGCGGCGAAGATCCGCGAGCGCTCCGACGGAAGTTACGAGGTCCTGGCGACCGGCACCACGCGGGTCAGGCTGCTCTCCGTCGACACGAGCGGTCCGTTCCTGACGGCCGAGGTCGAGGAGCTGCCCGAGGATCCGGGGGGCGCCGAGGGGGACGACGAGGCGGCGGCCGAGGCCGGGGCCCTGGCCGAGGGGGTCCTGCGGGCCTTCCTCAGCTACCAGAAGCGGCTCGCGGGGGCGAGCGAGCGGTCCCTGACGACCGGCGCGGACCTGCCCGACGACCCGTCCGTGGTCTCCTACCTGGTGGCAGCCGCGGCGGTACTGGACGTGCCCGCGAAGCAGCGGCTCCTCCAGGCGCCGGACACCGCGACCCGGCTGCGCGAGGAGCTGGCGCTGCTGCGCAAGGAGACGGCAGTCATCCGGCACCTGCCGTCGCTGCCCGCGATCGACCTGACCCGCGCTCCCACGCACCCCAACTGACCCGAGGACCGGCCCGGTGGCGAAGAAGTCCAGGAAACAGCAGCCCGGCGGAACCCCGGCCACCGTCGCCCTGACCTCGGCCGGCACCGCCTTCACGGTCCACTCCTACGACCACGACCCGTCGTCGCCGTCCTACGGCGAGGAGGCGGCCGAGGCGCTCGGGGTCGCGCCCGACCGGGTGTTCAAGACCCTGGTCGCGGAGGTGGACGGCGAGCTGGTCGTCGCCGTCGTCCCGGTCGCCGGCTCCCTGGACCTCAAGGCCCTGGCGTCGGCGGTGGGCGGCAAGCGGGCGGCCATGGCCGACCCCGCCGCGGCGGAACGCACCACGGGTTACGTACGGGGCGGGATCTCTCCGCTGGGCCAGCGCAAAAGGCTGCGCACGGTGCTCGACGCGTCGGCCGGGGCGCACCCGACCATCTGCGTCTCGGCGGGCCGCCGCGGTCTGGAGGTCGAACTGTCGCCGTCGGACCTGGCGGCCCTGACCGGCGCGGCCCTGGCCCCGATCGGCCGCGGCTGACCCGCGCGGACGTCCGTCAGGAGCGCTCGGGCCACTGTCCCGGCGTGCCGCCGTGCTCGGGATCGGGGCCCACCGGCCCCGGACCGAACGCCGACGCGGGCCCTGCGGCGGGCGGGGCCGACTGCTCCGGCGCGGCCGACGACGGCTCCCCGTAGGGCACGCCCCACTCGGGCTCGGGGTCCTTCGGGCCGAACAGTGCCGTCAGTCCCAGGTGCACGATCATCGCGGCGATCGGCCAGGCGAGCACGGCCGCCCCCACCGCGTGCAGTTCGAGAGGTGCGTCGAAGGTGACGCCCTTGCCGACCTCCTTGGCGTGGGCGACCACGTCCGAGGTCGGCCCGAACCAGGTGCCGATCCCCCACGCGAGCAGCGAACCGAGGAGCCCGCCCAGGGCGAGCCCCACCACCAGCGGGATACCCCCGCGCCGGCGGAGGACGAAGACGGCGACGGCCGACACCAGGCCGAAGGCCAGGGCGAGCAGCACGAACGTGCCGTCCGCGCCGATGGCCTGCTCGCCTTCGCTGTTCTTCAGGAACACGGCCGTCTCGTCGGAGACCAGGGGCACCCGGGGCGCCAGCAACAGCCACAGCAGCCCGAGCGCGACACCGGCGACCGTCAGCAGCACGGCGACCACGGCGCCCTGCCGCAGCTCCGCGCGTCGCTCGGACGCCTCCGGCTTCTCTCCGCCGGGCACGGCGTGGGACCCGGACGGCGGATCCTGCCACGGGTCGTGGGGCTGGGGCTCGTGCGGCGGCGTCAAGGGTGCTGTCACGGTGCCATCGTGCCAGGCCGCCCCGCGTACCGCCTCACCGGACCGCCGCTGGAAGGACCACACCGGCGCTCGGGCCGCCGCACCCCGCCAGGGGTGCGGAACGGGTCAGCGCACGGCCGCCCGGCGGTACGCCCATGTGGCCACGGCCAGCGACAGCACGCCGACGGCAGCGCACACCGCGAGGTCCAGACCGACGACCGCCCAGTCGGGGTGGGCGTCGAAGGAGCGGGACAGCGCCTCGACGCCGTACGTCGACGGGAGCAGGTCCCGCGCCCAGCCGACGGGGCCGGGCAGTCGCTCGGCCGGCAGCACGCCCAGCAGCAGCGCGGCGGACATGCCCAGCTGTCCGAGCAGGGTCGCCAGCTCCTGCCTCGGTGCCAGCAGCCCGAGCGCGGCGCCCAGCCCCGAGAGGGCGGCGCCGGAGAGCGGGATGACGGCGACGAGCACCCAGAGGTGGGTCATGGGCAGCCCGAACAGCACGCTTCCCGCCACCGCCGTGACGATCGTGCCCGGCACCGTGAACGAGGCGTACGCACCCGCCGCCCCCAGCACCACCGCGGCCGGCGGCACCGGGAGTGTGGCGTAGTGGTCGAGGCCGCCGTCGGCCCGCAGCCGGCCGAAGTACTGGGCGAGCAGGTTCAGCGCCACGAAGGCCACGACCAGGACGCTCGACCCCGCGACCACGGCCCGCGCCTCGGCACCGCCGTCGACGACCCCGCGCATCAGCACCATGATCCCGATGGACTGGAACGTCGCGACGAACAGCAGCGGGATCCGGGCGACCCTCGCCCGCGAGAGCTGCGCCCGGTAGACGGCCGCGAGCGAGGGCAGCAGCCTGGCCCTCGGCGCGAGGACGGCGGGCGCGGTACGGGCGGCCCTGCCGGTCCGGACCGCGGAGGTCCGCACCTTCGGCCCCGTCATCTTCGCGGACTCCGTGGGAACGATGCTCGTCACCTGGCGCTGCTCCCGTTCGACTCCGACTCGTATCCCGACACGCTGACCGTCACACTCACGCCTTCACCAGTCCCTCGGTGGCCCTGGCCGCGTCGCCGCCGAGCGCCAGGTAGACGTCCTCCAGGCTGGGCGTGGCCAGGGTGAAGTCGTCCAGCGAGGAGAACGCCGCCCCGCCGGTCACCGCGGCCACCGCGGCCCGCGCCTCGTCGGGCCCGAGCCGCAGCACCCACCGGCGCCCGGACTCCTGCGCGGAGGCGCGCAGCGCGGCGACCTCGGGCACGTCCAGCGGCGCCCGCTCGCGCCACACCAGTTCGACCCGGACCTCTCCGGCCACCCGCTCCTTGAGCCCGGCCGGGGTGTCACAGGCGATGACCTTTCCGCGTTCCATGACGGCGACCCGGTCCAGGACCGTCTCCGCCTCGATCACGTTGTGGGTCACGAGCAGCACCGTCGCGCCGTTCTCCTCCCGGCGCCGGTCCACGGCGGACCAGACGGCGCGCCGGGCCACGGGGTCCATCCCGGTCGTCGGCTCGTCCAGCACCAGGACGGGCCGCTCACCGACCAGCGCCGCCGCGAAGCAGGCGAGCCGCCGCTGGCCGCCGGACAGCTTGTTCAGCGGCCGCCCGGCGAGCGCGGTCAGCCCCAGCTCCTCCAGCACGTCGTCGCGCGCGGCCCGCGCCTGACGCACGGGGAGGCCCCTGAGGCGCCCGGTGGTCTCGGCGGCGAGCGACACGGTCAGCTCGTCGAGGGCGGTGGACTCCTGCCCGAGGTAGCCGATGAGGCGTGAGGCCCGCTCGGGGTGGCGCACAAGGTCGTGCCCCAGCACCTCGACGCTCCCGGAGTCCGGGCGCATCAGCCCGGTGAGCTGGCGTACGAGCGTGGTCTTGCCCGCACCGTTCGGCCCGAGCAGACCGAAGATCTCGCCGCGCCGGACATCGAGACCGACGCCGTCGGTCGCGCGCACCTCGGGGGTGGCGGCCCGGCCGCGCCGGGCGCGGACGGCGGGATAGGTCTTCACCAGATCACGCACCGCGCACACGGTCCCGGTCCCGGTCTGCGCCTGTGCTGTGCCCGTACTCACGAGGAATGAGCCTACGGGGTCGGATGCCCCGGATTGCGCCCGGGGCCGGGCAGTGCCGCCCTTTCGGCGCCGGGGTCAGTTCCCCGCGGGAGCGTGTTCGGCCGCTGCCCGGACGTCGATCTCCCGCCAGAACCCGGCACGGATGGCATAGCGGTCGTGCTCGTCGATCTGGTCGTCCTTGTGCGCGAGCAGCCCGAATCGTGCCGCGTATCGCAGGAGCTCGCCGTCGATGCGGTGCGGGATGCGGGGGTACATGGTGGACAGTTTCTGCAGGTGGACCGTCTCCGGGAGGCGTTCCATCCAGCGCCGGGCGAAGACCTGGCCGACCTCGAAGGGGTCACCGCCGACGGTCGTGATGTCCTCCTCACGGTCCGCCCAGCGCTGCTCGGCACTGGTGAGCTGGGCCAGGGTCGGCAGCGACGCGGTCTCGGCCGGCTCCCCCAGGGGACCTCCGCGTTCCACCCAGCCCTTGTCCGACGACCAGCGCAGAGTGGCGTTGCCGACGGGCGGCTGCACGGGGTGGTGTGCGGCCTGCGGCCCGGGGGCGCGCAGGCTCGCGAGGTCCTTGGGGGTCGGGACGCCCTTGTGGCCGGGCGGGGGCTGGTTGTGGGGGGCGGCCTCCTCGGCCGCCGCACCGGCGCCGTCGCGGGCCGCGGCCTGTGCCTCCGACGCGCGCTCGGCCGAGGCCGCGAGCGCGGCCTCGGGCAGCGGCGCGGAGAGGATCGCCGCGATCTCGGGACGGGGTACCGGCGGCGGGGCGCAGATTCCGCCCGTCTCCTTGGCACGTACGGCCTTGGTGATCCACGCGCGGTCCAGCACGCGCCGCTCGTCGGCCTCCGCGACCAGGTCCTCGGACTGGTTGTAGTCGCCGTCGGCCGCCTGCACGGCCCACAGGTGGACGGCGACGCCGTGTTCCTTCGCGGACATGAGCCCCGGCAGCAGATCGCCGTCACCGGTCACGAGCACCACATCGGAGCAGGCGCGGTTTCTGGCCAGCTCGGTGAGCTCGGCGTGCATGGCCGCGTCGACACCTTTCTGCGCCCACCGTCCATCACTCCGTGTGAGGGCTCCCAGCCGGACCGTGACTCGTGGCATGACGCGCAGCCGCCGGTGCTCGGGCTGCGGCACGCGGTCGGGAGCGCCGTCGAACCAGTAGATGCGCAGCAGCGGCTGTTCCGTGTCGGCCTCGGCCCGCTCGCGGAGCCCCTGGATCAGCGCCGCGTGGTCCACGGTGATGCGGGAACGGGCGGGTTCTCCGGCCAGCAGACTCGCGGCTGCGCCCAGCAGGTAGCCGGCGTCCACCAGGACGACGCAACGGTCCACGCGTTCCACCCTCTTCCGGGAATTCGTGAGCGGATCAGCGTGGCCCGGGTACGGGGGTCGGTCTGCTCACCCGGGGTTCGCTCACTCAGGGTTTCCTTCGAGTCTGCCCGACGGCGAGGGGGTTGAGGTCCGGAACTCGATCATCGGCGTGGCGGATCCGGAAAACGGCGCATCATACCTTCCGAATCACGTTGAGTGATGATCCAACATGCGGCTTATACGGTGCTATGTGAGTCTGACAGCGGTTCTGGACCCCCCGGATCCCTCTCCCTCACAGGAGGCATCAGCACCATGGCCAAGAACAAGAACCGCAAGCAGGGCAGCCAGCACGACCGCGCGTCCGCCGCCGAGCGTGGCGCGGAGGAGGCCAAGTCGACGGCGTACGAGTCGCAGACCCAGCCGCAGTCGCAGGCTCAGGGCAGCCCGTCCGACGTTGCCCGCAAGCACCAGAAGCGCTTCGGCCACAACTGACCGCCGGCAGGGCCGGCAGGCCGAGAGGGGCGCCCCGCCGACCGGCGGGGCGCCCCTCTCGCGGGTGCGGGGTGACGGCCGTCAGCCGGCCAGGCAGGACGGGCCGAGGAGCACCTTGAGGTCGCCGAAGAGGGCGGGGTCCGGCTTGACGCGGTGCCGGTCGAGCCGGAGCACGGTGGTCTTGCGCGGGCCCTGGAGCCTGATGCGCACCTCGGTGTCGCCCCGGTGGTTGCTGAGGACCTCACCGAGCCGGCTGACCATGGGCGGGGTGACCCTGACCGTGGGGATGGTCAGCACGACGGGCGCGTTCGACCCGGCGTTGGAGATGTCGGGGACCTGCATCTCCATCGCGACGAGGCGCGGCACGTCCTCCCGCTTGTCGAGGCGGCCCTTGACGAAGACGACGGTGTCCTCGACGAGCTGCGTGGAGACCAGCTGGTAGGTCGCGGGGAAGAACATGCACTCGATGGAACCCGCGAGGTCCTCGACGGTGGCGATGGCCCAGGCGTTGCCCTGTTTGGTCATCTTGCGCTGGAGGCCGGAGATGATGCCGCCCACGGTGACGATCGCCCCGTCGGAGTGCTCCCCGCCGGTGAGCTGCGAGATCGCCGCGTCCGACTTGTCGGACAGGACGTGCTCCAGCCCGAAGAGCGGGTGGTCGGAGACGTAGAGGCCGAGCATCTCGCGTTCCTGCGCGAGCAGGTAGGACTTCTCCCACTCGATGTCGGAGAACTCGACGTCGAGGCCGAAGCCCGGTTCGTCGCTCGCCTCGTCGCCCATGCCGCCGAAGAGGTCGAACTGCCCCTCGGCCTCCTTGCGCTTGACCTGCACCACGTTGTCGATCATCGGCTCGTGGTGGGCGACGAGCCCCTTGCGGGTGTGCCCCATCTCGTCGAAGGCGCCGGCCTTGATGAGCGACTCGACGGTCCGCTTGTTGCAGACGACCGCCTCGACCTTGTCGAGGAAGTCGGGGAATGTGGAGTACTTCCCCTTCGCCTTGCGGCACCTGATGATCGAGTCCACCACGTTCTGCCCGACGTTGCGGACGGCGGTCAGCCCGAAGAGGATCACGTCGTCACCCTGGGCGGCGAAGTTCGACTCGGACTCGTTTACGTTCGGCGGGAGCACCTTGATGCCCATGCGCCGGCACTCGTTGAGGTAGACCGCGGACTTGTCCTTGTCGTCCTTCACGGACGTCAGCAGGGCCGCCATGTACTCGGCGGGGTAGTTCGCCTTGAGGTAGGCGGTCCAGTAGGTGACCAGGCCGTACGCCGAGGAGTGCGCCTTGTTGAACGCGTACCCGGCGAAGGGCACCAGGACGTCCCACAGCGCCTTGATGGCCGCGTCGGAGAAGCCGTTCTTCTTGGCGCCGGCCTCGAACAGGACGAAGTTCTTCGCCAGCTCGTCGGCCTTCTTCTTGCCCATCACGCGACGCAGGATGTCGGCCTCGCCGAGCGAGTAGCCGGCGACGATCTGGGCGGCCTTCTGGACCTGCTCCTGGTACACGATCAGGCCGTACGTGAGCCCGAGGACCTCCTTGAGCGGCTCCTCCAGCTCCGGGTGGATCGGGGTGATCTCCTGCCGGGCGTTCTTGCGCTCGGCGTAGTTCGTGTGCGAGTTCATGCCCATCGGGCCCGGCCGGTAGAGGGCCGAGACGGCGGAGATGTCCTCGAAGTTGTCGGGCTGCATCTGGCGCAGCAGCGAGCGCATGGGCCCGCCGTCGAACTGGAACACCCCGAGCGTGTCGCCGCGGCAGAGCAGCTCGTACGTCTTCGGGTCGTCCAGCGGCAGGGCGAGCATCTCCAGCTCGACCCCCTTGTTGGCCTTCACCATCTTGATGGCGTCGTCCATGATCGTCAGGTTGCGCAGGCCGAGGAAGTCCATCTTCAGCAGGCCGAGCGACTCGCACTGGGGGTAGTCCCACTGCGTGATGGTGACGCCGTCGGTGTGCCGCACCCAGACCGGGGCGTGGTCGACGATCGGCTCGCTGGACATGATCACGCCGGCCGCGTGCACACCCATCTGCCGGACGAGGCCCTCGACGCCCTTCGCGGTGTCGATGACCTTCTGGACGTCCGGCTCGTTCTCGTACATCCCCCGGATCTCGCCCGCCTCGCTGTAGCGCGGGTGCTTCGGGTCGGTGATGCCGCTGAGGTCGATGCCCTTGCCGAGGACGTCGGCGGGCATGGCCTTGGTGAGCCGGTCGCCCATCGCGTACGGGTAGCCGAGGACGCGCGCGGAGTCCTTGATCGCGTTCTTGGCCTTGATCTTGCCGTAGGTGCCGATCATGGCGACCTTGTCGGCGCCGTACTTCTCGGTCACGTACCGGATGACCTCGACGCGCCTGCGCTCGTCGAAGTCGATGTCGACGTCGGGCATGGACACACGCTCGGGGTTGAGGAACCGCTCGAAGATCAGTCCGTGCGTGATCGGGTCGAGGTCGGTGATGCCCATGGCGTACGCGACGATCGAACCGGCGGCGGAGCCTCGGCCGGGGCCGACCGCGATGCCGTTGTTCTTGGCCCACATGATGAAGTCGGCGACGACGAGGAAGTACCCCGGGAACCCCATCTGGATGATGATGTCCATCTCGTACTCGGCCTGCTTCTGCCGGTCCTCGGGGACGCCGCCCGGGTAGCGGCGGCCCATGCCGACCCTGACCTCCTCCTGGAACCAGGTGACCTCGGTGAAGCCCTCGGGGATCTCGAACTTCGGCATGAGGTCGCGCTTCTCGAACATGCCCGCGGTGTCGATCTGCTGCGCGACCAGCAGGGTGTTGGCGCAGCCCTCCTGCCAGGCGTCCGAGGAGTCGACGCCGTACATCTCGTCCGTCGTCTTGAGGTAGTAGCCCGTGCCGTCGAAGCGGAAGCGGTCCGGGTCGGAGAGGTTCTTGCCGGTCTGGATGCAGAGCAGGGCGTCGTGCGCGGTCGCCTCGTTCGCGTACGTGTAGTGCGAGTCGTTCGTCACGAGCGGCGGGATGCCGAGCTTCTTGCCGATCTCCAGGAGCCCGTCGCGGACCCGGCGCTCGATCTCGATGCCGTGGTCCATCAGCTCCAGGAAGTACCGGCCCTCGCCGAAGATGTCCTTGTAGTCGGACGCGGCCTGCACCGCCTCGTCGAACTGTCCGAGCCGCAGCCGGGTCTGCACCTCGCCGGAGGGGCACCCGGTGGAGGCGATGAGGCCCTCGGACCACTGGGAGATGGTCTCCTTGTCCATGCGGGGCCACTTCTGCAGCCAGCCCTCGGCGTACGCGTCCGAGGAGAGCTTGAACAGGTTGTGCAGTCCGGTGCTGTTCGCCGCCCAGATCGTCTTGTGGGTGTAGCCACCGGAGCCCGAGACGTCGTCGCGCTTCTGGTGCGGCTGGCCCCACTGGATCTTGCGCTTGTGCTTGCGCGACTCGGGCGCGACGTAGGCCTCGATCCCGATGATCGGCGTCACCCCGGCCTTCTTCGCCGAATGGAAGAAGTCGTACGCCCCGTGGAGGTTGCCGTGGTCGGTCATGGCGATGTGCGACATGCCCATGTCGTTGCACGCCTCGAACATGTCCTTGAGCCGCGCGGCACCGTCCAGCAGCGAGTACTGGGTGTGGACGTGCAGGTGCGTGAAGGGCGGCTTGCTCACTGCGCTGTGCCTCCGGAATTCGGGAACGGGTGGGGCGCGGAGCGCCTCTGCGACGAGTGGTGATCGGGCGACGGCCGGGAGATGACGGCTTGGGGGGACAGCGTGGAAGTCTACGTCTCCGAGGTGACAAGCGGCGGGCACTCCGGGGTACGGTCGCGCGTTGGTAGACCGGGACGCCCGTCCCATTTGTCATGAACGCAATGCACCCAGGAGGCACCCAGCGATGTCGGACACGCAGACCGGCGCAGAGCAGCGCGGGGAGCAGATTCTCGCCGTTTTCGACACCGCGTTCGGCGAGCTCCTCGCCGCGGATCCCGCAGCCTTCCGGGTCAAGTTCCGCAAGATGGCGGGTTCCGCGTTCGCCTTCTACCGGGGCTCGGCCGGCCTGTTCTACTCCGACCTGGACCGCGAGCAGAACGGCGGCCCGTACCTGGACGAGCGGACCAGCCGGGTCTGGATCCACGGCGACCTGCACGCCGAGAACTTCGGCACCTACATGGACGCCAACGGCCGCCTCGTGTTCAACGTCAACGACTTCGACGAGGCCTACGTCGGCCCGTTCACCTGGGACCTCAAGCGCTTCGCCGCCTCCGTCGCCCTGATCGGCTACGCGAAGGCGCTGGGCGACGACCAGATCTCCGAGCTCGTCCGGGTCTTCGCCGCCGCCTACCGTGAGCGGATCCACGCACTCGCGACGGGCGCCAAGAACGACGAGGTGCCGCCCTTCACCCTGGACACCGCGGACGGCCCGCTGCTGGGAGCGCTCCGCGTGGCCCGTTCCCTCACCCGGTTCGGCCTGCTGGACTCGATGACGGAGATCCGGGACTTCGAGCGCCGCTTCGGGGCCGGCGGCGGTGCGATCGACCTGGACGCCGCCACGCGCTACAAGGTCCTCGCCGCGTTCGACGGCTACCTGGAGACGCTGCCGGAGTCGAGCCTGACCCGGCCCGACTCCTACCGGGTCAAGGACGTCGTCGGGCGGCGGGGCATCGGCATCGGATCGGCCGGTCTGCCGTCGTACAACATCCTCCTGGAGGGCAACAGCGACGCCCTGGAGAACGACGTCGTGATCTACCTCAAGCAGGCGCAGACCCCCGCGGTCTCCCGGCACATCACCGACGCGGCCGTGCGTGAGTACTTCCAGCACGAGGGGCACCGCACGGTGATCTCGCAGCGCGCGCTCCAGGCCCACGCGGACCCGTGGCTGGGCTGGACCGAGCTGGACGGCTCCGGTCAGCTGGTCGCCGAGGTCTCCCCGTACGCGGTGGACCTGGACTGGTCCGACATCGACGAGCCCGAGGAGATCGCGGCGGTGGTCGCCGACCTCGGCCGGGCCACGGCGACGATGCACTCGGCGGCCGACGACGAGAGCGGTCACTCGCTGGTGCCGTTCTCCACCGAGCGCGCCATCGACGCGGCCATCGCGGCGGACGAGGAGGGCTTCGCGGAGCTGCTGGTCGACTTCGCTCACAGCTACGGCGCGCGGGCCCGTGCCGACCACCAGATCTTCGTGGACCTCTTCCGCAACGGCCGTATCCCGGGCCTGTAGGCCGGGCCCGGCAGGGTCCTTAGGGCTCGCTTACAGGAACGCATGGCACACTCTCCGGCGATGGACGTATCAGGGACCCAGATCAGAGCGGTACGCGCGGCGCTGTTCACCGCGCTCGTCGTCACGCTCTCCTCCGCGTCCCATGTGCTGCTCTCCCGGGTCCCTCTGCCGGTGACGGCGGTCGCCCTGCTGGCTGCCGCCGTCTTCGCCGCGGCCTTCGCACTGGCGGGCCGGGAGCGCGGTTTCGGGGCGATCGCCGGGCTGCTGGTTCCGCTGGAGCTGGCGGCCGACACGGTGTTCACCACGGGCCAGCACCTCTGCTACGGCGCGGCGGGCGGTCCGATCGCGGGGCCGCTGCGCTCCGTGGGCGTCGACGTGCTCTGCGGCGGTGAGGCCGGGGCGGGCCCCGACGGGATCTCCGGTGTCGCCTCAGTCGGCACACCGCTGGCCGGGGTGGCCGCCGCCGGCGCCGGCGGTCACGCCGCCCTGCTGGCATCGCCCGGACCGGCCGTGCCGTGGCTGCTGCTGGCCGCGCACGTCTCGGTCGGGCTGCTGGCCGCGGCCTGGCTGCGCCGCGGGGAGTCGGCGCTCGCCGGGCTCCTGCGCTCCGCGGCCGACTTCGCCTTCCGGCCGCTGCTGACCGCCGCCGCCGCGACCCGTGCGACGGGACGGCGCACCCGGCCGGGCATCAGCCGCGCCGCCCGCCCCCACCCGCTCGCCCCTGCCCGCTTCCTCGTGCACTCCGTGGGACGGAGGGGCCCTCCGCGCTCGGCCCGCACCTTCGCCTGAGTACGCGGAAGGACCCCTGAGTCACCCCCACACCTACGGAGTACACCCATGAGCAACCGCAACAGCCAGGCCAACAAGTCCGCCGCCCGCGAGCGGCTGCGCGTGGAGCGCGAGCGCCAGGTCAAGAAGGACAAGACCCGCAAGCAGATCGTCGTCGGCGTCTCCGTCCTCGCCGTGCTGGCGATCGCGGGCGGCGTCAGCTACGGCGTGATGCAGCTGAACAAGCCCTCCGCCTGGGAGGCCGCGGCCGACGCGAAGAACGTCACCGCCCCGAAGAACACCTCGGGCGCCGACGGCACGACCGTCGTCATCGGCAAGGCCGACGCCAAGAAGACCCTGGAGCTGTACGAGGACTCGCGCTGCCCGATCTGCGCCACCTTCGAGCAGACGGTCGGCAAGACGGTGACCGGCGACGTCGACGCCGGAAAGTACAAGATCAAGTACGTCGGCGCGACCTTCATCGACAACTCGGACAGCGGCGAGGGTTCGAAGAACGCCCTGAGCGCACTGGGCGCGGCGCTCGATGTGAGCCCCGAGGCCTTCCTGGAGTACAAGGCCGCGCTCTACTCCGCGAAGTACCACCCCGAGGAGACCAGCGACAAGTTCGCCAAGGACAGTTACCTCATCGAGGTGGCGGACACGGTGGACGCGCTGAAGGGCAACGCGGCGTTCAAGAAGGACGTCGAGGACGGCACGTACGACGCCTGGGCGATCAAGATGTCCAAGGCGTTCGACAAGAGCGGCGTCCAGGGCACCCCGACCCTGAAGATGGACGGCAAGACACTCACCGCGGAGGGCAGCAAGAACGCCCCCATGACGGTGGCCGACTTCGACAAGGCGATCACCGCGGCTCTCAAGGGCTGACGGGAGAACCGCCGCCCGCCGAGGGCGACGGGAACAATTCCAGGCGTCATCCGGCCAACGGGCGGGCGAACGTACCCAGTTCGCCCGCCCGTTCGCTCTACTCGCCAGTAGGGTCATCGTCCGTGACCAGACACCTCTCAGCAGCACCCAGCCGCCGCACGGTCGTCAAGGCCGCCGCCGCCACCGCAGTCGCCGCTCCCGTCCTCGCGGCCGCCACCGCCGCACAGGCGGCCGACGGCCCTGCCTTCCTGCACGGCGTCGCCTCCGGGGACCCGCTGCCCGACGGGATACTCCTGTGGACCCGCGTCACCCCCACCCCGGACGCGGTGCCCGGTTCGGGCCTGGGCGCCGACACGGAGGTGGACTGGGAGATCGCGGAGGACAAGGCGTTCTCCCGGATCGCCACCCGGGGCACGACGGTGGCCCGGGCGGCCTCCGACCACACCGTCAAGGCCGACGTCCGCGGGCTGCGCCCCGCCACGGCGTACTGGTTCAGGTTCTCGGCGCGCGGCACCGGGCAGACGGTGCTCTCCCCCGCGGGCCGCACCCGCACGGCGCCCGCCAGGGACGCGGCCGTCCCCGGGGTCCGCTTCGGCGTCGTGTCCTGCGCCAACTGGGAGGCGGGCTGGTTCTCGCCGTACCGGCACCTGGCGGCCCGTGCCGACCTGGACGCCGTCCTGCACCTGGGCGACTACATCTACGAGTACGCGTCGGGCAGTTACCCCACGCAGGACACGGTCGTACGCCCGCACGCCCCGTCGCACGAGATCCTCACCCTCGCCGACTACCGCACCCGGCACGCCACGTACAAGACGGACACCGACCTCCAGTCCCTGCACGCCGCCCACCCGGTGATCGCGATATGGGACGACCACGAGTTCGCCAACGACGCCTGGTCGGGCGGGGCGGAGAACCACACCCCCGGTACCGAGGGCGCGTGGACCGCCCGGGTGGCCGCGGCGAAGCAGGCCTACTTCGAGTGGATGCCGGTCCGCGCCTCCACGGAGGGGACCGTATACCGGCGCCTGGGCTTCGGCAGCCTGGCCGAACTGCACCTGCTCGACCTGCGCAGCTTCCGGTCCGAACAGGCGTCGGTCGGCAACGGTGCCGTGGACGACCCGGAGCGTTCGATCACCGGGCGGGCTCAACTGGACTGGCTGAAGGCCGGGCTCGCCGGATCGGACGCCGCGTGGAAGCTGGTCGGCACCTCCGTGATGATCTCCCCGGTCGCCTTCGGCGCACTCCCGGCCCATCTGCTGGCCCCCCTCGCGGAGCTGCTGGGACTGCCCGCGGAGGGGCTGGCGGTCAACGTCGACCAGTGGGACGGCTACACGGACGACCGCAAGGAGCTCATCTCCCACCTGCGTGACAGGGGGATCCGCAACACGGTCTTCCTGACCGGGGACATCCACATGGCATGGGCCAACGACGTCCCCGTGAAGGCGGCGACCTACCCGCTGTCCGCCTCGGCGGCGACCGAGTTCGTCGTGACCTCGGTGACCTCGGACAACCTGGACGACATCCTGCGGGTGGCACCCCAGACGGTGTCGCTCGTCGCGGCAGCGGCGGTGAGGACGGCCAACCGCCATGTGAAATGGGTCGATCTGGACTCGCACGGCTACGGCGTCCTCGACGTGACGCCCGAGCGCTCCCAGATGGACTACTACGCCGTGTCCGACAAGACCGCCAAGGACGCGACGTCGTCCTGGGTCCGTTCCTACCGCACGCTCAACGGCACCCAGAGGATCGAGCGGGTCAGCGCCCCCGTGCGCTGACCGCCGGCGCTCCGGCGGGGCCGCACGCCCAAGGGTGCGCCGCCCCGCCGACGGCCTACAGCGTGGCGAGGAAGCCGATCGAGACCTTCCAGGTCAGGTCGGCGGCGGCCTGGTCGAAGTCGGGCAGGTCCGGGTCGGTGTAGAGGTGCCCTGCCCCGGGATAGCGGTAGACCTCGACGTCGGCCCCCGTCCGCTGCATCTGGAGGTACCAGCTGTTCAGCCAGTCCGGCGACTCGAAGGCGTCGGGGTCGGCGACGTGCAGCTGCACGGGCAGCTCGTCGACCGAGGCGCTCTCCGCGATGTCCGACGTCCCGTGGAGCAGCAGCAGGCCGCGGGCCTTCGCGTCACCGAGTGCGAGGGTCTGCGCCACCGACGCGCCGAAGGAGAATCCCGCGTACACGAGGCCCTGGTCGGAGTAGGGCGCGGCGGCCAGCACGGCCCGCTTGAGCAGCTCGTCCTTGCCCACCTGGTCCTTGAAGGCCATTCCCTCCTCGACCGTCCCGAAGGTGTGCCCCTCGAAGAGATCGGGCACGCGCACCTCGTGCCCGGCTGCGCGCAGCCGGTCGGCAGACGCGTGCACGGCCGGCCTCAGACCGTAGGTCGAGTGGAAAAGCATGATGTTCATGCGGTCCATGGTGCCAGGCGCGCCCCCGACTCTTGGAGGACGACGGAATGGAGAACGTACTGCGGCCGCTGCTCGTGGTGGGCGGGTCGCTGGTGATCACCCTGCTGGTGGGCTGGCTGGTGGACCTGCTGCTGCGGCGGGCCGACAGCAGGCATCACGAGACACCCGTCTGGGGCCTGCTGAGGCGCTGCCGGCCACCCCTTCAGCTGGTGCTGTGCACGGCGCTGCTCAGGGCCAGCTACGGCCAGCTCCGGCTGGAGATCGTGCTGGAGCACCGGCCCGGGATCAGCCAGGTGCTGACCCTCGTGCTGATCGCGGCGTCGGCCTGGCTGGTCATCCGCGTCGCCGCCACCGTGGTGCAGTCCTCGTACGCGCGTTACGCGACGGGCACCCGTGATCCCGCCCGTGTCCGACGGGTCCGCACCCAGGTCACGCTGATCCAGCGCGTGGTGACCGCCGTGGTGGCGACGGTGGCCGTCGCGGCGATGCTGCTCACCTTCCCGGCGATGCGCACCGTCGGCACGTCGATGCTGGCCTCCGCCGGTGTCCTCGGCATCGTCGCCGGTGTCGCCGCCCAGTCGACGCTCGGCAACCTCTTCGCGGGGTTCCAGATCGCCTTCGGCGACATGGTGCGGATCGGTGACACCGTGGTGGTGGACGGCGAGTGGGGCACCGTGGAGGAGATCACCCTGACCTTCCTCGCCGTGCGGACCTGGGACGAGCGGCGTATCACCATGCCCGTGTCGTACTTCACGAGCAAGCCGTTCGAGAACTGGTCGCGTGGCGGGGTGCAGATGACCGGCACGGTCTTCCTCCAGCTGGACCACTCCGCGCCGATCCCGGCGATGCGGGACAAGCTCCGCGAGATCCTCGGTGAGTGTGCCGCCTGGGACGGCCGTGACTGGTCCCTGGCCGTGACCGACACCACCCCGTCGACGATCCAGGTGCGGGCCGTGGTCACGGCGAAGGACGCGGACGACATCTGGACGGTGCGCTGCGCCGTGCGGGAGCAGCTGATCGGCTGGCTTCGCGACCACCACCCGTACGCGCTCCCGCGGATCGTGACATCGCCCGCGGCGCTTCCGCCCGGGGACCACTGGCGGGAGCTGACCGGCGCCGAGCCTGGCCGCACGTCCACCAACGGGTGGTCGGCCGACCAGGACAAGGCCCCCCGCACCGGGCGCGGCTGACGCTCCCAGGCCGGCGGCGTCAGCGGAGGCTGCGCACGTCCAGGTACCGCCGCACCCGGTCCACGACCTCCGGGTCCGAACCGGGCTCGCTGCGGGCCGAGAGCACCTCGTGGCGGGCGGCGGACAGCAGTTCGCGCTGCACCCGGCCCACAGCCCTGACCCGCTCTGTACGCCGGGCGTAGGCCTCCCGCCGCTCCTCGTCGACCATGTCGGGGCTGATCCGGGCCCCGATGTCGTACGCAGCGCGCTGCAGCCGTTCCAGGACCTCGTCGGGGAAGTCCTCGGCGTCCTCGATCTCCTTGAGACGCCGCTTGGCCGCCTTCGCCGCCCGGATCGCCGGTTCGCGTTCCAGGGCCTGCTCCGCCGTCGTGTCCGCCCGGACACCGAGCGTCGCCGAGCACACCGCTGACGCCGACGACGTCCTCGGGCGGCTCACCGGCCGGTCGTTCTGGCAGATCGTCGACACCCTCGTGACGGGTGTCGCCTTCGGCCCGATCAACAGGTCAGGCGCCCAGCCTGTCACGCCGGACCGGTGGACCGGTGGCAGCCCCGGCGGGCCGTACGGTCAGAGCGGGCGGCGCATCGCGCGGTGCGGCATCCCGGCGTCGTCGAACTCGGGGCCGTACGCGCGGTACCCCAGCCGCTCGTAGAAGCCGAGGGCGTGCGTCTGGGCGTGCAGGTCCACGCGGGCCAGGCCCAGCGTGCGTGCCTCGTCCTCGATGGCGCGGACCAGGGCCGCTCCGACACCGAGGCCGCGGGCGGCGCGAGTCACCGCGAGCCGTCCGAGCGAACCGGCCGTGAGGTCGCCGTCGGTGCGGTCGGCCGCCGCCGCGCCGTGCAGCAGCCTTCCCGTGCCGAGCGCGGAACCGTCCGAGGCGACGGCGAGGACGTGCACCGCCGTGGCGTCGTGGGCGTCGTACTCGATGTCCTCGGGCACGTGCTGCTCGCCGACGAAGACTTCCTTGCGCACCTGGAAGCAGGCCGCGAGATCGCTCTCCTCCAGTGCCCTGCGGGTGGTGTACGCGGCGGTACCGGAACTCATTCGCTCTCCGCCGCGATGGTGTCGAGGGCCTGGCGGAGGTCGTCCGGGTAGGTGCTGGCGAACTCGACCCAGCTGCCGTCGGCGGGGTGCTCGAAGCCCAGACGGACCGCGTGCAGCCACTGCCGGGTGAGGCCGAGGCGCTTGGCCAGCGTGGGGTCGGCGCCGTACGTCAGGTCGCCGACGCAGGGGTGCCGGTGCGCCGACATGTGCACCCGGATCTGGTGGGTGCGCCCGGTCTCCAGCTTGATGTCGAGCAGGCTCGCCGCGCGGTAGGCCTCGATGAGGTCGTAGTGCGTCACGGAGGGCTTGCCCTCGGCGGTGACGGCCCACTTGTAGTCGTGCTGCGGGTGACGGCCGATGGGGGCGTCGATCGTGCCGCTCATCGGGTCGGGGTGCCCCTGGACCAGCGCGTGGTACTTCTTCTCGACGACACGGTCGCGGAACTGGGCCTTGAGCAGGGTGTACGCCCGCTCGGACTTGGCGACGACCATCAGCCCCGAGGTGCCGACATCCAGCCGGTGCACGATGCCCTGGCGTTCCGCGGCGCCCGACGTGGAGATGCGGTAGCCGGCCGCCGCGAGGCCCCCGATGACGGTGGTGCCGGTCCAGCCGGGGCTGGGGTGGGCGGCGACGCCGACCGGCTTCATGATGACGACGATGTCGTCGTCGTCATGGACGATCTCCATGCCCTCGACGGGCTCGGCGACGATCTGGACCGGGGCGGCTGCCTGAGGCATCTCGACCTCCATCCAGGCGCCTCCGTGCACCCGCTCGGACTTCCCGGCCACCGCACCGTCCACCTGCACCTTCCCGGCGGCGGCCAGCTCGGCGGCCTTCGTGCGGGAGAAACCGAACATGCGGGAGATGGCGGCGTCGACACGCTCGCCCTCCAGGCCGTCGGGTACGGGCAGGGTGCGGACCTCGGGATACGTACTCACCCGTCGAGTATGCCTTGCGCCCGCTAGTCCTTGTGCACGGTGCCGTCGGGGTCCAGGCCCTTGAAGGAGAGGATCACGATGAGGATTCCGCCGCACACGATCGCGGAGTCCGCGAGGTTGAAGACGGCGAAGTGGGCGGGGGCGATGAAGTCGACCACAGCGCCCTTGAAGACCCCCGGAGCGCGGAAGATCCGGTCGGTGAGGTTGCCGAGCGCCCCGCCGAGCAGCAGGCCGAGCGCGATCGCCCAGGGCAGGCTGTAGAGCTTGCGGGCCAGCCGGACGATGACGATGATCACGACGGCGGCGATGGCCGTGAAGATCACGGTGAACGCCTCGCCGATCCCGAAGGCGGCGCCCGCGTTGCGGATCGCGTCGAACTTGAGCCAGTCTCCGAAGATCTCGATGGGCTCCTCGTGCTCCAGCTTCGCGACCACGATCATCTTGCTGATCAGGTCCAGCAGGTAGGCGAGGACCGCCACCCCGAGGAGCACCAGGATCTTCTTCCTGCCACGCCCGGCGCCCGTGCCGTCGCGCCCGGACTCGGCCGGGTCCTCGGAGGACTTGTGGGGCTCAGCCCCGTCGGCCCCCTCGGCATCGGGGATGTCCGGCGTACCGATGATGCGCTCCGCCTCTGCCACGTGAGTCCCTCAACCTAGGTGCCTGACTGAGGACGAGGGTACGACACACCCGGGCTGTCCGGGGTCTCAGGCCCCGGACAGCCCGGCGTCCGGGTCACTGGCCCCGCCGCTCCTGCTTCTGCTTGTCCTCGACGCAGAGCGTGGCCCGGGGGAAGGCCTGCATCCGGGCCTTCCCGATGGGGTTGCCGCAGACCTCGCAGAGGCCGTACGTCCCGGCGTCAAGGCGGGCGAGGGCGCGCTCCGTCTGGTCGAGCGTCTCCTGGGCGTGGGCGGCCAGGGACAGCTCGTGCTCACGGGTGATGTTCTTCGTGCCGGTGTCGGCGTCGTCGTCCCCGGCCCCGTCCCCGGAGTCGCGCATCAGGCCCGCCAGGGCCGCTCCCGAGGCCTCCAGCTCGCTGCGCAGCCGGGCGGCCTCGCCGGTCAGCTCCGACCGGGCCGCGTCGACCTCCTCCGGCGTCCAGGGGTCCTCCCCGGGCCGGACCGCGAGTTCCCCGGGAGCCGTCGCGGCGGCGCGTGCCTGGGGCACCGCCGTGGCGGCGCCCTTTCCGACAGCCGTGGTCCGGCCGGCGCTCTTCTTGGCTACCACCGTGTGGGCTCCTGTCTGCTCTGCGGCATCCGCCGCCCCCGTTGCCTTCTTCGAAGCCTTTTTGGCTGCGCTCTTCTTGGCCGTGCTCTTCTTCGCCGTGCTCTTCTTCACGGGCCCGTGGTGCGCCGCCTCGTCGGGTGGACGCTCCGCGGCCTTCTTCGCCGTCCTCCCGGCCGCCTTCTTCGCCGGCTTCCTCACCGGCTTCTCCTGGGCCGCCTCCGCGGCGTCCTGCTCGCCGTCGCTCCCGGGGCTCTCCCCGGCAGCCGCGGCCGTGGATCTCTCGGACGCCGTTCTCGATCCGGCGGTCTTCTTCGCCACCATGGCCGCGGCCCCTTCACATAGTGTGATCTTGCACGCGAATCGTGCTGGGACGATAAATCGACCCCAGCTCCGCGGCAACGGGGCACGCCGCCGGTTCGCCCCTCCCCGCGTCCGGGCGGTGGCGCGCCTCCAAGCGTTGTGCCCAGCTCCCCGCGGGGTAATCCGCCCGGGCCCACCCTCCGGGACCGCTTCCGGACTCCTGCCGGGCCGCCTGGCCATTCGGGTCACGCCCCGCCCGGCGGATAAACCGGTCGGCCGTCGCCCGTACGGGCCCGTACACTGGCCGCAGCGAGAGGCATGGACGGGACGAGTAGCGTCGTACGCAGCCGGCAGCGACCCGGGGACGGTGGAAGCCCGGGGGCGAGCGCGTCGTGAAGATCACCCCGGAGCCGCCGGAAGAACGCTCTGGACGCGTGGGCTCCGCCCGCGGGCACAGGGCCATTAGACCCGGCGTCGCGACCCCAATGAGGGGGCCACGGGCGCACGCCCGGGGCCAAGGAGGGTGGTACCGCGGGAGCCCTGGCTCTCGTCCCTCCGACGGAAGTGGAAGACGTCCGCCGGAGGAAGCCCGCACATGACATCGCCGCAGTACCGCCAGGTACCCGCCCAGGTCGACCTGCCCGCCCTCGAGCACGCCGTGCTCGACTTCTGGCGCGACGGCAAGGTCTTCGCCAAGAGCCTCGACCAGTCCGAGGGCCGCCCCGAGTGGGTCTTCTACGAGGGCCCGCCGACCGCCAACGGCATGCCCGGCGCCCACCACATCGAGGCCCGCGTCTTCAAGGACGTCTTCCCGCGCTTCCGCACCATGCAGGGCTATCACGTCGGCCGGAAGGCCGGCTGGGACTGCCACGGCCTGCCGGTCGAGCTCGCGGTGGAGAAGGAGCTGGGCTTCAACGGCAAGAAGGACATCGAGGCGTACGGCATCGCCGAGTTCAACGCCAAGTGCCGCGAGTCCGTGACGCGCCACACCGACGCCTTCGCCGAGCTCACGACCCGCATGGGGTACTGGGTCGACCTGGACGACGCCTACCGCACCATGGACCCGGAGTACGTCGACTCCGTGTGGTGGTCGCTGAAGGAGATCTTCAACAAGGACCTTCTGGTCCAGGACCACCGCGTCGCCCCCTGGTGCCCCCGCTGCGGCACCGGTCTCTCGGACCACGAGCTCGCCCAGGGCTACGAGACGGTCGTCGACCCCTCGGTCTTCGTGCGTTTCCCGCTGACGAGCGGCCCGCTCGCGGGCGAGGCGGCACTGCTGGTCTGGACGACGACCCCCTGGACCCTGGTCTCCAACACCGCCGTCGCCGCGCACCCGGACGTCACCTACGTCGTCGCGACGGACGGCGAGGAGAAGCTGGTCGTCGCACAGCCGCTGGTCGAGAAGGCTCTGGGCGAGGGCTGGGAGCTCACCGGGCAGTCGTTCACGGGCCGGGAGATGGAGCGCTGGACCTACGAGCGGCCGTTCGAGCTGGTGGAGTTCCCGGCCGAGGCGCACTTCGTCGTCAACGCCGAGTACGTGACGACCGAGGACGGTACGGGTCTGGTCCACCAGTCCCCCGCGTTCGGCGCCGACGACCTCGTGGTCTGCCGGTCGTACGGCCTGCCGGTCGTGAACCCGGTCCGCCCCGACGGCACGTTCGAGGAGGACGTCCCGCTGGTCGGCGGCGTGTTCTTCAAGAAGGCCGACGAGGCGCTCACCGAGGACCTGGCGGCACGCGGCAAGCTCTTCCGCCACGTCCCGTACGAGCACAGCTACCCGCACTGCTGGCGCTGCCACACGGCCCTGCTCTACTACGCGCAGCCGTCCTGGTACATCCGCACGACGGCGGTCAAGGACCGGCTGCTCCAGGAGAACGAGAAGACCAACTGGTACCCGGACTCCGTCAAGAACGGCCGCTTCGGCGACTGGCTGAACAACAACGTCGACTGGGCGCTGTCGCGCAACCGCTACTGGGGCACACCGCTGCCGATCTGGCGCTGCGAGGACGACCACCTCACCTGCGTGGGCTCGCGCGCGGAGCTCACCGAGCTGACCGGAGCGGACCAGTCGGACCTGGACCCGCACCGCCCGTTCATCGACGAGATCACCTTCACGTGCTCGCACGCGAACTGCCAGTTGGAGGCGTACCGCGTCCCCGAGGTCATCGACGCCTGGTACGACTCGGGTTCGATGCCGTTCGCGCAGTGGGGATACCCGTACAAGAACAAGGAGGTCTTCGAGAGCCGTTACCCGGCGCAGTTCATCTCGGAGGCCATCGACCAGACGCGCGGCTGGTTCTACACGCTGATGGCGGTCGGCACCCTCGTCTTCGACAAGTCGAGTTACGAGAACGTCGTCTGCCTGGGCCACATCCTCGCCGAGGACGGCCGCAAGATGTCCAAGCACCTGGGCAACATCCTCCAGCCGATCCCGCTGATGGACCAGCACGGCGCCGACGCCGTCCGCTGGTTCATGGCGGCCGGCGGCTCCCCCTGGGCAGCGCGCCGGGTGGGCCACGGCACCATCCAGGAGGTCGTCCGCAAGACGCTCCTCACCTACTGGAACACGGTGGCCTTCCAGGCCCTGTACGCCCGTACGTCGGACTGGGCGCCCTCGGCGGCCGACCCGGCGCCCGCCGAGCGCACCGTCCTGGACCGCTGGCTGCTGAGCGAGCTCGGCACCCTGGTCGACGAGGTCACCAAGGCGCTGGAGGCGTACGACACCCAGCGCGCCGGCAAGCTGCTCTCGGCGTTCGTCGACGACCTGTCCAACTGGTACGTCCGCCGCTCGCGCCGCCGCTTCTGGCAGGGCGACAAGGCGGCCCTGCGGACGCTGCACGAGGTCGTGGAGACGGTCACCAGGCTGATGGCTCCCCTGACCCCGTTCATCACGGAACGGGTCTGGCAGGACCTGATCGTCCCGGTCAGCCCGGACGCCCCGGAGTCGGTGCACCTGTCCACGTGGCCGAAGGCGGACCCGGCCTCGATCGACCCCACGCTCTCCTCGCAGATGGCCCTCGTACGCCGCCTGGTCGAGCTGGGCCGGGCCACGCGTGCCGAATCGGGGGTGAAGACCAGGCAGCCGCTGTCGCGGGCCCTGGTCGCGGCCTCGGGCTTCGAGTCCCTCACGCCCGAGCTCCGCGCCCAGATCACCGAGGAGCTGAACGTCTCCTCGCTGGCGTCCCTCGCCGACTCCGCCGGTCCGGCGGGCGGCGGCTCGCTGGTCGACACCACGGCCAAGGCGAACTTCCGCGCACTGGGCAAGCGCTTCGGCAAGGGCGTCCAGGCGGTGGCCAAGGCCGTCGCGAACGCTGACGCAGCGGCGCTGAGCCTGGCTCTGCGCGAGGGAACGGCCTCGGTGGAGGTGGACGGCGAGCGGGTCGCCCTGACCCCCGACGAGGTCATCATCACGGAGACCCCGCGCGAGGGCTGGTCGGTGGCCTCCGACTCGGGTGCGACGGTCGCCCTGGACCTGGAGATCACCCCGGAGCTGCGGGCCGCCGGACTGGCCCGTGACGCGATCCGGCTGATCCAGGAGGCCCGCAAGAACAGCGGCCTGGACGTGGCCGACCGCATCGCGGTGCGCTGGACCTCCACGTCCGCCGAGACCGCGCAGGCCCTGGCCGCGCACGCGGCTCTGATCGCGGACGAGGTGCTCGCCCTGGACTACGCGCAGGGCGAGGCGGACGACACGTACGGCACGCCGTTCGAGGACGAGGGCCTGGGGCTGGTCTTCCGCCTCCGCAGGACCCAGCACTGACCGCACCACCCGAAGGGGCCCGGCCGGAGCACATCCGGCCGGGCCCCTTCCCGTTCCCCCACCGGTTCGCGCTCCCACCGGGCCCCTGCCCCCCCCCCGACGCCGGGGGCAGGGGCCGGCCCGGTCACGGGAAGCGGGCGGGCCGGGAAACAGGCCCCGCACCGCCGGGCCACCTGCGGGGCCGCACGGCAAAGGGCCGGGCCCCGGGGAAAACCCCGGGGCCCGGCCCTTTGCCTGCCGACGGCTACGCGCTCAGCGAGCGCCTACCGATCAGTTGTCGTCCTCGTCGATGAGGAACCCGCGCATCGGCGACGGGGCCTGCTGCATCGGCTGCGGCGCCTGCGGCCGCACCGGTGCCATCGGCTGCGTCATCGCGGGCGACATCTGCTGCTGGCCGCCGCCGTACGACGGGCCACCGCCCATCGACTGCTGGCCGCCACCCATCTGCTGGCTGCCGTGACCACCGTGGTTGCCGCTCATGGTGTGTCCCATCGCACCCGCACCGGCCGGGGCCAGCGAAGGCGACGGCGGCAGTGAAGCGGCGGCGGGCGTCCGCGGCGGAGCAAGCGAGTCGTCGGCCTGGGTCTCCAGCTGGCGCAGCTGGCTCTCCAGGTAGGACTTCAGGCGGGTCCGGTACTCGCGCTCGAAGCCGCGCAGGTCCTCGACCTTGCGCTCCAGCGTCGCGCGGGCCGACTCCAGCGAACCCATCGCCACGCGGTGCTTCTCCTGGGCGTCCCGCTCGAGGGCGTCCGCCTTGGCGCGGGCGTCACGCTCGAGGCCCTCGGCACGGCTGCGCGCCTCGCCGACGATCTTGTTGGCCTCGGAACGGGCCTCCGCGATCGCCTGGTCGGCGGTCTGCTGGGCAAGGGAGAGGACTCGGGCGGCGCTGTCGCCACCGGGGCCCTGACCGGGCTGCTGCATCTGCTGCTGCTGCTGCATCTGCTGCATCTGCTGCTGCTGGTGACCGCCCATGGGGCCGCCCTGCATCGGGCCGCCCATGGGGCCGCCCTGCATCGGGCCGGGGCCGTGCGGGCCCTGCGGACCGGGGCCGTGGCCACCCTGGGGGCCGTGGCCACTGGGACCGGCAGGCAGCTGCGGAGCTCCACCGGGCAGCTGGGGGGGACCCATCTGCGGGGGCTGCTGCTGCTGTACCGGCGGACCAGATATGGCAGCGGGCACAGGCGCACCGGGCCGGTCCTGCTGCTCCGGCGGTTTGCGCATTCCCTGCTGCTGCTGGTTCTGCTGGTTCTGCGCGGCCGCACGCGTGGCGGCGGCCAGCTTGGCGCGCAGGTCCTCGTTCTCACGAAGCAGACGTGTCAGCTCCGATTCGACCTCGTCGAGGAAGGCATCGACCTCGTCCTCGTCATAGCCTTCTCGGAGGCGAACGGTCGTGAACTGCTTGTTCCGCACGTCCTCGGGGGTCAGCGGCATCTCTTCTTCACCTCTACGTAGTCGTCGGCAGTCGGCAAGACCGTATCGTTCACACGCTGCTCGCAAGCTTGCCCACGATGCTGAGCAGAATGTAGACGATGATCATCAGAACGAAGAAGGACAGGTCAAGTGCCACGCCCCCGAGACGCAACGGCGGTATGAACCGCCGCAGAAGCTTCAGCGGTGGATCGGTGACAGTGTAAGTGCCCTCGAGAACGACCACCATCGGCTTGCCTGGCTGCCATGACCGTGCGAACTGGAAGACGTAGTCCATCACCAGCCGGAAGATCAGCACGATGAGGAAACACATCAGCGCGATATAGACCACATCCAGTGCGACGCCCATGTCCCGCGGTTCCCTCTCCCCTGGCTCTCGTAGCCCCGGCCACCCGGCCGGTGTTTGTTCCCTGTGTTCTCAGCTCTGGTTGAAGAACCCGCCCTCTGCGATGCGGGCCTTGTCCTCCGCCGTGACATCGACGTTAGCAGGCGACAACAGGAACACCTTCTGCGTCACTCGTTCAATGCTCCCATGGAGACCGAAGACGAGTCCCGCGGCAAAGTCGACAAGTCGCTTCGCATCCGTGTCGTCCATCTCCGTGAGATTCATGATCACCGGAGTGCCCTCGCGGAAGTGTTCCCCGATGGTACGGGCCTCGTTGTAGGTCCTGGGGTGCAGCGTGGTGATCCGGTAGGGCTCACGCTCGGACACGACCTTGGGCATGATCACCGGTGCGTTCTTCTCCATGTTCGGGCGTTCAGGTGTGATGGATGCCACGGGTGCGATTCGGGCGGGTCGTCCGCTTTCCGCCGGGAGCTGAACCGGCTCACGGGGTGCGGGTGGCTGCACCGCTCGTACCGGTTCGTCCCGTTCCCGCTCCACCTGATGCGCGGGCTGGTGCCGCCGCCGGTCCCGCTCGGGCTCCGGCTCGGGTTCGAATTCGTCGTCGGGGTCGAACCCCGGACCGTCGTACCCATCGTCCTCCACGAGGCCGAGGTAGACCGCCATCTTGCGCATCGCGCCGGCCATGCTCCGAGTCCTCCGCTCTGTGGTGGATCGGCATTCGTGTCACCAAGTGCCCGAGATCCACTCCGGCCTGCCCGCCAGGAGCGGGAATGACCATATTTTCTGCTGTGGTCCGACTTGCTTCGCGACGTTACCCGAGCCGGGGTCGGACTCCGAGCACCGCCGTACCGACGCGTACATGTGTCGCTCCGGCCGCGACGGCGTCCTCGAGGTCCGCACTCATACCGGCGGACACCATGTTCGCAGCCGGATGGTTCCCGCGCAGCCTTGATGAGAATTCCATCAGCCGGTCGAACGCGGCCCGTTGCCGGCCCGCGTAGGGTCCGGCGAGCGGGGCCACGGTCATCAGGCCGTCGAGCCTGAGTCCTTGAGCGGCCTCCACCGCGGCGGCCAACTCCTCGACCCCGTCCGGTGCGACCCCGCCCCGGTCACCGCGTGCGCCGCTCTCGGCGTCCAGGGCGACCTGGATCAGGCAGCCGAGCTCGCGCCCGTCCTTCTCGGCGGCCGCCGAGAGTGCGGTGACGAGCTTCACCCGGTCGACCGACTGGACGATGTCCGCGTAACCGGCCACGGAACGGACCTTGTTGGTCTGGAGCTGCCCGACGAAATGCCAGGTGAGGTCCAGATCCGCACATGCGGCCGCCTTCGGTGCCGCGTCCTGGTCCCGGTTCTCGGCGACGTGCCTCACGCCGAGCCCGTGGAGGATACGCACATCGCTCGCGGGGTACGTCTTGGTGACCACGATGAGGGTCACCCCTTCCCGGTCCCGGCCGGCCGAGGCACAGGCGGAGGCAATGCGTTCCTCCACCTGCGCCAGGTTCGCCGCGAGTTGGGCCCTGCGATCCGTCATGTCCATCAGTCCAACCAGACATATCCGGCGAGCCGACCCGTGGTGCGGTCGCGGCGGTACGAGAAATGGTCGCCGGACTCCAGGGTGCAGAACGGCGAAACGTGCCGGTCGCCGACGCCGAGCTCGTCGAGCTGGGCGTGGACTCCGGCCGTGACGTCGACCGCGGGCGTTCCCCAGCTGGTCCTGGACCACGCCGCCGGGACGGCCCCGGCGACATCGGCACGCATCTGTTCCGGCACCTCGTAGCACCGTCCGCAGACGGCCGGTCCGGTGTGCGCCACGATGCGGGCCGGGTCCGCTCCGAGCGCGGTCATGGCCTCGACCACGGCCGGGACGACCCCCGCCACCAGGCCGGGCCGTCCCGCGTGGGCGGCCGCGACCACACCGGCCGCGGCATCGGCGAGCAGGACGGGCGTGCAGTCTGCGGTGAGCACCGCGAGCGCGAGTCCGCGCCGTGCCGTCACCACCGCGTCCACGGCGGGGATGTCCGAGACATCACCCCAGGGGCCGTCGACGACGGCCACGTCCCGCCCGTGCACCTGGTTCATCCAGACGACACCGGCCGGGTCGAGCCCCAGGGAACGGGCCGCGCGTTCACGATTCGTACGGACGGCGGCCGGGTCGTCGCCGACCGCGCCGCCGAGATTGAGCTCCGCGTACGGAGCGGCGCTCACTCCGCCCCACCTGTCGGTGAAGGCGAAATGGGCGCCGCCCGTCGAGGACTCCACGGTCTTCACCGTGTCGTGCGGACCTATCACTTCAAGAAGTCCGGTACGTCCAGCTCTTCGGCCTGGCTGTCCTGGTAGGGACGGGCCGTGGGCACGTGCGGCGGGGAGGCCGGCGGAAGCGAGCTCTCGTTCGCCACCGGTACCGGCTCGGCCGGCGCCTTCGGCTCCTCGCGCGGCGGCACGGAACCCAGGCCGCCCGTCGGACGGGCCGGCTCGGCGGTCCGGGCCGGCGGGGCCGGCTCCTCGCGCTTGCCGGCGCCCGCTCCGAGGACGGTCTCCCGGCGGGCCGGCGGCTGTCCGCCGTCGAAGCCCGCGGCGATGACGGTGACACGCACCTCGTCGCCCAGCGCGTCGTCGATGACCGCACCGAAGATGATGTTCGCCTCCGGGTGGGCCGCCTCGCTCACCAGCTGGGCTGCCTCGTTGATCTCGAAGAGACCGAGGTCGCTGCCACCGGAGATGGAGAGCAGGACACCGCGGGCGCCGTCGATGGACGCCTCGAGGAGCGGCGAGGAGATCGCCATCTCCGCCGCGGCGACCGCACGGTCGTCGCCGCGCGCCGATCCGATGCCCATGAGTGCCGATCCGGCCTCGGACATGACCGACTTGACGTCGGCGAAGTCGAGGTTGATCAGCCCCGGGGTCGTGATGAGGTCGGTGATGCCCTGGACACCCGAGAGCAGCACCTGGTCGGCCGACTTGAACGCGTCGAGCACGCTGACCTGGCGGTCCGAGATGGACAGCAGCCGGTCGTTGGGAATGACGATGAGGGTGTCGACCTCTTCGCGGAGTTCGGCGATGCCGTCCTCCGCCTGGTTCGCGCGCCGCCGGCCCTCGAAGGTGAACGGGCGGGTGACCACGCCGATCGTCAGGGCGCCCAGCGAACGGGCGATGTTGGCGACGACGGGTGCGCCGCCGGTGCCGGTGCCGCCGCCTTCTCCGGCGGTGACGAAGACCATGTCGGCCCCCTTGAGGACCTCCTCGATCTCCTCACGGTGGTCCTCTGCCGCCTTACGACCGACGGCCGGGTTCGCCCCGGCGCCGAGGCCGCGGGTGAGTTCACGGCCGACGTCGAGCTTGACGTCGGCGTCGCTCATCAACAGTGCTTGCGCATCGGTGTTGATCGCGATGAACTCGACGCCCTTGAGACCGACCTCGATCATTCGGTTGATGGCATTGACACCACCGCCGCCGACACCGATGACCTTGATGACTGCGAGGTAGTTCTGCGGTGCTGCCACGTCGAAGGCCTCTCGCCTCGAGTTACGTGTCGTCGCTTCGCGGTAGTCCCGCCGCGACGACGGATGCCGATTGGGTCGGTCCGAACGCCGACCCAAACCCTAACGTTGAAGTTTAGGGTTACCAGTGTGTCTGCTTCTTGGACTCTTCCGAACAGGACACTAAGTCGACAAGTGGCGCACGTTCAACGAACACGCCGAACCTCCCGTTTTTCTTTTCACCCTATGTGATCACCCGTAGCGCTGACCAACCAGGGGGCTGGCCAGGCCAAACGCGCGTCAACTCTTGGACGCGGCAGGCGCGGTGGGGGCACTCACGTCGAAGTGTCCTGCTTTGGGAGACGCTTTCATGAGTGCGGCGAGCACCCGCGCCTTCGCGGGCCCCTCCTCACTACTGCCCCACATCACGGTGCGTTCACGGGTCAGCTTCAGGAGGGCCGAGTCGTACGAGGTGATCCGTACGGATTCGGTCTCCCCGGCCACCCGTTCCGGGAGGTCCCCCGCGACGCGGACCGCTTCCCGCAGCAGCCGGTCGGCGCCGAACCGGCGCAGGCCGGCCGAGCGTTCAGGCGCCAGCTCCAGCAGAGGCACGTGCCGGGGCGCTTCGTCCACGGTGGCGAAACGCACGCCCTTCGCGTCCACTTCGATGAACTTCCCGCCCTTTTCGACCAGTAGGACCGGCTTCCGTTCGGTCACCTTAAGGGCAATTCCGTGCGGCCATGACCGTACGACATCCACCGAGTCGATACGAGGCAGCTTCTGGCGCAACCGGTCCGCGATGGCGCCCGTGTCGACGGAGACCAGGGGATCCCCGACCGGGGCCCCCGCGGCGGCCTCCACCTCGGCCCGGGTGAGGACCTCGGTCCCCGTGGTCGTCACCCGCTCCAGGCGCAGCCAGGACGACCCGTAGAGGACCCAGAGGGTGCCGGCCGCGGTCAGCACGACGCCGGCCGCGGCCAGGACGAGTCGCGTACGGCCTGTCAGCCGACGCTCCTGGGGGCTGATGTGGGGCGGGCGGGCCGGGGTGTCGGCCCGCTCGGCCTCGCCGCGCTGGGCGGTCGTCGGTCCGGCCACGCTCGCTCCTTCGCCGGACCCGGGGCGCACGCCCCGGGTCCGCACCGCCTCACGCCTGGCGGCGTGAGGCAATCGCCTCGTACACCATGCCGACGAGGAGGTCGTCGGCGTCCCGTCGCCCGAATTCCGCGGCCGCACGGGACATCTCGTACAGCCGGTGCGGATCCGAGAGCACCGGCAGGACGTTGGCCTGCACCCACTCGGGGCTCAGTGCCGCGTCGTCCACCAGCAGACCGCCGCCCGCGTTGACCACCGGCTGGGCGTTGAGCCGCTGTTCGCCGTTGCCGATCGGCAACGGGACGTAGGCGGCGGGCAGCCCGACTGCGGTGAGCTCGGCGACGGTCATCGCGCCCGCGCGGCAGAGCATCATGTCGGCTGCGGCGTACGCGAGGTCCATCCGGTCCACGTACGGTACCGGGATGTAGGGCGGCATACCGGGCATGTTGTCGACGCGCGGCAGTTCGTTCTTCGGGCCGACCACGTGCAGGATCTGGATTCCCGACCGCTGGAGCAGCGGTGCGATGCGCTGGACGACCTCGTTGAGGTGGCGCGCGCCCTGGGAACCACCGGAGACCAGCAGGGTAGGCAGGTTGGGGTCGAGACCGAAGGCCGCCCGTGCCTCGGGGCGTGCCCGGGCCCGGTCCAGGGTGGCGATGGTGCGCCGCAGCGGGATGCCGATGTAGCGGGCGCCGCGCAGCTTGCTGTCAGGGGTGGAGACCGCGACCCCGTGGGCGTAGCGGGAACCGATCTTGTTGGCCAGGCCCGGCCGGGCGTTGGCCTCGTGGACCACGATCGGGACACCCGCGCGCTTGGCGGCGAGGTACCCCGGCAGGGCGACGTAGCCGCCGAAGCCGACCACGCAGTCCGCCTTGGTGCGCTCCAGGATCTGCTCGGCCGCCTTGATGGTGCCGCGCAGCCGACCCGGGACGGTGATCAGCTCGGGCGTGGGCTTGCGCGGCAGCGGCACGGCGGGGATCAGTGCCAGGTCGTACCCCCGCTCGGGTACGAGCCTGGTCTCGAGTCCGCGTTCCGTGCCGAGGGCAGTGATTCCCACGGTCGGGTCCTGCCTCCGCAGGGCGTCTGCGAGGGCAAGCGCGGGCTCGATGTGCCCGGCGGTCCCCCCGCCGGCGAGTACGACATGCACCGAAATTCACCGCTCTCCGGACGGACGCTTCGTGACGCGCCGTCTCATCGTCTTCCATCTGACCCCGGGCCTCCGCATGGCCAGGGCCGCTCTCGCCGAGGGATCCTCCCGCGCGAAGGCGATCATGAGCCCTACCGCGAACATGGTCGGCAGCAGGGCCGAGCCCCCGTAGGAGAACAGGGGGAGCGGGACACCGGCGATCGGCAACAGACCGAGCACCGCACCGATGTTGATCACGGCCTGCGCCGTGATCCAGGTGGTCACGCCTCCCGCTGCGTACCTCACGAAGGGGTCCTCCGTGCGTCCGGCCACGCGGATACCCGCATAGCCTAGAGCCGCGAAGAGGGCCAGCACCGACAGCGTCCCCGCCAGGCCCAGTTCCTCCCCGGTGATGGCGAAGATGAAGTCGGTGTGGGGTTCGGGAAGTTGCCCCCATTTTTCCACACTCGCGCCGAGTCCGGAACCGAACCATCCGCCGGACGCGAGCGCGTAGATTCCGTGCACCGCCTGCCAGCAGGAGTCCCCGGGGCCGGGCTCGGAGGCGCCGATGCAGCCGAGCCGGGACATCCGGTTCGGGCTGGTCTTGATCAGCACGAAGCCGATGAGCACGGCGGAGGCCAGCACGCCGGCGAAGAGTCTCGTGGGGGCGCCGGCCAGCCAGAGGAGGCCGAAGAGGATCGCGGTGAGGATGATCGCCGTGCCCATGTCCCCGCCGAGCATGATCAGCCCGAGGAGCATGAAGGCGACCGGGACGAGCGGCACCAGCATGTGTTTCCACTGCGCAAGCAGCCGTTTGTCCTGTTTGCGGGCGAGCAGGTCGGCCCCCCACAGGATGAGGGCGAGCTTGCCGAACTCGCTGGGCTGGAGCTGGAAGGGACCGCCGAGGTAGATCCAGTTCTGGTTGCCGTTGACCGACATCCCTATCCCCGGCACCTGGACCAGGATCATCAGGAAGACCGTGCCCATGAGCAGCGGGTAGGCCAGTGCGCGGTGGAGCTTGACGGGCATCCTGGAGGCCAGCAGCATCAGCCCGGCCCCGATCACGGCGGCGATGAACTGCTTGCGGAAGAAGTACGTGCTGGGCCTCGACAGCTCCAGTGCCTTGATGCTCGAGGCGGAGTAGACCATGACGAGGCCGAGGACGGTGATCAGCATCCCGGCACCGAGGATGAGGTAGTACGCCGTCAGGGGGCGGTCCCAGGCCCTCCGTGCCCGCTCGAACATCCCTCGCACGCCGTGGTCGCCGCGCGGCCGGGGCGGTGTGCTGCCGCCACGCGCCCCGCCACGGGGCGTCGGGGCCCTCCGGGGGCCGGCGGCGGGCCGGCTCCGCAGAGCGAGCCCTGGGGGCAGTCCCGGGCCCGCGGGCAGCGGTCCGGCGGGCACGGGCGGAGTGGGCCCCCGGCCGGTCGCCGCGTTCGTCCGTGAGCGGCCCGCTCCGCGCGCGGCTGAGCTCTCGTCGGCCGGCATAGTCGCTGTCCCCTCCACTGCTCGTGCCCGGGGCTGCGGCCGGGGCGCCCGTGCCCACCGCCGGTGCCGCTCGTGCCCGGGTTCTCCGGGAGGTTACGGCGCGGCGGCCGGGTCCGTCAGGCGCTCTCGCCGGCGAGTTGGCGGACCGCGTCCGCGAACGCCTCGCCCCGCTTGTTGTAGTTGACGAACATGTCCATCGAGGCGCAGGCCGGGGCCAGCAGCACGGTGTCACCCGGCATCGCCAGCCGTGCCGCCTCACGGACCGCCGCGGACATCGCCCCAGTGTCGGTCCGGTCGAGGTCGACCACCGGTACCTCGGGGGCGTGTCGCGCCAGGGCTTCACGGATCAGCGCCCGGTCGGCGCCCATCAGCACGACGCCCCTCAGCCGCTTCGCCGCCCCGGTGACCAGTTCGTCGAAGGCTGCGCCCTTGGCGAGACCGCCGGCGATCCAGACGATCGGTTCGTAGGCGGCGAGGGACGCCTCGGCGGCGTGGGTGTTGGTGGCCTTGGAGTCGTCGATGTACGTGACGCCGCCCACGTCTGCGACGTGCTCGATGCGGTGGGCGTCCGGGCGGAAGGCCCGCAGCCCGTCCCGTACCGCGGCGGGTTCCACGCCGAAGGCGCGGGCCAGCGCCGCCGCCGCCAGGGCGTTGGCGATGTTGTGCGGGGCCGGCGGGTTCACGTCGCCGACCTCTGCCAGTTCCTGGGCCTGCTTCTGCCGGTTGGCGACGAAGGCACGGTCGACGAGGATGCCGTCGACCACACCGAGCTGGGAGGGCCCGGGCGTGCCGAGGGTGAAGCCGATCGCCCGGCAGCCCTCCTCGACGTCGGCCTCGCGTACGAGGTCCTCCGTGGCCCCGTCCTGCGCGTTGTAGACGCAGGCGACGGTGTTGCCCTCGTAGACCCGGCCCTTGTCGGCGGCGTAGCCCTCCATGGAGCCGTGCCAGTCCAGGTGGTCCGGGGCCAGGTTGAGCACGGCCGCCGAGTGGGCGCGCAGCGAGGGCGCCCAGTGCAACTGGTAGCTGGAGAGCTCGACGGCGAGTACGTCGTACTCCTCGTCGCCGAGCACCGCGTCCAGCAGGGAGACTCCGATGTTGCCGACCGCGGCGGTGCGCAGACCGGCCGCCTCCAGGATCGAGGCGAGCATCCGTACGGTCGTCGTCTTGCCGTTGGTCCCGGTGACCGCCAGCCACGGCGCGGCGCCGGGGCCGCGCAGCCGCCAGGCGAGCTCGACGTCGCCCCACACCGGGACGCCCGCCCCGGCGGCCGCCAGGAAGAGCGGCTTGCCCGGCTTCCAGCCGGGGGCCGTGACGACGAGCTCGGTGGACTCGGGCAGGGTGTCGCCGTCCCCGAGGCGCACGGTGATGCCGAGCGCCTCCAGTTCGGCGGCCTGGGCGCGGGAGCGCTCGTCGTCGCCGTCGTTCACGACGGTGACGAGGGCGCCCCGCTCGTGCAGGGCGCGGGCGGCGGGGACACCGCTGACCCCGAGCCCCGCGACCGTGACGCGCTTGCCCTGCCAGTCCACATCGCTCACTTCTTTGCTGCCCATCCCGCGTAGAAGAGGCCGAGTCCGACGATCACGCACATGCCCTGGATGATCCAGAAGCGGACCACCACAAGGACTTCGGACCACCCCTTGAGTTCGAAGTGGTGCTGGAGCGGCGCCATCCGGAAGACGCGCTTGCCGGTCATCTTGAACGAGCCGACCTGGATGACCACGGACATCGTGATCATCACGAAGAGGCCGCCGAGGAGGGCCAGCAGGAACTCCGTACGGGAGCAGATGGCCAGACCCGCGAGCGCACCGCCGAGGGCGAGGGAACCGGTGTCACCCATGAAGATCTTCGCGGGCGAGGTGTTCCACCACAGGAAGCCGAAGCAGGCGCCCATCAGGGCCGAGGCGACGACGGCGAGGTCGAGTGGGTCTCTGACCTCGAAACACGCCTGGGGGTTGGTCAGGGTGGTCGCGTTGGCGCAGGACTCCTGGAACTGCCAGAGGCCGATGAAGGTGTACGCGCCGAAGACCATCACGGACGCACCGGTGGCGAGGCCGTCCAGACCGTCCGTCAGGTTCACGCCGTTGGACATCGCAAGGATCATGAACAGGGCCCAGACGCAGAAGAGCACCGGGCCGATCGACCAGCCGAAGTCCTCGACGAACGAGAGCCGGGTCGAGGCGGGGGTGTTGCCGCGGGCGTCCGCGAACTGGAGCGAGAGCACCGCGAAGGCGATGCCGACGATCAGCTGGCCGGCCATCTTGGCCTTGGCCCGCAGACCGAGCGAGCGCTGCTTCACGATCTTGATGTAGTCGTCGAGGAAGCCGACGAGGCCCATCCCGGCCATCAGGAACAGCACGAGGACACCGGAGAAGCGCATCTCCTCGCCGGTGATCACCTTCGCCAGGACGTACGCGATGATCGTCGCCAGGATGAAGGCGATACCACCCATGGTGGGCGTGCCCTTTTTACTGCCGTGGGTACGCGGGCCGTCGTCCCGGATGAACTGCCCGTAGCCCTTGCGGGCCAGAAGTTTGATCAGCAGCGGTGTGCCGACCAGCGTCAGGAAGAGCCCTATGGCCCCTGCGAAGAGGATCTGTCTCATCGGACGGCGACCTCGCCCTCGGTCGTCTCGAGCAGAGCCATGGCGACCTTCTCCAGGCCGACCGACCGGGACGCCTTCACCAGCACGACGTCTCCCGGGCGCAGTTCACTGCGCAACAGGTCGACGGCCGCCTGTGCGTCGGACACGTGCACCGACTCCTCACCCCACGAACCCTCGTTATATGCGCCCAGTTGCAGCCAGGAGGCTTCTTTTCCCCCGACAGCGACGAGCTTGCTGACGTTGAGCCGGACGGCGAGCCGTCCGACCGCGTCGTGCTCGGCGAGCGACGCGTCACCGAGCTCGGCCATCTGACCGAGCACCGCCCACGTGCGCCCCCCTCCCGCCCGTCGGGCCTTGCCCATGGCAGCCAGCGCACGGAGTGCGGCTTTCATGGATTCGGGGTTCGCGTTGTAGGCGTCATTGACGACCGTCACACCGTCCGGACGCTCGGTGACCTCCATGCGCCAGCGGGAGAGGGTGCCCGCTCCGGAGAGCGCATCGGCGATCTCAGTCACGGACATGCCCAACTCATGGGCGACGGCGGCCGCGGCGAGCGCGTTCGACACGTGGTGCTCACCGTACAGGCGCAAGGTCACGTCGCTGCACCCGGTGGGTGTGTGGAGCGCGAAAGCGGGGCGGCCGTCCTCCGTGAGCCGCACGTTCTCTCCCCGTACGTCCGCTTCCGTGGCCTCTCCGAAGAGGATCACCCGGGCTTTTGTGCGGGAGGCCATGGCTCGTACCAGGGGGTCGTCGGCGTTGAGTACGGCGACCCCGTCCTCCGGGAGGACCTCGACGAGCTCGCCCTTGGCCCGTGCGATCGCCTCGCGGCTGCCGAACTCCCCGAGGTGGGCGCTGCCCACGTTGAGGACCAGACCGATCCGGGGCGGTGTCAGGCCGGCGAGATAGTGGATGTGGCCGATGCCCCGGGCGCCCATCTCCAGCACGAGGTGGCGCGTTTCGGCCGTCGCGCGCAGAGCGGTGAGCGGCAGGCCGATCTCGTTGTTGAGCGACCCCGGGGTCCACACGGTGGGCGCCTTGCGTTCCAGCAGCTGGGCGATGAGGTCCTTCGTGGACGTCTTGCCCGCCGAACCCGTGAGCGCGACGACGGTGGTACCGAGGCGCTCCACGACGGCGCGGGCGAGCGCGCCGAGTGCCGCCACGACGTCGTCGACGACGATCGCCGGGACACCGACGGGGCGGGCGGCGAGCACGGCTGCCGCGCCCGCTTCGACGGCCCGTTGCGCGTAGTCGTGGCCGTCGACGCGCTCGCCCGCGAACGCGGCGAACAGGGAGCCCTGCCGCACCTCCCGGGAGTCGATGACGACGGGGCCGGTGACGGTGACGGACGGGTCCGGGACGTCGTGCGGCTGCCCGCCGACGATTCCGGCGATCTCGGCGAGGGAAAGGGCGATCACTTGGTCATCCCTGACTGTTGTTCTCGTGGGTGTGTGCGCGGGCTTCCGGGGCGGGCGTGCGCCCCAGGGAAGCTTCGATGGCCTCGCGCAGGATCTTGCGGTCGTCGAAGGGGCGGACCACTCCGTGGATGTCCTGGCCCTGCTCATGGCCCTTTCCGGCCACCAGCACGGTGTCTCCGGGCTCGGCACGGGCGACCGCCGCCGCGATGGCCGCGGCCCGGTCGGCGTCCACGAGCACGTCGCCGCGCTCGTGGACGGGCACCTCGGCGGCGCCGGAGAGCATCGCCGCGAGGATCGCGAGCGGGTCCTCGGAGCGGGGGTTGTCGGAGGTCAGCACGGCGGTGTCGGCGAGCCGTGCCGCCGCGGCGCCCATCGGGCCCCGCTTGGTCGTGTCCCGGTCGCCGCCGCAGCCGAGCACGATGTGCACCCGGCCCTCGGTGACCTTCTGCAGGGAGCGCAGGACGGACTCGACGGCATCGGTCTTGTGCGCGTAGTCCACGACCGCGAGGTACGGCTGACCGGCGTCGACGCGCTCCAGCCTGCCCGGGACGCCCGGGACGGCGGCGACGCCGTCGGCGGCGATCTGCGGGTCGACGCCCGCGACGGCCAGCGTCACGATCGCGGCCAGGGTGTTGGCCACGTTGAACGGGCCGGGCAGCGGGGCTCTGGCCGTGATGCGCTCACCCTTGGGGCCGATCACGGTCAAGGTGCTGTCCTGGGGGCCGACTTCGACGTCCTCGGCCCGCCAGTCGGCGTCCGGGTGGCCCTCCGCGGAGAAGGTGACGACCGGGATGGACGCCTCGTCGACCAGCCTGCGGCCGTACTCGTCGTCGAAGTTGACCACACCGAGCTTGCTGCGCTCCGGGGTGAACAGCTGCGCCTTGGCCTGGAAGTAGTCCTCCATGCCGGAGTGGAACTCCATGTGCTCCGGGCTGAGGTTGTTGAACACGGCGACGTCGAAGACACAGCCGTCGACCCGGCCGAGGACCAGGGCATGACTGGAGACCTCCATGGCGACCGCCTCGACGCCTCGTTCGCGCATGACGGCGAAGAGGGCCTGGAGGTCGGTGGCCTCGGGGGTGGTGCGCTCGGACTTGATGCGCTCGTCGCCGATCCGCATCTCCACGGTGCCGATCAGTCCGGTGCTGCGTCCGGCGCCGCGCAGCCCACCCTCGACGAGGTAGGCCGTGGTGGTCTTGCCGGACGTGCCGGTGATGCCGATCTGGAGCAGTCCGGCACCCGGCCGCCCGTAGATCTCCGCGGCGATGTCGCCCATCCGGCCGCGCGGGTTCTCGGTGACGAGGACCGGGAGGCCGGTGGCTGCGGCGCGCTCGGCGCCCGACGGGTCGGTGAGGATCGCGGCCGCTCCGAGGCCCGCGGCCTGGGCCGCGAAGTCGGCGCCATGGAGGCGGGCACCGGGCAGGGCCGCGTACACGTCCCCCGGACGGACCGCCCGGGAGTCGTGGGTGATGCCGGTGACCTCTCCGGCATCCTGCGGTCCGGCACCGAGCCGGGCTGCCAGCTCTCCAAGGGACGTCGGCCGCAGCCGGTCCGGTCGGGGCGCTCCCGGGTAGTTCACAGGCGCGTCCTTCTGAGTGGTTTGGAACTGATCAGCGTGGGGCACGGCGGTGAGCGTACCGGGCGGACCCGGCCTCTCGCGAAGTGAGGGGCCAGGGTTGCGGAACTTCTCGTTCCGGTTCCCGGGATCGGGGGTGATGGTCGTCACTGAGGTTCCCCCGAGTCACTCGCCGGGTCTGAAGGAGACCGGAAGCCTGGCGGGATCGCTGCCGGACGGCGCGGCCTGGAGGGTCTTGAGCGCGAACTCCATGACCTTCTTGTAGATCGGGCCGCAGATCTGGCCGCCGAAGTAGCTGCCCTCGGTGGGGTTCTGGATGGCGCAGTAGACGGCGATCTGCGGGTCGTCGGCGGGGGCGAAGCCGGCGAAGGAGGCGGTGTAGCCCTTGTAGATGCCGCGTACGGGATCCACACGGTTGGCCGTGCCCGTCTTGCCCGCGACCCGGTAGCCCTGGATGTGCGCCTTGGCCCCGGTACCCTCCCGGTCGTCCACCACGGACTCCAGCATCTTCGCCAGGGTCCTGGCCGTCTTCTCGCTGACCACCCGGGTGCGTTTCGGCGCCTCGGACGCCGTGTACCGGCCTTCGCCGTCCTTGGTCCCGCGCACCAGCGTCGGCTCGATCCGGACCCCGCCGTTGGCGACCGTCTGGTAGACGGACGCGGCCTGCATGGCGTTGAGCGAGAGCCCCTGGCCGAAGGGGATCGTGAACTGCTGGGAGGTCGACCAGTCCTGCGGCTTGGCGAGGATGCCCGGGGACTCGCCGGGGTAGTCGAGGCCCGTGGTGCTGCCGATGCCGAATTTACGCAGGTAGGAGTACAGGACCTTGTTGGCTTCGCTCTGGGTCTTCCCCAGCTGGCCGGTGGCCAGGATGGTGCCGATGTTGCTCGATTTCGCGAGTACGCCGTTGAGCGTGAGGTACCAGGTGGGGTGGTCGATGTCGTCCCTGAAGAGCCGGTCGCCCCGGTGCAGCCGGTTGGGCACGGTCACGTGCGTACCGGGTGTGGCGGCTCCTTCCTCCAGCACCGCGGCCATGGACATGACCTTGCTGGTGGAGCCGGGCTCGTAGACGTCCTGGAGCGCCGCGTTGCCCAGGGCGGTGGAGTCGCTCCGGGTGAGGTCGTTCGGGTCGTAGCCGGGGGCGTTGGCCATGGCCAGGACCTCGCCGGTCCGCGTGTTCTGGACGATGACGTAGCCGCGGTCCGCCTTCGACTTCTTGACCTGGTCGGCCATGGCCCGCTGGGCGGCCCACTGGATGTCACGGTCGATCGTCAGCTCGACGTCGGTGCCGGCGACGGCGGGGATCTCCTTGGATCCCGCGGTCGGCACGGGACGGCCGCCGGCCTGGGCGTACCGGATCTTGCCGTCCTCGCCCTGGAGCCGCTTGTTCAGCTGTGCCTCCAGGCCGCCGCCGCCCTTGCCCTCGGCGTTGACGAAGCCCAGTATCCCGGCGGCGAGATCTCCGTTCGGGTAGACCCGCTTGGTCGTCGGCTCCTGGAGGACCCCGGCCAGCACGTTCGCACCGGGGCCGCCCTTCGCCCTGTCCTCGGCGGCCTTCTCCGCGAAGGCGGCCTTGAGGTCCTTGATCTGCTTCCACACCTGCGGGGTCTGCCGCCGCGCCAGGACGGTGTAGCGGCTCCTGGGCGCCGACAGCTTCTTCGCGAGCTCGGCGGCGTCCTCGTCGAGGATCGGCGCGAGGAGGGCCGCCGCCTGCTGCGGCGCGTCCGGGGCCTTGCTGTCCTCGGGGGTGAAGAGCTTGGGGTCGGCGGTGATGTCGTGCGCGTCCACGCTGGTGGCCAGGGCGATGCCGCTGCGGTCGGTGATCTCGCCACGCTCGGCGGCGATCGTGTACTCGAGGTAGCGGTTCTTCTCGGCCATGGCCGAGTACGCTCCGGCGTCCACGGCCTGGACCTGGAGCAGCCGTACGACGAACGCCAGCATGACGAGGGTGAGGCAGAGGCTGATCAGACGCAGCCGGGGCCGCGGGCTGCCGAGGCGGATGGACTGCTGGGAGCCGCTCCGCCGCTTCGTGGCGACCGGACGCCGGGTGCGCCGCACCTCGGGGCGGACGGCCGGGCGCGAACGGCCGGATCCGGACGCGTTACGGGAGCGCGCGGGGCCGGGCACACGACGGCGCGGCGGTTCCTTGGACGGCACTGCGTCACCTGCCGGGGCTGATCGGGGGCGAAGTCGTCGGTGTCTGCGTCGTCGGGGCCGCCGAGCCCGGGGCCGGCGGGGGCGAGGAGCCGGCCGCGGACGGAGTGGCCGTCGGCTCGGGCAGACTCTCCGTCGATGCCGGTGCTGGTCCCGGGACGGTGACGGGCGAGGGATCTGCGGTGGCCCGCTCGCGCACTCCGCGCACGGTGCCGTCCGGGTTCAGGAACGCGGGGCTGCCGCCGGGGACCATGCCGAGCTCCCTGGCCCTGCGCTCCAGGGCGTCGGGCTCGGAGTAGCTGTCGACGCCGCGCTGCAGGGCCTGCTGCTCGTCGGTGAGCTCGGTGGTCTCCCGCTTCAGCTTGCTCAGCCTGAACGATCCTTCGTTGAGCGCCGAGTTGAGCAGCAGGAGCGAGATCAGGCCACCGGCGAGCAGGAGCACGACCAGGAGGACGAAGGGGGTGCGGGCGGCGGTGCTCGGGCCCGACGGCATGAGCCGGGCGAGCCTGCCCGCCCGCCCCTTCCCCTGCTCGGCCGTCCTGGTCACCGCGGTGCCACCGGTCCTCCCGGCGTACGGCCGGCCGTACGGGGACCGTTCATCGCTCCTCCTCGCGGATCCGCTGGGCGCCTCGCAGCCGGGCGGGGGCGGCGCGCCTGTTCTCGGCCACCTCCTCCTCCGTGGGCAGTTCGGCTCCGCGGGTCAGCAGCTTCAGGCGGGGCTGGTAACGCTCGGGGACGACGGGCAGTCCGGGCGGCGCCGTGTTCGCGGCACCGGCCGCGAACACCTGCTTGACCAGCCGGTCCTCGAGGGAGTGGTAGGACAGGACGGCGATCCGGCCACCGACGGCGAGGCTGCCGACCGCCGCGGGAACGGCCCGCTCCAGCACGGTGAGTTCGCCGTTGACCTCGATGCGCAGCGCCTGGAAAGTGCGCTTGGCCGGATTGCCGCCAGTGCGCTTGGCGGCCTGCGGCAGGGAGTCCCGGATCAGTTCGACGAGGCGGGCGCTGTTGCTGAAGGGCTCCTTCTCGCGTTCACGCACGACCGCCGAGACGATTCTCTTCGCCTGCTTCTCCTCGCCGTACGCACGCAGGATCCTGACCAGTTCGCCCGGCGGGTAGGTGTTGAGCACCTCGGCCGCGCCGATGCCGGTCGTCTGGTCCATGCGCATGTCGAGCGGAGCGTCCTGCGCGTAGGCGAACCCGCGGTCGGCCTCGTCCAGCTGCATCGAGGAGACGCCCAGGTCGAAGAGGACGCCCTGGACCTTGGGGATCCCCAGCCGGTCGAGCACGTCGGGGAGTTCGTCGTAGACGGCGTGCACCAGGGTGGCGCGGTCGCCGTAGGGGGCGAGGCGTTCACCGGAGAGCCGCAGCGCCTCCTTGTCCCGGTCCAGGGCGATCAGCCGGACGTCCGGGAAGGCGGCGAGAAGGGCCTCGCTGTGCCCGCCGAGCCCGAGGGTGCAGTCCACGACGACCGGGGGTGCCGCCCCCGGGCTCGTCGCCTCCAGAGCCGGGGCCAACAGGTCCAGGCATCGCTGGAGCATCACCGGGACATGGCGGGTCTGGCTCAAAGCGCCCTCTCAGGCTCTGTCCCGTGACGGCCGCACGTGCGGTCTGGTCCCCGCCCGCTCGGAAGGGGAGGTCCGCCGGCGCCGGGGAAGGAGGCGTCGGCCGACCGCGAGCGGGCAAGGGCCGGGCCGCATGTACGCCGCACATCACGGGAACGCGAAACATGTAGAAATATGCAGTATGCGCAGGCGTGTCGGTAACTTCGCGTCACTTTAGTCCACCCTGCCATTCGATCCATTCCCGATCAACGAACCGCGCAGCGCGTGGCGGGACCGTGACGTGACAGGAGACCTCACCCGGACGGGCGTGCGGGCGTGAGTCTTGTGGGTTACCTCACAACAAGTCTCGTTGACGTTCTTTGTCCCGACCCACAGCACGCAACGAGCGAATGCGACGGCTAACGTCATAGCCATGTCGACTTCTGCGCAGTCTTCCGCCGAGACCGATTCCACCGCCGCCCGCTCCGGGGGAACGGTGACCGACCGGCTGGTCGAACTGAACGGCCGCTACTCCGAGGCCTTCAGCGACCCGGGCATGGACGCACGGCCGGTTCTGCACGTGGCCGTGGTCGCGTGCATGGACGCCCGTCTCGACCTCCACGCCGCGCTCGGCCTCGAGCTCGGCGACTGCCACACCATCCGCAACGCGGGCGGCGTGGTGACCGACGACGTCATCCGTTCGCTGACCATCAGCCAGCGGGCGCTCGGCACCCGCAGCGTCATACTCATCCACCACACGAACTGCGGCCTCGAATCACTGACCGAGGGCTTCCGGCAGGAGCTGGAGCTCGAGGTGGGCCAGCGTCCGGTCTGGGCGGTGGAGGCCTACACCGACGCGGACCAGGACGTACGGCAGTCGATGCAGCGGGTGCGCACCTCGCCGTTCCTCCTGCACACGGACGACATCCGCGGGTTCGTCTTCGACGTGACCACGGGCAAGCTGCGCGAGATCCTCCCCACCTCCTGATCCGCCCCTCGACATACGGGCCACATCCGGCATATCGCTCCCACTTGTCCACAGGCGAGTGACACGAAGCGGTAACGGCAACAAGAATGCGGGTGTGACATCCCTCCGGGTCCTCCGGAGGGTGTCCGTATTTCGGGGCGGGCCGGGCAGTCCTGTGCCGCCGTCCGTGCACAAGGGCCGAGGAGGGCCGGGTGACGACCTATGACGATCGAGCGAGCCTCACAGATCTGACGACGACCGTGGAGCGGGTGCGCAGGTCGATCGAAGGCGTGATCGAGGGCAAGCCTGAGGTCGTACGGCTTTCTCTGACCGTGCTGCTGGCCGAGGGGCACCTCCTGATCGAGGACGTGCCCGGGGTCGGCAAGACGATGCTGGCCAAGGCACTGGCACGGTCCATCGACTGCTCGGTGCGCCGCATCCAGTTCACTCCCGACCTGCTGCCCTCGGACATCACCGGGGTGTCGATCTTCGATCAGCAGCGGCGGGACTTCGAGTTCAAGCCGGGTGCGATCTTCGCCCAGATCGTGATCGGCGACGAGATCAACCGCGCCTCGCCGAAGACGCAGTCGGCGCTCCTGGAGTCGATGGAGGAGCGTCAGGTCACCATCGACGGCCACACCTACGAACTGCCCGACCCCTTCATGGTCGTGGCCACCCAGAACCCGGTGGAGATGGAGGGCACCTACCCGCTGCCCGAGGCCCAGCGCGACCGGTTCATGGCCCGGGTCTCGATCGGCTACCCCAGCGCGGAGGCCGAGCTCCAGATGCTCGACGTCCACGGCGGGGCCTCGCCGCTGGACGACCTGCAGCCGGTGGCCCACGCGCACGACATCGTGAAGCTGATCGAAGCGGTGCGCACGGTCCACGTCGCGGAGTCCGTCAGGCGGTACGCCGTGCAGCTGGTGGCGGCCACCCGGCAGCACGCGGACCTCAGACTCGGGGCATCGCCGCGCGCCACCCTGCACCTGCTGCGGGCGGCCAAGGCCTCGGCCGCCCTGGCCGGGCGGGACTACGCCCTCCCGGACGACGTCCAGGCGCTCGCCGTCGCGGTGCTCGCCCACCGTCTCCTGCCCACGGCGCAGGCCCAGCTCAACCGCCGTACCGCCGAGCAGGTCGTGCTGGACATCCTGCAGCGCACACCGGTGCCGACGTCGGGCGGCGTGGCCGCGCCGGCACAGCCGCAGCACCGGCCCGGCAGTCCGGTGTTCGGCGGGCAGCCCGGCGCGCGGCGGCTGTGATGGCGGCCGGGATTCCCGGTCCGGTGGAGAACGGCGACGACAAGGGCGGCCTGCGGGCGGCTCTGGGCGGACTCACGACCCGGGGCCGGTCGTTCCTGGCCGCAGGCGTGGCGGCGACCGCCTGCGCCTACGTGCTGGGCCAGGGCGATCTGCTGCGGGTCGGCCTGCTGCTGGCCGTGCTGCCCCTGATCTGCGTCACCGTGCTCCACCGCACCCGCTACCAGGTGTCGGGCAGCCGGCGGCTTTCGCCGTCCCGGGTGCCGGTCGGCTCGGAGGCACGGGTCCATCTGCGGATGGACAACGTGTCACGGCTGCCGACCGGCCTGCTGATGCTCCAGGACAGTGTTCCGTACGTACTCGGCCCCCGGCCCCGCTTCGTGCTGGACCGGATCGAGGCGGGGGGCGTGCGGGAGGTCTCCTACCGGGTCCGGTCCGACCTGCGCGGGCGCTACCCGCTGGGTCCCCTGCAGCTGCGGCTCAGCGACCCGTTCGGGATGTGCGAGCTGACCCGTTCCTTCAGCGACTACGACACCCTGGTGGTCATCCCCCGCACCGTGCCCCTCCCCCCGCTCCGGCTGACCGGGGAGGCCTCGGGCTACGGCGACGGGAGGCAGAGGTCACTGGCGCTGGCGGGCGAGGACGACATCATCCCGCGCGGCTATCGCCACGGGGACGACCTGCGCCGGGTGCACTGGCGTTCCACCGCACGCCACGGCGAACTGATGGTGCGTCGTGAGGAGCAGCCGCAGCGGGCCAGGTGCACGGTGCTGCTGGACACCCGCCGGATCGCCTACCAGGACGCCGGACCGGACTCCGCCTTCGAGTGGGCGGTGTCCGGGGCCGCGTCCGCGCTGGTGCACATGCTGGAGCGCGGCTTCGCCGTGCGTCTGCTGACCGACGACGGGAACGCGGTGCCGGACGGAAGTGCCGACGGCTTCGCCGGATCGACACAGGAATCCGCCGACTCCGCGGGCCTGATGATGGACTCCCTCGCGGTCGTCGACCACTCCGACGGGGGCGGGCTCTCCCGTGCGCACGACGTGCTGCGCGGCACGAACGAGGGACTTCTGGTGGCGTTCTTCGGCGATCTCGACGAGGAGCAGGCGGCCGTGGCGGCCCGGATGCGGCAGCGCAGCCGCGGGGCCGTCGCCTTCGTCCTGGACAGCGACGACTGGGCACACGGGCGGGCGACGGCCTCTCACCCGCCGGGCGCCGACCGTCTGCGGTTGCTGCGCGAGGCGGGATGGACGGTCGTGCCGGTGCCGCCCGGGACCGGCCTTCCCCGGCTGTGGCTGCAGGCCGGCCTGCAGCGCTCCGACGCGCACCCCACCGCTGCCGGTCCGACCGCGGGATTCCCGGGGGGCCGGGCATGAGCGGGCGTACCCGGCTGGCGCTGTGCGCCTTCGCGGCCACGATGATGGCGGCGGGTGCGCTGCTGCCCCTGGTCGAGCCCTCGAAGTGGGTCCTGCAGGCCGCCTTCCTGCTGGCGCTCCAGAGCGGCGTGGGCGCGCTCGCCCGCCGGATGTCGCTCGCCCGGATCCTGACGGTCTCGCTCCAGGCGCTCGTCACCCTGGTGTCGCTCACGGTGGCCTTCGCGCGGGACCACGCCCTGTTCGGTGTGCTGCCCGGCCCCGAGGCGGTGCGGCGGCTCGCCGGACTCCTGACCGAGGGCGGGGACGACGTCGGCCGGTACGCGATTCCCGCACCGGCGACGGACGGTATCCGGCTGATGCTGATCGGCGGGGTACTGCTGATCGGTCTCGCGGTGGACGTCCTCGCGGTGACCTTCCGTTCCGCTGCTCCGGCCGGGCTGCCGCTCCTCGCGCTCTACTCGGTCGCGGCGGGGCTGTCCGACGGCGGTGCGGGGTGGCTCTGGTTCCTGCTCGCGGCGTGCGGCTATCTGCTGCTCCTGCTCGCGGAGGGCCGGGACCGGCTGTCCCGGTGGGGGCGGGTGTTCGGCGGTGTGTCCCGTACGTCGGGGGGCCTGGCGGCAGGTCTGGAGGGAGCGGGAAGGGCCATGGCCCCGGTCCGGACCGGCCGGCGCATCGGCGCGGTGGCCCTGGGGGTCGCACTGGCCGTGCCCGCTGCGCTGCCGGCGCTGGACGGCGGGCTCCTGGGCGGCACGGGTGGCGCGTCGGGGCGGGGCGGCGGCGGCACGATCTCCGCGGTCAACCCTCTGGTGTCCCTGCAGAACAACCTGAACCAGCCGGAGAACCGGGAGGTGATCTCCTATCGGACCAACGCCGCCGATCCGCAGGACTTCTACCTCCGCATCCTGGCTCTGGACCAGTTCAGCGGGGGCGAGTGGCGCCCGTCGACCCGCAGGCTGAAGGACGTCCCGGACAGGCTGCCGCAGCCGGACGGGCTGGGTCAGGACGTCACGGTCACCGAGGTCAGGACCAACCTCTCCGCGTCGCGTTCCTACGCGCAGACGTATCTTCCGCTCCCCTACCCGGCGAGCGAGGTGGACGTCCAGGGCCGGTGGAGGTTCGAACCGGAGGGGCGCACCCTAGTCGGTGACGACGGCCAGACGACGCGCGGCGCCCGGTACGAGGTGAGCAGCCTGGTCGTCGAGCCGACGGCCGCGCAGCTCGCCGGGGCCCTGTCGCCGCCCTCGGATCTGCTGGGCGAGTACACCCGGGTTCCCCGTTCGCTGCCGGACGTGGTCGCCAGGACGGCGAAGCGGGTGACCGAGGGGGCGTCCGGCGACTACGAGGCGGCCGTGAAGCTGCAGGACTGGTTCGCGTCGGAAGGCGGTTTCCGTTACGACACGACGGTGACGTCGGGCACCGGCACCGCGGCCATCGAGCGGTTCCTGAAGGACAAGGAGGGCTTCTGCGTCCACTTCTCCTCCACGATGGCCGCGATGGCGAGGACACTCGGCATCCCGGCACGGGTCGCGGTGGGCTTCACGCCCGGCACCGTCCAGGCGGACGGGTCGGTGTCGGTGGGACTGCGGGACGCGCACGCCTGGCCCGAGCTGTACTTCGAGGGAGTGGGCTGGACCCGCTTCGAGCCGACTCCCTCGCGGGGCAGCACCCCGTCCTACACCCGGCCCGACGCTCCCACGCAGGATCCGAGCGGTCCGGCGGCTCCGACGGAGGGCTCGTCCGTGGCACCGACGGCCGCACCGGCCGCCTCGGAATCCTGCCCGGTGCAGTTGCGCCGCGAGGGTGAGTGCGGTGCGTCCGCCGCTGCCGGGGCGGTGGATTCCGGCGACTCGGGCACCGGGGGCGGGGCGGCGGCGCTGTGGGGGCTCGGCATTCTGCTGGTGCTCACGGTCCCGTTCCTGCCGATGCTCTGGCGACTACGGCTCCGCGCCCGGCGGCTCGGCCACTCGGAGGGGCGTACGCCGGCGGATGCCACCGCCCGGGTCATGGCCGTGTGGCGTGAGATGACAGACACGGCCTGGGACCACGGCATCGCCCCGGATGATTCGCTGACCCCCCGGAAGGCCGCGGCACGCCTCGTGCGGCTGGGCGGCATCGACGGCACGGCGGCCGCTGCGGCCCATCGGGTGGCCGGGGCGGTGGAGCAGGTGCTGTACGCACCCGAGCCCCGGCCCGCGGACGGATCGGCCGAGGACGTCCGGGCGGTACGGGCAGGCCTGTGGGCGTCGGCCGGGCGTTGGGGCAGACTGCGGGCGACGCTGGCGCCGCGTTCAGCCGTTCGGGTGATATGGGCTCTGTCCGAACGCAGGGCGGATCTCGGGCGGCGTTGGTCCGGCCGGGTGGGGCGCGAGAGCTGGGCGGCCAGGCTGCGCCGCCCGTCACGCCAGGAGGGCTGACACGGAAAACCGGAGGCCGGCCCGTGCCCCGGGGTCCGGAGAGGGCTCTCCCCTCTCCGGACCCCGGGGGTGGCCGTTCGGGACCACGGGCGGGGCGGAAGGGCCCTGCGGGGCCGCGAGTGGGTGGCGTGGGACCACTGCGCGACGGTCCTCCGAGCAAGAGCACGTATCCGGCCCTCTCCTCGAAGGGGTCAAGGACGGGCTGTCCGCCGGAGCGGTCGGCAGGACCGGCCTGTCGCGGTGCGCCGGCCGTGTCCGCCCTCGTGCCGGCCGCGCATCCGGGCGCGGACGGGTGAGGGGCGGCCGCAGCGAAGCGGCCGCCCCTCACCCGTGAGGTCCAGCGTCACGTTCTCGTCGTGTGCGGTCCGCCGTCCGGGCACCGTGGCTGCAGCCACCGGCCGGAGAGCGGAGAGCTCACTGTCCCTGTTCGTCGCGGCGGCGCTGCCACCGCTGTTCGATCCGGTTCATCATGGACCGGCGCTGCCTGGGATGTCGGCTCTCGCCTCCGCCCCCGCTCGCGTTCCCGGCCGGCTGCTGCTCACCAGGCTTGGGCGCTTTGCGCCACCCGGTGACCGCCAGCACGGCGCAGCCCAGCATGACGAGGAATCCCGCCACGCTGACCCAGGTCTGCTGGAAGACCATTCCGGCCATGAGGAGCGCGATACCCACCAGAAAACCGGCCACCGCCTGGTAGACCCGTCGCCGGGTGTACCTGCGCAGCCCGCTTCCCTCAAGCGCTGTCGCGAACTTGGGATCTTCGGCGTACAGCGCTCGCTCCATCTGCTCGAGCATTCGCTGCTCGTGCTCCGAGAGCGGCACGGGATCCTCCTCGTCGTCGGCCGCGGGGGCGACCGGTATGCGGCCCTTCCAGGATAGGCAGGGATTCGCCCCCGTGAAACCCGCCCTCTAGCCATAGCCAGTCCGGACCGCCATGTCGGCTCGGCTGCTGAGGCGTAGATTCCCCGACCTCCGATCCGTCATGCCGGATGGTGTCACCCGATCATACGGGGCCCACGGCCCGATCGGGGGTTCTGAGCGGTACTCCGTCTGCAGCTGCGTTGCTGATCAGCCGTGCTCCGGTGGCTCCACGGTCCCGCCCGGGCGGGCTCCCCGTCCGGCTCAGGCGCGCTTCTCCCCCAGAACGTGCAGCTGGGTCGCCACGGAGTGGAACGCCGGCAGTTCCGCGACGGCCGCCTCCAGCCTGAGCAGCTCCTCCATCGCGCCCGGCTCGGTGTCCACGAGTACGCCCGGGACGAGGTCGGCGAAGACGCGCACGCCGTGGACGGAGCCGACCTCCATGCCGGCGTCCGCGACGAGTCCGGCCAGCTGGTCCGCGGTGAACCTGCGGGGCACGGGGTCGCCGTCGCCCCAGCGGCCGGCGGGGTCGGACAGTGCCGTGCGGGCCTCGGCGAAGTGTCCGGCGAGGGCCCTGGCCAGGACGGCTCCGCCGAGGCCGGCGCCGAGCAGGCTGAGCGCCCCGGACGGGCGGAGTGCCTCCACCGCGTTCCGCACGCCCTCGGCGGGGTCGTCGACGTACTCCAGGACGCCGTGGCACAGCACCGCGTCGTAGCCCGCGCGGTCGACGACCTCGAACAGGCCGAGGATGTCCCCCTGGACACCGCGGACCCGGTCGGCGACCCCGGCCTCGTCCGCTCGGCGCTCCAGGGCGAACAGCGCGTTCGGGCTGGGGTCGACGACCGTCACCCGGTGGCCGAGCCGGGCGACGGGCACCGCGAAGTTGCCGGTGCCTCCGCCGGTGTCCAGCACGTCCAGGGCTTCCCTGCCGGTCGCCTTGACCCGGCGCTCCAGGGCGTCCTTGAGGACCTCCCAGACCACGGCGGTACGGAGTGAGGCGCGGGGGCGCAGCTGGTCCGACACGGCAGTTGACTCCTCGGCACGGTGCCGCCACGGACGGCGGGGCGTGAACGGTGCAGGTGGTACGGGCTCTCCACCCTATTGCCTCGCGCCGCCCGCTCGCTCACCCCTCGTCGCGCCCTGCTCCGCGGACCTGTCGGGGCAGGTCCCGGGGCGGGGGAAGGACCGGCTGGAGGACGAGGAGCCGCTCGACGAGGCGCAGGAACATGGCCGCGTCGCGCAGCAGGTCGTCGGCGTCGCGGCCGGTGGCCGCGCCGGGTATGCCGGCCTCCGCGCGCGCCCTGCGCTGAGCCCCGGAGGCGAACAGGGCGCCCCAATCGGCGAGTTCGGGCGCGATCTCCGGGAGCACCTCCCAGGCGCTGCGGATCCGCTCCCGGCCGCGCCTGCTCGTCTCGGGCCTGCCCCGGGCGGCGAGGACCGCGGCCGCTGTGCGCAGCGCGGCGAGGTGGGCGGTGGCGTACCGCTCGTTCGGAACGTCGAGGACGGCGGCCTCGTCCAGGCCGGTCTGGGCCTGGGCGAGCAGATCGAGAGCTGCGGGCGGGGCCGTGGTGCGGCGCAGCACGGGGTGGACGTCGGTTGCCGGACCGGTCAGTGAGGGGGCAGGGCTGCCTGTGCGGCGCCGCGGTGCGGCTGCTGCGGACGAGCTGGCCATGACGAACCTCCTGTCGTCGCGTGACGGCTTCGTAGCCGTATGTACCCACTCTGACGACACCCACTGACAATCCCTCAGGATCTGCCCCTGACCAGCGACTTTGCTTCGAGCGCGAGTTCGGGTTAGTTTTTTTGCACTGACCAGTCAGTCTAAATATGGGGGTGGGGTCGTGGACAGCCCGCACGGAGCGGCGCTGAGCGCCGAGGGCTTCGGACTCGAGGGGCCGCGCGGCTGGGCGTTCCACGGAGTGGAGTTCAGCGCCGGGCCCGGATCCCTGGTCGCGGTCGCGGGCCCGTCCGGCTCGGGCCGGACCTCTCTGCTGCTCGCGCTGACCGGCCGGATGCGTTCCACGGCGGGCCACGCGGAGGTCGGCGGCGAGCGTCTGCCCGGGCGGCTCGCCGCCGTCCGCGGGTTCAGCGCGCTCGGCCCGGTCCCCGGCGTCAGCGAACTGGATCCCGCGCTGACGGTCGCCGAACACCTGAGGGAACGCGCCCTGCTGCGGCGTCGTTTCGACGGATCCCCCCGCTCGCTGCTGCGACCCCGTGCCGAGCGCGCCGCCGCGTCCCGGGCGGTGGTCGAGGCGGCACTCGAGGCTGCGGGGCTGGACCTCCCGGACCTGCCCAAGGCCGAACGCACCTCCGTACGGGACCTGGAGCGTCTGGAGGCGCTCCGCCTGTCCGTCGCGCTCGCGCTGATGGGACGCCCGAGGCTCCTCGCCGTGGACGACACCGACCTCAAGCTGTCCGCGCGGGACCGGGCTCTCGCGTGGCAGCTGCTGCGCCGCCTCGCGGACGGCGGGACGACGGTGCTGGCGGTGTGCAGCGAGGCCCCGGACGACGCGCTCGTCGTGCACGCACGGCCGGCCGAGGACGACACGACGAACCGGAAGGACACGGCAGATGCGATCGCCGAGACTGGCCGCGCTTGAACTGCGGAGGTTCGGCAGGGGCCGGATGCCGCGCGCCGCTCTGGTGGCTCTGCTCCTGTTGCCCCTGCTGTACGGGGCCCTCTACCTCTGGTCCTTCTGGGACCCGTACGGGCGGCTCGACCGCATCCCCGTCGCCCTCGTCAACGACGACAAGGGCGCGAGCACCGGCGGCGAACACCTGTCCGCCGGCGACGAGATCACCGGCAAGCTGCTCGACAGCAAGGTCTTCGACTGGCACGAGGTCGGCGCCGCCGAGGCCGCACGGGGCGTCGAGGACGGGACGTACTACCTCTCGCTGACCATGCCGTCGGACTTCAGCGAGCGCATCGCGTCCAGCGCCGGGGACTCCCCCGGAACCGGCGCCCTCCAGGTGCGGACGAACGACGCCAACAACTACATCGTCGGGCAGATCTCCAGGACGGTGTTCGCCGAGGTCCGCAGCGCCGCTTCGGCCAAGGCGTCACGCGGCTTCCTGGACAAGATCTTCATCAACTTCTCGGGTCTGCACGACGCGACCGCGAAGGCGGCCAAGGGAGCCGACGATCTCGAGAGCGGTCTGACGAAGGCGAAGAAGGGCTCGAAGGACCTCGCGGACGGCCTCAGGACCGCCAAGTCGGGCAGCGGAACGCTCTCTTCCGGCCTCATCAAGCTGGACAAGGGAGCAGGCGACCTCGAAACGGGGTCCCGGCAGGTGGCCGACGGCACCCAGTCGCTCGCCGACAAGGTCAACGAAGTCGCCGGTGACGTACGGCCGTTCCTCAAGGACAACGGAAAGGCCATCGGGGACACGGCCCGGCTGGTGTCCGACTCCTCGAAGGCCGTACGGGACAACCTCGACCTGCTGGTGGAGGCGGCACCCACCGCCTCCGCCGCCGCGCACAAGGCCTCCGACGACCTTGCCGAGGTCCACCGGCTGCGCTGCGAGGAACAGCCGCTGCCCGATCCGGGGGTATGCCCGCAGCTGAAGCGCGCCAGGACCGCCGCGGCCGATGTCGCCCGGGTCTCGGACGACGTGAACGCCCTGGTCACGAACCAGAAGGGCGACCTGACGAAGCTGCGCGGCCAACTGACCACCCTGCAGAAGCAGGCCGATGCCCTGGCGAAGCGCTCGCCGCACCTCGACTCGGACCTGGAGTCCGCGGTGGCCAGGATCAACGCGCTCAACACCGGGGCGCACAAGGTGGCCAAGGGCGCCGACACCCTCCGCACCGGACTCGGCACCGCCAAGACGGGAGCCGGGAACCTGGACAAGGGGGTCAAGAAGCTCGGGACGGGCGCCAGGAGTCTGGACAGCGGTCTCCACCGGCTCGGTGACGGCTCCGCGACCCTCGCCCAGCGGCTGAACGACGGCGTCGGCAGGATCCCGGACTACGACCGGGCCGACCGTGACGCGCGTACCGGTGTCATGGCCGACCCCGTGAAGCTCGCCTCCTCCTCGCTGCACGCCGCGCCCAACTACGGGACCGGTTTCGCCCCGTACTTCATCCCGCTCTCGCTGTGGGTGGGCGCGATGGTGGCCTACATGCTCATCCAGCCGCTCAGCCGACGGGCGTTGTCGGCCGGTGCGCCGGCCTGGCGCATCGCTTTCGCGGGCTGGCTGCCGGTGGCCGCGATCGGCCTGCTCCAGGTCGCCGCCCTGATGTCCGTCCTGCACTGGCGGCTCGGACTGCAGATGACCCACACCGCCGGGACGATCGGCTTCCTGGCATTGGTGACCTGCTGCTTCGCCGCGATCGTCCAGTGGCTGAACGCACGGTTCGGCGCGGCGGGCCGGATCCTCGTGCTCGCGGTACTGATGCTCCAGCTGACCTCGGCCGGGGGCACGTACCCCGTCCAGACGAGCCCCGGCTTCTTCGGCGCGGTCCACCCGTATCTGCCGATGACCTACGTGGTGGACGGGCTGCGCCGGCTGATCACGGGCGGTGGGCTCGGCCCGGTCTGGCAGGGCTGCGCCGTGCTGCTGGCCTTCACCGCGGGGGCGCTGGCACTGACCGCGCTCTCGGCCCGCCGCAAGCAGGTGTGGACCCTCGACAGGCTGCACCCGGAGCTGAGTCTGTGACTGCTCAAGGACCTGTGACAATCGTGCGCATGGACAGCAGCAGCACGACGCGCCGCCAGGCCACCCGGCAGAAGCTCTACGAAGCGGCGGTCACACTCATCGCGGAGAAGGGCTTCTCCGCGACCACGGTGGACGAGATCGCGGAGCGGGCCGGGGTGGCGAAGGGCACCGTCTACTACAACTTCAAGAGCAAGACCGAACTCTTCGAGGAGCTGCTGCGCCACGGAGTGGGGCTGCTGACACAGTCGCTGCGGTCGGCCGCCGACTCCACCGACGCCCGCGGCGGCACCCGCGTGGAGGCGCTGGACGCCATGATCCGGGCCGGCCTGGTCTTCATCGACCGCTACCCGGCCTTCACCCAGCTGTACGTCGCCGAGCTCTGGCGGACCAACCGTGCCTGGCAGTCGACCCTCCTGGTGCTGCGCCAGGAGGCCGTGGCCGTCGTCGAGGGGGTGCTCAGGGAGGGCGTCGCCGCCGGCGAGCTCAGCGAGGAGATCGACATCCAGCTCACGGCCGCGGCGCTGGTCGGGATGGTGCTCGTCGCGGCACTGGACTGGCAGGCGTTCCAGCCGGAGCGGACGATCGACGACGTGCACTCCGCGCTGTCCTTGCTCCTGCACGGCCGAGTCAGCGGGCGCTGAGCGCCCGGCGGGTCCCGGGGCGCACAGCGCCGGTCCGGTGGAATTCGATCCCCCCGAATTCCACCGGACCGGCGTTCGTGCAGCCGCGAAGCCCTCCCCCGTGACCCTGGTTCCCCCGTGGTCCCGGGGCTCCGCGCCGTGCGCCCCCGTTGTGTCCGGGGCGCGGTGCCCGTTCCGCCGCCCCGTGCCGGCGGTTCCGGAGCCGCGCCCCTTCCGTGGTCCCCACTCTTCCCTCTCCGCAGGTGGCAGCCCATCCGCGCCCCTACTCATCTCCCGCACTGAGTAGGGGTACTCAGGCCTGCGCCGAAGCCCCTCCGCGCGGCGCCGCCACTGGCTACGATCGCGTCCGTGTCCGTACTCCCCCTGGTGTTCACGAGTGGCTGGGCGAGCGGGATCAACACCTACGCGGTGGTCCTCCTCCTCGGCGTCTTCGGTGCGACCGGGCTCACCGACGAGGTGCCCGAGTCCCTCCAGCGCACGGACGTGCTCGTGGTCGCCGGTGTGCTCTTCCTGTGCGAGGCCGTGGCCGACAAGATCCCCTACGTGGACTCCGCCTGGGACTCCGTGCACACGGTGATCAGGCCCGTGGCCGGGGCCGTCGTGGCAGCGCTGCTCGCCGGTGGGAGCGGGTCGCTGCCGGAGCTCGCCGCCGGCGCGGTGGGCGGCTCGACGGCGCTGCTGAGCCACCTGGTCAAGGCCGGCACCAGGATGGCGGTCAACACCTCCCCCGAACCCTTCAGCAACATCGGAGTCAGCGTCGCGGAGGATCTGGGCGTCGCCGGGATCATCACCTTCGCGATGTTCCACCCGTTGGCCGCTGCAGTGATCGCCGGGACCCTGCTGCTCCTCGGGCTGGTGACACTGGTCTTCCTCGCCTCCCGCATCCGCCGCTTCCTGCGCCGCCGGGCGCAGCGGCGCGAGGAGAGGCGCATGGCCGGGGCGGGCGGTCACGGGCCTGGCGGGTGAGCTGTCGGCGGCACCCTCTAAAGTCACTGACATGGCACGAATTGCGGTGATCGGCGCCGGGACGGGCGCGATGGCGGCGGCCGCCCGGCTGGCCGTGGCAGGCCACCGGGTGACGGTGTACGAGCGCTCCGGGACCTACGGCGGCTCGGTCGGCCGCCACGCCCGCGACGGCTTCGTCTTCGACACCGGACCCGGGCTCCTCCACCTCCCCGCCGTCTACCGTGACCTCTTCGTGAAGACGGGCAAGCAGACCCTGGAGCAGTGCGTCGCGCTCCGCCAGGTCGACCCGGCGTGCCGTCACATCTTCGCTGACGGCACGTCGGTGTCGCTCCCCAACGCCTCCAGGGCGGGCGTCGTCGGGGCGCTCGACCGGGCGCTCGGTGAGGGGGCCGGTGCCCGCTGGGGCGAGTTCCTGGACCGGGCGGGCACGGCCTGGAACCGTTCGCGCAGGCCCCTGCTGGAGGAGCCGCTGCCCGAGGACCGCCGGGTGCTGGAGCGCGATCCCTATCCCTCGGCGCGCCGACGCAGGCTGCTCCGCGCGGCCCTGGAGGCGGCCACGGTGTCGCAGGTCGGCGAGTGGGAGCTGCGCGACCCCCGGCTCGCGGCCCTGCTCGACGGATACGCCCTGTCGTACGGCCTCGACCCGCGCCGCGCCCCGGCCGCGGCGGCCCTCCTGCCGTACATGGAGGAGACGTTCGGCAGCTGGTACGTCGCCGGGGGCATGCGGGCGCTGGCCGAAGCGGTGTACGAGCGGTGCCTGGCGCGGAGGGTGGAGTTCGTCTTCGGTGCCGAGGCGGTCCGGGTGACCGAGAAGGGCGGCCGGGCCTCGGGCGTCGAGCTGGCGGACGGCACGGCAGTGGAAGCCGATCACGTCGTCCTGGGTGCGTGGCCGGGCCCCGGCCTGCTCCCGGCGCGGGCCGACGGGAGGGACACGGCAAGGGAGTCGGTGGTACCCGGCCGCTTCGTCGTGCTGCTGTCGCTGCGCGGCGCGCGCGAGGCGGATGCCGTGCACCGGACCGTCGTGCACGGTGGGGACCCCGGGGCGGAGCGGGACGCCGTGTTCGGCGGGCGGACGGCCGAGCGGCCCACCGTGACCGTGTTGCGTCCCGACGACCCGGCCACCCGCCCGGACGAGGAGCACGAGGCCGTGACGCTGGTGGTGACGGTGGCCCCGCAGGGCCCGGTCGACTGGACGGACACGGTGCTGCGCGAGCGTTTCGCGCAGACGGTGACCGACCGGGCGGCCGTGGCCGTCCCGGGCCTCCGCGAGCGGATACTCCACACCGAGGTGCGCACCCCCGCGGAGACGGCCGCCGACACCGGCGCCGAGGGCGGGTCGGTGCCGGCTCCGGCTCTGGCGGGGGCGGAGGGGGCGTATCTGCACGCCGGGAACCGCACCCCGCTGCCGGGTCTCTATCGGGCGGGTGGCTGGTCGCACCCGGGCGGGGGGCTGGCCCACGCCGGAATGTCGGGCGCCCTGGTCGCCGGACTCGTGGTGGAGGGCGACGACTTCCGCGGCTCCAGGTGAGGTGCGGTGGCGGTCGTCCCTGACGGACGCCGGGCCGTGCCGGCGTCCGCCGTGCGGTCAGTAGCGGTACTGCTCGTTCTGGCCGGTGTCGTAGCCGTTGCCGTAGGGCCCGGGCTGGACGGGCTCCTCCGGCGGCAGCGGCGGGTACTGATCGCTCTCGCGCTGCTGCGGGACCCAGACTCCTCCGGGCGGGGTGTCGGTGTACTGACCCGCGTAGGGGTCGGCGGGCTGGTGCGGGCCCGCGCCCTGGGAGGGGTCGTATCCGTGACCCTGGTCTCCGAACGCCGAGTTGTCGTAGCCGTTGTCGTACGCGGCGTACTGCCCGGTCCCGTCCGTGGCACCCGCCGCGGCGTACGGGTCGGAGTACGCGGGGTACCCCGTCGGGTCCGGTCCGTAGTCGTACTGCCCCGTGTAGGCGCCTTGCGCGTGGAAGGTCTCCTGCGGCCGGTAGGTGTCCTGGCCGGGGTACGCGCCCTGGTCCTGGTACGTGTCCTGGCTCGGGTAGCCGCCGCTCCCGTCGCCGTAGGAGTCCGGAGGGGTCTGCTGGCCGTAGCCGCTGTAAGGGTCGTACGCGGCGTACTGCGGCTGCTGTTCGCCGCCGGCCGGGGCAGGGTCGGTGTAGATGCCGTACTGCCCGGTGTCGTCCGGCATCGGCTGCGTTTCGTAGACCGCCGCGGGCGGCTCCTGCTCCGTGGACAGGGACGGGGAGGCCCCCTCGTACTCCAGGTCGGAGACCTCGAGTACGGGCTGCTGGGGGGCGGAGACTCCGGCACCTCGCCGGCGGCGGCTCTCGCCCGGACTGCCGCCGAGGGCCCAGCCGGTGGAGAAGCCGCGCCTGAAGGAGAGCGTCACGTACGTCTGCCCCGTCGCGAAGGCGATCGCTCCGAGCGCGATCACCAGCACGGAGGGGATCAGCACACCGAGGACCACGCCGAGGAACCCGCAGAAGGCCAGCAGCCGCCAGCGGAGCCGCGCCTTGTACTGCAGCAGCACCTCACCCAACAGCCACAGCGCCACTATGCCGAATGCGATGTAGAGGACCGTCCAGCCCACGCCCGCCCCCTCCTGCGGCCACCGCCCCGGTCGGTGGCGGGTACGGCCGGTCAGGACTGCTTGTGCAGTCCGAGATTCTCGTAGATCTCGAGCGTCGCCGTCGAGTTGTTGAGCGTGATGAAGTGCAGCCCCGGGACACCCTCGGAGAGCAGTTTCGCGCAGAACTCCGTGGCGAACTCGATGCCAATGGAGCGTACAGCGGCCGGGTCGTCCTTCGCGGCGAGGATCCGCTCTTTCAGCGGGGCCGGCAGGGACGCGTTGCTGAGCTGGGCGAATCGTTCGAGCTGCTTGACGCTGGTGAGGGGCATCACCTCGGGAATGACCGGGGTGTCGCAACCCGCGGCGACCACACGGTCACGCATCTGGAGGTAACTCTCCGGATGGAAGAACATCTGCGTGATCGCGTAATCGGCCCCGGCGCGGCACTTGTCCACGAAATGGCCGATGTCGGAGTCCCAGTCGGCCGATCGCGGATGCATTTCGGGAAATGCCGCGACGCCGACGCAGAAATCGCCGGCCTCCTTGATGAGCCGGACCAGATCGGCGGCGTACCGCACGCCCTGCGGGTGTTCGACCCACTCGCCCATGGGGTCGCCGGGCGGGTCCCCGCGCACGGCGAGGATGTTCCGGATGCCGGCGTCGGCGTACTGGCCGACCATGTTGCGCAGTTCGGCGACGGAGTGGTCGACGGCGGTGAGGTGCGCGACGGGGGTGAGCGTGGAGTCCGCGGCGATCTGCTGGGTGGCCCGCACCGTCCCGGCACGCGTCGACCCTCCGGCCCCGTAGGTCACGGAGACGAAGCTGGGCCCCACGGCCTCGACGCGCCGCAGCGCGTTCCAGAGGTTCCGCTCGCCCTTCTCGGTCTTGGGCGCCCAGAACTCGAACGAGTAGGAAGTCTCACCGGACGCGAGCAGCTCACGCACGGTGCGCGCGTGATCCGTCCTGGTGGAAGGTGTGCCAAGGGCCATACTGGGAGGTTAACCAGGGCCGGGCGCTCCCCCAACCGGAGTGAGCGAATTGACCGGAATGAGGTGGCTGTTGTCCACCACTCGGACACCGCCCCCGGAGACACCCCGCGCGTACCCGGCCCCGGGCCCCCGAGGCACCGTCCACGACACCTCTGCGCCCTCGGAAGGTGTACGGGGCCGAGCAGCGCTGTACGGAGCCACGGGGAGGGGGCGGCGGCAGCCGCTCAGAGGGCGCGGGCCCGGACGCGCCGGGCCAGGGCCTCCGCAGCCGCGGCGGGATCCTCGGCCTCGGTGATCGCGCGTACGACCACGACACGGCGTGCGCCGGCGTCCAGGACCTCGTCGAGGTTGCCCGCGTCGATCCCGCCGATGGCGAACCACGGCCGGGACGTGCCGAGCGAGGCGGCGTAACGCACCAGGCCGAGGCCCGGGGCGTAGCGGCCGGGCTTGGTGGGGGTGGGCCAGCACGGCCCGGTGCAGAAGTAGTCGACGCCGGCCTCGGCGACGGCGGCGTCGACCTCGGACTCGGCGTGGGTGGAGCGGCCGATCACGACGTCGCCGCCGGTCACGGCGCGGGCGGCGGGCACCGGGAGGTCGCCCTGCCCGAGGTGCAGCACGTCGGAGCCGATGGCGTGGGCGACGTCGGCCCGGTCGTTCACCGCGAGGAGCGCGCCGTGGCGTTTGCACGCGTCGGCGAACACCGCGAGGTGTTCGAGCTCCTCGGCCGCCTCCATGCCCTTGTCGCGCAGCTGGACGACGTCCACTCCGCCGGCCAGCACGGCGTCGAGGAACTCGGGCAGGTCACCCTGCCGCTTGCGGGCGTCCGTGCACAGGTAGAGCCGGGCGTCGGAGAGCCTGTCGCGGAGCGTGGACATGATGAATTCCCCCCGGGTGGTGCGTTGATGGCGTCGATGGATCACTGGTAGGCCGGTGGACCGCCGCACCGGACGGCCGTCGAGCGGCGGGGTGCGGGCCGTGTGTGCCACGGCCCGCACCCGGCTCACGGCCGTCCGGTCAGACGGCGAGCGCCTGGGCCCGGCGCTTCACCTCCGTACCGCGATTCTCGCTCAGGGCCTGCGCGGGAGTCCCGGGCAGGGTCGGGTCGGGGGTGAAGAGCCAGTCCAGCATCTCTTCGTCGTTGTAGCCGTCGTCCCTCAGGAGGGTCAGGGTCCCCGCGAGGCCCTTGACCACCTTGTCGCCGTCGATGAAGGCGGCAGGCACCTGGAGCGTCCGGTTCTCACCACGGCGTACGGCGATGAGCTGGCCCTCCTTGACCAGCTGCCGTACACGCGTCACCTGCACATCGAGCATTTCCGCGATGTCAGGAAGGTGGAGCCAGGCGGGGACGAGAGCATCGATCTTTGCGTCAATCTCGGTCACAAGGACAAGCGTGCCATCCCGGACCGACAGTCGGTACCCGGGCCGACCGTACGGGGCTGTCAGCGCTCCGGGAGGACCGTCGATTTCAGCGGTACGGAGGGGTCGGCCGCGCGGGCCGGATCGATCCGCGCCCCCGCTTCGACCAGCTTGCGGCCCTGGGCCAGGTCGCGCGGCCTGTTGACGGCCAGCACGGCGACCAGCACCCCCTCCCTGAGCCAGCAGACCGTCCAGGAGGGCTGAGCGGGGTCACCCCGCCACAGCAGGGTCCCGGCGCGGGTGTGGTGGCCGGCGTACTGCACGAAGCGCCCGAACTGCTCGGACCAGAAGTAGGGCACGGGGTCGTACGCCGCGCTCACCCCGCCCGCGAGGGCGGCGGCCACGGTCCGGGGGCCCTGGAGCGCGTTGTCCCAGTGGTGGACCAGCAGGCGTTCGCCGTAGCGGGCGGAGGGGAACGACGCGCAGTCGCCCACCGCGTACACGTCGGGCAGCGAGGTGCGCAGGGAACTGTCGGTGGTGACCGAGCCGTCCGGGCCGAGAGCGATGCCCGAACCGGCGAGCCACGCGGTGGCGGGCCGGGCGCCGATGCCGACGACCACCGCCCCTGCGGGGAACATCCGGCCGTCCGTGAGGCGGACGGTGCCCGGTTCGACGTGGGCGACCCGGGCGCCCGTGAGGAGACGGGCTCCGCTCTCTGCGTACCACGCGGCCATGGGGGCCGCGACCTCGGCGGGCATCGTGCCGGCGAGGGGCCGGTCGCCGGCCTCGACGACGGTGACCTCGCATCCGGCGGCGCGGGCGGCGGTGGTGAACTCGGCCCCGATCCAGCCCGCTCCGACGACGACCACGTCGTGCTGCCGCTCGAGGACGGGCCGCAGCCGCGCGGCGTCGTCGAGGGTGCGCAGCAGATGGACGCCGGGTACGCCCTCGGAGCCGGGCAGCACCACGGGTTCCGCGCCGGTGGCGACGACCAGCACGTCGTAGCCGACGGGCCCCTCCACGGTGTCCAGTTCGTGAGCCCCCGCGCGCAGACCGGTCACGTCGAGCCCGAGGCGCAGGGTGATGTCCAGCTCCTCGAAATCGACGTCGAAGGCGGAGTCCTCTGCCTTGCCGAGCAGGACCGCCTTGGACAGTGGCGGCCGGTCGTACGGCTGGTGCGGCTCGGCCCCGACCAGGGTGACCGGGCCCGCGTAGCCCTGTTCGCGCAGGGCCACGGCCGTCTGCACGCCTGCCATGCCCGCGCCCACGACCACGACCCCGTGCGGCCGGGGTCCTCCTGCCGGGTCCTGCGTCAGTTCGCTCACACGTCCACCCTAATCACGTGACATGACGTCAGCTCAGGGCCTCCTCCACCACGCTCGTCCCGCTGCCTTCCCGCGACTCCCACTCCCGCTCCTCGTCCAGGCGGACCCGGCCACCGGGCAGGTCCGTGACCGTCGAGACGCAGTGGCCGCAGGAGGTAGTGCCGTCCTGCTTCAACTGGACGTAGCGGAAGTCCAGGACGTCGCCCACGCGGGTGCCGAGGAGATGGCCGCGGACGATGTCGCCGCCCGCGTGGTCGGCCCAGATCCTGCCGTCCAGTTCACGGTAGGCGAAGCGGGTCCCGGTACCGACCTGGCCGGGGGCCTGGTCGGCGACGGGCGACAGGACGAGTCCGTCGAGTGAACGGGCCACGGGCACTGTTCCCTTACTGCGCGGAGGCGGCGGGGTCTAGGCTGGCCACCGTAAGGCACTCGCGGGAGTCCGGGCGTACCGGACTGAGAGGGAGGCTGACCGGCCTCCGACCGTACGAACCTGATCCGGGTCATGCCGGCGAAGGGAGGGGCTGGACGCCCATGCGCATCTCCGCAGACAGTTCCGACGTCCTGGTCGTCGGAGGCGGCATCATCGGTCTGGTGACCGCCTGGCGGGCGGCCCAGCGCGGTCTGGGCGTCACGCTCGCCGACCCCGAACCGGGTGGCGGAGCCGCCCGGGTCGCGGCCGGGATGCTGGCCGCCGTCACCGAACTGCACTACGGCGAGCAGATGCTGCTCGGCCTCAACCTCGCCTCCGCGGCCCGCTATCCGGAGTTCGTGGCCGAGCTGGAGGAGGCGAGCGGCCGGGCGACCGGCTTCCGCGCCTGCGGCACCCTGTCCGTCGCGCTCGACTCCGACGACCGGGCCCATCTGCGGGAACTGCACGCGCTGCAGCGGCGCTCGGGCCTGGAGTCCGAGTGGCTCAGCGGACGCGAGTGCCGACGGCTGGAGCCGATGCTCGCCCCGGGTGTGCGGGGCGGGCTGCGGGTCGACGGTGACCATCAGGTGGACCCGAGGCGCCTCGCGTCCGCCCTGGTCACGGCGTGCGAGCGGGCCGGGGTGGCCTTCCGGCGCACCTGGGCCGAGCGCCTGCGCGTCACGCACGGCCGCGCCACGGGGGCCGTCCTCCGGGACGGCACGGAGCTGACGGCGGGCCAGGTGGTTCTGGCCGGGGGAAGCCTCAGCGGTCGCCTCGCGGGGATACCCGAGGCGGTCCTGCCGCCCGTACGCCCGGTCAAGGGACAGGTCCTGCGGCTGACCGTCCCGGCCGCGTACGCTCCCTTCCTCAGCAGGACCGTCCGTGCCGTCGTGCGCGGCAGCCACGTCTATCTCGTCCCTCGCGCCGACGGTGAGCTGGTCGTCGGCGCGACCACCGAGGAGCTGGGCTGGGACACCACGGTCACCGCAGGCGGGATGTACGAACTGCTGCGTGACGCACACGAGTTGGTGCCCGGCATTACCGAGCTTCCGCTGACCGAGACGCGTGCGGGCCTGCGGCCGGCCTCGCCGGACAACGCCCCGCTGCTGGGCCCGACGGCCCTGCCCGGCCTGCTCCTCGCGACCGGGCACCACCGCAACGGGGTGCTGCTGACCCCCGTCACGGGTGAGGTGATGGCCCATGCGCTGACGACGGGCGAGCTGCCCGAGGTGGCCCGCCCCTTCGCACCGTCCCGCTTCGCCCCGGCCCACCGGCCCCTCCCACCGAGGGGTGCGGAAGCCTTCCCCCGCCCAGGCACCACCCCCGTGCAGCAGGAGCAGTCCGTATGACACAGCCCGTGCCCGCAGGCGTTCCCGTCTCCGTGTCCGTGAACGGCGAACACCGCGCCCTTCCCGCGGGCACCGCCCTGGACACCCTCGTCGCCGCGCTGACCGCGGCGCCCTCCGGTGTGGCCGCCGCCGTCAACGAGGCCGTCGTACCGCGCGGCCAGTGGTCCGCCACCGCGCTCGCCGATGGCGACCGCGTCGAGATCCTGACCGCGGTCCAGGGAGGCTGACCATGTCCGACGACCTCTTCACCCTCGGCTCCGCCTCCTTCACCTCGCGACTGATCATGGGGACGGGCGGGGCACCCAGCCTCGACGTGCTGGAGCGCTCACTGACCGCCTCCGGGACCGAGCTGACCACCGTGGCGATGCGCCGGCTCGACCCGACCGTGCGGGGTTCGGTGCTCTCGGTCCTGGAACGCCTCTCCGTGCGGGTCCTGCCGAACACCGCCGGCTGCTTCACCGCCGGCGAGGCCGTCCTGACCGCGCGGCTGGCCCGTGAGGCGCTCGGCACCGACTGGATCAAGCTGGAGGTCGTGGCGGACGAGCGGACCCTGCTGCCCGACCCGGTCGAGCTGCTGGACGCCGCGGAGACCCTGGTCGACGACGGCTTCACCGTCCTGCCCTACACGAACGACGACCCGGTGCTGGCCCGCAGGCTGGAGGACGTGGGGTGCGCGGCGGTCATGCCGCTCGGCTCCCCGATCGGCTCCGGCCTCGGGATCCGCAACCCGCACAACTTCCAGCTGATCGTCGAGCGGGCCGGAGTCCCGGTGATCCTGGACGCCGGAGCCGGGACCGCCTCGGACGCGGCGCTGGCGATGGAGCTGGGCTGCTCCGCTGTGATGCTCGCCTCGGCGGTGACCCGCGCGCAGGAGCCGGAGCTGATGGCGGCGGCGATGCGGCACGCGGTGGAGGGCGGGCGGCTGGCGTACCGGGCGGGACGCATCCCCCGCCGCCATTTCGCCGAGGCGTCGTCGCCCGTGGAGGGCAGGGCGGTGCTGGATCCGGAGCGCCCCGCCTTCTGATTCCGGGCACCGGTGGCGGCCTCCCGGTCACAGCACGTGCATACGCCTGTCACGGGTCGGCACCGGAACGGCCCCGGGGGGCTCCGGGCCCGCCCGACGTGTCCGTCGCAGCTCGTAGACTCGGTCCGTGGACACGACCCTCCAGGACCCCCTCGTCGGGCAGCTGCTCGACGGCCGCTACCGCATCGACGCGCGTATCGCCGTCGGCGGCATGGCCACGGTCTACCGGGCCGTGGACACCCGCCTCGACCGGGTGCTCGCCCTCAAGGTGATGCATCCGGCGCTGGCGACCGACGTCGCCTTCGTCGAGCGCTTCATCCGCGAGGCGAAGTCCGTCGCCCTGCTCGCGCACCCCAATGTGGTGGCCGTCTTCGACCAGGGCGCCCAGGGCGCGTACGTCTACCTGGCCATGGAGTACGTCGCCGGGTGCACCCTGCGCGACGTACTGCGCGAGCGCGGCGCCCTGCAGCCCCGGGCCGCGCTGGACATCCTGGAGCCGGTCCTGGCCGCGCTCGGCGCCGCGCACCGCGCGGGCTTCGTGCACCGGGACATGAAGCCGGAGAACGTCCTCATAGGCGACGACGGCCGGGTCAAGGTGGCGGACTTCGGGCTCGTACGCGCGGTCGGCACCGCCACGGACACCACCGGCTCCCTGCTGGGCACGGTCTCCTACCTCGCCCCCGAGCAGATCGAGCAGGGCACCGCCGACACCCGGTCCGACGTGTACGCCTGCGGTGTGGTCCTCTACGAGATGCTGACCGGCGGCAAGCCCCACTCCGGGGACACCGCCGCCCAGGTCATCTACCAGCACCTCAACGAGGACGTCCCGGCTCCGTCCGCCGTCGTCCCCGGCCTCGCCGCCGGGCTGGACCGGCTGGTGGCGGCCGCCACCGCGCGCAGCCCCGAGCTGCGCCCCCACGACGCGGTGGCGATGCTCGCCGAGTCCCGCGTGGAGCGGAGCGCGCTCACCGAGGAGCAGCTGGACGCGGTACCCCCGCAGGCCATCGCGGAAGCGCGTGACGGCGCCGGCGACCGCACGAGCGTGATTCCCCGGGTGATCCCCGCGGGCCAGGGCACCGCGCACCACACCAGCCGGCTGGAGATGCCGCCGCCGCTGCCCCCGGAGGGGAGGGGCCGGCGTGCCCGCATCGCCGGGGGCGGCCGGCGAGGCGCGGTCGCCGCGCTCGTCGCCGTGCTGCTGGTCCTGGGCGCCGGTATCGGTGTCTGGTACATCAACTCGGGGCAGTTCACCCGGGTCCCCTCCCTCCTCGGGCAGACCCAGAGCGCGGCGGAGCGGCGGCTCTCGGACGAGGGTCTCGACGTGAAGGGTGTCGAGCGCGCCTACAGCGACACGGTGGAGCGCGGCACGGTGATCAGCAGCGATCCCGGCTCGGGCGAACGGATCCGGGGCAACGACGCCGTAGGGCTGGTGATCTCGCGCGGTCCGGAGATCGTGAAGGTTCCCGACGTCGGGGGCCTCACGCTTGCCGACGCGCGGCGTGAACTGAGGAAGGCGGGTCTCGCGCCCGGCATGGTGACCCGCGAGTTCAGCGAGGAGACCGGCACGGGCGAGGTGATCCGCACGGACCCCGAGACCGGTGCCGAGCGCCACGCCGACTCGGCGGTCGCCCTGGTCGTGAGCAAGGGGAGCCCGGTCGACGTACCCGATGTGACGGGGCTCGGTGTCGACGAGGCGAAGGCCGCGCTGGAGGACGCGGGGCTGAAGGCCGAGGTGCTGCCCGGGAGGGTCGAGTCCCCCGAGGAACAGGGCGGGATCGCCCGGCAGTCCCCCGAGAGCGGTACCGAGGCCGCCGAGGGCGACACCGTGGAGCTGACCGTCTCCAAGGGCCCGCGGATGCTCGACGTCCCCGACGTCACGGGGAAGGATGTCGACGAGGCCAGGAGCACACTGGAGGAGGCGGGCTTCGAGGTGAGGGTCGACCGCCCGTTCCTGTCGTTCAGCGACACGGTCGCCCGTCAGTCGACCGAGGGCGGGGAGCAGGCCCCCGAGGGCTCGACCATCACCATCAGGACCAAGGGCCTGTAGGACCACGAAGGACCGGCAGCACATGCGCAACCCGATCGGTGGCCACGTCCCCGTGGCCGGCGGACTGTCCAAGGTGGGCCTCGGCTACGCCCGCGAGCTTGCGGCCGAGACCGTACAGGTCTTCGTCGCCAATCCCCGCGGCTGGGCGACACCACCCGGAAATCCCTCGCAGGACGACCTGTTCCGCGCGCAGTGCGCGGCGGAGTCGGTCCCCGTCTACGTCCATGCCCCGTATCTGATCAACTTCGGCTCGCACACCGAGGCCACCGTCGAGCGGTCGGTCGTGTCCCTGCGGCACTCGCTGCGCCGGGCCAGGGACATCGGCGCGCTGGGCGTGGTGGTGCACACCGGGTCCGCCACCGGCGGCCGCCCGCGCACCGAAGCCCTCGCCCAGGTACGTACGCACATGCTTCCGCTGCTGGACGAACTGACCCATGACGACGACCCGTTCCTGCTGCTGGAGTCGACCGCGGGGCAGGGCTTCTCGCTGTGCTCGCGCACGTGGGACTTCGGCCCCTACTTCGAGGCCCTGGACTCCCATCCGAAGCTCGGCGTCTGCCTGGACACGTGCCACATCTACGCGGCGGGGCACGACCTGACCGGGCCGTCAGGCATGCGGCAGACCCTGGACCTGCTGGTGGACACGGTCGGCGAGGGGCGGCTGAAGCTGATCCACGCCAACGACTCCAAGGACGTGGTGGGCGCCCACAAGGACCGGCACGAGAACATCGGATCCGGCCACATCGGCGCCGAGCCGTTCCGTGAGCTGTTCTCCCACCCGGCGACCGAGGGAGTGCCGCTGATCATCGAGACACCGGGCGGCAAGGAGGGGCACGCCGCGGACGTCGCGCGACTGAAGGAACTCCGGAGTTCCGCGGGCGCGTAGGTGTGCGGGGGCCCGCCGAAAGCCGGCTCAGAGTTCGGGGCCGTCCCCGGGCTCCTCCTGGTAGGAGTAGCGCTGCTCGCTCCAGGGGTCGCCGATGTTGTGGTAACCGCGCTCCTCCCAGAATCCCCGGCGGTCGGCCGTCATGTACTCGATGCCCCGGACCCATTTGGGGCCCTTCCAGGCGTACAGGTGCGGCACCACCAGCCGCAGCGGGAAACCGTGTTCGGCGGTGAGCAGGTCGCCGTCCTTATGGGTGGCGAAGAGCGTCCCGTCCGACGTGAAGTCCGCCAGCCGCAGATTTGAGCTGAATCCGTATTCGGCCCAGACCATCACATGCGAGACATGGGGGGCGGGCGGGGCGAGTCGCACGATCTCACGCGCGAGGATTCCGCCCCATTCGGCTCCGAGCATGCTGAATTTCGTCACGCAGTGGAGGTCCGCCTCGACGGACGAGAATGGCAGCGCCGAGAATTCCCGGTGATTCCAGCAGTGCTTGTCGCCGTCGGCCGTGGCCCCGAAGACCCGGAACTCCCAGCGGTCGGGCTTGAACTTCGGCACGGGCCCGTAATGGGTGACCGGCCAGCCGCGCTGCAGCCTCTGCCCCGGTGGAAGCCCGGCTTGCTCTGCTGTGCCGCGTTCCCGGCTTTCCGGCTGACCCATGCCTCCATGGTGACAGACAGGCAGGGGTGGTCATGACCAGGGGAGAGTTGATCAGGGCAACTCGCACTAAGCGTGCACTTACTGGACGGCCGCATGGCGCGATGCGAGGATGCGCCCAAACATGCCTGTTCACCGGTTGGAAGGAGCCTCTGCGATGCAGGGCGACCCCGAGGTCCTCGAGTTCCTGAACGAACAGCTGACTGCCGAATTGACTGCCATCAATCAGTACTTCCTGCACGCCAAGATGCAGGAGAACTTCGGCTGGACGAAGCTCGCGAAGTACACGCGGTCGGAATCGTTCGACGAGATGAAGCACGCCGAGCTCCTCACCGACCGGATCCTCTTCCTCGACGGCCTGCCCAACTATCAGCGGCTCTTCCACGTCCGGGTCGGCCAGACGGTCACCGAGATGTTCCAGGCCGACCGCCAGGTCGAGGTGGAGGCGATCGACCGTCTCAGGCGCGGTATCGAGATCATGCGGGCCAAGGGCGACATCACCTCGGCGAACATCTTCGAGTCCATCCTCGAGGACGAGGAGCACCACATCGACTACCTCGACACCCAGCTCGAACTGGTCGAGAAGCTCGGCGAGCCGCTCTACATCGCGCAGCTGATCGAGCAGCCGGAGAGCTGACCCGCCTCGCGCAGGGGATTCCGCGGGGGCGCGGGGGGTCAGGCGGCGTCGGACAGCGTGACGTCGGCCGTGGTGCCGAAGACGACGGGTTCGCCGGCCGTGGCGCCTGCCGGTACCGTGCGGCCTTCGACGAGGTCACGGCGGGGACAGTCCCCGCGGCCCAGCAGCGCCTGGATCCTGCGGACGCAACCGCCGCAGTCCGTACCGGCCTTGCAGGCGGAAGCGATCTGGCGGGGGGTGCAGGCTCCGCCGTCCGCGTGCTTCTTGACCTGCTCCTCGGTGATGCCGAAGCACGAGCAGACGTACATGCGGTTCACCTCCCGACGGGTAGTCGATCACTGCGCCGTCCCGATTCCCGGTGAGGCTAACCTAACCTTACCCGCCACCCCCCGCACGCAAAAGCCCCGGTACGACCGTGGGGCACGGATCACATCGATCCGTGCCCCACCGACGTCACCGGGAGTGATCCCTACTGGTCGCGGTACATCTCGGCGACCAGGAAGGCCAGGTCCAGGGACTGGCTGCGGTTGAGGCGCGGGTCGCAGGCCGTCTCGTATCGCTGGTGCAGGTCGTCCACGAAGATCTCGTGGCCGCCGCCGACGCACTCGGTGACGTCGTCACCGGTGAGCTCGACGTGGATGCCGCCGGGGTGCGTCCCGAGCTGCTTGTGCACCTCGAAGAAGCCCTTGACCTCGTCCAGGACGTCGTCGAAGCGGCGCGTCTTGTGGCCGGACGCGGCCTCGAAGGTGTTGCCGTGCATCGGGTCGGTCACCCAGGCCACGGTGGCGCCCGAGGCGGTGACCTTCTCGACCAGCTCGGGCAGCTTGTCGCGGACCTTGTCGGCGCCCATGCGGACGATGAAGGTCAGCCGGCCGGGCTCGCGCTCGGGGTCGAGGCGGTCGACGTAGGCGAGGGCCTCGTCGACCGTGGTCGTCGGGCCGAGCTTGATACCGATGGGGTTGCGGACCTTCGAGGCGAACTCGATGTGCGCCCCGTCCATCTGCCGGGTGCGCTCACCGATCCAGACCATGTGGCCCGAGGTGTCGTACAGCTGGCCGGTCCGTGAGTCGGTCCGGGTCAGCGACGACTCGTAGTCCAGCAGCAGGGCCTCGTGCGAGGCGTAGAACTCGACCGCCTTGAACTCGGCCGGGTCCGTGCCGCACGCCTTCATGAAGTTCAGCGCGTTGTCGATCTCGCGGGCCAGGGCCTCGTAACGCTGGCCCGACGGGGAGGACTTGACGAAGTCCTGGTTCCAGGCGTGCACCTGGCGCAGGTCGGCGTACCCACCGGTGGTGAAGGCGCGGACCAGGTTCAGCGTGGAAGCGGACGCGTGGTACATCTGCTTCAGCCGCTGAGGGTCCGGGATGCGGGCGGCCTCGGTGAATTCGAAGCCGTTGACGGAGTCGCCGCGGTAGGTCGGCAGCGTCACGCCGTCGCGGGTCTCGGTCGGCTTGGAGCGCGGCTTGGAGTACTGACCGGCGATCCGGCCGATCTTCACGACGGGCACGGAGGCCGCGTAGGTGAGGACGGCGCTCATCTGGAGCAGGGTCTTGAGTTTGGCCCTGATGTCCTCGGCGGACACGCCGTCGAAGGCCTCGGCACAGTCACCGCCCTGCAGCAGGAACGCCTCGCCCTTGGCGACGGCTCCCAGGCGGGCCCGCAGCTGGTCGCACTCGCCGGCGAAGACGAGCGGCGGATACGACTCGAGGTCCGCGATCACGTCGCGCAGAGCCTCGGCATCGGGGTACTCGGGCTGCTGCGCCGCGGGAAGGTCTCGCCAGGTGTGGCCACCGGCGACGGAGGTATTGGCGTTCACGGTCACCTTGACAACACTACGGGGTCCAGGAGGCGGTCCAGCCGACCCGCTCACCAAATGAGACGTGCGCTCGTTTGTCCACCGCATCCGATAAGGTCCGTGGCATGTTCGCGCAGACGATCCAGAACTGGTGGTGGACCGCTCATCCGGCGGCCCGCTGATCATCGCGCGTACTGACTTCGCGAAGGCCGCCCCGAGGGGCGGCCTTCTCTGCTTGCTGGAGCCGGGAGCCGTTCCTCCGTCCGGAAGGAACGCCCATGTCCCACCGCTCCCCCGCCCTCTCCGACCTCCTGCGGGACGACTCCCCTCCGTTCGCGCTGCTGCGCAGGCGCACGCCCGGGCGGGACCACGACACCGTGGAGATCCTGACCGGCGAGGTGCACGAGGTGGACCGCCTCGCCGCGCTTCCCGTGGGTGAGCGGCCCTCGCTCGCCCTGGTCCCCTTCGGGCAGATCGCCGAGCGCGGATTCGACGTCCGCGACGACGGCACCCCGCTGGCCGTGCTGGTGGCCGACGAGGTGTACGAGCTGCCGCTTGCCGAGGTCCTCGCGCAGCTGCCCGACCACGGCGTACGGGTCGAGGGCGGCGGCTTCGACGTCTCCGACGACGCGTACGAGGACATCGTCCGGCGGGTCGTCGAGGACGAGATCGGGCGGGGCGAGGGGGCGAACTTCGTCATCCGGCGGACCTTCGGCGGCGAGATCCCCGGATTCGGGCGGGCGGACGCGCTGGCACTGTTCCGGCGGCTGCTGGAGGGCGAGCGCGGGGCGTACTGGACGTTCGTCGTGCACACGGGGAACGCCGGGCGGCCGGGGCTGCGCGGCCGGACGCTGGTCGGCGCCAGCCCGGAGGTGCACGTACGGATGTCCGGCGGGACGGTGGTGATGAACCCCATCAGCGGGACCTACCGCTACCCGGACGAGGGACCGACCGCCGAGAGCCTGCTCGCCTTCCTCGGCGACCGCAAGGAGACCGAGGAGCTCTCCATGGTGGTCGACGAGGAGCTCAAGATGATGTGCACCGTCGGCGACATGGGCGGGGTGGTGGTCGGGCCGCGGCTCAAGGAGATGGCCCACCTCGCGCACACCGAGTACGAGCTGCGCGGGCGTTCCTCCCTGGACGTCCGCGAGGTACTGAAGGAGACCATGTTCGCGGCGACGGTCACGGGCTCGCCCGTCCAGAACGCCTGCCGGGTCATCGAGCGGTACGAACCCACGGGCCGCGGGTACTACGCGGGCGCCCTGGCCCTGATGGGCCGGGAACCGGGAGGCGCACAGACCCTCGACTCGCCGATCCTGATCCGCACGGCCGACATCTCGGAGACCGGCCGGCTGAGCGTGCCGGTGGGCGCGACCCTCGTCCGCCGTTCCGATCCGGCGGCGGAGGTCGCCGAGACCCGTGCGAAGGCGGCGGGGGTGCTCGCGGCCCTGGGGGCCGGGCCCGCCCGGCCCGAGGCGGAGGCGGACCGTCCGCGGCTGGCCTCGGACCCCCGGGTCCGGGCCGCATTGGATGAGCGGCGCGGTGGGCTCGCCCCGTTCTGGCTCCGGATGCAGGAGCGGTCGGCCGAACTGTCCGGCCACGCTCTGGTGGTGGACGGCGAGGACACCTTCACGGCCATGCTCGCGCACCTGCTGCGGTCGTCGGGCCTGACCGTGACGGTGCGCCGCTTCGACCGGCCCGGGCTGCGCGAGGCCGTGCGGGCGCACGAGGGGCCGGTCGTGCTGGGGCCCGGCCCCGGCGACCCCGGGGACACGGCCGACCCCAAGATGCGGCTGCTGAGGGAGCTGGCCGCCGGCCTGGTGCGGGACCACCGGCACGGGCTGCTCGGCGTCTGCCTCGGGCACGAGCTGATCGCGGCGGAGCTCGGCCTGGAGATCGTGCGCAAGAGCGTGCCCCACCAGGGGGCGCAAGCCAGGATCGAGCTGTTCGGCAGGCCCGAGACCGTCGGCTTCTACAACAGTTTCACCGCGCGCTGCGACGGGGCCGCGGAGGCGGAGCTCGGTGCCCACGGCATCGAGGTGAGCCGGGACGCGGCGACCGGCGAACTGCACGCGCTGCGGGGCAGGGGTTTCGCGTCGGTGCAGTTCCACCCGGAGTCGGTGCTCACCCTGCGCGGCTCGACGATCGTGACCGAGCTGCTGGCGGCGCTTCCCGTGGCCGGCTGAGGACTCCTCGGTGCGGACGGTGTCCGGAGGGGTTTCCGGACACCGTCCACCGGGCGGGTCGACGCCGTACATGCCACCGGGGGGCGGGGCCGCCGCACAGCGGTCCCGCCCCCCGGTGGCCGAGGAGGCGCCGGGGCCGCCCCGCACGGCGGTCCCGTCCCCCGGTGACGGCGGGGGTCGCACGCGAAACGACCGTCCGCCACATGGGATGTGGTTCTGCGTACCGGCTCAGTCGGCCCGGCGCGAGATCACCGGCAGGGTGAGCGAGCTGGCGAGCGGACCTCCCGTGAAGACGCGGTTGACCGCGTCACGGTGGTAGGACTCGTCGTAGGCCCGGGCCCACGCCGAGGTTGCTCCCTTCCTGTCCGCGGGAGAGATCTCGATGCGCAGCCGGCGCCCCGCGGCGATCCGACCGGTGGCGGGCAGCAGCTCCACCTCGGCCTTCACGACATCGCCCGGGGACAGCGGCTGGGCGTCCTCGCGCCGGTGCGTGTGATAGGGGCGTACCTCGGTGCTGAGCTCGGGGTCGAGCGCTCTGCGCGACACCTTCAGGCAGCCCCAGGTCAGCGGAGCGGCGGGGTTGGGTTCGTGCGTCCCGAAGGGGACCTCCCGGTCACCGTCCATGACGCGCACCGATACATAGAGGTCCGCGTCGGACGACGTGGAGGCCACCCATACGGTCGCCCTGAAGTGGCCCGCGAGCTCGACGTCCGTGTCGAAGGGGGCTGTCTCGAACACGGCCATGGGCAGATCCGGCTCGGACGCGCGGACATCGGCGGAGTACTCGGCGACGGCGATGTGCGCGGACGGCTCGGCGGTGACTCCGCCGACACCCCCATCGGCACCGGCGTCGAGGAAGAGCTTCCGGTACTCCGTGCCGGGGACGGGCCACTCGGCCGCGTCCCGCCACTCGGACCCTCCGTCGCCGGTGCGCATGACCATGCGTACCGGCGAGGGAGCGCGGTCGGGCTCCACACCCTTGAGGTGCCGGTCGAAGAACGCCTCGATGTCGGACTGGCTGTCCAGGTACATGTGGTGCGCGTACTCGGCGTCCCACACGAGAAGCTGCTTGTCGGGGGACTTCAGCTGAGCGAACGCCTCGAAGCCGGCCCTGCCGTGGATCTGCGCGGTCTGGCTGACCGCCGTGAGCACCGGTATGTCGATACTGGAGAAGTCGGCCGACTGGAGCCCGGCACCGCGGTAGTAGTCGTCGTCCCACGGATGACCGGCCAGCCCGCCGACGAAGTCGACGGTGTCCGACTCGGGGTTCTTCGCACCGCCGACCATCTCGGTGAACCACCACGTGCGGTAGTCGTTCAGGAAGAGGCCGCCCGTGTACGCCAGGTCCCTGTAGGCGTCCGAGTCCGAGGCGAGCGGGGCGATGGCCTTGAGCGACGGGGGGCGCAACGACGCCACGTTCCACTGGATCGTCGCGTTGTACGAGCCCCCGTAGAGGCCGACCTTGCCGTCACTCCAGGGCTGCTGTGCGGCCCACTCGATGGCGTCGTAGTAGTCGAGGGATTCCTGCACGGAGAAGGGGTCGACCGTACCGGGCGTTCTGCCCACGCCCCGGCTGTCCACCCGCACGACGACGTACCCGCGCGGCACCCACGTGCTGGAGTTCGCGCTGACGGCGGTTTCCGAGTGCCGGAAATAGGCGAAGATCCCGTCCCGGCTCTCCTCGTGCCACGCGGCTTCCCGCTCCTCGCTCGCCTGGAGGTCCTCGTCGCTGAGAATGGAACCCACCCGGAACGCCCGCCCGTAGACCGACTGCCGGAGCAGAACCGGGTAGTTGCCCGCCTCGATGGGCCGGAACACGTCGGCGAGGAGGTAGCTTCCGTCGCGCGTGGGAACGCGTACGTCCCGGAGCACCTTGATGCCCGTGAGCGCGCGCCGCAGGTGGTTCCGGGCCTCGGCGGCTCCCCGGAAGCGGAGCCCGGTCTCGCTGAAGACCGCGCGGACGGAGTCCGCCTGCGCGAAGGACTCGACGTCACAGGCGAAGGAAATGCCTTCCGCCTGTGCGTCGACGACCTCACGGATGTGCTTGTCGATCAGCACGCCGTCGCGAAGGTCCGTCTGCCGCCCGAGGCTCTGGACGAACCGCGAACGGTTGACCGTGTCCGGCCGGGTGACATCGGGAGCGCCCGCGGGGTCACCGTCGTGGAGACTGCCCAGCGTCAGATGCGTGGCCGCGGCCGCGCTCCCGATGACAAGACCGCCGATGGAGAAGGTCACCGTCTCGCCGGGCAGGTAGAGGAAGGTCCCCGCATCGTCGGTGACACCTTCCTGGGAAGGCGTGCGATATCCCAGGCCCACGAAAGGCCCGTCCAGGAAGGTCCCGGCCAGCGGCTTCATCTGCTCAGAACCCCTCGATGACCGTGGCGGCGTGGAACGTGTCCGGCGTCCCGGTGAACAGGGGACCCAGCGCGCCGACGAACCCTGCGAACTCCTCGGTCTTCGTGAACTCGAGGTGGTGGTCGACGGACTCCCACTGGAGGAGGAGCACGAACGTCCCCTCCGCGTCGACGGCTCGAAGCAGCTTCACGTCGAGACAGCCGTCGGTCGCCCGGAGAAGCGGTATATGCGCGCGCACAAGGGATTCGAAGTCATCCTCGGTGGCCTCGGCGACCGTGATGCGTGCAACTTCCCAGACAGCCATCTTCGTTCCTTTCGCGGAGAGATCTCGTTCGGCCTGCGGCGGGCTACTTGGCCGGCGGAACGGCCATGGGGAGGTTGTGCCTCACGCAGTGCGAGGTGAGCGCCCAGCGTCCGTCGATCTTGCGCAGCACCGACGCGTAGTGACCGGCCATGCTGAGCGCCAGCGCACCCTGCAGCATGACCGACCCGACCGGCCAGTTCTGCCCGGCGGTGCCTTCGACGTTGGACTCGACCGTCAGGAACTGGGCGTCCATACGCGCCTCGTCCCCATCGATGTCCACGATGTGGTCAGTGGTGAAGTACTGGTTGCCACGCGTGGAGGGCATCGTGCCGCTCTCCATCAGCGCCTGGATCTGGCCGGGGCCGGTGACCGTCACACGGGTCGCGTAAGCCTCCCGGCCGGAACGGCTCTGGATCTCGAACGCGCCCTCAGGTGCGAACAGCGCCGCGATGGCCTTGGCGTCACGCTCTTCGAGCGCGCGGACGTAGCGTGCGAGGACTTCGATGATTTCCAGACGGTCACTCATGAGTACTGCCTCTCCCTGAGAGTTTGACGGACTACTTGACGATGCGGATCGGTTCACCGGCGACGAACGCGGCGATGTCCTCCACGGCCTCTTCGTAGAAGACCTTGTAATTGCCCTCGGTCACGTAGCCGATGTGCGGCGTGATGGTGGCGTTGTCGAGCTCACGCAGAGGGTGCGGCACCGGCAGCGGCTCGGTCTCGAACACGTCGAGAGCCGCTCCGCCGATCGCGCCGTCGCGCAGCGCCTGGACCAGTGCGTCCTCGTCGATGATGGGACCGCGCGATGTGTTGACCAGGACCGCGGTGCGCTTCATCAGCGACAGCTCGTTCGCTCCCACCAGGTGGTGCGTGCGCTCACTGAGGACCAGGTGCACGGACACCGCGTCGGAACGGGTGAAGAGTTCTTCCTTGCTCACCGCGGTCACGCCGTGCGGCGCCGCCTTCTCGGCGGTGAGGTTCTGGCTCCAGGCGATGGTCTCCATCCCGAACGCCTGGGCCACCTTGGCAACACGGCCTCCGATCCGGCCCAGGCCCAGCAGACCGAGCGTCTTGCCTTCCAGAATCGTGCCGACGCTCCCCTGCCAGCCGCCCTCGCGAACCAGCCGGCTCTCGGACGGCAGGTTCCTGGCCGCGGCGAGAAGCAGCGCCCAGGTGAGTTCGCAGGTGGCGGCGACATCGGGGTATCCCGTACCGCAGACGACGACACCCTGGGCGTTCGCCGCCTGGACGTCGATCGCGGCGTTCGCCGGAGCGGTGGTGACGAGCAGCTTGAGACGTTCGAGGCGGCGCAACACGTCGGCGGGGAACCTCGTACGTTCCCGCATGGCCACCACTACATCGAAGTCGGCCAACTGGGATACGGCCGCGTCCGCATCGGGAAAAGCGTGATGGAAGAACTCTGTATATGCATTCAGAGATTCCCAGTCGGCATAGCTCCTTGCCACATGCTGGTAGTCATCCAGCACGGCAATGCGCAGAGTACTCAAAGGGGCCCCTTGAATGATGCGCGGCCGAAGAATACCTCGACCGCCGTCGTTCCGGGGCGCCCACGAAGCAAGACGACGCCGATCCGCACTCGACGCCCCGGACTTGCTGATATTGGTCTATCAACAAAAACTTGCCGAAGCAAGTGATAGGCCACTATCACCTACGTGGCGAGATGCCCGGGCACCGGTGGCCGACAGGGGGAGACCGGCGACGGCACCGCACGCCTGACGGCATGGCGCACCAGGACGAGGCCCGGTGCGGGGCGCCGAACGACCGGCCCGCTCCGGAACGTCCGACGACCGGAGCCCGGGCGTGACGTGACGGCCGATCGGAGAGTGACGGCACCGCCGCCATATGGGGCATCTGGTAGCGTCCCGCGCATGCGCGGGGAAGCGGAGACATCAGAAGGCGGCGACACAAATCGGTCGAAGTCGCGACGCGACGCCGAGCGGAACACCCGCCGCATCCTGCAGGCCGCAAGCGCGGCACTCCGTGACGACCCACAGGCGTCCATGGCGGACATCGCCGAAGCCGCGGGGTTCGGGGTGGCAACGGTCTATCGCCGCTTCCCGACGCGGCAGGACCTGCTCCAAGGGGTGATCTGGGAACTCTTCGCCGCCGACATGGCCCCGGCCCTGGTCGTGGCCGCGAACGAGCCGGACCCGCGCAAGGGAGTCAGCATCGCCTTCGAGGCCGCCCTCAGCGCGGCCAGTCGCAGCGGAGCGATCCTCCCGGAGATGACCCTGGACATCATCCGGTCGACCTTCGCGGATCCGGTCAGCCGGATCATCGAAGAGGGTCGGCAACAGGGCTTGTTCAGGCGCGATCTCGACCCGGAGAGAGACACACTCCGGCTCATCCTGATGCTCCTGGGCGTGGTGCCCACGCTGCGACCGGAGAGCGACGGCTGGCGGCGGTACCTGAGGCTCGTCATGGACTCGTTGTTGCTCGACGCGACAGATCCCCTTCCTCCCGCGGAAGTCGTCACCGACCCCTTCCAGCGCTCCTGAGTGACCCCGGCCGGCCCACCTTCGGCGGCCGCCACGCCGGTCGGCCGGCACGGGTCGGCACGTTCGGATCCCGGCCCGCGACCGGCCGGACATCGGCCCGTCCCCGACCGTCGGATGCTGCCGAACGGCCCCGCTCTGCACGTGAGTTCGCCTGCCGGTCGCCCCGGCGGGGTGGCGGCTGCCCGCGCGCCCGGTGCGCGTCACGGCCACCAGCCCGCGTGCGGCGTCAAGGCCGGCAACCCGCCGATCAGCACAGGTGATGAGCGGTCACGCAGCTGAGCCGCGCCCGGCAACACCGTTGAGACCGAAGCGCAGACCCGAAATGAACCTGGCCTGACTCGTACCGGTGCCGGATCGCGCCTGAAACCGTGCAGACAAGGTAGAGCCACGCACCGATAAGTGTCTATCACTTGTTGACTGTGAACGTTTGGTGATAGATGTCTATCAACAGCAACAGCTCGCCGTGTGCCGCCGAGGAACTGAACCGGCGGAGGCTACGGAACAGATTTCTGCCGCGCGCTACTGATTGCTCCGGCAGATAGCCCGGCTGTGGCGGACAAGTCCCCCTTGGAGAAAGGCCAGACGTATGACCACCAACCTCGAGCGGGAAGCGGCAGTACGCGAGCGTGCCCGGAAGCGCGCGGCTTCGCTGACGTACTCCACCGGTTTCGGCAACGAGCACAGCAGCGAGGCTCTGGCCGGGGCTCTGCCCGTGGGGCGCAACAGCCCCCAGCTGCCCCCTCACGGTCTGTACACGGAACTGCTGTCCGAGACCGCGTTCACCGAGACCCGTCCCAACACCCGGCGTACCTGGATGTACCGCATCCGCCCGTCCGTCGTGCGTCCGCGCCAGGAGCGCATGGACAACGGGACGCTGCTGACCCCGCCCTTCGTGAATACACCGGTGGATCCGCACTCGCTGTACTGGAAGCCGCGGCCGGCTCCCGCCCAGGGGACCGACTTCGTCGCCGGCCTGTGGACGCTGGCGGGCAACGGGGACCCCCGGACACGCAGCGGCATGGCGGTGCACCTCTACACGGCCGACGTGTCGATGACGGACCGCGTGTTCAGCACCTCCGACGGCCAGCTGCTCATCGTGCCCGAGCAGGGCGGGCTGCTCATCCACACCGAACTCGGCCTGCTGGGTGTGGAGCCCGGCCACATCGCCCTGATCCCCCGCGGCATGAAGTTCCGGGTCGAGATCCTCGGCACGGCCGGGGACGAGACCGGCACCGGCTTCGTGCGCGGCTACGTGTTCGAGAACTTCGGTACGCCGTTCTCCCTTCCGGAGCTGGGCTTCGTCGGCCAGAGCGGAATGTCCAACCCGCGCGATTTCCTTGCGCCGGCCGCCGCCTACGACGACTCGGAAGAGCCGGTCGAGGTGATCACCAAGGTGTACGGGGATCTCTGGACGTCGACGTACGACCACTCGCCGCTCGACGTGGTCGCCTGGCACGGCAACAGCGCCCCGTACGTCTACGACCTCCGCGACTTCCAGGTCATGGCGTCGGTCAACTACGACCACCGCGACCCCTCGCTGCTGACGGCGCTGACGTCCACGACGTCCACGCCGGGTCTGAACAACATCGACTTCTGTGCCGTACCGCCCGAGTGGGTCGTCACGGACGCCTTCCGGCCGCCGTACTACCACCGCAACGTGAACGCCGAATTCGTCGGTGTCATCGAGCAGGCCCAGCACGTGACCGCTGGCCTGGGTGGCGCAGCGGCCGACGACGGCTACGTGAACGGCATAGCGGGGATCGTCAACCCGATGAACCCGCACGGCCCGGGGGCGGATGCCTGGGAGGGCGCCACCAAGGGCGGCCTCGATCCGATGAAGACGGACGGGCTGCTGTTCGTGGTCGAGACCCAATGGCCCCTGGTGGTCACCGAGCAGGCCGCCCGGACGATCGGGCAGACCTCCGACGAGACCCTGAGCGGGAACTCCACGCTCCAGAGCCAGTTCCGCTACTGACACCCCCGTGCGGCACGCACGCGTCGTCCCGCACTCGCCCCGGCCCGGCCGGTTCCCTGACACCCGATCAGGGAACCGGCCGGGCCGTAGGGCGTCGGGCCGGGCGTGGGCGTCTCGCCATCAGCCGAAGAAGACCCCCGCCTCCGCGTAGAGGGCCGGGTCGACCGTCTTGAGGCGGGCCGTGGCATCCGCGATCGGCACCCGCACGATGTCCGTGCCCCGCAGGGCGACCATGACGCCGAAGGCGCCGTCGTGGACCGCGTCGACGGCGTGGAGCCCGAAGCGCGTGGCGAGCCAGCGGTCGAAGGAACTCGGGGTGCCACCGCGCTGGACGTGGCCGAGGACGGTGGTCCTGGCCTCCTTGCCGGTGCGGCGCTCGATCTCCTTGGCGAGCCACTCGCCGACGCCGGAGAGCCGTACGTGCCCGAAGGAGTCGTGGGTGTCGTCCTTGACGATCATCCGTCCGTGCGCGGGCGCCGCCCCCTCGGCGACCACCACGATCGGCGCGTAGCTGGCCCTGAAGCGCGAATCGACCCATCCGCAGACCTGGTCGATGTCGAAGCGCTGCTCGGGGATGAGGATGACGTTGGCACCGCCGGCCAGCCCGGAGTGCAGGGCGATCCAGCCGGCGTGCCGGCCCATCACCTCGACGACGAGGACGCGCATGTGGGATTCGGCCGTGGTGTGGAGACGGTCGATGGCCTCGGTGGCGATGCCGACGGCGGTGTCGAACCCGAAGGTGTAGTCGGTGGCCGACAAGTCGTTGTCAATGGTCTTGGGTACGCCGACGCACTTGACGCCGTACTCGTCGGACAGCCTCGCCGCGACGCCCAGGGTGTCCTCGCCGCCGATGGTGATCAGGGAGTCGACCTCGTGCCTGGCGAGGTTCTCCTTGATCCGGCGTACACCCTGCCCGGCGTGCTCGGCGTCGAACGGGTTGGTCCGTGAGGAGCCGATGATGGTGCCGCCGCGCGGCAGGATGCCACGCACCGCGGGTACGGACAGTGGGACGGTCCTGTCCTCCAGCGGTCCGCGCCAGCCGTCCCGGAAGCCGATGAAGTCGTAGTCGTACTCCTGCACGCCCTTGCGGACGATGGCGCGGATGACCGCGTTGAGGCCGGGGCAGTCGCCGCCCCCGGTCAGTACTCCGACCCGCACGGAAGCATCCCTTCGCCGAAGTGAGCCCACTACGGACCACGCTAAGGGTGACCCAGGTCACTTCGGGATGGGTGGGACGGTCAATTCCGTTGCTTCACAGGGTTGTTGTCCAGTCACACGTCGTCGAGGCCTGCCTCGATCGCGTAGCGCACGAGCTCCACCCGGTTGTGCAGCTGGAGCTTGCCGAGGGTGTTCTGGACATGGTTCTGCACCGTGCGGTGGGAGATGACCAGGCGTTCGGCGATCTGCTTGTACGAGAGCCCCTTGGCGACCAGCCGCAGGACCTCCGTCTCGCGGTCGGTGAGCTGGGGGATCTTCGGCGCGTCGGCCTCGGCGGGGGCGGGACCGGAAGCGAGCCTGCGGTATTCGCCGAGCACCAGTCCGGCCAGTCCCGGTGTGAACACCGGGTCCCCCGCGGCGGTGGCCCGCACGGCATCGGTCAGCTCCTGGGTGCTGGCCGACTTGAGCAGGTAGCCGGTCGCCCCGGACTTCACCGCCTCCAGCACGTCGGCGTGCTCGCCGCTGGCGGACAGCACCAGGACGCGCAACCCCGGACGGGAGCCGACAAGCTCCTTGCAGACCTGGGCGCCGGGCATCCCCGGCAGGTTCAGGTCGAGCACCAGGACGTCGGGGTTCGCGGCCCCCGCCCGGCGCACGGCGCTCGGGCCGTCGCCGGCGGTCGCGACCACGTCGAAACCGGACTCGGTCAGATCGCGGGCGACCGCGTCGCGCCACATCGGATGGTCGTCGACAACCATCACCTTGATGGGCCGCTCGCCGGACGCCTGTGTGTCGGTCGTGCTCATCGGGCCGATCCTGCCTTCCCCCGTGAGATCTTCGGAACCTTCAACTCGACCTCGGTGCCCTGGCCGGGTACCGAGATCAGCTCTGCTGTGCCACCCAGGTCGCGCAGCCGTCCGCGGATGGACAGGGCGACGCCGAGCCGCCCCTCCCCCTCCGCCTGGTCGAGCCGGCCCTCCGGGATGCCGGGGCCGTCGTCCCGGACCGTGACGATCACCTCGTCCGGCTCGTCCTCGACCAGGATCCAGGCCCTGGCCGCGGGGCCCGCGTGGACCCTGACGTTGTCCAGTGCGGCGCTCACGGCTGCGGCGAGTTCGCGGGCCGCCCCGACGGGGAGCAGCACCGGGGCACCGGGTTCCGCGAAGGTGACCCTGGAACCCGCGTGCGCGGCGAGGAGTGCGCGCAGGTCGCTGTCGGCGGCCCCGGGTTCCGCGTCGTCATGGTCCGCGTCCACCCGGCGGACCACCGCTCCCTCGGCGCTGTCCTCGGAGACCCGGGTCGTGGGCACCAGGCCGCTGGAGACGAGGGTCCGCAGGGCGACCTCCTGCTCCCCGGCCATCCGGCCCAGCTCCGCCGCCTCACCGCCCAGAGCCGTACCGCGGCGCTGGACCATGGCCAGGACCTGAAGGACGCTGTCGTGGATGTCACGGGCGAGTCGCTCCCGCTCCCGGGTCGCGGCCTCGATCTCCAGGGCGCGGGCGAGGGTCCGCTCACTGGCGCGGGCGACCTCGACGACGTAACCGATGGCGATGGAGGCGACCCACACGAGCAGCACGTTGTGGAACGTGTCCTCGCTGGGCTCGCCGCGCTCGACGATGTTGGCGGCGGCGACGAGGGTGGACGCGAAGGCCGCCCACCGCCAGCCGCCCTTGAGGGCGAAGGCGAGGACGGAACCGGCGGTCCAGATCGACGGGAGCGTCGGGCCGTCCATGTGCCGGGCGTCGGCGTCGGCCAGGGGGGTCAGCAGGATGCCGGCCAGCGCGACGACCAGGTCCAGGCCGAGGAAGCGCTTGGTGCAGCTCGCCGCGCCGGCGACCCTGGGGAGGGTGACGGCGGTCCAGAGGGCGAGGAACGCCAGGAAGGCGACGGCGACCCAGGGGCGCTCGTACTTCTCCCGGCCGAAGCCGGCGAGGAGCGCCGCGTAGACCAGCGTCAGCACGCGGTACGCGGTCAGCGCCCGCCACAGCGGCTGCTCGACCGACATCCGTACGACCCGTTCACGCCCGGCCATGTCCCCCGTGTCCCCTCACCCGGTTCCCAGCCCGCCCATGCTCCCCGCTCCGGACGGCCGGCGTCGCCCCGCCGGCCGGACCGTTATCCGCTCTTCTTCTTGGACTCCTCGGCGATCCGCCGCTTCGCCGCGGTCGCGTAGACGTCGACGTACTCCTGGCCGGACAGCTTCATGATCTCGTACATGACCTCGTCGGTCACCGACCGGAGGATGAAGCGGTCGCCGTCCATGCCCTGGTAGCGCGTGAAGTCGAGGGGCTCGCCGATCCTGATGCCGGGCCGCATGAGCCTGGGCATCACCTGGCCGGGCGGCTGGATCTTCTCCGTGTCGATCATCGCCACGGGGATCACGGGCGCACCGGTGGCGAGCGCCACCCTGGCGAGACCGCCCGGCTTGCCGCGGTAGAGCCGTCCGTCGGGTGACCGGGTGCCTTCCGGGTAGATACCGAAGAGGCCGCCGCTCTCGATGACCTGGATACCCGCCCTGATCGCCGCCTCACCGGCGCCGCGTCCGCCCGAGCGGTCGACGGGGAGCTGTCCCACGCCCTTGAAGAAGGCGGCGGTGAGCTTGCCCTTCACACCGGGCGCGGTGAAGTACTCGGCCTTCGCGATGAAGGTCACCTTGCGGTCGAGCACCGCCGGCAGGAAGAAGGAGTCGGAGAACGACAGGTGGTTGCTCGCGAGGATCGCCGGCCCCTGCGCGGGGATGTTCTCGAGGCCCTCCACCCACGGCCTGAAACCGAGCTTCAGGGATCCGCCGATGGCGAACTTCATCGCGCCGTAGATCAACTCGTCTTCCTCCTGTGTCCCGTCGGGAGACCTTAACCCGTGGGGCCGCCGCCGCCCCCGCCCGGACGGAGCGGCGCACCTCACAGCCGCCCCGCCGCCGTCCGGTGCCCGGGACGACCGCTCGCACGGTGACGGCCCTGGTCGGTGTCGGTCCGGTCGCGTACGGTGAAGTCATCCTTTTGCACACCCCCGCACCCCGCCCCGCTTCACGAACAGGAGACCCCGGTGCCGGTCCTCCCTGGAGCCGAGCCGTTCCGCCACGAGGGCGGAGAGGTCGGCGTCCTCCTCTGTCACGGATTCACGGGCTCGCCGCAGTCGCTCCGCCCCTGGGCGGACCATCTGGCCGAGCGCGGACTGACCGTGTCGCTGCCCCTGCTGCCGGGACACGGCACGCGCTGGGAGGACATGGCGGTCACGGGCTGGCAGGACTGGTACGCCGAGGTCGACCGGGAACTGCGGGCCCTGAGGGAGCGGTGCGAGAGCGTCTTCGTCTTCGGCCTGTCCATGGGCGGCGCTCTGGCGCTGCGCCTCGCGGCGAAGCACGGTGACGGAATCGCCGGCCTGGTGCTGGTGAACCCGGCGAACAAGGTGCACGGCCTGTCGGCGTACGCCCTGCCGGTCGCCCGGCATCTGGTGCGTACGACGAAGGGGCTGACCAGCGACATCGCACTGGAGGGCTCCGAAGAGGTCGGCTACGACCGGGTGCCGCTGCACGCCGCCCACTCGGTGCGGGCGTTCTTCCGGCTGGTCGACGCCGATCTCCCCCAGGTCACCCAGCCGCTGGTGCTGCTGCACAGTCCGCAGGACCACGTCGTACCGCCCGCGGACTCGGCCCGGATCCTGAGCAGGGTGTCGTCGAGGGACGTCGAGGAGATCCTGCTGGAACAGAGCTACCACGTGGCGACGTTGGACCACGATGCGGGGCGGATCTTCGACGAGAGCTACCGGTTCATCGGCCGCCTCGCATCCGTCGCAGGCGAGAAGGGAAGCACGTCCGGTGGCTGAGCACGACGCGGAGCGCGCGGGCAGTGACGAGGAGCGCGAGCCGCGCCCCTCGGAGGGGACGGCCGTCCCCGAGGGTACGGAGGAGGTCCGGCCCCTCGACGAGGCGGCGGCCTGGGAGGCGATCGTCGCGGGGTACGGCGAGGAGCCGCCGGACCCGCCGGGGGCCAAGCCCTTCAAGTCGGTCGAGGACCTGGCCCTGCTCGACGAGGACCAGCTCAACGTCCTGGACGGCGGGCCGGAGACCGGCGAGGACGTCGACAAGGGCACCGGCGGGAAGGCGTCCGCCGGCCCCTCGGAGAAGAGGCCGCTCGGTGGGTCCGTCGTCTTCGCCCCGGGTGTCGCGGGACCGCGTGACTACGAGGTGGCGGAGCCGTCGAGCGGTGACACCGACGACGCCGACGACAGCGGGGAGGGGCACTTCGTCCCTCCGGAGCCGCCGCCCCTGCCCGAGGCGGACGTGACGGCGAAGTTCGCCTGGCTCGCGGTCGTCGGTGGCCCGGTCCTGCTGCTGCTCGCCGTGCTGATGCAGTGGGAGATGACGTGGTGGCTGACCACGCTCTGCATCGGCGGGTTCCTGGGCGGTTTCGCCACCCTGGTGGCGCGCATGCCGCAGGACGACGAGGAGGACGACGACCCGGGCCGCGGCGCGGTGGTCTGAGGCGCGGCTCCCGCACCGGCGGCCGGCCGGGTGGAGCGATGACGGCGGCCCCGTCGGCTTCCCGGCCCCGGGCTCAGCCGCCCGCGGGCACTCTGAGGGCGGCCAGCACGGGCAGGTGGTCCGTGGCCGCCCGCAGGTCCGCGGCGGTGACACCGGGGAGGTCCGCGGGGACGCCGCAGCCCAGCACCTCGATGCGGTCGGTCGCGAACACCGCGTCGATCCGCTTGCGCGGCGCGTGCGGCGGAAAGGTCAGCTCGTCGCCCCACGGCCGTACGGCCCGGCAGTCCTGGAGCCGCCCGGCCAGCCGGCGGAACGCACGCCCCTCCGGTACGTCGTTGAGGTCACCGGCCACGATGGCGTGCGGGACCCGCATCGTGTCGATCCGGTCCAGCACCATGCCCGCCTGGGCATGCCGCTCGTCGCTCCGCAGGCTCAGATGGCAGCTCACGACACCGAACCGGGCACCGGCGACGCGCACCACCGCGGTGGCCAGCCCGCGCCGGTGCTGCCCGGGGGTGAGCGGCAGCAGGACGTCCTCGGTGCGCTCCACCGTGGCGCGCAGCGAACAGAACAGCATCGGTCCGGCCGCGGTGGCCCCGCCGCCGAGGATCACCAGGTCCGTCATGGCCGCGAGCCGGGCGGCGGCCTTCCGCCAGCGGAAGAAACGCGGCGCCTCCTGGACGCACACCAGATCGGGAGCGCAGGCACGGATGACGCGGGCCAGGGCCTCGGTGTCGTCCCGCAGGGAGCGGATGTTGTAGCTGAGCACTCGGATGACGGCCGAACCGTCCGGCTCGGTACGGGAGTCGGGCAGGGCCGTGGGCATCGTGACCATGGGAGGCACCCTACGACGGACGCCCGCCGCTCCCCGGAGGGCGCGACGGGCGTCGGACATGCCGTGTGGCGGCGGTCAGCCCTGGCGTGCCAGGTCGGCCGCGCCCACCAGGCCCGCCTTGCCGCCCAGTTGGGCAGCGAGGACCTGAGCGTGCGGGCGCCATTCGCCGCCGATCAGCCAGCGCCGGAACGACTTGCGGATCGGGTCGAGGACGAGCTCGCCCTCGTCCGAGACACCCCCGCCGACGATGAACGCCGACGGGTCGAACAGCGAGGCGAGGTCGGCCAGTCCGGCTCCGGCCCAGCGGGCCAGCTCACGGAACGAGTCGACAGCCACCGGGCAGCCCTGCCGGGCGGCCGCGCTGATGTGCTTGCCCTCGATACCCTCGACGGAGCCGTCGCCGAGACCCAGCAGGATCTGGGCGTTCTCCGGGGTCGCGTTGGCGCGCTGCTTCGCGTAGCGCACGAGCGCCCGCCCGGAGGCGTACTGCTCCCAGCAGCCCTGGCTGCCGCAGCCGCAGAGGAGCCCGTCCGGGACGACCCGGATATGACCGAATTCCGCCGCCACGCCGAAGCGTCCGCGGCGCAGCTTGTTGCCCATGATGATGCCGCCGCCCAGGCCGGTGCCGAGCGTGATGCAGATGACGTCGTCGTGCCCCTGGCCGGCACCGAAGCGGTATTCGCCCCAGGCCGCCGCGTTGGCGTCGTTCTCGACGACGACGGGCAGGCCGACGCGCTGCTCGACCTTGTCCTTGAGCGGCTCGTGACGCCAGTTGATGTTCGGAGCGAACAGCACGGTGGCGCGCTTGTCGTCGACGTATCCGGCCGCGCCGATGCCGACGGCCTCGACGTCGTGACCCTCGCTCGCCCCGGACACCGCGGCGCTGATCGCGTCCACGATGCCTTCGGCCGTCGGGGGGGTCGATACCTTGAACGTCGAGAGGATCCGGCCCTCTTCGTCGACCACTCCAGCCGCGATCTTCGTGCCGCCGATATCGACGCCGATGGTGAGTCCCATGAATCCCTCAGTTTCGGTCGAGCCCCGCTACGGCCAACCGTACCCGAGCCGGGGACGGGTATTTCCTGCCCCGGGTCAGTCCAGGTCGATCTGTTCGCTGCCGCCGGTGCCCTCGTCGCGCGGGTCGGAGGGGTCTTCGGATGCCTTCTTCCCGGGGCCGGGGGTGTTTCCGGTGGCGCCCTGCGTCCCGCCGGCGCCTTCGGTGCCCTTGGTCCAGCGGGCTTCCTGCCCTTCGACGGCGGAGCGGTAGGCGGCCATGAGTTCGCTCCCGGCCGCGGCAAGATGGTCGAAGAGCTCCGGGTTGCGCTCGATGACCGGCTCGACCGCGGACTTGGCCTGCCGGATCACCTGCTGGACGGTGCCCTGGGCGGCCATTCCGAGCAGCGGCGACTGGAGCGAGGAGACCTTGTCGGCCACCGCGTCCATCAGCCTGCGGAGCTCCTCGGCGGCGGAACCGGGCTGCTGTCCGTACTGTGCCCGGCGGCGGGCCTTCTCCGCTTCGAAGTCCTCGGCGCAGGCCTCCGCCCACGCGTCGTCGTCGACGGGACGATCGGTGGCTTCACTCATGGCGGACTCCTGCGACGCGGTTGCTTCGTGACCGTGGGGGCCACGTACTACCGACGGTACCCGAACGGTGGTATTCCGTTCATCGTGTACGGGGCCAGAGCGCGGGGTCCGGTGTGAACCGGACACGCAGGACGCCGTCGGTCAGGGCGGCCCCCGAGACGGTGCAGCGGCGCAGGGCTGACTCCAGGCCGACGATCCGGTGGAACGGGCCTGCGGTGAGGAGGAGTTCGTCGCCGCGGCGGACGAGCTTGAGGTCCTGCTTGACGGCGCCGGGCAGCGGCAGGCACCAGGAGATGACCCCGTCGTCGGCGCGCTCCGTCCACCACGGGTCCCCGGCGTGTCCCGGTGCCCGGTCGTCCGGCGCGCAGGCCCCGGCGAGGGCGGCCAGGTCGTCGGCCGTGCGCGGCTCGTGGCCGAGGTGGGCGGTCTCGCGCACGGGCGTCGCGGGTTCCCACTCCTGCTGCCAGTGGTCCAGGCACTTCTCCTGGAGCGCGGCGAGACCGGCGAACCAGGGGTCGCCGGAGTGGCGGGGCAGGACCCGGGTGGCCACGAGCGCGTCGACGCGCAGGCCGTGCAGCGCGAGTCCGGTACGGGCGGTGCGCAACGCTTCCGCGGCGGCCTCCCCGGGCTCCGCGACCAGGCGCACTGTGGTCGCCTTGTCCTCGAACAGGGCCTGTACCGAGGCCAGTTCGGCGTCCTTGCGGGCGGCGGCCTCGTACAGCCACCGCGCGGGCATGGGGACCCCGGCGAGCTGGGCCAGCACCGGGCGCAGGGCGCGGGCGGCCTGGCGTTCGCGGGGCAGGAGGCGGCGCAGGTAGCGGCGGAGCTGCCCGGGCAGGGCGAGCAGGGCGAGGGCCTCGGGCAGCGGGGGCAGGTCGACGACGAGCACGTCGTAGCCGCGTTGCGCCCAGTCGCCCTCGGTGACGCGGCGCAGGGTGTGCAGGACGGCGAGCTGCGCGCTGCCCGGCAGCTCGGTGAGTTCCTCGCCGTCGAGCCGGTTGGCGCCGAGCAGGTCGAGGACTCCGGACGCGCGCTCCTGGATGTCGAGGAGCTCGGCACGGAAGTGTGCGGCCGCGTCGATACGGACGCAGTCGAGCCGTTCGGCGGCCTCGGCGGGTTCGGCGCCCGCGGGCAGGGCGGGCACGGCGTCGGCGGACACGAGGAGTGTGCGGCGGCCGTCGCGGGCCGAGGCCAGCGCGGTCGCCGCGGCGACGGTGGTACGGCCTGCGCCGCCGGGGCCGGTGACGAGGACCGTACGCACGTGATCAGGCCTTGGAGACGGACTCGACGCGCTTCTTGAGCCCGGCGAGGGCGCGGTCGATGATGACCTTCTCGGCCTTGCGCTTGATCATGCCGAGGAGCGGGATCTTGACGTCGACGGCGAGCCGGTAGGTGACCTCGGTACGGTCGCCTTCACCGAGGGGCGCCAGCGCGTAGCTGCCGTCGAGCGCGCGCAGCATCTGGGACTTCACCAGGGTCCAGCCGACCTCGTACTCGCTGTTCCAGGTGTAGGCGAGGACGTGGTCGTCCTTGATCGCACCGGCGTCGAGGACGAGCCGGACCTGTTCGGCGCGGCCCTGGTCGTCGACGGCCAGGATCTCGGCCTCCTTGACCTCTCCGGTCCATTCCGGATACCGGTCGAAGTCGGCGATCACTCCCATGACGTCGGCCGGTGCCGCCTCGATCGTGATGCTCGAGCTGGTGTGTTCAGCCATCGCCGTGGCCCTCCAGTGCGGTGTACCGGTCGCGTTCGGCAGAGGCCTGCCGTGTGCAGGCTATCGCGTGCGCACGGCCGCTCCGTCCGCGCCCCGGTCCGTGGCCGGTGCCCGTGTCGCTCACCATTCCAGGACCCAGGGACGGCCGGTCGAGGCGAAGTGGCCGACGTTGACGCACTCGGTGGCGCCGATCCTCATGCGCCGGACGAGCGGCTGGTGGACATGGCCGAAGAGGGCGTAGCGGGGGCGTGTCCGGTGGATGGCGTCCAGGAGGGCGCCGCTGCCGCGCTCGAAGCGCCGGGCCACGGTGTCGTACGTCAGCTCGGGGACCTCCGGCGGGATGTGCGAGCACAGGACGTCCACCGGTCCGAGCGCCTCGACCTTGGCGGCGTACTCCTCGTCGCTGATCTCGTACGGGGTGTTCATCGGGGTCTTCAGGCCGCCGCCGACGAAGCCGAAGACCAGACCGCCGATCTCGGCCCGTTCGCCGTCCAGCACGGTGGTACCGGCTTCGGCGTATTCGGGCCAGAGCGTCGGGACGTCGACGTTGCCGTAGGTGGCGTAGGTCGGGGTGGGCAGGACGGCGAACATCTCGGCGTACTGCTTGCGTACGGCGGACAGGATCGCCTCGTTGCGGTCCCGCCCGGCCCACAGCTCGCGGCCGAAGGCGCGTGCCTCGTCGAAGCGCCGCGCGGTGCGCAGCTCGACGATGCGGTGTGCGTTCTCCGTGCCGAACAGGTCGGGGAAGATGCCGCGTGAGTGGTCGGCGTAGTCGAGGAAGAGGACCAGGTCACCGAGGCAGATCAGGGCGTCCGCGCCGTCTCCGGCGCGCGCCAGCGCCTCGGTGTGGCCGTGGACGTCGCTGACGACGTGCACACGTGTCCGTCGAGTGGTGGTCGTGTGTCGATTTCGGGGCGCGCCGGCTCGCATGGAGATCAGCCTAGGTCCCAGCCCGCCGCTGTGGGTAGAACCCGCCGGACCTGCGGTTACTTCCGGATCGGGACACGGGTGGACTAATGTGCGCCGAAGGACCCCCGATATGTGTGATGCATAAGACATCTGGCCGGAACCCCCTTTCCGGAATCGCCTACCGGTGGGTAACGTCCGGCCAGTCCAGTCGTGCTCACCCCACTGAGCATCTGCCAGTCTTGGACCGCATCCGGTAAGTCGCACAGAGTCGTGGAACCGGAGCCCGATGAGGAGCAGCAGTCTTGCGCGAGTTCAGCCTTCCGGCCCTGTACGAGGTCCCTACGGACGGCAACCTGACGGATCTCATCCGCCGCAACGCCGCTCAGCATCCCGATGTCGCGGTGATGAGCCGCAAGGTGACAGGCGTCTGGACGGACGTCACCGCCACGCAGTTCCTCGCTGAGGTCAAGGACACCGCCAAGGGCCTGATCGCTTCGGGCATCCGGCCCGGCGACCGGGTCGCGCTCATGTCCCGCACCCGCTTCGAGTGGGTCCTGCTCGACTTCGCCATCTGGAGCGCGGGCGCGGTCACGGTGCCGGTCTACGAGACGAGCTCCGCCGAACAGGTCCAGTGGATACTCGGCGACTCGGGCGCGGTAGCCGTCCTCCTGGAGAGCGACGCGCACGCGCGGTCCGTGGCCTCCGTACGCGACCGGCTGCCCGCTCTGGAGCACGTCTGGGAGATCGAGCGGGGCGCGGTCGCCGAGCTCGCCGCGTCGGGCGCATCCGTCTCCGAGGAGACCCTGGACCTGCGCATGGTCAGCGCCAAGGCCGACGATCCGGCGACCATCGTCTACACCTCGGGCACCACGGGCCGTCCGAAGGGCTGTGTGCTGACGCACCGCAGCTTCTTCGCGGAGTGCGGCAACATCGTGGAGCGGCTGAAGCCCCTCTTCCGTACCGGCGAGTGCTCCGTCCTGCTCTTCCTCCCCACCGCTCACGTCTTCGGCCGGCTGGTCGAGGTCGCCTCGGTGATGGCCCCGATCAAGCTCGGCTGTGTGCCGGACATCAAGAACCTCACCGAGGAACTGGCCTCGTTCAGGCCGACGCTCATCCTCGGGGTGCCCCGGGTCTTCGAGAAGGTCTACAACTCGGCGCGCGCCAAGGCCCAGGCCGACGGCAAGGGCAGGATCTTCGACCGGGCGGCCGACACCGCGATCGCGTACAGCCGCGCGCTGGGTACGCCGCAGGGCCCCACGGTGGGCCTGAAGATCAAGCACAAGGTCTTCGACAAGCTGGTGTTCAGCAAGCTGCGCGCCGTGCTCGGCGGCCGTGGGGAGTACGCGATCTCCGGCGGCGCGCCGCTGGGCGAGCGGCTCGGCCACTTCTTCCGCGGCATCGGCTTCACGGTTCTGGAGGGCTACGGCCTGACCGAGACCTGTGCCGCGACGGCCTTCAACCCGTGGGACCGGCAGAAGATCGGCACGGTCGGCCAGCCCCTGCCGGGTTCGGTCGTGCGGATCGCGGACGACGGCGAGGTCCTGCTGCACGGCGAGCACCTGTTCACGGGGTACTGGAAGAACGACGCGGCCACGGCCGAGGCGCTGGCCGACGGCTGGTTCCACACGGGCGACATCGGCACGCTCGACGAGGACGGCTATCTCGCGATCACCGGCCGCAAGAAGGAGATCATCGTGACGGCGGGCGGCAAGAACGTCGCCCCCGCGGTGATCGAGGACCGCATCCGCGCACACGCGCTGGTCGCGGAGTGCATGGTGGTCGGCGACGGACGGCCGTTCGTCGGCGCGCTGCTCACCCTCGACGAGGAGTTCCTCTCGCGCTGGGCCGAGGAGAACGGCAAGCCGGCCGGGTCGACGGCCGTGTCGCTGCGTGAGGACCCCGACCTGCTGGCCGAGGTGCAGCGGGCCGTGGACGACGGCAACGCGGCGGTCTCCAAGGCGGAGTCCGTGCGCAAGTTCCGTGTGCTGGCCGCTCAGTTCACCGAGGAGGCGGGCCACATCACCCCGTCGCTGAAGCTGAAGCGCAACGTCGTCGCGAAGGACTTCGCGGACGAGGTCGAGTCGATCTACCGCGCCTGAACCGCACCCGTACGAGGAGGGCCCCGCACCGGTCACCGCCGGTGCGGGGCCCTCCTCGTACGGGCTCAGAGCAGCGTCTTCAGCTTCTCGGCGAGCAGGTCCCAGCGCCACTTCTCCTCGACCCAGGCGCGGCCCCGCTCCCCCATGCGCCGGCGCAGCTCCGCGTCGCCGAGGAGGGTGACGATCCGGTCGGCGGAGTCCTCGGCCGAGCCGCCCCGCACCACCCAGCCGGTCTCGCCGTCGAGCACGGCGTCCGGGGCACCGCCCGAGTCACCTGCCACCACGGGCAGCCCCGTCGCGGAAGCCTCCAGGTACACGATGCCGAGGCCCTCGACATCGAGACCGCCGCGCCGTGTGCGGCAGGGCATCGCGAAGACGTCACCGGCGCCGTAGTGCGCGGGCAGCTCCTCCCAGGGCACCGGACCGGTGAAGCGCACGGAGTCCTCGACGCCGGTCTCGGCCGCCAGCTTCCTGAGCTGCCCGGCGTACGGGCCCCCGCCGACGACGAGCAGGACGGCGTCCGGCACCTTCGCCAGGATGGCGGGCATGGCGAGGATGAGGGTGTCCTGGCCCTTGCGCGGCACGAGCCGCGACACGCACACGACGACGGGACGGTCGGTGAGCCCGAGGCGGGCCCTGACCCGGTCGCCGCCCGAGGCCGGGTGGAAGGTCTTCTCGTCGACCCCCGGCGGGAGCTGCACCATGCGGCCCGCGGCGTCCGGGGTGAGCGCGGCGGCGATCCTGGAGCGGGTGTACTCGCCGAGGTAGGTGATCGTGTCGGTGCCCTCGCCGATACGGCGCAGCAGCTGCCGGGAGGCCGGCAGCTGGGCCCAGCCCGCCTCGTGGCCGTGCGTGGTGGCCACCAGCCGGCGCGCTCCCGCCCTGCGCAGCGCCGGAGCCATCAGTCCGAGGGGGGCGGCCGCGCCGAACCAGACGGACGTGCACGCGTGCTCACGCAGCAGCTGGACGGCCCTGCGGGTCACCCTCGGGGTGGGCAGCAGCATCGTCGTGCGGTCGCGCACGACGGTGAAGGGCTGCTCGGCGTCGAAGGCCGCGGTCGCCGCGGCCCCCTCCTCGCCCCGCTTCCAGGTGGAGGCGTAGACGACGAGACGGCCCGGTTCCATGCGCAGCGCCATGTTGTGCAGGAAGGCCTGGATGCCGCCGGGGCGGGGCGGGAAGTCGTTCGTCACGATCAAGGTCTTGTCCATCGACGCCGACAGTACCGGGCGGCCCGACGGCCCTGCCTGACGGCTCCCGCACAGCCCGGGCCTGCATCATGGCGTGCATGACGGTCAGGACAGGTACGAGTGACCGGGTGGCCCGGGGTCTGTCCCTCGCCGTGTGGGGCCTCACCCGGGCGGTACTGCTGCTCTGCGTGTTCAAGGTGTTCACGGTGCCCGGCCCGGACGTGACGAGCGACGTCTCGGCGATCTACCGGGGCTGGTACGAGGTGTTCCACGCCGGTTCGTATCCGCTGGACGACGTCACCTGGCAGTACCCGCCCGCTGCCGCGCTCGCCGTGCTCTCCCCGGATCTGCTCCCCTTCCTGGACTACGCCTCCGCGTTCTTCGTAGTCGTGCTGCTCTGTGACGCGCTGGTTCTGGGGCTGCTGCTCCGCGCGGCCGGCCGGCCGGGTGGCGGGAGCGCCGGAGTGTGGCTGTGGGTGCTGGGGGTGCCGCTGCTGGGACCGACCGTCTACGCCCGCTACGACCTGATGGTGACGGCGGTGGCGGTGGTGGCGCTGCTGGCGGGTGCACGCCGCCCGCGGGCGCTGGGCGCCCTGGCCGCCTTCGGGGCACTGCTGAAGGTGTGGCCGGTGCTGCTGCTGGTGGGCACGGCGCCTGGGCGGGCGACGCGGCGGTCCTGGTCCGCCGCGGCGGCGACGGCCGGCGTGCTGCTCCTCGCGGCGGCCGTGGCTCTGCCGGGGGCGTTCTCCTTCCTGGCGTTCCAGCGGGACCGGGGCCTGGAGATCGAGTCGCTCGGGGCGCTGTTCTTCCATGTCGCCCGGCAGTTCGGCTGGAGCGGCCGGGTGGAGCTGCGCTACGGCTCGATGGAGTTCGCCGGTCCGCACGTCGCCCTGGTGAGCACCCTGGCCCTGGCTCTGAGCGTGTTCGCCTTCGGCTGGCTGCTGGTGTGGCGGCTGCGCGCCCGTACGTTCGCGGTGCACACCCCGGCGGACGCGGCCTTCACGGCGGTGCTGCTGTTCACCGTGACCAGCCGTGTGATCAGCCCCCAGTACATGGTCTGGCCGCTCGGGGTCGCCGCCGTGTGCCTGGTGTTCCGGGGCAGCCGGATGGGCCTGCCGGCCTGGCTCGTCCTGGTTGCCACCGGTGTCACGCTGCTGGAGTTCCCGCTCGGATTCGCCCACGTGGTCGCCAGTGACGCGGAGGGCGTTGCCCTCATGGCCGTCCGCAACGGCCTGCTGGTCGTGGCCGCCGTCAGCGCCGGGCGCCGGCTGTGGCGTGGGACCGTGCCGGGTGAGCGCCGGCGCGCCGGGGTGGAGCGGGTCAGCCCAGCCGGGCGCGAAGATAGTCCCGCCAGTGCACCGTGAAGTCCTCGGGCGTCGTGCCGAGGACCGACTGCATGGCGTGCTCCACCGCTCCGTCCCGCCCGGAACGGCTGCCCACGGCCTTGTAGAACGCGATCAGCTTGTCCTCGCCCCAGTCCCGCGCGATGAGTTCGCAGGCCAGCCAGCCGCCCTCGTAGGCCCGCGCGAGCTTCGCGGCGTCCTGGTCGAAACCGAAGTCCTCGTCCACCGGGAGCCGAGCGGGCAGGTCACCGCGGCGGACCGCCTCGGTGAGTTCCGGGGCGAGCTCCGGGGCGGTGCGGGTCTCGTGGCGGTAGGCGGTCCGGTCCGCGAAGCCCTCGGAGAGCCAGACGGGGGTGGCGGCCGACGTGTGGGCGCGGGTGGCGACGTGGGTGGTCTCGTGCGTGAGGACGACCCGCTGCCCGAAGTCGCCGAGCATGCCGTACGCCTGCGGATTGACGACGACCCGGTCCGCGGGGGCCCTGCCACTGCCGCCGACCTCGCCGGTGGTGACCGCCGCTATGCCCCGGTAGCTCGCCACGGGTGAGCCGAGGAGCCCCGCCATGTCCTCGACGGTCCTCGGGACGAGTATCACCACCCGCTCCGCCCAGGGCTCCGGCCACGCCTCGGCGACCGACGGGACGGCCGTGTCCGCGGTGGCCGCGATGCGCACCAGCTCCGCCTCCCGGCGCCCGACCCCCAGGACGAGGCTGCGCGTGCCGCGTACGACCTGGACGTCACCCTGCTGCCAGAGCTGTCCCGGGCCGTCCTCCGCAGCCCGGTCGGCGGCGATGTACCAGGTCCCGCCACCGTCCCGGCGGACCAGCTCCACCGTGCGGGAGGAGGACATGGGCGCCTTGTCATAGTCCTTGATCCGGTAGCGCAGCTCGACCTCGGCGGTGACCCGGTCCCGGCCCTCGCCGGTGATCCCCTTCACCTCGTACGCCCACGACTCCAGAGGCACGTCGGCGAGGTTGCGCAGTTCGGCTCGCTGGGACGACCGGAAGGACGGGGCGCGCGGGTCGAGCCCGGCCAGGTAGGCGTCCGCGTCGTGGTCCAGGACCGCCGCGGCACGGCGGTCCAGGGCGGCGGAGACCTGCCGGGCGGTGGGACCTGCCGCGGTGTCCGGAGGGGCGGCGCAGGCGGGCGCGAGCAGCAGGACGGTGAGCACGGCCCCTGCCGTGCCCCGTCCGCGGATCCGTGTCCGCCGCGCGTCCTGCGTCCGAACAGCCATCCAGCCGATCGTACGGTCAGACGCGGGTGACCGAGGAGACGGGCATCATGCCGACGGGGTCGTAGCGGACCGGGGCGCCGGGATACGGCGCGTGGATGACCTGGCCGCCGCCGGCGTACATGCCGATATGACTGGCGTCCGCGCGGTAGGCGACCAGGTCGCCGGGCCGGGCCTGCGCGAGGGGCACCATGCGGCCCGCGTACCGCTGCGCCTGCGAGGTCCTGGGCAGGCCCACCCCGGCCTGGGCGTAGGCCCACTGCATGAGGCCTGAGCAGTCGAACCCCTCGGGCCCGTTGGCACCCCACACGTACGGGCGCCCCAGGGCCTGCCGCGCCGCCATGAGGGCCGCGGCGCCGCGGGCCGACGCCGCGACGGCGGAGAGGCCGCCGTGGGGGCCGGAGCGTGAGGAGCGGCCCAGCTCGTCACGGTCCGCGGCGGGCAGGGCGCCCAGGAGCTGCCGGGCGCGGGCCAGCTTGTCCTCCACCGTGCGCTTGTGGCGGGCCACGGCCGCCCGGTCGCGTTCCATGGCGGCCAGGGCTCCGGCGGCCTCCGCGCGGGTCTGTTCGATCTTGCGCTGGGCGCGGCGGAGCTTGTGGAGGGTCACGGCACTGCGCTCGCCGGCCCGGTCGAGGGCGGCCGCCCGGTCGAGGAAGGTGTCGGGGTCCGAGGAGAGCAGCAGCGCGACCGAGGGGTCGATACCGCCCGACCGGTACTGCGCGCCCGCCATCGAGCCGAGGGAGGCCCGCAGCCGGTTGATCTCCTCCTGCGTGCGGGCGGCGGAGTCCTGGGCCGTGTCGATCCGGCCGCGCAGCCGGCCGAGGCTCTCGCGGGCCGCGTTGAAGCGCTCGGTGGCCCGCTCGGCCTCCCCGTACAGGCGGTCCACGGTGGCCTTCGCCGTCTCGTGGGAGTCCTGCGGCCCGGCGCTCGCCGGGGCGGTGCCCAGGGTGGCGGCGGCGGTGGCCGCGGCGGCCGACAGGACGGTGGCCCGGACGCCACGGTTGAGACCGGGCCGGGTGGGGCGGCGATGCGACACCACAGGAAGCCGCACTCCCTTCCGCTGTTCGCAGACGTGCGCAGCCCCTGCCGCCCGGGGCGGGCGGACCGACGCACGGGAGCTGCACGGCAGCGCAGACAGTAATCGGACGGCTACGGCCTGACCAAAGGCCACGCCGGGGGTACGGGAGTGCGGGAACGACGGCGCCCCACCGGTGACCTGTGGTCTCCGGTGGGGCGGGGTGCCGTCGGGGGGTGCCGCGATTCGCCCGTTCGGGCGTCAGACGCGGACGCCGAACTGGAAGGTGCCCATGTAGTCCATCGACTCGTAGCGGACCACGGCGCCGGGCTTCGGGGCGTGCAGGATCTGGTTGTTGCCGGCGTAGAGGCCGACGTGCGAGGTGTTGTTGAAGAAGACCAGGTCGCCCGGCTTCAGGGCGCTTCGGCCGATCCGGACACCGTCGTTGATCTGGGTGTACGTGGTGCGGGTGATCTGGACGCCGGCCTGGGCGTAGGCCCACTGGGTCAGACCCGAGCAGTCGAACGAGTTCGGGCCGGTGCCGCCCGAGACGTACGGCTTGCCCTGCTGCGTGGCGGCCGCGCTGAGGGCGGCGGCGCCGCGGGCGGACGCGGGAACCTCGTTGCCGAGGTCGACCCGGTCACCGGCCGCGCGGCTGGCACGCTGCTCGTCGGCGGCCATCTTCGCGCGCTCGGCGGCCGTGAGGGTGTTGAGCAGCTTCTGCGCGTCGGCGAGCTTGCCCTGGTACTTCTTCTTGTTCTCGTTCAGCGAGGTGCGGACGTCGTCGAGGTCGGCGAGCTTGGCCTGCGCCTCCTTGCGCTGCTGCGCGAGAGTGCGCTGCTTCGCCTGGATCTTCTGCAGCGACTCGGCCTGCTTGGCCGTCAGCTGGTCGAGCGCGGATGCCTGGTCGAGGAAGCTGTCCGGGTCCGAGGAGAGCAGCAGCTGGACCGAGGGGTCGAGGCCGCCGGAGCGGTACTGCGCCGTGGCCAGCGAACCGAGTTCGCCGCGCAGGGTGTTCAGCTCGTCCTGACCGCGGGCGACCTTGTCCTGGAGGGCGTCGGCCTGCTTCTTGAGCTTGTCCTGCTGCTCCTTGGCGCCGTTCGCCTTCTCCGTGGCCTCCTCGGCCTCGTGGTAGAGCTTGTCGACCTTCGCCTTGACCTCGCTCTTGGTCGGCTTGGGGTCGGCGTGCGCGGCCTGGGACGTCAGGGCCACAGCTGCGGCGGCGGTCGCGGTGAGCACGGTCACGCGGGTGCGGCTCGGCTGCTTGGGACGACGGTGGGACGCCACGAAGGCGAGCTCCTTCTTCCTCGAGCCGCCTACCGGGCTGTGGGGGACGGAATCCCCGGCTCCGTGCACATCACGGAATCGGCGGTTCCTTCGCCGTCACCCCTGGTGGGCGATCAACCGTGCGAAGGTTCGAGGCCTGACCCTAGTGACCATCTTGTGATCAGTTCAAATCCTCACAAGAAAAATCTCGCCACACCAGGCACTTCTTTACTTTCATCACACTGCGTGTAGCGATGACTTGACGGTACGTTCCGCAAAATCCGGCAAGTCGCCCAATCCACTCAAGACACCCTAGACGCGCGAAAGGCGCTTCAGGAGCAAGGCGGACGCCACCGGTCTCGCACCGGCCTTCGCGACCCCGTCGGCCACTTCGCGGTCGGTGGAGACCACGACGACGGGCCTCCCCGGCGGTTCCGCGCGGGCGAGTTGCCTGATCAGCTCGTCCGCGGTCACCCCCGCCTTGCTGAACAGCACTCGCACGCCGCGCGGTGGCGCCAGCAGGACCGGGACGGCCAGCTCGGCGCCGTCGAAGACACAGGTCATCTCGGCGCCGGTCTGCGCCGCCAGGACGGAGAGCCCGCCGAGAAGACGCAACCGCTGCTTCTCCAGGGGCATCTGGGGATAGCCGGTCTTCGTGACGTTGTAGCCGTCGACGATGAGATGCGCCTGGGGAAGGGCAAGCAGCTGATCGAGCAGGGCCGGATCCGTCTCCGAAAGCGCCCTGGCCGCAATGTCCTTGGGGGACATACGGCCCGGCTCCACCGCCTCGACCCCGTCGGCGGGGCGGATCGACGAGGGAGGCAGGGCCAGTTCGCGGCGCAGCCCCTGGGCGGCCTCCAGCACGGTGTCCAGGAGCAGCCGCAGCCGCATGTCCTCGACCGACCGGCCCTCCCTGGCGGCCCTGCGGCCCGCCTCGGCCGAGGCCTCCGCCTCGGCGAGCCGTGCCTTGAGGCGCCGGGTCTCGCTCTCCGCCCCCGACACCTGGGCGGCGGTCTCGGCGCGCACGGTCTCCGTCTCCGCGGCGAGCTTGCGCAGGGCGGCCTCCCCGCGCTTCACCTCACTGAGCGCGCTGCGGAGCTTGCGGTGAAGGGAGTCGTTCTCCCTGCGGGACGCGTCCAGGTCCGTACGCAGCCGCTCGGTGTCGGCCCTGGTCTGGCCGCGGGCGCGGTCGAGTTCCTCGCGCAGCCGCTCCAGCTCGCGCCGGGTCTCCTCGTCGGCCCGCTCGGCGTGTGCCCGCTGGACCTCCTCACCCGCGGCCGCGACCAGCTTGACCCAGCCGGCCGGCCGCAGCACGTACGCGGCGGCGGCCACGTCGACCGGGTCCGCGGCGGCGGGCGGCGCGCCGGACTTCAGCGCGTCGGCGAGCTCCGTCTGGGTCTGGCCGATCCGCTCGCCGATGCGCCGCCTGAACGCCGGGTCGCTCTCCAGGGCGGCCGCCATCGCGTTGCCCGCGAACTTGGCGCGCCTGCTCGGCGTGAATCGGGCGTACTGCCTCAGCTGGGCGGGGAGTTCGCCGACCGTCAGACCGCCGAAGGCGTCCGAGACCAGCGCCACCACCCTGCGGCGTACGCCCTCGGGCAGCGGACGGTCGAGCGACTCCGCGGTGCCGTCGGCCGCGTCGGCCGGTCCGGCGCCGCCTGTCGGCTGCTCCACCATCCATCACCCCAATATGTAGGTCCGCACGACCCCGTCAGGAGTCGGCGCCCGGCCTGTCGACCAGTTCGATCTGGTCCACCGCGTTGCACCAGCGGCAGCGCACGGACTCGATGGTCTCACTGACCACCTCCCGCTCCTCGACACTCGACTCCCCGGCCAGGTCGAGATGGACGTACTCCACGACCTTCGAGGAGCGCGTCACGTCGAAACGGGTGAGATTGCCGCAGAGCGTGCAGCGCCAGCGGGTCGCGTCCGTCGGCTGGGGAACCGTCGTCATCGTTGAGTCCTCTTTCGTCGAGTCTCTCGTGCGTGCCCAGGTCTTCGATCTCGCGGTGCGCCGTCGAACTGCGGATGTCCTGCGGATGTCCTGCGGCAACCCTACGGCCTCGCGCATACCCACCGGCACGGCGAGGCGGTCTGTCCCGTTCTCACCGTGTGCGTCATGCTCTGTACGTGATCGATCTGCGGGAAGGCGACTGGCGGAAGCGGGCCCGGGAGCTCGGTGCGGCGGCCGGCGCGGGCGGCGCCCCGGTCACGTACGGGCTGATGGCGCTCTGCTGTGCGGTGTTCCTCATCAGCCCGCTCTCCGGGTTCAACCCCACCCACGGCGAGGGCGACGCACTCCTCGCCGCGCAGGCCGGGTACTTCGAGCGGTGGGGCGTGATCCCCAGCGAGCTGCTGGACGGCTCCGCCCACGCGGCACTGACGCCCCTGACCGCGCTCTTCGTCCACGGCAGCTGGCTGCACCTGCTCGGCAACATGCTCTTCCTCTACGTGTTCGGCGCCATGGCCGAGGAACGCATGGGACGGACCGAGTTCGTCTTCTTCTACGTCGCGTGCGGCTACTTCGCGCTGGTGGCCTACGCGGTCGTGCACGCGGGCTCGGATCAGACCCTGGTCGGGGCGTCGGGGGCGATCTCAGCGGTGCTCGGCGCCTTCCTCTACCTCTTCCCCCGGGCGCGCGTCACCAGCCTCTTCCCGTTCCTCTTCTTCCTGCCGCTGCGCTTTCCCGCGTGGATCGTGCTCGTCTTCTGGTTCGTGCTCCAGTGGCTCGCGGCCCAGGGCGCGGGAAGCGGTCCGGGAGTGGCCTACCTGGCCCATGTGGCGGGCTTCGCCGCGGGGTTCCTCTACGCCTGGGGCCGCTATCGGGGTGGTACTAGAGTGAAGCCACCAGCCACGGCCACTGAGGGAGAAAGCCAGCCGTGATCACCGCGATCGTTCTCATCAAAACCAGCGTGGACCGGATCCCCGAGATCGCCGAGGCCATCGCCTCGCTGGACAGTGTCAGCGAGGTCTTCTCGGTCACCGGCACGTACGACCTGATCGCCATGGTCCGGGTCGCCAGGCACGACGACCTCGCCGACGTCATCCCGGGCCGGATCAGCAAGATCCCCGGAGTCGAGGCGACCGACACCCACGTGGCCTTCCGGACCTACTCCCAGCACGACCTCGAGGCGGCGTTCGCCATCGGCCTCGACGCCTGAGACGCGGTGCACGGCTCCGGCCGGGACGAGGAGAAGCTCCCGTCCCGGCCGGAGCCGTTCGCGGAGCGGGTTCAGACCTGCGAGGAGGCACCCCGGTCCGGGACGCAGCGGCCGTCCTCGGTGCGGTAGGCCCAGCGGGCACCCGAGGTCACGAGCTCCCGGACCGCACCCAGGAACCGCTCGATGTGCTCGTCCGGCGTCCCGGCCCCGAAACTCACCCGAATGGCGTTGAGCGACCTCTCCCCCGGCGCCGCCTCGGGCGCGCCGCACTCGCCCGGGTCCTGCGGCTCACTGCCCAGCAGGGTCCGCACCAGCGGGTGGGCGCAGAACAGCCCGTCGCGCACCCCGATGCCGTACTCCGCGGACAGCGCGGCGGCGAAGTGCGAGCTGTTCCAGCCCTCGACCACGAAGGAGATGACGCCGACCCTCGGGGCTGCGTCGCCGAACAGCGAGAGCACCTTCACCTCGGGGACCCCGGCCAGCCCCTCCCGCAGCCGGGTGACGAGCTGCTGCTCCCGCTCGACCAGCCGGTCGAAGCCCGCCTCGGTCAGGGCCTTGCAGGCGGCGGCGATGGAGTAGACGCCGATGACGTTGGGCGATCCGGCCTCGTGGCGGGCCGCGGTGGTGTGCCACTCGACGTCCACGCCCCCGTCGGTGCGCCGGGCCACCTTGCGGGAGGCGCCGCCCCCGGCGAGGTACGGTTCCGCGTCCCGCAGCCAGTCGGCCCGGCCGGCGAGCACGCCGGAGCCGAACGGGGCGTACAGCTTGTGGCCCGAGAAAGCGACCCAGTCGGCGTCCAGTTCCGCGATGTCGACGGGGTGGTGGGGCGCCAGCTGGGCGGCGTCGAGGACGATCCGGGCCCCGTGCGCGTGGGCGGCCGCGGCCAGCTCCTTCACCGGCCACAGCTCGCCGGTGACGTTGGAGGCGCCCGTGACGCAGACCAGAGCCGGGCCGTAGGGATCACGTCCGGCCAGGGCCCGCTCGAGCGTGGCCACGGCCTGGTCCGGGGTGCGCGGGGCGTCGAGGTAGGTCACCCGGGCGTCCCGCCAGGGCAGCAGCGAGGCGTGGTGCTCGGTCTCGAACACGAACACCTCGCAGCCGGCCGGCAGCGCGGCGGCCAGCAGGTTGAGCGAGTCGGTCGTCGAACGGGTGAAGACCACCTGGTCGTCGGCGCGGCAGCCCAGGAACTCCGCGACGGTGGTCCGGCTCGTCTCGAACAGGTCGGTGGACAGCTGCGAGAGGTATCCGGCACCGCGGTGGACGCTTCCGTAGTACGGAGCGTAGGCGGCCACGTCGTCCCACACCCGCTGGAGGGCCGGGGCGCTGGCGGCGTAGTCGAGGGCGGCGTACGTGACGTCTCCACCGGTGACGAGCGGAACGGTGACATCGGCACCCAGAACAGGCAGCGGGGCACAAATGGTCTGGTCGGCGGCAGCGGTGGGGACAGACATGACGAACTCCCGTGAGAGGCAGGCGAAATCTCGCGCCGGCGGTACGCGGCAGCGCGGAGAGGAAGGAGAAAAGGGGTGTGCGGAGGAGGGCTTCGCGCCCTATCGCATTCGCTTGCTCACAGAAGGCTCCCTGGGACCAGGACCCCAAGGGGTGGCATCCAGCGATGCCGAGGGGTCCGCGCTTGCCGCAGACCTCGCTGACTGCGGCCTGGTCTTCACCCGGGGCACCCCGCCACGGACGGAGGGTTGCCGGACAGCGGGCCGGGGCCGTAGTCGCTGTCACTCATGACCTGCGCAGCATCTTGCCATACCTCTGGCGACGCGCAAGGGCGCAGTCCGCGATCCGGACTGCGCCCCGCTCACACCGTACCGTGTGCCCGACAGGCTCTCAGGCGTTGCTGGCGGTCACCCAGCGCTCCAGCGCGCGCTTGGCCCCGCCCGAGTCGATGGACTCCGCGGCCCGCGCGATCCCGGCCGCCAACTGCTCGTTGAGCGTCCCCTCACCCGGGTCCAACGCCACCAGCGCGGCTGCGGAGTTGAGGAGCACGGCCTCACGCACGGGCCCGGTCTCCCCGTCGAGGAGCCGGCGGGCGACATCGGCGTTGTACGACGCGTCGGCGCCCCGCAGCGCCTCGACGGGGACGAGTTCGAGACCCACGTCGCGTGGGTCGAAGGGCTCCTCACGGACCGTGCCGTCGCGCACGGTCCAGACCCTGGAGGTCGCCGTGGTCGTCAGCTCGTCCAGTCCGTCGTCGCCCCGGAAGACGAGCGCGGAGTTCCCCCGGTCCGCCAGCACACCCGCCACGATGGGCGCCATCTTCGGGTCGGCGACCCCGATGGCCTGGGAGCGCACCCGGGCCGGGTTCGTGAGGGGGCCCAGGATGTTGAAGGTGGTCTGGGTCCCCAGCTCCTTGCGGGCCCTGGCCGCGTGCCGCAGGGCGGGGTGGAACTTCACGGCGAAGCAGAAGGTGATGCCGGCCTCCTCCGCGACGGAGACGACCCGCTGCGGGGTGAGTTCGAGGTTGACGCCGAGCTTCTCCAGCACGTCGGAGGCCCCGCTCGCCGACGAGGAGGCCCGGTTGCCGTGCTTGACGACCTTGGCCCCCGTCCCCGCGACGACGATCGCGGACATGGTGGAGATGTTGACCGTCTTGGCCATGTCGCCGCCGGTCCCCACGATGTCGACCGTGCGGCCGGGCACCTCGATGGTGTGGGCGTGCTCGTACATGGCGCGGACCAGTCCGGTGACCTCGTCGACGGTCTCGCCCTTGGCCCGCAGCGCGACCGCGAACCCGGCGATCTGCACGTCCGTGGCCTCACCGCTCATGATGCGGTTCATGGCCCACGCCGTGTCGTCGGCGCCGAGGTCCTCGCCCCGCAGAAGCGGGGTCAGCACGCCGGGCCAGGTGCGGGCCGCCATGCCGTCGCCGCCGTCCTGGGTCGCCACGTTCATGGTCCGCTCCTGGGAGTCCACAGCCGGTACAAGGATGTCTCCCACCCTATCCAGCCCGGAGGCAGCGAAGAGCCCCGTCCATCGGATGGACGGGGCTCTCGCTGTGGCGTTCAGCTGAGGTGATCAGTGGTGGCCGTGGCCGCTCGTGATCTCCTTGTACTCCTCGGCAGTGGGCTTGGCGATCTGGCTGTCCTCGCCGAAGTAGCTCTTGCTGAGGTTCGCCCGCATCCTCTGCAGCACGGAGGGCTTGCGCTCGACACCGTTCTCGTCGACCGTCGGGCCGATCTCGACCGGCTTGTACTGCTCGTGCGCGGTGAGCGTGTGCAGCTGCGCGGGACTGAGCGGCTCGTGGATCTCGACGAACTCACCGTGCGGCAGGCGCTTGATGGTGCCGGACTCGCGCCCGTGCAGCACCTTCTCCTTGTCGCGTCGCTGGAGACCGAGGCAGATCCGCTTCGTGACGACGAACGCCACGACCGGGCCGACGAAGAACGCGATCCGGACGAACCAGCTGATCGCGTTGAGCGACAGGTGGAAGTGCGTCGCCCAGATGTCGTTGCCGCCGCCGATCAGCATGACGAAGTAGATCGTCACCCAGGCGACACCGAGACCGGTGCGGACCGGGGTGTTGCGCGGCTTGTCCAGGATGTGGTGCTCGCGCTTGTCCCCGGTGATCCACGACTCGATGAACGGGTAGAGCGCCAGCGCCCCGAGGACCAGACCGAAGAGGACCAGCGGGATGAGCACGCCCAGGACCAGGGTGTGGCCCCAGAGGTTGATCTCCCAGCCGGGCATCACACGGACGAAGCCTTCGGCGAATCCCATGTACCAGTCCGGCTGGGCGCCCGTGGACACCTGGTCGGGACGGTAAGGGCCGAGTGCCCAGATCGGGTTGATCGAGGCGATGGCCGAGAGGATCGCGATGAAACCGAAGACCAGGAAGAAGAAGCCTCCGGCCTTGGCCATGTACACCGGCAGCAGGGGCATGCCGACGACGTTCTTGTTCGTCCGGCCGGGGCCGGCGAACTGGGTGTGCTTGTGGAAGAACACCAGGATGAGGTGGCCGACCACGAGCCCGAGCATGATGCCGGGCAGCAGCAGGATGTGGATCGAGTAGAACCTCGCGATGATGTCGGTACCGGGGAACTCCCCGCCGAACAGGAACATCGAGATGTACGTACCGACGATCGGCATCGACAGGATCGCGCCCTGCGTGAAGCGCACACCCGTACCGGAGAGCAGGTCGTCCGGGAGCGAGTAACCGGTGAACCCGGTGAACATGCCGAGGACGAACAGCAGGAAGCCGAACAGCCAGTTGATCTCGCGCGGCTTGCGGTACGCGCCGGTGAAGAACACCCGGAACATGTGCACGAACATGCCGGCGAGGAAGATCACCGCTGCCCAGTGGTGGATCTGCCGGACCAGCAGGCCGCCGCGGACGTCGAAGCTGATGTCCAGCGTCGAGGCGTAGGCCTCGGACATCCGGATGCCCTGCATCGGCTCGTACGAGCCGTGGTACACGACCTCGTTCATGCTCGGGTGGAAGAACAGCGTCAGGTACACACCCGTGAGGATGATGATGAGGAAGCTGTAGAGGCAGATCTCACCGAGCATGAAGGACCAGTGGTCCGGGAAGATCTTGCGCATGTTGGCCTTGGCCAGGCCGTAGATCCCGAGCCGGCCGTCCGCCCAGTCGGCGACCCGCTCACCGGCGGGCGCCTTGCGCTGTGTTTCCGTCGCAGTACTCATCCGCGCTCCCAGAAGGCAGGACCGACGGGCTCTTCGAAGTCACCGAGGGCTTCGAGGTTGCCCTCGCTGTTCACACCGATCCGCAGCTGCGGAAGGGCGTGACCGGCCGGACCGAAGATGACGCGGGCGCCGTCGGAGAGGTCGAAGGTGGACTGGTGGCACGGGCAGAGCACGTGATGCGTCTGCTGCTCGTACAGGCTGATCGGGCAACCGACGTGGGTGCAGATCTTGGAGAAGGCCACGATTCCCTCGTGGGCCCACTCGCGCTCGCGCTTGTCCTTGATGTTGTCCGGCTCGATGCGGATGATCATCAGGGCGGACTTGGCGATCTGTGTCTGGAAGTCGTGCGCGTCCTCCTCCAGGCCCTCGGGCATGGCGAAGGTGAGCGAACCGACGACGACGTCCTCGGGGCGCAGCGGCTCCATCGTGTTCATGTTCACGAGCAGCTTGCCCTTGGCCCACAGGGTGTTGCGGAGCTTCTTCTCCGGCAGCGGACCGAGGTCGCGCAGCAGCACCACACCGGAGAGCGGCACCAGGGCCAGCGCGCCGAACATGGTGTTGCGGATCAGCTTGCGCCGTCCGAGCGCCGACTCCTCGGCACCGGCCGCGAAGTCGGCCATGACCTTGGCCTTGACCTCGGGCGTGGCCTCGATGGCGTGCCGGTCGTCGGCGACCTCGACATCGGACATCAGGGTGCGCGCCCAGTGGACGGCGCCCGCGCCGATGAGGAACAGCGCCAGGCCGAGCGTCAGCCCCAGCGAGAAGTTGAGCACGCTCACGTGGCCGAAGGGCCAGATGAACACGATCTTGTCGACCGGGAAGATGACGTAGCTGGCGATGAAGCCGACCGTCGCCAGCATCGACAGCGTGAACATGAACGCGACGGCTCGCTCGGAGCGCTTCGCGGCACGTTCGTCGAGGTCCTGGATGCGCGGCCGGTGTGCCGGCAGCCCGGGGTCGGCGAACGGGTCGTCCGCGACCGCGACCGCGCCGTGCGCGGTGTCCTGCCCTGCGGGCAGGCCCTCTTCTGAAATCTCTTGGCTACTCATGACTTCTTGGCCTTAGCGGTGTGGGCCGCGACCCAGACGGCGATGGCGACCAAACCGCCCAGTCCGAAGATCCAGCCGAAGAGACCCTCACTCACGGGACCGAGGCCACCGAGCGAGAGTCCACCGGGGCTCGCGGAGTCGCCACCGTTCACGGTCTTGATGTACGCGATGATGTCTTTCTTCTCCTGCTCCGGCATGGTGCTGTCCGGGAAGGAGGGCATGCTCTGCGGGCCGGTCTGCATGGCCTCGTAGATGTGCTTCGGGCTCACGCCTTCCAGGCTGGGGGCGTACTTGCCGTGTGTCAGCGCGCCGCCCTCACCGGTGAAGTTGTGACACTGCGCGCAGTTCGTGCGGAACAGGTCCCCGCCCTTGGCCACGTCGGCGCCCGAGGGGTCGACCTGGCTCTTGGTGGGCGTGATCGGACCGGCGCCCAGCGACGAGATGTACGCCGCGAGCTGGTCGATCTCGGCCTGGTTGTAGATGACCGGCTTCTTCGGCACCTGGGCGCCCGGCTGCTGGGCCGGCATGCGTCCGGTGGCGACTTGGAAGTCGACGGCGGCGGAGCCCACGCCCACGAGGGACGGTCCGTCGGTGGTGCCCTGACCGCCGGTCCCGTGGCAGCTGGCACAGCCCACGGAGTAGAGCTTCTTGCCCTCGTCGATGGCGAGGGACTGGGCGGTTTCGTCGGCCTGCGCCTTACCCGCAGGCGCGAACGCGGCGTACAGCCCCCCGGTAGCCGCCAGCGCGAGGAGTAGTACGACGACCGCCGCCAGCGGATGGCGTCGTCGTGCGGAGAGCTTTTTCACGGATTACCCCGGTGTCAGGATCTTCTGCGTCGATGGTGGGTGGGCGCGAGCCCGGTTACTTGATCATGTAGATCGTGGCGAACAGGCCGATCCAGACGACATCGACGAAGTGCCAGTAGTAGGACACGACGATGGCGGCTGTGGCCTGTTCGTGGGTGAATCTCGAGGCCGCGTACGTCCTGCCCAGGACGAGCAGGAAGGCGATGAGGCCGCCTGTCACATGCAGACCGTGGAAGCCGGTCGTCAGGTAGAACACCGAACCGTACGGGTCGGAGGACAGGGAGAGCCCGTCCTTCTTGACCAGCTCGGTGTACTCGAAGACCTGGCCTCCGATGAAGATCGCACCCATCACGAACGTGATCATGAACCAGGTGCGGAGCTTCTTCACATCGCCCCGCTCCGCGGCGAAGACGCCGAGCTGGCAGGTGAGAGAGGAAAGCACCAGGATCGTGGTGTTCGTCGCCGAGAACGGGAAGTTCAGATGGTCGGCCATCTCCTTCCAGTGATCGGGTCCCAGCACCGATCGCAGGGTGAAGTACATCGCGAAGAGGGCCGCGAAGAACATCAGCTCGGAACTCAACCAGATGATGGTTCCGACGCTGGTGAGGTTCGGTCGATTGACCGACGGGTGCGCGTGCCCGGTTTCTACTGTCGTTGCTGTCGCCACGACCGACATTATGTCGGTCGCTTATCCCGCCCTCACTCCCGGGGGTGCCGTTCGGTGTGTCAGTGGCGTGTGTCCTCACCGAACGGCCCATCGAATCGCTGTCTTTACCGGTGCTGACAGGCTGTCGGCCGGAGTACGATCCGCCCATCGGTTCATGCCCCGAGAGCCCCGAAGACACAGACGTCACGGAGGAACAATGCAGCCGACCGCCACGGTCCTGGTCTACAGCGACGACGCCAACACGCGCGAGCAGGTGAGGCTGGCAGCCGGGCGCAGGCCCGCGGCGGACGTGCCGCCGGTGGAGTTCCTGGAGTGCGCCACCCTCCCCGCCGTGCTGAGCGCGCTCGACAAGGGCGGGATCGACGTCTGCGTACTGGACGGCGAGACCGCGCCCGCGGGCGGCATGGGTGTCTGCAGGCAGATCAAGGACGAGATCTTCGACTGCCCGCCGGTGCTGCTGCTGATCGGGCGCCCGCAGGACGCCTGGCTGGCCACCTGGAGCCGTGCCGACGCCGCTGTGACGCTTCCGGTGGACCCGGTCGGCTTCGCGGACGCCCTCGCGTCCGTCCTGCGGCAACGGCTGTCCGTGGGGGCCTGAGGGGCGCGGCGCGGCGGAGGGGCCCCGATCCCCTCCGCGGTGGTCTCCCGGGGCGCGAAGGCGCACTCCGGGCCCGGTCAGACCTGGGGGCGCAGGCGCGCCGTCCGGACATCGGTACCGGCGTCCGGCGAGCCGCTGCGCAGGGCGCTGCCCTTCTGCCAGGCGTCCCAGTCCAGGTTCCAGTCGCCGAAGCCGTTGTCGAACGGCGTCATGGTCTCGCCGTCGCTGCCGACGACCTTGACCACGTCACCCTCACGCACGGTCTCGAAGAACCATTCGGCGTTGGCCGTGCTCATTCCGGTGCAGCCGTGGCTGACGTTGGCGCTGCCCTGCGAACCCGTCGACCAAGGCGCGGCGTGGACGTACTCACCGCTCCAGGTGACCCGTGTCGCCCAGTAGACCGGCAGGTCGTAGGACTCCGAGGAGCCGGCGGCGATGCCGATGCTCTCACCGCGCATGCGTACGAACTGCTCCTTGGCCAGCACGACCTTGACGCCGTTGCGCGTGTCGAAGCCGGGCTTGCCCGTGGTGACCGGGATGGTGTTGATCACTTCACCGTTGCGCAGGACCGTCATCGAGTGGTCCGACGCGTCGGTGATGGCTTCTATCCGGTCGCCGGTCTTGAGTTTCAGGGCCTTGGCGTCACCCCCGTACAGGGCGTTGCCCACTTTTATGCCCTTGAGGTTGCTGCGCAGGTCGATGGTGGCGCCGGCGGGCCAGTACTCCTGGGGGCGGTAGTGCAGGGTCTTGTCGTCGACCCAGTACCAGGAGCCGGTGACGGCGGGTGAGGACCGGACCTGCAGCCCTCGCTCGACGGTGGCCCGGCCCGCCCGGTCGGCGACCGGAGCGCTGAGTTCCGCCGTGAGGGGCTGTCCGACCCCGTAGGTGCCCGCCTGCGGGCCGAACGTGACCTTCAGGAACTTCTTGGCCGAGGTCGTGCCGAACGTGTACGTACGGCTGCCGGGGGCGCCGTCCTCGTTCTCGGTCGAGACCTTGACGGTGTATCGGGTCCCGGCGGCCAGCGAGGTGGTGGAGTGCCACCGCTTGCCGTCGGCGTCGAGCTCTCCCGCCAGATGGCGGCCCTCGGTGTCGACGGCCGTCACGTCCGTGATGGTCACGTCGTCGTCCTTGACGGTGAACTCGAGGGGCTTGTCGGGGTCGGCCTTCTTGCTGCCGGATGGGCCGTTGAAGGAGACGAGATCGGCTGCGTCGTAGGGCTTCAGCGAGAGCGGATGACCGTCGGGCTCTCCACAGGCGGTCGCACCCGCTACCAGGGTGACGACCAGCAGGGAGCAGCTCACTACGGGGCGGATGCGCGGCGTGTGGTTCATGAACCCACGCTAAGAAGATTCATCCGATCCAGCGCGTTCAGTGACTGCAAACGGGGGCCCGGCCCGCTCATTGCTGAGCGGACCGGGCCCCCGTACGGGTGCTGCGTGTTCCTGGGCGGCGTGTCCTACTGGGTGCGGTTCTCGCCCCGGTAGTACTCGAACACCCAGCCGAACAGGCCGATCAGGAGCAGCGGAGCCGCGAAGTAGGCGAGCCACCAGCCGAAGACGACTCCCATGAAGAGGAAGGCGCCTCCGATGGCCAGCGAGAGCGGCTGCCAGCTGTGCGGCGAGAAGAAGCCCACCTCACCCGCCTCGTCCGCGACATCGGCCTCCTTGTTGTCCTGGGCCATCGCGTCTACCCGGTTGGCCGTGAAGGCCAGGTAGAAGCCGATCATCAGGGTGAGCCCGAAGGCCAGGAACAGCGCGGTGGTACCGACCGGCTCCTTGGACCACACGCCGTACGTGATGGCGATGGCCAGCATGAAGAGGCTCAGCCAGAGGAAGAGCTTGCCCTGGATCTTCACTTGCCGTCCTCCTTGCCGCCGGCGAGGACCTTGTCACCCTCGGACAGGTGATCCAGGTGCTCGAGCGCCGCGATCTCCGGGTGGTGCAGGTCGAACGCCGGGGATTCGGACCGGATCCGCGGCAGGCTGATGAAGTTGTGCCGCGGGGGCGGGCTGGACGTAGCCCATTCGAGCGAACGGCCGTAGCCCCAGGGGTCGTCGACCTCGACCTTCTTGCCGTACTTGGCGGTCTTCCAGACGTTGTAGAAGAACGGAAGGAGCGACAGGCCGAGGACGAACGAGGAGATCGTCGAGATCGTGTTCAGGGCGGTGAAGCCTTCGACGTCGAGGTAGTCCGCGTAACGACGCGCCATACCCTCCGCGCCGAGCCAGTGCTGCACCAGGAAGGTGCCGTGGAAGCCGATGAACAGCGTCCAGAAGGTCATCTTGCCGAGCCGCTCGTCCAGCATCTTGCCGGTGAACTTCGGCCACCAGAAGTGGAAGCCGGCGAACATCGCGAAGACCACGGTGCCGAAGACGACGTAGTGGAAGTGCGCGACGACGAAGTACGAGTCGGAGATGTGGAAGTCCAGCGGCGGCGAGGCCAGGATGACACCCGTCAGACCACCGAAGGCGAAGGTGATCAGGAAGCCGACGGACCAGAGCATCGGTGTCTCGAAGGACAACGACCCCTTCCACATCGTGCCGATCCAGTTGAAGAACTTCACACCGGTCGGCACCGCGATGAGGAAGGTCATGAAGGAGAAGAACGGCAACAGCACACCGCCCGTGACGTACATGTGGTGGGCCCACACCGTCACGGAAAGGCCGGCAATGGCGATCGTCGCGCTGATCAGGCCGACATAACCGAACATCGGTTTGCGGCTGAATACCGGAATGATCTCCGAAATGATTCCGAAGAACGGCAGCGCGATGATGTACACCTCTGGATGGCCGAAGAACCAGAAGAGGTGTTGCCAGAGCAATGCGCCACCGTTCGACGCATCGAAGATATGTGCGCCGAATTTACGGTCCACCTCCAGCGCGAAGAGCGCGGCGGCCAGGACCGGGAAGGCCAGCAGGACCAGAACACCGGTCAGCAGGACGTTCCACACGAAGATCGGCATACGGAACATCGTCATGCCGGGGGCGCGCATGCAGATGATCGTGGTGATGAAGTTGACCGAGCCGAGGATCGTGCCGAACCCGGAGAAGGCCAGACCCATGATCCACATGTCGGCGCCGACGCCCGGCGAGCGGACCGCGTCCGACAGCGGGGAGTAGGCGAACCAGCCGAAGTCCGCCGCACCCTGCGGGGTGAGGAAGCCGGCCACCGCGATGAGCGAGCCGAAGAGGTACAGCCAGTACGCGAACATGTTCAGCCGCGGGAACGCCACGTCGGGCGCGCCGATCTGCAGCGGCATGATCCAGTTCGCGAATCCGGCGAACAGCGGCGTCGCGAACATCAGCAGCATGATCGTGCCGTGCATCGTGAACGCCTGGTTGAACTGCTCGTTCGACATGATCTGCGTACCGGGGCGGGCCAGCTCGGCGCGCATGAAGAGCGCCAGAAGGCCACCGATGACGAAGAACGCGAACGATGTGACCAGGTACATCGTGCCGATCGTCTTGTGGTCAGTGGTGGTCAGCCACTTGACGACGACACTTCCCGGCTGCTTGCGCCGTACCGGCAGCTCGTCCTCGAACGAGGCGTCTGCCGCCGCGGCACCCTGGGATTCGTTGAGGATGCTCACAGTTTGTTCGTCTCCGCATTCCTGGCCGGGTCCGTCTGCTCGATGCCTGCCGGCACGTAGCCCGTCTGACCCTTCTCCGCCAGCTCCTTGAGGTGCTGCTGGTAACGCTCGGGAGAGACGATCTTGACGTTGAAGAGCATCCGGGAGTGGTCGACGCCGCAGAGCTCGGCGCACTTACCCATGTAGGTGCCCTCCCTGCTCGGCGTGACCTCGAAGGAGTTGGTGTGGCCCGGAATGACGTCCTGCTTCATGAGGAACGGCACCACCCAGAAGGAGTGGATGACGTCCCGCGAAGTCAGAACGAAGCGGACCTTCTCGCCCTTCGGCAGCCACAGGGTCGGACCCGGGTTGCCGTTCTGCGGGTTCCTCGTGCCGGGGACGCCCACGTCGTAGACGCCACCGGCGCCCTTCGGGAAGTCCTCGCGGAACCTGTCGGGGATGGCGTCGAGTTCCTTCGGGACCTCGTTACCGGCGGAGGGCTGCCCCTCCACCTTCTCGATGTAGTTGAAGCCCCAGCTCCACTGGTAGCCGACCACGTTGATCGTGTGGGTCGTCTTCGGGCTGAGCTCGAGGAGCTTCGATTCATCGCGCGCGGTGAAGTAGAAGAACACCGAGACGATGATGAGGGGGACCACTGTGTACAGCGCCTCGATAGGCATGTTGTACCTGGTCTGGTGCGGTACCTCCACCTTGGTCCTGCTACGCCGGTGGAAGATGACGCTCCACAGGATCAGCCCCCAGACGAGGACACCCGTGGCGAGCGCTGCCGCCCACGAGCCCTGCCAGAGGGAGAGGATCCGTGGGGCCTCTTCCGTTACCGGGGTGGGCATACCGAGGCGGGGGAAATCCTCCCAGTTGTATGAACAACCGGAGGCCGTCGCCAGGACCAGGCCCGCAGTCAGCACCTGCGGCAGCTTCCGCCGCATCGGGCGCCGCGACGAGCGGTCGGAGCCGTTGGGACTCACGTAGCGCCTTCCCGAGAGTCTCGCCCGCACGGTCGGCGCGCCCGTCTCACTTGGTCGGTCGCCGCCCCTGACGCGGGCAGGGGTTTGGATGTTTATGCGGACCAAACCCTACTGGACGCTATTTGGGGTCGCGCGGGGAGGGTGCCCAACGCGCCGCCCGACACCCCGAAGGGGTGGAATCCGCGCGTCCGGCCACCATCTGACGCCCCCTCTTCCTCCGGACGGGGCACCCGTCACCCGGGGAAGCCCTCCCGCGGACTAGCGTGACGGCGTGCCCTACTTCGACGCGGCTTCCTCCGCTCCCCTGCATCCCGTCGCCCGCCAGGCCCTGCTTGCCTCCCTGGACGAGGGCTGGGCGGATCCCGCGCGGCTCTACCGCGAGGGACGGCGGGCCACGCTGCTGCTGGACGCGGCCCGGGAGACCGCCGCGGAGGCGGTCGGCTGCCGGCCTGACGAGCTGGTGTTCACCTCTTCGGGCACCCGGGCGGTGCACTCGGGGACGGCCGGAGCACTTTCCGGCCGTCGGCGTGTCGGCCGCCATATGGTCCTGTCCGCCGTAGAGCACTCCTCGGTGCTGCACGCGGCGGCGGCGCTGGGGGCGGCCGGCGGTTCGTTCACCGAGGTGGCGGTGGACCGGACCGGGGCGGTGGACCCGGCGGCGTACGGCCGGGCGCTTCGTGCGGACACCGCGCTGGCCTGCCTGCAGTCCGCCAACCACGAGGTGGGGACCGAGCAGCCGGTGGCGGAGACCGCCGAGATCTGTGCCGAGGCCGGTGTGCCGCTGCTGGTGGACGCCGCCCAGTCCCTGGGCTGGGGACCGGTGGCCGGCCGCTGGTCGCTGCTGACCGCGAGCGCCCACAAGTGGGGCGGGCCGGCCGGTGTCGGACTGCTCGCCGTGCGCAAGGGTGTCCGCTTCGCACCTCAAGGCCCGGCCGACGAGCGGGAGTCGGGGCGGGCCGCCGGCTTCGAGAACATCCCGGCGATCGTGGCGGCCGCGGCCTCGCTGCGGGCGGTGCGTGCGGAGGCCGCGGCCGAGTCCGTCCGGCTGCGCGCGCTGGTGGACCGTGTCCGGGCGGCGGTGGCCGGCCTGGTGCCCGACGTGGAGGTGGTCGGCGATCCGGAACGGCGGTTGCCGCACCTGGTCACCTTCTCCTGTCTCTATGTCGACGGGGAGACACTGCTCCACGAGCTGGATCGCGCCGGATTCTCCGTTTCATCGGGTTCGTCCTGCACGAGCAGCACGCTGACGCCCAGCCATGTCCTCAAGGCGATGGGGGTGCTCACGGAAGGGAACGTGCGCGTGTCGCTGCCCGCCGGAACCACCGGGGACGAGGTCGAACGCTTCCTCGGCGTCCTGCCGGGTGTGGTGGCCGAGGTGCGGGCGAAACTCGGCGCGCCCGCCTCACCGGCCCCCTCCCCCTCCCCCCGGGACTCACTCGTGGTCGACGCGCTGGGCCGGCGCTGCCCGATTCCGGTCATCGAACTCGCAAAGGTGATCGGAGAGGTACCCGTCGGCGGCACGGTGACGGTGCTCGCCGACGACGAGGCGGCCCGGCTCGACATCCCTGCCTGGTGCGAGATGCGCGAACAGGAGTACGTGGGTGAGGAGCCCGCGGACCGCGGCTCGGCCTATGTGGTCCGCCGGCTCCTCTGATCCGGGTGGCGCGGGGGTCAGGAGAGGTGCTTGCGGACCTCGGAGGCCGCCTCGTCGCCGTAGGCCTTGGTGAACCGGTCCATGAAGTGGGTGCGGCGCAGGGTGTACTCCTGGGTGCCGACCGTCTCGATGACCAGGGTCGCGAGCATGCAGCCGACCTGGGCGGCGCGCTCCAGGCCCACACCCCAGGCGAGGCCGGAGAGGAAACCGGCACGGAACGCGTCACCGACGCCGGTCGGGTCCGCCTTGCGCTCCTCCTCGGCGCAGCCGACCTCGATGGGGTCCTGGGCGGCCCGCTCGATCCGGACGCCGCGGGCACCGAGGGTGGTGACGCGGTGGCCGACCCTGGACAGGATCTCCTCGTCGGTCCACCCCGTCTTGGACTCGATGAGTCCCTTCTCGTACTCGTTGGAGAAGAGGTACGTGGCGCCGTCGAGGAGGATCCGGATCTCCTCGCCGTCCATACGGGCGATCTGCTGGGAGAAGTCGGCGGCGAACGGGATCGCGCGTGAGCGGCACTCCTCCGTGTGGCGGAGCATCGCCTCGGGGTCGTCGGCACCGATGGAGACGAGGTCGAGGCCGCCCACGCGGTCGGCGACGCTCTTGAGCTCGATCAGCCGGGCCTCGCTCATCGCGCCCGTGTAGAAGGAGCCGATCTGGTTGTGGTCGGAGTCCGTCGTGCAGACGAAGCGCGCCGTGTGCAGGACCTCGGAGATCCGGATGGACTCGGTGTCGACGCCGTGCCGGTCGAGCCATGCCCGGTAGTCGTCGAAGTCCGCCCCGGCAGCACCGACCAGGATCGGCTGTGTACCGAGCACACCCATACCGAACGCGATGTTGGCGCCGACACCACCGCGGCGCACGTCGAGGTTGTCGACCAGGAAGGAGAGCGAGACCGTGTGCAGCTGATCGGCGACCAGCTGGTCCGCGAATCGGCCGGGGAAGGTCATGAGGTGGTCTGTGGCGATGGAGCCTGTGACTGCAATGCGCACGGGGAGGCTGCTCCTGCGGAAGGCGGGGGGAGCGCGTGAGCGCACCCTCCGGGACGGCGTGACAGTTCACGCTACCCGGTGACGCCATGGTGCCTGAAAGGGCAAAACTACCCGATAGTAGGTCTTTCTACCTGGGGTCCACCCTGCGTACGGTGCGTTTATGTCGAACACGATCGTTTCGCGTGAGTCCGAGATGACCCTGGCCGAGCTGCGCGGTGACTGCGCGCGTATGGCACCGCACTGGGTCGTGCCGGAGAGGACCGCCGTGCAGCCGGTGGAACCGTCCCGCATCCACGGGGTCACGGTGCCGCCGTCCTCCGCCCGGCTGATCGACGGCATGTCCGACTACGGGGACTGATCCCGGCCCCGCACGGTTGCTCCGCACAGCGGTGCGCGGCCCTCGGCGCGGTTCCACGGCGTACGCGGTGGAACCGCGCGCTTCCCTGCCCCGTCCCATCGGTGCCCTCCGGCCCCGGAGGGCGTACGAGGTGCCAGTGACGGCCAGGCAGCCGAAGGAGCGATCCGGTGAGCAACGGGCGACCCGAGAATGACGTGACCGGTACCCGGCGGCGGCGCTCGCCGCTCGCCGTGACCACGGTGGCGGCGGCTGTGCTGCTGACCGGAGGTGGAGCGGCCTACTGGGCCTCGAACGCGTCGGGTGAAGGCGGCGCGGACGCCGGCCCCGCGGCCGCCGGCGACGCCACTCCCCCGCTGCTGGCGCTGGACCACGCGGACGGCCCGACCGGACCGCCACCGGGGATCGCGCCCGGTGAGCCGGACCCGCACGGTGGCGGGGTCGTCTACCGCGCCACGGGCGAACTGCCCGAGGGCCCCTCCTCGGCGGCCGTCCGGCGCGCCGGGGGCACCGTCACCGCGGCCGAGGTGGCACGGCTGGCCGAGGCCCTCGGGGTGCCGGGCGCGCCGCGCCCCGACGGCGCCGCGTGGAAGGTGGGCAGCGACGGCGACGGGTCGGGCCCGGTGCTGCGCGTCATCAAGCAGGCACCCGGCACCTGGACCTTCGCCCGCTACGCCCCGGGCGGGCCCGACGCCTGCGAGTCCGCGCGGACCTGCGCGAAGAAGGATCCCGCGCCGCAGTCCGGCTCCCCGGTCGACGAGAAGACCGCGAGGGCCGCGGCCGTCCCCGTACTGAAGGCCGTGGGGCAGGACGACGCCTCGCTCGACGCCCGGCAGCTGATGGGATCGGTGCGGGTCGTGAACGCCGATCCGGTGGTGGGCGGGCTGCCGACATACGGCTGGTCGACCGGGATCCAGGTGGGCGCGGGCGGCGAGGTCGTCGGAGGCAGCGGGCACCTCAAGGCGCTGGAGAAGAGCGACAGCTATCCGGTGATCGGCGCGGACGAGGCGCTGGAGCAGATGAACGCGGAGAGCCGTCGGGCGGCGAAGGGCGGCGCGGGCGACTGCGCGACCCCGGTACCGCTGGAGGACGGCTCCACACCGACGGCCGAATGCGGTGCGCCGGGCGCCCCGGAGCCCGCCACGGCGGAGGTCGACGAGGCCGAGTTCGGGCTCTCCGCGCAGTACGCGGACGGGGAGCAGATCCTCGTACCCTCGTGGCTCTTCTCCGTACGGTCCGACGGGGGCGGACCCGCACACACCGTCGTCCGCGTAGCGGTCCACCCGGACCACCTGACCCCGCGGAGCACCCCGCCCGCCCCGGAGCCGACGAAGGACCCCGGAGCACGGAACAGGGCGATCACGTCGTACAGCGCGGACGGCAGGACGCTGGAGGTCACCTTCTGGGGCGGCGTGTGCAGTACCTACGCGGCACGCGCCACGGAGAGCGGCTCGGCGGTCCGGGTCACGGTCACCGAATCGGTGCGGGAGCCGGGGAAGGCCTGCGTCATGATCGCCAAGGAGCTGACCCGGAAGGTGACGCTGGACACACCCCTGGGCGAGCGCACCGTGGTCGACGCGGAATCGGGCGCGAGGGTGCCTCGCGCCTGACACCGGGCACGCACATGACGACGGCGGCGCCCCCCGGTCCAGGGGGCGCCGCCGTCGTACGTCTCAGGCTTCAGCCGGATGGTGCTGCGGCTGAATCGCGCTTAGCTGAAGGAGTCACCGCAGGCGCAGGAACCCGTAGCGTTCGGGTTGTCGATCGTGAAGCCCTGCTTCTCGATGGTGTCCACGAAGTCGACGGACGCGCCGCCCAGGTACGGGGCGCTCATCCGGTCGGTGACGACCTTGACGCCGCCGAAGTCCTTCACGACGTCGCCGTCGAGCGAACGCTCGTCGAAGAAGAGCTGGTACCGCAGGCCCGAGCAGCCGCCGGGCTGGACGGCGACGCGCAGCGCCAGGTCGTCCCGGCCCTCCTGCTCCAGCAGGGTCTTGACCTTGGATGCGGCGGCGTCGGACAGGAGGATGCCGTCGCTCACGGTGGTGGTCTCGTCCGATACGGACATCTGCTTCTCTCCCGGGTTGTACGGACTGCTTGCCGACGGTCCAACCATCGGGGCCTCGGATTCATTCCGGGCCGGGCGTGTCTGTTCCCTTCATGCTCGCACACCGCACCGGCGGGCGGATGCGTCACATCGACGCTATCGGCATCGTCAAACTGACGCGAAGCGGTTATGATAGATAACGTCAATTAGACGAAAAGGCGCTCCGCAGAAAAGAGAAGGTGCGTGTCGTGACCACCGCCCAGCCCCTGGATGTCCAGCCGACCCCGCTCGCCCTCCTGCTGCTCGGCCGCGAGGCCGACCCGCGGAGCGAGCGCGGGGTCGAATGCCCCGGCGACCTGCCCTCACCGTCCGACCCGGACCTGGTGGAGCGGGCCCGCGCGGCCAAGGAGAAGCTCGGGGACAAGGTGTTCATCCTCGGCCACCACTACCAGCGCGACGAGGTCATCCAGTTCGCGGACGTCACCGGCGACTCCTTCAAACTCGCCCGCGACGCCGCCGGCAGGCCCGACGCGGAGTACATCGTCTTCTGCGGCGTGCACTTCATGGCGGAGTCCGCGGACATCCTCACCGGCGACGACCAGAAGGTCGTCCTGCCCGACCTGGCGGCGGGCTGCTCCATGGCCGACATGGCCACCGCCGAGCAGGTCGCCGAGTGCTGGGACGTGCTGACCGAGGCGGGGGTCGCCGACCGGGTCGTGCCGGTCTCGTACATGAACTCGTCCGCCGACATCAAGGCCTTCACGGGCAAGCACGGCGGCACGATCTGCACCTCGTCGAACGCGAAGCGTGCACTGGAGTGGGCCTTCGAGCAGGGTGACAAGGTGCTCTTCCTGCCGGACCAGCACCTGGGCCGCAACACCGCCGTCCGGGACATGGGGATGAGTCTGGAGGACTGCGTCCTCTACAACCCGCACAAGCCGAACGGCGGACTGACCGCCGAGCAGCTGCGCGACGCGAAGATGATCCTGTGGCGCGGGCACTGCTCGGTGCACGGCCGCTTCTCGGTGCAGTCCGTCGAGGACGTACGGGAGCGGATCCCGGGCGTCAACGTGCTGGTGCACCCGGAGTGCAAGCACGAGGTCGTGGCGGCCGCGGACTACGTGGGCTCGACGGAGTACATCATCAAGGCCCTGGAGGCCGCTCCGGCCGGTTCCAAGTGGGCCATCGGTACGGAACTGAACCTGGTGCAGCGGCTGGCGAATCGTTTCGCCGCCGAGGACAAGGAGATCGTCTTCCTCGACAGGACGGTCTGCTTCTGCTCGACGATGAACCGGATCGACCTGCCGCACCTGGTGTGGACCCTGGAGTCGCTGGCCGAGGGGAACCTGGTCAACCGCATCCAGGTCGACGAGGAGACCGAGAAGTTCGCGAAGCTGGCGCTGGAGCGGATGCTGGCGCTTCCGTAGGGCGCGGCCCCCTTCTTCACAACGGAGGGCGAACGCGGCCGTCGGCGCGCACGAGAGAGCCCCTGGCACCGTCCGGACGGACGGTGCCAGGGGCTCTCTCTTCTTCACCGCGAAACGCTTCCACACGAAGCGCCGGCCCGTCAGGCCTTCGCGGGCTCCGGCTCCTCGGCGGAGACCTCCTGCGGCGCCTCCGCGGCCGCCGTACCGGACTTCGCCTCGCGCTTGTCGGCCTTCTTCTTCGCGCGGCGCTCCTTGCGGAGCTCCACCACCGCGTAGAGCGTCGGCACCAGGAGCAGCGTCAGCAGCGTGGAGGTGATCAGACCACCGATCACCACGACCGCCAGCGGCTGCGAGATGAAGCCGCCCTCTCCGGTCACGCCGAGCGCCATCGGGAGCAGCGCGAAGATCGTCGCCAGTGCCGTCATCAGGATCGGGCGCAGACGGTGACGACCGCCCTCCACGACCGCCTCGACGACGCCCATGCCCTGCGACCTGTACTGGTTGATCAGGTCGATGAGCACGATCGCGTTGGTCACCACGATGCCGATCAGCATCAGCATGCCGATCATCGCCGGCACACCCATCGGGGTGCCCGTGAGGACCAGCAGGCCGATGGCTCCGGTCGCGGCGAACGGGATGGAGACCAGCAGGATCAGCGGCTGGATCAGCGACCGGAAGGTGGCCACCAGCAGCATGAAGACGATCGCGATGGCCGCCAGCATGGCCAGCCCCAGCTTCACGAAGGCGTCGCCCTGGTCCTGCGTGACACCGCCGATGGTCGCGGTGGCGCCCTCCGGGAGGTCCAGTCCGTCGATCCTGCTCTGGAGCGAGGCGCTGACCGCGCCGGTGTTGTCACCGGTCGGCTTGGCGGTGATCGTCGCCGCGCGCTGACCGTCGATCCGGGTCATGGACACCGGGCCGGGGACCAGTTCGACGTCGGCGATGTCGCCGAGCTTCACGGGGCCGAGGGGCAGCGCCTTCAGCTCGGCCATGGTGGTGGCCGGACGCGAGGACTTCACGACGACGTCGCGCTCGGCGTCATCCATGATCGCCTTGCCGGACGGGGTGCCCTGCACCGCACCCGCGACCACTCCGCCCAGCGTGGTCTGGTCGAATCCGGCGTCCGCCGCCCTGTCGTTGGCCTTGACCGAGATGCGCGGCACGCTCTGCGCCAGGTCGCTCTGGACGTCGGTGACGTCCTTCAGCTTCGCGACCTCTCCCCGGACCGCTTCGGACGCCTTCTTCAGGACGTCCGCGTCGGCGGCCTTGACCACGACGCTCAGGTCCTGACTGCCGAACCCGTCGCCCGCCGCGATCGTGGTGTCGCCGATGCCGTCGAGCTTGCCGAGGGCCTCGTCGATCCGCTCCTGCGTGGCGTCGAAGTCCGCCGAGTCCTTGAGGGTGATCTGGTAGGAGGCCTGGTTGGCGCCCGTACCGCCGCCGAAGGCCGCCATGAAGCCGGAGGAACCGACGGTGACCTGGTAGTCCTCGACGCCCTTGTCGGCGGCGAGGACCTTCTCGACCTTCCGCGCGGCCTCGTCCGCCGCCTCCAGGCTGGTGCCGGGAGTCAGCTCCTGCTTGATGGAGAGGACCTCCTGCTCGCCCTGGTCGAAGAAGTTCGTCTTCAGGAGCGGCGCCATGCCGAAGGTGCCGAACAGGACCGCGAAGGCGATGAGGACGCTGGTGACGCGGCGCCGGGTGGCGAAGCGCAGGACGGGGACGTAGATCCGCTGGAGCCGGCTCGCGGCTTCCTTCTCCTCGGCCTTGCGGCGCGCTTCGTCCGGGTCGGCGTCGGTGCCCTTGGGGGGCCGCAGGAACCAGTACGAAAGGACCGGTACGACGGTCAGCGAGACCAGCAGTGAAGCCAGCAGCGCCGCCGTCACGGTGAGGGAGAACGAGCCGAAGAGCTGGCCGACCATACCGCCGACCAGCCCGATGGGCAGGAAGACGGCGACGGTGGTGAGCGTGGACGCGGTGACCGCGCCGGCCACCTCCCGGACGGCGGCGATGATCGCCGACTGCCGCTCCTCGCCGTAACCGAGGTGGCGCTTGATGTTCTCCAGGACCACGATCGAGTCGTCGACGACGCGGCCGATCGCGATGGTCAGCGCCCCGAGCGTGAGCATGTTCAGCGACAGGTCACGGGTCCAGAGCACGATCAGCGCCAGAACCACGGACAGTGGGATGGAGACAGCGGTGACCAGCGTCGAACGGATCGACGCGAGGAAGACCAGGATCACGACGACCGCGAAGATCAGGCCGAGCCCGCCCTCGGTGGTGAGACCGGAGATCGCCTTGGAGACGGCGGGCCCCTGGTCGGACACGACGGTCAGCTCGGCGGAGGCGCCGAGGTCCTTGCGCAGGTCCGGGAGCTTGTCCTGGACGGCGTCCGAGATGGCGACGGCGCTGCCGTCCTTGTCCATCGTCGCCATGACGGCGAGGCTCGGCTTGCCGTTCGTACGCGTGATGGAGACAGCGGTGGCGGGCTCCTCCTTCACCGTGGCGATGTCGCCGACGCGGACGGCCTTGCCGCCCTTGCCCGCGTCCTTGCCGGCCGGCGGGATCCTCAGGTCCTCGATCTGCTGGAGCGAGGAGAAGGAACCGCCGACCTGGATGGTGCGGCTCTTGCCCGACTCGGAGAACGAACCGGCCGGGACGGTGGCGCCGCCCGCCTGGAGTGCCTGGGCCAGCGAGCCGGCGTTCAGACCGGCCGCGGCGAGCTTCCGGTCGTCCGGGACCACGGAGACCTGGAGGTCCTGCACGCCGTCGACCGTCACCTGGCCCACGCCGTCGATGTCCTCGAGCGCCGGGACGACGGTACGGTCGAGCTGGTCGGCCAGCGCCTGCTGGTCCTTGTCGGAGGTGACCGCGAGGACGACGGTCGGGATGTCGTCGGTCGAGCCGGCGATGACCTGCGGGTCGACGTCGTCGGGCAGCTGGATGCGGGCGCGGTTCACGGCCTGCTGGATGTCGGCGACGAGCTGCTTCGTGCCGTCGTCACCGAAGTCGAACGTCGCCATGATGACGGCGTTGCCCTCGCTGGCCGTCGAGGTGATGCCCTCGACGCCGTCGACGGTCTTGATGGAGTTCTCGAGGGGCTCGACGACCTGCTTCTCGACCACGTCGGGAGACGCACCCTGGTAGGGCGCCAGCACCGACACCATCGGGAGTTCGATGGTGGGCAGCAGCTGCTGCTTGAGCTGCGGGATCGCGATGGCTCCGAAGACGAGCGCGACGATCGAGATCAGCCCGATCAGGGCCCGTTGCGCGAGGCTGAATCTGGACAGCCAGGACATGGGTGGGTCTCTCTTCTGTGGCGTACGCGGCAGTTGGGCGGCTGTTCGGTGACACGACGGGGACACGACAGGGGACACGACGGGTGACACAGCAGGGGACACAGCCCGCCCACCTATACGATCGCCGGTCCCGCGCGCGAAAACGTCGGCCCCCGGGTTGCTTTCTTATCCCGCGCATACCGCGCCTGGAGTACGCCGCCTCCACCTTTCGCTCCACCCGGGAGCAGGCCGCCTCCACCCCTCACTCCACCCTGGGGCGCACCAGACCCGATTCGTACGCGATGACGACCAACTGGGCGCGGTCGCGCGCACCCAGCTTGGCCATCGCCCGGTTGACGTGCGTCTTCACGGTGAGCGGGCTGACGGCGAGGCGCTCGGCGATCTGGTCGTTGGAGTGGCCGCCGGCGACCAGCACGAGGACCTCACGCTCGCGTTGGGTGAGGGCCGCGAGGCGCGCGGAGTACTCCGCCGCGTCGGGTCCCTCGCCCACGGTGCCGCCCTGGGCCAGGAAGGTGGCGATGAGGCCCTTCGTCGCGGCCGGGGAGAGCAGTGCCTCGCCGGCCGCGGCGAGGCGGATGGCGTTCAGCAGCTCGTCCGGCTCCGCACCCTTGCCGAGGAACCCGGAGGCGCCGGCCCGCAGGGACTGCACCACGTAGTCGTCCACCTCGAAGGTGGTGAGCATGACGATCCGTACGCCTGCCAGGTCGGGGTCGGCGCTGATCATCCGGGTGGCGGCGAGTCCGTCGGTGCCCGGCATCCGGATGTCCATCAGCACGACGTCGGCGAGGGTCGAGCGGGCCAGGGAGACGGCCTCGGCACCGTCCGCGGCCTCACCCACGACCCGCATGTCCGGCTCGGAGTCCACCAGCACCCGGAACGCGCTGCGGAGCAGCGCCTGGTCGTCGGCCAGCAGCACCTTGATAGGCGTCGTCATGCGGATCCCCCCGTCGTCTCCGCGGTGACCGGCCCCTCCGGCGCACGTGTGCGGGACATGACGGGCAGGATCGCATGGACCCGGAAACCGCCCCCGTAACGGGGGCCGGCCGTCAGTGTGCCGCCGAGGGCGGTGACCCGCTCGCGCATGCCGATCAGGCCGTGGCCACCGCCGTCGGAGGAGGTTGCCGGGCCCGGCGCCGCGCCTCTCCCGTTGTCGAGCACGGTGATCTCCGCGGTCTCCCCGACGCGGACGACGCTGACCTCGGCCTTCGCTTCTCCCCCCGCGTGCTTGCGCACGTTGGTCAGGGCCTCCTGGATGATCCGGTACGCGGCGAGGTCGACGGCGGCCGGCAGCGGGCTGTCCCGGTCGGCGCAGGCCACCTCGACGGGCAGCCCCGCGTTGCGGAAGGTGTCGACCAGGGCGTCGAGGACCGCGAGCCCGGGAGCGGGTTCGGTCGGCGCCTCCGGATCGCCGGACTGGCGCAGGAGCCCGACGGTGGCCCGGAGCTCGTTGAGCGCGGAGCGGCTGGCCTCCCGTACGTGGGCGAGTGCCTCCTTCGCCTGGTCGGGGCGCTTGTCCATGACGTGGGCGGCCACCCCGGCCTGCACGTTGACCAGGGCGATGTGGTGGGCGACGACGTCGTGCAGGTCCCGGGCGATCCGCAGGCGCTCCTCGGCGACCCTGCGGCGGGCCTCCTCCTCGCGGGTGCGTTCCGCGCGCTCGGCCCGCTCCCTGATCGCGTCGATGAACGCCCGCCGGCTGCGCACCGCGTCCCCGGCGGCGCCTGCCAGGCCGGTCCAGGCGAGGACGCCGACGTTCTCCTGGCTGTACCAGGGGGTGCTGCCGACGACCATGGCGGTCACGGTCAGCACCCCCATGGTCAGCAGACCGACCCGCCAGGTGGTGGGCCGGTCGGTGCGGGACGCGACGGTGAACAGGGCGATGACCGTGCTCATCACGACGGGGGCGGGCGGGTCCATCAGGACGAACTCGACGGCGGACAGCAGTCCCGTCACGGCGAGCACGGCCATGGGCCTGCGCCGGCGCAGCACGAGCGCACCGGCGGCGAGCACCATCAGCAGCACACTGGACGGTTCCGGGGTGCGGGCGCCGAAGATGGGCTCGTGGCCCGGGTTCGGCTCGGCGAACGACACGCAGATCATGCAGGCGAGCACGGCCGCGGCCAGCCCTCGGTCGAAGGCGAGGGGATGGCCGCGAAGCCAGCGGCGGGGCCGCACGAAGCCGGTTCCGAGGGGGGTCACGCCGAGCAACGGTACGGCGTGTCGTCGACGCCGCGGTCCGTGACGTGTCAGGACGCCGTCACAGCACCGGGGCGGGTCCGCCGCCGGAACGCCGCTCGAGGAGGCGCACCGGCAGCACGCCGCCCCGCCCCGGAGGGACCGGAGCGGGGCGGCGTGAGGAGTGCGGCGGAGAGGTGGCCCCGTTCAGCCGGGGATGAGCCCGTCGTCGCGGAGCATGGAGCGCACCTCTTCGAGGGTGGCGTCGGGTGCCGGAAGGATCAGTTCGGACGGCTCCAGGGAGTCGTCGGGGAGCGGCGAGCCGAGCTCGCGCACCTTGTCCAGGAGCGCGTGGAGCGTGGTCCGGAAGCCCGGTCCGTCACCGCTCTCCATCTCCCCGAGGAGTATGTCGTCGAGCTCGTTCAGCTCGGCGATGTGACTGTCGGCCAGGCTGACCTGGCCCTCCCCCATGATCCGTACGATCATGACGCCACCCTCACTGCTTGTCGAACTTGTGCGGGGACTGCTGCGACTGCGGTTCCGCGTCCTGCGTGCCGCCCTCGATGGCCTGCTGCTCTCCGGCGGAGCCGCCGGCCAGCTCGGCCTTCATGCGCTGCAGCTCCAGCTCCACATCCGTACCACCGGAGATCCGGTCCAGCTCGGCGGCGATGTCGTCCTTCGCCGTGCCGGACGAGTCGTCGAGTGCGCCCGATGCCAGCAGCTCGTCGATGGCCCCCGCACGCGCCTGCAGCTGCTGGGTCTTGTCCTCGGCCCGCTGGATCGCGAGGCCGACGTCGCCCATCTCCTCGGAGATGCCCGAGAAGGCCTCGCCGATCCGGGTCTGGGCCTGGGCGGCGGTGTAGGTGGCCTTGATGGTCTCCTTCTTCGTGCGGAAGGCGTCGACCTTGGCCTGCAGGCGCTGGGCCGCGAGAGTGAGTTTCTCCTCCTCGCCCTGCAGTGTCTGGTGCTGCGTCTCGAGGTCGGAGACCTGCTGCTGGAGGGCGGCGCGCCGGGACAGCGCCTCGCGGGCCAGGTCCTCGCGACCGAGCGCGAGCGCCTTGCGGCCCTGGTCCTCCAGCTTGGACGACTGACCCTGCAGCTGGTTCAGCTGCAGCTCCAGCCGCTTGCGCGAGGTCGCCACATCGGCGACGCCGCGGCGTACCTTCTGCAGCAGTTCGAGCTGCTTCTGGTACGAGTAATCGAGGGTCTCGCGCGGATCCTCGGCCCGGTCAAGGGCCTTGTTTGCCTTCGCGCGGAAGATCATTCCCATACGCTTCATGACACCGCTCATGGGCTTCGCGCGCCCCCTTCTGACGGACTGAGCTCCAGCACTCCAACAGAACCCACAGTACGGGCCCTGTCTCCATTACCGCACTGTTCGAGCACGGATGTGCTCCTCCCCAAGGACGACTGCCGCCGGTGACCGCTCCCGCCCAGGGAGTAGACGAAGATCAGGGAAAGTCGCGGCAACAGTCCGTTCTGCCCCTGTCACGCCACTTTTCGGGACGCGGGCCGTTGCCGGATCGTTCCCGGCCGGTCCCCGGTTGTCCCGGGCGACCCCTTACCCTTGGGTTTTGTGTTCCGTAGCCGTTCCAAGGAAGAGAAGGCCCCCACCGACAAGGTGACGGCGGACCTCTCCAAGCAGCCCCGCGACCCCCAGGCTCCCAAAGGTCGCCCCACCCCCCGGCGCAGCGACGCCCAGACGCAGCGGCGGCGTGCCTCCAGTAGTGCGCCGACGGACCGCAAGGAGGCCGCCAAGCGCCAGCGCGAAGCCCGCCGCTCCGACATGGCCCGGCAGCGCGAGGCGCTCGCCTCGGGCGACGAGCGCTACCTGCCGGCCCGCGACAAGGGCCCGGTGCGGCGCTACGTCCGTGACTTCGTGGACTCGCGCTTCTGCATCGCGGAGTGGTTCCTCCCTCTCGCGGTGATCATCCTGATCCTCAGCGTGATCCAGGTGCAGAACATCCAGAACATCTCGCTGCTGCTCTGGCTCGGCGTGATCGTGCTGATCGTCGTCGACTCCATCGGTCTCGGATTCCGGCTCAAGAGGCAGCTCGCGCAGCGCTTCCCGGACACCCCGAAGCGCGGCGCGGTGGCCTACGGGTTGATGCGGACGCTGCAGATGCGCCGTCTTCGTCTGCCCAAGCCGCAGGCCAAGCGGGGAGAGCGACCCTGAGCACGGAGACCTCCGGCTTCACGGGGGTGTCCTCCCGGTGGCTGGAAGGGCTCGGTGGACTGCGCAACACGGTCCGCCAGGAGCTCGTCGCCCGGCAGCTCGACGAGCAGATAGCCGGGCGCTTCCCCGTGGGGCAGCGGCTGCGGGTGCTCGACGTCGGCATGGGCCAGGGCACCCAGGCCCTGCGCCTCGCGCGGGCCGGCCATTCCGTGACGGGCCTCGAGTCCGACGCCGAGATGCTGAGGTCCGCGCGGGAGTCCCTCGCGGGCGAGCCCGAAGGCATCCGGGAGCGGGTGCGCCTCATCGAGGGGGACGGCCGCGACACCGGGGTGCACTTCCTGCCCGGCAGTTTCGACGTGGTCCTCTGCCACGGCGTGCTGATGTATGTCTCCGAGCCCGATCCGATGCTGGCCGGCCTGGCCCGGATGCTGGCACCCGGCGGCCTCCTCTCGCTGCTCGTGCGCAACGCGGACGCTCTGGCGATGCGGCCCGGGACCGCGGGCGACTTCGGCGCGGCTCTCGCGGCGTTCGACACGGACACCTACACGAACAGGCTCGGCCTCGAGGTCCGGGCCGACCGGCTCGGGATCCTGCGGAACACGCTCGCCGGCATCGCCGCGCCGCTGCACGCCTGGTACGGCGTGCGCGTCTTCACGGACAACGTGGACAACGCGGCGGAGCTGCCCGGCCCCGAGGAGCTGGCGCGGGTGTTCGCCGCCGAGGACCGCGCGGGGCGCACCGACCCGTACCGCGGGGTCGCCGCCCTGCTGCACCTGTGCGGGGTACGCGGCTGAACCGGGCCGGGACGTACGCCTGATCGGCCCACCAGCGCAGGGCACCGGCTTGGCGGCCTGGCCATACTCCGGGCATGGACGCATCGCCGTGCCGAAGCCGTGTACGCCGTTCCCTCATGCCGTCGGCCGCCGCAGTGTGCGCGGTCGTCCTGGCGGGGGGCTGTGCGGGGCCCGGCTCCGCCCCGGCGGCGGCTCCGGCACAGCAGGGAGTGGTGTCGCGGGCGGCCGGCGACCTCGAGGACCAGTACCAGGCGGTCATCAAGGACGTGCTGCCCTCCGTGGTGCAGATCGCCGCCGGTGACGGGCTCGGCTCGGGCATCGTCTACGACGACAAGGGCCACATCGTCACGAACGCGCACGTCGTGGGCAGCGAGAAGACCTTCGCCGTCAGTGTCGCGACCGGTGAGAAGGAGCTGAAGGCCACCCTGGTCTCCTCCTACCCGGAGCAGGACCTGGCGGTCGTCAAGCTCGACGACGTGCCCGCGGGACTGCGCGCCGCGCGCTTCGGCGACACCGACACGGTCGAGGTGGGGCAGATCGTCCTGGCGATGGGTTCCCCGCTCGGCCTGTCCAGCAGCGTCACCCAGGGCATCGTCTCGGCCGTGGGCCGGACCGTCAGTGAGAGCACCTCCGGCGGCGGCACGGGGGCGACCCTGGCCGACATGGTGCAGACGTCGGCGGCCATCAACCCCGGCAACAGTGGCGGCGCGCTGGTGAACCTGGACAGCGAGGTGATCGGCATCCCGACCCTCGCGGCGACGGATCCCCAGCTGGGCGACAGCGCGGCACCGGGGATCGGTTTCGCGATCCCCGTCTCCATGGTCCGCACGGTCGCCGACCAGATCATCAAGTCCGGCAAGGTCACCGACTCGGGCCGGGCGGCGCTGAACATCACGGGACGCACCGTCGTCGACGACGAGTACCGGCCGGCGGGCGTCGCGATCGTCAGCGTCCAGAAGGGCGGCGGGGCCGCCGACGCGGGTCTGCGCGTCGGGGACGTCATCACCCGGATCGGCGACGACCGGGTCACCACCATCACCTCGCTCTCGGAGGCGCTGGCGGGTGACAAGCCGGGCGAGAAGGTCACCGTGGCGTACACCCGGGGGGACGCGAAGAAGACGGTCCAGGTCACCCTGGGCGAGATCTAGGGTCTTCCGTTCGGATCAGGCTGGATCAGGGAGCGGGAACCCCGCACCGTCCGGCGGTGACCCGCCCGGGGTCCGGGCGGGTCAGGGAGCCTCAGTCGGCCTGGAGACTCATGGGTCCGTAGATCTTCGTCGCGTCCTCGAAGAGCGACACCTGGTCCGCGCCGCCTTCCAGGAGCTCCTTCCAGAACTCACCGATCCAGGACTCCGCGTCGCCCTGCGTCGTGAACTCCTCCGGCTGCAGCGCCGGCTCCGTCTCCGTACCGTCGGACTTCTCGAACCGCCACGTCCACGCCATGTCCGCCTCCTGGGTCACGTTGCTCCCAGAAGACTAGTGGGTGTGCCGGGCGCGCAGGTGCTTCACTGACACGGGAGGATCGGAGCGTGGAACTGACTCTGCTCGGCACCGGAGCCCCTGACGGGCTGCCGCGGCCCGACTGCCCGTGCGCCGTCTGCGCGTCGTCCCGCGGTGCGCGGGCCCGCGCCGCCACCGCGCTGCTCGTCGACGACGCACTGCTGCTGGACCTCACACCGGGAGCCGTGTTCGCCGCGGCGCGCGCCGGGCGTTCGCTCTCGGGCGTGCGCCAGGTGCTGCTGACCCATCCTCATGACGGGCCGGCGGTGGAACTTCCCGCCTCTCTGCCCGCCGCCGGACGGGTGCCGGACGGCCAGGAGCTGACACTGATCAGCGGCCACCGGGTCCGCGCCATGGCGATGGACGCGCCGGGCACCGGCTACGAGGTGACGTCGCCCGAGGGCGAGCGCCTGCTCTATCTGCCTCCCGGGGCCTCCCCCGCCGGTCTGGCCGATCCGTTCGCCGAGCCCTACGACATGGTCGTGTGCGACGTGCTCGGCCGGCCGGACGCCGTGGCCAGGCTGCGGGCCGTCGGGGCGGTCACCACCGCCACCGAGGTCGTCGCGGTCCACCTGGACCACGACGCGCCGCCCGGTGCCGAGCTGGACCGGCGGCTCGCGTCCGCCGGGGCACGGGCCGCGCCGGACGGGACGACCCTGCCGGTGGGCGCGTACCACGCCGTGCCCGAGGTGCCCCGGCGCACGCTGGTGACGGGCGGTGCCCGGTCGGGGAAGTCGGTGGAGGCCGAACAGCGCCTGGAGACGTACCCCGAGGTGGTGTACGTGGCGACGGGTGGCCGCCGGCAGGGCGATACGGAGTGGGAGGCCCGGATCGGGCTGCACCGGGAGCGCAGGCCGGCGGCGTGGCGCACCGAGGAGACGTGCGAACTGGCGGGACTGCTGGAGCAGGACGGGCCGCCCCTTCTGATCGACTGCCTGTCGCTGTGGCTGACGGACGCCATGGACCGGGTGGACGCGTGGGACGACACCGGGTGGACGGACGGCGGGCAGGAGAAGCTGCGCGAGCGGGTCGCCGAGCTGGTCCGCGCGGTGCGCGGAACGCGTCGTACGGTCGTCGCGGTGACGAACGAGGTCGGTTCGGGCGTGGTTCCGGCGACGGCCTCCGGACGGCGCTTCCGGGACGAACTGGGCCGCCTGAACGCCGCGTTCGCCGCCGAGTGCGAGGAGGTGCTGCTGGTGGTGGCCGGGCGGGCCCTGGTGCTGCGCGGCTGATCGCCGTGGGGTGCGGGGACGGGGAGGCGTGCGGGGCTGCCGGGTACTGTTCCCGACAGGAACCCCCAGCGGGTTCCGGCCCACCCTGTGACGACCCGCGAGGCAGACCCCCGTGAATCTGGACGACTTCTCCGACCTGATCGAACGCCCCGACGGGGGTGTGCGGCGTGACGCCGAGGAACGCCGGGAACGGCTGGCCGTGCCCGTGGGCGCCCTCGGCCGGCTCGACGAACTGGGTGAATGGCTCTCGGCCGCCCAGCAGTCGGTGCCGGTCAAGCCGGTGGACCACCCGCGCGTCGTGCTGTTCGCCGGGGACCACGGGGTCGCCGAGCTGGGGGTTTCCGGCCGGGCCGCCGGGACCGCGCACCAGCTGGTACGGGCCACGCTGGACGGCGCCAGCACCGTCGCCGTGCTGGCCCGCCGCCTCTCCGTGCCGGTACGGATCGTGGACGCCGGCCTGGACTGCGACCCCGAGCTGCTGCCGGACGCCGTCGTGCGCGACCGGGTGCGGCGGGGCAGCGGCCGGATCGACATCGAGGACGCGCTCACGGCCGAGGAGGCCGAGCGGGCCGTACGCCTCGGGATGCGCGTCGCCGACGAGGAGGCCGACTCCGGCACGGACCTGGTGGTGCTGGGGGATCTCAGCGTCGGCGGTACGACGGCGGCCTCGACCCTGATCGCGGCCCTGTGCGGCACGGACGCCTCGGTGGTGACCGGGCGCGGTGGCGCCCGCATCGACGACCTGGCGTGGATGCGCAAGTGCGCGGCGATCCGGGACGCGCTGCGGCGGGCCCGCCCCGTACTCGGTGACCAGCTGGAGCTGCTGGCGGCGGTGGGCGGCGCGGATCTGGCGGCGATGACCGGCTTCCTGCTGCAGAGCGCGGTGCGCCGGATGCCCGTGGTGCTGGACGGCGTGGTCTCGGCCGCGTGCGCACTGGTGGCCCAGCGGGCGGCCTTCCGGGCTCCCGACTGGTGGCTCGCCGGCCAGGTGAGCGGCGAGCCCGCGCAGGCGAAGGCGCTGGACCGGATGGCTCTGACACCGCTGCTGGACCACGGGGTGACGGTCGGTGAGGGGAGCGGCGCGCTGCTGGCCCTTCCGCTCGTCCAGGCCGCGGCGGCGCTCGCGGCGGAACTCCCCGAGCGGGTACGGGAGTCCGCCGGGGACGAGGAGAAGCCTTCCGAGGACGCCTCGCAGGACGTGGACCGGGCGGAGGACGGCGAGGCGCCCGGGGACCCGCGGCCCGCGGGGACGACCGCCTGAGCGTCTCAGAGCCTGTCGGGTGGCCCTCAGGGACCGGCACCGGGCCGGGGCCCCGGGAGCGGGGTCCTGTCCGGAGCCCCGCCGATCAGGTCCTGGAAGCGGCGCCGGGGTCCGGCCCAGCGCACGTCGTGGTGATAGGCCCTCAGCACCGCTCTGGCGCGGGCCCTGTGGCGGCGTCGGTAGAAGCGCTTCGCCCAGAGCGAGGCGGGCCGGGCCAGCCGGATCGCCCCGATCAGCGCGATGAACGGGATGAGGGTCCCGATCACCGCCATCCGGGCCTTGCCCTTGAACAGGGCGATGAGCACGAAGCCGAAGTTGGCGACGTAGGTCAGGACGACGCCCAGCCTGCCCTGCTGCTGCTCACCCGTCAGCTCGTCCACGCCGAGCGGTGAGAAACCGAGCAGCACGAGCAGGACGAGCGAGGCGGTGAGGACGACGACCTCCACGCTCTGCCGGCCCTCCTCGGTCCAGTACACGTCGTCCAGGTGCAGGATCAGCGCGAACTCGTCGAGCACGAGGCCCGCGCCGAGGCCGAAGACGACCGCGAAGACCCCGGCGGTCACGCCCTGCTGACCGCTCGCGACCGCGCCGAACCCTCCGACCACCGAGAGCACGACGCCCGGCACCACGTGGTGGACGTGCACACCGCCGGGTGTGATGTTGCGGAACGGCCCCTTCCCCGCTCTGATCAGGCGGGTGATCATCCGGGTGACGGCGAAGGTCAGCACGAAGGCGCTCAGGGCGATCAGCAGCGGGAGCTTGCCAGGCTCGACGATGTTCTGCTGGAACCAGTGACCCATGCCACCTCCATCCGGAGACCCACCTATGCGGCTTTCGAGCTACTTTGCCCCATCTGGCGCCCGGTCACACCGGCTAGCGTGCGCGCGGTGACCTCCCTGAACAGCCACGGCCTGCGTTTCGCCTTCGGCACCCTGACCGCGCTCCCCGTCCGCGTCACCCGCTGGGACCGCGGAACCGCCCGCGCGGGCATGCTGTGCGCTCCGCTCGCCGGGCTCGCCGTGGGCCTGCTCGCGGCCGTCCCGGGGAGCCTGCTGCTGCTCGGCGGGGCGGGACCGCTGGTGGCGGCGGTCGCCTCCGCCGCGCTCCCGGCCGCGGTGACCAGAGGGCTGCACCTGGACGGGCTCGCGGACACCGCCGACGGGCTCGGCAGCGCGAAACCGGCCGAGGCCGCCCTGCGGATCATGAAGCAGTCGGACATCGGCCCGTTCGGCGTGGTCACCCTGCTGTTCGTGCTGCTGGCGCAGGTCGCCGCCCTCTTCGAGCTGTACGGCCGCGGATGGGCCGACGGCGCGCTGGGCACGGTGGCCGCCGCCGTCACGGCCAGGCTCGCGCTGACGCTCGCCTCGCGCCGCGGTGTCCCGGCGGCGCGACCGGAGGGCCTCGGCGCGGCGGTGGCGGGTACGGTGCCGCCGCCGGGTGCGGCGGCGGCGGCCTGCGTCGTGGTCGCCTGCTGCGCGGGGGGCGGCGCCCTGCTGGGCGGACACGGCGCGGCCCTTCACCAGGCGCTCGCGGTCCTGGCGGGCACCGGCGCCGCGCACCTGATGCTGCGTCACTGCGTGCGGCGCTTCGGCGGGGTGACCGGCGACGTGTTCGGCGCACTGGAGGAGACCGCGGCCACCACGGCCCTGCTGGCGCTGGCGCTGGGCTGACCGGCCGGGTCCGAGCGGAGGCCGCCAGGGGCCCTGCGGGCGCCGCACCGCGCACCCCCGCCCACCGGACGGCCCCGCCCCCGTGAGCCCGGGACCCGGGCGCGCGTAGGCTCATTACCGGCACATTGCGGCGGCGTCCGCGATGTGCCGGGCCCGGTCGGCCCACCCCTCGACCGGCACACAACTCAACGGAAGCGAGATTCCACCACCGTGACTGCTCTCACTCTCAGCACCTCAGGTGCGGCGACGCTGCGCGCCGACGCACTCGTCGTCGGTATCGCCAAGGGCGCTGGGTCCAAGTCCGGGGGCCTGGTCGTGGCACCGGGCGCCGAGGCCGTGGACAAGGCGTTCGACGGAAAGCTCGCCGCCGTCCTGGAGACCCTGGGCGCCTCCGGGGCCGAGGGCGAAGTGACCAAGCTCCCCGCCCCCTCCGGCCTGAAGGCCCCCGTCGTCATCGCGGTCGGACTCGGTCCGGTCCCGGAGAAGGACGAGGCCTACGACGCCGAGACGCTCCGCCGGGCCGCCGGCAGCGCCGCACGTGCGCTGAAGGGCTCGAAGAAGGCCGGATTCGCGCTGCCGACCGAGTCCGTCGAGGATGCCTCGGCCGTCGCGGAGGGTGCCCTCCTCGGCGCGTACGCCTTCACCGCCTACCAGGGCGGCGAGAACAAGCTCGCCCCCAAGGGCGCCAAGCCCGACGCCAGGAAGCTGCCGCTCGGCGAGGTCGCCCTGCTCGGCACCAAGCCGCGCGACAAGGCCTTCAAGGCGGCCGCCGAGCGCGCCGTCGCGGTGGCCGAGGAGATCAACCGGGCCCGCGACCTGATCAACACCCCGCCGAACGACCTGTACCCCGAGTCCTTCGCAGCCGTGGCCACCGCCGCCGGCAAGGAGCACGGCATCAAGGTGCAGGTCCTCGACGAGAAGGCGCTCGTCAAGGGCGGCTACGGCGGCCTGCTCGGCGTCGGCCAGGGCTCCACCCACGGACCGCGCCTGGTCAAGCTGGCCTACACCCACCCCAAGGCCGAGAAGACCCTGGCCCTCGTGGGCAAGGGCATCACCTACGACTCGGGCGGCATCTCGCTCAAGCCGGCCGGCCACAACGAGACGATGAAGTGCGACATGAGCGGCGCGGCCGCCGTGTTCGCCGCCGTCGTCTCGGCGTCCCGCCTCGGCCTCCAGGTCAACGTCACCGGCTGGCTGGCCCTCGCCGAGAACATGCCCTCCGGCAACGCCACCCGCCCGGGTGACGTGCTGCACATGTACAGCGGCAAGACCGTCGAGGTCCTCAACACGGACGCCGAGGGCCGTCTGGTCCTCGCCGACGCGCTGACCCGCGCCTCGGAGGAGAAGCCCGACGCCATCGTCGACGTCGCGACCCTGACCGGTGCGATGGTCCTCGCCCTCGGCAACCGCACCTTCGGTGTGATGTCCAACGACGACGCGTTCCGTACGTCGATCCACGAGATCGCCGAGGAGGTCGGCGAGGCCTCGTGGCCGATGCCGCTCCCCGCCGACCTGCGCAAGGGCATGGACTCCCCGACCGCCGACATCGCCAACATGGGCGAGCGCATGGGCGGCGGCCTCGTGGCCGGTCTGTTCCTCAAGGAGTTCGTGGGCGAGGGCATCGCCTGGGCGCACCTGGACATCGCGGGCCCGGCGTTCCACGAGGGCGCCCCGTACGGCTACACGCCCAAGGGCGGCACCGGTTCCGCGGTCCGCACCCTGGTCAAGCTGGCCGAGCGCACGGCGGCCGGCGACCTCGGCTGAGGTCCGGGCCGGCCGTCCCGCACGGACGCTCCACCCGCGGTGCTCGCGCGCCGTACACGGCCCCGGGCATACGTCCGGGGCCGTGGGCGTTCACCCTTCGGCTCCGACCGGCTTTTTCCGGAGATCTGTACGCATCGGTAACCGTTCGGGCCCGGTGATCGTCCGGCCCGGAGCAGGGGCCCGCGTCCCGTCCGCCCGCAACAAGTGCGAAGATGGGTTCTCGGCAGGACAGGGCCCCCACCACAGGGCCGAATAACGCAAGCGGCCGAACACCAGCCGACCGGCCGGTCACACCCCAGCGACGGGGCCCGGCATACGGCGCACATGCATGGAGGACGTGACGTGGCGAACGACGCCAGCACCGTTTTCGACCTAGTGATCCTCGGCGGTGGCAGCGGCGGTTACGCCGCGGCCCTGCGCGGAGCTCAGCTGGGCCTGGACGTCGCACTGATCGAGAAGGGCAAGGTCGGCGGCACCTGCCTGCACAACGGCTGCATCCCCACGAAGGCGCTGCTGCACGCCGGCGAGATCGCCGACCAGGCCCGCGAGGCCGAGCAGTTCGGCGTGAAGGCCACCTTCGAGGGCATCGACATGGCGGCCGTCCACAAGTACAAGGACGACGTGATCTCGGGCCTCTACAAGGGCCTGCAGGGACTCATCGCCTCGCGCAAGGTCCACTACATCGAGGGTGAGGGCCGCCTGTCGTCGGCCACCTCGGTGGACGTGAACGGCGAGCGCGTACAGGGCCGCCACGTGCTCCTGGCGACCGGCTCCGTGCCGAAGTCGCTGCCGGGCCTGGAGATCGACGGCAACCGCATCATCTCCTCGGACCACGCGCTGAAGCTGGACCGTGTGCCCAAGTCCGCGATCGTTCTGGGCGGCGGCGTCATCGGCGTCGAGTTCGCCTCGGCGTGGAAGTCCTTCGGCACCGACGTCACGATCGTCGAGGGCCTGAAGCACCTCGTCCCGGTCGAGGACGAGAACAGCTCGAAGCTCCTGGAGCGCGCGTTCCGCAAGCGCGGCATCAAGTTCAACCTCGGCACCTTCTTCGACAAGGCCGAGTACACGCAGGACGGCGTGAAGGTCTCCCTCGCCGACGGCAAGACCTTCGAGGCGGAGGTGCTGCTGGTCGCGATCGGCCGCGGTCCCGTCTCCCAGGGTCTGGGCTACGAGGAGGCGGGTGTCGCGATGGACCGCGGCTACGTCCTCGTCGACGAGTACATGCAGACCAACGTCCCGACGATCTCTGCCGTGGGCGACCTGGTCCCGACTCTCCAGCTCGCGCACGTCGGCTTCGCCGAGGGCATCCTCGTGGCGGAGCGTCTGGCCGGCCTCAAGACCGTGCCGGTCGACTACGACGGCGTGCCGAAGGTGACGTACTGCCACCCCGAGGTCGCTTCGGTCGGCATCACGGAGGCCAAGGCCAAGGAGATCTACGGCGCGGACAAGGTCGTCGCGCTCAAGTACAACCTGGCGGGCAACGGCAAGAGCAAGATCCTGAAGACCGCGGGCGAGATCAAGCTCGTCCAGGTCAAGGACGGTGCCGTGGTCGGCGTCCACATGGTCGGTGACCGTATGGGCGAGCAGGTCGGCGAAGCCCAGCTGATCTACAACTGGGAGGCGCTGCCGGCCGAGGTCGCGCAGCTCATCCACGCCCACCCGACGCAGAACGAGGCCATGGGCGAGGCACACCTGGCCCTGGCCGGCAAGCCCCTCCACTCCCACGACTGATCAAGTCCCGGGCGACGACCGACCACATCCGCACTTTTGTAAGGAGCAACTGAAACCATGTCGGTTTCCGTAACCCTTCCGGCGCTCGGCGAGAGCGTCACCGAGGGCACTGTCACCCGTTGGCTGAAGGCCGAGGGCGAGCGCGTCGAGGCCGACGAGCCGCTGCTCGAGGTCTCGACCGACAAGGTCGACACCGAGATCCCGGCCCCCGCTTCGGGCGTGCTCTCGTCCATCAAGGTCGCTGAGGACGAGACCGTCGAGGTCGGCGCCGAGCTGGCCGTCATCGACGACGGTTCGGGCGCACCCGCGGCCGAGTCCGCGCCGGCCGCCGAGCCGGAGGCCGCTCCGGCCCCGGCCGCCGAGGCCCCCGCCCCCGAGGCGCCCGCCGCCGAGGCCCCCGCTGCGGAGGCCCCGGCCCCCGCAGCCGCCCCGGCCGGTGGCGCCTCCGGCACCGACGTCACCCTCCCCGCACTCGGTGAGAGCGTCACCGAGGGCACCGTCACCCGCTGGCTGAAGGAGGTCGGCGAGGAGGTCGCGGAGGACGAGCCCCTGCTCGAGGTCTCCACGGACAAGGTCGACACCGAGATCCCCTCCCCCGTCGCCGGTGTGCTGCTGGAGATCGTCGTCGGTGAGGACGAGACCGCCGAGGTCGGCGCCAAGCTCGCCGTCATCGGTGCTCCGGGGGCCGCACCCGCCGCTGCTCCGGCCGCCGCCGCACCGGCCCCCGCCGCCGCACCCGCCGCTGCTCCGGCCGAGGCCGCACCGGCCCCCGCCGCCGCTCCGGCTCCGGCGGCACCCGCCCCGGCCGCACAGGCTCCGGCACCCGCCGCACCGGCACCCGCAGCACCGGCACCCGCAGCCGCACCCGCGCCTGCGCCTGCCGCGCCCGCCCCGGCCGCGCAGGCTCCGGCGCCGGCCGCCCCGTCCGCGCCTTCCGGTGACGACGGCGCGTACGTCACGCCGCTGGTCCGCAAGCTCGCCGCCGAGAACGGCGTCGACCTGGGTTCGGTCAAGGGCACCGGCGTCGGTGGCCGCATCCGCAAGCAGGACGTCGCCGCCGCCGCGGAGGCCGCCAAGGCAGCCGCCGCCGCTCCGGCTCCGGCCGTCGCCGCTCCCGCGGCCAAGGCCGCGCCGAAGCTGGAGGCGTCCCCGCTGCGCGGTCAGACGGTCAAGATGACCCGCATGCGCAAGCTCATCGGCGACAACATGATGAAGGCGCTGCACTCGCAGGCCCAGCTGACCACGGTCCTCGAGGTCGACATCACGAAGCTGATGAAGCTGCGCAACCAGGCGAAGGAGTCCTTCGCCGCCCGTGAGGGCGTCAAGCTGTCCCCGATGCCGTTCTTCGTGAAGGCGGCGGCCCAGGCGCTGAAGGCCCACCCGGTCGTCAACGCCCGGATCAACGAGGACGAGGGCACCGTCACGTACTTCGACTCGGAGAACATCGGCATCGCCGTGGACGCCGAGAAGGGTCTGATGACCCCGGTCATCAAGGGTGCGGGCGACCTGAACATCGCCGGTATCGCGAAGAAGACCGCCGAGCTGGCCGGCAAGGCGCGCGGTGGCGGCCTGACTCCGGACGACATGTCCGGCGCGACCTTCACCGTCAGCAACACCGGTTCGCGCGGCGCGCTGTTCGACACGGTCATCGTGCCCCCGAACCAGGCCGCCATCCTGGGCATCGGTGCCACGGTCAAGCGTCCGGCGGTCATCGAGACGGCGGAGGGCACGGTCATCGGCATCCGTGACATGACCTACCTCTCGCTCTCCTACGACCACCGTCTGGTGGACGGCGCGGACGCCGCCCGTTACCTGACCACGGTCAAGGCGATCCTCGAGGCGGGCGAGTTCGAGGTCGAGCTCGGTCTCTGAGCGGTACGGCTGTAATCAGCCTCACCAGCGGCGCCCCCGTCCGGAACACTTCCGGGCGGGGGCGCCGCCGTATTGTCTAGACACCACCGGTCGTTCCCGGCCGCCGTTGTCGGTGCAGGCATCAACGGTTCGCCACGAAGGAGCCCCTCATGACCCCGCCCGTCGTCCACTCGCTGCGCGAACAGATCCGCGAGCACATCGTGGAGGGAATAGTCAGCGGGCGCTGGAAGCCGGGTGAGCGGATCGTGGAGCGCCGCATCGCGACGGAGCTGGAGGTCAGCCAGACCCCGGTGCGCGAGGCGCTGCGCGAGCTGGAGACGCTCCGGCTGATCGAGTCGGCTCCCAACAAGGGCGTCCGGGTGCGCAGCCTGACGGCGGCGGACCTGGAGGAGAGCTATCCCGTGCGGGCGGGGCTGGAGCAGATCGCGGCCGAGCTGGCGGCCCCGGCCCTCGGCGAGGACTGCTCGGCGCTCGCTCCGCACGTGGCGGCCCTCTACGAGGCGGACCGGCTGGCCGACGGCGAGGCGCAGGTGCGGCACACGGTGGCCTTCCACCGGGAGATGGTGCGGGCCGCCGGGAACGCCGTTCTGCTGCACACCTGGGAGGGGCTGGGCATCGAGGTGTTCACGGCTCTGTCGATCCGCTGGCTGGGCACGGTGCAGAAGTCGTACGCGGAGGAGCACGAGGCGCTCATCGAGGCGTTCCTGCGGCGGGACCCGCAGATCGCCGTCCTGGTGAAGGAGCACGTCCTCGGGTGCGCCCCGCGCGCGTGAGAGGCGGCCTGACCTGCGCGCCCATCTGCGGCGCCGGGCGCTCTGCTGTGCACCTCGAGGTCCGGTTCACCCCTTTGATCCCGTCACTCCGTGCCCTGTTTCGCGGCACCGCATGCCACTTTTCTTCATATCGAGAAGTTTTGCCCTTCATCCTTTGATCGATCATCGATCGGCGACTTACAGTTCACTCGCGGGCCCACCGGCCCGATCGCCCTGTCCTGCCAGCCAGGGCCTTCTCCACCCCCCTCCACTCCGGAAGGCGGCGATCATGACCGACCCCGTAGCAAAGCTTCCGAGCGAGCTCGACCAGCTCCCGGACCGCGACCCCGAGGAGACCGCCGAATGGGCGGCCTCCCTGGACGCCGTCACCAAGGCCGCGGGCCCGCACCGCGCCGCGTACCTGATGCGGCGCTCGCTCCAGCACGCCGAGGGCGCCGGCATCGCGCTGCCCAAGCTGCTGGAGACCGATTACGTCAACACCATCCCCACCTCCGCGGAACCCGCCTTCGACGGCGACCTGGAGATGGAATCCAAGATCACCGCGTGGAACCGCTGGAACGCGGCCGCGATGGTCACCCGGGGCGCCCGGTACGGCGTCGGCGGCCACATCGCCACGTTCGCCTCGGCGGCCTGGCTGTACGAGACCGGCTTCAACCACTTCTTCCGCGGCAAGGAGGGTGACGGCTCCGGCGACCAGCTCTACATCCAGGGCCACGCCTCGCCCGGCATCTACGCCCGCGCCTTCCTCGACGGCCGCATCAGCGAGCAGCAGCTCGACAACTTCCGCCAGGAGTCGGGCGGTGACGGCCTGCCGTCCTACCCGCACCCGCGGCGGCTGCCCTGGCTGTGGGAGTTCCCCACCGTGTCGATGGGCCTCGGCCCGCTCTCGGCCATCTACCAGGCGCGCTTCAACCGCTATCTGGCGAACCGCAACATCAAGGACACGTCGAACTCCCACGTCTGGGCCTTCCTCGGCGACGGCGAGATGGACGAACCCGAGTCGACCGCCGCCCTCGCCCTCGCGGCGCGTGAGCAGCTCGACAACCTGACCTTCGTCATCAACTGCAACCTGCAGCGCCTCGACGGCCCCGTCCGCGCCAACTTCCGCGTGGTGCAGGAGCTGGAGGGCGCGTTCCGCGGAGCCGGCTGGAACGTCATCAAGACGCTCTGGGGCAACGCCTGGGACGAGCTGTTCCAGCTGGACACCACGGGCGCGCTGATCCGCCGCCTCCGCGAGGTCCCGGACGCGCAGTTCCAGACGTACGCCACCCGCGACGTGGCCTACATCCGCGAGCACTTCTTCGGCACCGAGCCCGCGCTCGCCGAGCTGGCGAAGCTGCTGAGCGACGCGAAGATCGCCGAGTGCTTCTACAGCTCCCGCGGCGGCCACGAGGCCCGCAAGGTGTACGCGGCCTACCGTGCCGCCGTCGAGCACAAGGGCGCGCCGACCGTGATCCTGGCCCAGACGGTCAAGGGCTACACGCTCGGCAAGGGCTTCGAGTCCAAGAACGCCAACCACCAGATGAAGAAGCTGTCGATCGACGAGTTCAAGGGCATGCGCGAGCTGCTCGGCCTCCCGATCCCGGACAGCGCCTTCGAGGACGGGCTGGTCCCCTACGGCCACCCGGGAGCCGACTCCCCCGAGGTCCGTTACCTCCAGGAGCGCCGTGCCGCCCTCGGCGGTCCGGCCCCCGCCCGCCGGGTGCACGCCGTGGCCCTGCCGGAGCCGGAGGAGCGCGCCTTCAAGGCCCTGTACAAGGGCTCGGGCAAGCAGGAGATGGCGACCACCATGGCGTTCGTCCGCCTGGTGAAGGACCTGATGCGGGACAAGGAGACCGGCAGGCGCTGGGTTCCGATCGTCCCGGACGAGGCCCGTACCTTCGGTATGGAGTCGCTGTTCCCGTCGGCCGGGATCTACTCGCCGCTCGGCCAGACGTACGATCCGGTCGACCGCGACCAGCTGATGTACTACAAGGAGGCCAAGGACGGCCAGATCCTCAACGAGGGGATCACCGAGGCCGGCGCCATGGCCGACTTCATCGCCGCCGCCACGTCGTACGCGACGCACGGCGAGACGATGATCCCGTTCTACATCTTCTACTCGATGTTCGGCTGGCAGCGGACCGGCGACCAGATGTGGCAGCTCGCCGACCAGCTCGGCAAGGGCTTCATCGTCGGCGCCACCGCGGGCCGCACGACGCTGACCGGTGAGGGCCTGCAGCACGCGGACGGCCACTCGCACCTGATCGCATCCACGAACCCGGCGTCGCTCAACTACGACCCGGCGTTCGCGTACGAGATCGCGGTGATCGTCAAGGACGGTCTGCGGAGGATGTACGGCCAGGCGGCCCCCGGCGAGGACTCGGACGTCTTCTACTACCTGACGGTCTACAACGAGCCGAAGCAGCAGCCCGCGATGCCCGAGGGCGTCGAGGAGGGCATCGTCAAGGGCCTGTACCGCTTCAAGGAGGGCGCGCCGGCGGCTGAGGACGCCCCGCGCATCCAGCTCCTCGGTTCGGGTACGGCGATCCACTGGGTCCTGGAGGCCCAGGAACTGCTCGCCGCCGACTGGGGTGTCACGGCCGACGTCTGGTCCGCCACCTCGTGGGGCGAGCTGCGCCGCGACGCGCTGGACTCCGACGCGGCGCTGCTCCGCGGCGAGGAGCGCGTGCCGTACGTGACCCAGGCGCTCTCCGGCGCGCCGGGCCCGGTCCTCGCGGTCAGCGACTGGATGCGCGCGGTACCGGACCAGATCAGCCAGTGGGTGGAGCAGGACTGGTCCTCGCTGGGCACGGACGGCTTCGGCCTCTCCGACACCCGCGCGGGTGCGCGCCGCCACTTCGGGGTCGACGCCGAGTCGGTCGCGGTCGCCGCGCTGGCCCAGCTCGCCCGCCGCGGCGAGATCCCGGCCTCGAAGGTCAAGGAGGCCCGGGAGAAGTACGGGATGTGAGTCCTCGGCGGGGGCGGGTACCGGGTTCGGCCGGTGCCCGCCCCCGTCGTCGTACCGCCGGGCGCCACAATGGGCCGTATGCGTGCCGCCCGCCTGATCAAGATGGTGCTGCTCCTGCAGTCCCGCGCCTCCATGACCGCCGCCGAACTCGCGCGGGAGCTGGAGGTGTCGGAGCGCACCGTGACCCGGGACGCCCAGGCTCTCTCCGAGGCCGGGGTGCCCGTGTACGCCGACCGCGGCCGGACGGGCGGCTACCGGCTCATCGGGGGCTACCGGACGCGCCTCACCGGCCTGGCCCGCCACGAGGCCGAGGCGCTCTTCCTGTCCGGACTGCCCTCCGCGCTGCGCGAGATGGGCCTCGACGACGCCGCGTCGGCCGCACGGCTCAAGGTCTCGGCCGCCCTCCTCCCGTCGCTCCGGGACGCCTCGCACACGGCGGCCCGGCGCTTCCACCTGGACGCCCCCGGCTGGTACCACGACCCGGTCACCCCGGAGCTGCTGCCCGCCGTGGCGGAGGCCGTCTGGGACGACCGGCTCATCCGGGCGCGGTACCGTCGCGAGCCCGGCGCCGAGGTGGAGCGCGAGCTGGCACCGTACGGACTCGTGCTGAAGGCCGGGGTCTGGTACGTCTGCGCGCGGGCGGGCGAGGACGTCCGGGTGTACCGCATCGACCGGTTCACCGCGGTCGCCGTGTCAGGAACCCGCTTCGAGCGGGACGAGGACTTCGACCTGCCGGGCTTCTGGGAGGAGCGGGCGGCGCAGTTCGCCCGGTCGATCCTGCGCACGGAGGTGACGGTGCGGCTGTCGGAGGCGGGTGTGCGCCGGCTGCCGCACACCGTGGACCGGGCCGCGGCCGAGGAGGCCCTGGCCGGGGCGGACGGCCCGGACGCCGACGGGCTGCGCACGGTCGTCCTGCCGGTCGAGTCAGCCGACGTGGCCTACGAGCAGTTGCTGGCCCTCGGGCCGGAAGCAGAGGTCCTCGCGCCCGCCGTCCTGCGCGAACGTTTTGCCGATACGGCCGAACGGCTGCGCGACCTCTATGGCTGAACGTCCCCGGAAGTGAAGCCGAAGGCCTCTTTTCGGTGTCTGGGCGTGCGTCGCCCGTCGTCGGGGCAGATGCTGGACCCGTGATGGACGAGACGGAGTTCTGGCAGATCATCGACAGCACCCGCGAGGCCGCCGAGGGCGACCCCGAGGACCATGCCGATCTGCTCGTCGAACGGCTGGTGCGGCTCGATCCCGACTCGGTGCTGGATTTCGCCCGGCACTTCGAGGCCCGCTACAACCGTGCTTACCGCTGGGACCTGTGGGGCGCGGCGGCCGTGCTGCTCGGCGGGGCGAGCGACGACGCGTTCGACTACTTCCGCTGCTGGCTGATCGCCCAGGGCCGGGAGGTCTTCGAGGGGGCGATGCACGATCCCGACAGCCTCGCCGAACTGCTGGACGACTTCGGCGAGGAGCTCGACGGGGACGGCGAGGAGATCGGCTTCGCCGCCGACGAGGCCTACGAACAGCTCACCGGGGTGGTCGCGCCCGACCTCGGGCTGCCGCCGCAGGCCGCGAAGCCGGAGGGCACACCCTTCGGCCTCGACGACGACGGGGTGCTCGCGGAACGCTACCCGGCGCTCTGGGAACGCTTCGGGACGGCCTGACACCGGGGTCACGCCGGGGAGCCCTCAGGCGGTGAGCGAACGGCCCATCAGGACGTCGTCGACGTAGCGGCCGTGCAGGTAGAACTCCCCGGGCAGTATTCCCTCGACGGCGAACCCCTCCGCCGCGTAGAGCGCCCGAGCGGGGCTGTTGTGCCCGAGCACGCGCAGGGTGAGCCGCCCCGCGCCCTGCCGACGCGCCTCCGTGCAGGCGGCGTGCAGGAGGGCCCGTGCGATGCCGTGGCGCCGCGCCCACTCGGCGACGGCGAGGCCCTGGATCTGGCGTACGTGGGCGTTGCAGGCGAGGAGTGTCGGGCGCCCCAGCCGGAGGTAGCCCGCCGGCCTCTCCCCGTCCTCGGTGACGGCGTCGGCGACCAGGAAGTCCCCCGGCGTGTTCCGGTCGTCGAAGAAGGGTGCGTAGGGCGGCTGCGGCCTCGGCTGTACGGAGTGGAGGCCCGACCACGTCTCCCGGTCGAGCTCCGCAAGCTCGGCCTCGTCCTCGGGCACGGCGAAGCGGACGGGGCGGAGGGAGCTGATCTGCGGCGCGGCCATGCGCGCCACTGTGCCACGCGGCCGCCCCGCGCGGCATCCGTGTTCCGCGCCCCGCATCACGGATGAGTCGCGGCGCATGGGGCAGGATGGACGCCATGCTGCGTTCCCGAATCGCCGTCACCGGATCGACAGGCCTCATCGGAGCGGCGCTCGTGCGCTCGCTGCGCGCCGACGGGCACGAGGTGGTGCGTCTGGTGCGCCGCCCGGCCGCGACCGGCGACGAGGTGGAGTGGGACCCGAAGCGTCAGTACGTGGACGTGGCGGGGCTGGTCGGCTGCGACGCGATCGTGCACCTCGCCGGCGCCGGGGTCGGTGACCACCGGTGGACCGACGCGTACAAGCGGGAGATCCGGGACAGCCGGGTGCTGGGGACGACCGCCGTCGCCGAGGCCGTCGCCTCTCTCGACACACCGCCGAAGGTACTGCTGTCCGGGTCCGCCATCGGCTACTACGGCGACACCGGGGACCGCGCGGTCGACGAGAGCGCCCCGCCCGGCGACGGTTTCCTGCCGTCCGTGTGCGTGGAGTGGGAGGAGGCCACGGCGCCGGCCGAGGAGGCCGGTGTCCGCACGGTCCACGCCAGGACCGGTCTGGTCGTCGCCAAGGAGGGCGGCGCCTGGGGCCGGCTCTTCCCGCTGTTCAAGTCGGGGCTCGGCGGGCGCCTCGGCAGCGGCCGGCAGTACTGGAGCTTCATCGCGCTGCACGACCACGTCGCTGCGCTGCGGCACATCCTGGACACGGAGAGCCTGTCGGGGCCGGTGAACCTGACCGCCCCCTCCCCCGTCACGAACGCGCAGGTGACGGCCGCGATGGGTCGGGTACTGAAGCGCCCGACCCTGTTCACCGCCCCGGCGCCGGCTCTGAAGATCGCGCTCGGCGAGTTCTCCGAGGACGTCCTGGGCAGTCAGCGGGTGCTGCCCGGCCGGCTCCTCGACTCGGGCTTCGCCTTCGCGTTCCCCGGTATCGACGAAGCCATCCGCGCCGCGCTGCGCTGACCGGCCCGACCCGGGCCGGGTCGGCCCGCCCGTGCGGCCGCCGTGCGACCCCGTGCACCGGTGCCCTGGGTGCGCGCGACTGCGCCCGTATCGGCCATCCGCCTAGCCTCGACCCGAACTCCGGCATTCCGGGGCCGCGTTGGGGGAAATAGCCCCCCAGCATTCGCACCGAATCGGGGAGGGGCACGTGCTCACGGCACACACAGCAGACCACGCGGATGTGGTCATCATCGGGGCGGGTATCGCCGGCCTGTCGGCGGCTCACCAGCTCATCGGCGCGGGAGTGGACGTCAGTGTCCTGGAGGCCGCCGAGGAGGTGGGGGGCCGGATGGCCACCCGCGAGGTCGACGGCTTCCGGCTCGACGGTCCGGGCCCGTTGCTCAACACGGCGTATCCGGATCTCACCGGCGCTCCGGGGCTCGAGGCCCTGGTCCTGCGGGAGTTCGCACCCGGGGTACTCGTCCACAGCGGGGGGCGACAGTACCGCGCCGGCGACATACGGAGCGCGCGGGGCGCACTCCGCGCAGTGCGCTCCCGATCGAGCGCCCCCAGCGCGCCCCTGGGAGGAGCGATCGACCAGGCCCGCCTCGGCGCCTGGCTGGCACGACTCGCCACCACCCCCGAGTCCCGCATCACCGCCCGGCCCGACAGGCCCGCGCTCGCGGCACCGGCGGCGCGCGGCCTCTCGCCCCGCACCGTCGACGGGTTCCTCCGGCCGCTGCTCTCGGCGCTGCTCTGCGACCCGGAGCTGACCACGTCGAGCCGCTGCGCCGAACTCGCCCTCCGCGACTACGCCCGCGGCCGGCTCTGCGTGCCCTCGGGCGGGTCCTCGGCCCTGCCCGAACTGCTGGCGGCCGCGCTGCCGCCCGGGACCGTACGCACCGGGGTGCACGTGACGGCCGCCGGCATCACCTCCGTACGCACCAAGGAGCACGGCGAGCTCGGCTGCCGGTCACTGCTGCTGGCGACCGGTGCGGGCGCCGCCGCCGAACTGCTGCCGGGCCTGCGCACACCGGCGTTCCACCCGGTGACGGTGCTCCACCACACAGCACCCAAAGCGCCGTCGACCGGGGCCCGTCTCCTGCTCGACGCGGACCGGTCGGGTCCGGTCGCCCACACGGCGGTGATGAGCGAGGTGGACCCCTCGCGCGCACCGCGCGGCCGCGTCCTGATCACCTCCACGGTGCTCGGCCCGCAGCCGCCGGACCTCGACCGTACCGTCCGCGCGCACCTCTCCAGGCTGTACGGGACACCCACGCACGACTGGGAGCTCCTGGCCGCCCGTCACGACCCGGAGGCCGTCCCGGCGATGGTGCCGCCGCACGATCCGCGGCGGCCCGTCCGGGTGCTCGCCGGACTGTACGTGTGCGGCGACCACCGCGACACGAGCAGCGTCCAGGGGGCCCTGGCCTCGGGCCGCCGTGCGGCCTCGGCGATCCTCGCGGACCTGGGGGTGAGCCGGCCCCGCGAGGACGGGACACACCTCCCCGCGGCCGCGTAGGCGCCGGTCAGCCGAGGGCGGCGACCCGGTCGCGGTAACCCCGCACGGCGACGGCGTCGCGGTAGGGCTCGAGGCGCCGTTCGAAGTCCCGGACGTACTCCGTCGCGCGCACCGACCGCATCTCGGCCGCCTGTTGGGCCGCCTCGGCACCCAGCAGGCATGCCTGGTCCAGTTCGCCGAGCCCGAGGCGCGCCGAGGCCAGTACCACGCGGCAGAACAGCCTGCTCCGGGCGAAGGCGGGCGCCCGCAGCTGGAGCGACCGCTCGGCGTGCTGTGCGGCCACCCGGTACTGCTGCAGATCTCGGTGGCAGTGGCCGAACTCGTCGGCGAGCTGGGCCTCGTCGAAGAAGCGCGCCCAGTGCGGCACGTCGTCCCCGGGCCTGGCGCCCTGCAACGCGCGTTCCGACCGGACGAGGGCGGCGACGCAGGCCCTGCTCTCCCCCAGGACGCCGTGCCCGCGGGCCTCCACCGCGTGCAGCAGCGCCATGACGATCTGCGGCGCGGCGGAGCCGATGCCCTGCTGGGCGACCCGGGCGAGCTGGATGGCCTCCCTGCCGTGCCCGAGATAGACGGCCTGGCGGCTCATCGTGATCAGGACGAAGGCACCGTACGCCCGGTCACCGGCCGCCTGGGCGAGGCGCAGCGCCTGCACGAAGTAGCGCTGGGCGAGACCGTGCGCCGCGATGTCGTACGAGGTCCAGCCCGCCAGCCTGGTCAGATCGGCCGCGGCGGAGAACAGCCGCCTGCCCATGGCCTCGCCGTAGCTCCCGCGGAGCATGGGCTCGGCCTCGTGCTCCAGGTACCGGACGAGGGCCTGCCGGGCGTGGCCACCGCCGTAGGCGTTGTCCAGGGTGCGGAAGAGCTCGCCCACCGAGCGCAGCGCGGCGACGTCGCCGCTGCCGACCCGCAGGCCCGCACCCCGCTCGGTCTGCCGCTGGCGCGGGACGCCGAGGGGCGGCGCCGCGGGCGCGGGAGGGCGTGGGAGCCCGGGGTCACGGGCTCCGTGCGGCAGCCCGGGTGCCTGCGGGACGCCGCTCCCGTTCGCCTGGTGGAGCCCTTGCGGGGCGCGGGCCTCGGCGGTCGTGCGCGGGGCGGCCGTCGAGGGTGTCCCGCCCGCCCGGTCCGCTGTCCCGCCGCGGCCGACCCATTCGTCGGCGCGCCCGATCAGCCAGTCCCGGCTGGGGACGACGAGTCCGGCCGGGGTGAAGGCGATCTTGCGCAGCTCGGCGTGACTGCCCGAGTCCTTGCGCCACAGACCGCTGACGATGTCGACCGCCTCCGCGGGTGTCGCCGCGAACTCCAGGCCCGCGTAGACGGGTGCGCACGCGTCCAGGCCCAGATCCTGTGCCGAGAGCCGGCGTCCGAGGCGCCGGGTGAAGACCTCGGCGATCAGTGCGGGGGTGGTGCCCCGGGGCTGCTGACCGCGCAGCCAGCGGGTCACCGAGGTCTTGTCGTATCGCAGGTCGAGCCCGTGTTCGAGGCCGAGCTGGTCCACCCGGCGGGCCAGCCCGGCATGGGAGAACCCGGCCTCCGCGATGAGGGCGGCGAGGCGCCGGTTCGGGGTGCGCTGGGGCGGTCGTTCCGACATCAGCTGAAAGGTCTCCTGCCATCGAGCCCGGGCGGGCGGCCCTCCCGGGCTCCCCCGCGAGTGGGAGCGGGCGAGCCCGTTATGGAACGGCGCGAATTTAGCCGCCTCGGCCGCGGTCCCAGCACCCTTCGCTCCACGTTCATCCGATCGTGTGAGGATTGCCCGGATCGCTGACGGATTCGACCGCGTACGGCCTGCCGGATCCGGCATCCGGCGCCGGTCGTACAGTGGCTGGGGGCGCACATCAGTGCATGGTGACGTGGTTCCGGGGACACCCCCCGGCCCTGCGGCACCGCGAGTAGGGAGGCACCCGAGTGAGTGAGCTGCGGTTCGTCCGTCTGGGATTCGGCGAGGAGGCCGTCGACTACCAGGAGGCCTGGCAGAGGCAGCGCGAGGTGCACGCCGCACGGTTCGAGGACACCGTCCCCGACACCTGCCTGCTCCTCGAGCACCCGTCCGTCTACACGGCGGGCCGGCGCACGACGGAGAGCGAGCGCCCGCTGGACGGTACGCCCGTCATCGATGTCGACCGCGGCGGGAAGATCACCTGGCACGGCCCCGGGCAGCTCATCGGCTACCCGATCCTGAAGCTGCCGCGCCCGGTGGACGTGGTCGCCCACGTGCGCCGCCTGGAGGACGCGCTGATCCGCACGGCCGCCGAGTTCGGCGTGGAGACCAGCCGGGTGGAGGGCCGCAGCGGTGTCTGGGTGCTCGGCGATCCGGTCGAGGACCGCCCGGCCCTCGGCGGGCTCTCGCTGGACTTCGACCCCCGGCTGCACGACGAGGAGTTCGATCCCCGGCTGAACGGCCCCGAGTACGCGCCGTCCAACGCCGGCCAGCGCCGGGAGGACCGCAAGCTCGCGGCGATCGGTATCAGGGTCGCCAAGGGCGTGACCATGCACGGCTTCTCGCTGAACGTGAACCCGGACAACACGTCCTTCGACCGGATCGTGCCGTGCGGTATCCGGGACGCGGGGGTGACCTCGCTCAGCAGCGAACTGGGCCGCGAGATCACGATCGACGACGTCCTGCCGGTCGCCGAGAGGCACCTGCGGGAGATCCTGGAGAACGCGGAGCCCGCGCCGCGCGTCGTCGGCACCCCGGAGACCGCCGTCACGCCCGCCTGAGACGGTTCCCACAGGCCCGCCGGGAATAGGGCCTCTCGGCCACAGGTTGGGCAGACGTAAGACCGTTCTAACCACGGGCGTACCCTGGTGTTTACCGAAGATTCCAATGCAGTGAGAGCTAAGGGGAGTGCCGGAGTGTCCGCTGTCGCACCCGACGGGCGCAAGATGCTGCGCCTCGAGGTCCGGAACAGCCAGACCCCCATCGAGCGCAAGCCCGAGTGGATCAAGACCCGGGCGAAGATGGGCCCCGAGTACAACCAGCTGCAGAAACTCGTGAAGAGCGAGGGACTGCACACGGTGTGCCAGGAGGCCGGCTGCCCGAACATCTTCGAATGCTGGGAGGACCGCGAGGCCACCTTCCTCATCGGCGGGGACCAGTGCACGAGGCGCTGCGACTTCTGCCAGATCGACACGGGGAAGCCGCAGGCCCTCGACCGTGACGAGCCCCGCCGCGTGGGCGAGTCCGTGGTCACGATGGACCTGAACTACGCCACCATCACCGGCGTCGCCCGCGACGACCTGGAGGACGGCGGTGCCTGGCTGTACGCGGAGACCGTGCGCCAGATCCACGGGCTGACGGCGGAGCGGGAGGCGGGCGCGACCAAGGTCGAGCTGCTGATCCCCGACTTCAACGCCGAGCCGGAGCAGCTGGCCGAGGTCTTCTCCTCGCGCCCGGAGGTGCTCGCGCACAACGTGGAGACGGTGCCGCGGATCTTCAAGCGCATCCGCCCCGGCTTCCGTTACGAGCGTTCCCTGGAAGTCATCACGCGGGCCCGCGAGGCCGGTCTGGTGACCAAGTCCAACCTGATCCTCGGCATGGGCGAGACCCGCGAGGAAGTCAGCGAGGCGCTCCAGGACCTGTACGACGCGGGTTGCGAGCTCATCACGATTACGCAGTACCTCCGGCCCTCCGTCCGGCACCACCCGGTCGAGCGCTGGGTGAAGCCGCACGAGTTCGTGGAGCTCAAGGACGAGGCCGACGCGATCGGTTACTCCGGCGTCATGTCGGGTCCGCTGGTGCGTTCGTCCTACCGCGCCGGACGCCTCTTCCAGCAGGCGATCGAGCGCCGCAGTGCCGCCACCGCGGCCACACCCTCCGTGTGAATCGGCGCACAAGTAATTACTGAACAGTAATAGCCGCGACGACGCGGTCCGTGCGTCCCCCGCAGGTCGGGGGCCCGTATGGGCCGCGTCGACGTGCGCGGCGCCGAAATCAGAGGTTCATTGGTGTTTGACCGACCGGTCATGCACTGGTAACACCGAGCAGTGACCCTAGGTACATACGCGGTGGCTTCCACGGCCACCGCCGTCATTGCTTCCCGCTACTCAGTGCGCGCCGGGTGCGCGCATCCGCTCCGAGGGGGAACGTCCACGATGCACGCCGCGCCGGTACGAGCCAACACCATCCCGTCCGTCACCACCGCACTCCGCGCCGTCGAGTCGCTGCTCATGAGCAGCGGCCAGCGCACCGCCCGCAGGAACGCCTGGACGGCGGTCCTCGAGGACCGCCGCAGGGCCCAGGACCGGGTCGAGGCGGAGCACGTGCTGAAGGCTGTGGCCGACCACCGTTCCTAGGTCACCTCCGGGCCACGTAAACTTCGCTGCATGGCGAGGAAGGCAAACACTGACGGCGCGGACAGCGCCGAGAACGCGGGGCGGCTCAAGCAGATCGCCCTGACCTACAAGATGACCAGGCGGTCGGACCCCAAAGTGGGTCTCGTCGTCGCGGGTGTGGGAATCATCACCTTCGGTGTCCTCCTCGCCATCGGTTTCCTGATCGGTCACCCGGTCTACGCGGGCATCCTGGGCTTCGTACTGGCGTTCCTCGCGATGGCGATCATCTTCGGACGCCGCGCGGAGCGGGCGGCCTTCGGGCAGATGGAGGGACAGCCGGGCGCCGCTGCGGCGGTGCTGGACCGTGTCGGCCGCGGCTGGACCACGACTCCGGCGGTCGCGATGAACCGGAGCCAGGACGTCGTCCACCGGGCGGTCGGCAAGGCGGGGATCGTGCTCGTGGCCGAGGGCAACCCGAACCGGGTGAAGAGCCTCCTGGCCGCCGAGAAGAAGCGGATGGCCCGCATCGTGGTCGACGTACCCGTGCACGACATCATCGTCGGCGACGGCGAGGGCCAGGTGCCGCTGAAGAAGGTGCGCACCAGGATGCTGAAGCTCCCGCGGGTCCTCACCGGTCCGCAGGTGACCGCCGCCAACGACCGGCTGCGCGCGATGGGTGACCTGATGAGCAACATGCCGCTGCCGAAGGGCCCGATGCCGAAGGGCATGCGGATGCCGCGCGGCGGAAAGATGCGCTGATACCGCGGAAGCGTGAAGCGGTGCGGCCCCGGACGAGATCTCGTCCGGGGCCGCACCGTTTCGCTGTCCCTGTGTCTCCCCCGGCGCCGTGTCCCGGCGTCCTGTCCCGTGGCGCCACGGGCGGGGGCCGCCCGCAGCCGGCCCAGGCTCGCGGTCGGCGTGTGGAGTGCGGAGCGCCGCGCACCCGGGTGTCCGGGATGCGGACGGCTCAGATACGGACCTGCACGGCGCGCGCCAGCCGGTCGTGGAGGCCCCGGCTGTCGCGGTCCCAGACGATGGCCGGGATGACCAGGAGGAGCAGTACGCTCCGCAGGGCGACCCTCACGGTCCCGAGCCGCCCGCCGTCCTCGGCGACGACCCGCAGGCCCATGATCCGCTTACCCGGGGTTGAACCGATGGTTCCGACCGTCAGCAGGCTCATGACGAGGAAGACGCCGAGCGCCCAGTTCCCCGCCACCTGCTGGTCACCGCGAGCGAGCAGGCCGTATGCGATCACCATGCACACGATCCAGTCGATGAAGAGGGCCCCGAAACGCCGGCCGAGCGGGGCGATCGACCCCGGCCCCTCCTGGGGCAGACCGAGGCGCTCGCCCCGGTAACCGAAGTCGGCGCCCATCTCCTCGGCCGCCGCGCGCGGCCCCGAGAGCCACGATCCGATTGCTTGCCTGTTGTCCACCGGACCACGGTACTGCGCCCACGTTTGCACCTGGCCGGGCGGGGCACGGAACACGTCGCCGAGGTGCCGCAGGCAACCGGGCTGGTTAACTTGTGCGAAACAAATGGGTCATGCTGGAGAAATCCCTTCTGCCTAAGGTCGGGTCCAGCGTGTGCCACCGCACTGGCCACACAGACGAGCTGCAACCCCGCCCTTTCCCGGGTCGGGAGTAGGAGGAGTTGGATGTTCCAGAACGCCGACGAAGTCCAGAAGTACATCGCCGACAACGACGTCAAGTTCGTCGACGTCCGGTTCTGCGACCTGCCGGGTGTGATGCAGCACTTCACGATCCCCGCGGCGTCCTTCGACCCGTCCGAGGAACTGGCGTTCGACGGCTCGTCGATCCGTGGCTTCCAGGCCATCCACGAGTCCGACATGGCGCTCCGCGCGGACCTGTCGACGGCTCGTGTCGACCCGTTCCGCCGCGACAAGACCGTGAACATCAACTTCTTCATCCACGACCCGATCACCGGCGAGCAGTACAGCCGTGACCCGCGGAACGTCGCGAAGAAGGCCGAGGCCTACCTCGCCTCCACCGGTGTCGCCGACACCGCCTACTTCGGCCCCGAGGCCGAGTTCTACGTCTTCGACAACGTCCGCTTCCAGACGTCGGCGAACGAGAGCTTCTACCACATCGACTCCGAGGCCGGCGCCTGGAACACCGGTGCGGTCGAGAACAACCGGGGTTACAAGGTCCGCTACAAGGGCGGCTACTTCCCGACGCCGCCGGTCGACCACTTCGCCGACCTGCGCGCCGAGATCTCCATGGAGCTGGACAAGAACGGCCTCCAGGTCGAGCGCCAGCACCACGAGGTCGGCACCGCCGGCCAGGCCGAGATCAACTACAAGTTCAACACGCTGCTCGCCGCGGCCGACGACCTCATGCTCTTCAAGTACATCGTGAAGAACGTCGCCTGGCGCAACGGCAAGAGCGCGACCTTCATGCCGAAGCCGATCTTCGGTGACAACGGCTCGGGCATGCACGTCCACCAGTCCCTGTGGTCCGGCGGCTCCCCGCTGTTCTACGACGAGCAGGGCTACGCGGGCCTCTCGGACATGGCGCGCTACTACATCGGCGGCATCCTGAAGCACGCCCCGTCGCTGCTCGCCTTCACCAACCCGACGGTGAACTCCTACCACCGCCTGGTGCCGGGCTTCGAGGCCCCGGTCAACATGGTGTACTCGCAGCGCAACCGCTCCGCCGCGATGCGCATCCCGATCACGGGCTCCAACCCGAAGGCCAAGCGCGTCGAGTTCCGTGCGCCGGACCCGTCCTCGAACCCGTACCTGGCGTTCTCGGCCCTGCTGATGGCCGGCCTCGACGGTGTCAAGAACAAGATCGAGCCGCCGGAGCCGATCGACAAGGACCTCTACGAGCTGGCTCCCGAGGAGCACGCGGGTGTCCAGCAGGTCCCGACCTCGCTGCCCGCCGTCCTCGACGCCCTCGAGGCCGACCACGAGTACCTCCAGGCCGGCGGCGTCTTCACGCCCGACCTGATCGAGACGTGGATCGACTACAAGCGCACGAACGAGATCGCCCCGATCCAGCTGCGCCCGCACCCGCACGAGTTCGAGCTGTACTACGACCTCTAAGACGCAGGGGCGGGTGCCCTTGACCGGAGCCGGGAACGTGGTGTGCCCCGCAGAGACACTCTCCTGTGTTTCTCGTTGAAGCCCCTGGTTCTCCAGGCTGAGGCCGGTCCGGCGGTCCCTGCCTCGACGTCAGATTCAGCAGCGAGGGCTGGTTCCCCCTACCTCGGGGGGAACCAGCCCTCGCTGTCGTATGAGGGTCGACGGAAGGACCGAGGATAACTATGACTTCTTGACGACATGAAACCGTCAAAACGAGTGGAGCCTTGGTTCGGCGTGTCCTACTGTCGATACGCAGGAGTTGATCACGGGGCTTTCGAACACTGGTGAGCAAATTCCAGCTGAAAGTACCTGGCCATTTCTTTTGCGACCACAAGAACCTCTTTTTGACGTAGGCGAGTGAGTTGATGAAGCTGAAAACAATAACCCGAGCAGCTGCCGTAGCCACCGGGATGACCGTCGCAGGGCTGACCCTTGCTTCGTCCCCCGCCTCAGCCTCGGCGGCGGCTGACTGCGGCTATGCCTGTTCGGTGTCCAAGCATGTCGATACCGGTGTTGACAGTGCCGACTACCAGGCTCAGGTCAACAACAGCACAGCGGGCCCCGGAGTGACGAGCTGGATCTGGGTCTGGTCGAATAATTCCGGAGCTCACGCCGACTACTACCTGAACGGCGACGCAACCATGCACAAGATTTATGGCCCGGCCCGCAGTTCAGCATCCACAACTCTTTCCCGGGATGTCACTTCATTCAGGGTCTGCGGACCGAATGGGTTCGGTGGTGACGCCTGCTCGGCTTGGGCGCATCCCCAGTATTAGGACTTGCCCGAGAAGCCGTATCTCGACCGCTCCTGGAACGCGCAGGCCGGACACGTTCCTGGCGGGTGATCGTCCGGCGGTGAGGGCATGAAGTCAGGGCTTCCCGGCAGCTCGGAGACGCGAATCGAACCGAGCGGGGCCGGGAGGCCCTGATGTCGTTCGTACACGCTGAAGGCGTCGGCGGGGCACCGGCTCCGGTGGCAGCTCCTCGGGGTCAGTCCGCCAGGAGGTCCCGCAGTTCCCTGACCGCCTCGCGAAGCCGGTCCGCGAAGGCGTGCATCTGGTCGGCGACCGTGCGCGGGGTGCTCAGGTAGAGGTTGAACCGCTGCGGGAGCAGGACGTAGGCCACGCCGATGCAGCGGCTGCTCGTGGAGCCGAAGCCGAAGTACTGGATGTTCTCGGACGGTGCCGAGCTCGTGCTCAGGTAGTCGTCCCGCATGGTCAGCCAGCCCGGGGAGCGGTACAAGGAGGGCTGTTCGCCGACGCCGAGCTCCTCGCCCCGGCGGCGCTGGATCAGTTCCAGTTCCCAGAGGTGCTGCTCGGGCGCGGCGCCGGCCTGGCACTCCTTCGCCCGGGCGACGTGCGCCGCCGCGGCGGCCCGGAACGCGGCGCGGCGGGCGTCGCGGTCCGCCAGGGGGTCCTCCATCGCCGCGACGAAGGCCGGCATCTCGGGGGTCACCACCCGCATCGCCTCGGTTCGGCCGTGGCGGAACTGCCGGGTGGCGATGGACTCGTACGTCGCCCCCAAGTGCCCCTTGGCGCGCTGGTGGGCCAACTGGTACGCGGTCTGCACGAACGCGTCCGGGGACACCCCGAGCGCCTTGGCCGCGGTGCTGCCGAAGTCCCCGAAGGACACGGTGGTGGTGGCGGTGTCCCGCCCGTACGCGGCGAACGCGTCCGCGGCGGTGCGTACCCGGGCCCTCAGGGGCGCGTCCAGCCCGAAGGTGAGCGGCTGCGGGACCGGCTGCCCCTGGGGGCGGGCGCCGGAGCGGCGGGAGTGCTCCTCGGGCGGGGTGCCGAGCAGCGCGTCGGTGAAGCTGAGGATGGTCGTCCCGTCCAGCTCGCAGTGCTCGACGTTGATGCCGGCCCGGCCGTCCGCGTAGACGACGAAGGAGACGGCCTTGTCGAACCACCGGTTTCCCCGGTCTCCGTGCAGCAGTTCGTCGCAGGTCTGCTGGGTGTCCCCGGGTGCGAAGTCCTCCAGGCAGACGCAGAAGAGGGCGGTCTCGATGTCGTCCAGCGTCCTGGCGTTGGCCGGGTCCCCGGCCAGCAGTTCCTGCCGCGTGGCCGCCCACTCGGCCCGTGCCATGGTGGTGAGGTGACCTGCCCGGTCCTCGTCCGCCGTGTGGACGTCGGCCTTGGTCACCGCGCGCAGCCCCCCTTCGATCTCGTCGAGGCTGTGCGGGACGCCGTCGGGGCCGATGACGTCCAGGCGGAACATGGTGCCGCGGAAGAACACGACGATGTGCCGGGCCGCGGAGGGCCCGGGCGCCTGCTCGCTGTACGGGGCGCGCACGGTGTCCAGCGGCACTCCGGGGATGCGCGTGGTGGAGAAGAGGTACTTGTTCTGCACCATGGACTGCGGCACCCCGCGCTGTTCCACCGGCGCGACGAGCCCCTCGTCGAGGCGCCGCTTGTAGTGGAGCGCCCCGGCGACGAGCCCGGCGGCGCGGTCGAGCTGTCCCTGGCCGGTGTCCTGGAAGAGGAAGAAGAAGTTGGCGTTGAGAGCGATGCGGTCCCGGCGGCCGAGGTAGCGGTACGGCCAGAAGGTGTCGAGCCAGCTGTGCACCCCCTCCGTCGCGTCGTACTCCTCCAGCGCCGCGTGCAGCGTCCTGCCGGGGCCGCCGGGCCGCAGGAAGGCGGCGACCTCGGCCTCGGTGGCCGCCCGCTCCTCCTCGGTCAGCAAGGGGGCGCACCAGGCGAGGAACCTCTCACAGCTCGCCTCCAGTGTGGGCAGCGGCACCTTCGGCAGACTGCCCTCACGGGCGAAGGTCGCTCCGGCTGCTGCTTCCTGACTGACGTTCAATGCGGCTCTCTTCTCGGTGAGTAGGGCGGGAATGGGATCTACCGGTTCCGGGGCGTGGAGAGGTGGAGCTGGGCGTAGAGCCAGCCATCCTCCTCCAGTCCGCTCGCGTCCACCTCGGCCGCGGCCATGCCGTCCAGGACCCGTCGCTGTTCCTGGGGTCCGGCGAACCGCCGCTGCCTGAAGACCCCGTCGACCGTGATCGTGCGGTAGCCCAGTTCCGCCAGGGCCTGCTCGACGGGGGCGAAGGGGAACATGCGCAGGACGAAGTGCGCCATCCACGGGAGTCGGCCGTCCTGCGCGCGGACGACACGGACGAGCGTGCGTTCGGTGACGTAGCCGATGCATCCGGTCGAGATCACCAGGTCGGTGCCGGCGAGCCGGGCGCGCTGCTCCGGGGTGGGGTCGTACGTCTCCAGGTCGGCGTGGACGGTGTCGTCGAGGAAGCCGGCCTCGCGGGCGTAGGCCAGGGCCCCGGTGGAGGCGTCCAGGCCGGTGAAGCGCAGGCCGTTCGCGGGGCTGCGGGAGCGGGAGAGGTCCTGGTCGCGCGCCAGGAGCCCTTCGCGGGTGGTGGGGCCGGTGCCGTCGTAGCGTGCGTAGAGCTCGTCCATCGTGAGGTCGTACTTCAGCAGGGCCGCGTTGATCCCGTACGAGCAGCCGATGTCCAGCACCCGTGGGGCGGTGACCTGTTCGGTCTCCCGGTACTCCTTGACGAGCTTCTCGAAGTAGGGCTTGGCCAGTTGGGGCACGCAGTAGCCGAGGGGGCGCAGTTCCCGGAAGTACGTCCGGGGATCGGGTGCGGTGTAGATGTGGTCCAGCGAGACTTTTCCGGTCGCGTCGAGGCGCAAGGGGCTTCTCCTTGGTGGATCGCGTGGCTGGGCCGTGGTCTGGAGAAGTCCGTCAGTCCAGCAGCCGGTCCCCCCGCACCGCCCGGCCCTCCGCGGCACGGTGCTCGGGCAGCACGCGGCCGAAGAGCTGCCTGGTGCGGGCCACGCTCCCGATGACGCCGGGGCGCTCGCTGTAGGCGAAGATCGCGCTGTGCCGCGCCCGGCCGCCCCGCACGGGGCTGACCCGGTGCAGCGAATAGCGGCCCATGAACAGCTGCAGGTCGCCCGGCCTCAGCGGGAGACGGCGGGTCATCGGCCCGCCGCGGCCGTCCAGGACGTCCCGGACGTCGTCGAACCGTTCGTCGTCGGCGGACCTGATGTGCGGGCAGTACTCGAAGTCGCCGCCGCTCTCGGCCTCCTGGGTCAGCATGCTGACCGTGTACTCGTTGGTGTCGAAATGCCAGGGGTGCTCCATTCCCGGGCGCACGACGTTGAGCACGAGTCCCGACAGCGGGTCGGCGAGCTCGTACAGGCGGGGCAGCGCGAAGCAGCCGGCCACGAAGCGCTGGAACAGCTCGTGGCCGTAGAGCCGGCCGATGAGGGCGTCCGCGGGCACGCGGTCGCGGGCGACGAAGGCGTTGCCGCGCTGGAAGGTGCGCCGTCCGGGGTGGTCCTCGGGCAGATCGGCGTCCACATCGATGTTGTAGACGTTCACCGTCTCCACGTCGAAGTACGCCTGCGGGGCGATGGCGGCGCACTCCTGTCGCAGGACCTCGTGGAGTGCGGGCCGGATGAAGTCGGGGAGTACGGTGCAGCCGACCGCGTCCAGTTCGCTGCGCGCCCGCGCGACCACCGCCTCGCATTCGGGACTCTCCGGGTCCGACAGGGGGTAGCGGTCCGTGTCGACCACCTGGTCGAGCGTGATGGCTTGCAGAGTGCTCATTCGACCCTCTCCACGCGCACGTCGGGACTGGACGTCGTCAACTCAGCTGATGAGTAGCAGAGTTGAAGTTCCCACAGCACCGCCGCGATGTCTGTGACACGTCACACTTCCACTCCGTGCGACACGTGGGCGCCGAAGGATGGCCGCCTCCGTCACTCCCGCGCGCCGGATGCCACGATCGCCGCGCGGAGCAGTGGGCCGACCTGTTCGGACAGGTCGGAGGCGTACTGGGCGGCCCACGAGAGGCCGAGAGCGACCGCGATGACCGCGCGGATGGTGAGTTCGGGCCGGATGGAGCCGGCTTCCTGCGCCCGTTCGAGCAGTCGGCCGCCGGCGGACTTCATCCGGTCGCATGCCTCGTGCAGCCCCGACTCCTCGTTGGCGAGGGCGTCCATGATCGACTCGGGGAGACCCTGGTACGTCGCCGATCCGGCCGCCATTTCCTCGAGCCACGCAAGGAGCGCCGCCTCCGGGTCGGGGGATGCGAGCAGGCCGTCGGCGCGGGCGCGCAGAGCGTCGAAGTTCGCGTCGAGCAGCGCCTCAAGGAGTACTTCACGGTTGGGGAAATGGCGATAGAGCGTGCCGATGCCCACGCCGGCCCGGCGGGCGACGTCTCGAAGTGACGCGTTGGTGCCGTGTTCGGCGATGACCTCACCGGCCGCCGCCAGCAGCAGGGCACGGTTTCTCAGCGCGTCGGCGCGATTCGTCGGTGGCATGTCATGACCTCACGTGGGACGGAGCGGTGCTCCGTTCGGCGAACGGAGCACCGCTCCGTTACAGTCTCTTCCGGAGCGCCGCTCCGGTGTCACCGACATAGTACGGAGCAATGCCCGGCGTGCGATGGATCCGCCGGACAGGCGGGGATACGAGCCGCGGCGCCCACCTACGGACAACGACAGAGGGAGAGAACCGTGCGCGCGATCGTCGTCGGGTCATCCGCAGGACAAGGTGGGGCATCAGTCGAGCACCTCCCCGATCCCGAGCCTGCCACGGGGCAGGTTCGCATCAGGATGGCGGGCGCCGCGGTCAACCCGGCGGATCTGCACGCCGTCGACGGCCGCGCGCCCGCGATCGGCGACGGGCGGCTTCGAGGGCTGGGGCTGGACGTCTCGGGCGTCGTGGACAGGGTGGGCCCCGGCGTGCACGACCTGACGGCCGGCATGCCGGTGGCAGCGATGACGTTCCCCCACGCACCCCATTCGGCAGCCGGAGCGGCGGCGGAGTACGTGATCGTGCCGGCGGCGGACGTGGCGCCCGTGCCCGAAGGGGTCGGCCTGCTGGACGCGGCCACGGTCCCGCTCAACTCGCTGACCGCCGACCAGCTCATCAGCCTGCTCGGCCCCTCCCGCGGCAGAACCCTGCTGGTCACCGGAGCGGCCGGTGGGGTCGGGGGGTACGCGGTGGCCCTCGCCGCGCTCGCCGGCTGGTCCGTCACCGGGCTCGCCCGCACCTCTGACGCGGACTTCCTGGTGCGGGCCGGAGCCACGGAGGCGATCAGCACTCTGGAGGGAGTCACGGGCTTCGACGCGGTACTGGATGCCGCGCGCCTCAACGGCCCGGCTCTGAACGCCGTACGCGACCTGGGGACGTACGCCGGCGTCTTTCCCGGTGCGGAGCCGCCGGCCGAGCGGGGCATCACCGTCGTCAGCGCGGTCGTCGTCCCGGACGGTGACCGGTTGCGCGAGATGCTGCGGCTGACCGCAGAGGGACGGCTCGAAGCACGCCGTGCGGGCGCGGTCCCGCTCGCCGAGGCCGCGACGGCCTACCGGGCCCTCCGCGACGGCGGCAGCCGCGGACGCTGGGTTCTGACCCCGTGACCAGGGCGGCGGGCTCTTCCGGCCGCCCTCGGCCGGGTCCGCTGCCGGGTCCGGTGCGGCGGACGGTGCAGCCTTGAACACGTGCTCCCCCTCAGGCGGTTCACGAATTCGGCCGTCGACGGATGACGCGTCGGCGGCGCGCGGCAGCCGTTGAGGAGGGTGCCGTGCTCGCCGCAGGCGGCCTGGCCTGCCCCGTCCCCGCCGTATACGGAACTGCGGCCGGGCGCTCCGCCAGGCACCCGCGAACCCGTGCCCCCGGACGTCCGGGGGCACGGGCGGTGCGGGGGGGTGCGGTCAGCGGCCGTAGCGGATCAGTGCGCGGACCATGCGGCAGGTGGTGTCGGACGGCGGGTGGATGGCGAGACGGTCGGCGGTCGTGCGTATCCGGTCGTTGTCGGCGCTCGACGGGTGGTAGACACCGCTGTCGAGCAGGGCGATCGCCAGGCGCATGGCCTTCAGGCGACGGTTGTGCGAGACGTACCACTCGCGGGGCCGGCCCGCGGGGAGCGGCTTCTTGCGCAGCGGCGTGTGGAGCGGCTCGGTCGTGACTGTGGCGACGGCCATCGGCAACCTCCTGGCACGGTGGTGGAACCCTCACGAACTCCCTCCATTTTACTGCCCCGCACTGACAATCGCCCCTGGCCAGAGGCCTTTTCGGGGTCACTCCCGTACCCTGGGCCCCATGGAGATCTGGATCAATCCCGCCTGTTCCAAGTGCCGCAGCGCGGTGAGTCTTCTCGATGCCGAGGGCGCCGACTACACCGTCCGCCGCTACCTCGAGGACGTGCCCTCTCCCGAGGAGATCCGGGACGTGCTCGGTCGCCTCGGGCTGGAGCCGTGGGACATCACGCGCACCGGGGAGGCCGAGGCTGTGGAACTCGGCATCAAGGAGTGGCCGAGGGAGCCCGGTTCGCGCGAGCGGTGGATCACGGCGCTGGCCGGGCACCCGAAGCTGATCCAGCGCCCGATCATCACCGCCGAGGACGGGACCGCCGTGGTGGCCAGGTCCGACGAGGCCGTCCGGGACGCGCTCGGGCGCTGAACCGCCGGGGTCAGGCGCGCACCGGCGCGAGCTGCTCCTCGGCCCGGGCGAGCACCTCGGTGAGCCGCAGCCCGAACCGTACGTCGCAGGGGTGTGCCACGCCCGTACGCGCCGCCTCCGCAAGCGCGTCGACGGCAAGCCGGAAGGCGTCGCGGGCGTCCACCGCGTCCGCGGGCAGGCAGGACACCCCTGCCTCGCCCCGGACCTCCAGCTCGGTCCCGGTCGCTCCCTCCGGCGCGTCCAGCGCGAGCGTCACCGTGCTCGACGCACCGGACGCGTGCCGCAGGAGCAGATGTGCGGCGTCCGCCGGTCCGCGGACCGCGGTCACCTCCGTCACCTCACCCAGCACCGGGACGAGGACCGAGAGCGCGTGCGGGCCGACGTCCCAGAGTCCGCCCTTCTCCCGGCGCCAGGGCGAGGCACCGAACTCATTGGCGGCGCCCGGGGTGAACAGTGCGCCGATCCACATGGCCCGTGCCGTGAACCAGCCTCCTGCTGCGGCCTGTTCGGCGATCCAGGCGGCGGTGCCCGCGTCGAACCGCATGGTGCAGAAGACCACGGAGGCGACCCCGGCCCGCCCGGCCGCATCGGCGACCTCGCGCGCGCCGGCGACGGTGGTCGCGACCGGCTTGTCCAGCAGCAGGTGGCATCCCGCGGCGGCCGCTCGTGCGGCGAGCGGCGCCTGGACGTCCGGCGGAACGGCGAAGGCGACCGCGTCGCTGCCGGCCAGCAGCGCGTCGAATCCTGCGTCGCCCGTGAAGGCCTCGGTCCCGTGCGCCGCAGCGAGCGTCCGGGCGGCTTCGGGGCGCCGGCCCCAGACACCGCTCAGGACGACGCCCGGATGGGAGGCGAGGGCGGGGGCGTGGGTCATGCGGGCCCAGGGGCCGGCACCGACGAGGCCGATGCGCAGCGGTCCGCCGGAGGCGACGTGTGTGTTCATGCTACAAGTGTGCCTGGACGCGACCGCGCTACGCGGACCGCACCCGGTGCGCCGCGGGATGGGACGGCACCCGGCGGAGGTGACCTGCCGTGCGACACCCGGGGGAAACCCCGGTAACACGCGGTTCACATACGGGCAACGGCCGGGAAATCGCGGCTTGCGAAGCTGCGCACCATAGACCGCAGCACCCGCAAAGGATGGCGTCCGTGACGTTCAAGGCTGAGTACATCTGGATCGACGGCACCGAGCCGACCGCCAAGCTTCGCTCCAAGACGAAGATCATGTCCGGAAGCCCGTCCACGGACGTGGCGGACCTGCCCATCTGGGGTTTCGACGGTTCGAGCACCAACCAGGCCGAGGGTCACGCCTCCGACCGGGTGCTGAAGCCGGTCTTCACGTGTCCGGACCCGATCCGCGGCGGTGACGACGTCCTCGTCCTGTGCGAGGTCTTCGACATCGACATGACTCCGCACGCGTCGAACACCCGCGCGCTGCTGCGCCCGGTCGCCGAGCAGTTCGCGGGTCAGGAGCCGGTCTTCGGCATCGAGCAGGAGTACACCTTCTTCGACGGCCACCGTCCGCTGGGCTTCCCCGAGGGCGGCTTCCCGGCCGCTCAGGGCGGTTACTACTGCGGTGTGGGCGCGGACGAGATCTTCGGCCGCGACATCGTCGAGAAGCACCTCGACAACTGCCTGAAGGCGGGTCTGGCCATCTCCGGCATCAACGCCGAGGTCATGCCCGGCCAGTGGGAGTTCCAGGTCGGACCGGTCTCGCCGCTGGAGGTCTCCGACCACCTGTGGGTCGCACGCTGGCTGCTGTACCGCACCGCCGAGGACTTCGACGTCTCCGCGACGCTGGACCCGAAGCCCGTCAAGGGCGACTGGAACGGCGCGGGCGCGCACACCAACTTCTCGACGAAGGCGATGCGCGAGGGCTACGACGCGATCATCACGGCGGCCGAGTCGCTCGGTGAGGGCTCCAAGCCGATGGACCACGTCAAGAACTACGGCGCGGGCATCGACGACCGCCTGACCGGCCTGCACGAGACCGCCCCGTGGAACGAGTACAGCTACGGAGTCTCCGACCGCGGCGCCTCGGTCCGTATCCCGTGGCAGGTCGAGCAGGACCGGAAGGGCTACATCGAGGACCGCCGTCCGAACGCCAACGTCGACCCGTACGTCGTCACGCGGCTGATCGTCGACACCTGCTGCACCGCGCTGGAGAAGGCCGACCAGGTCTGATCCCCACCGGGACGGCTCCGGCCTCACCGGCACGGTCACCGAAGGGGCGTCCGCGGGCGGACGCCCCTTCGGTGTGCCCGGATCCCCGCACGGCCGTGGGGCGGCCGGTGCGCAGGAGAGGGGTGAGGTGTCCGGCGCGAGGTCCGTATCGACGGGTGAGAGGGCTCTGATGCACAGCCGCAATCTCTGCTTCAATGGGGACATGACCGGCTTCCAGCACACCGCGTCGGGTCGCAGCGACCTCGAGCCGTTCTGGCCCTCCCGTCAGCACCATGACTTCGACCGGGTGTGTTGCCGCGCGTGGAACGCGCAGGCCCTCTAAAGCCGCCTCACACCGGCCTTCGGCCCGCGCGCACGACGTACGTCCTCGACGACTCCTCGCGCGAAAGAGCTGACCCCATGGCTGACACCCGTACCTTCTCCGCAGCGTCCGCCGCCACCGCGGCGTCCGCTGCGGCCTCCACCGCCGCCCGCCCCACCCTCTCCCCCGACCGTCCCAGGCTTCGCGCCGTCGACCGTGACGAGGTGGTCGAACTCACGGACGTGGCGGGCTTCCTGCCGCCTGGCGCCACCTGGCTGCCCGCGCCCCAGCACGCGCTGCCGGCGCTGCCGGGCCGGCCGCCGATGGTCGGTTACCTGGTGCTCGTGCCCGCGGACCAGCAGCCGGCCCTGGCCGGGGCCGTGGCCACGGCCCGGCACCAGCAGCTCGTGCCGGAGCCTGTGGGCGCTCCTGCCGCGAGCGGCCCCGTGCGGATCGACTCCACCCGGCGCACCGCCGCTGTGGACGGGGTGACGCTGGACCTCACGTATCTCGAATTCGAGCTGCTGGCGCACCTGGTGGCGCATCCGCACCGGGTGCACACCCGTGACCAGCTGGTGACGACGGTCTGGGGCTACGGGCACGTGGGCGACGGGCGGACCGTCGACGTCCACGTGGCCCGTCTGCGCCGCAAGCTGGGCGCGGAGCACCGGCGGTCGATCCAGACGGTGCGGCGCGTGGGCTACAAGTACACGCCCTGAGCTCCGGCGCACACGGCGGGAGGCCTCGGGGACCTGTTCCCCGGGGCCTCCCGCCGTCGGTGGACGGCCGGTGCGGGCGGCCGGTGGTGGTGCCAGGTACACCCCCGGTCGGGTGGCGGAACGGCTGACGGCGCACGGTCCGCAGGGGCGAGACTGTGCGTCGAACGGGATCCGACGGGGGGGCCCGGCGAGGGGAGACACGATGAAGCGAGCCGCACGCAGCCGGGTCAGGACCGCGTTGCTGACCGCCGGGCGGGCGTTCGTCCTCTCCTTCGCGAGCATCGTGGGCTCCACCGCTCTCTTCGTCCTGTCGGTCCTCTCCCTGGCCTTCGTCCTGCTGGGGGTGGGTCTGGTGACCACCCCGTGGGTCCTGGAGGCGGTGCGCGCCCATGCGAACCGGCGCCGACTGCTGGCGGCGACCTGGTCGGACGTCCGCATCCCGGTGCCCTACCGGCCGTTCCCGAAGGATCCGCGCACCGGTTTCAACGGCCGGGTCGAGCGGACCACGCTGCTGCTGAAGGACCCGGCCACCTGGCGGGACCTGCGGTGGCTGCTGCTCGACATGACGGCCGGCTACGTGCTGCTGGTCCTCACCTTCGCGCTGGTGGCCTATCCGGTGGAGGGGCTGGTCCTGGCGGCGGGGCTGTGGCGGGTGTTCGAGGACAGCACGTACTGGTACGGATTCGTGCCGGTCGGCAGCCAGCTGACGGGGCTCGCCGCGGCGGCCCTCGGCATCGCGGTCTTCCATGTCGGACTGTGGGCGGCCGAGCCGCTGCTCCGGTCCCACTTCGTGCTCGCCCGGTCGGCGCTGGCACCGGCGCAGGGGGAGCTCGCGCGGCGCATCGACCGGCTGACCGAGACGCGCCACGAGGCCGTGGACACGGCGGCCTCCGAACTGCGGCGCATCGAGAGGGACCTGCACGACGGGGCGCAGGCCCGGCTGGTGGCGATGGGCATGAACCTCGGCACCATCGAGGCGCTGGTCGAGAAGGACCCGGCGCAGGCCAAGAAGTTGCTGGCGATGGCGCGTACGTCGTCGGCGGAGGCCCTGGCGGAGCTGCGTGACCTCGTACGGGGCATCCATCCGCCGGTGCTCGCCGAGCGGGGGCTGGGAGACGCGGTGAGGGCGCTTGCCCTGCGCCTGCCGGTGGCCTCCGAGGTGACGGTGGAGCTCACGGGCCGTGCCGAGGCACCCGTGGAGTCGGCGGCGTACTTCGCGGTGAGTGAGACCCTGACGAACGCGGTGAAGCACGCGGGCGCGGACCGCATATGGGTGGACGTGCACCACGCCGGGGGCATGCTGCGGATCTCGGTCACCGACAACGGCAGGGGCGGGGCAGCGGTCACGGGGGGATCGGGACTCAGCGGAATCGAACGCCGGCTGGGTACATTCGACGGCGTACTCGCCGTCAGCAGTCCCGCGGGCGGCCCCACCATGGTGACCATGGAGATCCCTTGCGCGTTGTCCTAGCCGAAGATCTCTTCCTGCTCCGCGACGGCCTCGTACGCATGCTGGAGGCGTACGACTTCGAGGTCGCGGCGGCCGTCGAGTCGGGGCCGGAACTCGCCCAGGCTCTGGCCGAGTTGAAACCCGACGTCGCCGTCGTCGACGTACGGCTCCCGCCGTCCCACACCGACGAGGGCCTGCAGTGCGCGCTCGCCGCCCGCCGCAGCCGGCCGGGGCTGCCGGTGCTGGTCCTGTCGCAGCACGTGGAGCAGTTGTACGCCCGTGAGCTGCTGGCCGACGGCGACGGCGGCGTCGGGTACCTGTTGAAGGACCGGGTGTTCGACGCGGACCAGTTCGTCGACGCCGTGCGCAGGGTCGCCGCGGGCGGCACGGCGATGGACCCGCAGGTCATCTCGCAGCTCCTGTCCCGGCGCTCCGCGGACAAGCCGATGGGCGGCCTGACACCCCGCGAGCGTGAGGTCATGGAGCTCATGGCGCAGGGCCGTTCCAACGGTGCGATCGCGGCGCAGATGGTGGTCACGGAGCGCGCGGTGGCCAAGCACACCTCGAACATCTTCGCCAAGCTCGGCCTGCCGGTGTCCGACGACGACAACCGGCGCGTACTGGCGGTGCTCGCCTACCTCGACCGGGGCTGACCTGGTACGGGAACGCAGCCGGCCCGCCGGCCCCGGTCTCGACGACGGCCGGCCGTCGCGACGGCCCCGGGGCCCGCCCGTGTGGTCCGCCGGAGGAATTCCGGGCCGCTCTGAACGGCCGGGGCGCCCCGTCCGTATGGGACGTCACGCTTCTGACTCGAAGCCCCGAAGCGGAGGAGTTCCATGGGACGCACATCGCGCAAGAAACGTTCGACACTGGCCAACCGGGCGATCGTCGCCTCGGCCGCGCTGATCCTGGGTGGAGGTGGGCTGGTCGCCGTCAACGTCTACGCGAGTGCGGGCGAGAGCGGTTCCGGCTCGCCTCCCGGACAGGCTCTGACCGCGGCTCGCCAGATGTCCACCATTGACTGCCCTGACGCGGGAACAGCCCTTCCCGACGTACCGGAACAGGCGCGGCCGGAGGTCGATCGCGAACTGGCGGCCATGGATACGCAGATCACCGACGCGTACCGGCAGTTCGCGGACCGCAGGGAGCAGATCTCCCGGGATCCCGGTCTGGCACAGAACGCGGTACTGGGCCCGCTGCAGAGCAAGCGGACGGCCAGTCTGGACCGCATCGGGATCGCCGTGGAGCGAGCGGCGGGTGACCGCCCGCAGGGGCTGGACGGTCTCGCCGGATGCAGCCTCCGCGCGGACGACGAGGACGGCGGCGGCCAGGGCGAAGGCGGAGGTGACGGCCAGGACGGCGGTCAAGGCGGGGGCCAGGATCCCGGCGAGGACGGGGGCGACGGCCAGGACGGCGGTCAGGAGGGGGGTGACGACCAGGGAGGGGACCAGGGACAGCAGGGCAACGGCCCCGAGGCCTCCGACTTCGTCGACATCGAGTCGGTCCAGCCCGACGTCGACCGTCCCCGCCTCCGCCGGGGAGCCTCGCGCGGTACGTTCACCACCTCATGCGGCCGCAACGAGAACGGCAAGTTCAACCCCGACAACGTCATCGCGGCCCCGGGCGTGAGCAACGGCGCCCACCACATGCACGACTACGTCGGGAACCAAGCCACGGACGCCTTCGCCGGCGACGACGACCTGGCGGCCGGCGAGACGACCTGCCGGAACCGCGGCGACCGGTCCACGTACTACTGGCCCGTGCTGCGCCTGCAGAACGGTCAGGACGAGGACGACGTGGCCGCGGACGGTGGCGGGAAGGACCAGAACACCGGGGAGATCCAGACCCCTTCCCAGGTCACGCTGAAGTTCGTGGGCTCTCCCGCCGGGAAGGTCACGGCGATGCCTCGCTTCCTGCGCATCATCACCGGGGACGCCAAGTCCCTCACCAACGGCGACGCCAACGCGAACGCCTCCTGGAGCTGTACCGGTTTCGAGAACAGGCAGCTCAAGGACAAGTACCCGATCTGCCCCGAAGGCAGCCAGGTGGTGCGCTCCTTCGCCTTCCAGAGCTGCTGGGACGGCCGGAACACCGACAGCGCCAACCACCGCACCCATGTCGCGTTCGCACAGGACGACGGGCGGTGCCCCAGCGGCTTCCGGGCCATCCCGCAGCTGGTGCAGCGCATCGTGTACGACGTCCCGCCGGGCCCCGGCTTCGCCGTGGACTCCTTCCCGGAGCAGCTGCACAAGCCGGTCACCGACCACGGCGACTTCATCAACGTCTTCGACGACAGGCTGATGAAGAAGGTGGTGAGCTGCATCAACGGCGCACGCAAGTGCCGCTGACGCGGTGACCCCGCCACCCGGGGCCCCGTCCGGACCGGGCCGTGAGCCCGGCGGTATCCGGACGGGGGCCTGCGGGCGGCCCCAGAACCTGCGCGGTCAGCTCCCGTGGTGACCGGAGTGCCCGCCCTCGCTCCCCCCACTGCCACTGTTCCCCGAGTGGTGCGGCGAGGCGGTCTCCACCGTCCCCCCGAGCCGGCCGCGCAGCGCCGCGACCACCTCCGGGTCACCGACGGCGACCCACTTCCGGCCGACCAGGTAGGACCCGCCGTAGTCGTTGGCCTCGTTGATCCACTCCCGCTGCCCCCGGTCGGTGGCGAACGTGGCCAGCACGTAACGCCCGTCCCCGGTCGTACAGTTGGCCTGGCGCAGCTCCTCGGCGTCCGTCTGTACGTTGGGCTCGCAGTCCGCCTTCGAGGCCAGCTGCTCCAGGGTCCCCTTCGCGGTCGCCGGCACGTCGGGCGCGTCGTCGTCGTGCGCTCCTCCGCCGCAGGCGGTGAGCAGGGCGAACCCCGCCAGCACGGCCGCGGCGGCCCGGGGGGCCCGTACTCGTCGCCACTCCTGCGGTTGCACCATCCGGCCATCGTGCCCCGGTGGTACCACCCGGCGCGGGGAAACCGCGCAACCCGCTCCCGGAGGCGCGCGTGCCGGAGTGACCATCGCACCATTCGCTCGTTCTGCTGAACATGCCCCCTCAGCGAGCAGTACCGCCGCCTGCCGGCCGCCCGTTCGCGACACCGGCCGTCCCGGACCGGACCGAGGCCGCGCCCGCCGAGCACTACGCGCGCCTGGTCCGGGTCGCCTACCTCGTGCTGGCCCCCTCGCTGGGCCGCAACCGCCGTGTCGTGTCGGCCCACTGGCTGGCGCAGCGGGCCCTGGCCGCCGGGGAGGGCGCGGACCCGGGTCACGCGTACGCGTACGTACGGCTCCGGGTGGTGCGCTCCGCGCTGGAGGCCGGGCTGCCGTTGCTGAGGTTCGCCCGGCCCCGCCGGGCGCAGTTCCCTCCGCTGGTGCCGCAGGTGTGGGGGCTGCGGCTGTTCCCGCACTCGTGCGGGGCGGAGGAACTGGCCCTGGAGCAGGCGCTGGCCGGTGTCTCGGGGCCCTCCCGGGCCGCGCACGTACTCCGCGGGCTGGAGGGGCTCGACGACGCCGAGGTGTGCGGGGTGCTCGAAGCGGCAGGTGTCGCGGACCCGCGGGCCGCGCTGCTGGAGGCCGACGCACTCACGGCGCCGTACGCGCTGCTTGCCTCGCCGGAGTTCGACCCGTGCTCGCTCCAGGTCAGGCCGCCCGACGCGGCCCGACGCGCGCGGCGCGGGCGGGCCGTCCTGGCCGGGCTCGGGGCCGTGGTCGTCTGCGGGACGCTTCTGCTCGCCCCGGGGGACGGCCTGGGCGGCCCGGGTCCCGCCTCCGCGCCGCTCTACTCCCTGCACCACTCCGCCCAGCGGGCCCTGGACCCCGCCGCGCTGCGCAGGGTACCGGCCGGGCTCTGGCGGGGCTCGGAGCGTACGGATTTCACCGTGTGGCCGACGCGCGGCGACCGGACCGGGGACAGCCGGCTGCTGCGCCGCGCCCTCGCCGCGTGGGCGCGGCCGGGGCCGGCGGTGGCCGCGTCCGCGACGCCCGGGACACCCGACGGGCCCCCGATGGGCCCTCCGCAGCTGCTCTACGCGGGCGAGGTGGGCCGGGCGGCGGTGGTCCTGTTCCACGACGGTCTGCGCGTGGTGCGTTACGCCGAACCGCGCAACGCCGATCCGGCCGGGGGTGCGGCGCTGGACTTCGCCCGGGTGGACGGTGCGGACGCCGTGTCGGCCAGTGCGCTGGTGGTGCAGCGCCGGGACGGCCGGATCCGCTATCTGACCGCGCCCTGGGTGCGCGAGGCCGCCGTACGCGATCTGCTCGCACCGCTCCGGGCGCCGCGGGCGCTGGCTCTGGACCGGCACGGGGTGACGGACCCGGTGGCGGTGCCGGAGCCGCGGGAGGAGGGCCGGGCGGACTGCCGGTCCTGGCAGGCGCTGGAGGTGCGGGACGGCACGGCCGCACGGCTGATGACGGACCTCGGTGAACTCACCCCGGCCCGGCTCACGTCGGGGGCGCCGTCAGCTCCGCACGACGTGTCGGGCCGGGCCGAGCGGGAGAGCTGGGCGCGCACGGCGTGCCTGCTCCCGGCGGTGCGGTCCCACGGCGTCCGTTCGGTGAACTCCTGGGCGTACGCGCGACAGCAGCTCCCGGAAGGAGAAGGGGCCGCACAGTGGCTGTGCACCAGGGCGGACACCTGGCGGGGCACGGGGAGCAGGGTCCTGGCGCAGTTCCAGGCCCCGCCCGAGCTGTCGGGCGGGGCCGGGGCCCCGGGTGCGGTCGCGGCGCGCGCCGAGGACTCGCCGGACTGCGGGATGCGCAGGCCGCGGGTGCTGGCGGGCGTGCTGTGGAAGTCGGACGGCGGGCGGTGGTACGTACTGGCCGCGGGCTCCCGGCAGTTCGCCTCACTCTCGGCGGCGGGCGGGGTGCGGGGCCGGACCGACGGAAGGCTGCTGGCGCTGCCGGCCAGGGAGGGCGACCGGGCGCGGCTGGCGGGAGTGCTGGCGGACGGCAGCCGGGTGGGCGCTCTTCGCTGACCACAGGGTGACCGCCGCTCCGCCCGGCCTCGGAACCGCCTGGTGAAGGTGGCGGACCTGCAGACAGCCACCCCCGTTAGGCTGTCCGGCATGACGACCGGTGTGCGGCGCAGGATGGGCGTCGATGAACGCAGGGCCCAGCTGATCGGCGTCGCGCTGGAGTTGTTCAGCCACCGCTCGCCCGACGACGTGTCGATCGACGAGATCGCTGGGGCGGCCGGCATCTCGCGCCCGCTCGTCTATCACTACTTCCCCGGCAAGCGGAGCCTGTACGAGGCCGCGCTGAAGCGGGCGGCGGACGAGCTGGCCGGCCGTTTCCTGGAAGCGCACGAAGGTCCGCTGGGGGCCAGGCTGATCCGGGTGATGCAGCGGTTCTTCGACTTCGTCGAGGAGCACGGGCCGGGCTTCGCCGCACTGATGCGTGGGGGCCCCGCGGGTGGTTCGTCCACGGCGGACGCCCTCGTCGACGGGGTGCGGCAGGCGGCGTACGAGCAGATCGTCGCGCACCTCGGTGTGCCGTCGCCGCCCGCGCGGCTCGAACTGGTCGTGCGGTCCTGGGTGTCGCTGGCCGAGTCGACGGCGCTGCTCTGGCTGGACGGGAAACGCATCCCGCGTGCGGAGCTGGAGTTGCAGCTGGTGCACGACTTCGCGGCGCTCGCGTCGGTGAGCGCCGCGTACGACCAGGAGATGGCCGGCATCATGCTGCGGGTCTTCGCCCAGGAACCGGCGGACGGCCCGTTCGACGAGCTGCTCTCGCGGCTCGCCGCCCTGGCGCCCGCCGTGCCGGTGGTGCCGCCGCAGCGGCGGTCCTGAGCCCTCAGCGCTTGGCGTAGGACGGGTCGAGGTCCCTGGTCTCGGCAGAGGTGTGGACGACCAGGCCGTCGGCCGGCTTCAGGTGGCCGGCCAGCAGGCCCAGGATCGCCTCGGCGAGCCGTTCCTTGAGCTCGGGGGTGCGGCCGGCCAGCAGCGCGACCTCGACGTGCACGATCGCGTCGCCCGCCGGGGCGTCCCCGACGACGGACTCCTCGACGCGGCGGAAGCGGGTCTTGCAGCTGGGGATCTTCGTGGTGACGGTCTCGGCGACCATCGGGTGGAGGGCGAGGGCGAAGCCGCGTCGGTCGAAGCCGTCGTCGAGCTCGGCGGAGTAGTCGACGGTGATCTGCGGCATCTGGCGCTCCTGGGTGCGGGTGCGGTCGGGCTGTGGGACCTCAGCTTTCCCCGATCGTCTTGGCCGCACAAGGCGGTTCCGGCCGGTGCCCGGGCCGTCAGCGCGCGGAGAACACGGCGACCGTGCGTCCCGGCACGGTGAAGCTGCCCGACTTCCCTTCGTACGCGGCCTTCTTGACCGTGGGGTCGGCTCCTGCCGCCTGCACGGGGTGCAGGGCGTAGGACTTTCCGGCCAGGCCGGGGACGACCTGGTTCTGCGTGCCCGGGGTTGCGTTCATGACGACGACGAGCCCGCCCAGCCGCATGGTGATCACGCCGGGCGTCTCGTCCGCGCCGGAGAGCGGGAAGGACAGGGCGTCCTGCACCTCGGCCGCTGTGGTGAGGCCGAACTCCTGCTCCGTGGTCCGGATGGTGAGCAGGTCCTGGTAGGCGGCGGACGCGCCCGTGATCTGCGCGCACCCGGGGCTGAGCGCGGCGGAGGTGAGCAGCGGCTTGCCGTAGGACCACTTGTCCTTGTTGTCGGCGGCGGGCGGCAGCCCCCGGCCGAAGCCGTTGCCCTTGCGGCAGTCCCAGTGCAGCGCGTTGAACCAGTCGCCGCTGTCGTAGGAGTTGCGGTCCAGCGACTTGGAGCGCAGCAGGTCGGTGCCCGCCTGGGAGAGCGCGGGCCCCTGGGAGAGTGCCGCCGTCGCCATGGCCAGCACCTGCATGCGGGCGCGGTCCGCGGCCGGGGTGCCGGCCGGGAGCTTGAAGGCGAGGGCGTCGTAGAGCGTCTCGTTGTCGTGGGCGTCGGCGTAGGCGAGTGCGTCGCCGGGTACCGCCGCGTATCCGGCGGGAGCCCCGTTGTAGTCGACGGCCGATCCCCTGACCGTGCGGCCCCGGGTGTCGGTGAAGGTGTAGTCGGCGAGGTTGCCGGTGAGGCCGACCTTGATCAGGTCCTGGTAGTGGAGGAGCCGGGCCTTCTGCTCGGCCTCGGTGCCGTTGGCGGGTGAGGTGTTGGGGTCGGTGTAGAGGCCGGAGGCGAAGCCCTGGACCCGGGGGTCCTCGTCGAAGGGGCCGCCGCCGCGCACGGCGTCGCGGGCCCGGTCGGAGAAGGTGGCGATGCCGGTGCCGGCCATGTTCTTCTGGGTGGCCTGGACGAAGCGGGCGTCGTCGGCGATCTCACCGAAGTTCCAGCCCTCGCCGTACAGGATGATCTTCTTGCCGTCGACGCCGTCCCTGGCGACGGTGAGCGCGTCGAGGGCCTTGCGGACCGCGAGGATGTTGGCCTTGGGGTGGTGTCCCATGAGGTCGAAGCGGAAGCCGTCGACCTTGTACTCCCTGGCCCAGGTGACGACCGAGTCGACGACGAGCTTGCCCATCATGGTGTTCTCGGTCGCGGTGTTGGCGCAGCAGGTCGAGGTGGCGACCGTGCCGTCCTCAAGGAGCCGCTGGTAGTAGCCGGGGACGATCCTGTCGAGGACGGACTTGTCGTCCTGGCCGGCCGCGACGGTGTGGTTGTAGACCACGTCCATCACGGTCCGCAGTCCGGCGCCGTTGAGCCCCTGGACCATCTGCCGGAATTCGACGGTGCGCTTCGTGCCGTCCGGGTCGGAGGCGTAGCCGCCCTCGGGAACGGTGTAGTGCAGGGGGTCGTAGCCCCAGTTGAAGCCGTCCTTGGCCGCGGTCTTCGCGACGCAGGCCTGCTGCTCCTCGGAGCCGGGGGCGTAGACGGTCAGGTCGCAGGCGGGCTGCTGCCGGTCGGCCCTCTTCTCGGGGATGGTCCCGATGTCGAAGACGGGCAGCAGGTGTACGTAGCTGGTGCCGGAACCGGCGAGCTCCTTGAGGTGCTTCATGCCGTCGGACCGGGTGTCGGTGAAGGCCAGGTACTCGCCCGGGTGCTTGGACGTGGAGTCCGTGATCGAGAAGTCGCGGACCTGGAGTTCCTGGATCTGCGCGTTGCGCAGCGGGACGGCGGCGGGCTTCTTCAGGCCGGACCATCCGCGTGGTGCCAGCGCCGGGTCGTCGAGGTCGACGACGAGGCTGCGGGCGGAGTCGGCGGTCAGGGCGGTGGAGTAGGGGTCGGTGACCTTGTTGGTGACCAGTTTCTGGACGGTGGGGGCCCAGACCTGGACGGCGTAGCGGTAGGGCTTGCCCGTCCAGGACTTCTTGCCGGTGACCGACCAGACGCCGGTGCGGTCGTCGCGCCGCATCGGGACGGTCCTGCCGTCGAGTTCGAGCGAGACCGTGCGGGCGGTGGGTGCCCAGACGGAGAGCGTCGGGCCGCCCTTGCGGAAGACCGGGCCGAGGGCGGCGCCGCTCGCCGCCTTCCCGTAGAGCTCGTCCAGGACCCCGGCGATCTGTACGCCGGTGGCGGCCAGGAGGGCGCCGTTGGCGGCGCGCTGGGTGGCGATCAGCTGGCCGCGCAGGGACTCACGGACGCGGTCCCGGTCCCGGGTGTCGACGGCGAAGGCCGGGTAGTCCTCGAGGTGCGGGTACTTCGCCTTCTGGGCGTCGGTGAGGGCGGTGGCGCCGAGGCGCAGCCACCGCCCCTCGTCGGACAGGGCGCCGTCGACGACCGAGATGCCGCCCTTCTCCGCGTACACGAGCTGCTGGCTGGTGGCGTCGGTGGCCTTCACCTTCCAGACGACGGTGTTCGCGTCGATCCACTGGGCTTCGGCCTTGGTGAGGTCGGGCGTCGGGGCGCCGCCCGTCTGCGGCAGCAGGTAGCCGGGCTTGCCACCCAGCATCCAGACCTCGTGTCCGTAGGAGGCGAGGTCGAGGGACTGGTCGCTGGGGAGGTCCTTCTCGTCGCCCTTGTGGAGGATGTAGCTCAGCGAGGTGGCGCCGTCGGTGAGGGGGACCTCGAAGGTCACGCCGTACGCGTCGGTCCTCGCCGGCTCCAGTGGCTTGGCCCAGTCCGTGGGCGCGGCAGCCCCGGTCCAGGTGTGCAGGCCCCAGCCCGCGTAGTCGCCGTCGGCCCGGTGGTAGTGCAGGACCGCCTTGGAGGTGTCCTGGGGAGGGGCTTCGGGGGCCTCGGCGGACTGCTCGTCCTTGCCCTGCTCGATCCAGACCTGGCCGGTCCTCCCGAGGTCGACGGTCCGCTCGGGCCCGTCGGCCGTGCCGTCCTTCTCGACGGTGTACGGCACCGAGGAGGCGCCTTCCTCCAGGTCGATCCAGGCGAAGGCGCCGTAGGCGTCGCGCCCGACGAAATCGGCGGTCACGTCACCGGACTTCAGCTGCCAGCCGTCGTAGTCGCCGTCCGCGCGCCTGTAGTGGACGACGGCCTGGTCGCGGTCGACGGCGACGGGCTTCGGGACGGGCGGGGCCTGGCCGGCGGTCGTGGAGGCCACAGCGCTCACGGTGCGTCCCGCGCGGTCGATGACGACGGCCTTGTAGCGCAGCGGGGTCCCGGCCTTCACCGAGTCGTCCAGGTGCTGGGTGACCTTGTACGGGGCGTGGTCGGCTGAGCCGAGGGTGGTCCACATCCCGTTGCCGGTCTGCGCGGCGAACACGACGCGGTTCAGGTCCCCGCCGTCCACCTCGGCACTGATCTCGACGGTGCCGGTCGCTCCGGCGGCCGGCGCCTTGAGGGCGATCGAGGGCCTGGTGGCGGGGGTGCCGAGCGGCTTGTCGGCGCGGAGCACGATGCTGGACAGCGCGGGCACGGTGACCTCGACGGTCCTGTCGGCGGCGCTGCGCACGGTGCCGGAGCCGCCGTACAGCGTACGGAAGGTCATGCCCGCCGACTCGGTGGGCAGCTCGACCGTCCTCGCCTGGGTGGAGTTGTTGGAGGCGACGACGTACTCGTACGGCTTCCTGGTGTCCGTTCGCGAGAAGGCGTGGACGGAGTTCCTGGCGTAGCGCTCGGTCTGGGTGCCGTCGCGCAGAGCCGGGTGCTCACGGGTGAGCGTCGAGAGGGCGGCTATGGACCGGTAGAGCGGGTGGGAGGTGTCGAACGCGTCGGAGGCGTGCGTACGGTCCGTGCCCAGTTGGTCGTCGTCGAGGTAGTCGGCGGTCTTCGAGGCGAACATCGTCTGCCGGGCGTCCTTGTCGCCGCCCGCCCCTGTGTAACCCTGCTCGTCGCCGTAGTAGATCACCGGGTTCCCGCGGCCGAGGAACATCAGCTCGTCGGCGAGGCGGGCGCGCTTCAGGAGTTCGGCGTCGCCGGCCTCCGGGTTGTCCTGCTTCAGGAAGGTCCCGATGCGGCCCATGTCGTGGTTGCCGAGGAACGTCACCTGCTCGTAGGCGTTGGCCTGGTCGCTGGTGTAGCGGTAGTCGTCGGCGTAGACGGCGGCGAGCTTCGACGCCGGGGCGCCCTGGGAGGCGTACTGCCGGGCGGCTTCCTGGAAGGGGAAGTCGAGGGTGGCGTCGAGGCGTCCCCGGGTGACGTACGGCGAGGTGATCGCGGTGTCGGCGGAGTAGACCTCGCCGAACATGAAGAAGTCGTCCCTGCCGTGCTTCGCCGCGTATCCGTCGAGGGCGGTCGCCCACCGGGTCCAGAAGTCCAGGTCGACGTGCTTGACGGTGTCGATGCGGAACCCGTCGATCCGGAAGTCGCGGACCCACTTCTCGTAGATCTTCTCCATGCCGGACACGACCTCGGGCCGCTCGGTCCACAGGTCGTCGAGGCCCGAGAAGTCGCCGTACTCGGTGGACTCGCCGGCATAGGTCGAGTCACCCCGGTTGTGGTACATCGTGGTGTCGTTGAGCCAGGCCGGGACCTTCTTGCCCTTGTTCTCGGGGGTGTACGGGAAGGAGTCGGCGTCCACCTTCGCGATCTCCTGGACATCGCCGAACGGCCGGCCTTCCTCATCGAGGTACGGGAAGGCGCCCTTGGGCTTGTAGCCGTACTTCTTCTCGGCGTAGTCGACGGTGTCGGCCGTGTGATTGGTGATGACGTCGAAGAAGACCTTCATGCCCTTGCCGTGGGCCTTGTCGATCAGCTTCGTGAGGTCGGCATTGGTCCCGAAGTGCGGGTCGACCTGGGTGAAGTCGGTGATCCAGTAGCCGTGGTAGCCGGCCGAGGCCTTGTCACCGGTGCCTTGCACGGGCCGGTTCTTGAAGATGGGGGCGAGCCAGATCCCCGTGGTGCCGAGACCCTTGATGTAGTCGAGCCGCTGGGTGAGGCCCTTGAGGTCGCCGCCCTGGTAGAACCCCTTGTCCGCGGGGTCGTAGCCGGTCTCCAGCCGCGAGCCGGTGAGACCGCCCCGGTCGTTGGAGGTGTCGCCGTTCGCGAACCGGTCGGGCAGCACGAAGTAGAACTGCTCGCGGGTCAGGTCGTGCCTGGCCGGCTCCTTCGCGAGTTTCGCGTCCGAGGGCGGGGACGGGGGTCTGGGCGCGGCGGACGCGGAGGCCGCCGGTACGACGGGCAGCAGCGCCGCGCACAGTGCGGCGACGGCTCCCCGGCGGAGGGTGGTTCGGGACACGGGCGGGTACTCCTCGGCTTTCGGGGATCGGGCGGTGTGGCGGAGCGGGCCGGGGACGCTCACCCTCGCGTCCCCGGCCCGCGGTCGATTGCGTCAGCTGCGCCAGACGTCGGCGGTCAGCGTGACCTTGCCGGAGGACGGCACGGTGGCGGTGCGGTTGGCACCGCTCTCCCAGGTGACGTTGCCGCTCGCGTCCTTGCGGAGGTACTTGTAGGCGAACGAGGTCCCGGCGGGCAGGGCCACGTCGAGCTTCCACACGGGGTACGTCGCCGGGTCGAGCTTCAGCGCGCTGCCGGGCGCCCAGTTGCCGAGGGCCGCCTGGTCGCCGGTGACGTAGATGTTCTGGCCGGGCTGGGTGGTGGCGTTGACGCCGAAGGAGGCGCCGGACTGGCCGTTGCCCGGGTCGGGGGCCGTGCCGCCGGTGCAGGTGCGGGCGCCGGCATGCAGGGCCACGGCCGTGCCGGAGCCCAGGGTGGCGGTGAACTGCCCGGAACCGTTGACGGTGACGCCCTTGCCGGACTGGACGTCGCAGTAGTCACCGGCGGGCAGCGAGGTCTGGAAGGTCCGGGTCAGCGAGGAGCCCTCGTAGTTGATCGCGACGTAGGCCTTGGAGCCTCGGCCGAACGCGATCTGGTCGCCGCCGTTGTCCCACCAGTTCGAGACGGCCTGACCGCGGGCGGCGTTGCGGAAGCCGACCATGGAGGAGATCTCGCGCCAGGCGTGCTGGCACTTCCAGCCGTCGCTGTAACAGGCGTTGACCTGGCCGCCGTTGGGCGGGCCGGCGTCCTTGTCGGACCACTCGTAGCCGGAATGGACGTCCGGGGAGCCGTAGGGGTGGGCCAGCATGAAGACGCTCGCCAGGGTGTACTTGGCGCCGTCCTTGTAGTTCAGCGTGTCACCGCCGCGCTCGGTGTCGTGGTTGTCGACGAAGACCGCGGACTTCCCGGACTCCATGAAGCCCCAGCCCTCGCCGAAGTTCCTGAGGTTCGCGAGGTTCTCGTTGTTGAAGACCTGCTTGAGGCCGCGGGCGTAGCGGAACTCCTGGACGTCACCGCTGCCGAGGTACTCCGACGGCGACACGGCTTCGCCGGCGCCGTAGATCGCCTCGTGTTTCCAGTACACGCCGGTGTTGCTCAGACGCGACTTGATGTTCGCGAGGTCGGCGGCCGGCATGTGCTTGGCGGCGTCGATGCGGAAGCCGTCGACACCGAGGGACAGCAGGTCGTTGAGGTAGCCGGCGATCCTGCCGCGTACGTAGTCCTCGCCGGTGTCCAGATCCGCCAGGCCGACCAGTTCGCAGTTCTGGACGTTGGCCCGGTCGCCGTAGTTGCTTATCTGCGCCTGGCAGTCGTTCATGTCGTTGACGGAGTAGGTGCCCGGGTAGTCGTACTTGCTGTACGAGGACCCTCCGGTGCCGGTGCCCGAACCGGCGGACATGTGGTTGATGACCGAGTCCGCGATGACCTTGACACCCGCGGCGTGACAGGTGGAGACCATGTTCGCGAAGGCGGCGCGGTCACCGAGCCGGCCGGCGATCCTGTAGCTGACGGGCTGGTACGAGGTCCACCACTGGCCGCCCTGGATGTGCTCCTGGGGCGGCGAGACCTGGACGAAGCCGTAGCCGGCGGGCCCGAGGCTGTCCGTGCAGGCCTTGGCCACGGAGGCGAACTTCCACTCGAACATCACCGCGGTGACGTCCTTCCCGCCGGGCGGCGCGGCCTGGGCGGTTCCGGCGGGGATGGCGAGGACGGCGGCGCCCGTGGCGAGGGCGAGCGCGGCAGACAGGGATCTGCGTGCCATGACTTTCCTCCTGCGGTGGGGGAAGTGCGGGGATGGCGGAGCAGCCTCACGTGGCAACGCGCCGTGCCGTCCAAGGCTTTGAAGGTTCTTGCAGCAAGACTGCAACACCTTCGGTGCGGCAGACCGTACGAGCCTGACCAGTCCCGGTCAACCCCCTGGACACAACCCGCTAACGTCCCGCTCACATCCGCGAAATCCCGGAGATTTCTTCCTGCAAGGACTTACGCAAGATATTGCGAGGCTGTTACGTTGCACCCGACTCCGGTCCGGCCGGCCGGGGGTCCGGTCCACCGAACCCCACGCGCCCGGCCGGCCGGGCCGGTCACACCGCGGAGAGGCCCCGGCGCCGCTTCCCCGCCGGCCCACCCCCGGGCCGACGCCCGGGTCTCTCCCGGTGCGGCGGATGCGTCGACCGTTCGCGCGACACCCCCGGCGAGCGGATGACACCACCCGGGACGGGTGTCACCCAAAACCGCACACAAGGTGCGGCAGGAGCGAACGGCCTACGGCCACCGAACACTCGAGACCCCGCAGCCCTCGGCATCCGGCATCCGGCACAACACTGCACCGTAAGACGGATGACGATCATCATCCAGCCTGATATTCTATTTACCTCGCAAGCACTCCGCAGCGGAGGGGCCAGCCGACCATGCCCCCCTATTGATCAACTGATCCCGCTCCACGTCCCGCTTGTCGAGGACCGACGGGGTTGATCGTGGCGCGCCGGTCGTCGGAGCGCTCGCGGACCGCTGGGGTGCCGACGTGGGGCCTGTCCCGCGCGAGGCGGTCCGGGGCCGCACTCGATCCGGTGCCGTGGCTGCCCCCACCGGGTCGCGGGGGCCACGACCCGGTGGGCCGCGACGCGGTGGCCCGCGACGCTAAATGCATCCGGCGACGGTGCCACTCCTGCTGAGGGGCATGGAGCGGATCCCCCGCCCTCTCCGTACGTGACGAGACCTCCACCCGAGAACCCGGGTTCCCGGGGGGCTGCCCAGGAGGACGATCCGTAATTCTGCCGCTGCATGGTCACCAGGCTGCTCTCCGTGTTGCGGTAGACCATGATGACCTGGCCCCGTGAGGGGTCATAGGCCATGGCCGGCGCGTCGACGGACGAGGCCCCTGGAATCTGCGAGGGGGCCCCCGACACCTCGGATGGCATGACCAGGGACTGGATGATGATCATCATCCGAGCTGATATTCTATTTACCTCGCAAGCACTTCACGGCGGAGGGGCCAGCCAACCATCCCCCCTATCGATCAACTGATCCCGCTCCACGTCCCGCTTTCCAAGGATGCACCGGAGTTCATGTGATCAGCCACCGTGAGAACGAATAAGGAAAACATGCTCGCACAATTCAAACGATTCCGAATGGCGATCGTTGCGTTGATCGCTGCCGGCGCTGTCGTCTTCGGAATCGCGGTCCCTGCCAACGCCGCACTCCCGGATGAGGACCTCGGCTGGCTGCCGGTGCAGTACGACGCCGGCCAGATATACTCCCAGAGCACAGAGGGAGAGGCCAGGGATTCGCACGGCAACGTCGTTCACGCATGGCGTTCCCACACCGACAATTCCCTCTGGATCTCGGTGAACCGCTCGAACGCGCGCCAGGTACCGGCGCTGGTCGACGGCACCTTCGCACAGACGCGCGCGGCACCGTCCGTCATCTGGACCGACAACGGAAGCGGTGGAAACTTCCGCATCTTCCACACCGGCGTCGACGGGAATATCTACCAGACGCGCGTCCAGCTCAGGTCCGACGGATACCTGCCCACGGTGATCCCTCGTGCTGCTCAGGTACCCAGCACAGTCGTGACGTCGCCCTACACCGGCCCGTCGGCAACCGCATTGCCGAACAACTCCTTCATGCTCGCCTGGGTCGGTGCATCCGGCCCGTTCGCCTGGACGACGTACTTCAACGGCGGCAACAACCGCTGGAGCGCACCCTCGGACATCCCGGGTGCCCGGACCGTGGACACCCCCGCCATCGCGGCTCAGATCAGCAGCTGGAACCAGATCGTCGCCGTCTGGCGCGACATTCCGTCGGGGCAGCTCTACCTGTCCCGACAGACGTACGGGAGCGGTTACTGGACCACCCCCTACGCCCTGGGCGGAAACGTGCCGCGCGCGACGGACTACTCCCCCTCCATCGCACTCACCGATAACGGCTGGGGGTTGGTGACCATGGTCAATTCCTACGATGACACCATCACCAGCATTGCGATCACTCGGGAGGGAGCCGTCAGCTCGTGGTACGACGAGGTCACTCGCAGTCCCGCGTGCCACACCGTCTTGGTCGTCGCGGTTCACGCCCTTCTTTACTATGTTCGCACCCAGGCGAACGGGGCCGTCGACTACAAGCGCGCAGCGGATTTCAGCAGTGTCAATCACGGGTGAGACCGGCTGACTGAGCCCTTTCCAACCGCCCGTCAGGTCGGAAAGGGCATCTGCTGGCTGATGACCTCTCAGGATGGCTACATCTACTGGAAGGTCGCGGGACGCTTCTGATTCCTGCGACCAGCCTCCGCCTTTCGGGTGCTAGGGCATCCGGATCGCGAGCGTCAAAGTGAAAGTGCCTTCCCGAGCGGGACGACAGGCTTACCTCAGAGCCTCCGGATCGCGGAGGAAGGCACTTTTTCGTCACCCCTGATCGATTCCCGCTCCCTCATCGAGTACAGCGGGGTGTGAAGCGGCCCGCCTGCCCTCCTCTGCGGTCAGCCGGTCGATCAGGATTCTCAGTTCCGCACCATGTCGAGTTCAGCCCAGACCGTCGTGCGCGGAACGGGCCCCATGTCGATGCCCCAGCGGTCCGCGAGCGCTTCGACGATCAGCAGACCGCGTCCCGATTCGGCGTCGTCCACCGGCACGTCGACGGCTCCGGGCAGGGGCGGACGCTGTTCACCCCGGGTGTCGGTCACCTCGATACGCAGATGCGCGCCGTCGTGGACCGCCAGGCGCAGGAGGAAGTCCCGGCCGGGTACGCGGCCGTGCTCGACGGCGTTGGCGGCCAGTTCGGCGACGATGTGCGCGGCCGGGTCGGTGGGCAGCCCCCAGCGGACGAGCCCGGCTGGGAAGTCGACCCCGATGACGAGTCGGACGCGGCGCTGGTCGCCTCCGTGGGCCGCCAGATCAAGGCATGGCGGGAGTCGGCGGGCATGCGGGCCGGCGACTTCGGGGCCGCGATCGGATATGGCGAGGACCTGGTCTACAAGGTCGAGGGGGGCCGCCGCATCCCCCGGCCGGAGTTCCTGGACCGGGCGGACGCGGTGCTGGGGGCGGGCGGCAAGCTCGCGATGCCGAAGCGGGAGATGGCGGAGGTCCGCTACCCGAAGAAGGTTCGGGACCTGGCGAAGCTGGAGGCCAGGGCGGTGGAGGTGGAGGCGTACCACCACCACAACGTCAATGGCTTGTTGCAGACCGAGGAACACATGCGGGTCCTCTTCGCCTCATGGCTGCCGGCCTACACACAGGACGAGATATACCGGGTAGTGGCTGCCCGGTTGGCCCGGCGGTCCATCTTCGAACGGTCGCCCGTTCCGACGCTGAGCTTTGTCCAAGAAGAGGTGACGCTCCGCCGTCCGGTCGGAGGCAGAATGGTTCTGCGCCATCAACTCGAACGTCTGCTGGAGTTGGGACACCTGCGGAACGTAGCCATCCAGGTCATGCCGACCCATAGGGAAGAGCATCCTGGGACAGGCGGGTTGATCGAAGTGCTGAAGTTTCCCGACGGCAGCGCCGTGGGGCGTTCGGAGGGAGCGTTCAGTGGCCGTCCGGTCTCCGACCCGAAGCAGCTAAGAATCCTCGGATTGCGCTATGGCATGATCCGGGCGCAGGCTCTTACGCCACGTGAGTCGTTGGCCTTCATTGAGCAAACTGCTGGGAGAGAGATGATCCACAAGCCCTCCGCACGGGGAGCCATGGAGCTGCACCGGCTGAAGAGTAGCTACAGCAGCAGTGGCGACGGCAACGACTGCGTCGAGGTGGCGACCGCCCCCGGAACCGTGCACGTGCGTGACTCCAAGGACATCCGAGGCCCCCGTCTCGGCTTCGCGCCCGTCGCCTGGGAAGCCTTCCTGACCTACGCCTCCGGGAGCTGAGGGCGGGCCGGGTCCCCCCCCTCCGGACCCGGCCCGCCTCTCCCGCGCCCGCCTCAGGCGCTCCGCGCCGCCGCTGTGGACCCCCGCACCACGAGCTCCGGCTGGAACACGTACTCCGTGCGCTGTACGGGGCTTCCGCCGATCTCCTCCAGCAGCGCGCCCACGGCCGCCGCCGCCATCGCCTGCACCGGCTGGCGCACCGTGGTCAGCGGCGGGTCGGTGAAGGCGATGAGCTGGGAGTCGTCGAAGCCGACGACGGAGACGTCACGCGGGACGTCGAGCCCTCTCCCCCGGGCCGCCCGGACCACGCCGAGCGCCATCAGGTCGCTGCCGCACACGATGCCCGTGCAGCCGCGGTCGAGCAGCGCGCCGGCCGCGACCTGTCCCCCCTCGACACTGAACAGCGTCGAGCAGACCAGGAGTTCGGCCTCCTCCCGGTCCATTCCCAGCACCGCGACGGCGGCGGCGACGAAGCCGTCGCGCTTGCGCCGGGAGGGCACGTAGCGCTGCGGCCCGATGGCGAGGCCGATCCGCCGGTGGCCGAGTTCGGCGAGGTGCCCGACGGCCATCCGTACGGCGGCCTGGTCGTCGGGCGAGACGAACGGGGCGCTGATGTGGTCGTTGTAGCCGTTGATCAGGACGAAGGGCACCCCCCGGTCGCTGAGCGCGGCGTACCTCGCCGGGTCGGCCGAGGTGTCGGCGTGGAGTCCGGACAGGAAGACGATCCCGCCGACGCCCCGCTCGACGAGCTGTTCGACCAGCTCGTCCTCGGTCGCGCCGCCGGGGAGCTGGGTGCAGAGCACGGGCGTGTAGCCGTGTCCGGCGAGCACCTGCTCCACGGACTGCGCGAACGCCGGGAAGATCGGGTTGGTGAGTTCGGGCGTGACCAGCCCGATCAGCCCGGCGCTGCGCTGCCGCAGCCGGACCGGGCGTTCGTAGCCCAGGATGTCGAGCGCCGCGAGCACCCGCTGACGCGTGGTGTCCGCGACGCCCGGTTTCCCGTTCAGGACGCGGCTGACGGTGGCCTCGCTGACGGCCGCCTGTCCGGCGATGTCGGAGAGCCGAAGTGCCGGTCCGGTCCTGGGTGCGGGGACGGTCACACCGTCCACCACACCGTGGTGTCGGCGGGCAGGTCGACCGTGTCGCCGTCCACGGTCACGCGGTCGCTGGCGAGCAGCAGGACGCCGGGCGCGCTGATCCGCACGGGCGCCCCGGTGGTGTTGACGGTGCAGACGAAGCCGGCGCGGCCCAGGGCGAGCACGCCCTCGGGGGCGTCCAGCCACTCGACGTCCGTACCGGCGCCGAGTCCGGGGTGCTCGCGGCGGGCGGCGATCGCGGCGCGGTACAGCTCCAGCGTGGAGCCCTCCTTGCCGCTCTGCGCCTCGACGGACAGTTCGCCCCAGCTGTCGGGCTGCGGGAGCCAGCTGCCGCCGCTGCCGAAGCCGTAGGAGCTGCCCCCGCGGGTCCACGGGATCGGCACCCGGCAGCCGTCGCGGAAGCCGTCCTGGCCCTCGGCCCGGAAGAACGACGGGTCCTGACGCACCTCGTCGGGCAGGTCGGTGACGTCGGGGAGGCCGAGCTCCTCTCCCTGGTAGACGTAGGCGGAGCCGGGCAGGGCGAGCATGAGCAGGGTGGCGGCGCGCGCCCTGCGCAGCCCGAGCTCACGGTCGCCGGGGGTACGGATCTGGGTGCCGAGGCCCGCCGGGTTGGCGAAGCGGGTGGTGTGCCGGGTGACGTCGTGGTTGGACAGCACCCAGGTGGCGGGTGCGCCCACCGGGCGCATCGCGTCGAGCGAGGTGTCGATGACGGCGCGCAGCTCAGCGGCGTCCCAGGCGGTGGCCAGGTACTGGAAGTTGAAGGCCTGGTGCATCTCGTCGGGACGCACGTAGTTGGCGGTGCGCTGGACGGTGGGCGTCCACGCCTCGGCGACCGCGATCCGCTCACCGGGGTACTCGTCGAGGATGGTGCGCCAGCTGCGGTAGATCGCGTGCACACCGTCCTGGTCGAAGAAGGGCAGGCCATCGTCGGCGCTGCCCAGCAGCTTCAGCTGGTCGTGCGACCCGAGGTCGGGCAGCCCCTCGGCCTTGACCAGGCCGTGGGCGACGTCGACGCGGAAGCCGTCGACACCCATGTCGAGCCAGAAGCGCAGGATCGACCGGAACTCGTCGGCGACGGCGGGGTGTTCCCAGTTGAAGTCGGGCTGCTCGGGCGCGAAGAGGTGCAGGTACCACTCGCCGGGCGTGCCGTCCGGGTCGGTGGTACGCGTCCACGCGGGTCCGCCGAAGATGGACTCCCAGTCGTTGGGCGGGAGTTCGCCGCCTGCGCCCTTACCGGTGCGGAAGTGGTAGCGCTCGCGCAGCGCGGAGCCGGGGCCCTCGGCGAGGGCGCGCTTGAACCACTCGTGCTGGTCGGAGGAGTGGTTGGGCACCAGGTCGACGATGATGCGCAGCCCCAGGCCGTGGGCTTCGCGGATCAGCGCGTCGGCGTCGTGCAGCGTGCCGAACATCGGGTCGATCGCCCGGTAGTCGGCGACGTCGTAGCCGGCGTCGGCCTGCGGCGAGGCGTAGAAGGGGCTGAGCCAGACGGCGTCGACGCCGAGGTCCCTGAGGTACGGGAGCCGGGCGGTGACACCCGCGAGGTCGCCCATGCCGTCGCCGTCGCCGTCGGCGAAGCTCCGCGGGTAGACCTGGTAGATCACCGCGTCCTGCCACCAGCCGGTGCGGTGGCCCGGGGCGTCGTCGGACGTGCCGGTGGAGGGGGCAGCGAGGTGCTGGGTCATGTCGTCCCTGGGGTGTCTGGGTGGGGGGCGGCGCCGGGACCGGGTCGGGGATCCGGCGCCGCCGTGACGTGGCGTGCGGTGCGTGCGGACTGGGCGCTTCAGCCCTTGACGGCTCCGGCGGACATGCCGGTGACGAGGTGCTTCTGCGCGAAGAGGAAGACCAGTGCGGCCGGGATGGCGATGAGCACGGACGCCGCGGTCATCGGGCCCCACTGGGCGCCGTACTGGTTGACGAACTTCTGCAGTCCGCCGGCGAGTGTGAGGTTCTCGTCGCCGACCATGAAGGCGGAGGCGTACGCCACCTCTCCCCAGGCGGTGATGAAGGAGTAGAAGGCGGTGACGGCGAGGCCGGGCTTGGCGAGCGGCAGGATGAGCCGCCAGAACGTGCCGAAGGGGGTGAGCCCGTCGACCTGCCCCGACTCGTCGATCTCGTGCGGGATCGTGTCGAAGAAGCCCTTCATCATCCAGGCGCAGAAGGGCACCGAGATGGTGAGGTAGGTGATGACGAGGCCGGCCGGCTGGTTGAGCAGGCCGATGGTCGACATGATGTTGTAGATCGGCACGATCAGGACGGCGACCGGGAACATCTGGGTGATCAGCAGCGTCCACATGAGCCCGCGCTTGCCGGGGAAGCGGAAGCGGCTGACGGCGTAGCCGGTGGTGGCGGAGACGAAGACACCGATGACGGTGGAGAGTCCCGCGACGACCACCGAGTTACCGAACCAGCTCAGGAACTCGGTGTCCTTGATCAGGTTCGTGTAGTTCTCGAACGTGGTCTCCCTGAAGAAGTCCGTCGTCGTCGCGAACCTGGCCGGCTTCAGCGAGGTCAGCAGGACCCACAGCACCGGGAAGACCGCGATCACCGACGCGATGATCAGGGTGAGGTGCAGGGCGACGGAGGCGGCAGGCGAGCGGTCGCCGCGGCGGCGGACCTTGCGGGCGCCGTGCCGGCTCGGGGTTGCCGTGACGGTGGTCACCAGTTGTCTCCCTGCGTGCGGAGCACTCGCCGGTACACCATGGCGAAGAGCATCAGGAGTACGAGGATCAGCACGCCCCAGGTGGAGGACTGCGCGAAGTCGCGCGGGCTGATCTCGAACGAGAACTTGTACGCCTGCGTCACCAGGATCTGGGTGGCCTCACCGGGTCCGCCGCGGGTCAGCAGGAAGATCACCGGGAACATGTTGAAGGTCCAGATGGTGGAGAGCAGGATCACCGTCGTGGACACCGGGCGCAGCCCGGGCAGCGTGATGTGCCGGAAGCGCTGCCAGGCGGTGGCTCCGTCCATCTCCGCGGCCTCGTAGTGCTCGGAGGGGATCGACTGCAGCCCGCCGAGGAGGGCGACCATCATGAACGGCACACCCAGCCAGACGTTGACGGCGATGACAGAGAGCTTGGCCCACGTGGGGTCGTTCAGCCACGGTATGCCGTCGATCCCGGCGCCGCCGAGGATCTTGTTGAGCAGCCCGCGGTCCTCGTTGTAGAGGAAGCGCCAGGCGAACACCGAGACGAAGCCGGGGATGGCCCAGGGCAGGATCAGGGCCATGCGGTAGGCGGAGCGTCCGGCGATCCGGCGGTTGAGGATGTTGGCGAGGCCCATGCCCAGGCAGAACGTGATGCCCACGCAGGAGACCGTCCACACCAGTGTCCAGCCGAGCGTGCCGAGGAACTGGGTACCCGTCAGCGCGTCGACGTAGTTGTCGACGCCCACGAACTCGTAGGTGGCGGGCAGTTCGTTCACACCGATGGACCGGGCGACGTTGCGCTCGTTCGCGTCGGTCAGCGACAGGTAGATGCCGCGGACCAGCGGGTATCCGATGATCACGCCGATCACGATCACGACCGGGGCGACCATGGTCCAGGCGTACCAGTGGACCGACATGGCCCGCCGGAGCTTGCTCGGTGGAGCGGATTCACCAGTACCGCGGCTCCGGCCGCGGGCGACGTCGTCGCCCGCGGCCTTCGCCACCGACTGGCTGGTGTGGACAGCCATCAGCCGGCCTGCCTTCCTGAGTTACTTCCAGCCCTTGAGGAGCTTGCGGTAGGAGTCGCCGGTCGTCGAGGCGGCCTTCTCCGGCGTGGTCTGGCCGGTGAGGACCTTGGTGTACTCGGTGACGAGCGGCGCGAAGAGGCTGCCGGTCTCCGGGATCCAGGGGCGCTCGACGGCGGTCTCGACGACGGGCTTGAAGAACTGCACGATCTCGCTGTTCACGGCCTGCTGCTTGGCGTACACGGAGGTGCGGGTCGGGAGCAGGTTCAGCTCACCGGCGGTCTGCGCCTGGGACTCCACCGAGGTCATGTACTCGACGAAGGCGTAGGAGGCGTCCAGGTTCTTGGAGCCCGCGTACACGGCGAGGTTGTGGCCGCCCTGCGGGGCGCCCTGTCCGGCCGAGCCGGCCGGCACCGGGGAGATGCCGAGGTTCGCCTTGTCGGTGAACTCCTTGCCGGTCAGGGTGTCGGCGACGGCCCAGGGGCCGTTGATCATCATCGCGACCTTGCCCTCCTTGAACGACGACTGCATGTTCTCCCAGCCGTCGGTGGCGTCGGTCTTCGCGGCGCCGGAGTCGACGAGGTCCTTGACGGTCTTGAAGGCCTTGACGCCCTCGGGCTTGTCCACCGTGACGGACTTGGAGGAGGCGTCCACCAGGTCGCCGCCCTCGCCGTAGAGGAAGGAGAGGAACCAGTACGCGTCGTCGCCGCGGAGGTAGAGGCCGGTCTTGCCGGTCTTGTCCTTGATCGTCTTGGAGACGGTCTCGAGGTCGGCGATGTTCTTGGGGACCTCGACACCGGCGTCCGCGAAGATCTTCTTGTTGTAGAAGATGCCCATGGAGTCGATGACCTGCGGGACCGCGTAGGTCTTGTCCTTGTACTCGGTGGACGCGGCGGCCTGCTCCAGGAAGTCGTCCTGGTCCTTCAGCGCGGCGGTGCCGTCCAGCGGGGCGAGGTACCCGAGGTCGGCGAACTCGGGGGTCCAGGCGACCTCGGAGCGGATGACGTCCGGGGCGCCGGCACCGGCCTGGGCGGCGTTCTTGAACTTGTTCTGCGCCTCACCGAAGGGGACGTTGACGTACTTGACGTCGACCTTCGGGTGCTTCTTCTCGAAACCCTCGGCGAGCTTCTTGAAGACCTTGTCCTCGCTGCCGACGGTCGAGGTGTCCCACCACGTCACCGTGCCGGAGAGCTCGCCCGAGCTCTTGCTGCCGCCGGACTCGTCGTCGCTGCCGCAGGCGGTCGCCGCGAGCGCCAGGGCCGCGACCAGGGCGGTGGCCGTTATGCCACGTCGCATCTGAACTCCTTCAACTGCCGTACCGCTCCGTCGCGGCGCCGGGTCGACGTGAACGTAACAAGGATGAAAGACGACCGAAAGACCTTGCGGAAGATTTCTGCAAGCACCGGCGATCGTTACATTGGCGTGTCCGCAAGGTTGCCGTCAAGCCTCTTGACGGAACCGCCCGACCCCTGTCCATGCCTGGCCAGAACCCTGTGGCGCCCGGTAGGAAGATCGGATCGCGCAGAGGGATCGTCGCCCGCAAGCTCTTGCAAGATATTGCTGCCGCGCGTCCCGAAGGCGCGGCCGACCGGGTCGGACTGCCCGAATCCTGCGCATGGTGGGCAATCCGACACGCGCCCGGTACAGTCCCCTCATGACCGCACGGCTTGCCGATATCGCAACTCAGGCGGGGGTCAGCGAAGCGACGGTCAGCCGCGTACTGAACGGCAAGCCCGGTGTCGCTGCGGCCACCCGCGAATCCGTCCTCGCGGCGCTCGACGTACTCGGCTACGAACGTCCCGTGCGACTGCGCCGGCGCAGCGCGGGTCTGGTCGGCCTGATCACACCCGAGCTGGAGAACCCGATCTTCCCGGCGCTGGCCCAGGTGATCGGCCAGGCGCTGACCAGACAGGGCTACACACCGGTGCTGGCGACCCAGACCCCGGGCGGCTCCACCGAGGACGAGCTCACCGAGATGCTCGTCGACCGCGGGGTCTCGGGCATCATCTTCGTCTCGGGGCTGCACGCCGACACCTCGGCCGACATGCAGCGCTACGAGCAACTACGGGCCCAAGGTGTCCCGTTCGTGCTGGTCAACGGCTTCTCACCCAAGGTCCAGGCGCCGTTCATCTCCCCTGACGACCGGGCTGCGATGCGGCTCGCGGTGACGCACCTGGTGGCCCTGGGCCACCAGCGCATCGGCCTGGCGGTCGGACCCAAGCGCTTTGTGCCGGTGCTCCGCAAGATAGAGGGATTTCACGCCACGATGCAGGAGCAGCTGGACCTCACGGCCGGTGCCGTGGAGGAGTTGATCCAGCACTCCCTGTACACGCTGGAGGGCGGCCAGGCGGCCGCCTCGGCTCTGATGGAGCGCGGTTGCACCGCGGTGGTGTGCGCGAGCGACATGATGGCGCTGGGCGCGATCCGGGCGGCACGCAGACTGTCGATGGAGGTCCCGAGGGACCTCTCGGTGGTGGGCTACGACGACTCGCCCCTCATAGCCTTCACCGATCCGCCGCTGACCACGATCCGTCAGCCGGTGACGGCGATGGGTCAGGCCGCCGTGCGCACGCTGCTGGAGGAGATCGGCGGCACACCCGCACCGCACAGCGAGTTCGTGTTCATGCCCGAGCTGGTCGTCCGCGGTTCGACGGCCTCCGGGCCGGGCCCGTCCGCGGCAGCCCGCCCCCGTCCGTGAGGAACAGAACGTGCGACCGGAAGCCGACCGTAGGATCATCGGGCGGAGGGGGACGTATCTGGCAGACTCTGCGCCTATGGGTGAATCGCACGTGACCACACAAGAAGACCGCACGGCGGCCACCCCGTCACCCGTCGCGGACGGAGGGACGGAGTCCGGTTCCACGCGCACGGTCAGGTCACGCCTACGCACCCGTTTCTCCCTCGCGGCCCTCCGGGCCCCGCGCCGTCCGCGTCTCTGGTTCGAGATCCTGCTGATCGCGGTCAGTTACTGGCTGTACTCGCTGGTGCGCAACGCCGTGCCCGAGCAGAAGGACGCGGCCCTGCGGAACGCCGACTGGATCTGGTCCGTCGAGCACAGCATGGGGCTCGCCTTCGAGGAGTCGGTCAACCACGCCGTCAATTCGGTGACATGGCTGATCGTGTCGATGAACTACTACTACGCGACGCTGCACTTCGTCGTGACGATCGGCGTGCTCATCTGGCTGTTCCGCCGCCATCCCGGCCGTTACGCGGCCACCCGCCTCGTCCTGTTCGCGACCACGGCGGTGGCGCTCCTCGGCTACTACCTCTACCCGCTGGCCCCTCCCCGGCTGATGAGCGGCGGGGGGTTCTTCGACACCGTGGTGCTGCATCAGACCTGGGGTTCGATGGCCTCGGGCAACTTCAAGCACATGTCGAACCAGTACGCGGCGATGCCGTCGATGCACATCGGCTGGTCGTTGTGGTGCGGTCTGACCATCTTCGCCCTGGCGTCCGCGCCGTGGGCGCGCATCCTGGGCCTGCTCTACCCCATGGCCACGCTGGTCGTGATCGTGGCGACCGCCAACCACTTCTGGCTGGACGCGGTGGGCGGCATGGTGTGCCTGAGCTTCGGCCTCGCCGTCTCGTACGCCTGGTACGGAACGCTGCCGCACCGCCTTCCGAAACAGGTCGCCGCCCGCGCCGGACGGCTGCGCGCGGTGCGCCGGAATCCCGGACCGCGCGTGCGTCCGCGCGCGACCGCGTCGAGCGCCGCCGAGAAGGCCTGACCCGTTTCCTGCCCCTTTCGGGCACTGAGTGCGTCGGCCCGCCCCGGCCCGCTGGCCGGGGCCTCTCAGCCTGCCGCGCCGTAGAACCTCTCCTCGACCACGGCCCGTGCCCGCCGGGTGATCCGCCGGTAGTCGTCCAGCATGTCCCCTACGTGCCCCGGCTCGTACCCGAGGTAGCGCCCCACTGCGGTCAGTTCGCGCGGGTTCGAGGGGAAGGTGTCGCCCGGCCGCCCCCGCACCAGCATCACCGCGTTGCGCACCCGTGAGGCGAGGACCCATGCCTCGTCCAGCGTCTGCGCCTCCTCGGCCGGGATCAGGCCGGCCGCGCACGCCGCGGCGAGGGCCTCCCGGGTACGCGTGGTCCGCAGTCCGGGCTCGGCCCAGCCGTGCTGCATCTGCATGAGCTGCACCGTCCACTCGACGTCGCTCAGCCCGCCCCGCCCCAGCTTGGTGTGGAGCGTCGGATCGGCCCCGCGCGGCATCCGTTCGGACTCCATCCGCGCCTTGAGCCGCCGGATCTCGCGCACGGCGTCGTCCCCGAGGCCCTCCACCGGGTACCTCAGCGGGTCGATCAGCTCCACGAAGGCCCGGCCCAGATCCGCGTCACCTGCCATCGGCTCGGCACGGAGAAGCGCCTGGCTCTCCCAGACCAGCGCCCACCGCCGGTAGTACGCCGCGTACGACTTCAGGGTGCGTACCAGGGGGCCGCTCTTGCCCTCCGGGCGGAGGTCCGCGTCGATGAGCAGCGGCGGATCGGCGGTCGGCAGCTCCAGCAGCCTGCGCATCTCGGTGATGACGGTGTTGGCTGCCCGCATCGCCTCCTCGTCGGCGACCCCTTCCCGGGGCTGGTGCACGAACAGGACGTCGGCGTCGGAGCCGTAACCCAGTTCGTGGCCGCCGAAACGGCCCATCCCGATGACGGCGAACCGGGTCGGCAGGGTGTCCCCCCACCGGGCGCGCACCGCGGCGCGCAGGGCTCCGGAGAGCGTGGCGGCGTTCAGATCGGTGACCGCGGAGCCGACCCGGTCCACGAGCGCGCCGGGATCGGGTTCCGCCGGGTTGTCCTCGGTGCCGTAGGAGCCGATGATGTCGGCCGCCGTCGTGCGGAACAGCTCCCGCCGCCGCACCCCTCGTGCCACCGCGACCGCCGCTTCGGCGCCCTGTGCCCGGCCGACCGCGGCGAGCACCTCCTGCTCCAGGTGTTCCCGGCGGCGCGGCCGGAGCCCTTCGGGGTCGCCGAGGATGGCCACGGCCTCCGGGGCGCGCATGAGCAGGTCGGGGGCGAGCCGCCCGGCGGACAGCACCCGGGCGAGGTTCTCGGCGGCGGCGCCCTCGTCCCGCAGGAGGCGGAGGTACCAGGGGGTCTTGCCGAGCGCGTCGGAGACCTGCCGGAAGCCGAGAAGTCCCGCGTCGGGGTCGGCCGAGTCCGCGAACCAGCCGAGCAGCACCGGCAGCAGCGTGCGCTGGATGGCCGCCTTGCGGGACACCCCGGACGACAGAGCCTCCAGGTGCCGGAGCGCGGCGGCGGGGTCGGCGTAACCGAGGGCTTCGAGGCGTACGACGGCGGCCTTGGGGCTGAGCCTGCTCTCGCCGGGGGCGAGCTGGGCGACCGCGTCCAGGAGCGGCCGGTAGAAGAGCTTCTCGTGCAGCCGCCGCACCACGGACGCGTGCCGGCGCCACGCCCTGTTGAGTTCGGCGACCGGGTCCGTACGCAGCCCGAGCGAGCGCCCGAGCCGCCGCAGGTCGGCCTCGTCCTCGGGGACCAGGTGCGTGCGGCGCAGCCGGTAGAGCTGGATGCGGTGCTCCATGGCACGCAGGAAGCGGTAGGCCTCGTCCAGCTGGGCGGCGTCGGCCCTGCCGACGTAGCCGCCGTCCGCGAGGGCGCGCAAGGCCTCCAGCGTGGACCCGGAGTGCAGGGTGCTGTCGCTGCGGCCGTGGACGAGCTGCAGGAGCTGTACGGCGAACTCGACGTCCCGGAGCCCGCCGGGGCCGAGCTTGAGCTCACGGTCGATCCGGTCGACGGGGATGTTGTCGACGACGCGGCGGCGCATCTTCTGCACGTCGCCGACGAAGTTCTCCCGTTCCGCGGCCTGCCACACCAGCGGCGACACGGCGGCGACGTACTCCGCCCCGAGGTCGGGGTCGCCGGCCACCGGGCGGGCCTTCAGCAGGGCCTGGAACTCCCACGTCTTGGCCCAGCGCTGGTAGTAGGCGAGATGGGAGGACAGGGTCCGCACCAGAGGTCCGTTGCGGCCCTCCGGGCGGAGGTTGGCGTCCACGGGCCAGATGGTGCCTTCGACGGTGGTGTCGGAGCAGACGCGCATCATGTGGGCGGCGAGGCGGGTGGCGGCCTGGATGGCGCCGCTCTCCTCCGCCCCCGGGGCGGGTTCGCCCACGAAGATCACGTCGACGTCGGACACGTAGTTCAGCTCGTGTCCTCCGCACTTTCCCATCGCGATGACGGCGAGCCGGCACTGCGCGGCGTCGGCGGGGGCCGCGGCGCAGGCCAGGGCGAGTGCCGCCCGCAGGGTGGCCGTCGCGAGGTCGGCCAGCTCGGCGGCGACCTGGGCGACGTCCGTCGTCCCGCACACGTCGCGGGCCGCGATGGACAGGAGGGACCTGCGGTAGGCGACCCGCAGCCCGTCCGGATCCACCACGTCATCGAGCATGCGTTCGAACTCGGGGACTCCGGGGTGCAGATCGGTGGCCTCGTACGTGACGAGCGCGTGCCAGTCGTGCGGGTGCCGTGCCAGATGGTCCCCGAGCGCCTCAGAGGCGCCGAGCGCGCCCAGGAGCCGGTCCCGCAGCGGTTTGGCCGTGACGAGGGTGTCGAGGAGGACCTGCCGCTCAGCGGGCTCCTCGGCCTCCACGAGCCGTACCAGGCTGTTCAGCGCCAGATCGGGGTCCGCGGTCGCCCCGAGCGCGTCGAAGAGGACCGGATCGGCCCGGACGGACGACAGCTCGGGCAGATCCAGCAGCCTCTCGGCGGCGGACGGATCGGTGAAACCGTGCCGCAGCAGCCTGGTGAACGTGCTGCTTCTGCGTCCCGGCACCGTCGTCATTCCGTGTTCTCCTGCCAGCCGACCTCACATATGCGCCCTTCGAGCCTAGCCCTGCGCAGGTGAATACGGAGAGGGGGCGGAGCCCCGGCTCCCTCCGCGCCTCCCCCGGGGTCGGCTACCGCGGCCGCGTCCCGATGACGACGGTGGCGTACAGCTCGTCGGAGACGACGACACGGGGGATCAGCCCGCCGCCGCCCAGCGCCTCCTCGGCGCGCGCCGCCTGCCGCTCACTGGCCTCGACCAGCAGGCTGCCTCCCGGGGCGAGCCAGCCCGCCGCCTCCGCGGCCACCCGCCTCATGACGTCGAGCCCGTCACCGCCGCCGTCGAGCGCGACGCGCGGCTCGTGGATGCGTGCCTCCGGGGGCAGCAGCGCCACGTCACCCGTCGGCACGTACGGGACGTTGGCGAGGAGTACGTCGACGCGACCGCGCAGAGTACGCGGCAGGGGCGCGAAGAGGTCGCCCTCGTGGACCGTCCCGCGGTCGCCGACGTTGCGGCGCGCGCAGCGCACCGCGGCGGGTTCGACGTCGGCGGCGTGCAGTTCGGCCCCGGACAGCGAGGCGGTCAGGGCGGCGCCCAGCGCGCCCGAACCGCAGCACAGGTCGACGACGACCGCCCGCTCGGGAGCGAGGGCGGCGGCCTGGCGGACGAGGAACTCGGTGCGCCGCCGGGGCACGAAGACCCCGGGATCCACCGCGATCCGCAGCCCGCAGAACTCGGCCCAGCCGAGGACGTGTTCGAGCGGCAGGCCGGCCGCACGGCGGTCGACCATGGCCGCGAGCTCGGTGGGTCCGTCGGCCGTGGAGCAAAGGAGTGCCGCCTCGTCCTCGGCGAACACGCAGCCGGCGGCACGCAGTGTGGTGACGATGGCGGAGAGGGCGAGCGGTGGCGGGAATTCCTGCATGGGGCGGAGCCTTTCGGGGAAAACCGATGGGCGCTCCGCGGCCGCTCAGACCCTGTCGGGCCGGCGACGACGAGAGGCGAGCACCCGTCCTGCGACAGCGTTGATGGGTCTCACCTCCTTGGTCGGTCCCGGTCTCGGGAGGGGTCAGACTACCCGACCCCGGACACGGCGGTGCCCCGTACCGGCGGCGCTCATCGGCCGGTACGGGCATGCGCACGGAGCGATTTTGCCCACTGCGCAATGTGTGGGGCGCCGGAGATAATGGCCCCATGGAGAGCTCTGTGGGACTACGGGAACGCAAGAAGGCGGCCACCCGGCAGGCCGTGCACGAGGCGACACTGCGCCTGACCGTCGAGCACGGCTTCGATCACGTGACGGTGGAGGCGGTCGCGGACGCGGCCGGCATCTCCCGCAGGACCTTCTCCAACTACTTCACCAACAAGGAGGACGCCCTCCTCTACGGCGAGGAGCAGCAGATCGGCTCACTGGTCCGGGCCGTCCGCGAACGCCCCGCGGACGAACCCGCCTGGACCGCGCTCAGGGCGGCGGTGGCGGAGTTCTCCGAACACGTCGCTCCCCCGGAGCGCGAATGGGCCGTCCGCACGAGGCTGGCCATGGGCCACCCCTCGCTCCTCGCCCGCCAGCTCGCCAACCACGCGGCGCTGGAGCGGGACCTGGCGGACGCCATAGCCGCACGCCGAGGCCCCGGCGGCGGTCCGGTGCGTCCGAGGGTCCTGGCGGCCGCCTTCCTCTCCTCGCTGCGGATCGCGATGCGCATGTGGATCGAGGAGGACCTGGCCCGGGAGCCCGGCGAGGTCATCGACGAGATCCTCGACGAGATGGGCCGGGACTTCCGCCCCGACGTACTCTGACGGCCTCATGACGGTGAATCAGCCGCACCCGGCCGCACCACCCTCCCGGACCACGTCTTTCTGACCACGGCCCGGGACACCCAAGCCCCCCGCCACGGCCTTTGCACGCCCGGCAGCACGGCGGAGGATGCGTCCGAAACATGCGTCTTGCGCCGTTCACCCACCCTTCTCCCGTCATTGAGCCGGGGCTCGCCCGCCGCACGTAGCGTCCGACCGACATTGCCGGATTGTTCATGAAGCGGGATCACCATGTGCGACACACACCACATACCGGACGGACCTCAGCTCCGCTTGAGCCGTCGGTCCATGCTCGTGGGCGCGGGACTCGCGGGGGCCGCCGTCGCGGGGCTGGCCGCGACGGCACCGACGGCAACGGCCGCCGAGGCCAAGGGGAACGACGGCCCTTGGCACCCTGACACCGACGCCTCGCGGTTCACCATGGTCGTGATGCCGGACACGCAGTTCCTCTTCGACGGCGCGAGCATCCACCCGGCCCCCGTCGAGGCGACGTTCCGGTACCTCCTGGAACAGGCCGAGGACGAGAACATCGTCTTCCTGGCTCATCTCGGTGACATCACCCAGAACGGCCAGGCGGGGGAATTCGCGGCCGTGGACAAGGCGTTCCGCGTCCTGGACCGCAAGGGTGTCCCCTACAGCGTCGTCGCGGGCAACCACGACATCGGCTCCTCCACCGACGACACCCGGGGCGACTCGCCCTATCTGGACGTCTTCGGCCCGCACCGCTTCCGTCACGCGCCCACCTTCGGCGGCGCCAGCCCGGGGGGCTACAACACGTACCACCTGTTCCGGGCGGCCGGCCGCGAGTGGATGGTGCTCTCCCTGGACTGGCGGCCGTCGCCGGGCACCATCGCCTGGGCCAAGGACGTCATCGCCAAGCACCCCGGCACGCCGGTGATCCTCACCACCCACGAACTCGTCTACGCGGACACCTACGGCGACGAGGCCCAGCTCTCCGAGCACGGCCAGGAGCTGTGGGACGAGCTGATCAACAGCACGGACCAGATCTTCCTCACCCTGAACGGGCACTACTGGCCGCCCGCACGCACCACCCGGGCGAACGCGGCGGGCCATGACACCCACCTGCACATCACGAACTACCAGGACCGCTACTACGGCGGCGCCGCGATGATCCGCCTCTACCGTTTCGACCTGGCCCGCAACACCATCGACGTCGAGACCCTCTCCCCCTGGATCCTGGGACGCGTCGGCGAGGGCCTGAACGCACTGGAGCGTGAGGAGGTCGAACTGACCGGCCCGCAGGACCGCTTCGCCGTCGACATCGACTTCGCCGAGCGCTTCGCCGGCTTCGCCCCGGTCCGGGCACGCCCCTCCCGCCCGGCCTCGCGGATGCTGATCCCCGGCACGGTCGCGTACTGGCGCTTCGACGCCTCCCACGACACCGGCAGGGTCCGCGACCTGACCGGGCGCGGCAACGACCTCACCAAGGTCGTCGCCCCCGGCTCCGACCCGGCGACCGCCCTCACGTGGTCCGCCGAGCACCATCCCGACCAGCCCGGCCACGCAAGTCTGTACTTCGCCGGCGACAAGACCCCGCTGCGCGGGGCACACCTCATCACCGGTGACCATGCCCCGCTGAACTCGGCGACCTTCCGGTCCGGTTACACCTTCGAGGCGTTCTTCAAGCTCCCCGGGGACTGGGAGGACGGCCGCAACGGCTGGGCCGCGCTCATCAGCCGCTGGGGTCTGGCCCGTGAGGCGGGCAAGCTCAAGAACGACCCCGACGAACCCGTCGCGACGCTCAGCCTCTCCGGTGGCCGCGAGCTCCAGTGGTGTGTATACCCGCAGGACCTCGACGAATCGGTCAGCAACTGGGGCCACTCGCTGCCGCTCGACACCTGGTGGCACGTCGCCGTCGTCAACGACGGGCGCCACACCGTCATGTACGTCGACGGCTGCCCCGTGGCCCGCAACCCCTCCACCCGCAACTCCGGCCTCACCAGTCTCGGACTGCCTTGGCTGCTCGGGGGCTACGAGTACGGAGGCAAGCTCGACCAGCTTCTGCACGGCTGGATCGGCGACGTCCGGATCAACGAACGCGCCCTGAAACCGGCTGAGTTCATGAACGCCCGTTAGAGGCGACCGGACGGGAAGCGGGAGACGGCTTCGGGCCGACGGATTCGCACCGTCGGCCCGAAGCCACGTCGAAGCGCTCTACCGGCGCTGACCTGCCGTTACAGCACCGGCAGCAGGTTCTTCAGCTCGAAGGCCGTGACCTCGCTGCGGTACTCCTCCCACTCCTGCTTCTTGTTGCGCAGGAAGAAGTCGAAGACGTGCTCGCCCAGGGTCTCGGCGACCAGCTCGCTCTTCTCCATCAGCGAGATCGCCTCGCCCAGGTTCTGCGGGAGCGGCTCGATGCCCATCGCGCGGCGCTCCGAGTCGGACAGGGCCCAGACGTCGTCGTCGGCGCCGGCCGGGAGTTCGTAGCCCTCCTCGATGCCCTTGAGGCCCGCCGCGAGCAGAACGGCGTACGTCAGGTACGGGTTGGCGCCGGAGTCGATGGAGCGAACCTCGACACGGGCCGATCCGGTCTTGCCGGGCTTGTACATCGGGACGCGGATCAGCGCGGAGCGGTTGTTGTGGCCCCAGCAGATGTACGAGGGGGCCTCGCCACCGGCGCCCGCCGAGCGGGAGGAGCCGCCCCAGATGCGCTTGTAGGAGTTGACCCACTGGTTCGTCACGGCGGAGATCTCGGCGGCGTGCTTGAGCAGCCCGGCGATGAAGGAGCGGCCGACCTTGGAGAGCTGGTACTCGGCACCCGACTCGTAGAAGGCGTTGCGGTCGCCCTCGAAGAGGGAGAGGTGGGTGTGCATGCCGGAGCCCGGGTATTCCGAGAAGGGCTTCGGCATGAAGGTCGCCTGCACGCCCTGTTCCAGCGCGACCTGCTTCATGACGAGGCGGAACGTCATGATGTTGTCGGCGGTGGACAGCGCGTCCGCGTACCGCAGGTCGATCTCCTGCTGTCCGGGGGCGCCCTCGTGGTGGCTGAACTCGACCGAGATGCCCATGGATTCGAGCATGGTGATCGCCTGGCGGCGGAAGTCCATGCCGACGTTCTGCGGGGTGTGGTCGAAGTAGCCGGAGCTGTCGGCCGGGGTCGGGCGGCTGCCGTCGACCGGCTTGTTCTTCAGCAGGAAGAACTCGATCTCCGGGTGCGTGTAGAAGGTGAAGCCCAGGTCGGAGGTCTTGGCGAGGATGCGCTTGAGGACGTAGCGCGGGTCGGCGAAGGAAGGCGAACCGTCCGGCATCAGGATGTCGCAGAACATCCGCGCCGTCCCGGGAGCCTCCGCGCGCCACGGGAGGATCTGGAACGTGCCGGGGTCCGGCTTCGCGATCATGTCCGATTCGTATACACGGGCGAAGCCCTCGATGGCCGAGCCGTCGAAGCCGATGCCCTCGTCGAAGGCCTGCTCCAGCTCGGCCGGGGCCACGGCGACGGACTTGAGGTAACCGAGAACGTCGGTGAACCACAGCCGTACGAAGCGGATGTCACGCTCCTCAAGCGTCCTGAGGACGAATTCCTGCTGCTTGTCCATAGCCACATCCTTGCAGTTCAGACGGTCCGTTCACCACCGCCGGGGGTAGGGGGACACCTCAGTATCACGACCCCGGATTTCACCCACATTACGCACACGGTGTGAGAGAGAGCACGCGACCACCCACTACGATCGGCGCCCATGGTGTGCAAGGGCCCGGAGGGTCTCCCCGCGGCCCCGCGCGCACCGGATTCCCCGCTCGGCCACCCGTCCCTCCCGACCCCTTGGCAGAAGGACCCGACGACATGAGCTTCGACCGCAGGACCCGCATGGAGCAGATGCGCAGTGCCGACCGTGCGCGTGACCGCCGCAAGAGGGTCTTCGCCATAGGCGTGAGTGCCGTGGTCGTGGCAGGTCTGGTCGGTTTCGGGTCGTACATGGTGCTGGAGAAGTCGGAGGCGAAGGAGCGGAACGGGGAGAGCCGGGCCCAGGACTCCAAGCAGACCGAGCAGGACGGGAAGGACCTCGCCGCCGAGCCGATCGCGGGCGAGAAGACGTGGGACGCGAAGAAGCTGACCCGCAACCACGTGACGACCGAGGTGACGTACCCGATGGAGCCGCCCGTCGGCGGGGACCACAGCCCGGCCTGGCTGAACTGCGACGGCGTCGTATACGAAAAGGCCGTCCCGGACGTCAACGCCGTGCACGCGCTGGAGCACGGTGCGGTCTGGGTGACGCACACCGACAAGGCGTCCGGCGACGACGTCGGCAAGCTCGCGTCGCGTGTCAGGAGCACCCCCTACTCCCTGATGTCCCCGTACGAGGGACAGGCGGGGGCGATCATGCTCAGCGCCTGGGGCAAGCAGGTCACGGTGGACAGCGCGGACGACCCCCGGGTGGCACGGTTCTTCGCGAAGTACGTCCAGGGCGCCCAGACACCTGAGCCTGGAGCTCCCTGCACCGGCGGGGTCGACGGGTGAGCCCCTCGCTCACCCGTCGTGTCCGGTGGGCGGCGGGTTCCGCCGTGGGCCTCGCCCTGCTGTTCGCCGGAGCGGCGACGGTCGCCTCCGCACGGGGCGACGGGTCGGCGCCCTCGTCCCGTACGCCCGCCGCGGACTCGGCGGACGCGGGCTTCGCCCGGGACATGGCCGTCCACCACCAGCAGGCCGTGGAGATGTCCTTCATCGTCCGGGACATGACCGGTGACGAGGACGTACGGCGTCTCGCGTACGACATCGCCAACACGCAGGCCAATCAGCGGGGCATGCTGCTGGGCTGGCTGGACCTGTGGGAGCTTCCCAAGACTGCCCCGGACGGCGCGGCCCCGATGGCCTGGATGTCCGGCGGCCACGACGGCGCCGGGCACGGTGGCGGCGGCCACGGCGGGGCGGGCACGCACGGCACGGCGGACACGCAGGCTGCCGTCGGCACGGAACGCGACGGGGCCCTGATGCCCGGGATGGCCACAAGGACCGAGCTGAAGCAGCTGGGTGAGACCGGCGGCCGGAGGGCCGAGATCCTGTTCCTGCAGTTGATGACCGACCACCACAAGGGGGGCGTGGCCATGGCCGAGGGCTGTGCCGACCGGTGCACGGTTCCGGCGGAGAAGCGGCTCGCCCGGGGCATGGTGGAGGCTCAGCGGTCCGAACTCGATCTGATGGCGGACATGCTCGAGGAGCGAGGGGCCGCGCCCCGCACGTGATGCGTGGGGGTGCACCCCGGACCCACGGCCGCGTCCCCGGGAAGGGCCGGGACGTCCGCGGCCCAGGACGCGCTCCAGGGCCGTACACGTCCGTGGCGTACACCCGGCCGGGTGATCCGCCAGCGGTCGCGTGCGCCGGGCGGGCCCACCACAATGGTGGTGGCTCGGGGTCGTACGGCATGCCCACCGGCACGCGGGAGGAATCACATGACCACCGCCAAGGACATCATGAGCAGCGGGACCCACTGGATCCCCGCCCACGAGACGCTGGACCGCGCGGCGCAGATGATGCGCGACCACGACGTGGGCGCGCTTCCCGTCTCGGCCAACGGCGAGCAGGACAGGATGGTCGGGATCATCACCGACCGCGACATCGTGACGAAGTGCGTGGCGTCGGGGCACGACCCGGCGGAGGTGACGGCGGCCGAACTCTGCGACGGCACGCCCCGCTGGATCGACGCGGGCGCCGGTGTCGACGCCGTGCTCGACGAGATGCAGAGCCACCGCATCCGCCGCCTCCCGGTCATCGAGGGCAAGAAGCTCATCGGGATGATCAGCGAGGCCGATCTGGCCCGGCACCTCTCCGACGAGCAGATCGCCGGCTGGGCCGAGAAGGTCTACGCCGGCTCCTGAGTTCCCGTCGCGTCCCGGCCCGGTTCCCCCGCCCTCCGCGAGGGGTCCCGGGCCGCTCGGGTGTCGGGGCGCCGTCCCTATACCCGACGGGGGTACGGTGCGCAATATGTCTGAAATGCCCAGTCGCCGCACCGTACTCGGCTCCAGCCTCGCCCTGGCGGGCACGGCAGCCCTCGCCACCCGGTCCTACGCCGCCCCGCGCCGCACCACCGCGCCCGCGCGGGCCGCCGACACCTACGTCGCCCCCGACGGCCCGGAGGTCGCGGACGCCGAGGCCAAGCGGGGCACCGGCCCACTGCGGAAGGTCTCGCTCACCGCCACCGCCTCCAGCCTGGAGCTGGGCGACGGCCTCACCGTCCCCACCTGGTCCTACGGCGACCGGCTGCCCGGCCAGGCCGTCCGGGTCACCGCGGGCGACCACCTCGAACTCACCCTCGCCAACCAGCTGACGCAGTCGACCTCGATGCACTGGCACGGTCTCGCGCTGCGCAACGACATGGACGGCGTCCCCGGCCTGACCCAGAAGGCGATCGAGCCCGGCACCGAGTTCACCTACCGCTTCGCGGTCTCCCACCCGGGTACGCACTGGATCCACCCGCACTCGGGCGTCCAGCTCGACCGCGGGCTGTACGCACCCCTGATCGTCGAGGACCCGAAGGAACCGCTCGCCTACGACAAGGAGTGGGTTGTCGTCCTCGACGACTGGCTCGACGGGGTGGAGGGTTCCACCCCCGACGCGGTCCTCGACGAGCTGACCAAGGGCCGGGGCAGCAGCCACGACGCCGCGGGCCACACGACGAAGTCGGGCCGTCGGCACAGGGCGGCCGCCGACGGCGACGCCCCCTCACGGCTCATGGTGGGCGCGAGCAGCGATCTGCTCGGCGGGCACGCCGGCGACGTCGCGTACCCGCACTACCTCGTCAACGGACGCAGGGCGAGCGACCCTTCGGTCTTCGAGGCCAAGCCCGGGGACCGCATCCGGCTGCGCGTCATCAACGCCGGCGGGGACACGGCGTTCCGGCTGGCGCTCGGCGGCCACCGGATGACCGTGACGCACACGGACGGCTACCCCGTGCGGCACACCGAGACCGACACCCTGCTGCTGGCGATGGGCGAGCGGTACGACGTGCTGGTCACGGCCGGGGACGGGGTGTTCCCGCTCACCGCGCTCGCCGAGGGCAAGGACGCGCAGGCGCTGGCCGTGCTGAGGACGGCGTCGGGAGACCTCCCGCCCGCCGACGCCCGGCCCTCCGAGCTGGACGGCGAGCTCGTCACCGCCGACCGGCTGGTCGCGGACGAGTCGGTGGCCCTGGCGGCCCGCGAACCCGACCGGACCGTGCGCATGACGCTGACGGGCTCCATGGACGCGTACGACTGGGGCTTCGACGGCAAGCCCTACTCCCCGGCCGTGCGGCAGCCCGTCAAGGCCGGGGAGCGCGTGCGGCTGGTCTTCACCAACCGCACCTCGATGTGGCACCCGATCCATCTGCACGGCCACACGTTCGCGCTGGCGGGTACGGCCCTCGGCGCTCGCAAGGACACCGCGGCGGTCCTCCCCGGCCGGTCGCTGACGGTGGACCTGGACGCCGACAACCCCGGCCTGTGGATGCTGCACTGCCACAACGTGTACCACGCGGAGGCGGGCATGATGACGGTGCTCGGCTACCTCCGCTGAGCCCCGCGTGACGGCGCCCGCCGCGCGCGGCACAGGGCGGGCGGACGGCGGCTCGCCAGGACATCGCGTCAGTCAGACGATTACACTGGTTCCGTGCCTCAACTACGTCTCGCACTGAACCAGATCGACGCGACCGTCGGTGACATCTCCGGCAACTCCGAGTCGATCGTCCACTGGACCCGGCACGCCGCCGAGCAGGGCGCCCACCTCGTGGCGTTCCCCGAGATGGCGCTGACCGGCTACCCCGTCGAGGACCTGGCCCTGCGCTCGTCCTTCGTCGAGGCGTCGCGGGAGGCGCTGCGCGCGCTGGCCTCCCGCCTCGCCGGCGAGGGCTTCGGCGAACTGCCGGTCGTCGTCGGCTACCTGGACCGCTCGGAGCACACCGCCGCGCGGTACGGGCAGCCCGCGGGGTCCCCGCGCAACGCCGCCGCGGTGCTGCACCGCGGCAGGGTCGCGCTGAACTTCGCCAAGCACCACCTCCCCAACTACGGCGTGTTCGACGAGTTCCGGTACTTCGTGCCCGGCGACTCGATGCCCGTCGTACGGGTCCACGGCATCGACGTGGCCCTGGCGATCTGCGAGGACCTCTGGCAGAACGGCGGGCGCGTCCCGGCCGCACGCGCGGCCGGTGCCGGGCTGCTGCTGTCCGTCAACGCCTCACCGTACGAGCGGGACAAGGACGACACGCGGCTCGAACTGGTCCGCAGGCGCGCCCGGGAGGCGGGCTGCACGACGGCGTACCTCGCGATGATCGGCGGTCAGGACGAGCTTGTCTTCGACGGCGACTCGATCGTGGTCGACAAGGATGGTGAAGTCATCGCCCGCGCGCCCCAGTTCGCCGAGGGAAGCGTGATCCTGGACCTGGATCTGCCCGCCGCGTCGGCCGTGGCGCCGTCGGGGAGCGTCGACGACGGGCTGCGGATCGACCACGTGGTGCTGAGCGAGGATCCGCTCCCCGCCTACGAGCCCGAGCTGACGGGCGGCCGCGCGGAGCGGCTGGACGACGACGAGGAGCTCTACTCGGCCCTGGTGGTGGGGCTGCGCGCGTACGCCGCGAAGAACGGTTTCAGCAGTGTGCTGATCGGGCTCTCCGGCGGCATCGACTCGGCACTGGTCGCGGCCATCGCCTGCGACGCGCTGGGCGCCGCGCACGTGTACGGCGTCTCGATGCCGTCGAAGTACTCCTCGGAGCACTCCAAGGGCGACGCCGCCGAACTGGCCCGGCGCACGGGGCTGAACTTCCGCACCGTCCCGATCGAGCCGATGTTCGACGCGTACATGGGCTCGCTGGCGCTCACCGGGCTGGCCGAGGAGAACCTGCAGTCCCGGCTGCGCGGCACGATGCTGATGGCCCTGTCGAACCAGGAGGGCCACATCGTGCTGGCCCCGGGCAACAAGTCCGAGCTGGCGGTGGGTTACTCCACCCTGTACGGGGACTCGGTCGGCGCCTACGGGCCGATCAAGGACGTGTACAAGACGTCGGTCTTCCGCCTGGCCCGGTGGCGCAACCGGGCCGCCGAGGAACGCGGACAGGTCCCGCCGATCCCGGAGGCCTCGATCACCAAGCCGCCGAGCGCCGAACTGCGCCCGGGCCAGGTGGACACGGACTCGCTGCCCGACTACGACGTGCTGGACCGGATCCTGGAGATGTACGTCGACCGGGACCAGGGCAGGGACGCGATCGTGGCGGCCGGCTTCGACGACGCCCTGGTGACGAGGACGCTGCGCATGGTGGACACGGCCGAGTACAAGCGCCGTCAGTACCCGCCGGGCACGAAGATCTCACCGAAGGGCTTCGGCAAGGACCGCAGGCTCCCGATCACCAACCAGTGGCGCGAGTCGGTCTGACGCGGCGGCCGCCCTCGGTCCCGATCGGCCCCGAGGGCCGGACAGCACAGGGGCGCCCACACGTGGCGACGCGTGAGAGCCTGTCGGCGTGACCGCCCGATCAGAGGTCACCCGGCAGGCTCTCAGGACCCGGAGGAGCCGGCCTGCTCGCGCACCGCGGTCTTCCCCGCCTCCCCGGCGAAGGCACCGGAGGCGACCACACGGGACGCGCCGGGTGTGCGGTCCAGGAAGCCGGCCGTGGCCGCGACCCCCAGGCCGGCGACCGCCAGGACGGCGCCGACGAAGGCCGGGGACGTCCAGCCCCAGCCCGCCGCGATGGCCACACCGCCGAGCCAGGCCCCGCCCGCGTTGGCGAGGTTGAAGGCCGAGTGGTTGGAGGCGGAGGCGAGCGTGGGCGCGTCCTTGGCCTTGTTCATCACGAGCATCTGCAGCGGCGTGGTGGTCATGAAGCCGATGCCGCCGAGCAGGACCACCATGACCAGCGCCGCCCACTGCACGTGGGCCGCGAAGGGGAAGACGACGAGGACGACGGCGAGGGCCGCCAGCGAGCCGTAGAGGGTGGGCCGCAGCGCCCTGTCGGTCAGCGGTCCGGCCGCGAGGGCGCCCAGGGTCATCCCGATGCCGAAGAGCGCGAGCACCAGCGTGACCGAGGACTCGCCGAAGCCCATCGCCTCGGTCGTCATGGAGGAGAGGTAGGAGTACACGGCGAAGACACCCGCGAAGCCGAGGACGGCGGTGAGCAGGCCGAGCAGCACCTGCCGGTTGCCCAGGGCACTGAGCTCGCGGCGGACGTTCTGATGCGCCTCGACGGGGATCTGCGGGACGAGACGGGCGAGGGCCGCCATGGCGACGAGGCCGATGACCGCGACCACCAGGAAGGTGGCGCGCCAGCCGAGGTGCTGTCCGAGCAGCGTCGCCGCCGGCACACCGATGATGTTGGCGACGGTGAGCCCGAGGAACATCGTGGCGACGGCGCGTGCCTGCCGCCCGTCCGGCACGAGGCGGGCGGCGACGACGGCACCGACGCCGAAGAAGGCCCCGTGCGGCAGCCCTGCCAGGAAGCGGCCGGCCATGAGCCACCCGAAGCCGGGTGCGAAGGCGGAGGCGGCGTTGCCGACGGTGAAGACGGCCATCAGCAGCAGGAGCATCCGCTTGCGCGGGATCCGCGAGCCGAGACCGGTGAGGAGGGGGGCACCGAGGACGACGCCGATCGCGTACGCCGAGACGAGATAACCGGCGGTGGGGACGGACGTTCCCAGATCGTCCGCGACGTTGGGCAGCAGGCCCATCATCACGAACTCGGTGGTGCCGATGCCGAAGGCGCTCACAGCGAGGGCGAGCAGGGCCAGGGGCATGGTGGAGACCTTTCGGGGGTGGCCACCCGGCCCGTGGAGGGCGGGAGGCGACGGCGTGCTGGCGGGAGCGTCGGCTTCGTTGCCGGGACGGATTATGTATCCCGTCGGAACAAAGTCTCTCAGACGTTTTGTGCCCGGAGGTGAACGAGCCGTTGCGCCGAGGTGTGATGTGGGCATCACTCGGCGGTGCCGCGCACGGCCGAACCCGGACGACGGCCGGCCGCGGGGGGTGTGCCGGACGGCGTGAACTCCCGTTCTCCCAGGGCGAGGACGGCCGGGAGCCGGGGTGTCGGCCGGTGCGCTCACCGGGCGGGCGCGGAAGCCGACCCGCCGTCAGGGCGCGGCACTCACAGTTCGATGCGGGCGGCGATCGGGAGGTGGTCGCTGTCGGTGGCGGGAAGGGTCCAGGAGGCGAGGGGTTCGACGCCCCTGACCATGATCTGGTCGATCCGCGCCATCGGGAAGGACGCCGGCCAGCTGAAGCCGAAGCCGTCACCGGCGGCGCCCTGGGTGGAGCGCATCTGGGAGGTGACCGCGTGCAGCGAGCGGTCGTTCATCGTGCCGTTCAGGTCACCGAGCAGGACGACCCGTTCCACCGGTTCGTGGGCGATCGCCTCGCCGAGCGCGTCCGCGCTGTTGTCGCGCTGGCTGGCCGTGAAGCCCGCGTTCAGCTTGACCCGGACGGACGGCAGGTGGGCGACGTACACCTTCACCGGGCCTTCGGGGGTGGTGACCGTGGCGCGCATGGCGCGGGTCCACCCCAGCTTGATGTCGACGGGCCTGGAGTCAGACACGGGGTACTTGCTCCACAGCCCGACGGTGCCCTGCACGGAGTGGTGCGGGTAGCGCTCGGCGAGCGCGTCCTCGTAGGCCGACACCTTGCCGGTGGGCAGTTCCTGCAGGGCGACGACGTCCGCACCCGAGCCGGCGACCTGCCGGGCGGTTCCCGCGGGATCGGGATTGCCCGCGTTGACGTTGTGCGTCGCGACGGTGAGGTCGCCACCGGTGCCCGACTTGTCACTGAACAGCAGGCCGCCGAAGAGATTGAGCCAGACCGCGGCCGGCAGGACCAGGGCGATCACCGCCGTCGCCGAGCGCCGGAGCAGGCCGAGTACCAGCAGCACCGGCATCATGAGGCCGAACCAGGGCAGGAACGTCTCGATGAGGCTGCCCAGGTTGCCGATGGTGTTGGGGACGTCGGCGTGCAGGACCATCAGGAGGGTCAGGAGGACCGAGCAGAGCGCGAGAATGATGCCGCGCCGCCAGATGCCCCGGTCGGAGGCGAGTCTGCGGCGCAGGGCCCCGAAACGGGAAACCGGCTGCGAATCCGCGCCGGTGCTCTCGGTGTCCGCCTTGTACCCCTGCACCATTGCGCTCGTCCTCACTGCATTGCCCTACACATCACCGCGCCTCACGACCCTAGGCGATGGGTGACGCCATTCGTGCCGCCGACGACGGCCGTACTGCCATCAGGACGACCGGAACGGCGTGACGGGTTCCGGCCGTCGTCGCGTGCGTCCGGCTTGTGACAGAACGATCACATGACGGACGCCACGGCCCCCGCCCCCGTGACCTGCGGCTCGGGCGGCCGCGGCGCGAGCCCTTGGAGGAGGACCAGGATGATGCGGTCCGCGAGGTCCTCCGGCAGGGGCGCCTCGGGACGGTGGACGGTGCGTACGAGCATGGGGCCGAGGAACAGGTCGTCCACGAAGTCCACGTCGAGGTCGTCGCGGAGTTCCCCCGCGTCGACGGCCCGCCGCACGGCGGCCAGCATGGCGGCGCGGCGCGGCGCGATGACGGTGCTCTGGTACTCGGTCCACAGCCTGGGGTGCTTCTTCATCTGCACGAACACGTTGTGCAGGAGGGTCGAGGAGCGCTGGGCGAGTCCGCGCGTCCGCATGGATTCCAGCAGGACGCGCAGGTCGTCGAGGCCCGCGGTGCCGGAGACGGTGGGCTCGGCGGGCTCGATGTCGCGCAGGACGTCGACGAAGATCTCCTCCTTGCCGCTCCACCGTCGGTAGATGGTGGCCTTGCCGACGCCGGCGGTGCGGGCGATCCGCTCGATGGACAGGCCGTCCAGCGTCTCGCCCGCCTCCAGGAGTTCCACGACGGCGTCGAGGATGGCCCGCTCCACGGCCGCGCTGCGCGGACGGCCGCGGCGGGGCTCCGGGGCCGGGCTGGGGGCGGACGGATCCTGGGGCCCGTCCCGCTCCGGGTCCTGCCCCGGGTTCTGTGCCGCCTGCCGCACGTGGGCCGCCTCTCGCTGCGCCGTTACGCCGTTCGCTCTTCACCGTCCGTATCGATTCTCGCCGACCGGCGGACGCGCAGCGACCGCCGGCCGGCGGGAGATCAGGACTGCAGCACCCGCTCCTCGCTGGTTTCGGGCGCTGCGGCCGGCGGTCTGCCGGGCAGGAAGGCGGCCACGACCGCCGCGCCGACCAGGGCCACGGCCGCGGAGCCGAGGGCGGTGACGTGCATCGCGCCGATGAACGCGTCGTGCGCCGCGGCGATCAGCGGCCTGCCGGCCGGGCCGAGCTTCTCCGCGACGCCCAGGGTCGCCTCGATGGACTCCCCCGCGGCGTCCCGCGCACCGGCCGGTACACCGCCGAGGTGCCCCTCCATGTCGCCGCGGTAGACCGTGGAGAGCACCGAGCCGAGTACGGCGATGCCGAGCGCCCCGCCGACCTGGCGGAACGTGTTGTTGATGGCGGAGCCGGAACCCGCCCGCTCGCGGGGCAGCGCCTGCATCACGGCGACGGTGACCGGCGGCATGATGTGGGCCATGCCGGTGCCCTGGACGAAGAAGACGAGGCACAGCACCCAGAGCGGGGTGTCCGCGTCGAACAGGGCGAAGGCCGCGAGACCGGCGGCGACGAGGAGCATGCCGACGGTGCACACCGCGCGGGCCCCGAAGCGGTCGACGACCAGACGGGTGCGCGGCGCGAACAGCATCTGCGCGACGGCGAGCGGCAGGATCAGCAGACCGGACTCCAGTGCCGAGTACCCGCGCACGCTCTGCAGGTAGAAGGCGGAGAAGAACGTGACGCCCATCAGCGCGAAGAAGACCAGCGCTATGGCCGCGACGGCGGCCGAGAAGGCGGGCTTGCGGAAGTAGGAGACGTCGATGGACGGGTGGCTGCTGCGCTTCTCGTGCCAGACGAAGCCCGTCAGGACCAGCAGGCCGCCGATCAGCGGCGCGAGGGCGGTGATGTCGGTGAAGGAGGCGAGTTCGCCGCCTCGGATGATGCCGTACACCAGCAGGACCAGGCCGACGATGGACAGGACGACGCCGAGCGGGTCGACACGGCCGGGGTCCGGGTCACGGGAGTCGGGGACGAGCAGGACCATGGCGGTCAGGGCGGCGATCACCACGGGCACGTTGACCAGGAAGATCGATCCCCACCAGAAGTGCTCCAGGAGCACCCCGCCGGTGATCGGGCCGATGGCGATGCCGAGCCCGACGCTGCCGGCCCAGATGCCGATGGCCTTGGGCTGCTCGTCGCGCTCGAAGACGTTCATCAGGACGGCGAGGGTGGCGGGCATCACGAACGCCGCGCCGAAGCCCATCAGCGCGCGCCAGGTGATGAGCTCGCCGGGCGAGGTGGAGAGCGCGGCCAGGCCGGAGCCGATGCCGAAGACCAGGATGCCGGCGAGCAGGACCTTCTTGCGGCCGATGCGGTCGCCCAGCAGTCCGGCGGTGAAGAGCAGTCCGGCGAAGACGAGCGTGTAGGAGTTGATGGCCCACTCGAGCTCGCTCTGGGTGGCACCGATGCCGGTCGGGGCGGGGCTGGCGATCGTCTTGACCGCGACGTTCAGGATCGAGTTGTCGAGGACGACGATGAGCAGGCTGAACATGAGGACGCCGAGGATGGCCCAGCGGCGGCGGTGGACCGCCTCGGGGACACGGGGCGGCGCGGCGGCAGGGGCGCCGGACGGTATGGACATGGCCAGGACTCTAGCCGATTTCCAATACGAGACCGTCTCGTATTGGAAATACTTTACCCGGTCGACGCGCACGCTTCCCGCGCCCCGGTGGGCCCACTTCCCGGGAACGGCCGCGGGATGCCACCATGGAAGGGATCCGGGGACGCCGTCAGGGCGCCACGAGATGACGAAGGAGCCGTTGGCCATGTCGCTTCAGGCTGCGCAGAACCAGTCCGCCACACCCCCCGCGGGTCCCACCCCCGGCGCCGGAAAGGCGCTGTACGGGGGCGCGAGCACCCGCCGCATCACCGTCCACGACATCGCCGCCGCCACCGAGCGCGGCGAGAAGTGGCCGATGCTCACCGCCTACGACGCGATGACCGCGTCCGTCTTCGACGAGGCCGGCATCCCGGTCATGCTCGTCGGCGACTCCATGGGCAACTGCCACCTCGGCTACGAGACCACCGTGCCCGTCACCATGGACGAGATGGCCATCCTGTCGGCCGCGGTCGTGCGGGGCACCAAGCGCGCCCTCGTCGTCGCCGACCTGCCCTTCGGGGCGTACCAGGAGGGCCCCGTCCAGGCCCTGCGCAACGCCACCCGGCTGATCAAGGACGCCGGCGTCGGCGCGGTCAAGCTGGAGGGCGGCGAGCGCTCGCACGAGCAGATCCGCCTCCTGGTCGAGGCCGGGATCCCCGTCATGGGCCACATCGGCCTGACGCCGCAGTCCGTCAACGCCATGGGCTACCGGGTGCAGGGCCGCGGCGAGGAAGCCGCCCAGCAGCTCCTGCGCGACGCCAAGGCCGTGCAGGACGCCGGCGCGTTCGCCGTCGTCCTGGAGCTCGTACCGGCCGAGCTGGCCGCCGAGGTCACCCGCACGCTCCACATCCCGACCGTCGGCATCGGCGCCGGGCCCGACACGGACGCCCAGGTGCTGGTCTACACCGACATGGTCGGTCTGACCGGCGGCAAGGTGCCGCGCTTCACCAAGCAGTACGCGAACCTGCGTCAGGTGCTCGCCGACGCCGCCAAGGCGTACGCCGAGGAGGTCGTCGGCGGTACGTTCCCGGCCGCGGAGCACACCTTCCACTGACGCACCTTTGACCACTGCCGCACCACCGACAGCCCGCCGACTTCCCCCATCGGCGGGCTGTCGCCTGCGGTCGGCCCGCTGTCAGCGTCCTGTCGGTGACTTGTCGGTGGCGGCTGGTCTGATGGTGCCCATGAAGCAACACGACAAGAACCTCAGGGGCGGCAGGAACGCCGTCGAGGTACGGGGGCTGGTCAAGCACTACGGCACGACCAAGGCGCTGGACGGGGTGGACCTCGACGTGCGCGAGGGCACCGTCCTCGGCGTACTCGGGCCCAACGGTGCCGGCAAGACCACGCTCGTACGCTGTCTGTCCACCCTGATCCTGCCCGACGCCGGGCACGCGGTCGTGGCGGGCTACGACGTGGTGAAGCAGCCCCGCCAGCTGCGCCGGACCATAGGCCTGACCGGGCAGTACGCCTCGGTGGACGAGAAGCTGTCCGGCTGGGAGAACCTCTACATGATCGGGCGGCTGCTCGACCTGCCGCGCAAGAAGGCCCGGTCCCGCGCCGATGAGCTGCTGGAGCGCTTCTCGCTCACCGACGCGGCGAAGAAGGCCGCGATGGACTACTCCGGCGGCATGCGGCGGCGGCTGGACCTGGCCGCATCCATGATCGGCAACCCGGCCGTCCTCTACCTCGACGAGCCGACAACGGGGCTCGACCCCCGTACCCGCAACGAGGTCTGGGACGAGGTGCAGCGGATGGTCGCGGAGGGCGCGACCGTGCTCCTCACCACGCAGTACATGGAAGAGGCCGAACAGCTCGCCAGTGAACTCACCGTCATCGACCGGGGCAAGATCATCGCCCGGGGCGGTGTCGACGAGCTCAAGGCCAAGGTCGGCGGCCGCACCCTGCAGATCCGCCCCTCCGACCCGGCGGAACTGGCCGCCATGGCACAGGCGTTGCGCGAGGCCGGGCTCGACGGCGTCGCGGGCGCCCAGGCGGTCCCGGACGAGGGACTGCTGTATGTGCCGATCCTCAGCGACGAGCAGCTGACGGCCGTGATCGGCCTGCTCGGCACCCGCGGATTCGCCCTCGCCCACGTCGCCACCGCGCTGCCGAGCCTGGACGAGGTGTTCCTCGCCATCACGGGCGACAAGGCCACCGTCACCGACTCGATCCCCCAGGAGGTCGCGGCATGAGCACGACGACTCTGACGCCCACCCCCACCGGCGCGGCCGCACCGGCCACGAAGCTCCACGACGAGGGCCGGATCGGGCTGCGGAACAACCTGCGCCACATCGGGGCACTGGTGCGCCGCAATCTGCTCCAGATCAAGAAGGATCCGGAGTCGATGTTCGACGCGCTCCTGATGCCGGTGATCTTCACCCTGCTGTTCGTGTACGTCTTCGGCGGCTCGGTCGGCGGCAGCCTGGGCGGCGGCCGTCAGGACTACCTCAACTACCTGATCCCGGGCCTGATGGCCATGATGGGCATGAACATCGCCATGGCGGTCGGCTCCGGTGTCAACGACGACTTCCGCAAGGGGGTCATGGACCGGTTCCGCACGATGCCCATCGCCCGGTCCTCGGTGCTCATCGCGAAGATCGTGGTCGAGCTCGGCAGGATGATGGTCGCCACGCTGATCCTGCTGGGCATGGGCTTCGCGCTGGGCATGGAGCTCAAGGAACCCATGCTCGGGATGATCGAGGCGATCGCCCTGTCGGCCGCGTTCGGCGCCGCCATCATGTGGATCTTCATCCTGCTCGGGCTGACGATGAAGACGGCTCAGGCGGTCCAGGGGATGGGGATGCTCGTGCTGATGCCGCTCCAGTTCGGTTCGTCCATCTTCGCGCCGACCGGGACCATGCCCGGCTGGCTCCAGACGTTCACCGACTACAACCCGCTGTCCAACCTGGCCGACTCCGCCCGCGCCCTGATGATGGGCGGCCCGCTCGCCCACTCGGTCTGGGTGACGCTCGGCTGGACCGTGGTCATCACCGCGGTGACGGCCCCGCTCGCGGTGTCCAGGTTCCGCAAGAAGTCCTGACGCCTACTCATCCCCGTACGCGTGCACCAGGGCGGTGGCCTCCTCCAGTGTGAGGCCGCCGCCTTCGGCGTACGCGGCCTCGAAGGCGGCTTCGTCCGGTTCCGCCGCACGGGCGGCGCGCTCCGCCTCCGCCAGGTTCTCGCGCTCGATCGCGGCCGGTACGTGGCCCTTCGGCAGCAGCTCCTTCTGGAGGCCGAGCAGCATCGCCGCGTCCCGGCCGCTCCGCTCGCCGCCCAGCCCGGCCACGGCCCGGGCGAGGGTGGTCAGATGGGCGGAGGTCATCTGCGGCGCCACCATGCGCGCCAGCGAACTCCGCGAGTGGTCCAGTGCGTACAGGGCCCCGGTCAGCGCTTCGGCGTGACGGCCGTCGAGGTTGTCCAGCCAGGCGAGCAGACCCACGACGAACCCGTCGAAGATCGCCACCGTCTCCGAGGCGAACTCGGCTCGCAGCAGTGTGAGCTGCTCCCGCGCCTCGGCGACGCGGCCGGTCCGGCCCAGCAGCTGGGAGAGGTAGAGCCGGGCGGCGGGCCGTGCCTCGTTGCCCAGGGTGCGGCTCTCCGCGAGCACCTCGCGCAGGATGTGCTCCCCCTCCTCCGGCCGGCCCGTCTCGCAGAGCACGGAGGCGTACCGGGCCCGCAGCAGCGCCACCTGTGACGGGGCGCCGAGCTGCTCCGCGTAGCCGATCGCGGCGAGGAAGTCCTCGGCGGCCGCCTCGTGGCGGCCCGCCCGCTCGTTGGCCTCGCCACGGGAGGAGTAGGCCTCCGCGACACCCCAGACATCACCGAGGCGGAGGAAGATGCCCAGGCTCTCGTCCGCGTCCCGCCTGGCCTCGCCGGCCCATTCGGGCCGGTTGGCCAGCACGTTGGCCCGCAGCTGGAGGGCGGCGGCCAGCTCCCACTCGTATCGGAACTCACGGCAGGCGCGCACCGTCTCGTTCGTGAGGTGACGCAACTGGTCGGGCTCACCGGTGAATATGACGGCGAACAGCCAGAGGGCTCCCGGCATCCGGCAGGTCTGCGGCTGGCCCGCCCGGTAGGTACGGGCGATCACCCGCAGCCGTGCCTGGCCTTCGTCCGCCGTCCAGTCGTCCGCCGTGTGGTCCAGGCTGGCCAGCTCGACCAGCCGTACTCCGCGCCGCGCCTCCTGGAGGCGCTCGGCCTCCATCGGCGGTGGCCGGTCCGTACACCGCTCGAACAAGGAGGTGGCGGGCTCGGCGGACTCACCGAAGGGATCGGGACCGAGGGCGCCGACGGCCTCGGACCAGTGCCGGGCGTCGGCGCGCAGATCACGCATCTGCCAGTACCAGGCGAGGGACAGCACGAGGCAGAGCGCTTCGTGCTCGTCCCGCGCGGCCGTCGCCCGGCGCAGCGCGGTGCGCAGGTTCTCGTACTCGCGCTCGAACCTCTGGATCGCCGCCAGCTGGCGGGGGCCGCGGAGTTCCGGGTCGGTGGTGCGGGCCAGTTCCCGGTAGTGGACGAGGTGCCGGCGTTCGGCGGCGGACCGCTCCCCCGCCTCCCCGAGGCGTTCGGACGCGTATTCCGCGACCGTCTCCAGGAGCCGGTAGCGCATGTCGCCGTCGTCGCCCGGGGCGGCGACCACCAGGGACTTGTCGACCAGCGAGCCGAGGAGCGGTGCCACGTCGCGGGCGTCGGCCAGGACCGCCCCGGGCAGGGAGCAGACCTCCTCGGCGGCGGCGAGGTCACAGCCGCCGGCGAACACGGACAGCCTGCGCAGCGCGGCGCGTTCCTCCTCGTCGAGCAGGTCCCACGACCAGTCGACGACCGCGCGCAGGGTCTGCTGGCGGGGCAGTACGGTGCGGCTACCACTGGTCAGCAGCCGGAAGCGGTCGTCGAGGCGGTCGGCGATCCGGCGCGGGCCGAGCATGCGCAGCCGGGCCGCGGCCAGTTCGATGGCGAGCGGGAGCCCGTCGAGCCGGCGGCAGATCTCGGCGCAGGCCGCCGCCGTCTCCGCGTCGGCGTCGACCCGGAAGCCCGGCCTGGCGGCGGCCCCGCGGTCGGCGAACAGGCGCAGGGCCATGGGGTCGGGCAACGGGTCCACGGGGCGCACCAGTTCGCCGGGCACGCCGAGGGGCTCACGGCTCGTCGCGAGGACGGTGAGGCCGGGACACCGGGCGAGGAGGTGGTCCGTGAGCCGGGCCGCCGCCTCGACCACGTGCTCGCAGTTGTCGAGCAGCAGGAGCATGCGCCGCTGGGAGCAGTGCTCGACGAGGTGGGCGACGGCGCTCCCGGCGCCGGCCACGGAGCCCCGCTCCACGGCACGCAGTCCCTCCGCCCCGGCCCCGCGCAGCACGGTCTCGCGGGCGCCCAGTGCGCCGAGTACGGTCTCGGGCACCGCCTCCGGGTCGTCGACCGGGGCGAGTTCGACCAGCCAGACACCGTCGGGCCAGGACGCGGCGACCGCCTCGGCGGCCTCCTGGGAGAGCCGGGTCTTCCCGGCGCCTCCCGGACCGAGGAGCGTGACCAGCCGGGCCCGGGTCAGGTCCTCGCGCAGGTCCGCGATGTCCGCGTCACGCCCCACGAAGCTCGTGAGCCTGGCCCGCAGGTTCCCCCGGCGCACGGGCGGTGCGGCGGGTGAGGCCTCCGCGGCGGGCGGGTCCCCGTGCAGCAGGTCCGCGTGCAGGGCGCGCAGTGCCGGGCCGGGATCGGTGCCGAGCCGTTCGGCGAACAGGGTGCGGACCTCGTCGTACGCCGTGAGGGCCTGTGCGGCACGTCCGGCGTCCCTCAACGCCCCGATGCGCAGGACCTGCAGGGGCTCGTCGAGCGGGTGGTCGGCGCAGAGCCCGGCGAGTTCCGCCAGCGCCTCGTCGGCGCGGCCCAGGGCCAGGACGGCCTCGATGCGGATCCGGCGCGCGTCGAGGCGCCTGGCGTCCCACCGCGCGGCCGCCACGGCACGGTCGGGCAGATCGGTGAGCGCGGGCCCGCGCCACAGGGCGAGGGCGTCGTCGAGGACGGCGACGGCCTTCACCGGCTCGCCCTGCTCCATGACCCGGGCGCCCTCCCCCGCGAGCCGCTCGAAGCGGTACAGGTCGACGTTCCCGGGTTCGGCGGCGAGGCGGTAGCCGCTCTCCGCGGACTCGACGGCTTCCGGGCCGAGCGCCCGCCTGAGCCTGCCCACGAGTGCCTGGAGGGCGCCGACGGCGTCGGCGGGCGGGTCGCCGTCCCACACCTCGTCGACGAGGGTCCCGGCCGGGACCGTGCGGCCCGGGCGCAGGGCGAGCACGGTGAGCAGGGCGCGCAGCCGCGCCCCGCCGAGGTTGACGGCCGTGCCGTCGGCCCGGAGGGCGCGGGTGGTACCGAGGATGCCGTAGTGCACGCGGCCATTGTCCGTGACGGCGGTTCCCCCCGTGGAACTACCACCCCGCTGCGAGACGTTCCCGCCGTGTCACCCGTAAGGTCGGGGGCCAGTCCCGTGCCGCGCAGCCGCGGCCCAGCGCCTCAGGAGTGTCCTCGATGACGACCGCGTTCCGCCGCCCCAGCGACCGGCGGGTCAGTCCGATCTTCCTCGGGATCGTCGCCGTCATGGCCGTCTCGGGCTGGGCGGTGTGGACCGATTTCGCCGACCGGACCGGGTTCGCGGTCTTCCTGTTCGTCACGGCTGCCTGGATCGTCTCACTCTGCCTCCACGAGTACGCCCACGCACGCACCGCGCTGCACAGCGGCGACATCTCGATCGGGGCGAAGGGCTATCTCACCCTCAACCCGCTCAAGTACACCCACGCCCTGCTGAGCATCGTGCTGCCCGTGCTCTTCGTCATCATGGGCGGCATCGGCCTGCCGGGCGGGGCGGTCTACATCGAGCGGGGCCGCATCAGCGGGCGCTGGAAGCACAGCCTGATCTCGGCGGCCGGCCCCCTCACCAACGTGCTGTTCGCCGTCGTCTGCACGGCGCCGTTCTGGCTGGGCGCCCTGGACGGCGTCCCGCTCTCCTTCCGGCTGGCCCTCGCGTTCCTGGCACTGCTCCAGGTGACGGCGGCGATCCTGAACTTCCTGCCGGTCCCGGGGCTCGACGGTTACGGCGTGATCGAGCCGTGGCTGTCGGACGGCGTCCGGCGTCAGGTGGCGCCGTTCGCGCCCTTCGGGCTGATCGCCGTCTTCGCGCTCCTGTGGATCCCGGAGATCAACGGGGTCTTCTTCGACGCGGTGGACGCCCTGCTGCGGGGGCTGGGCGTGAGCGAGGCCGAGACGTACTGCGGCCTCGACGCCTACCGCTTCTGGCAGGAGTGGTTCGGCGACCAGGACCCGGGCTGTGCGCTGATCCGCTAACCGGCGGCGGCCTCGGCGCGTGCCTCCGCCCTGTGCTTGCGCACGTAGAACCAGGTCATGTTCGACGAGAGGCCGGCCAGCAGCACCCAGACGATGCCGAGGAAGCTGCCCTGGACGAAGGCGACCACGGCCGCGACGACGGCGAGGACGCAGACGGCCAGGGAGTAGAGAGCGAGGCGGGGCATGAGGGCTGGTGCTCCTGTCCGGGGATGGTGCGCGGTCCCGTCCAGTGTCCCTCATGCCCGATTCGGCTCCCGGCACGGGCTCACACGTCGGTGGTGCGCAGCCCCGCGTGTGCCTTGTAGCGGCGGTTGACGGAGATCAGGTTCGCCACCAGGGACTCGACCTGGTGTGCGTTGCGCAGCCGGCCGGCGAAGACGCCGCGCATGCCGGGGATGCGGCTCGCGAGCGCCTGCACGGTGTCCGTGTCGGCGCGCGCCTCGCCCAGCACCATGACATCGGTGTCGATCTCGTCGATCGTCTCGTCCTGCAGCAGCACCGCCGACAGGTGGTGGAAGGCGGCGGTGACCCGGGAGTCCGGCAGGAGGGCGGCTGCCTGCTCCGCGGCGCTGCCTTCCTCGGGCTTCAGGGCGTAGGCGCCCTTCTTGTCGAATCCCAGCGGGTTGACGCAGTCGACGACGAGCTTGCCGGCGAGCTCCTCGCGCAGGGATTCCAGCGTCTTGGCGTGACCGTCCCACGGCACGGCGACGATCACGACGTCGCTGCGGCGCGCGCACTCCGCGTTGTCCGCACCCTCGACGCCCAGGCCCAGCTCGGCCGCCGCGGCCTCGGCGCGGTCGGCGGCGCGTGAGCCGATGACCACCTTCTGCCCGGCGCGGGCGAGGCGGTAGGCGAGGCCGCGGCCCTGGGGGCCGGTCCCGCCGAGCACGCCGACGGTCAGGCCGGACACGTCGGGAAGGTCCCACGGGTCCTTGGCGGGGGGCTTGGGGTCGCTGCCCCTGTCATTCGTAGTCATGGCGCCGACCCTACTGCCAGGTAGCCGCAGGGAACCCCCACCCGGGCCGCCTCGGCGACGTGCACGGCGGACAGCTGCCGTGCCCCCGTCCGGGTGGATTACGGCGATCGGGCGGCGCCCGCCGCGGGTCGGCGTGCATGATTCCGGGTCATGGACGCGGTACGTGTCGCTCTGCTGCGCGAGGTGCTCGCCGGGACGCAATGGCCGACGGCGGCCCGGGGGTTCGCCCGCACACTGCGGTCGTCCGTCGTCCCCCGGGACGGCGGACTGCTGCTCGTGGGGACCGAGGTCTACGAACCGTGGCACATGGCCGCGCACCTCGTGGACGAGTCGACGTGGTGCGGGCTGCCCCAGCTCAGGCCCACGCTCGTACGCCACCGGGTGGAGCCGGACGATCCCGCGCACCTGGCCGTCGGACTCGGCCGGATCGAGGCGGCCGGGCGGGGCGAGACGCTGCTGCTGGTGGCGCCCGCGCGGCCGGACGCCGCGCTGCTGGAGCGCGTGCACGACGCGCGCCGGGCGGGGGCGACGGTGCTCTCGCTGGACGGCGGCGATCCGGAGGTGCGAGGTCTCGCCCATGAGGCGCTGACGGTCTCCGCCGAGGACGAGGTGGACCTCGACACGGTGCAGCACCTGGTGAGCGCGGCGGCCGGGGAGAACGTGGCGGTCACCCCGCGCGGCCGGAGGTCGTTCCGGGACCGGCTGTCCCGCCTGGCCGACCAGTTGACGGCTCCCCCGCCGGCCCGGTGGTGAGGGGCCCGGGGAGGGCGGGCGGCCCGTCACCCCGGCGGGAAAACACGTTGCCGTGGCGGGCGCGGCGACGGACCATGATCCCTCGTGACCTCCCGCCTGCTTCCCGACCTCTCCCCCTGGCGTTCCTCCGCCGACTTCCGGCTGCTCTGGGTCCAGGGGCTGGTGACCTACTTCGGCAGCTTCATGGCCCTGATCGCGCTGCCGCTGCAGATCAAGCACCTCACCGGTTCGCCGCTCGCCGTGGGGGCGATGGGCGCGGTGGAACTCGTGCCGCTGGTCGTCTTCGGACTGTACGGAGGGGCGCTGGCCGATTCCGCCGACCGCCGCAGGGTCATCCTGGGCACCGAGGCGGGGCTCGGGCTGCTGGCGGTGGTCCTGCTGGTCAACGCGCTCGCCCCGGAACCCGCGCTCTGGCCGCTTTACGTGGTGGCGGGCGGGGTGTCCGCGCTGGCCGGGCTGCAGCGGCCGGCCCTGGACTCCCTGATGGCCAGGATCGTGCCGCACGACCAGCAGACCGCCGCCGCCGCGCTCAACTCGCTGCGCTGGCAGGTCGGTGCCATCGCCGGGCCCTCGCTCGCGGGGGTTGTGGTGGCCTACGCGGGACACGCGACGGCGTATGCCGTCACCGTCGTCACGTTCGCGGTCTCGGTGGTGCTGTGCCTGCGTCTTTCGTCGGCGCCGCCCGCCCATGACGCCGAGAAACCGTCCCTGCGCGGGATCGCCGAGGGTGCCCGCTACGCGTGGAGCCGCCCGGTGCTGCTCGGGACGTACGCGATCGATCTCGCCGCGATGTTCTTCGCCTTCCCGAACGCGGTCTTCCCGTTCCTCGCGGACGACCTGGACGCCGAGTGGGCCCTGGGCCTGATGTACGCCGCCGGGTCGGTGGGCTCCCTCGCGCTGGGGCTGACCAGCGGCTGGACCTCGCGGGTGCGCCGGCACGGGCTGTTCGTCGTGGGCGGCGCTGCGGGCTGGGGCCTGGCGATCGCGGCGGCCGGGTGGTTCCGGAACATCTGGCTGGTCCTGGTCTGCCTGGCCCTCGCGGGAGCGGGCGACATGCTCAGCGGGCTCGGCCGGTCGACGATCTGGAACCAGACGATCCCGGACGAGCTGCGGGGGCGGCTCGCCGGGATCGAGGTGCTCTCGTACAGCGTCGGCCCCCAGCTGGGCCAGGTCCGGGCGGGTGCGATGGCCGGCTGGACGGGGGCCCGCTCCGCGGTGTGGTCGGGCGGGGCGGCGTGCGTCGCCTCGGTGGCGCTGCTCGCCGCGACGCTGCCGAAGCTGCTGACCTACGACTCCGCGACGGACGAGGACGCGATCCGCAGGCGTGCGGCCGGCACCGGCCCCGTCGAGGACCGGCCCGGCTCCGCGCCCGCCGGGCCACCCGGCACGGAGCCGGGTGTCCTGCCCGCCGCCCGCATCGACCTCTGACCTGAGCGGCGGGGGCGGGGGCGTCGGCCTTCTCGCTCAGCCGTCAGACCGCAACGGCGGCCGCGAGCTTCTCGGCGACGTCCGCCGGCGACGTCAGCTCGGCTATCTGCCGGGCGACCATCCGTGCGTTGTCGCCGTACGAGGTGTCCGTCAGGACATCGTTCACCGCCTTGAGCACGCTCTCGACAGGGGCGTCGAGCAGCGGGAACCCGATCCCGGCACCGACCGCGGCGACCCGTTCGGCCTGGATGGGCTGGTCCGCGCCCAGCGGGGTCACGATCAACGGGACGCCTTCGGCCAGGGCACCGAGCACCGTCCCCGCACCACCGTGCGTCAGTATCGCGTCGGCGCCCTGGAGCAGCTCCACCAGCGGGGTGAAGCCGACGAACTCGACTCGCTCGACCTGCTCGTCGGTCAGGCCGAAGTCCTGCGGCGTCGACTTGTTGAGGGTCACCCGCAGGTCGATGTCCTGCGTCAGCAGTCCGCCCAGCAGAGGGCCGATCACGTGCGGCATCGCAAACACCGTTCCGAAGCTGACCAGCACGCGCGGCCGGGAATTGACGCCTTCGGGCTTCGACGGCTGGGCCTGTCCAGGTTTCCTGAACGCCTCGGGACGCAGAGCGATCCGGTTTTCGGGCTCCTCCCATCCGGCGTTCTGCAGTGCGGGCGGGCACGTGTCCAGGTACCAGCGCTCCGAGCCGTAGGTCACCCCGCGCTCTTCGTACCTGCCGCGAAGACGGCTCGCGATGAGCTCCGCTCTCTCAGGCTGAACGGCCGGACCGAAAGTCAGCACGGCGACGGGAACGTCGAGTACGGCTCCGACCAGGGGGCCCACGAAATCGAAGTGCGCGGCGACGATCAGGTCCGGCTGCCATGCGCGTGCCTTGGCCAGCGCCTCGTCGAAGCCGAGGTCGATGCGCGCTCCGGTGAAGAATTCGGCCTCGGCTTCGGGGGTGATGTCCTGGAACAGGTCGACGCCCGTGGTGCGCAGCACCTCCGCTATCAGGGGTTCGATCGGTGGGCCCGCGGGAAGGAAGTCCACGTCCTCGGCCGCCAGGGACGCCGCCATGGATTCCGGCGTGCAGACGGCCACGGTGTCACCGCGTCCCCGAAACGCCCGGACCAGCGGCAGAAGGGGCAGGAGATGCCCGGACCCCGGGGCACAGAAGAAGAGAGCTCGCATGAAAAAGGAAATCCAATCAGCTGGCGGAACCGGCGAGGCAACGTGACTGTGCCCGGAATCGTGGCGAACGACCTCGTGATCATTCGCGCAGTCAATGCAGAAACATTGCCCCTACGGGCGGACAGCCCGAAATTCCCCCGTGCCGCATAAGGGCACGGCCGGAGCAGGACCTGGCCTCAGTACCGCCCGATACCGGGAATTCCGGAATCAGAATTTACGGAGACGGCAGTCTCCTGACGAGCCGACAAACTAGATTGACCCGTCAAGCGAATATGTTAGCGCAGGCGCGAAGGTGTCACTCACCATCGGCTCCAGCACCTCTCCGACCACGAGGATCAGGTCGGACTTCGGGGTTCGATATCCGACCGGATGATCCATCAGGCCTTGGACTTGTCGACTCCACCCCTCGCATAGCGGACCACTCGGCGAACGTGACCCGCCGTCGCCGGGAATGCCCGCGACTCTGTCGCATCCGAGCAACACGCCCTGCACCAAGGCCGATCGAACGGAACCACCCCGCACGGGCAGCCGGAGCCCGCGAGGCCCTGAGCTGATGGTACGTCACTTATGCCCCACTCCGGGGGAAGTGAACACATTGCGGAGACAGCCGCCAGAATATCCGGTCGTCACGCTGTCCCCGGAATAAGACATTCCGGTATGTGCGAAAATCAATTGAGGACGAACGAACGGGACGCGCACTCCCGGATTCGCCCCCTCGAGACGCGAACGCTCCGACTCACGTCCGGGCCCACCGAACTTTTCAGCACCCCCATCCGGCCCGCTCCACACCCACACACCGCCGGCGAACCGGGCACGAAGCGCGGAGGCCGATGCCCGCATGCCTTCACTCGCCGTACAGATTGAAAGAAAAGACCGAGTCGTCCCGTAACCCCCAGTGGGAACCATTTGCGCAACATCGCCGCATTACCGGAACGCGCATGCGTCCGGCACGCGGAGCCCGTAGCCGCGCACCGCACCCCGAGCCGCGCGTCGGCCCACAAGGGGTTACGGGGCGGCCCTCAGTCCGGGGTCCCGCCCGTGCGGTCGTGCCACTTCGGGTCGTTCTCCCACTCGAGGTTCCGCTCCCTCGCCGTGTCCATCGCGTGCTGCGCCTCCTCGCGGGAGGCATACGGGCCGAAGCGGTCCTTGGCCGGGCACTCGGGCCCTTCCTCGACCTTCTTGTGCTCCAGGCAGTAGAACCATTCGCCCGGTTTGCCCACCGTGCGCTTCTTGAACAGGGCCATCGACGGATCCTTTCCTCGCTGCCATGGTGCCCCCGAGACCGCTGGTTAGACTCGCTGACATGTCTGGCCAGTCGCTTCTCGTACCAGGGGAGATCACTCCCGTCCGTTCCGTTCCCGGAAACATCCGGCGTCCCGAGTACGTGGGCAAGCCCGCGCCCACGCCGTACACGGGACCGGAGGTCCAGGACTCCGACACCGTGGAACGCATGCGGATCGCGGGCCGCATCGCGGCGCAGGCGATGGAGGAGGCCGCCAAGCACATCGCCCCCGGGGTCACCACCGACGAACTCGACCGGGTCGCCCACGAGTTCATGGTCGACCACGGGGCGTACCCGTCGACCCTGGGCTACCGCGGGTTCCCGAAGTCGCTCTGCACCTCGCTCAACGAGGTCATCTGCCACGGCATCCCCGACTCCACGGTGCTGCGCGACGGGGACATCGTGAACCTCGACGTCACGGCGTACATCAACGGGGTGCACGGCGACAACAACGCCACCTACCTCTGCGGGGACGTCGACGAGGAGTCACGGCTCCTGGTGGAGCGCACCAGGGAGTCCCTGAACCGCGCCATCAAGTCCGTACGCCCCGGCCGGCAGATCAATGTGATCGGGCGCGTCATCGAGTCGTACGCCAAGCGGTTCGGCTACGGCGTGGTGCGGGACTTCACCGGGCACGGGATCAATACCTCGTTCCACTCCGGCCTCATCGTCCCGCACTACGACAGCCCGCACGCGACGACCGTGATGCAGCCGGGGATGACGTTCACCATCGAGCCGATGCTGACGCTGGGAACCCACGACTACGAGATGTGGGACGACGGCTGGACCGTGGTCACGAAGGACCGCAGGCGCACGGCGCAGTTCGAGCACACACTGGTGGTGACGGAGACGGGCGCGGACATCCTGACCCTCCCGTAGGGCCCGGGGGCGCTCTCGTGGGACCTCGGGGTTTTACCGACGCGCAGTCGGGAACCGGTTGACTTAGGTAAACCTAAGCAGGAGGATCGGGCCATCGGCGCGCGGCGGCGCGTCCAGCTGCTGCCGGTACGTGCGCACCCGTCCGGACTCCACGTCCCCTCGGTCCCCCGGAGGCCCGCCTTGGACCCGACCGCCACCACCGCGCCCTTCTCGACGCTCATCCGCACCGCTTCGCACGAGCAGCACACGGAGGCGGAGACCTCGGCCTTCATGGGCGACATGCTGGGCGGACGGCTCGGGGTGGACGCGTACACGCGTTACACGGAACAGCTGTGGTTCGTCTACCGCGCACTGGAGGACGGTGCCCGGTCACTGCACGGGGACCCGGTCGCCGGACCCTTCATCCGGCCGGAGCTGATGCGCGCCGCCGAACTGGAGCGCGACCTCACCCACCTGGGCGGTGAGGGATGGCGGGACGGCCTGGAACCGCTGCCCGCCACCGCCGCGTACGCGGAGCGGGTCGCACAGTGTGCCCGGGAGTGGCCCGGCGGCTACGTGGCCCACCACTACACCCGCTACCTCGGGGACCTCTCGGGCGGCCAGATCATCCGCGGCACCGCGGAGAAGACCTGGGGCTTCGAGCGCAAGGGCGACGGGGTGCGGTTCTACGTCTTCGAGCAGATCCCCAACCCGGCCGCCTTCAAGCGGGAGTACCGGGAGCTGCTGGACGCGGTGAACGCCGACGACCTGGAGAAGCAGCGCGTCATCGACGAGTGCAGGCGCGCGTTCGCACTGAACAGCGCCGTCTTCCGGGAACTCGGCCAGGTCTTCCCGCTCGGCGCGTAGGGGCCGGCCGGGCTCCACCGGGGTCCGCCGGCCACAGACATGTCCGCCGCCCGGCCGGTACCGCGCCCGAGCGGCTGCCCGAAGTCCGGTCAGGACGCGGCCACCAGGATGACGCGTCCCCCGACTTCCACCATGCCGTCGGGCGCGGGCGCGGTGAGGATCTGCGAGCCGCGCCCCTGTGTGATGTTGAGCGCCCGGCCGAGCCGGGCGCTCAGCAGCATGGCGGCGGCACCGGTCGCCTCGTCCTCGTCGATCCCCTCGTCATGGCGCCGGGGGAAGGCCCTGGCCCGTACCCGGCCGGCCGCCTCGTCCTCCCAGGCCCAGACATAGAGCCATCCGTCGCCGGGCGGCGGCCCGGTCAGTGCGTCGACCTCCGCGACCGAGTCGTACTGTTCGAGCGTCCTGGCCGGCGCCCATTCCGGGCGGGCCGTGATCCAGGTGAACTCGCCGTCCTGACGTGCCACCACGTCCCCGACGGGCATCTCCAGGATCTCCAGGTCCAGCAGCCAGGCCGCCCCCACGAGCGGATGCCCGGCGAACGGCAGCCGGCGGCCCGGCGTGCGGATGTCCACGACGCCGCGCTCGGGGTCGTCCACGAACACGGTCTCGCTGAAGCCCAGCTTCCGCGCGAGCGCCTGCCGCGTATCGTCGCCGGGATATCCGCGCCCGTCCCGCACGACCCCGAGCGGGTTGCCGTGGCGGCCGTCCGGGCCGCAGAACACGCGCAGTACGTCGATGCCTTCGGGTACGTCGAAGTCGTTCACCCAGGCATTCAAGCACCGCCCGTACCCGGGCACACCACAGGGCCGCACCGGCGTGGAGCGCCGGCGCGGCCGAGGTGTTTCCCCACCCGCGGACCGGGGTGCCGCTCGTCGATCCGAAAGGCCCACTTGACCCTTTCTTGACCTTTCCGTGGTTTCCCCATGGGGCCGCCGTGATCTATCCGTTTCCGGCCTCTCGGAGTGAGACCCGAATCACGCAGAAGACGGGTGTCGGCGAGGTAAGGCACGGTTAAGTTAGGGCCGCCTCACCTACTTTCGTCCGCACCGTCCCCCGCTCTTCTCACCCTTTGTGGAGCCCCGCATGCGAGCCCTTCGTACCTCCGTCGTCACCGCTGTCGCCACGGTGGCAGCACTGACCGCCGTCACGGGCTGCGCCGAGAAGAGCGACAGCAAGGGCGACGGCGCCGTCCAGGTCGTCGCCAAGGACGACTCGTGCGCCGTGTCGTCCAAGAAGATCCCGGCCGGCCACGTCGAACTCGCCGTGGAGAACAAGGGGTCCAAGGTCACCGAGGTCTACGTCCTGTTCCCGGACGACCGGATCGTCACCGAGCGCGAGAACATCGGTCCGGGCACCAAGGCGAAGATCACGGCCGAGGTCAAGGCCGGCACGTACGAGATCGCCTGCAAGCCCGGCATGAAGGGCCAGGGCATCCGGCAGACGGTCGAGGTCACCGGAGGCAAGGCCGCCGCGCGCAGCCCCGAGATGGACCAGGCCGTCGCCGGGTACCGGACCTACGTGCAGGCGCAGGCCGACGAGACGCTGCCGAAGGTGAAGGTCTTCACGGACGCCGTCGCCGCGGGCGACGTCGAGGCGGCGAAGAAGGCGTACGCAGATTCCCGGATCGGCTGGGAGCGCACGGAGCCGGTCGCCGAGTCCTTCGGTGACATCGACCCGAAGGTCGACGTCCGCGAGGACGGACTCGAGGACGGCCAGAAGTGGACCGGCTGGCACCGGCTGGAGAAGGCGCTGTGGCAGGACGGGAAGCTGGGTGCCGAGGAGAAGGCCCTCGCGCCCACCCTCTACAAGGACCTGCTCGACTGGCAGAAGCGGGTCGGCCGGGCCGACATCACCCCGACCTCGATGGCCAACGGTGCCAAGGAGCTCCTCGACGAGGTGGCCACCGGCAAGGTCACCGGTGAGGAGGAGCGATACAGCCACACCGACCTCGTCGACTTCAAGGCGAACGTCGAGGGTGCCGAGCAGTCCTACACCCTCCTCAAGCCGATCGCGTCGAAGAACGACGCCGCGCTGACCGCCTCCCTGGACAAGCAGTTCGCGGCGCTGAACACGCTGCTGGACAAGTACCGCTCGGACAAGGCCTCCTACGACTTCACCTCGTACGACAAGGTCGGCAAGGCCGACCGCAAGGAGCTCTCCGACGCGGTCAACGCGCTCGCCGAGCCGCTGTCCAAGCTGGCCGCCGCGGTCACGAAGTAAGGGGAGCGGAACATGACCGGGGACACCTCGGACAAGGAGTCGGGCGCCGCCCCGTCGCGCCGGGCGCTGCTCGGCTGGGGCGGTGCCGGGCTGGCGCTCGGCGCCGCGGCAGCCGGTGGCGCGGTCGCCGCCGTGCGCTCCGGAGGGGATGCGGAACCGGCGTCGGACAGCAGCACCGCCGTGCCCTTCCACGGTGAGCACCAGGCAGGCATCGCCAGCGCCGTCCAGGACAGGCTGCACTTCGCCTCGTTCGACGTGACGACGAAGGACCGGGCGGAACTGGTCGCGCTGCTCAAGGAATGGACCCGGGCGGCCGAGCGGATGACGACCGGCCGGACCGTGGGCGAGGGGGCCTACGGCGGTGCCGAGGAGGCCCCGCCGGACGACACGGGCGAGGCACTCGGGCTCAAGCCCTCCCGGCTCACCCTGACCCTGGGTTTCGGCCCTTCCCTGTTCGCCGCGGGCCGTTTCGGCATCGAGGACCGGCGGCCCGAGGCACTCGTGGACCTGCCGAAGTTCCCCGGCGACAACCTCGACTCCGCCCGCAGCGGCGGCGATCTCTGCGTCCAGGCCTGCGCCGACGACCCCCAGGTCGCCGTGCACGCCATCCGCAACCTCGCCAGGATCGGCATGGGGCGCACGGCTGTCCGCTGGTCGCAACTCGGGTTCGGCAAGACGTCCTCGACAACGCCAGGCGCCCAGACCCCGCGCAACATGATGGGCTTCAAGGACGGCACCCGGAACATCTCGGGTACGGACGGGGCGGCCCTGCGCAAGCACGTGTGGGCGGGTGCGGCGGACGGTGCCGGGTGGATGGCGGGCGGGTCCTATCTGGTGGCCCGGCGCATCCGGATGCACATCGAGACCTGGGACCGGGCGCCGTTGCGGGAGCAGGAGGACATCTTCGGCCGGGACAAGGGCGAAGGCGCGCCGGTCGGCAAGGCCAAGGAACGCGACGAGCCGTTCCTCAAGGCGATGCTGCCCACCGCGCACGTGCGCCTGGCCCACCCGGACACCAACGGCGGGGCGACGATCCTGCGCCGCGGCTACTCCTTCACCGACGGCACGGACGGCCTGGGCAGGCTGGACGCGGGGCTGTTCTTCCTCGCCTACCAGCGGGACGTGCGCACGGGCTTCATCCCGGTGCAGCGCAGCCTCGCGGGCGCCGACGCGCTCAACGAGTACATCCAGCACGTGGGTTCGGCTGTCTTCGCCGTACCGCCGGGCGTCCGCGACGGGGACGACTGGTGGGGCAGGGCGCTGTTCTCATGACCGGCACCGCATCCGTGAACGACACCGTGGAGGGACCCGCATGTTCGGCAACTATCTGATCGGGCTGCGCGAGGGTCTGGAGGCGGGTCTGGTCGTCTGCATCCTCATCGCCTACCTGGTCAAGACCGGGCGCCGCGACGCGCTGCGTCCGGTGTGGACCGGCATCGGCATCGCCTGCGCCATCTCGCTGGCCTTCGGGGCCGCGCTCGAGTTCGGTTCGCAGGAGCTGACGTTCGAGGCGCAGGAAGCGCTCGGGGGTTCGCTGTCGGTCGTCGCCGTCGGTCTGGTGACCTGGATGGTGTTCTGGATGCGGCGTACCGCGCGGCATCTGAAGAAGGAGCTGCACGACAAGCTCGACTCGGCTCTCGCGATGGGAACCGGCGCGCTGGTGGCCACCGCGTTCCTGGCGGTGGGCCGTGAGGGCCTGGAAACCGCCCTGTTCGTCTGGGCGTCGGTGCGGGCGAGCGGCGAGGGCTCCTCGTCGCCGCTGATCGGCGTCCTGTCCGGCATCGCGACGGCCATCGCGCTGAGCTGGCTGTTCTACCGGGGTGCGCTGAAGATCAACCTGTCGCGGTTCTTCACCTGGACGGGCGGCATGCTCGTGGTCGTGGCGGCGGGTGTGCTCGCCTACGGAGTCCACGATCTGCAGGAGGCCCGCTTCCTCGGCGGCCTCCAGGACAAGGCGTTCGACGTCACGGCCACGATCCCGCCTGACAGCTGGTACGGCACGCTGCTCAAGGGCGTCCTCAACTTCCAGGCCGACCCGACCGTTCTCCAGGTCACGGTGTGGGCGCTGTATCTCGTCCCCACACTCGCGCTGTTCCTGGCCCCGGTAGGGTTCAGGCGGTCAGTGCGGACGACGGATCAGAAGGCGCAGAAGGCAACGGATGACAAGGCTGGGTCGACTGGCGGCGGGGCTCGCGACGGCGACGGTGCTGAGCGTGACGGCGAGCGGCTGCGTGACGGTGCACGGGGAACTGGAAGTCGTGCCGGGAGCGACGAGGTCTGAGGCCGCGAAGGCCCTGGAGGACTTCACCGTCGCGTACAACAAGGCGGACAGGGCGTACGATCCGGCGCTGGACGCGGACCGGGTGACCGGTTCGCTCGGTGCGATCAACCAGGCGGGGCTGGCCGCGCGGGGGAAGAACAACCCCGGCGGAAACGCGGCCCACAAGCCGCTGGAGCTGACGGACGCCTCGTACGTCATTCCGGAGAAGGCGGGCTGGCCGCGCTGGTTCGTCGCGGACACCGACTCCGACCGCGACCAGGACGGCGGGAAGGCGGACACCCGCTGGCTGCTGGCGTTCGTGCGCACCGGGCCGGACGCGAAGTGGAAGGTCGCCTATCTGGCGGTCGTGGCGTCGTCCGAGGTGCCGAAGTTCCGCAGGAGTGCCGAGGGCTGGGCCCAGCCCGTGCCCTCCGCCGGCACGGACGCCGCTCTCGCCACACCTCCGGCGGAACTCAGCGCCACGTACACCGGCTTCCTCCGGACGGGCGCTCCGGACGTCTTCGCCCCGGGTGCGACGACCTCGGGCTGGCGGGAGGCGCGGAAGAACACCCGCAGGCCGGGCTTCTCGTACCAGTACGTCGACCAGACACTGGACTACGGGACGTTCGCGCCACTGGGCCTGACGACGGAGGACGGCGGAGCGCTGGTCTTCTTCAGCAGCAAGCACTTCGAACGGCAGACCGCGGCCGAGGGCCTGCGTCCCACGGTCACGGCGGACGTGCGGGCGCTCCTGACCGGCGAGGTGAAGAGCACCCTGACCAAGGAGCGGGTCTCCAGCCAGCTCGTCTACGTGCCGAGGAAGGGCGCGGGAGACCCCGGGGACACGGACGGCAGGGTACGGGTGCTGAACCGGCTGCCCGGTCTGATAGCGGCGCAGGGTTCCTGACCGCCGGCTCCGGGGACCCGGGCCGGCGGGGCGTCAGCGGCTGAGCGGCCAGGCCACCGCGTCGTGGGCGAGGTCGCTCTCGTCGGCCGTGTCCGCGTACTGCGCGCAGGCGTCGGTGAGCGCCTCGAGCAGGGTCAGCGGATCGGGCAGGGGGTTCTCGGGGCCACGGATCCATTGCACGTCCAGCTCACCGGGCAGCCGAGCGGGCGGCAGGAGGACGTAACTGCCCCGGCAGTGCCAGCGCAGCCCCGGATGCTCGTCCATGGTCTCGGGGTGGCTGTCGAGCTCACAGGGCCACCACTCGTCCTCGTCCTCGGGGGTGCCGCGGGTGGCGGTGAAGAAGAGCATCCGGTCGTTCCCGGACTGTGCCACCGGGCCCACGTCGACACCGGCGTCGGTGAGCCGCTGCAGCGCGGCGCGCCCGGCGCTCAGGGGCACGTCGAGGACGTCGTGCACGAGGCCGGTCGCGGTGATGAAGTTGGCCAGCGGCTGGCCGGCCGCCCAGCGCTCGATCTGGCCGCTGTCCGTCGTCGACTGCGTCTGCCAGGCGAACGAGACGGGGTGCCGCGCAGGGGTGGGGCAGCCGATGCGTTCGCACGAACACCGGTAGCCGGACGGGTGTGCTGCGGGTGAGATGGGCATTCCCGCTTCGGCGACGGCCAGGAGCAGTCCCAGCCGGGCCGCGTCGTCGGCCTCCGGCTGTGCTTTCGGCCGCCTGCGCAGCCACTGGGAAATCCTGCCCTCTGTGCCGCGATAGCGGCCGGAATCGGCGCCCATCTATCCCCTCACCTCAGCGGTTTCGTCTCCATCGTCCCACCATCCTGCTCCTCGGGTGGCCGAAGTCGCCGAGCGGGGTGCCCGGACAGCCGTGCGGGGGCGCGGCGACTCGTGGCGAATGTCACGAAATCGTTGATCGGTTCAGGGCCTGGGAGTGAGTCCCCGCAGTGCGTGGTCGACGACCGCGTCGGCGTACTCGTGAGTCAGCGGAAGGGTTCTCAGCAGCCAGCGGTGGGTCAGCGGGGCCACGAGGAGCTCCAGGGCGACACGCGGATCGACGTCGTCGCGGACGTCTCCGGTCTCCTGCGCGGCGCGAAGACGTGTGACATACAACTGGAGCTGGGGTTCGAGAAGATCCTCCACGAACCGGGCGGCCAGCGCCGGATCGATGACCCCCTCCGCGGTCAGGGCCCGGGTGGGCGCCTCGGTCGCGGGGTCGTTCAGCTCGTCGACCGTGGCCCGCAGGACGGTCCTGAGATCGGCGGCCAGGTCCCCGGTGTCCGGGATCGCGGCCTCGCCGGCGCCGTCCGCCTGCCGGGCGCCCATGTCGAGGAACGCCTCCATGAGCACGGCCGCCTTGGAGGGCCACCAGCGGTAGATGGTCTGCTTGCCCACCCCCGCCCGGGCGGCGATGCCCTCGATCGTCGTTCTCGCATAGCCGGCCTCGCCGACCAGGGCGAGCGCGGCGTCGTAGATCGCGCGGCGGGAGCGGTCGCTGCGGCGACTGGAGTCGGGGGCCTTCTGGGGTGCCATCGGGCCAGCCTAGAGCCGGTACGGGCCGATACGTATCGTCTTGCCGGTCACCCCGTCGGCCCATGCGAACCACCCGAACGGATCACAGCGCGACGGCCCGGCGGGGGCGCACCATGAGCTCACGCACACACCCCGTGCGTATCCCGCCGTTCCGCGGTCCAGGCCGCCGTTCGTAGGAGCCCGCATGACCCGTGACGCCACCCCTCGTCGCTACCTGATGTGCGCCCCGGCCCACTTCGAGGTCACCTACTCCATCAACCCGTGGATGGACCCTTCGAAACCCGTGGACCTTGCCCTGGCCAACACCCAGTGGGAGGACCTGCGCGACCGCTACCGGGCGCTCGGCCACACCGTGGAACTCCTCACCCCGCGCCCCGACCTGCCCGACATGGTGTTCGCCGCCAACGGCGCGACGGTCGTCGACGGCCGTGTAATGGGCGCCCTGTTCGCGTACCGCGAGCGGTTCGCTGAGGCCGAGGCGCACCGCGAGTGGTTCCGGTCCAACGGTTTCGCCGACATCCACGAACCGGACCACGTCAACGAGGGCGAGGGCGACTTCGCCGTGACCTCCTCGTACGTCCTGGCCGGACGCGGGTTCCGGTCCAGCCCGCTCTCCCACGGCGAGGCGCAGGAGTTCTTCGGGCGCCCGGTGATCGGCCTCGACCTGGTCGACCCGCGCTACTACCACCTGGACACGGCACTGTGCGTGCTCGACGACACGGCCGACGAGATCATGTACTACCCGGGCGCCTTCTCGTCCGGCAGCCGCCGGGTGCTGGCCCGGCTCTTCCCCGACGCGTTGATCGCCCAGGAGGCGGACGCCGCGGCGTTCGGCCTCAACGCGGTCAGCGACGGACGGCACGTGCTGCTGCCGCAGGGCGCCGTGGGGCTTTTCGACCCGCTGCGCGACCGGGGCTTCGAGCCGCTTCCGATGGATCTGAGCGAGCTGCTCAAGGGCGGTGGCAGCGTGAAGTGCTGCACCCAGGAGCTGCGGCCCTAGCTAGGACTCCTCGTCGGCCTCGGGCGGCGGCCACGCGTCGCCCCACCCGGTGTCCCGGGCGGCACGGTAGAGCGCACCGTGCCGCTTGGTGACCGTGGCGCGCCGCAGGCCCTCCTCCCGGGTGCAGAGCTCCAGCAGCACCTGGCCCTTGCGGATCTGCGGCCGGCGGGTGATACGGGCCGGGACGGGTTCGGTGGGGAAGCGGGTCGCGACCACGTAGCTGAACTTCTCGTCCTCGTGGCTGAGGGTGCCTCCCTTGACCCGGCGGTGCAGCGACGAGCGGCTGACGCGGGCCGAGAAGTGGCACCAGTCGGTGCCGGGCTCGATGGGGCAGGTGCCGTCGTGCGGGCAGGGCGCCGCGACGCTCATCCCCGCGGCGATCAGCCGGTCCCGGGCCTCGATGACGCGGGCGTAGCCGTCGGGGGTGCCGGGCTCGACGACGACCACCGCCTGGGCGGCCGCCGCCGCTACATCCACCAGGGCGACCCGGTCCTCGGGCGTGAGCTCCTTGAGCACGTACGACACCGTCACCAGGTCGGTGGGCGCGAGGTCGAGCGCCGCGCCGATCCGCGCCCGCTGCCAGGCCGCGGTGCGCAGACCGGGGATGCCGGACGCCTCGGCCAGCTCACGGCCGAGCGCGAGGGCCGGCTCGGCCCAGTCCAGCACCGTCGTCCGCGGCCCGTCCCACGCCCCGGCGACCGCCCAGGTCGCCGCGCCCGTGCCGCCGCCGATGTCCGTGTGCGTGGCGGGGGTCCACCCGGGGGCGGCCTCGCGGAACGCGTCGAGGCAGGAGCGTACGGCCTCGAAGGTCGCGGGCATCCGGTACGCGGCGTACGCGGCGACGTCCGAGCGGTCCCGGAGCACCGGCGCGTCGGTGGGCGTGGTCCCGCGGTAACTGGCGATCAGCCGGTCGACCGCCCGCGCGGCCTGTGACGGCGGCAGTCCGTCCAGCAGTGCCGCCAGGGCCGCGCGCAGGGCTTCCGCGGTGGGGAGGGTGTCGTTCACCGCCGAATTGTAGGCGCAGCAGACCCCGGTCACGCAGTCCGGTGTTCCGGCACACGACCGGGACAGAACCGCTGCATGACCGAACTGCTTTCCGTCAGCGGCCCGTTGCTACGCTGATCGGCGCCCGCCTCGGGGACGGTGCGGCGTACCGGATCGTCGGGGGGACCATGAGACAGAGGATCGTGCGCCTGGCTCTGGTCGGCGGGGTGATGGTCCTCGCCCTGCTGCTCCTGCCGGCGACCTGTGGGGGCGGCGGCGGTGAGGACGACGGGAGACCGCAGGAGCCCCGGAAGAGGAGCGCGGGCCCGGTGACGCGGCTGACGGTGCCGCGGGAGTACACGACGGGACGCGGCTGGGAGGTCGTCGGCGCGGGTCCGGACTACGCCGTCTCGCACACGACGGGGCGGCTGGCCTACCTCGTGCGGACCCCCGACGGGCGCTACCGGCTGCGGACCCTGGACACGGAGACCGGCCGGGCCGGCTGGAGCGGCGAGGCCCGGCGCGTGCCGGACCCGGCACGCTTCCCGAAGCTGATCACCGTGGCCAAGGACGACCGGCAGTTCTTCGTGACGTGGTCCTTCGGGCGGGCCGGGGACGGGCTCACCCCCGCGAAGGGCTTCGTCTCCCTCGACGTGTACGACGTGGTGGACGGTGAGCACCGGCGTGTCGAGGTTCCGTGGACGGGCGTGCCGACCGTCACGGCGACGGGCCCCGGCGTCCTGATCACCGACGGGCGCGCGGCCGGCACGGTTGTGGACCCCGTGGACGGCGAGGTATCGGCGATCGCCCCGTCCGCGGTGGAGTACCCGGAGGACTGTCCTGCCTGCGAGCAGCTCACCGAGGTGCGCGGGCAGACGGCGAAGGGGCTGCTGCTGAGCGGGGCACGCGAGTTCTGGGTGGGCGGCGGCTGGTTCAGCCGCCGGTCCGCCCCGGCGGGCGCCGACCCCCGGTCCGGGATTCCGACGTCCGTCGCTCCCGGGCTCGTCCTGGCCAGATGGCAGCCGGCCGGGGGGACGCCCAAGGCAGCGACCCACGAACTCTGGACCGTCCACGACGCGCTGAGCGGGAATCCGGTCGTGTCGGTCCGGTGCCACAGGCCGGCCATGGAGCCGGGGACGTATCCGCAGGCCGTGGTCTCCCCTTCGGCCCGCTACCTGGTGGCGGGGAACCTGGCCTTCGACCTGACCGGGAAGAAGGGGTTCTGCTTCGAGGACGAGGGCGGCGCGGCGCGCCTGACGTTCGCCTCGGTGACGGACGGCGGCAGCGCGTACGGCGCGACGAACGCGCGCGACGCCGACGAGGCCCTGCAGGGCGGCACGGGCCCGGTCTCGATGAGCTTCCCCGCCTGGGACGTCGAGGCGCTGTCCCCGAACACGCGCCTGCCGGACATGGAGACGGCCGGCACCGGTGTCTTCCGCTGGACGGACCGCAAGGACCGGCTGCACCTGATCGGCTACCCGCGCACCGGCTGAGCTCACCGGGCGCACGTACGCCGTCCTGTCAGCCGGGGAGGCCGTTGTTCCGCCACGGCCGGCAGAGCAGCAGGAAGCACGCGGTGGCGGACAGCGCGCAGACCACCTGCACCACGGCCATGGGCACGGCGGTCGCCTCGCCCGCGATCCCGACGAGCGGCGAGGCGATGGCGCCGATGAGGAACTGGGAGGTGCCCAGCAGCGCGGAGGCGGACCCGGCCGCGTGCTTCGTCCGCATCAGGGCCTGGGAGTTGGTGTTGGGCATCGCGAGGCCCATGCACGACATCAGGACGAAGAGCCCGGCGGCGACCGGCAGCAGGCCGACGTCGCCGAAGACGCCGGAGGTCATCAGCAGCAGGGCGATCGCGGCGAGGGAGATGACCACGAGTCCGAAGCCGAGCGCCTTGTCCAGGCTGATCCGGCCGACCAGCAGCTTGCCGTTGATCTGGCCGACGGCGATGAGGCCGACGGAGTTGATGCCGAAGAGGAGGCTGAAGGTCTGCGGTGAGGCCCCGTAGATCTCCTGGACGACGAAGGGGGACGCGCTCACGTAGGCGAAGAGCGCGGCGAAGGCGAGACTGCCCGCCACCATGTAGCCGGTGAACACCCGGTCGGCGAGCAGTCCTCGCATGGTGCGCAGGGCGTCCGTGATGCCACCGGTGTGCCGCGCCGACGGCGGGAGCGTCTCGTGGAGGAACTTCCAGACGACGAAGGTGAGGGCCGCGCCGACGGCGACGAGGACGACGAAGATGCCGCGCCAGTCGGTGAACCGGAGGACCTGGCCGCCGATCACCGGGGCGATGACCGGGGCGACCCCGGAGATCAGCATCAGCGTGGAGAAGAACCGTGCCATCTCCACGCCGTCGAAGAGGTCGCGCACGACCGCCCGCGAGATCACGATGCCCGCCGCGCCGGCCAGGCCCTGCAGCAGGCGGAAGCCGATGAGGAGTTCGGCGGTGGGGGCCAGGGCGCAGATCGCGGTGGCGACGACATAGACGATCATGCCGAGGAGCAGCGGCTTGCGGCGGCCCCAGCGGTCGCTCATGGGTCCGACCACGAGCTGGCCGAGTGCCATGCCGGTGAGGCAGGCGGTCAGGGTGAGCTGGACGGTGGCGGCGGGCGCGTGCAGGGAGTCGGTGACCTCGGGCAGCGCCGGGAGGTACATGTCCATGGAGAGCGGCGGCAGCGCGGTGAGGCCGCCCAGGACCAGGGTGACCAGGAGTCCGACCCGCTGTGCGACGGGGGTGGAGACGCCTGGTGCGGCGCTTTCGGTGGTGGGTATGTACGGGTGCTGTTCTCGCTGGGCCCGGCTCACGCCGCTGTCCGGCATCGTCGTCTCCGCTTCGTTGAAACCGCATCTATGCTCTCAGGTCAGTCGTAGTGGTCGAAACCTTTTCTGTGAGGGCGGGCGGGCATGAGCGGGACTGTGCGTTGGGGAGTTCTGGCCACGGGCGGCATAGCCGCGACGTTCACGGCGGACCTGCTGGCCATGAAGGACCCGGGGGCCGAGATCGTGGCGGTCGCCTCGCGCACCGAGGCCTCGGCGAAGGCTTTCGCCGAGCGCTTCGGAATCGGACGGGCGTACGGCAGCTGGGCGGAGCTCGTCGCCGACGCGTCGGTCGACGTGGTCTATGTCGCCACCCCGCACTCCGCGCACCGGGAGGCCGCCGGTCTGGCCCTGGAGGCCGGCAAGCACGTGCTGTGCGAGAAGGCGTTCACGCTCAACGAGCGCGAGGCCCGGGAGCTGGTGGCCCTGGCCCGGGAGCGCGGGCTGTTCCTGATGGAGGCCATGTGGACGTACTGCAATCCGCTCATCCGCCGGATGACCGAGCTGGTGCGGGACGGGGCGGTCGGCGAGATCCGCACGGTGCAGGCGGACTTCGGGTTCGCGGGCACCTTCGGGGCCGGACACCGCCTGCGCGATCCCGCGCTGGGCGGCGGCGCGCTCCTGGACCTCGGGGTCTACCCGGTGTCGTTCGCCCAGCTCCTGCTGGGCGAGCCGGACCGGGTCCAGGCCGACGCGCTGCTGTCACCCGAGGGCGTGGACCTGAACACCGGGATGCTGCTGGGCTGGGACTCGGGTGCCACCGCGCTGCTGAGCTGCTCGATCGTCGGGGACCTGCCGACGGTCGCGTCGGTGACCGGCACGGCGGGGCGCATCGACTTCCCGCAGGGCTTCTTCCACCCGGACAGCTTCGTCCTGCACCGGCCGGGCCGGGAGCCGGAGAAGTTCACCACCGGCCCGGGCCCGCAGGGGCTTTCGGGCATGCAGTTCGAAGCCGCCGAGGTGACACGGGCCTTGCTGGCGGGCGAGAAGGAGTCCCCGCTGGTGCCGCTCGACGGTTCGCTCGCCGTGATGCGGACGCTCGACGCGGTGCGTGAGCGCGTCGGCGTCCGCTATCCGGCGGACCTGGTCTGACCCGGGCGGCTGGGGTCTCCCGTTTGGATCAGGCCGGATCAGGGAGCGGCGCCAGGGCACGCGAGCCCAGCATGATCCAATCGAGAGACCCTACGCCGGGGTGAGCCCCGGGTTGCCGGCCTCGGTCACGAAGGACGCGGCCGTGCTGACGGGCGCACCGGGGGTGGTGACCGCCGACACCGTCCGGAAGTCGGCGCGCGCCTCCTCCTTGCCGAGGCCGACGACGACGTAGCCGCGGCGGCCGTCGTAGAACTTCAGGTGCGGGTTGGCCGCCATCTGGTTGGCGTAGTTGGCCGGCTTCTCGGAGCCGTCCTTGCCGCTGGTGATCGAGGTGGCCACGATCTCGGTGCCCACCGTCCTCGACGCCGGGTCGTTGAAGTCCTTCTTCAGGTCGAAGCCGTAGGCGACGTGCACGTCACCGGTGAGGACCATCAGGTTGTCGATCCCGGCGGCCTCGGCGCCGTCCATGATCCGCTGCCGGGACGCCGGGTAGCCGTCCCACGAGTCCATGGACAGCTTGTAGGCGTCGGTCGGCACGTCGCGGCGCTGGGCGAAGGTGACCTGCTGGGGTACGACGTTCCAGTGGGCGTCCGAGCGCTTCCAGCCGTCGATCAGCCAGCGCTCCTGTGCGGCGCCCGTCATGGTGCGCGACGGGTCCTCGGACTCCGGTCCCGGGACCTTCCAGCCGTCGCCGTAGGCCTGGTTGCTGCGGTACTGGCGGGTGTCGAGGATGTCGAACTGCGCGAGCCGTCCGAACCGCAGCCGGCGGTAGAGCCGCATGTCGGGTCCGGTCGGGCGCTGCGGGGTGCGCAGCGGCTGGTTCTCCCAGTACGCGCGGTAGGCGGCGGCCCTGCGCAGCAGGAACTCCTCCGGCGGGACGTCGTTCTCCGGGGTGTCGCCCGCGTAGTTGTTCTCCGTCTCGTGGTCGTCCCACGTGACGACGAAGGGGTGCGCGGCGTGGGCGGCACGCAGGTCGGGGTCCGACTTGTAGAGGCCGTACCGCATGCGGTAGTCGTCCAGCGTGAGCGTCTCCCGGTTGAAGTGGTCGGGCAGGACGAGGCCGGTCTGGTTGCGGGCGCCGCCGACCGCCGTGACCGCGTACTCGTAGAGGTAGTCGCCGAGGTGGAAGACCACGTCGACGTCCTCGGCCGCCAGGTGCTTGTAGGCGGTGAAGTAGCCGTCGTGGTAGGCCTGGCAGGAGACCGCGGCCAGGTTGAGCGAGCTGTTGCGCGCCCCGGCGGAGGGTGCGGTGCGGGTGCGGCCGGTGGGGCTGATCCACGTGCCGGTACGGAAGCGGTAGTAGAACGTCCGGTCGTCGTCGAGGCCCTTGACGTCGACGTGCACGCTGTGGCCGAACTCCGGGTGCGCGGTGGCCGAGCCGCGCCGGACCGTGCGCCGGAAGCGCTCGTCGCGGGCGATCTCCCAGTGGACCTCGACGCGCTCGGCGGGCAGCCCGCCGTCCGCCTCGTAGGGTCGGGGCGCGAGTCTGGTCCACAGCAGCACGGAGTCGGGCAGGGGGTCGCCGGAGGCGACGCCGAGGGTGAAGGGATCCTCGGTGATCTTCCGGGCGTCGAGCTCGGCGGCGCTCGCGATGCCGGCCGTGGGCAGGTTCGCGGCGAACGCGAGCGCTGCGGCCGCACCGGTGACGGTGAGGAAGCGCCGACGGCCCACTCCCTGCCCGAGGTGCCTCGCGGCGGCACGGAACTCTTCGGAATGCCCCTGCTGTACGGGCGCGGTGCTGATCTGTGCGGGTGTCATATGCCCCTCCCCTGCTGGATGTTGCCAGAGGCATTTGAGACCGCGCGGACGACGTTGCGTGGGCACGTACACAACATCCGAATGGCGGTGCGATGAGCACCAGGTGCCGGCACGGTGCAAACCCTCCCGTACGCTGCCGGGCCATGAACGCTGAGCAGGCAATCGCAGTCGTCACAGGTGCGGGATCGGGGATCGGGAGGGCGGTCGCGCTGGCGCTCTCGGGCGCGGGGTGGACGGTGGCCCTGGCGGGGCGGCGGGCGCCGGCCCTGGAGGAGACCGCCGCGGCGGCCGGGCCGGGCCGCACGGTGTGCCTGCCGACCGACGTGACCGATCCGGACGGCGTGGCGGCGCTGTTCACGGCCGTACGGGACCGGTTCGGCCGGCTCGATCTGCTCTTCAACAACGCGGGTACGTTCGGGCCGGGTTCGGTGCCGGTCGAGGATCTCGCGTACGAGGACTGGCGGACCGTCGTGGACGTCAACCTGACGGGGACCTTCCTGTGCGCCCAGGCGGCGTACCGCCTGATGAAGGAGCAGGCCCCACAGGGCGGCAGGATCATCAACAACGGCTCCATCTCCGCACACGCCCCGCGCCCGCACTCGATCGCCTACACGGCGACGAAGCACGCGGTGACCGGCCTGACGAAGTCGCTGTCCCTGGACGGGCGGCCGTACCGGATCGCCTGCGGCCAGATCGACATCGGCAACGCCGCGACCGACATGACGGAGCGCATGAGCACGGGGATCCTCCAGGCCAGCGGCGAGGTGGCCGTCGAGCCCGTGATGGCCGCGGCGGACGTGGCGCGGACCGTCCTGCACATGGCGGAGCTGCCCCTGGAGGCCAACGTGCAGTTCGCGACGGTGCTGGCCACGGCGATGCCGTACGTGGGCCGAGGCTGACCGACTCGCTTCACAATTGCCCTGATCTTGCTGTCAGTTGAAAGAGTTTGCGAATTTCTCCCGGCCCGTCCGGGCAAGCGCGTGCTGCCCGTATGCTGCTGACCTTCACCAGTTGCACACAGAAGGACCACACCGCATGCGCATACGCACCGCCGCGCCCCTCGCCCTGGCCGCCGCCACCGCACTGGCCGGCTCGCTCCTCGCCACGGCTCCGGCCTCGGCGGCCTCCCACCAGGGCGGGCTGCACCTCGGCAAGATCCAGTACGACAGCCCGGGGTCCGACAACCGCTCGAACACCTCACTGAACGCCGAGTACGTGGACATCCACAACAACGGCCGGTCCACGCTGCAGCTGAGGGGCTACAAGCTGAAGGACAACACCGGCTACACGTACACCTTCCCGGGCCACACCGTCGGCGCGGGAAAGACGGTCCGGGTCCACACCGGCAAGGGCCGCGACAGCGGGGCCCACGCGTACTGGAACCGCGGCTCGTACGTCTGGAACAACACCGGCGACAAGGCCCGCCTGTACAAGCCGAGCGGCGCGCTCCTCGACTCCTGCTCCTGGCCGAAGGGCAGCGGGGTCAAGGTCTGCCACTGACCACAGTGACCGGGCCGCCGCGGCCCAAGGGGGGGTCCGCGGCGGCCGGGAGGTGGTCCGGAGCGTCAGGGCTCCGGACCACCTCGGGACCCGCCCGGGGGATGCCCTCCGCCCGGACACTCCCGCACCGCACCCGGCGGCACGGGCCGGGAATGCGCGCCGGAGCCGCCCGGTTGAGCCGGTACATGAGCCCACTGCCGCGCGCCGAGGTCCTCCGCTACACCGCCTTCTCCGCCGACCCGGACGGCGGTAACCCGGCCGGTGTCGTCCTGGACGCCTCCGGACTGGACGACGCCGGGATGCTCGCCGTCGCCGCAGAGCTGAACTACAGCGAGTCGGCGTTCCTCACCGCTCCGGACGGCCTCGGCGGCTACACCATCCGCTACTTCAGCCCCAGGGCCGAGGTCCCCTTCTGCGGTCACGCCACCGTCGCCGCCGCCATCGCGCTGGCGGAGCGGGACGGCCCGGGCGACCTGGTCCTCGCCACCGCCGCCGGCCCGGTCCCGGTCACGGTCACCCGCGAGGGCGAGGAACTGCGCGCCACCCTCACCAGCGTCGAGCCGCACATCACGGACGTCGCCCCCGGGGACCTGGCGGAGGCCCTGTCCGCCCTGTCCTGGCCGGCCGTCGACCTGGACGCCGCCCTTCCGCCCCGCATCGCCTACGCGGGCGCCCACCACCTGGTCCTGTCCGCCGCGACGCGGGAACGGCTGGCGGACCTGTCGTACGACTTCGACCGGCTGGAAGCGCTCATGCACCGGCTCGGCCTGACGACCGTGCAGCTGGTGTGGCGCGAGTCGGAGACCGTCTTCCACGTACGCGACCCGTTCCCGGTCGGCGGCGTGGTCGAGGACCCGGCGACCGGCGCGGCGGCGGCCGCCTTCGGGGCGTACGCGCGCGAGCTCGGCCTCGTCCCGGACGACGCGGTGCTCACCCTGCACCAGGGCGCCGACATGGGCCGGCCGGGCACCCTCACGGTCGGGCTCCGTCCGGGTGACCCGCGCATCAGGGTGAGCGGGACGGGCACCCGTATCGGCTGAACTCGCCGCGACCTTCGCCGGCCTGGGCGGCGGGTGAGTCGGGCCACCCCCGAGGGGCGGCCGCGCGGCAGGATGGCGGTCATGGCACCACCCCTGACCGTCCCCAGCATGACCGCCGGAGCGGACTTCGTCCTGCGGCCCTGGGAGATGAGCGACCTGCCCCTCGTCCGCGAGGCCGCGGAGGACGACTACATCCCGCTGATCACCACGATCCCGACGCCGTACTCCGACGCCGGTGCGCAGGCCTTCGTCAGACGGCAGTGGAGCCGGGCGGAGACGGGGACCGGGTACCCCTTCACCATCGCCAGGACCCGGGACCGCAGACCGGTCGGCTCCATCGGCCTCTGGCTCACGGAGGAGACCGAGGGCCGGGCGTCGCTCGGCTACTGGATGACGGGCCGGGCGCGCGGCCAGGGCGTGGCGGGAGCGGCCCTGCGCACGGTCACGACCTGGGCCCTGCACGAGCTGGGCATCCCTCGCGCGCAGCTCCTCATCGAGCCGTGGAACACCGCGTCGGTGCGCACCGCGGAGAGCGCCGGATACCGCTGCGAGGGACTGCTGCGCGGCTGGCAGGAGATCGGCGGCCGCCGCCGGGACATGCTGATGTACGCCCGGTTGAACGACGACCGTCCCGCCGGTGACAGGGCGCCGACGGGAGGCTGAACGGCAAGACGTTACGATCGCGGGCACCGCGGCCGAAACACGCTGCCGCGGCAACCGAACCCCAGGAGTGACGCACCTTGTCCGTACCACGCATCGGCGTATCGGTCGTGACCATGGGAGACCGCCCGCAGCAGGTCGAGGCGCTGCTGGCGTCGGTGGCCATGCAGGATGTGCGGCCCACCCGCGTCGTCGTCGTGGGCAACGGTTCGCCGCTCCCCGACTACACCGCCTTCCCGGGTCTGACGGATCTCACCGGCGGGGTGACCCTGCTGGAGCTCGACGAGAACCTGGGCTGCCCCGGCGGCCGCAACGAGGCGCTGAAGGCCCTCGCGGACTTCGGCGACGTGGACGTGGTGATCGAACTCGACGACGACGGGCTCCTGGTGGACAAGGACGTCTTCCGCACGGTCGAGAAGCTGTACGCGGACGACCCCGGGCTCGGCATCGTGGGCTTCCGCATCGCCGACGAGCACGGCGAGACCCAGCGCCGGCACGTCCCGCGCCTGCGCGCCAAGGACCCGATGCGCCGCGGACCGGTCACCGCCTTCCTCGGCGGCGGCCACGCGCTCTCCATGGAGATGCTCGCCGGGACCGGGACCTGGCCGGCGGAGTTCTTCTTCACGCACGAGGAGACGGACCTGTCCTGGCGTGCGCTCGACGCGGGCTGGAAGATCCTCTACGAGCCCTCGCTGCTGCTCCAGCACCCCAAGACGTCCCCGGCCCGGCACGCGGTCTACTACCGCATGACCGCCCGTAACCGCGTCTGGCTGGCCCGCCGCCACCTTCCCGCGCCGCTGGTCCCCGTGTACCTCGGCACCTGGATCCTGCTCACCGTCCTGCGTACCCGCTCGGTCTCCGGGCTGCGCGCCTGGGCGTCCGGTTTCGCCGAGGGGATGCGCACCCCGTGCGGCGTGCGCAGGCCGATGCGCTGGCGGACGGTGTGGCGCATGACGCGTCTGGGCCGCCCTCCGGTCATCTGACCGCGGACTGCCGGAAGGATCCCGCGGGCAGCGCTCCGCTCCCGCGCTCCTGACCACCGCCGGACGGACACCGTCAGCACCCCGTCATGATCCGGGGCCGTCGCGTCAGAGCTCCGTCAGTGCCGCACACGACGTACCCCGGCCCGCGCTGTCATGGGAGCCGAAGGGCGGACGGGAGCGAGGCGGAGCGGATGTTGTCCAGGGTCGTGGTCGGTGTGAGCGGAACGTCCGGAGGGCTGGCGGCGTTGCACGCTGCCGCCGCCGAAGCGCGGGTGCGCGCCGCGGAGTTGTGGGCGGTACTGGCCTGGGACGTTCCCGGGGGCGGAGTCGGCGGCCGGGGCCCCGATACGTTCTCCCCCTCGCTCGCGCTGCACCGCGCCGATGCCACCGCGAGGCTGCGCGACGCCCTCGACCTGGCCTTCGGCATCGGCGGTCCCGGGGTGTCCGTCACCGGCCTCGCGGTACGGGGCACGCCCGGCGCCGTGCTCGTGGACGCGGCCCGCGGCCCGGAGTGCGTGATCGTGGTGGGGACGGGATCGGGCGGGGCGCTGTCCCGTCGCCTGCGTCCGTCCGTGGCGCGCTACTGCCTGGCGCACGCACCCTGTCCGGTGCTGGCCGTGCCGCCGTGGCCCCTGCTGACCGGACCGGCCGTCGCCCACCGGCACATCGTCTGAGCGGCCCGTGGCCCGGACGTCCGGCCGGGCGGGCCCGGTCGGGTACGACAGCGGGAGTCGGCGTGTAACACCACTGCCGATCCGGGGCGAACGTTGCATAATGCGGCGCTGAGGCACCATCACCCGGTCCTGTCGAGGAGTGCACCCGTGGCGTTGACCCGTGCAGAGCGTGAGCAGTTTCTGGCCGAACCGCATGTCGCGGCCCTGGCCGTGGACGCGGCCGAGGGACGGGCACCGCTGACCGTGCCGATCTGGTACCAGTACGCGCCCGGCGGCCACCTCTGGATCATGACCGGCCGCGATTCCCGGAAGGGGGCCGCGATCGCCCGGGCAGGCCGTTTCAGCATGATGGCCGACCGCCTCGAACCGACCATCCGCTACGTCTCCGTCGAGGGCCCCGTCGTCGCCACGCTTCCCGCCACCCGCGAACAGCTCGTCGAGATCTCCTCGCGCTACCTGCCCGCGGACAAGGTCGACGGCTACGTCGACTTCGCGTGGAAGGAGCACGGCGCGCAGGTCGTCATCCACATGCGGCCCGAGCGCTGGCTCAGCTCCGACCTCGGCAACCTCTGAGCGCCCGAGGGGCCTCGTACACCTCCGGCCGCAGGCCGCCGCCCTCGCCAGGGAGCGGACACGTGGCCCCCGGGTGACATAGAGAGGAACCTGCGCCCCCGCGACGGTCCGGACCGGCCGCGAGGGCGCAGTCTCCGCGCCACCCTCGCATCACCTGTTCAGCCGGTAACGATCGTCGCATACGGGCAACTCGAACGGTTTCGGCGAGGCGCGGCGTAGATCTATTTGACGTGTCAATTACGCCGTGATTGGGTCCCTTCACATCAGCACCGACCGGACGCGGCCGGACGCGAAAGGCCGTCGGCACGGAACAGCTGCCGACGGGTGACCGGCTGCGTACGGCGCCCACCGAGCGGAACACGACCACCCGGCCGGCGCACCACGCCCGACGCCGCGTCCTTACGGCATCTACCCCAGGACTTGATCATGACTGAACGTCTGACGCGCGGATTCGCCGTGACGGACCGCGAGCCGAAATGCCCCTTCGATCCGTCGGCCCGCCTCGTCGGCATGGCCCGGGCGGAGGAACCGGCACGGGTCCCGATGTACGAGCCGAGGTTCGGCGACGCGGACGTGCTCGTCGTGTCCCGGCACGCGGACGCCCGCGCCGTCCTGGGCGACAACCGCCTGCGGTACAGCCATCTGCCGCTCGCCGACGGCAGCCCCCGGACGTTCATGCCCGGCTTCCCGCCCGACTTCGACGGCGCCGAGCACGCACGCCTGCGCCGCATGCTCTCCGGGATCTTCACCCGCAAGCGGGTACAGACCCTGCGGCCGATGATCGAGCGGGTCGTGGCCGAGTGCCTGGACGCGACGGAGAAGGCAGGGCCTGGAGCGGACCTCGTCGCGACCTTCGCTCTGGCGGTCCCTTCGAACGTGATCGGCGAGGTGCTCGGGGTGCCTTCCGAGCTGCGTCACGACTTCCACCGGCTCAGCACCGGGATCGTCAACTTCGCGAGCTCCCCGACGGAGTACTTCGCACACCTCGGCGCGTTCCGCGAGTACATCACGCACGTGGTGGAAGAGATCCGCCGGGAACCCGGCGAGGGGCTCATCAGTTCGCTGCTGAGCGAGGACGAGGGGAAGCTCAGCACGGCGGAGATCATCGGCATGACCAGTGCCCTCGTCGTGGCCGGACACGAGACGACCGCAGCGATGATCGGCGTGAGCGCGCTGGCACTCATCCAGCAGCCCGAACAGCTGGCGCTGCTGCTCGCCGGCGGCGAGGACAGCACCGAGAACGCCGTGGAGGAGTTCCTCCGGTACATGAGCATCTCGGGAGTGTTCCCCCGCGCGGCCACCGAGGACGTCACCATCGGTTCGTGGCAGGTGAAGGCCGGTGAACGAGTCCTGGTCTCCCTGCTGAACGCGAACCGTGACCCGGAACTGCTGCCGGAACCGAACCGGCTCGACCTTTCCCGCGAGCCGGTCGCGCACCTGGCCTTCGGATTCGGCACCCACCAGTGCCCCGGTCAGCACCTGGCCCGCCTGGAACTCCAAGTGGCCCTGCCGGCCCTGTTCCGCCGCTTCCCCGGTCTCGCGTCGGCGGTCCCGGCCGAGGAACTGGCCTTCCACAGCGACGGGGCGAACGTCTACGGCCTGGAGGCACTTCCCGTCACGTGGTGACGGCGCACTACGCCGGAAGGGGCCCCCGACAGGTCGGGGGCCCCTTCCGGCGTAGTGCGGGAGGTGGCGGGAGACGAGCCGGGCGGCTCGGAATCCGGCCGGGGGCCGGGTCACATCGACCGGTTCGAACCGGATGATCCCGGTCGCCGACCGGCGCCGTCCGCCACATCAGGCCTTTCGATCTTCCCGTTTCACGGAGGTGTGGCGCAGGACACGGGAACGCGGTCGGGTCGGCGGAGAGTTAATGGGTGTGAGGCATACAGAAACCAGTGAGTCGTTGCGAGCGCGCGTGCGGGCGGGGGACCGTGCGGCGTTCGCCGACCTGTACGAACAGAACGCTCGCGCTGTGTACAGACATGCCCTGAGGCTGACGGGTAACTGGTCGGAGGCCGAGGAAGTGATGTCGGAGACCTTCCTGGGCGCCTGGCGTACCCGGGAGTCGCTGGATCCGGAGGGTGGTCCCCTCACACCGTGGCTGCTCGGCATCGCCACGCACAAGGCGCACAACGCCAACCGTGGCCTTCGTCGGCGGCTCGCCTTCCTGGCAGGCAGTCCGGAGCCCCGGCCGGTGGAGGACTTCGCGGACGAGACGGCCGGCCGGATCGACGATGCCCGCCACCTCGAGTCGGTCCATGAAGCCCTGCGTCGGCTGAGCCGCCCGGACCGTGAGGTGATCGCTCTGTGCGTGGGTGCCGGGCTGGACTACCAGCAGGCCGCCGAGGCGCTGGGCATCCCGGTCGGCACCGTGAGGTCGCGGCTCTCCCGCGCTCGGGCGCGGCTGGCCCGCCACAGCTCAGGCCCTGTGTTTCGAAAGAACCGGGAACCGCGGGGCCGTCGCGGAGAGAAAGAGAGTGAAGCCGCAATCGCGGCCCTGTTCTTGCAGGAGGAAACCCGATGAACGCCGACAACTCACGCGCCGGCTCTGCCCGGAGTGAGGCAGAAGAACTGCTCTCCGCTCCGGTCGACTGGGACCTCTCGCCGAGCCGCCACCTTCACCACAAGGACATTCTGATGCAGCAGATCGATCACGATCGCAACTCCGCCGGCGAGACGTTGCCCGCTCCCACCCGCCGCCGCAGGCTGCCGCGCCTGGCCCTGTTGGTGCCCGCCACGTCACTGGCCCTGGCCGGCGCCCTGGTCGTCACCCTTTCCGGCGGCGACCACGCCTCCGCCCCGACGGCCAAGTCCGCTGTCTCCTCACCGGCCCGCGTCACCAACGCATCCGTCACGCTGGGCCGGATCGCCGATGCCGCCATGAAGACGGACGCGACGCCGGTCCGGGAGGACCAGTTCGCGTACCTCCGGCTCCTGACGCGCGAGAACAAGGGCGCTCTCGGCGGCCGGGTGGTGCTCGGTGCAGCACACAAGGAGGAACGGTGGCTGGGGCAGGCGCCCGGCCCGGTGACCACGACCGGCTGGTTCCGCTCGAGCGGGAAGGACGCCATGATGCCTGGTCAGCTGGGACCGATGACCACCACGTCTCCCGTGCGGCCCGGTGTGTGGTATCCCACCTACGCGTGGCTTGCCTCGCTGCCCACCGAACCCGACGCCCTGCTCGAACTGCTCTACGCCCAGACCAGGGTGGATGAGCGGGAATCGAAGGAGGAGGCCGTCTTCGGGACTGTCGGTGACCTGCTCTCCAACGCGATCATGCCGCCCGCGACAGCCTCCGCGCTGTACCAGGCTGCCGCGAAGATCCCCGGCATCACCTGGATCCCTGACGCCACCGACGCGGCCGGACGCCATGGCATCGGCATCACCCGCAGGGACGCCCGCTCTCTTACCCGGACCGTGTTGATCTTCAACAAGGACACCCTCGCCTACACGGGCTCGCAGTCGTACTTCATCAACCACGGGTCCAAGGCCAACGCCGGCGGTACTACGGGCGACGTGCTGTACGGCATCAACGCCATGATGGAACGCGGGGTCGTCGACCGGCATGACGAGGTGCCCGCGAAGACCGCCGGCTGACTCCGGCCTGTAGACGGGGACGGCTGAAAAGGGGTCCTGCTGCCCGACCGGGCAGCAGGACCCCTGGCGTACGCGTCGCCACGGAACCTCATAACCCGACAGAAGCGAATGACGGGGGCGGCCTCGCCCCTACGGCTGGTGCCGGGGCCGCGGGCCGACCGGAGCCCTTGCGCAGACCTGCGGCTCGTGGGGCTCCGGTCGTGCTGTCCGCGCCGGGCACACTGGCGAAACCGCTGGTGGCGGCAGACGAGTCGGGCTGTACGCCGGGTTCTGTCTCCCGGTCGCCTCGCGGCGGCCGGGGAGACGGCCATCCATCTAGGACCGGCATTGCTGCCGGCCTCGTGCGGTCTACCCGCGAACTCGGGCGAGCAGCCCTCGGTCGTTCGCGCAGAACCGTCGTGCGACGGTCCCTCTTGACCTTGCTCCGGGTGGGGTTTACCTAGCCGCCTGAGTCACCTCAGGCGCTGGTGGTCTCTTACACCACCGTTTCACCCTTACCCGGGACCGGAGTCCCGGGCGGTCTGTTTTCTGTGGCACTGTCCCGCGGGTCACCCCGGGTGGCCGTTAGCCACCACCCTGCCCTGTGGAGCCCGGACGTTCCTCGGGAGGATCCGGGGATCCTCACGCGGCCGTCCGCCCGGCTCGTCTGCCGTGGTGACCATGCTACCCGGCGGCGCGACCGGCGAAGGCCGCGATGCCCGCCTCCCAGACGGCCGGCACGTCGGCCCCCGGGGGGAACCCGCCGCCCAGTTCCAGGACCACCATCCCGTGGGCGAAGGCCCAGGCCGCGCGGGCACCGGCCTCGTCGCCCCCGGCGGTGCGGAAGAGCGGTGCCGCGGCCGCGTCCGCCGCCGCGGCGGGAGGGAGTGCCCTGCCCATGGTGACGAGGTAGAGGTGTGGGTGGCCCAGTGCGTAGGCCCGGTAGGCCGTGGCGAGCGCGGCGAACGACCCCGGGGCGGCGCTCTCCGCCGTCGCCAGCACGCCGGCGACCTCCCTCAGCATCTCCCCGGCGAGGACCGTCAGCAGGTGGGACTTGTCCGGGAAGTGCTTGTAGAGGGCGGACGCCCGCACACCCACCCGGTCGGCCACCCGGCGCATGGTGAGCGCCTCCTGCCCTTCAGCCTCCAGCAGGACGCGCGCGGCGGTGACGATCTGCCGGCGCCGGCTGACGGCGGGGCCGGCGGCGAGATCGGTCACGCGGGAGCCTTCCTGGTGCGTGCGGTGCGGTAGGTGTGAGGTGTGCGGCGCGCTGGGTGCGCCGCAGCGTGCACGCGACGTCGTGATCGTACGAGACGACGCCGGCAGCCCTGCTCCGAGGGCTCACGCGGGCACGAACAGCACCTTCGACGGGCCGGGTTCCGCGCGGGTCAGACGGACCCTCAGCCGTTCGCCCAGCGGGAGCGGCGTGCCGGACTCGATGCGGGCGACGATCGCCGGGTCCTCGATGTGGACGGTGCCGACGGCCGGCCGGTCCTCCTTGACGTCGACGACGTATCCGTCGAAGATCTCGCCGACCCGGGTCCTGAGCAGCGCCGCCTCGACCACGTCGACGCACTCCCGCTCCACCGTGTTGGCCCGGCGGCTGCCGTCGGCCATCTCCTTCGGCAGGCCGGGCAGGGCCCGGAGCACCCATTCCGGCACCCGGGCCTCCGCGGTCGCGGAGAGACACAGTTCGGCGGCGTACCTGTCGACGAGACGGCGCAGCGGCGCGGTGCAGTGCGTGTAGAGCTCCGCCACCGCGGCGTGCACGGCGGGGGTGGGGAGTTCCCCGTGCTCGAACACGCTGTAGCCGGCGCCGCGCAGGAGCGTGGTGCACTCCTGGAGGAACGCCGCGTGGCTGCTCTTCGCGGGATCCAGCGAGCGCACCACCTCGGCGTAGGCGACGTGGTGGGGCCAGTCGATGTGCAGGGCCTCCGCGGAGCGCCTGAGCCTGGCCACGGCACCGTCCGGGGCGACGGGCAGCGTACGGAGGATGCCGGTGCCCGAGTCACGCATCATCGCCGCGGCCGCCATTCCGGTGAGCAGGGAGAGCTGGGCGTTCCAGCCGTCCGCCGGCAGCGGTGTGCGGTAGCCCAGGCCGTAGGTTCCGTCGCGTTCGACGATCTCCTGCTCGGGCACGTTCAGTGAGATGCCGCCCCGCGCGGTCTCCTGTTCCTCGCGCAGCCTGCCGATGACCGCCAGCAGGGCGAGCGGTTCCTCGGCGGTCCCCGCGTCGATCTGGCGCTGGACCCCCGCGTAGTCGAGTTTCGCCCTGCTGCGCACGAGGGCGCGGCGCACCTCGGCCCCGACGGTGCGGCCCTCCGGGTCGAGGTCGATCCGCCACAGGGCGGCGGGACGCGTCTCGCCGGGAAGGAGGCTGGCAATGCCTTCGGAGAGCAGGGCGGGGTGCAGGGGGACTCTGCCGTCGGGGAAGTAGAGCGTCGTCACCCGCCGGTGCGCCTCGGCGTCGAGTGCGCCGCCGGGGCGGACGAAGGCGGCGACGTCGGCGATGGCGTAGAACACCCGGAAGCCGTGCCTGCGCCGCTCCAGGTACAGGGCCTGGTCGAGGTCGGTGGAGGCGGGCGGGTCGATGGTGAGGAACGGAAGGTCGGTGGCGTCGAGGTGGGCCGACACGTCGGGGGCCCTCGCCGCCTCGCCTGCTTCGGCGAGCACGGCGGGCGGGAAGCCGTCGGGCACGTCCAGCCGTGTGCGCAGCTCACGCAGGGCCGCCCGGAGGGGGCTGTCCTCTGCGCCTGTCATGTGAAGCCGGCGGCGGGGCATGCCACCGAGCGTAGGTCGGTGCGGGGCGGTCGGCATCCCGGTCGGGGGCGGTTCGCGTGCCTCGGGTCGCCGTACCCTTGCTGCGGGGTTCCCGCGTGTCAGGGGCCCTGTGCCGCGTCCGAAGGAGAATTCCGTGCTCGTGTTGTTGCCGCCCTCCGAAGGTAAGGCCGCATCGGGGCGCGGGGCACCGCTGAAGCCGGAGTCGCTGTCTCTGCCCGGCCTTTCCGAGGCCCGTGCCGCGGTCCTCGACGAGCTGGTCGAACTGTGCGTGGCCGACGAGGAGAAGGCCCGCGATGTGCTCGGACTGAGCGAGGGCCTGCGCGGCGAGGTGGCGAAGAACGGGGAGCTGCGCACGGCGGGCACCCGCCCGGCCGGGGAGATCTACACGGGCGTGCTCTACGACGCGCTGGGTCTGGCCACCCTGGACGCCGCCGCGAAGCGGCGGGCCGGGAAGTCTCTGCTGGTCTTCTCCGGGCTCTGGGGCGCGGTCCGGACCGGCGACCGCATCCCGTCGTACCGCTGCTCGATGGGCGTGAAGCTGCCCGGGCTGGGCGCCCTGGGCGCGCACTGGCGCGCCCCGATGGCGAAGGTCATGCCGGAGGCGGCCGGGGACGGACTGGTGCTGGACCTGCGGTCGTCGGCGTACGCGGGCGCGTGGAAGCCCGCGGGCGAGATCGCCGGGCGGACGGCGAGCGTGCGGGTCCTCCAGTCGCAGGTGGTGAACGGGGTCGAGAAGCGGTCCGTGGTCAGCCACTTCAACAAGGCGACGAAGGGCCGGATGGTCCGCGATCTGCTGATGGCCGGTGCCCGCCCGAAGGGGCCGGCCCAGCTGGTCGAGGTGCTCCGCGACCTGGGGTACGTGGTGGAGGCCGAGGCTCCGGGACGGGCCGGCCGGCCGTGGGCCATCGACGTGGTGGTCACCGAGATCCACTGAGCCGTTGCAGTATGCGCAACGCTCGTTGCGCATACTGCTGATCTCGCGGCAGGATGAGCCCATGACCTCCTCCGCGCCCTCCGTCGTGTCCTCCTCCGTCCTGGACCTCGCCCCCGTCGTCCCCGTCGTCGTCCTGGAGGACGCGGCCGACGCGGTGCCGCTGGCCCGCGCGCTCGTCGCGGGCGGGCTGCCCGCCATCGAGGTCACGCTGCGCACGGCGGCCGCCCTCGACGCGATACGGGCGATCGCCTCGGAGGTACCCGGAGCCGTGGTCGGCGCGGGCACGGTGATCTCGCCCGCACACGTCGCCGCGACGGAGGCCGCCGGGGCCCGCTTCCTGGTCAGCCCCGGCTGGACGGACGCCTTGCTGGAGGCGATGAAGAGCTCGGGCCTGCCGTTCCTGCCCGGGGTCTCGACGACGTCCGAGGTGGTCGCACTGCTGGAGCGCGGAGTCACCGGGATGAAGTTCTTCCCGGCCGAGGCGGCCGGCGGCACCGCCTACCTGAAGGCTCTGTCCTCCCCGCTGCCCCAGGCCCGGTTCTGCCCGACGGGCGGCATCTCGCTCGCGTCGGCACCCTCCTACCTGGCGCTGCCCAACGTCGGCTGCGTCGGCGGCAGCTGGATGGTGCCGGGCGACGCCGTGGCGGCGAAGGACTGGGCGCGGGTCGAGCGGCTGGCCGCCGAGGCATCGGCGCTGGGCCGCGGCTGAGCCTCCCGCTCAGCTCACGGCCCGGACCGCGTACAGCAGACCGATGCCCAGCGCGAGGAGGCCCAGCAGCAGCCGCAGGCCCGTCTCCGGGAGTCGGGGCGCCAGCCGCGCGCCGAGATAGCCGCCGCAGAGCCCGCCGAGACCGCAGGCGAAGCCGAGGGGCCAGTCAGGGGCTATGTCGCCCGTCGCCGTGAGGGACAGCAGCGCGTACACGCCCGCCCCGGCCAGGGAGGTGACGAACGTGCAGGCCAGCGCGGCGGGGGCGACCTTGGCGACGGGGACCCCGCGCCCCACGAGGATCGGTCCCAGCAGCGAGCCTCCGCCGATGCCGTAGACCCCGCCCGCGACGCCGACTGCCAGGGCGAGCCCTGTGGTGGCACGCCGAGACGGTGGTCCCGCCGCCGTTCCGCGCGGTGCGGGGCGCATCGTGCGGGCGCACAGCCAGACCCCTAGCGGGAGCAGCAGTACGGCGATGAACGCCCGGAAGACGGTGGCGCCCGGCACGGCGAAGACCCGGATCATCGCGCCGATCGCGACCCCCGGCACGGCTCCCGCGACCAGCAGCCGGGGCAGCGGCCCGCGCAGCCGCCCGCCCCTGCGGTAGCGCAACAGGGCGCCGGGGCACGACACCACGTTGTACAGCAGGTTGGTGGGCGTCACCGCGGGGCTCGGCACCCCGAGCACACTGACCTGCACCGGAAGCAGGAACACCGCTCCGGACACCCCCACGGGTGCGGTCACCATGGAGAGCAGCAGCCCCGCCGCGAAGCCGAGGACACCGGTGGGCCAGGTCACGGCAGCGATGTCAGCGCAGGTGCGAGGTGTCGTTGAGCACCCTCAGCGACGGGTTCCCGTCCGCGTAGTACGCCACGGTCGACACGGAGGCCGGCGAGAGTTCCATGCGGAACAGTGACTCCGGCGGAGCGCCCAGCGCGAGCCGGACCAGCGTCTTGATCGGGGTCACGTGGGTGACCAGGAGCACGGTGCGGCCCGCGTGGCGGGCGACGAGACGGTCGCGGGCGGCCGAGACCCTTTCGGTGACCTCCGCGAAGCTCTCGCCCCCGCCCGTGGGTGCCACGTCGGGGGACGCGAGCCACGCGGTCAGGTCGGAGGCGTACCGCTCGCGCACCTCGGCGAAGGTGAGCCCCTCCCAGACGCCGAAGTCCGTCTCGCGCAGACCCTCCTCGATGCGGACCTCAAGCCCCAGGCGGCCGGCGACGGCAGCGGCCGTCTCCCGGCAGCGCCGCATCGGGGAGCTGATGATCTCCTGGACCGTGCCCAGCGCGGCGAAGGCGTCGGCCGCGCAGGTGGCCTGGTGACGGCCGGTGGCCGAGAGCTCGGGGTCGGTGCCGCCGCTGCCGGAGAACCGCTTCTCCGGGGTCAGGGCCGTCTCGCCGTGCCGGAGCAGGACGAAGGTGGCGGGCGCTCCCAGATCGGGGGCGCTCCCCCAGCCCGTCTGCGGAGCGGCCGCCGGCGCCGGACGGGCGGCGGCCATCGCCGCGCGGACCTTAGCCGCGCCCGCGACCGGGTCGCCGGGAGGGCCTTCGGCGGACTCGGGCACATCGGCCGGACGCCCGGTGTCCAGGTCGGCCGTCGACGAGGCCCGGTCCCACCGCTCCCCCCGCTTGCCCGCGTCCATCGCCTCGTTGGCGAGCCGGTCGGCGTGCTTGTTCTCGGCGCGCGGGATCCACTGGTACGTCACGGAGGAGGCGGGCAGGATGCCCGCCGCCTCGGCGGCGAGCGGTTTCATGTCGGGGTGCTTGATCTTCCAGCGGCCCGACATCTGCTCGACCACCAGCTTGGAGTCCATCCGGACGTGCACGCGCAGGTCGGCGTCCGGAAACAGGGCCCTGGCCGCCTTCAGTCCGGCGATCAGGCCCTTGTACTCGGCGACGTTGTTCGTCGCGACGCCGATGTACTCGGCGGCCTCGGCGAGCGTCCCGCCCGTGACGGGGTCGAGGACGACCGCGCCGTATCCGGCGGGTCCCGGGTTGCCCCGGGAGCCTCCGTCGGCCTCGACGACCAGCTGGTGGGAGGCGGGCATTACAGGCCCGACTCCGACGTACGGACGAGGATGCGGTGGCAGTTCTCGCAGCGCAGGACGGTGTCGGGGGACGCGGCCTTCACGTCGTTGACCTCGGTGATGTTCAGCTCCAGGCGGCAGCCCTCGCAGCGGCGCTGGTAGAGCCGGGCCGCACCGACGCCGCCCTGCTGGGCGCGCAGCTTGTCGTACAGCTTGAGCAGGTCGGCGGGGACGGAACCCGCGACGACCTCGCGGTCCTTGCCCACCGTGGCGGCGTCGCCGTCGATCTCCTGGGTGGCCGCGTCCCGCCGGGCGGTCGCGTCGTCCACCTTGGCCTGGACGGCGCGCACGCGCTCGGTCAGCTCGGTGACGCGCTCCTGGGCGGACTCGCGGCGCTCCATGATCTCGAGGACGACGTCCTCCAGGTCGCCCTGGCGCTTGGCCAGCGAGGTGATCTCGCGCTGCAGGCTCTCCAGGTCCTTCGGCGAGGAGACCGCGCCGGAGTCGAGCCGCTGCTGGTCGCGGACGGCGCGCTGGCGCACCTGGTCGACGTCCTGCTCCGCCTTCGACTGCTCGCGGGTGGTGTCGCTCTCCTCGGTCTGCGAGGCGACGAGCAGGTCGCGCAGCTGGGCGAGGTCGTTGTTGAGCGCGTCGATCTCGGCGTGCTCCGGCAGCGATGTCCGCCTGTGGGAGAGCTGCGACAGGCGTACGTCGAGTGCCTGGACTTCGAGGAGTCGGATCTGGTCGGCGGGCGCGGCGTTCAGTTGGGGGCTCCAGAAGAGTGGTGGGTGGTCCAGGGGTCGGTGACCTGCTTCGAGACGTGGACCCGCAGGTCCCATCCGTGGCGGTCGGAAAGTGCGTCGAGCTGCGCGGCGGCCTGTTCGCACCAGGGCTGTTCGGTGGCCCAGTGTGCGGCATCGACGAGGCCGAGCGGCGAGTGCTGGACGGCCTCGGAGGCCGGGTGGTGGCGCAGGTCCGCGGTGAGGAAGGCGTCCACACCCGCCGCGCGTACGGCGTCGAAGAGGCTGTCGCCGGACCCGCCGCTCACCGCGACCCGCCGCACGACGGCGTCCGGGTCGCCGGCCAGCCTGATGCCCTGCGCGGCGGCGGGCAGCCGGGCGGCGGCGCGGGCGGCGAACTCGCGGAGGGTCTCGGGGTGGTCGAGCTCGCAGACCCGGCCGAGGCCCCGCCGGCCCGCGGGGTCCGTGGGGTCCGGGACGAGCGGGCCGGTGACCCGCAGGTCCAGGGCGCCGGCGAGGGCGTCGGAGACCCCGGGGTCGGCGGTGTCCGCGTTGGTGTGCGCCACGTGCAGGGCGATGTCGTGCTTGATGAGGTCGTGCACGACCCGGCCCTTGAAGGTGGTGGCCGCGACCGTCGTCGTACCGCGCAGATAGAGCGGGTGGTGGGTGACGATCAGCTGGGCACCGAGGGTCCGGGCCTCCTCGACGACCGGCCGGACGGGGTCGACGGCGAAGAGGACCCGGTCGATCTCCGCTGCGGGGTCGCCGCAGACCGTGCCGACGGCGTCCCATTCCTCGGCGCGCTCGGGGGGCCAGAGGGCGTCGAGCTCGGCGATGACTTCAGACAGACGGGGCACGGGGGAAAGGCTACCTGCCCCCCGTGCCCCGCCGCCCCTGGCCGCCGGGGCTCGTGCGAGCGGAACGGCGGCGCGTCACGAATCGTTACTCGCCTCGCCGCTCGGCCCGCTACTTGACGAGGTCGGCGCGCAGGTCGTCGAGGACGAGATTCGCGGAGCTGACGCCCAGGCCGAGGTACCAGGTCTCGTCGGAGACGTCCTTGGCGTGACCCGCCTTGACCGCGGCGAGGTTCTTCCACAGCGGGTTGGCGCGGGCGGTGTCGCGCTTGGTGGCCTTGGCGTCGCCGTAGACCCCGGTGAAGATCCAGTCGGCGTCGGCCTGGTCGATGTTCTCGGGGCTGATCTCCGCCGCCAGGTCGTCGATCTGCTGGTTCTTCGGCCGCGGGATGCCGACGTCCTGGAGGATCGTGCCGATGAAGGAGTCCTTGGCGTAGAGGCGGATCTTGTCCGGCAGGTAGCGGACCATGGAGACGGTCGGCTTGTCGGGGCCGATGTCCTCACCGAGCTTGTCCGCCTTCGCCTCGTAGGCGGCGAGCTCGGACTTCGCCTTCGCGGTCCTGTCGAGCGCTGCGGCGTTAAGGAGGTAGTTCTCCTTCCAGGTGAAGCCCGGTCGGATGGAGAACACGGTGGGGGCGATCTTGGACAGCTCGTCGTACTTGTCGGCCGCGCGCAGCTGGCTGCCGAGGATCAGGTCCGGCTTCAGGCCGGCGATGGCCTCCAGGTTGAGGCTGTTGATGGTCCCGACGCTGACGGGGTTCCCTGCCTCCTTCTTCAGGTAGGACGGGATGGCCGCGTCCCCTTCCGAAGGGGCGTAGCCGACGGGCTTCACACCGAGTGAGACAACGTTGTCGAACTCACCGACGTCCAGCACGACCACGCGCTGGGGCTTCGACGCGAGCTTCGTCTTCCCCATGGCATGGGTGAGGGTGCGCGGGAACACGCCCTCCCCGGCGTCCGTGCCGTAGCCGGCGGTCTTCTTCGCCGCGTCCCCGAAGTCCTTGCCGCCCGTGGCGACGGCGGCCTTCTTGTCGGCACCCGCGTCACCGGCGGCGGAGCCGCCGGAATCATCAGCTCCGCACGCCGAGAGGGTGAGTGCGGCGGCGACCGCGAGACAGGCAGCGGCGGTGCCGCGGCGTCCGAAGGACATGGTGTGCTCCAGTTCGGGACGTGCACAAAGAATACTTAGGAATGCCTAACCTTAGACCCCCTGCGAAAGCACGGCGACACCCGTGTTCGCAGGCGAATACGAACATCGGCACCCTTATGTGTGAAGTGCTGGGGCTCGTGTTGTCCGGCGGGGGCGCGAAACCTAGCTTCGGTTGCCGGAGGTGACCGAGCCATGACTGCCTGTGCCATCGAGATCAACACCGCGGGGGCCGCCCGTGCCGCCGCGACGACGGAACCCGGACCCGGGCCCGTGGAAGCGGCCGCGCCGGCCGCGTCGGAGACACCCCGCGCCGCGGGTACGTCCGACGAGGGCGCGGATCCACTCAGAGTGGGCGCGTCCGACGACGGTCCGGGCGACGGGGACAAGCCAGGACCGGCCGTCGGGTCCGCTGCGTACGCCCGCCTCGTCGGGAACGCCGCGCCCGCCGGACCGGACGGCCGGGGTGTCCCGGACACGTCCGCGGAAGAGCCCGTCCCGCCCCGTCCCCCGGTACCTCCGGTGCCGGCCTTCCCGCCCGGCCCCCCGGGCGGGAAGGCGGAGGCGGTCGAGGCGCCCCCGCGCGCGGTCCCGCCGGTGCTCACCATCGCCGCCGACCGCTCGTACGCCGCACGCCTCACGGCGGCCGACACGGAGGCGGCGGACCCGGCCTGGTTCCCCGAGCGCTGGACCCTCGGTCCCGAGCCCTACGCCGTCCCGCTGCCCCTCGGGCAGCCGGAGGAGGCGGACTCCGACGTGCTGCCGCTCTCGGACGGGCGGGTCCTCATCCGGCGCCGGGTGGCGGACCGGCACACCTTCTCGCTGCTCTACCCGACGGGCCCCGCGACCGGTGAAGTGCCCCTGGGCGCCCTCGAATGCGAGGACCTCACCCTGCTCCCCCCGCCTCCGGACGGCATGAGCGCCTACGCCCTGGTGCCGGGCGACCGGTCCACCGGCGTCTGGCTGGTGGCGGGCGGACCCTTCGGCCCCGAGCACGTCGCGGACGTGGCGGGACGCTGTTCGGGCGGCGCGTGGCTGGACCGTGAGGGACGGCTCCTGGCCCTGGACCGGCAACTGCCCGGCGGCGGGCCGGTGAAGGCCGTCGCCGTCGACCTGGAGCGGGGCGGGGAGGTGACACCGCTGCTGCAGATCGCACCGGACAGCGACGACCGGCTGCTGCTCGCGGACGCGGACAGCGGACTGCTGCTGATCCGCTCCGACGCGCCCGGCCACGACCGTCTCGGCTGGGGGGTGCTGGGCAGTTGCCTGCCGGTGCGCTTCCCCGAGTGCCTGCACCCGGCGGACGTGGCCGTGACGCCGATCGCCGTGCAGCCCGGTCAGATGCTGATGCCGGAGAACTGCGCGGTCGCCCTGCGGCTCGACGGCCCGGGCGGCAGTTGGGTGGGGCTCTGGCGCCCGGCCGGACGGCGGATGCATCACGTCGCGGCTCCGGAGGGCTGGCTGGCCGGCGCCGGGTTCTGGAGCCGGGAGGGGACGCTGCACCTGCCGTACGCGCAGCCCGGGGCGCCCTGCGGAGTGGCGGTGGCACAGGCCCCGGCGGAGGAACCGCCTCAGCTGATCACGACCGGAGCGCAACCGTCCGCGGCGCCCGCGCCTCCTGGAGTGTGCAAACCCGTCCCGCTCGGTCAGGCCCCGCTCACGGGCAGCACGACGGCCGGCTGACGGTCCGGGCCGGCCCGTACACTCCGGCCCGGGCTGCGCAGCCGTACGCGCGGACAGCCGACTGCGGTGACCGTGCCTGCGGAGGCGGGTCCGCGATGTACATGCAGGCGATTTATACGGGGTGAAGTTCCCAGATGTCCGAGGACCGAACCGACATGAGCCAGACGCGTCCGCAGGGTGCGGGGCAGGGCGACGACGGCTCCGGAAAGCACCGAGGGGGCGCGTCGGCGGAGAACGCCGCCGCGCAGCCGCGCGGCCGCCACCGCCGTCCTGCCGAAGGGGGTGGCAGCGCGGCGGCCTGAGAACCGCGCCGCAGGGCACACGAGGGCCGTCCGGGCCGCGGGGCCGGGGCGGCCCTCGCCGTTCCCGGCGCCCCGGCCCGCCACCCGATTCTCCCCAACTCGGTGCGGAGCCAGGACATTTGTCACGGTCCAGTCCGTACATGCGCCCCTGTCGGGACGGTCGCCGACTCCGTAGCGTGGTGGGTATGACACAGACGACGGACACCACGACCGGGCCCGCGGCGGTCTTCGCCGGGGTGGTCAAGACGTTCGGGAGGGCGGACCGCACTGTGCGGGCCGTCGACGGCCTGGACCTCACGATCCGGCGCGGCGGGACGGTCGCGCTCCTGGGCCGCAACGGTGCGGGCAAGTCCACGGCCATCAGCCTGCTCCTGGGGCTGAACGATCCCGACTCGGGCAGCGTGCGGCTCCTCGGCCGCACCCCCCGCGGCGCGGTGCGCGCCGGGCTGGTCGGCGCGATGCTGCAGGACGGGCGGCCGATCCCCCGGGTGACGGTGCGCGAGCTCATCGCCTTCGTCGCGTCCACCTACCCGCGCCCGCTGCCGGTGGCCGAGGCCGCCGCCCTGGCGGGGGTGGCGGAGTTCGCGGACCGCCGGGTGGACAAGCTCTCCGGCGGCCAGGTGCAGCGGGTGCGCTTCGCCGTGGCGCTGGCGGGGGATCCCGGTCTCGTCGTACTGGACGAGCCGACCGCCGCGCTGGACGTGGAGGCGCGCCGCGCGCTCTGGGACTCCATGCGGGCGTTCACGGCACGTGGCAACACCCTTCTGTTCTCCACCCATCACCTCGAGGAGGCCGACGAGCACGCCGACCGGATCGTGGTCCTCGACCGCGGCAGGATCGTGGCCGACGGGGCCGGTGAGGAGATCAGGCGGGCGGCCGGCCACCCCGTGGTGTCCGTCGACCTGGCCGGCCGCCCGGCCGGGGAGCTGGGGTTGCTGCCGGGTGTCGTGGGCGTCGAGGTGCGCGGAGGGCGCGCCTCGCTGCGCAGCGAGGACTCGGACGCGACCGTGACGGCGCTGGCCGCGCTGGGGGCGGTGCGGGGGCTCAGGGTCGTCGGGGCGACGCTGGAGGACGCCTTCCTCGCCCTGACCGCACCCGCCGGAGCGGCCGGAACCGCCCGCCGTGACGAGCAGCCGAAGGAGGCCGTCTGATGTTCGCGTACGTCGTCCTGGAGGTCCGCCGGACCCTGCGCGACCGGACGTTCCTCGTCTTCGGGGCGGGCATGCCGGTCATGATGTACCTGCTCTTCACCAACCTCGGCGGGGCCGGCGACGACACCGGCTGGAAGGCCGCGTCCATGGTCGGCATGGCGGCCTACGGGGCGCTCGGGTCCGCGATGGCGATCGGCACGGGCATCGCGTCCGACAAGTCCCTCGGCTGGCTACGGCAGTTGCGGATCACACCGCTGGACCCGGGCCGCGCCGTCGCCGGCCGTGCGGTCAGCGGCGTCGTGACCGTCCTGCCGGCGATCCTGGCCGTGCTGCTGGCCGGCGGGCTGGTCAACGGCGTGCGGCTCGCGGTGTGGCAGTGGACCGCCCTGGCGCTGCTGCTGTGGACGGGCTCCCTGCCCTTCACCCTGCTCGGGATCGGAAACGGCTACCGGCACACTCCGCAGGGCACGGGGGTGGTCAACGTGGCCTGTCTGATGGGGTTCGCGGTCCTGGGCGGCCTGTGGTTCCCCCTCACGGAGTTCCCCGGCTGGCTGCGTACCGTCGGGGAGCTCACCCCCGCCCACGGCTTCGCGGAGCTCGGCCGGGCGACGGTGGCCGGGCACGCGCCGGCGGTGGGTCCGGTCACGCTTCTGGCCGGATGGATGCTCCTGTTCGGGGGGTACGCCATGATCTCCTACCGTCGGTCCGCCCGGACCGAGTGATCGGAGCGACCGTGACCCGTACGGGAAGAGATGACCCCCGTCCCCGGATCCCCCGCCCCCGGATCCGCTGTCCCCGGATCCGCCGTCCTCGCAACCGCCGCCCCGGGAACCGCCGCCCGGGGCCTCCCGGGCCCTATGCCCTGCTGCCCTGTCTGCTGCTGGGGCTCGGCGCGTTCTCCAACCTCTGGCAGGGCGAGAGCCCGAACCCCTGGGTCGGCGGCATCGGGCTCTTCGCCTTCAACACCCTCTACATCGCGGTGGTGTTCAGGGGATTCGACCGCAAGAGGCGGGAGAGCGCGACCTCTTACGCGCTGCTGGCCGCCATGGCGGTGATCACCTTCGGGCTGGCCATCGGCTACGGCGGCGGATGGCTGTTCTTCTTCCCGCTGCTCTCGCTGGCCTGCGGCACGATCCTGCGGGGCCGGTCTCTCGGCGCCGGACTGCTCCTGCTCGCCGGGTGCGCCGGGTTCGTCGCCGCCTGGCGCGGCGACCACGTCTCGGAGCCCTGGACGATCGGCTACGGGACGGTGATCTCGGGCGGTGTGACCGCGGCGCTCCTCATCCTGTCGGAGACGGTGATGGAACTCCGCGCCACCCGGCAGGAGCTGGCCCGCGGCGCCGTCGAGCAGGAGCGGCTGCGCTTCTCCCGGGACCTGCACGACCTGCTCGGGCACACCCTGTCCGTGATCGTGGTGAAGTCGGAGGCCGCCCGCAGGCTCGCGCCCCACGACGTGGACGCCGCACTCGAACAGGTTCGTGACATCGAGTCCGTGGGGCGCCAGGCCCTCACCGAGGTCCGCGAGGCGGTGACCGGCTACCGGGAAGGAAGCCTCGCCACGGAGCTGGGGCGGGCCGCATCGGTGCTGACTGCGGCCGGGGTCGAGCCGGTGGTGCGGCATTCGGGGCCGCCGCCCGGCCCCGGGAGCGAGGCGCTGCTGGGCTGGGTGGCGAGGGAGGCGGTGACCAATGTCGTCCGGCACAGCGGTGCGACACGCTGCGAGTTCGCACTCGACTCCACCGCGGGACGGGTCCGGCTGACGGTCACCGACGACGGCGTGGGGCCGTCGCCGGACGCGGGCCGGGCCGACGGGACCGGTCTGAGGGGTCTGTCGGAACGACTCGCCGCGGTGGGCGGCTCGCTGGAGTCGGGCCCCGGTCCGCACGGCGGTTTCGTGGTGACGGCGCGGCTCCCCGCGGACGACGCGCGGCCGGGTCACACCCGGCCGGACGCGTGCTGAGCCCTACCCTGAGCCCGTGAACGAGATGCCGCGGGACCACCGCCCGGCCAGGTCCGTCCGGATCCTGCTCGCCGAGGACCAGGGCATGATGCGCAGCGCGCTCGCCCTGCTGCTGGGTATGGAGCCGGACTTCGAGGTGGTGTCCCAGGTCGCCGCCGGGGACCGCATCGTGGAGTCGGCACTTGTCTCGCGCCCCGACGTGGCCCTGCTGGACATCGAGCTTCCCGGCCGGAGCGGTCTGGACGCGGCGGCGGACCTGCGCGAGGAGGTCCCGGAGTGCAGGGTGCTGATCCTGACGACGTTCGGCAGACCGGGGTATCTGCGGCGGGCCATGGAGGCGGGGGCCGCGGGGTTCCTGGTGAAGGACGGCCCGGTCGGGGATCTGGCGAAGGCGATCCGGCGGGTGCTGACCGGCGAGCGGGTCATCGACCCGGCACTGGCCGCGGCGGCCCTGGGTGCGGGGCCCAGCCCGCTGACCGGGCGGGAGCGGGACGTACTCAACGCGTCCGTGGACGGTGCCACCGTCGCGGACGTCGCGGCGAAGCTGAACCTGTCGGCGTCGACCGTACGGAACTACCTGTCGTCGGCCATCGGCAAGACCGCCACCCGCAACCGCATGGAGGCGGTGCGGGCAGCCCGGCAGCAGGGCTGGCTCTGAGTCCTACGCCTTGTCCAGGCCCTTCACGGCCTTCGCACCGGTGTGCGGCGCCTCCGTCGGCTCGCGGGCGGGCGCCCCGGCCCGACCGCTCCCCCGCTTTCCGGGGTGCCCCGGCAGCCACAGCAGCATCATCACTGCCCCGGCCACCAGCACCATGGCGGACGTGCGGAAGGCGAGGGCGTATCCGGCGGTGATCTCCGCCGCCCCGCCGGAGCCCGCGGTGCGGGCGGCGGCGACCGTGGAGAGCACGGCGAGGCCCAGCGCGCCGCCCATCGTGCGGGACGTGTTGATCAGGCCGGAGACGAGCCCGGCGTCGCCCGGCGCGGCGCCCGAAGTGGCGAGCGAGGCCAGCGGGGTGGAGGCCAGCCCTGACCCGGTCATCATCAGCACGCCGGGGAGGCAGACCGCCGTGAGGTAGGAACCGTGCACGCCCATCGTGGACTGCCAGGCGAAGCCCGCGGCGGCGATGAGGAAGCCCAGCACGGTCAGCGGCTTTGCACCGGTCCGTGCCATGATCCCCGGCGCCGCCTTCGCCGCGACGAAGACGGCGACCGAGCTCGGGACGAGCGCGAATCCGGCCTCCAGAGGCGTGTAGCCCAGCACGTTCTGGGCGTAGACGGTCATGAAGTACCACATGCCGAAGGTCGCCGAACCCAGCAGGAGCATCGAGACGTTCGCCGCCGAGACGGCCCGGACACCGAGCACCCGCAGGGGCATGAGCGGGGCCGCGGCCGTCGCCTCCACCCGGACGAAGAGCCCGAGCAGCGCGAGCCCGCCGCACAGCGGCACCAGGGTGCCGGCGGCGGTCCAGCCCGCGGCCTCGGTCTGCACGATGCCGTACGCCGTCGTGGCCAGTCCCGCCGTGACGAGCACCGCGCCCGGCAGGTCGACCCGGCGCCGGTCGCCCGTGCGGCCCTCGGCGAGCCACAGCGCGGCCCCGGTCAGGACGAGGGCGCCGACCGGTACGTTGATGAGGAGGACCCAGCGCCAGGAGAGGGCGTCCGTCAGCACCCCTCCGACGAGCCCGCCGGCCGCTCCGCCGCCCGCGCCGACGGCCATCCAGGTGCCGATCGCCCGGGTCCGCGCGGGGCCTTCGGGGACCGCCGCGGTGAGGAGGGTGAGCGTGGCCGGGGAGAGCACCGCAGCGCCGAGCCCCTGCGCGGCGCGGGCGGCGAGCAGTTGCCAGCCCTCCTGCGCGAATCCGCCGGCCAGCGAGGCCGCGGTGAAGAGACCGAGGCCGGTCATGAATATCAGCTTGCGCCCGTACAGGTCCGCGGCCCGCCCGCCCAGCAGCATGAAACCGGCGAAGGCGATCGCGTAGGCGTTGACGACCCACTGCAGTCCGGAGGCGCTCAGGCCGAGGTCGCTGCGCATGGACGGCAGCGCCACATTGACCACGGACACGTCGAGGACGACCAGGAACTGGCCGGTGCAGGCGGCCGCGACCACGGCCCAGGTGCGGGTTCGCGACCGGGCGGGCAGCAGGGCGGGTGGGGAGTCGTCAGCCATGGATGTCATACTCGCAGGCTGCACGTGCCCCGTACATCGGTTTCGGGTCCCACCCGGGCCGGGACGCGGGACGTAGGACCCGCCCCGGCCGCACGGGGCCGGAGACTGCCGGCACATCCCGTTCCGTTACGTCGTGTTCACCGGAATACGGCGTGCGTACGGAAGCGTTCACTGTGCACACACTTGGCGGTCGGTGCTGCCCTCGGCGCGCTCCCGCACGCTCCACCCGTCTTTCCTTCCGCTTTCCCCTGCCCCGGAGGCCACACGCATGCAACGGACGACGAACGAACAGCCGGCCGGGGAGCACGCCCCCGATCCGCACCGGGTCCGGGGCGGCGTCGTCCCCGTACTCGCGTTCGCGGGCATCACCGTCGCGGTGATGCAGACCCTGCTCGTCCCCGTCATCAAGGACCTGCCGGCCCTCCTGCACACCGACCCGTCCAACGCCACCTGGGTGCTGACGGCGACTCTGCTCGCAGGCGCGGTCGCGACCCCGATCATGGGGCGGCTCGGTGACCTGTACGGCAAGCGCCGCATGCTGCTCGCCAGCCTCGCCGTCATGGTGGTCGGCTCACTGATCTGCGCCTCCACCGACGACCTCGTGATCATGATCGTCGGCCGGGCGCTGCAGGGGTTCGCGATGGGCGCCATCCCGCTCGGGATCGGCATCATGCGCGACGTGCTGCCGCGCGAGAAGCTCGGCTCCGCCATGGCGCTGATGAGCTCCTCCATAGGTGTGGGCGGCGGACTCGCGCTGCCCGGCGCCGCGCTCGTGGCGCAGCACGCCGACTGGCACACCCTCTTCCTCGGTTCGGCCGCGCTGGGAGTGCTGGCCATGGCCATGACCGTCCTCGTCGTGCCGGAACCGCCGCTGCGCGCCCCCGGGCGCTTCGACCTTGTCGGCGCGCTGGGGCTCTCCCTCGGCCTGGTCAGCCTGCTCGTACCGGTGACCAAGGGCGCGTCCTGGGGGTGGACCTCACCCCTGACCCTGGGTCTGATCGCCGCCGCCGTGCTGATCCTGGTGCTGTGGGGACTGTTCGAACTGCGCAGCAAGACCCCGCTCGTCGACCTGCGCACCAGCGCGCGCCGCGAGGTGCTGCTCACCAACCTCGTGTCGGTCATGGTCGGGGTGGCGTTCTACGCCGTCTCGCTGGTTCTTCCCCAGTTGCTCCAGCTTCCCGCGTCGACCGGTTACGGTCTGGGGCGGTCGATGGTCGTCGCCGGGCTCTGCGTGGCGCCGCTGGGTCTCACGATGATGCTCGTGGCCCCGCTGTACGCCAGGATCTCGGCCCGCCGCGGCCCCAAGATCTCCCTGCTCCTCGGCATGGTGATCATCGCGATCGGTTACGGCGCGGGACTCGGCCTGATGAGCGCCGCCTGGCAGACCATCGTGATCGCGGTGGTGCTCGGAGCCGGGATCGGACTCGCCTACTCCTCGCTGCCGGCTCTGATCGTCGGTGCCGTCGACGCGTCGGAGACGGGTGCCGCGAACGGCCTGAACACACTGATGCGGTCGATCGGCACGTCGCTGTCCAGTGCGGTGATCGGGATGGTGCTGGCCAACACCTCGACGCGGGTGGGGTCGGTGAACATACCCACCATGGAGGGCTTCAGGATCTCGTTCATGATCGCCACGGGTGCGGTGCTGATCGGCCTGGTGCTGGCCGCGTTCCTGCCGGCCCAGCGGCCGGGGCGCCCGGTGCTGCTGGCCGGCAGTGCGGGTGACGGGGCCGCCGCGGAACCCGCACGGGCCGTCGGGGCAGTGGCCCCGGCCGGTGCCGGCGAGCTGCGGGCCTCGGCCACGTAACGGGCGGGCGGCCCGGAGCGGACCGGCACCCCGACCCGACGGTGCCGGGGCGGGCGGCCCGTGACACCCGTACGCCCCCGCCGGTCCGCACGGCGCGGGCGTACGGCACGATGGGACGCCGTCCGATCCACCGCCCCACCAGGAGGAACCCCGTGGCCGCCGAGTCCGCCGTCCGACCAGAGCCGGATGTTCTCGCCGCCTTCGAGGCCGCCAAGGGCTTCATGCCGGTCCACGAGGGCCTCGCCCTGTACTCCGCGGCGGTGGAGGCCGCGTCCCTCGGTCTTCCGCTCCTGGAAGTCGGCACGTACTGCGGGCGGTCCACGGTCCTGCTCGCCGCCGCGGCCCGCGCCGCCGGCGTCACCGCGCTCACCGTCGACCACCACCGGGGCAGCGAGGAACAGCAGCCGGGGTGGGAGTACCACGACCCGTCCGTGGTGGATCCCGCGCTCGGGCTGATGGACACACTGCCGTCCTTCCGCCGGACGCTGCACGCCGCGGGTCTGGAGGAGCACGTGGTGGCACTCGTCGGCCGTTCCCCTCAGGTGGCGGCCGTGTGGGGTGGCCCGCTCGGATTCGTCTTCATCGACGGCGGGCACACCGACGAGCACGCGAACGGCGACTACGAGGGCTGGGCCCCCAAGGTCGCCGACGGCGGGCTGCTCGTCATCCACGACGTGTTCCCCGACCCGGCGGACGGCGGACAGGCGCCGTACCGGGTCCAGCAACGCGCCCTGGCCTCAGGGGCGTTCACCGAGATCTCGGTGACGGACTCGCTGCGGGTGCTGCGGCGCACGGGGCCGGGGATCTGAGGGCACGGATAGCATCTCGACGTGCGCCACGACGACTTCACCGCCTCCCTCCCGCGCCCGCGTGCGCGCCGCAGGACCGTGTTCGCCGCCGCGGGCCTCGCCTGCGCGTGCCTGACCGTCTCGGGATGCGGGGGTGACGGCGGGCCGGCGCCCGGCGCGGACCCCTCGGCGGCGCGCTCCTCCGACCCGGTCACCCCGGAGCCGTCGCCGGCCTCCGGCAAGCCCCTTCCCCGCGGGCCGCTCACCGGCCGCACCGTGGTGATCGACCCGGGCCACAACCCCGGGAACCGCGACCACACGCGGGAGATCAACAGCAGGGTGGCCATCGGCACGGGGCGCAAGGAGTGCGACACCACGGGCACGGCCACCGACGCGGGGTACGCCGAGGCGCGGTTCACCCTGGACGTCTCGCGCCGCCTGCGCACGCTGCTGGAGAAGCGGGGCGCGAAGGTGGTGCTCACCCAGGACGGCGACCGCCCCTACGGACCGTGCATCGACGAGCGGGCCCGGATCGGCAACGGGGCCGGGGCCGACGCGGTCGTGTCGGTGCACGCGGACGGTTCGGCGCACGGCAACCGCGGCTTCCACGTCATCCTGCCCGCCGCCGTGCGCGGAGGGGGCGCGGACACCTCGGGGATCGTCGTCCCGTCCCGTGAACTGGGCGAGCGGATCGCCGGGAATTTCGCACGCGTTACCGGAAGTGCCCCCTCCAATTACATCGGCGGGGATACCGGACTGGACACGCGCAAGGATCTCGGCGGCCTGAATCTGTCGACCGTGCCCAAAGTGTTCATCGAATGCGGCAATATGCGTGATCCTGACGACGCCGCTCTGCTCACCAGCGCGGACTGGCGTCAGAAGGCGGCTCTCGGCATTGCCGAGGGCGTCGGCAGCTTTCTGAAGAGGTAGTTCTGCGGTGATGGTGGCGACATTGGGGGGATAGCCGGTCCGAGGTCCGGGCAGCCTCACCACGCACCCGGGCAGACGATACATTCATCCGTACGATGGGGGCCGCCCCCGAGCTTCGCGCCGTTCCCGCGGCATCGACGACCGCCCGACGAGACGACCGACTAAGGACCTTCACGTGAATATCCGCTCCCTCTCCCGAGGCGACGGCGTGGTGATCGGAGCAGCGGTCGTGCTGTTCATCGCCTCTTTCCTCGACCTCTCCGGCTTCGACTGCCCCTCGGGCGTGGACTGTTCCGGCTACAGCGCGAACGCCTGGGACTCGCTCTCCCTGCTGATGGGCATCTTCCTGGCCGGCGTCATCGGCGCCGCGCTGCTGATCGTCAGCCGCGCCGTGCCGGGCCGCAAGGTCGCCGGTTTCGAACTCGGCCAGTTCGGCGCCGCGTTCACCGTCTTCTCCTTGTGGACGGCGTTCTGGACGATCATCGACGTCCCCGACGCGGGCGCCGGCCTGATCCTCGGGCTGCTCGCCACCCTCGTGCTGGCCGGCGCCGCTGTCGCCACCCCGTTGGTCCCCGCCCTCAAGGGGCCGCTCATGGGCGCTCCCCGTCCGGCGGCGCAGGGCGTCCAGCCGACCTACGGCCAGCAGCCGGCCCAGGGGTACGGATACCCGGGCCAGCAGCAGTTCGGCGGCCAGCCCGGCCAGCCGCAGCCGTACGGCGCGCAGCAGGCGCAGCCCGGGCAGCCGGAGCAGCAGCACGCGGCTCCGCAGGCCCCCCAGGGCGGTGGGGCACCGGCCGCCGACTTCACGCCGTTCTGGTTCGCGGTGCCGGTCGCACGTCCGCTGTACGGCGAGGACGGCTCCCCCAACCCGATCGCGGAACTCGCCCCCGGCACCTGGTACCTCGCGGTCGAGCAGCGCGGTCCCGGGCTCATCGCCCAGACGCAGGACGGCCGTCGTGGCCTGCTGCAGGACACCACGGGCATCCAGCGCGGCTGATCCGTCGCGAGCAGAGTGGCCCCCGCCGTCCGGCGGGGGCCACTGCCGTTCCCGGACCGGTGGCGGCCCCCGGGGATGCGGCGTCCTCAGCCGAAGGACGACCTCTCCAGCCAGAAGTCCAGCAGGCCCCGGTCGCCCAGCACCTCCAGCCCGCCCTCGTCCGGCTTCCGCCTGCGGTTGAACGCGAGCATCAGCCCGGTCAGCGGGCCCCGGAGGGCCACCGTCGCCTTCGCGTGGGCGTGCCGCCAGGTGAACCCGTCCTCGCCGAACTCGATCAGCCACTCCGCGTCCGGAGCGTCCGTCGCGTGCAGGTGCAAGGACCGCCCGCCGCCCCGGAGTTCGGCCGCTTCGGGGTCTCCCCCGGCCTGGGCGAACGCGACGATCTCCAGCCATTCGGTGATCGTGTCGGCGGCCAGGTCCGGCGCCACCTCGAAGTCCCGGCCCACGGCCGCCGCGGCGTCCGCCCGGTGGACGGTGGTCTCGTGGGCCATGCGGCGGGCCCAGAAAGCGGTGCGGCGTTCCCACGCCCAGGTCCACACCTCCGTGTCCGGGCCGGCCTCCCGCAGGGCATCGACGGTCGCGGCGGCGCCCTCGGCGAGCCAGGCGTCCAGTGCGGCCGCACCTTCGGTCGCCGGGCCCTCGCTGCCGGGGACCGCGTCGTCCGGGATCTCCGCGGCAGCACGGGTGCGCACGATCTCACCGGCCCAGCGGTGCGCGCCGCCGACGTGGACGACCAGCTCGCGCAGGTTCCAGTCGGGGCAGGTGGGGACCCGCGAGGTCAGGTCCGCGTCCTTGACGAGATCCCTCAACAGGTCGGTCTGGGCCAGGATCTCGTCGCAGTAGCGCGCATGCGCAAGAGGGGTCATGCCCGCACCCTAAGGGCTGCCCCGAGCAGCTTCAGCCGGTTTTCCGGCCGGTCGTCATCCGGTCAGCTGGGAGGTGGACGGCACCTTGTCCGTCACCTCGGCGCCCGCGCTCTTCCCGGCGTCCTTGACGCTGTTGATGACGTCCTCGACGGCGCCGACGTCACCGGCGCCCGCCTCCCCCTTGCCGAACTTGGCGGCCAGGCCTTCCAGGGACGCGATGCCCGCGGTGAGCGGCGCGACGGCCTTGGACAGGAGCGGGTCGCCCTTGGCGTTGCCCGCGGCGGCCTTGAGCCGGTTGAACGCGAAGGCGCTCGCGAGGCCCGCCTTGACCAACGCGAACTTCCTTCCGTGCGCGCCCTTCTTGAACGTGCCCGCCCGGTAGGGCTTGACGATCCACTGGTACGCCGCTCCGGCCGCGAGCCCGGCGTTGGCGACGAACTTCGTCTTCGCGTACTTCTGTGCCTGCGCCGACGTCGTGGGGCTCGCACCCGTGGAGTTGCCGGCGCTCGCGCTGCTGCTACTGCTGCCGGAGTCGTCCCCGCCGCAGGCGGTGGTCGCCGCGAGCACGGTGCAGCAGAGCAGCACCGAGACGACGAGGCTGCGGAGAGGGGCGGTACGGGGCACGGTGAGCCTCCCTGGCCGGCGCTTCACGGTGAGTGACGCGTCTCGGCACTCACGGCCAGGCTCACCCGTGCGCGAACGGCCCGCCACCCGGTGCCCGCCGTACGGGTTTCACCCACGGTGGAGCGGCAATCAGGAGTTCATGTCAACTAGACGAGGCTCAGGAAGCAGCACCGCCGCGCGGGTCATAGCCATCATCGCGGACATCATGGCGTTCATCCTCATCCTGTGGATCCTGATGTACCTGCTCGACGCCAACCGGGGCAACGAGCTGGTGCAGTTCGTCCACGACTCGGCCAACTGGCTGGCCGGCTGGTCGTACGACCTGTTCACCTTCGACAAGGCCTGGGCGCGTGTCGTCGCCGGTTACGGTCTGGCCGCCGTCGTCTACCTCTTCATCGGGCACGCCGTGGCGGGCCGGGTCCGCCGCTGACCCGCGGTCGACGGCCCTGGCTTCTTGTCCGGACCGAGCACCGCTCGGTCCGGACAAGAAGCCAGGGCTCGTGCCGCCAATGGGACAGCCCTCAGCGACAGCAGTCCGGCTCGAGTCCCGAGGGCAGGCGTTCGCCGCCGAAGACGGCGGTGGTCGCCTCGTCGCCACCGAGCGCGGCGACCGCGAGCAGCAGCGAACCGGCCGTCCAAGTGGTGAGCTCCTCCGGCCAGACGGCCTTCTCGCCCTCGAAGACGTATCCGGTCCAGTACAGCCCGCCCTCGGCGCGCAGATGCTGGACGGACTGCAGGATCTCCAGCGCCCGGTCGGACTCCCCCGTCACCCAGAGGGCCAGCGCGAGTTCGCAGCTCTCCCCGCCGGTCACCCAGGGGTTGGGCAGCACGCAGCGCACTCCGAGTCCGGGGACGACGAAGCGGTCCCAGCCCTCCTGGATCCTCCGCGTCGCCTCGGTACCGGTGACCGCGCCGCCGAGGACCGGGTAGTACCAGTCCATCGAGTAGCGGCTCTTGTCCAGGAAGCGCTCGGGGTGGTTGCGGATCGCGTGGCCGAGTGCCCCGGCCGCCAACTCCCAGTCGGGCTGCGGTTCCTCACGCTGCTCGGCCAGGGCCAGCGCGCAGCGCAGCGCCTGGTGGACGGAGGAGGAACCGGTGAGCAGGGCGTCGGTGACGGGGGTGCCGTCCGCCTCGCGCTTCCAGCCGATCTGTCCGCCGGGCTGCTGGAGCCCCAGCACGAACTCGGTCGCCGCGTAGACCGTCGGCCACATCCGGTCGGCGAAGGCGTCGTCGCCGGTGGCCAGGTAGTGGTGCCAGACGCCGACGGCCACGTAGGCGCAGAAGTTGCTCTCGCGCCCGAGGTCGGTGGGCCGCTCCGGATCGCCGTCCTGGTACGCGGCGTACCAGGAGCCGTCCTCGTTCTGGTTGCGGGCCAGCCACTCGTAGGCCCGGGCGGCGGCCTCGTGCTCGCCCGCCGCGTCGAGGGCCATGGCGGCCTCGGTGTGGTCCCAGGGGTCGAGGTGGTGGCCGCGGAACCAGGGCAGCGCCCCGTCCTCCCGTTGCACGGCGAGCAGCGCGGTCACCGTCTCGGCGGCCTGTGCGGCGGTGAGGACGCCCGGCAGGACCAGGTGTTCGGTCTGCTCGGGTGTGCTCACGCCTCGGCCCTGGGAAGGTGCGGCTTGGTCGCGTAGGCCACGAAGCTCTTCCCGACGACCGGGTTGAGCAGCTGCTCGGCGACCCGGGTGGCCAGGGGCTTCTTCATGATGTCCCACACCAGGAGCTTGTGATAGGCGCGCACCGGCAGCGCCTTCTCGTTGTCCACGCCGAACGCGCACTTCAGCCACCAGTAGGGGCTGTGCAGGGCGTGGGCGTGGTGGGTGCCGTAGGGCTTGAGTCCGGCCTCGCGGATGCGGCCGAGCAGCTGGTCGGCCTTGTAGATCCGGATGTGGCCGCCCTCGACCTCGTGGTACGCGTCGGAGAGCGCCCAGCAGACCTTCTCGGGGCCGTAACGGGGCACGGTGACGGCGATCCTGCCGCCGGGCTTCAGCACGCGGACCATCTCGGCCAGCACGCCCTTGTCGTCGGGGATGTGCTCCATGACCTCGGAGATGATCACCACGTCGAAGGACTCGTCGGGGAAGGGCAGGTTGAGCGCGTCGCCCTCCATCGCGGTCGCGGTCGCGCCCTCGGGCGCCTCCCCGGCCTCCTTCATCGCGGCGAACCACTTCGCGACCTCGCGGATCTCCTCGGCGTTCCGGTCGAGGGCCACCACCTGGGCTCCGCGCCGGTAGCACTCGAAGGCGTGCCGGCCGGCGCCGCAGCCCAGATCGAGCACCCGGTCGCCGGCGGCGAGTGGGAAGCGGGTGAAGTCGACGGTCAGCACGGGGGCCTGCCTTCGATGTCGGAGGTACGGGTTCCGGGAGCAGCGGGGGCGATCACCTGCGGGCTCCCCGGGCGGCGATCGACTGACGGTACAGGTCGACGGTGCCGAGAGCGGCGCGGGCCCAGGTGAAGCGGGCCAGCACCCGGGCGCGGCCCGCCTGGCCGAGGCGGGCGCGGAGTTCGCGGTCGCCGAGGAGCCGGCCGAGCGCCGCGGCGAGGGCGCCGGCGTCGCCGGGCGGCACGGCGAGGCAGGTCTCCCCGTCGGGTCCCGTGACCTCGGGGATCGCACCGCCGGTGGTGGCCACCAGCGGGGTGCCGGTGGCCATGGCCTCGGCCGCGGGAAGGGAGAAGCCCTCGTACAGCGAGGGGACGCAGGCGACCTCGGCGCTGCGGACGAGGTCGACGAGTTCGGCGTCGCTGATGCCCTTGACGAACTCCACGGCGTCCCTCAGCCCGTAGCGCTCGATGGCCTGGGCGACGGGGCCGTCCTCGGCCCGCTTGCCGACGACCACGAGGTGCGCCGCGGGGTTCTCGGTGCGGAGCTTGGCGAGTGCCTCGACGAGGTGCACGAGGCCCTTCAGCGGGACGTCGGCGCTGGAGGTGGTGACGATCCGTCCGGGGATCTCGGCGACCGAGGGGTCGGGGGACCAGAGGTCGGTGTCGGCCCCGATGTGCACGACGTGGACGCGGTCCCGGCGCACTCCGAGGTGCTCGACGATCTCCTGCTGGGAGGAGCCGGAGACGGTGAGGACGGACGGCAGGCGGCGGGCGACGCGCTTCTGCATGCGCGTGAAGGCGTACCAGCGGCGCACGGAGACGCGCCGTCGCCTGGATCCGGCGGCGTCCAGGTCGAGTTGCCGGTCCACGGTGATGGGGTGGTGGATCGTGGTGACGAGGGGGGCGCCGAGGTCGCCCAGCAGGCCGTAGCCGAGCGTCTGGTTGTCGTGCACGACGTCGAAGTCGCCTCGTCTGGCGAGGAGATGGCGGCGCGCCCGCAGGCTGAAGGTCAGGGGCTCCGGGAAGCCGCCGGTCCACATGGTGGCGACCTCGGCGGCGTCGATCCAGTCCCGGTACTCGCCGCGTCCGGGGGTGCGGAACGGGTCGGGCTGGCGGTAGAGGTCCAGGCTCGGCAGTTCGGTGAGCGGGACGCCCTCGTCGAGTACGGGGTAGGGCTGGGCACCGATCACTTCGACGCTGTGGCCGAGCCGGGCGAGTTCGCGGCCGAGGTGGCGGACGTAGACGCCCTGGCCGCCGCAGAAGGGGTTGCCCTTGTAGGTCAGGAGTGCGATGCGCAACGGCCGGTCACCGTCGGTACCCGATACGCCACCGCCCGCGAAGGGGCCTGTCTCTATGGCCTCAGCGGTCACACTCGGCCCCCTTCTCACTGCGTTTTCGCCGGAGCGTAACCGGTCGCGCTAATCTAGAACAAGTTTCAGACTCGTTCGTTCAACACCCACCGAATCTACCGGCAGGTAGCGTCTGCGTGACGGCCGGATCAGGTGATTCACGCCACGACGGACGCCCTGGCCGGCCCCGTGCGCCCGGAGACCGGCGGCCGGCCGGACAGGTAACCGGTTCTCCCTTCTTGGACGGGGCAGATGACAGCGGAAGCCAGGCCTGCAGCGAGTCCCCTGACGGCACGCCAGGAGGCCCGCCGCCGCCGCATCCTCCAGGCCGGCGCCCAGCTGGCCGGGCGGGGCGGCTTCGAGGCGGTGCAGATGCGCGAGGTCGCCGACGCCGCCGGGGTCGCCCTCGGCACGCTCTACCGCTACTTCCCCTCCAAGGTCCATCTTCTGGTCGCGGTGATGCACGACCAGCTCCAGCAGTTGCAGATCACCCTGCGCAGGCGCCCGCCGGCGGGCGACGACGCCGGCCGGCGGGTCGCCGAGACCCTGATGCGCGCCTTCCGCGCGCTCCAGCGCGATCCGCACCTGGCCGACGCCATGGTGCGGGCGCTCACCTTCGCCGACCGCGGGGTGAGCCCCGAGGTGGACGCGGTGTCCCGGCTCACCACGGCGATCGTGCTGGATGCCATGGGGATCGACGACCCGACGCAGGAGCAGTTGTCCGTGGTCCGCGTCATCGGGCACACCTGGCATTCGGCACTGATCACCTGGCTCTCGGGGCGTGAGTCGATCGCCCAGGTGAGGCGGGACATCGAGACGGTGTGCGGGCTGATCGGCCGGACGGCCGACGCCCGCTGAGGCGTGCCCATGTGCGGCACGCACACCGGCACCCGCCGAGGTGAGGTGCCCTGCACCATATCGACGGCGCCCCGGTGTTCGTACGGTTCGGCCGACATCACCCGAACCACGCCGAGGAGCCGGTCACCATGCGTCGCAGAGCCGTAGGCACCGTCCAGAGAAGCACCCTGACCACGGCCGCGCTCTGCGCCGCGGGTCTGCTGATGGTGGGCTGCACCGCCGCCGGGCAGGCGGGCAGCGGGTCCGAGTCCGGCAAGGACGGCGACGGCAGTGTGAAGGTGGGCCTCGTCTACTCCCGCACGGGACTGCTCGCCGCGTACGGGAAGCAGTACCGCGCCGGCTTCATGGCGGGCCTCGACTACGCCACGAAGGGCACCGGCAAGGCGGGCGGCCACACGATCGAGGTCACCGAGCAGGACGACGCGGGAGACCCCGGCAAGGCGGTGTCCGCCGCGAAGAACCTGATCGGCAAGGGCTACAAGGTGCTGGCGGGCACCACCGACTCCGGTGTGGCCCTCCAGATGGCCCCGCTCGCCGCCCAGAACAAGGTGCTCTACGTCAACGGCCCCGCCGCCACGGACGCCCTGACCGGGGTCAACGACTACACCTTCCGCTCGGGCCGGCAGTCCTACCAGGACATCCTCACCGCGGGCACCATGCTCGGGGACCCCAAGGGCAAGAAGGTCACCGTCCTCGCGCAGGACTCCACCTTCGGACAGGCCAACGTCGCAGCCGTCAAGGCGGTCCTCGGCGCCCGGGGGGCGACGGTCGGGTCGGTCCTGGCCCCGCCCAGCGCCACCGACCTGACCCCCTTCGCCCGGCAGGTCAAGGCCGGCGGGCCCGACCTGGTCTTCGTCGCCTGGGCCGGTGCGACCGCGCCCGCCCTGTGGACGGCGCTCGACCAGCAGGGCGTGCTGACGGCCGGCAAGGTCGTCACGGGCCTGGCGGGCACGGCCTCCTACCCCGTGTTCGGGAAGGCGGGCGCGAAGGTCTCCTTCCTGGCGCACTACTTCCCGGGTGCGGGCGGTGGCAACGCCGTGGAGAAGGCGATGCTCGACCGCGTCGAGAAGGCGGGCGGCACCCCCGACCTGTTCACCCCCGACGGCTTCACCGCGGCGCAGATGGTGGTGCGCGCGGTCGAGGAGGGCGGTGCCACCGACACCGCCGCCATGGTGAAGGCCCTGGAGGGCTGGAGCTTCGACGGGGTGAAGGGCAAGGAACGGATCCGGGCCGAGGACCACGCGCTGGTGCAGCCGATGTTCGTGGCGCGGCTGAAGGGCACCGGCGCCGCCGCACTGCCCGAACTGGTCAGCACGCAGCCGGCCGACGCCGTGGCGCCGCCCGCCAAGCCCTCGGCGGGCTGACCCGTGACGGCGACCGGCACCGCCACGGAGCGGGACGACGGGACGCGCACGGGCGCCCCGGTGCTTCGGCTGGACGGCCTGGGCTGGCGCGTCGGCGGGGCGACCATCGTCGAGGACGTCACCCTCGACGTCCGGGAGGGCGAGTTCCTCGCCTTCATCGGTCCCAACGGGGCGGGCAAGACCTCCCTGTTCAACCTGATCAGCGGGATCGTCCGGCCCACCGCGGGCACCCTCTCGCTGGACGGCGCTGACCTGACGCGAGCACCCGTCCACACCCGGGCCCGGCGCGGGATCGGCCGGACGTTCCAGACGTCCAGCCTCTGGCCGGGGATGACGGTGGCCGAGCACGTGCGGCTGGCCGCACAGGCCGCGCACGGCGGATCGCACCGGCTGTGGCGGCGGGCCTCGCCGTACCCGGCCGAGGTGGCCGGCGTCCTGGAGCGCACCGGGCTCGGGCACCGCGCCGGGGTCACGGCCGCCGAGCTGTCGCACGGTGAGAAGCGGAAGCTCGAACTCGCGGTGCTGCTGGTGGGCGAGCCCCGGCTGATGCTGCTCGACGAGCCCATGGCCGGGGTGAGCGCCGAGGAGGTGCCGGCCCTCACCGAGCTGATCCGCACCCTGCACCGCGAGGAGGGCCGCACCGTGCTCATGGTCGAGCACCACATGGACGTCCTGCTGGGCCTCGCGGACCGGCTCGCCGTGATGCACCACGGCAGCCTGCTGGCTCTGGACACGCCCGCGGCGGTGACGGCGGACCCGGTCGTCCAGCAGGCCTACCTCGGGGAGGGACTGTGACGACACCCGAACCCGCCCTGCTCACCGTGCGGGACCTGCGGGTCCTCATAGGCGGCCGGCACATTCTGCACGGCGTGGACCTGGAGGTCGCCCGCCACGGCGTGACCGCTCTGCTCGGCCGCAACGGGGCGGGCAAGACCACGACCGTGCGCGGCATCCTCGGTCTCGTGCCCCGCGCCGGAAGCGTGCGCCTCGACGGCGAGGAGACCGTGGGGATGGCCACCCACACCCTGGTCCGCCGCGGCATCGGTTACGCCCCCGAGGACCGGGGGATCTTCGCGGGCCTCACGGTCGCCGAGAACCTGCGCCTGGCGGAGCGCCGCGGCGCGGAGGGCCCGGCGTACGGACTGGTCCATGAACTCTTCCCCGAACTGAAGCGCCGGGAGACGCAGTTGGCCGGCACCCTGTCCGGCGGCCAGCAGCAGATGGTGGCCATCGGGCGGACCCTGCTCAACGGCAACCGGCTGATCATCGCCGACGAGCCCACCAAGGGCCTGGCACCCAAGGTGGTCACCGAGGTGACCCGGGTCCTGGAGCGTGCCGCCGAGGCCGTCCCCGTGCTCCTGGTCGAGCAGAACCTCGCCGTCGTACGCCGGCTCGCCCTGCGGTGCGTGGTCCTCGCCGACGGCCGGACGGCCCACCGGGGCGACGCGGCCGCACTGCTGGGCGACGCACGCGCCACGCGCGAACTGCTCGGCGTGGGCCGCGGCCCGCTCGCCACACACACCGCGGAGGCGGATTCCTGATGTCCACCATCGTGCTGCTCACCATGACCGGACTCGGTCTGGGTGCGCTCTACTTCCTCATCGCGTCGGGCCTCTCCCTGATCTTCGGCCTGATGGACGTGCTCAACTTCGCCCACGGGGCGCTGCTCTCGATCGGCGCGTACGGGACCTGGTGGGCCGCGTCCGGCAACCTGCCCGGCGCGGGGCCCGGCGGATGGGGGTTCGCCCTGGCCGTCCTGTTCGGGACGGCGGTGGGCACGCTGGCCGCCGCGGTCCTGGAACTGGCCGTCGTACGCCCGCTCTACACCCGGCCGCGTGAGCAGGTGCTCGCGACGGTCGGGGTGGGGCTCGCCGTGCCCGCCCTGCTGTCCGGCATCTGGGGTTCGGACGCCCGGACCTTCCCCGGGCCCGAGGCCCTGTCCGGCACCTTCGGGCTGCTGGGCGCCGAAGTGCCCGTCAACCGGCTGGTGCTGATCGCGGCGGCGGTCCTCGTCCTCCTCGCGCTGCGGGTGTTCCTCGGCCGCACCCGGCACGGCCTCGTCGTGCGCGCCGGGGTCGAGGACCGCGCGATGGTGACGGCGCTGGGCATCGACGTCCGCAAGGCGTTCACCCTGGTCTTCGCGATCGGCGGCTGCGTGGCCGCGCTCGGCGGGGCTCTCGGCGGGCTGTACTTCGGCTCGGTCGACCCCCGGCAGGGCACCTCGCTCCTGATCTTCGCGTTCGTCGTCGTGGTCACCGGTGGCATGGGTTCGGTGACCGGCGCCGCAGTGGCGGCCGTCGTCATCGGCCTGGTCCAGCAGTTCGCCAACTACTACACCGCAGCGGGCCTCGGCGACCTGGCGGTCGTCGTCCTGCTCGCCGCGCTGCTGCTGTTCCGGCCGCGCGGACTGACCGGGAGGCTCGCGTGAGCACCGCCACCACACCCGCACCCGCACCCGCCGCGGTCACCACCGCGCCGGAGCCGCCCCGGACCCGGCTGCTGCGCTGGTGGCCGGCCGGTGTCCTCGTGCTGCTGGCCGTCGCCCCCTACAGCGCGCTCCCCGTGCCCGGTCTGCTGGACGGCCCGGTCGGAAGCCCCGGCTCCCTGCAACTCCTCGCCACCTGCCTGTTGTTCGGCGCCCTCGCCACGGGGTACGACCTGCTTCTCGGCCGGACGGGTCTGCTCTCCTTCGGGCACGCCCTGTACTTCGCGGCGGGCAGCTACGCCACGAACGTGCTGCTGCTGGAGGCCGGGCTGCCGTTCGCGCTCGCGGCCGTGCTGGGGCTGTGCTTCGGCGTCGCGCTCGCCCTGGTCCTGGGGTCGGTGAGCCTGCGGGTCACCGGCATCGGCTTCTCGATGGTGACGCTCGCCTTCGCCCAGGCCGGCTCGATCCTCGTCTCCCGCAACCCGGGCGGTCTCACCGGCGGCGAGGAGGGGCGGGCGGCCCCGGCGGAGCTCCTGCCTTCCTGGCTGGTCGGCATCGGCAATACCGCGAACCTCTACTGGATCGCCCTCGCCTACCTCGTCCTCACCCTGGCCGTGGTCCGGTGGGCGGTGCGCTCCCCCACCGGCCGGGTCTGGGAGGGCATCAAGGAGAACGAACGCAGGGTCGAGGTGCTGGGCCTGAAACCGTACGGCTTCAAGCTGACGGCCTTCGTGCTGGCCGGGGCGCTGGCGGCGGTCGGCGGGCTCGTCCACCTGCTGCTCACCGGTGGCTCCACCCCCCAGACCACGACCTCGGACTTCACCCTGTCGCTGCTCGTGATGGTGGTGCTCGGCGGATCGGGCACCCGCTGGGGTCCGATGGTCGGCGGCATCCTCTACACCTGGGCCGACCACAGGCTCGGCGACCTGGCGGGGTCGGGTGCCGTGGCCGACCTGCCCGCGGTCCTGCGCGTGCCGCTCTCCCAGCCGCTGTTCCTGCTCGGGGTGCTGTTCGTGGCCGTGGTACACCTGCTGCCGGGCGGCCTGGCCCGCCTGCCGTCCCGTCTGCGCCGGTCCCGTGAGGAGAAACGATGATCCCGTACGAGGAGATACGCGTCCCTGTGGCGGGAGGCGAGATGGCCGCGCTGCGCTGGCCCGCCCGTGACCCGGGAGCCGCTCCCGTGATCGTGGCTCTGCACGGCATCACGGCCAACGCGCTCTCGTGGGCCGCGGTCGCCCGTCACCTGGACGGCCGGGCCACCCTGATCGCCCCGGACCTGCGCGGCCGGGCCGCCAGTGCGGGGCTGCCCGGCCCGTACGGCATCGCCGCGCACGCGGAGGACACCGCCGCCCTCGCCGCATGGCTGGGGCTCGACGGGGTGGTGCTGGCCGGCCATTCGATGGGCGCCTTCGTGGCGGCGCTCGCCTCCGTGCGCCATCCGGAACACTTCGGTGAACTGGTGCTCGTCGACGGCGGGTTCGGCTTCCCGGCACCGACCCACCTCTCGGCCGACGAGCTGATGACGGCGGTGATAGGCCCGGCCATGGACCGACTGTCGATGACGTTCACCGACCGGGACGCCTACCGGTCGTTCTGGCGGGCCCACCCCGCGTTCGGCGGCGACGCGTGGTCGCCGGAGGTGGACGCCTACATCCAGCGGGACCTGACGGGCGAGGAGCCCGTGATGCGCTCCAGCTGCCTCCTGGAGGCCGTGCGCACGGACGGAGTGGGCCTGTTCCAGGACGAGGTGCTCAAGGCCGCACACGAACTCCCGCACCCGGCGGTGCTGGTGTGGGCGGAGCGCGGCCTGATGAACGAGGAGCAGGGGCTGTACGACGAGTCCCGGCTCGCGAAGGCGGGGCAGCCCGGCACGGGCGTCCGGGCGGTACGCGTCGACGGGGTCAACCACTACACCGTGCTGACGGGCGACAGGGGGGCCGACGAGGTCGCCCGGTCGCTGCTGGAGGCGGCACGCTGACCGCGTGGGGGCAGTACCCGTCCGGGCCGGGCGGGTACTGCCTCAGCCGTCCCGGCCGCCGGACAGCAGATGCAGCCTCAGGGCGAGCTGCAGTTCCAGGGCCCGGTCGGGCTCGTTCCAGTCGCGGCCGAGCAGCACCTGGATGCGGTCGAGGCGCTGCACCACCGTGTTGACGTGCACGTGCAGTTCGTCCTTGGCCCGGATGAGGCTGCCGCCGGCGCCGAAGTACGCCCGCAGCGTACGTACGAGGTGGGTGCCGCGCCGCTCGTCGTAGCGGAGCAGCGGACCCAGCACGGCGGTCACGAAACCGTCCACGTCCTTGGCGTTGCCCAGCACGACACCCAGGAAGCCGAGTTCGTCGACGCAGGCGCCCTCACCCTCCCGCCCGAGTACGCGCATGGCGCGCAGGCAGCGGGCGGCCTCCGCGTAAGCGGCGGCGAGTGCGCGGGCCCCTTGGGCGGGGCCCGTCCCGGCGACGGTCACGGGGGCCTGGACGAGGTGTCCGAGCTGTGCGGCCGCCGCGCGCGCGGCTTCCCCGGCATCTGCGGCGGAGCGGCCTTCGCAGTCGATCAGCAGGACGACCGTGCCCGCGTGTTCGGCGCTCACCCCGTGGATGTCGCCGCCGAAGAGATAGCGCATGGCCGCTCCGCCGAGCTTCTCGCGCGCGGATGCCTCGGCCACCAGCAGCAGGTGCGGCCGGTCGAGGTCGATGCCCAGTCGCCGGCCGCGTTCCGCCAGGCCGGCGGGGTCGCGTTCCGGGTCCCCGAGCAGGTCGCTGATCAGCTCGCCCCGTATCCGGTTCTCGGTCTCGGCGACGGTACGCCGCAACAGCAGGAGGAGGCCCGTGACGACGGCGGCACGTTCGAAGAGCCGCCGGTCGGAGTCGTCGAGCCGGTCCGGCCGGTGCAGCACGAGGCTGGCGAGCATCTCCTGGCCCGCCAGCACGGCGCAGACCCACCGGCCGTCGCGGTGCACCGCCCGCGCCCCGTGGCGGGACTCGTCGGCGACGGCGTCGAGCCAGCCGGCGTCCATGCTGTCGGCGGCGAACGCCGAGCCGTCGGGGCGCACCGCGGCCAGCGGGCGCCCGCCCGGGTCGTGGATGGTCAGGGGCCACTCCAGCAGTCCGGCCACCGACACGGCGACGTCCGTCACGTCTCCGCCGCGCAGCACCAGGTCGGTGAGCCGGTCGTGGGCCTCCTCGGCCCGCTGCATGGCCTCCGAGTGCGCGCGTACGGCGGCGTTGGCCCCGGCCAGTTCGGCGTTCGCCCCGGCGAGTTCCGCCAGAGCGGTCCTGGTGTCGTCCAGCGCCCGGGCGGTGTCGATGGCGATCGCGGCGTGCGCGGCGAGCGAACAGAGCAGGGCCACCTCGTCGGGGCTGAAGACCCGCGCCGCGCGGTCGGCCGCGAAGAGCACGCCGATGACCTTGCCCGTACCGCCCCGGCTGGAGCCGAGGAGCAGGGGCACGCCGAGGATCGCGACGAGCCCTTCGTCCAGTACACCGGCGTTGATGTTGCGGGTGTGGCGGAAGCGTTCGTCGGTGCGGTAGTCGGGGGTCGCGTACGGGCTGGCGGTCTGCGCCACGAGTCCGCCGAGGCCTTCGCCCAGTTCGAGCCGGAGCCGCTGGAACAGCACGGACACCGAACCGTCGGTCACCCTCATGTAGGTGTCCCCGGCCTCCTCGTCGGGGAGCGTGAGGTAGGCCGTGTCGGTGCCCAGCAGCATCCTGGCCCGCCGCACGATCGCCTTGAGGACGTCGTCCAGATCCCTGGAGGCGGCCAGGTCGCCCGCCGTGTCGAAGAGCGCGGTCAGCTGGAGTTCCCTGCGCCGGTGCTGGCGCAGGGCGCTCCTGATCCGCAGGGCGGTGGCCGCCGCCCGCTCCACCTCGGCCAGTTCGGCGGCGGGTACGCCGGCGGCCCGCGCCCGGGAGGTGACGGCGCCCAGTTCCTCGGCCGGGGCGTCGTCGGCCAGCAGGTCGAGGAGGCGGGCCATCAGGTGCGCGGCGGAGGGGGAGGGTTCAGACATGGGCGGACATCGTTCTTCCGGCTCGCGGGGCGGTGGGCGTTGTCAGTTGGCGGTCCAGCCGCCGTCCATGGCCAGCGAGCTTCCGGTGACGTGGGCCGTTCCCGGGCCGCACAGCCACAGGACCGCCCCTGCCACGTCGTCCGGCTCGATCAGGGACTTGAGGGCGCTGCGCTCCAGGAGCACCTTGCCGACCACCTCCTGCTCGGAGATGCCGTGGCTGCGGGCCTGGTCCGCGATCTGGTTCTCGACCAGGGGCGTGCGGACGTAACCGGGATTGACGCAGTTGCTCGTCACGCCGTGCGGCGCCGCTTCGAGTGCGACCACTTTGCTGAGCCCCTCCAGTGCGTGCTTGGCCGAGACGTAGGCCGCCTTGTAGGGGCTGGCGCGCAGCCCGTGTACGGACGAGATGTTGACCACACGGCCCCAGCCGCGTTCGTACATCCCCGGGAGCGTACGGCGCAAGATGCGGAACGGTGCTTCCACCATGACGCGGTGGATCAGCGCGAAGCGGTCCGGCGGGAACTCGTGCACGGGGGCCACGTGCTGGAGCCCCGCGTTGTTGACGACGATGTCGGCGTCGGCGGGCAGCGCGTCCACCGCCTCGGCCACCGAGAGGTCGGCCACCCAGGCCGTCCCCCCGATCCGTTCGGCCAGGCTCCTGGCGGCCTCCCCCTGCTTGTCCACCACGTGCACGTGCGCGCCGGCGGCGGCGAGCGCCTGCGCGCAGGCCAGTCCGATGCCGCTCGCGGCCCCGGTGACCAGGGCGGTGCGCCCGGCGAGGGAGGCGAGGGCGGGAGGTTCGTGCTGCGGGGTCCGGGAAGTCTGCATGGGCGTCACCGTAAGGACGTCACCGCCGCCATCACACGGGGCCGGTGCACACACCCACGGGCGGCGGCATGGTGGCGGCGTACATGGTGCGGGTGTGCGGGCCGGGAGGGGCGGCCGGGGTGCTCCGGAGCGCGGCGGTGGCGCCGGGACCGGCGCAAGGGCAGCGCCGCACACAGCGGTGCGCGGCGGGTGGCCGCCTGCCACATGGGCGGGTCCTCGCCCGGCTCATAGGTTCCGGCAGCATCCGCACGTCCGACCAGGGAGGCCTCACCGTGCGTCCACCGAACCCCCGCCCGCCGATCCTGCGACGCCTGCTCCGCCGCGTCGCCCCCCTCGCCGTCCTGGCACTGCTCGCCGTGAACCCGGCGCACGCGGCCGCCGCTCCCCCCGCAACCGCCGCCGCCGGCCTTCAGCAGGTGACGGGCTTCGGCTCGAACCCCGGCAACCTGCAGATGTTCGCGTACACGCCCGACAACGTGCCCGCGGGGCGGCCGCTGGTCGTCGCCCTGCACGGCTGCACCCAGACGGCGAACGCGTACTACACCAACTCGGGCTGGCCGAAGTACGCCGATCTGTGGGGCTTCGACGTGGTCTTCCCGCAGACCACCTCGGCGAACAACCCGCTGTCGTGCTTCGGCTGGTTCGATCCCGCCGACAGCACCCGGGGCAGGGGCGAGGCGGCGTCCGTCGTGCAGATGGTCGAGTACGCGAAGCAGACGTACGGCTCCGACGGCCGCCGTGTGTACGTCACCGGACTGTCGGCCGGCGGCGGGATGACCGCCGACCTGCTGGCCGCCTACCCGGACGTGTTCGCGGGCGGGTCCGTGGCCTCGGGGCTGCCCGCCCAGTGCGCCACCAGCCAGGCCGCCGCGTCCGGCTGTCAGACCGGGCCGCAGAAGCTGACGCCCGCGCAGTGGGGCGACAAGGTCCGCGGCTCCTACCCGGGCTGGACCGGCCCGTGGCCCAGGGTCGCCGTCTGGCAGGGCACCTCCGACTACACGGTCTACCCCGCCAACGCGACGGCGCTGCGCGACCAGTGGACGAACGTCTGGGGGATCGGCCAGACCCCGTCCAGCACCCAGAGCCTGCCGGGGAACACCACCAGGAGCGTCTACAACGACGCGTCCGGGCAGCCGGCGGTGGAGACCTTCTCGGTGTCCGGCATGGGGCACGGCCTGCCGGTCGGCCCTGGATCGGGCACCGAGCAGTGCGGGTCGACGGCCGCGTACTTCCTGAACACCATCTGTTCGACGTACCACACCGGCGTGTTCTGGGGGCTGGACAAGGATGCCCCGGGCGGCGGGAACGGTCTGCCCGCCCCCACCGGGCTGAAGGTCGCCGGGGTCACTGACAGCAGCGCCTCGCTGGCGTGGAACACGGTCGGCTCCGCGGCTTCCTACCTCGTGTACCGCGACGGCGCGAAGGTGGCCACGACCGCCTCCGCGTCGTACACGGACACGGGGCTGCGGGCGGGCACCTCCTACCGCTACACCGTGGCCGCCGCCGACTCGGGGGGCACCGCGGGGACGGCGTCCGCCGCCGTGACCGCGACGACGTCGGGTGGCACGGCGCCCGCCCGGTGCTTCACCGCCACGAACTACGCGCACGTCACGGCGGGCCGCGCGCACACATCGGGCGGTTATGTCTATGCGAACGGTTCGGAGCAGAACATGGGGCTCTACAACGTGTTTGTCACCCACACGCTCCGGGAGTCGCCCACCGGTTACTTCGTGATCGCGGACTCGGGCTGCCAGGCCTGACCGGACCGGGGGCTCTCAGGCCGGGTCCTCGTAGTCACCCCTGATCTGCCGGGGCAGCTCGCAGCCGTCCTCGACGGCGGTGAGGGACACGATCTGGTCGGGGCCGAAGCCCTTCATCGTGTAGTGCCTGGCGAAGAGCTTCCAGCCCCGCTTGGCGAGGGTGCGGTAGGTGACGTCCTTCTCGGCGTGGCTGGAGAGGATCTCCCAGTCGTGCTGCCGCAACCGCATCACCGTCGCCTCGAACGCGCCGGCGGCCCCGGCCGCCGGCGCTTCGCCCAGCCAGGGCGCCATGCACTTCTGCCAGTCGCCCTTCGGCAGCCCGGCCGCGGAGGTGTCCCCGTCCGGGAGCCCCCCGGCCCGGGCGAGGGACGCTATCTCCATCGCCGCCGACTCCTTGGTGTAGGGGACGACCGGCACCGGGGAGGCCGTCGGCGCGGTCTCGCCGTCCCCGACGAGGCCGCAGCCCGTCATCGTCATGAATCCGGCCACAGCGGCGGCCGCGGCCGCCGTACCTCTTCTGCGCACTGGTGCTTCCCACCCGGTCGTTCCTGCCCACGGGCGGGCGCCCATGTGACCCCGCCGGAGTCTGGCACGGGCCCTGACCTGCTGGGAAGCCCTCACGACCGGGGGATCCGGGCGTCCGCGCGGAGGGCGTGCGGACCGCCCCGGTAGAGTGAGTGATTCGTCATCCTGCCCGTACAGGGGGAAGCCGGTGCGAATCCGGCGCCGGCACTTCCCCGCGCGCCCGGTTCCGCCCGGCAGGGGAAACCCGTTCGAGAGGCCCAGTCCGTCATGTCCGTACGCCGCCGCGCGGCAGCGCTCGCGATCACCGCCGTGCTCTGTGGAGCGGCCGCCCCGGCGGCGCTCGCCGCGCCGAGTCCTACCCCCTCCCCCGCGGCGCCCGCCCTCCCGGCCGGCCTGTACGGGACGAAGGACCCGACGTACGACGGGGTGTGGCGCCAGTCGATGGCCTTCCTCGCCCAGCGGATCGAGCTGGTGACCCCGGCCGTGAAGTCGGTGGACTGGCTCGTGGGCCAGCAGTGCGCGAGCGGGGCCTTCGCCTCGTACCGCGACGCCTCGAAGCCCTGCGACGCGAAGACGGTCGCGGACACCAACGCCACGGCGGCGGCGGTCCAGGCCATGGTCGAGCTGGCCGCGCACCGCGAGGTCGTGGACAACGGCGTCAGCTGGCTGAAGTCCGTCCAGAACGAGGACGGCGGCTGGGGCTACAACCCGGGCAGCCCGAGCGACGCCAACTCCACCGCCGTGGTGACGGGCGCCCTGGCCAGGGCGGGCGTGCCGCTGGCCGACCTCACCAAGGACGGCGGGAGGACGCCGTACACCGCGCTGCAGTCCTTCGCGCTGCCCTGCGGCGGGAAGGACGGCGGGGCGTTCGCCTACCAGCCCGACAAGAACGGCGGGCTCACGGCCAACGCGGACGCCACAGCGGCCGCGGTGATCGGCGCGATGGGCAAGGGCATGGCCGCGGGCAACTCCAACGCCGTGAAGGCTCCCGTCTGCACCGAGGGCACCGGCCTGACGCCGGAGCAGTCCGCGCAGAACGGCGCCCACTACCTCGCCGGTGCCCTCGCCGCCTCCGGTCATCTGGACCTGCCGCCCATGCCGGGCGCCGAGGACGCCGCGCCGCAGCCGGACTTCGGCAACACGGCGGACGCGGTCGTGGCACTCGCGGCCTCCGGCCACAAGGACAAGGCCGCCAGGGCGGTCGCCTACCTGGAGAAGAACTCCCGGAGCTGGGCCCGGGAGGGAGGCCCCGCAGCCTCCGCCCAGCTGGTGCTGGCCGCCCACGCGACCGGCACCGACGCGCGGGACTTCGGCGGCGTCGACCTCGTGAAGCAGCTCAACGCGACGGGGCCCGCCCCGGCCGCCACCGCCGTGCCCTCCCCGACGGCCACCTCGCCCGAGCGGCCCGCGGAGACGAACAGCGACGACGGGGGCCTCGGCCTCTGGTGGATCATCGGCATCGGTCTCGCCTTCGGCGCGGGCATCGGTTTCCTGCTGAGCGGCCGCCGGAAGAACCAGCAGCTGTGAGGCGCCCGCTGGGTACGGCGGTGCTGCTCCTGCTCGTCGGCGCCGTGCTCGCCGTACTCGGCGCGGGCGGCGCCCAGGCCGCCGGCTACCGCTACTGGTCCTTCTGGGAGGGGGACGGCGGCAAGGGCTGGACCTACGCCACGCAGGGGCCGTCCCTGGTCCGCCCGGACGACGGCGCCGTGCAGGGCTTCCGCTTCTCGGTGAGCGAGGACTCCCAGGACTCGGCTCAGCCGCGCCGCGCCCCGGACTTCGGGACGGTCTGCGCGGACACCCCGGCGAAGGACGGCCGCAAGAGGGTCGCCGTGGTCATCGACCCGGGTACCCCGGCGGACGCTCCGGACGGTGAGAAGCCGCCCGCCCTGCGCGCCGCGTGCGCCCTGGTGGCATTGGACGCGAGCACCGCGGAGGCGCTGGCCTCGGTGGCGAAGCCGCTGCGGTACGACAGCGCGGCGATGCTCTGCGCGATATCCGGCTATCCGCGGTCGGGCTGCGGTGAGCAGGTCGCTGACGGCGGCTCGGACGAGGCGACGGGTGCGGCCGAGCCGTCCGCCGCCCCGGGCGAGGACACGGGCGCCGCCGGTTCCGGTGACGGCGGCGGCCCGTCGGCGGGAGTGCTCGCCGGCGTGGGCGCGGTGCTCGTCCTGGGTCTCGCCGCAGTGCTCCGGGCCCGCCGCCGCCGATGACCCGCTCCACCGGCCCCGCCCGGCTCCGCCATGCCCTGAGCGCCCCGGGCGCCACCCGTGGCAACGCGACACCGGCGGGAGCCTGGTGGCTGTGGGCGCTGGGCCTGGCGACCGCCGCGTCCCGCACATCCAATCCGCTGCTGCTGGGTCTGCTGGTGGGCGTGGCGGGCTATGTCGTGGCCGCGCGCCGCACGGACGCGCCGTGGGCCCGCTCCTACGGGGCGTTCATCCGGCTCGGGCTGTTCGTGGTCGCGGTGCGGCTGGTCTTCTCCGTCGTCCTCGGCTCCCCGGTGCCCGGCGCGCACCCGCTGTTCACGCTGCCGGAGGTGCCGCTGCCCGGCTGGGCGCAGGGGGTCAGGCTCGGCGGGCGGGTCACCGCGGAACAGCTGGTCTTCGCGCTGTACGACGGGGCGAAGCTGGCCACCCTGCTGATCTGCGTCGGCGCGGCGAACGCGCTGGCCAATCCCGCACGGCTGCTGAAGTCGCTGCCGGGCGCGCTGTACGAGGTGGGGGTCGCCGTCGTCGTGGCCATGACGTTCGCGCCGAACATGGTGGCCGACGTGGCACGGCTGCGGACGGCCCGCCGGCTGCGCGGCCGTCCCACGGGCGGCATCGGGGCGGTGCTCCAGATCGGACTTCCGGTGCTGGAGGGCGCGCTGGAGCGGTCGGTGGCCGTGGCGGCGTCGATGGACGCGCGGGGGTACGGCCGCACCGCCCAGGTGCCGCCCGCCGTGCGGCGCACCACTCATGTGCTCACCCTCGGCGGGCTGCTGGGGGTGTGCGCGGGGACTTACGGACTGCTGGCCGCGCAGGGCGCGGTGTACGGGCTGCCGCTGCTGCTGGCCGGGCTGGCCGCGGCGATGGCCGGGCTCAGGCTCGGCGGGCGCCGCTCGGTCCGCACCCGCTACCGGCCCGACCGCTGGGACGTACGCGCCTGGCTCGTCGCGGGGTCGGGCGTCGCCGTGGCCGCCGCGATGATCTGGGCGGGCGCCGCGGCGCCGGGCGCCCTGCACCCCGGTGTCGTACCGCTGACGGCCCCCGTGCTTCCGCTGTGGCCCGCCGCCGCCGTCCTGGTCGGGCTGCTGCCCGCCGTCGTGGCGCCGTCGCCCCCTTCCCCCTCGGATTCCAAGGAGAGCGCGTGATCCGGTTCGAGCAGGTCTCGGTGCGGTACGAGGGCTCCGCGCACCCCACCCTGTCCGGGGTCGACCTCACGGTGCCCGAGGGCGAACTCGTGTTGGTCGTCGGCCCGTCCGGGGTCGGGAAGTCGACCCTGCTGGGCGCGGTGTCCGGTCTCGTGCCGCACTTCACGGGCGGGGTGCTGACCGGACGGGTCACGGTCGGCGGCCGTGACACCCGCACCCACAAGCCACGCGAGCTCGCCGATCTCGTCGGCACGGTGGGCCAGGACCCGCTGGCCCACTTCGTCACCGACACCGTCGAGGACGAACTGGCGTACGGCATGGAGTCGCTCGGCCTCGCCCCGGACGTCATGCGGCGGCGGGTCGAGGAGACCCTGGACCTGCTGGGCCTCGCCGAGCTGCGCGACCGGCCGATCGCCACGCTCTCCGGGGGCCAGCGGCAGCGCGTCGCGATCGGCTCGGTCCTCACCCCGCACCCCCGCGTGCTGGTCCTCGACGAGCCGACGTCCGCCCTCGACCCGGCGGCCGCCGAGGACGTCCTCGCGGTGCTCCAGCGGCTGGTGCACGACCTGGGCACGACGGTGCTGATGGCCGAACACCGGCTGGAGCGTGTCGTGCAGTACGCCGACCAGGTCCTCCTGCTGCCGTCGCCGGGTGCCGCCCCGGTGATGGGACCCCCGGCGGATGTCATGGCGCTCTCGCCCGTCCGGCCACCGGTGGTGGACCTGGGCCGGCTGGTGGGCTGGGACCCGCTGCCGCTGTCGGTACGCGACGCGCGGCGCAGGGCGGCGGACCTGCGTGAGCGGCTGTCCGGCGTCGAACCGCCGTCGCCCGCCGGGCCGGTGACCTCCGCCGTCGTCCCGCTGCCCGCCCCTGCCCCCGCCCGCCCCGGACTCCTGGACCGTCTGCTCGGCCGTCGCCCGCCCGGCGCCGCGGCGGGCCCACCCCCCGGCGATCCGGTCACCCGGGCCGAGGGGCTCGGGGTCCGGCGCGGGCGGGTCCAAGCGCTGCGCGGGGTGACGCTCTCCTTCGCGCCCGGCGAGACGGTGGCCCTGATGGGCCGCAACGGCGCGGGCAAGTCCACTCTGCTGACCACCCTCGTCGGGACGACCGAGCCCACGACGGGATCGGTGCTCGTCGGCGGTGTGCGCCCGTCGCGTACGCCACCCCGCGACATGGTGCGCCGGGTCGGACTCGTCCCGCAGGAACCACGCGATCTGCTGTACGCGGACACGGTGGCGGCCGAGTGCGCGGCGGCTGACTCCGACGCGGGCGCGCCCCGGGGCACCTGCCGCGCGCTGGTCTCGGAGCTGCTGCCCGGAGTGCCGGACGACGTCCACCCCCGTGATCTGTCCGAGGGGCAGCGGCTGGCGCTGGCCCTCGCCCTGGTGCTGACCGCCCGGCCTCCGCTGCTCCTGCTGGACGAGCCGACGCGCGGCCTCGACTACGCGGCAAAGGCCAGGCTGGTGGGAGTGCTGCGCCGGCTGGCCGCCGGCGGCCATGCCATCGTGCTGGCCACCCACGACGTGGAGCTGGCCGCCGATCTGGCGCACCGGGTGGTGATCCTCGCCGACGGGGATGTCGTCGCGGACGGCCCGACCCGGCAGGTCGTCGTCTCCTCCCCGGCCTTCGCCCCGCAGACCGCGAAGATCCTGGCGCCGCAGGCGTGGCTGACCGTGGCACAGGTGCGTGCCGCGCTGGACGGTCCGTCGTGAGCGCCCGGTCGGCGCGCGTGGTGCGGCTCGGCCCCCGGGCGGTCGCCGCGCTCGTCCTGATCAGCGCGGTAGGCCTGGTCGCGTTCGGCTGGCCGCTGCTGGCGGGTTCGGATTCAGGTCTGGCCCACGCCGAGGACGCGCCGTGGCTGTTCGCCGTGCTCCTCGTGCTGCTGGTCGGTGTGGTCGTCGCGACGATCGCCGACTCCGGTCTGGACGCCAAGGCCGTCGCGATGCTGGGAGTTCTGGCCGCCGTGGGCGCGGCGCTGCGTCCGCTGGGCGCGGGGACCGCCGGCCTGGAGCCGATGTTCTTCCTGATGGTGCTGAGCGGGCGGGTACTGGGCCCCGGTTTCGGCTTCGTGCTCGGCTCGGTGACGATGTTCGCCTCGGCGCTGCTGACCGGCGGGGTCGGGCCGTGGATGCCGTTCCAGATGCTGTCGATGGGCTGGTTCACGATGGGCGCGGGCCTCCTGCCCGGCCCGGACCGGCTGCGGGGCAGGAGTGAGCTGCTGATGCTCGCCGCGTACGGTTTCGTCGCGGCGTTCGCCTACGGCGCGGTGATGAACCTGTACGGCTGGACGATCGTGCCGGGGCTCGGCTCCGGCATCTCCTTCGTCGCGGGCGACCCGCTGCACGAGAACCTGGTCCGCTTCCTCGCGTACTGCACCGCGACCTCCCTCGGCTGGGACCTGGGCAGGGCCGTGCTCACCGTGGCGCTCACCCTCGCCGTCGGCCCCACTCTCCTGCGGGCCCTTCGCCGGGCGACCCGCCGCGCGGCCTTCGACGCGCGGCCCGCCTTCGAGCAGCCGCCGGCCGAAGTGGCGGCAGGCGACGTGCGGGAAGCCGGGGGCTGAAGCGATCGGCCCCCGGCTCACGAGCGCCGGGGTGGCTACACCTTGCTGACGGCGGTCTCGGCGCGCTCGGGGGCCGGTGGTCCGGCGGCGTCCGCGGGCTCACGGCCCGAGGACCCCTCCACACCGGATCGCAGCCGCCGCGGTCCGCACAGGACGTAGGTCAGGCCGAATCCGGCGGCCACCACGGTCGCACCGCCGACCGCGTCCAGCACCCAGTGGTTTCCCGTGGCCACGATCGTGGAGACCGTGAACAGCGGGTGCAGCATGCCCAGGACCTTCATCCACACCTTGGGAGCGAGGAGCAGGATCACCACACCGCACCAGAGCGACCAGCCGAAGTGCAGGGAGGGCATGGCCGCGTACTGGTTGGTCACCGTGGTCAGCGCCCCGAAGTCGGGGCTGTCGAGGTCCTGCACGCCGTGGACCGTGTCGATGAAGCCGAGCCCCGGCATCAGGCGCGGAGGGGCCAGCGGATAGAGCCAGAAGCCGAACAGCGCCAGGATCGTCGCGAAGCCGATGGAGCTGCGGACCCAGCGGTAGTCCGAGGGCCGCCGTACGTACAGCACCCCGAGGATCGTGAGCGGCACGATGAAGTGGAACGTCGAGTAGTAGTAGTCGAAGAAGTCACGCAGCCACGGGACGCCGACGACCGTGTGGTTGGCCCAGTGCTCGATGTCGATGTGCAGCCACCGCTCCGCGGCGTGGATCTGCCGTCCGTGCTCCTCCGCGGTGGGCCGCCCGGCGGTCGCCGCCAGCCGGACCTTCGCGTACGCCGAGTAGACGACCCTGATGAGCAGGAGTTCCAGCAGCAGGTTGGGGCGGCTGAGCACACGGCGCCAGAACGGGAGCAGGGGCACCCACGCGAAGCGCGGCTCCACCGGCCGGGCGTGGTCCGTCGGAACCGGGCGCGCCCAGTGCGGGGAGCTCCGGGACAGGAAGGGCGCCACGCAGGCCGCGCCGAGCGCCGCGACGAGCAGCACGTTGTCGCGTACGGGCAGCAGCACGCCGACGTTCGGCAGCAGCATCTTCCCGGGCAGGGTGAGCACGAGCACCACCACGGCCGGCCAGACGAGCCGGTCGGAGGCCCGCGTGCCGACGCGGCCCACGACGGCGAGCAGCACCCACAGCAGCTGGTGCTGCCAGGCGGTCGGCGACACGGCGACGGCCACGCAGCCCGTGACGGCGACGGCCAGGAGCAGTTGCCCGTCCCTGGCGTAACGCACGGCGCGCCGCAGCCCGAGGAAGGTGACCGCGGCGGCCAGGGCGAGGAACAGGGCGATCTCCAGCGGGCCCTGGAGGCCGAAGCGGAGCAGGGCGCCGTGCAGGGACTGGTTGGCCAGGCTGTCGGGCCGCTCGCCCAGCCCGGCACCCGCGAGGTGGTGCACCCAGTACGACCACGAGTCCTGCGGCATCACCGCCCAGGCCAGTGCCGTACAGGCGGCGAAGGTGGCACCCCCGGTGGCAGCGGCCCTGCGTCTCCCGGTCAGCCAGAACAGTGCGGCGAAGAGCAGGACGGCGGGCTGGAAGGCCGCCGCGATCCCGGTCAGCACGCCCGGAAGCCGCTCGCCCCGTGCGACGAAGCAGGCGAGGAGCACCAGCAGGACGGGCAGGATGCTGGTCTGACCGAGGAACAGGGTGTTGCGGACGGGCAGCGACACCATGAGCAGCGTGATCGCGAAGGGGGCCGCCAGGAACGCGGTGCGCCGGCTCACCGGGGCGGGCAGCGCTCGGACGGCCACGAATCCCAGGGCTACGACGAGCAGCAGCGACCCGAAGGTCCAGACGACACCGAGGGCGTCCTCGGCTGAGGCCGTCAGCGGCTTCAGCACCAGCCCGGCGAAGGGGGTCCCGGTGAACCGGCCGGGGTCGTAGAGGGAACCGGCCATGTGCAGGACTCCGGTCGCACCGGTCCAGGTCTCGAAGTCGGTGAGACGCTCGCCGGGCGGTCTGCGCAGCACCACCGCGACCTGCCGTACCGCCAGGACCGCGACCAGTACCCAGAGGACGACCCTGGCCGCCGCGGCCCTCGTCCCGGGATCCGCGGCCGCGTCCCCCCGCACACTGTGTTCAGCATTCGTCACGCTGCGCCGGTCCTCCCAGTTCGTGCACGGTCCCCTCGACCCGGGTATGTGCGGATGAAGCCTTGCATTGCCCTATGAGGTAGACACAATCAACCCCCTCTTCGCCTGACTGTCACTACGAATGTGCCGGAAGAATGCGGGGACACGGCCTGCCGGACTCCTCGCGCCCCACCCGTGCGGGTGAGCGACCAGCACCTCTGTGCGCAGGGTGACGCCGGACGGCTGCCGCACCGTTCACGTCCTCCGCCGGCGGTGCCCGCACCCGTGTCAATTGGTTCGTCATCCCGTCGCGCCACACCGAGAATGGCCCCATGACCTGGACCGTGACCCCCGAACACTTCGCCGGTCCCGAAGCGCTCCTGCTGCGCCGGGACTACTACGACGAGGTGGCGAGCCGCTACTGGGGCCGCCCGGCCACCGGCGCGGAGATCGACGAGGGCCTGACGGACGACGGCGTCGAGCTGCTCGCCCCGCCCACCGGGGAGTTCCTGGTGGGCCGGTACGACGGCAGGCCGGCGAGCTGCGCGGGTCTGCGCGTGGCCGGTGAGGGAATCGCGGAGCTGACCCGGGTGTACGTCCGCCCCGGGTTCCGCTCCACGGGCGGCGGCGGGCTGCTGCTCGCGGGCATCGAGAGCGCGGCGCGGGCGCTCGGGGTGCGGCGTATCAGGCTCGACACGCGCAACGACCTGGTCGAGGCCCGCGGGCTGTACGCGAAGCACGGATACCGCGAGGTCCCGGCGTTCAACCGGGAGCCGTACGCGGAACACTGGTTCGCCAAGGAGCTGTGAGGGCCGGGGTCCGCAGTCCGCCGGGCCCGTAGGAGTTCCGTGGGACGGCCGGCCCCTGCGCCCCGAAGGGGCGGGGAGGTCAGCCGGCCCAGTGGTCGCGACGCGGCTCCGGCATGTGCGGCCGTTCCTTGCTCGACCCGCTCACCTCGGCCGTCAGCTCCGTCACCAGGTGGACCAGGTCCGTGGGCCGGTCGGGACCCCACCAGTCGCCCAGCAGTTCGGCCAGCGACTCCTCGCGGGCGTGCGACAGCCGCACCACCGCCTCGGCGCCCGGCTCGGTGAGGACCAGTTGCATGCCTTCCCGCCGGGCCAGACCGCGCTCCTCGATCTGCCGGGCGGCGGAGGTGATGACCCGTAGCGGCACGGGGGCGATGTCCGCGAGCAGGGCGGGCTCGACGGTGCCGTGCCGCTTGATGCGCAGCAGGAGCCAGCTCGCGGCGGGCTGGAGGTCGTATCCGGCCTTGGCGGTGATCTTCTCGTAGATCTCCCGGCGGCCCTCACGGGTGGCGAGCACCGACAGGGCGCGGGCGCACTCGTCGTAGGAGGAACGCTCCACCGGGTTCGTGGCCAGGGTCTCGCTCACGTCGGGCGCGGTCACCGAACCGCGCAGCGGTTCCTCCTTGAGGAACCAGGCGAGGACGAACGCGACCAGGACGACGGGCGCGGCGTAGAGGAAGACGTCGGTGATCGAGGTCGAGTACGCGCCGAGGACGGACGGGCGCAGGTCCGCGGGGAGCCGGTCGATGGCCCGCGGGTCGGCGGAGAGCGACTCGACGTCGACACCGGCCGGGAGAGAGCGTCCGCTGAGGGCTTTCTCGAGCTGGCCGGTCAGCCCGTTGGCGAAGATGGTGCCGAAGATGGCCACGCCGAACGATCCGCCGATCGACCGGAAGAACGTCGCCCCGGAGGTGGCGACACCGAGGTCCTCGTACGTGACAGCGTTCTGCACGGTCACCACCAGCACCTGGATGACCATGCCGAGCCCTGCTCCGAAGACGAAGAAGCACAGGCTGGTCGTCCATGTGGAGCTGGTCTCGGACAGCCGGCCGAGCAGCAGCAGGCCGACCGCGGCGACGGCGGTCCCGGCGATCGGGAAGACCTTCCACCGGCCCGTACGGCTGACGATCTGGCCGGAGACGGTCGAGGTGAGCAGCAGGCCGAGGACCATCGGCAGCAGGTGGACACCGGACAGGGTCGGGCTGATGCCGTGCACGATCTGGAGGAACGTCGGCAGATAGGCGAGCGCGCCGAACATGGCGAAACCGACGACCAGACTGATCGCGGCGACGAGCGTGAAGGTCCTGATCCGGAACAGCTTGAGCGGCAGGACGGGTTCTGCCGCCCGGCGCTCCGCCGCGACGAACGCGACGATCAGCACGACGGAGAGGACCGCGAGGCCGATGATCTGCGCGGATCCCCAGGCCCACGTGGTGCCGCCGAGTGAGGCGGCGAGGACCAGTGAGGTGGCGGCCGAGGCGATCAGCAGCGTGCCCAGGTAGTCGATGGTGTGCTTGGTGCGCCGGACGGGGATGTGCAGGACCGCCGCGATGACCACGAGTGCGACGACACCGATCGGCAGGTTGATGTAGAAGACCCAGCGCCAGCTGAGGTGCTCGGTGAAGAAGCCGCCGAGGAGGGGGCCGAGCACGCTGGTCACACCGAACACCGCGCCGAAGAGACCCTGGTACTTGCCTCGTTCGCGCGGTGCGACGATGTCGCCGACGATCGCCGTCGACAGCACGATCAGCCCGCCGCCGCCGAGTCCCTGCACCGCGCGGAAGCCGATCAGCTGCGGCAGGTTCCGGGCCACCCCGCAGAGGGCGGAACCGATGAGGAAGATGACGATGGCCGTGAGAAAGAGCTTCTTGCGTCCGTACTGGTCGCCGAGCTTGCCCCAGAGCGGTGTCGCGGCCGTCGCCGCCAGGATGTACGCGGTGACGACCCAGGAGAGGTGCTCCAGGCCGCCCAGCTCGCTGACGATCGTCGGCAGGGCGGTGGAGACGATGGTCTGATCGAGTGCGGCAAGCAGCAGACCGAGGAGCAGGGCACCGATGGCCACCAGGACACTCCGCCGTGACCGCCCCTCACCCGGTGCAAGGGGCGGCGGGTTCAGCTGCTGGGCCATGGACATCTCCTCGGGTCCGCTTCACCCCATCCTGGCCGCAACATGCCGTTATGGCCTGCCGAGCAGCGGTACGGCCGTCGGGCCGCTCCGTGGCGGCCTGCATAATCGCAGGCAGTTCACAGGGGAGGGGAACCCACGATGACCGGACACATATGCCCGGAGTGCGGCGGCAAGCAGGGTACGAGACCCGGGGCGGAGTGCGCCTGCGGCGACCGCACGGCGTCCGGGGAGGCCCGGCGGGCCGCCCGCTCGGCGGAGACGGCGGCGGCCGAGGACTTCGACCCGCTGCGGATCCGGCCGTACGTGACGCTGCACAGCGACGACGCGCAGGACCACGACACCCCCGCCGGCGGGACGACGATGCCGCTGTTCCCCGACGGGGCCCCGGCCGCGACGCCGCACGCCTTGCCCGGCCCGCTGCCCGACGCCGTGGCCGTGGACGAGAGCCGCCGGCGCAGTGCGGCCGCCTACGCGGGCGAAGGTCCCGATCCCGTGCAGCCGCGCCGTCGACGGCCGTTCGCCGTGGTAGCGGTCGGTGCGGCCGTGGCCGCCGTGGTGGGCACGGCCGCCTTCGCGGGTGGCCTGTTCGACGACCGCGGCGGTGACGACGCGGCCCTGCCCGAGGTCACGGCGGAGGTCCAGGACGCCTCGGAGGCACCGGCGAATTCCGTGTCGGAGTCCCCGTCCGCCTCGCCCTCGGCCACGGCGTCCCGCTCGGCGTCCGCGTCACCCTCGGCGTCCCCGGCCCCGTCCAAGAGCGCGTCCGCGTCCCGGTCCGCCGCCGCGCCGACGACGCTCCCGCCGCCCTCCGCGTCCGCGTCCGCGACGTCGGTACCCACGACGCTCGCGGCGGCGCCCCCGGCCCAGGCGCCGGACGGCACACTGCGGCGCGGCGACAGTGGTGCGGAGGTCGCGGAACTCCAGCGACGCCTGCAGGAGATCTGGGTCTACCGGGGACCGGACGACGGCCAGTACTCGGACCGCGTGGAGCAGGCCGTCGCGGAGTTCCAGCGGTGGATGTCGGTCCGGAGCGACCCCTCGGGGGTCTACGGTCCGGAGACCCGCCAGGCCCTGGAGTCGCGGACGACCGGCGAGGGACGCCACTGACGGCACACGGAGGCGGTACGCCTTTCCACGGCACCCCGGGGCACCGGATTGGCGTTTCGGGCGCCGTTTTTGTATCGTGGAGGAACAAAGTAGCCTCCGCCCGTTTCCCCTGACCGGCGGGCGGGGCTACTTGTTTTCTTCACCCACAGCCGTGAGCTGTTCCCCCGCCCCCTGGAGCACGCCGATGCCCGCCACCGTCCTCGAAGCCCGCGCCCTCCTGCTGGACATGGACGGCACCCTCGTGAATTCCGACGCGGTGGTCGAGCGCTGCTGGCGCCGTTGGGCCCTCGCGCAGGGGCTCGACCCCGTGGCGGCCCTCAAGGTGGTGCACGGCCGCCAGGGCTACGCCACGATGGCCGCCCTCCTGCCGGACCGGCCGATGGAGCAGAACTACGCCGAGAACCGGATCATGCTCGCCGAGGAGACCGCCGACACCGAGGGCGTGGTGCCCGTCGCCGGGGCCCCGGCCTTCATGGCGTCCATCGCCACCCTGCCGCACGCGCTGGTGACCTCGGCCGACGAGGCGCTCGCACAGGCCAGGATGACGGCCGCCGCCCTGCCGATGCCCGCGACCCGCGTCACCGCGGAGCTGGTCGGCGCCAGCAAGCCGGACCCCGAGGGCTTCCTGAAGGGCGCGGCCGAACTGGGCTTCGCCCCGGCGGACTGCGTCGTCTTCGAGGACTCCGAGGCGGGCATCATCGCGGGCCGGGCGGCCGGCATGCGCGTCGTGGGCATCGGCCCCCGCGCGGCGGCCCTCTCCCCCGACGCCCACGTGGACGACCTGACGCACCTCCGGGTGGAGGCGGGCGCGGACGGGACGATCCTGCTGCACATCGACGCCCGCTGACCCTGGGCGGCCCCGCCCGCACGACGTTGCCGCGCCGGTCACCGGTGACCGCCCGCCACCGGGCGCGGTCACCGGTGATTCGCCGTTCCGCCGTCCGCACGGCGACGGCGAACACCAGTGCCAGGAAACACCGCGAGGGCTCCGGGAGTGAACCACCCGGCCGATGAGCAGGAATACGCCGCCGAGCCGCGGATCGGCCCGCTGTCCCGCCGTTGAACTGTCCATCCGTCAGTCCTTTTGTCCGAACAGACTTCGGACGGGACGTCAGAACGATCGTCCCGCCTCTTGATGTGACGTGCGCATGTCGCCACTCTGTTACCTGGCGACCACCCCACCGAAACCCGGCGCCGCCACGATGGCCTGGCTCCACAGGTCGCCCGCCAAGGTTCCCCCACATCAAGGGAGTTCGCATGTCCGGTATCTACGCGCGTCGCAGCTACGGCCGCCGCATAGCCGTCGTCGTCGCCTCGGCCGCGCTCGCCGCCTCCTCCGGGCTCCTCACCGCCCCGGCCGCACAGGCCGCGATGCCCACCCCGGTCAGCGCCTCGACCGCCCGCACCTACCTGAGCCAGCTCACGGTCTCCACCGAGGGCTCCTCCTCCGGCTACAGCCGCGACAAGTTCCCGCACTGGATCACCCAGTCCGGAGCCTGCGACACCCGTGAAGTCGTGCTCAAGCGGGACGGCACCGGCGTGGTCCAGAGCTCCACCTGCGCCGCGACGAGCGGCAGTTGGTACTCGGAGTACGACGGCGCCACCTGGACCGCCGCCTCCGACCTGGACATCGACCACATGGTCCCGCTCGCCGAGGCCTGGCGGTCCGGGGCCAGCGGCTGGACCACCGCCCAGCGCCAGTCCTTCGCCAATGACCTGACCCGCCCTCAGCTCATCGCCGTCACCGACAACGTCAACCAGTCCAAGAGCGACCAGGACCCCGGCGAGTGGCTCCCGTCGCGCACGGCGTACCGCTGCACCTACGCGCGCGCCTGGGTGCACGTGAAGCACTACTACGGCCTGAGTGTCGACTCCACCGAGAAGAGCGCCCTGCAGTCCGTACTGAACGGCTGCTGACCCTCCCCGCCCCCCGTCCGGGGCGGCCGGGTCCCGCCCTCCTCCGTCGTTCCGTACCCTTCGGAACCATCGGCCACGGCGACGCGAGGAGGGCACACATGAGCGGGCTGCGCCTGGGACCACTGCTGCGGTACGTCGACTGGGAGACGGGCTCACGGGCGACGGTCTGGGTGGAGACCACCAGGCCCTGCACGGCGGAGGTCCGCTGCACGGACGGGGCGGGAGGCACCGCCGCCACGTTCGCCGTACAGGGACACCACTACGCCCTGGTCGTGGTGGACGGCCTGACGCCCGGCTCGACGACGGCCTACGAGGTGCTGCTCGACGGCCGCCGCGTATGGCCGCCCGAGGACTCCGGCTTTCCGCCGAGCACCATCAGCACTCCCGCCGTGCCGCAGCCGGAGGAGGCGGGGCCGGTGCGGGTCACCTTCGGCTCCTGCCGCTGGGCCGCCCCTCCCGCCGACGGCCACGACCCGGTCGGCGCCGACGCGCTGGACACGCTGGCCGCCCGTCTCGCCGCCGACCCCGGGGCGACCCGTCCCGACGTGCTCCTGCTGCTCGGCGACCAGGTGTACGCGGACGAGACGTCACAGGCCATCCGGCGTCGCATCGCCGCCCGCCGCGACCTGAGGGAGGCGCCGGGCGCGGAGGTCGCGGACTACGAGGAGTACACCCACCTCTACGACGAGTCCTGGCGCGACCCGGACGTGCGGTGGCTGCTCTCCACGGTCCCCAGCTGCATGATCTTCGACGATCACGACGTCGTGGACGACTGGAACACCAGCGCCGCCTGGGTGCGGGACATGCGCGCCACCCCGTGGTGGCACGAGCGGATCGTCAGCGGACTCATGTCGTACTGGGTCTATCAGCACCTCGGCAACCTCTCCCCCGAGGCACTGGAGGCCGACCCGGTCTACGCGGCCGTGCGCGCGGTTCCCGACGGCACCGAGACGCTGCGCGAGCACGCGGCGGCGTCCGACGCCGACCCCGCCCGGGCCCGATGGAGCTACCGGCGCGTCTTCGGCCGAGTGCGACTGATCATGGTGGACACGCGAGCGGCCCGGGTCCTCGACGAACAGGACCGGTCGATGCTCCGCGACGAGGAGGCCCGCTGGCTGCGCGCGGAGATGCTCGACCGCCCGGACTCCTACGACCATCTCCTGATCGGCACCTCACTGCCGTGGCTGCTGCCGCCCCTGATCCACGACGCGGAGACCTGGAACGCGGCGCTGTGCCGGGGCGAGCGGGGCGGACGCTGGGCGCGCCTCGGGGAGAAGGTGCGCCGCGCATGCGACCTGGAGCATTGGGCGGCCTTCCCGGAGTCCTTCCGCCGGCTGTCGGAGCTGCTGCGGGAAGCGGGGACGGGATCCGCGGCTCCCGCGACGGTCTGTGTGCTCTCGGGCGATGTGCACCACGCTTACATCGCGGAGCCGCGGTGGCCCGCCTCCACCCCGGGCGGCACCCCCGCCGCGCACGTCCTGCAGCTGACCTGCTCCCCCGTCCACAACTCCGTCCCGGCGTCGATCCGTCTCGGCTTCCGCTTCGGCTGGAGCAGGGCGGGCCGGTGGCTCGGGCGGGCGCTCGCGGCCCACGGACGCACGGGGCCCCCGCCGATGCCCTGGCGCAGGACCGGCGGCCCCTGGTTCGGCAATCAGCTGATGACCCTTAGCCTGCGTGGCCGGAAAGCGACTCTGACATTGGTACAGGCCACATCCGGCCCCGCCGGAGCCCAGCTGGAGACTGTCTTGGAGCGCTCTCTCACCCCGGAAGAGTGACGGCTACTTTCAGCCAAACGACTGAATGTTGAACTTGTAAGCACTACTGAGGCATTCCTAACCTGATGGGCCCCGCTCGGTTCACGTCCCCAAACCGAAGGAGCCCGTCACCATGTCCGTACGCCTGAACCAGGCCCAGCCCTACGCACTCGGTCTCTTCCGCGCAGTCATCGGATTCCTCTTCGCCTGCCACGGCGCGGCGGCCCTCTTCGGAATCCTCGGCGGAGCCATGGGCGGCGGCACCGTCCCCGTCGGCACCTGGCCGGGCTGGTACGCCGCCGTCATACAGCTCGTCGGCGGCACGCTGGTCGCACTCGGCCTCGGTACCCGTGCCGCCGCGCTCATCGCCTCCGGATCGATGGCGTACGCCTACTTCAAGGTCCACCAGCCCGAGTCGCTGTTCCCCCTGCAGAACGGCGGCGAGGCCTCGGCGGTCTTCTGCTGGGCCTTCCTGCTGATCGCCTTCACCGGCCCCGGCGCGGTCGCCCTGGACCGGCTGTTCTCCTCGCGGGCCGGCGCCGTCCGGCTCAGCGGATCCCGGACCGAGCCGGCCAGGCCCGTCTCGGTCTGAGCTCTCGCGCCGTGTGTGCCCCGGCCCCCCGGTCCTGGCGGGGGGCCGGGGCACACACGGCCTGGACGGCGGCGCACCGCTGCCCGCCGGGAACCACGTGACCTGCACAACATCATCCGCACATCGGCGAATGCCTGGTGACCGCAGGCGTACGCTGTACAGCTGAGCCTGCCGCTCCTGCCGCTCCCCTGCGACGCCGCGGCGTTGACGCGAAGAACCGGGAACGGGGAGTAGAAGTGCTGGAGAGTGTGGGCGCGCTGACAGGCAGCCCATGGATCTACGTGGTGGTCGCCCTCTCGGTGCTCCTGGACGTCTTCCTGCCCGTCCTCCCCAGTGGCGTGCTCGTGATCAGCGCCGCCACGGCCGCCGCCGCGAGCACGACGACGGTCACCGCGGCCGCGGGCGAAGCCACCCGGCACGTTCCGTCGCTGCTGGTCCTCACCCTCTGCGCGGCCACCGCCTCGGTGCTCGGCGACCTCGTCGCCTACCGCCTGGCCTGGCGCGGCGGAGACCGCCTCGAACGTGCCATCGCCCGCTCCCGCCGCCTCACGTCCGCGCAGCAGCGCCTCGGCACCGCCCTGAGCCGTGGCGGAGGGGCCCTCGTCGTCGTCGCGCGCTTCGCGCCGGCCGGCCGTTCCGTCGTCTCCCTGGGCGCGGGCGCGGCCCATCGCAGGGCGAAGGATTTCCTGCCCTGGTCCGCCGTGGCGGGCGTCGCCTGGGCGGTCTACAGCGTCGGCCTCGGCTACTTCGGCGGCCAGTGGCTGGGCGCGGGCTGGCTCGGCACGGCCGTCTCCGTGCTCGCCCTGTTCGTCGCGGGAGCGCTCGCGGCCCTCGTGATCCGTCGCCCCCGGGACACCGCGGCGATCCCCTCGGCGCGAGCCGCGGCCGGGACCTGAGAGCGAAGGCGCCCGCGGTCAGACCCGCGCGGCGCCCCTCACCTCCAGTCCGTCCAGCAGCCGCCGGGTCGCGTCGGCGATCTCCTCGACGGCACGGTCGAAGACCTCCTGGTTGTGCGCTGCGGGCGCACGGAAGCCCGACACCTTGCGCACGTACTGCAGGGCGGCGGCTCTCATCTCCTCCTCCGTGGCCTCTTCAGGGATGGCGGGCGGTCGAAGCGTCTTGATACTGCGGCACATGACTCCAGTGTGCGGCGCGCCACTGACAACGTGCTCCTCGGCGTACGCGCGACGCCCGCGGGACGGCCGGGCACTACGTCCCGGGCCCGTCCCTCAGCCGCTCGACCGGCGGAATGACGTAACTCCCGTCGAGAACGTCCCGCTCGGGAAGGTACAGACGCATCACCGGACGGAACGCGCCGGGCGGCACGGGAAGCCAGTTCGCCGCCCCGGCCGCCTCCACGGGCCGCTGCGCGGACAGGTGCAGGGTCAGCGCGCCGTCCTCGCCGTACACGAGCCCTGGGGTCCGGCTCCCCACCGCGTGGCGTTCCTCGGGATTCGGGGCCAGGTGGCCACCGGGACCGTCGTACACCGTCACCGACCAGAACGCCCGGACGGGCGGCGGCTTCACGAGGCGGAGCGCGTAGCTGTGCGCCCCGTCGAAGGGCCGCCCCCGGGAGTCGTGCGGCGTGTGGGCGTCCACGGCCTCGTAACCGTGGGACGGCTGTCCGGGCCACCGCGCCGCCACCGCCCTGAGCAGGTACGAAGCCTCACGGTCGGGCACCTGCCACTCGGGCGGACCGATCGTGCCGACGCCGAAGTGGTCCAGGTTGTAGTCACGCAGGTGCGGTTCCGTGTGCCAGGAGCCCTGCGGGCCGCCCGCCTCCGCCGACCGCAGGGCCCCCTCCACCCGCGACCGGCCGAGCGCGAGTCCCCGCGTCAGCGCGCGCACGAGCCAGGGCGGGGCCGAGACATAGGGCGAGATGCCCTCCTCCAGAAGGCCGAGCGGCTGGAAGCGGTCCTGGTAGGCGCGATCGGCCGCGGCGGGCGGGAAGTCCGCCATCCACACCCTGAGCTCCTCGAAGAAACGCAGCTCGTCGGGCACCCGGGACTCCGCCGAGGGAAGCCCGGTCCGGTGGGCGCGGTCTCCCAGATGCGTGAGGGTGAGCTCCTGTTGGAGCGACCGGATCCGCGCCGTGTCGTCGGGGCCGTCGCAGGCGAGACCGCCGACGAGGGACACGACGGACGTGGGGGCGTCGATCACCCCGGACAGTCCCTCGGGCACGGTGCCCGCCCATCCGGGCGGCACGACCAGCCAGTCACCCTCCCCGGCGCCCGTGGCCCGGGTGCCCAGGTAGGCGAAGACGTTGCTCCAGGCGTCCACGAACCGCAGGACGAAGTACGCGCCACCGGTGTCCGGCACATGGAGCCGTACCGGCCCGCCGGACAGATCGAGCTGTGCGAGCGCGTCGACGAGGTCGGCGGCCGCGAAGGGCACGTGGGTACCGGGTGTGGCCGGCCCGTCCGCGTGGGCGAAGGCGTTGAAGGGCGTGGGTTCGGGCGCCCCGCGGCTCCCCTGGAGACAGGCCCGGACCTTCCACAGCCGGTGGACCAGTGGTGCCCCGTAGACATACGCGTCCGCGGCCAGGGCCGTCATGCCCCCCGTCGTCGCGGACGTCTCACGGATCACGTCAGTAGGCCTCCTTCGGGCGGTCCGGGTGGTCCGTGCACAGGGCCCAGATCACGAACGCGTCGATCGCGATCGAGACGATCGCCCACACGGGCTGGTAGGGCAGCCAGATGAAGTTGGCGATGATGTTCAGCGCGGCGAGACCGACGCCCGCGCCACGGGCCCAGGCGGCGCCCTTCAGGATGCCCAGGCCGACGATCACGAGGATCACGCCGAGGACCAGGTGGATCCATCCCCACGACGTCACGTTGAAGGCGAACGTGTAGTTGTTGACGACCGCGTAGACGTCGTCCGTGGCGATGCCCGCGATGCCCTTGAAGACGGACAGGAGACCGTCGACGAGCAGCAGGACTCCGGCGAACATCGTCCCGCCGGCCGCCCACGCGCCTCCGTGTCCGGTGCCGGTGGGCCGGGAGTTTCCGGGGGCGGGAGCTGACTGAGCCATGAATCCTCCACTCGGCAGGCGAACGGCCCGACGGGGCGACGGGCAGGACCGACCCTGTGCGAAGGGCGCCCCGGCGACGAGCCGGAGGCCCCCGTTCGGGTGACGCGGTCCGCTCACCCACCGGCGGCGGAGCTACGTCCAGGTGTCGAGGTCGCCGCCCCGCCACTCGATCAACTCCGGCTGGTCGAGGTCGATGTCGCTGTCGCCCGCGGCGAACCCTGCCGCCCGCAGCAGGGAGGCGACCTCCCCACGTCCGTGCGCCAGCCCGACGATCCGGCCGTGGACCGTGACGCGCCGCCCTCCCGTCGACGAGGGCGGATAGACGATCACGGGCGGGTGTCCGGACATGCCTCCACGGTCCCTCGCGCCCCGCCCGCGCGCATCCCGGAGCCGCCGGCACCGGAGACGGGCGGTGAACCGGAGGAGTCGGCTGTCCGGCCGCGACCGCGGACCGCCCGGAGGGAAGGGCCGGCGAGGCGAGGTGAAGGGAACGGGGTGGCCGGCACGGTGCGGTAAATCCGTTGCGGCCGGGCCGGGGGTCGGCTTCGATCACGGAGATGACCGATGGCGCGACCTTCGATGCCGCCGACGACGAGATCGTCACTCATCGGGTGCTGCCCGGAATCACGGTGATCCGGGAGCACTTGCGGTGCTCGCTCCACGAGGCGCTGGTGGTCTTCGCCGACCGTTACACGGTGCTGCGCGCCGAACGCCCCGGCGACTTCACATGCGGTCATGAGGCGTACTGGGAGGGTTTCCACTCGTGAGACCGCCTCACCGGCCGGCCGTGGAAGGCGAGGGCGACCGCGGACAGCCGCTCCGGACTCGGGACCCCTCTGCTGTACTGCTCACGCGTCGGTACGGACGGAGCGAGGGTGGCGAGGCATGAGGACGGGCAGTCGTGGCGTGCTGGCGGTCGTGGGTGCGGCGGCCGACGGCGTCGAGATGCTGCGCACCGGCCTGGTCGAACCGGCCACGGCCCTCGGCTGGACCGTGGCCGTGACCCTGACCCCGAACGCCGGGCGGTGGCTCCGGGCGAACGGTGAGGTGGACCGCCTGGAGCGGCTGACCGGCCTGCCGGTGCGCGACACGCCGCGCCTACCGGCCGAGCCCCGCCCCCACCCGGTCGCCGACTGCTTCGCCGTCGCCCCCGCCAGCGCCAACTTCGTCGCCAAGCTCGCGACGGGCATCGCGGACAACCAGGCCCTGACGCAGGTGGGCGAGGCGCTGGGCACGGTCGGCGTACCCGTCGTGATCTTTCCCCGGGTGAACGCCGCACACGTACGGCACCCCGCCTGGGACGGACATCTCGCGGCGCTGCGGACGGCGGGCGTCGAGATCGTCCAGGGCGCCGGTGTCTGGACACTCCACGAGCCGCGCGAGGGGCCGGCGGTGCGCGAGCTCCCGTGGGCCGCGGTGCTGGACGCCGTCACGCGGCTGACGGCGGGCTCCGCCCAGGACCCGCGCGAGCCACGCGCTGCCGGGACCCCGGCGCCCGGTCCCGGGCACGAGTCCGGGCCCTGAGGGCTGTCCCGTAGGCTCGCACGTATGGGTACCGCCATAGCCACCATGGTCACTGCCGTCGTCGGGGTGCTGGGCACACTCTCGGCCCCTCTGGTGACCACCTGGGTGACGAGGCGTCAGAGGATGGCGGACAGTCAGGCCGAGGAGAGCAGGCGGCACTTCGAGGACCGGCGCGGCGCGTACACCGCCATGAACCGGGCGTCCCGCAACTTCCACACCGTGCTGAAGGACGCCCTTCACCGCCTGCGCGACGGCGTCTACACCGACGACGAACGCACCCGGGTCGAGGAGGCCCGGCGGGACTACCGGGACCGTTACGCCGAGTCGCAGATGATCGTGCCCGAAGCCGTGCTCGCGGCGTCCCGTGAGGTGAACGTCGTACTGGCCGCCGTCGACGCCACCGCCAAGCGCATCGACCGCGGCCTGGCCGGGGACGGCGAGAGCGCGGAGCAGGCACTCCTCGATCTGAAGGCCGCGGAGCCCGCGCTCACGGCGATGCGCCGGATCATGCGCGAGGACCTGGGGGTCGCCGACTGACCACGCGCAGGACCGCGCTCAGGGGCAGCGCGCGGTGCGGCCCCCGGACCGTCGTACTCGGGTGGAACTGAGTACGTGCGCCCTGTTCCGCAGTGGAACGAGCCGGAACGCTGTGGCCATGTCCACAGGAACCCCGAAAACGACTTTCCAGCCGCTGTCGGCCTTCGCGCTCGCCGTAATCGCCGCGGCCTCATGGGCCGGCTGGCTGGGCTGGGACCAGCACCGCGATGTCCACCCGGACGGCTCGACGACGGGCCCGTACGAGGCGTGGCAGGTGATCGGACTGGTGCTGACCTTGCTGGTGGCGGTGTACTGGGCGGCCTCCCGGGGCCGCGTCACAGCTGCCGTGACCGGGATCAGCGTCGGGCTGACGGCTGCCGCCGGCTACGACTGGTCGGACGACTCCAGCGGCCTCTTCGCCGTAGGAGTGACCCTGATCCTGATCGGGAGCCTCTTCGTGACCACCGCCGTCTCCCTCGCGGTCGCCGCCCTGCACGGGCACCTGGGCGACCGGAATCGCGGCGGCGGACGGACGGGGGCCTGAGAGTACGCTCCGCCGCCGCCCTTCTCCGCCACGCGCAGGGCCCGGGTCCCGGCAGCCGGCCGGCGGCCCGCCCCTGTGCGTGGAACCGGCACGTGCGGCCCCGCAACGGGCTTGGTTGGGCCCGGATTTGGGCCCACGGGCCCATCTGGCAATCGCCCGGGTGATCTAGCCTCGGCGCGGGGGGGTGGGACGGTTATGTCCTTCTACGTTGGTGCCACCGGTACGGGCGGAGCGGTACGCCGCACCATGCCACAGCAACTCGCGGTCGCACGCCTGCTCGTGTTCGTCCTGTTCGGGGCCACGCTCGTGGGCGGCGTCGGGCTGCTGCTCTCCGCGGCCCAGGTGGACGCGCTGGGCGGCCTGGTGCTCGGCACCCTGCTGTACGCGGCGGCGCCCGGGGTCACCGGGTGGATGCTCGCGCGCCGGGCGTGGACGGGCGGCAAGGGGGTCCGCCGAGGGCTGGTCGCCGTACAGGTATGGCTCGTCCTCGGGGCGCTCGCCAACGTACGGGACGGCTCGCCGCAGGGCTTCACCCAGCTCCTGCTGCCCGTGGTGATCCTGGTCTTCCTGTGCACGAAGGACACGCGGGAGTGGTTCCGCTCGGCGCCGTCCGAACGCGAGGAGCAACCGCCGTTCTCGCTCCCCCACATGCTCACCTGGCGTCGCGACCGGGGTCAGTCGGCGGTGGAGTACACCGGCCTGGTCGTCGTGGTCGCCGCCGTCATCGCCGCCCTGGTGCTCAGCGGCGTCGGCGCACAGATCTCCGGCAGGCTGCAGGAGGCGATCTGCTCCCTGGTCGGTCAGTCCTGCCCGGCGGGCGGCAGCACGACCCAGGCGGGCGGGGACACCGAGGAGAACCCGGCCGGCTCCACGGACCAGGGCACCGACGGGGGCACCACCGGCGGGGGCACCCAGGACGGGCCCGGTGGCGGCCCGCCCGGCTCCGAGGACGACGAGTCAGGTGACCCGACCGACCCGTACGAGCCCATCGGCGACGGCGGCAAGAAGGACAACGAGGGCGATGACGGCGACGACGACAAGAAGGAGGAGTGCTCCGGGTTCTGGGGTTGCACGGCCGACCAGCTGGGTCAGGTCGGCGAGGGCCTCTTCGTCGACGGCGTATGGGGTGACCTCACGGACACCTGGGACACGATCATCCACCCGATCGACAGCGTCACGGGTTTCGCGGACTACGGCAAAGTGCTCGGCGACACGTGGACCGAGGGCACCGGTGACGCCGGCGACAAGTGGGACAAGGGCGATTACTGGGACGCGCTGACCGACTGGGGCGGGAGCGGCGTCGACGTCGTCGTGAAGCCGCTGGACGACATGTTCCTCGGCGACGACGTACGGGAGACCTGGAACAGGGGCGAGGAGACCCAGGCCGTCAGCAACGTCGTCTGGAACGTCGGCTCGCTGTTCATCCCCGGCTACGGCGAGGCGAAGGCCGCCGCCAAGCTCGGCAAACTCGGCCGCCTGGGCAAGATCGCGGGGGCGGTCACCGAGGCCGTCGACAAGGCGAAGGACGTGACGAAGCGCGCCCGCAAGGCCGCGGACGCGGGTGACGTCAAGGGTGCGCGGGACGCGGCCGACGAGGCCCAGGACATCGCCGACGACGCGAAGAAGAAGGTCGAGGAGGCGGGGGAATGCAGGCTCGCCGCCCTCGACGGCGCACGTCTCGTACCGTACGGCGGCGGGATCCCCCGGCCGCTGGGCGGCCCGGGCGGCGGCACCCTCGTCCTCGCGGCAGCGCCGGGGGCTGTTCGGGTGGGCTTCGTCGCCGAGGACGGGCCGGAGCCGTGCAAGGGCGCCGAGGCGGATGACGCCCGCGAGGCACAGAAGGAGGCGGACGACGCGGACAGGGCGGCCGACGCCGCCGAACTCGGCGACGTGGCCGCACGGCTCAAGCAGACGATCATGGATGCCCGCGACAAGCAGAAGACACCCAAGTCGGACCGCCTGACGCTCAACGAGAAGGGCATCGACAACCTGGTCGCCAAGGCCAAGGACGATCCCGACTACAGCAAGGGCGAGTACAGCAAGCAGGAGCTGGCAGCCGCGCTGAAGGACCTCGACGCCATGCTCAACAACAAGGCGATCGACACCCAGACGCGGGGATCGCTGGCCTCCGAGGTGCTCAAGGCCGGCGACCGGCACAAGCTGGCCGAATCGATGGCCGAGGTACGCGCCGCACAGCGGGCGGTCTCCGAGGCCGCCGACGGCACCAAGGTGTACGGAGCGGTCGGGGCCAAGAAGGGCCGGCAGTCGGTCGACATGGGCGACGGCACGACGGTCGACGTCAGCGGGGTGGACGACGTGGACGTCCTCTACAAGGGGAAGGACGGCAGCGTCCACGCCGTGGAGGTGAAGAACACCGCCAACGCGGCGACCAAGTACACCGTTCCCGCCCAGGCTGAGCGGCTGGCCGAATGGGCCAGGCAGGAGGGCAGCACGCCGCCCCGGGCCGCGCGCTACGAGATCGAGCAGCAGAAGGACTGGCACAAGATCTTCGACGGTTACCAGACGGACAAGAAGAACAACGTCACCCCGGGGGGCACGCCGGCGCAGACCTTCGCGGAGAACGGCCTCGGCGTACGCATCGCCGGGCAGGACTTCACACCGCAGCAGATCAAGGCGATGGACGACGCGTGGAACGCGAAGAGCGACGCGGACAAGCAGGCGGCCCTGGGCTCCGGCAAGATGAACGACCCCAAGAGCGCGATGGAATACCTGGGAGTCAAGTGACCACCGAAGCCGACGGGACGCCGCTGCTGCCGCACGTGCTGCAGGCCTACCCGTACCCCTGGGACAACGCCTTCATCTGGACCTCGGAGAAGGAGGACGAGGAGACCCTCGCCTACGCACGGGCGGTGCTGGAAGCCTGCCTGCCGCAGCGACCGCTGCCCGAGCCCGAGCCGCCGGAGGAGGTGGCGGTGCACGACTCCTCCGAGTGCGGCTATCCGGAGTGGACCGAGATCCGTGCCGTGCTGCGGGAGCGCATGCCGTACGCACGACACGTGACGGCCGAGCGCATGGCCGACGCCGAGGCCGAGTGCGCCCGCCGCGGGCTCACCACGGCGGACTTCGAGGAGGTCTGGACCCGGCGCATCACGGCCTGGATCGCCGAGCAGACGCTGTACTGGTGCGGCCTCATGGTCGATGACGAGGCCGCCCTGACACCGTGGCTGATGAACCTCGCGGAGCAGTACGTCGAGCGCGGTATGGCGGCCGCGAAGGCGGTGGGGGCGCTCACCTGCACCAGGTCGGTCCCGGAGAGCCGTGCGGCGCTGGCGAGGCTCGCCGCGCACGAGGGGCTGCCGGACGAGATCGGCGAGTTGATCCGGGACGGGCGGAACTGAGACCCCGTACCGTCGGGCCCGGGCACCGCCAGGGCACCTGCCGCGTTACTGGACGCTGAACCTGTGCGGGTGCCCGGGATCGGTGGGACACGCGAAGACGTTCAGGAGGCCGTCCCGGCCGACCGCGAACTTCGTCGGACAGGGGTCGCGCAGGTCCTCCGCCGTGTCCCCCTCCTCGACGGGCATCCAGCTGCCGTCGCGGCCGTCCCACTCGCGGCTGCTGACGGTGATCAGCAGGATCGTGGGGGCCGCGCAGGCTTCGCAGTTCATGGGAGAGGGATCGGTCGTGTACCACGAAGGGAACCCGCCCACCCGGCAGCCCTGGGGCATGGACAGGTCGTGGTGGTAGGTGACCCACTCGTCGTCCAGTTCCTCCTTCCCGGCCCTCCGCTCCTGGACTCCCTCCCAGGCCATCGATCCTGGCCTCGAGCCGGGAGGGCAGGGAGCCGGCGTACGGGAAAGTGACGACCTGCTCCGGGTGCAGCCCGCACGGCTCGGCGACCGAGCCCTCGAAACCGACGAAAACCGGCTCGGGGTGCGCGCCCAACGCCTCGACGACATCATCGGAACGGCGCCAGCGCACGTGGGGAGCGCTCACGTAAAGCGTCGCCCCGTCGATCCGATGCCCGCAGACCATCATGACGCCGAGCAGACGACCGTCGCGGGTCACGGAGATGCACGCGAAGGCATCGATGGGCACGCTGCAACCCGAGGTCGCGGCGGCCAGGGCGACGCAGACCACGAGGACACTGTTGTGGTCCTGTGGCCGGTCGATCGGCTGCATCGGCGTGGACTGTGCCGTCGCGCTCGACGCGGGCCGGCCGCTGACAGCGTCGCCGGCTGTCGGTGCTGCATGGCACTGTGCCGTCATGACGACATCGACAGAGCTCACGCTCTTCGCCGACTACTTCCAGATACATGTAGCCGATGCGGATTCAGACGGTGACCTGAGCGACGCATGGACGGACCAGGCGGTTGCTGATCACCTCGCGGTCGCACCGGACGCGCTCGGCATCGGCACGTCTGTCAACGTCGACGTATCTGTCACGGTCGATGTCCTGGCTCAGGAACCGAGTGATGACAGCGCGGAATTCGATCACGTGGTTGAGGCCGGCCTCATCGTGTCGGCGGGCCGGCTGAGGATTCTTGGCTGCACGGACTACGGCCCGGAGGCCGCGACGTTCGAAGTCCCGCCTGGGGGCAATCGGGTCCGCGTGTCCCGGAGAAATCTGGCCCGGGCAACTCAGGCCGACGTCGACTCCCACAAGACCCCCGAGACGACCGAGAAGGTCCGTATCCAGGTGTGGTCGAACCCCGAGCTGACGGCAAGGATCATCAAACGATGGTCTCGGAGCCTGTAGGCAATACGCCCGTAAGACCACAACTGCCGTGGTTGTCAGGGCGGATGAAGGAACAGCGTTGCTACTTCGCGGAGTAGTCGAACTGCTCGTCGGAGGGGGCCTGATAGTGGTGGCCTGCGACTACCGCAACGTTGCCCTTTGGATCTGGGATTGGGCGGACGTGGTGGTGACGAGGAGGTCCCGATGGGGAACGCCGTGGAAGAGCCCTGACCACATGCGAATCGGGTTCGGTATCGCGGGAGCCGCGTTTGTGGTGCTGGGCCTGGTGACCGCAGCCGGCTGACAGCGCGGCCACCCGATCTGCATCTGCGGCCCGCATCCTTGCCAGATCGATCCAGTAGGTTCGTCGGCCCAGCTCAGGCGGCTTGCTGCCTTGGCCTCGGGGCCAGTGAAGTCGCCCTATGGCCGATGCCGTTCGGGGCGGTCGGAGTCAGCCGCTGATCTCACTTCGTGGTCGCAGACCCACTGTCAGATCCACTTGGTAGCTTGCTCGTCATAGGCCGGTCGGAGAACCCATGAGGTCCGCGGCTAAGGGGGGTGGGCACAAAGGTCCCCGGGTCCACCTCGGGACTGTGAGCCTAAGGCCGTGGCATCCACCCCCCTCTCCCCCCCCCCTTTTTGCACCAGCCACAGCCCCACCACTCACCCCAGCCGCCTTCGACCCACACACCATGGAGCGGACGTGGTTCAGGACGCCACGCTGGAGCGCGCCACTGTAAGAACGGCCTCGACGCCCCGGGCCCGCGGAGTCTGCGCGCCCCGACCGGAGGCATCGTCTTGAAGCCGCGGGCGTGGTCTCATGCTCTACGGGCCTCTGCGGGCGCGCGTAGACGGTGGCATCGCCGAACGGGCCGAAGGCGGGAGCGCGGGCGCAGCCAGCACTGGGAGCGCGCCCGGCGGAGAGGAGTGCAGCCGGGTGCCTTGACCGAATACCGAAGCCGCAGCGTCCCGATCGTGGGTGACCGCGCCCGTTGGTGTCAGAAGTAGATGTCAGAGGCCCCCAACCATGATCGGTTGGGGGCCTCTGCACTGGTGGGCGCGGACGGTTTCGAACCGCCGACATCTGCTTTGTAAGAGCAGCGCTCTACCCCTGAGCTACGCACCCGTGGATGAGCCAACAGGTTACATGGCCCGGGCCCCTCGGCGGCAATCCGGTTCCTCGCCCCGCCCGCCGGCGGAGCCCACCCTCCGTACGGGCGCTGCACGGGTGCTGCACGAGCGCGCACCGGGCGGCCGGGGTACGGGGGCTAACCCCACCCCGGAGACGGTAGGCGTCCGGATCGTTCCGGGGGCGGTGCTTTCATACGGTGGAGCCACATCGGCAGCGCTCTCAGGGGGACTCGATCATGACCATCCGTACACGGCGTACCAAGGCTCTCGTGGCCGTCGGCGGGGCCGCACTTCTTGTCACCGCGCTCAGCGGCTGCGGCAGTACGGACGCGGAGGGTGCGCCGGCCGAGCACAAGTCCTTCGCCTTCGACGGGAAGAATCTCACCATCGACGCCTCCAACTCGACCCTGGAGCTCGTGCCCGCCGATGTGGACCGGATCGAGGTGACCCGCCGCGTCGACGGGTGGGTCTTCCTGGGCAGCGGTCCCGACCCCGTGTGGAAGCTCGAGGGGGACAGGCTGACGCTCCGCGTGAAGTGCAGCGCGATGATCAGCAACTGCGAGGCGCGGCACGAGGTCAAGGTGCCGCGCGGGGTGTCCCTCTCCGTCGAGGGCGACAACGGTGAGGTCACGGCGGCCGGCTTCACGACCCGGCTGAAGATCTCCGCCGACAACGGTGGTATCGACGTGCGCGACGCCTCCGGGCCGCTGGAGCTGCAGAGCGACAACGGGTCCGTGGTGGCCGAGCGGGTCTCGGGGGGCTCTGTGGTCGCACACGCGGACAACGGGTCGATCCAGCTCGGGTTCTCCTCCGTGCCGGATCTCGTGGACACCGTCAGTGACAACGGGAGCATCGACATCGACCTCCCCGGAGGGACGGAGGCGTACGCGGTGTCCGCCCGTGCCGACAACGGTGCCGTCTCCGTGAAGGTGCCCCGCAGCGACAGCAGCCGGCATGTGGTGAAGGCGCGCAGCGACAACGGTGAAGTCACCGTCCGAAGCGCGAACTAACCGGCCCGTGTGTTCGTCCTTACTGGTGCGAGAATGAACCGGGCGGGGCGAATCGGCACGGGAGAGGGATGTGACGGCGACACACACGCGGCCGCAGGCGAATGCGAGTGTTGGTCCCGCCGTGAGGGACGTCCTGACGCTGGTGCTTCTGCCGGTGCCGCTGATCGCCTCGGCCCTGCTGGGAGCTTTCGCCGGCGGGGGGACCCGGCGCTGGTTCGGGGGCCGCGGGGAGAATCAGCGGGCCGACGCCCAGGCGGCGAAGGACGCGGCGGCCTCCGCGTTCTACGAGCTCGACACCGCCCAGCGGGATCTGCAGATCTCGATCGAGACGATCACCGCCGTCGACAGTTCGCCCCGCGCCCGCAAGGTGGCGGAGGATTTCGCGGCCCTGGGGCGCCGGATCGACGAGGTCAGCCACATCTACATCACCGCTGTGGACGCGCACGACCTCGACCGGGACGATCTGGAGCCCTCGGCCGCAGCCGGGGCCAGGACCCAGCTGGCCCGGGCCAAGGACGAGCTGGTGCGGGTGAAGGGCGAGCTCGACCGGTTCGCCGAAGGGCTCGGGACGCTGCTCAACAGCGCGGAGACCCAGCTGGCGCGTCTGGCTCCGGCGGTGGAGCGGGCCCGGCAGGCGTTGCTCGCCGCGAGTAACGCTCTGGATGCCGTGCGCGCCTCAGGACTGCGTGCGGATGATCTTGCCGCCCGCTTGGCGGCCCTCGCCCCGGAGCTGACCAAGCTCAATCAGGGTGCCGGGCGGCACGGCGTCGCCGAAACGCTTCAGCGCGCGGACCGGGTGCTGCGCGATGCCGAGGCGGTGCGCGCGGAAGCCGACCGCCTCCCGGAGCACGCCGCGGAGATCGACCGCAGACTCGTGTCTCTGCGCACCCGCGCCCAGGCGTTGACGACCCGCTCCGGGCAGGTCGAGCCGGTGCTCAGCGAGCTCCGGAGGCGCTTCTCCGCAGCCTGCTGGCAGGACCTGCAGCCGGTTCCCGAGCAGGCGGCGGTCAACGTCCGGCAGGCGGAGGCGAAGCTGGCCGAGGCCGCCGAGGCACGTTCCGAGCAGCGTTGGGCGGATGCGACGTCCCGGCTCAGCACGGTCCGGGCGTTGCTCAACACGACGGACGAGGCCGTGTCCGCCGCGGGTGACCGGTTGCGGCGGCTCGACGCGGTGGCGAAGAATCCCCAGGCCGAGATCGACCGCACCCGGTTCGCCCTGCGGGACGCCCAGCGCCTGGCCATGACCGGGCGCAACACGCCGGATCCGCGCCATGCCCGTCCGCTGGACGATGCCGTGGCCCGGCTGGAGCGGGCGACCACCGGTCTGGAGGGGCGTCATCCCGACTACTGGCACTTCCTGACCGAGACCGAGTCGGTACGGCAGACGGCGGCCAGGGTGGTCTCCGCGATCCGCGAGGAGCTGGGCGGCGGCGCCTGACCGCGCCTCCTCCGGGACCGTTTCTTCGAGCCGACGACGCCTTTCCCGTGCCTGCGCTCGGCACCGCTCGCGACCGTCCGATTTGTCCCCGGCGGCGGGTGGGCCGACCCTGGAAGTACGCAGCGGCTCCCGCTGAACGCGTTCCGGTGGCCGCACGCGGCCTGAAGGAGGCCGTCATGGCCGCACACGTCCTGCACTCCGCCGGCCGGCGCCGCAAGGCCATCCGGCTGGACGAGCACCTGCCCGTCGATCATCGGCTCAGCCGGTTCTACCGGGTGGGTGCCGGGCTCATGGGCCTTGTGCTCGTCGTCTTCGGCATCCTGGGTCTCATCGACCGTATCGGCTACTTCGACACCGGCGGGGACACGGTGGCCGGGCTCAACACGAACGGCACACTGAGCATCCTGTCCATCTGTATCGGGCTGCTGCTCTTCTTCGGGATGGTCATCGGCGGGAACTTCGCCTCGACCCTCAACATGGTCGTGGGCATCGCCTTCGTCCTGAGCGGTTTCGTGAATCTGGCGCTGCTGGACACGGATGCGAACTTCCTGGCCTTCGAGATGCAGAACGTGATCTTCAGCTTCATCGTCGGGCTGCTGCTGATGACGTTCGGCATGTACGGAAGAGTCACTGGCGGGCTGCCCCACGACAATCCGTACTGGCGGGCCCGGCACCCCGAGCAGGCCACGATGGAGCAGCGTCGCCGCCGCACTCCGATGCCTGAGGTGACGAACGGCCCGAGGCTCTAATCTGGGGCCATGCCTCGTTACGAGTACCGCTGCCGCCCCTGCGGCGACACGTTCGAAGTCAGCCGTCCGATGGCCGAATCCTCCGCTCCGGCCTCCTGCCCCGCCGGGCACGACGACACCGTGAAGCTGCTCTCCGCCGTCGCCGTGGGGGGCTCCACCGCTTCCGGTGCTCCCGCCCCGTCGGGCGGAGGCGGTGGAGGCGGCGGGTGCTGCGGCGGCGGCTGTTGCGGCTGACCCACCGGGGATCGCGGGGCACGGGCGCGTGTCCTCCGGTCGCGACGACCTGCCCCGCTCGGCTCAACCGGTCCCGAAGATCACGTCGTTGTCCCGGACCACTTCATCGGGGCCGCCTGCCGAGAACGGTCGACAGGTCCACGCCCACGTTCAGATCGCAGAATCCGGTCTTCGTCCCGCTGCCCTGTGGTGACCCTGCCTCCAACAGTGCGCGGGCAGCCGGGCCTGTCAGCTGGCCGTGGTGGTCGATGTCGATCGAGGCGAACAGGCCATCAGCGGGCTGGGGAACCGGCAGCGGTCCGAAGTCGTGGGTGAACCACTGGACAGTGCCTCCCAGGTTGATCGCCCACACCGGACCGTCCGCGCTCGTACCGAACACCAGTGACCGCGACCCCATCCCCTTCAGGATGCCCGCCAGCGCCTCGACCTCGACGTCGACCGGCCGGTCCCAGGTGCGCACCGCGAGACGGACATCCTCGTTCAAGCTCGCGAGCAGGTCTCCCACGTCCTCCGCGAGGGACGAGGCACGCGCGACCTCCTCCACGGCGGGCGGATCCGCTTCGGGTTCCGGATGGACGACAGGCGCGGACAGTTCGTGCACCGGCTCGGGCACACCGGCGACCGCCTCCTGCCGACCATCCACATCCGTCGGCGTCGGCCGGGACTCCGTCCCGGAGGACGGCTCAGCAGCGGCCGTGCCGCCCCCGACTCGCACCCCCGGGCCGGCCACCTGACCGTCCAGCGAGGGAGGAGCGTCCAGGAACGCCTTCAGCGTCGGTCCGTCATTCGGCGCGGACACCGCGGAGACGGCCTCCTCGACGGCCAGGGCCTCCACGCCCCGGGTTTCCTCGGCCGCGATTGCCTCCGCATCCACGATGCGTGGAGTGCTGATGCGGACCTCTACCGCCGGTGCGTCCGGCACCGTAGGAGCGGCATCCCTCCCGGCCGATGCCCCCTCGGGTACGAGCGGGAGGCGAACGGCCGGGCCGGTGGCTCCGCCGAGCGGAAGAACATGGATGGCCCGGCCGTCGGTGAGGACGGAATGCGTGGCTTCGGTACCGGTGCCGCCCAGGCTGTCCGTGAGGGCGTCCCAGTTGTCCACCCGCCCGATCCATCCGCTGTCGCCCCGCAGGACCACGCCGTCAGCGAGATGGAGGAAGTCGTCGCCGTAGGCCATCCAGTCGTTCGCTGACAAATGAACTGTCCCGTCGCCGTCGCCGAACCGGATGTCGCCGGCGTCGCTCACGTCATAGCCGAACAGGGCATGGAGCCGGTGCGGATCCGAGACGTGGAAGCGCGTCCACGAAAGGGGCTGGGACAGAGCTTGTTTCCCGTCCTTCGTGGAGAGCGCGCCCTGCCCTGCCGTATGGTCGGCCCCCACCACAGCAGCCGGATCTGCCAGGATCACGCCCGCGCTGCCCGTACGCGGCAGCCCTACGGTCACGCGGGCGCCCAGCGGCACTCGCACCGATTCCTGTTGTCCGGAACCGGACGACTGATCGCCGATGCCCGCCGGACGGGTGCCGCCGGGCAGGCGTGTCACCCTGCCGAACTGCAGAATGTCCACGATGTCACGCGCCGCCCGACGTGGATCGGGCGAACGCAACTCGGACGGAATCCGTGCGTAGGCGCCTGCTATGACGCGTTCCGAGATGGCCGTCGACGCACCGCGCTCACGCAGTACGTCCAGCACGTGGGCACGGATGCCGGAGGCGTACAGGATCGGACGCGGCTCGTCAGCGGGCGGCTGCGTGACAGGTGCGGTCTCAGCGGATGCCGAGGGGCCGGGCACAGCCTCTGCCTGAGTCCGGCTGAGGACACCCCAGCTCTCCAGATACCTTCTCGTCCGCGGGTCGATGTTCACGCGCTTCACACGAACCGCGTTCACCCAGGAACCCAGCTTCGTGCCCAGATCCTCTCCGCGGTACTCGCGGATCTCCGTCCGCGTGATGGCCGTACCGCCGGTACTCACATACTCCGCGGCAGCCAGGGCCCGCAGCCGCTCGCTCGGCTTCACCCCCTCCAGCGCCTCCGGCCCCAGGGGCTCCCCGCGGGGCGGCTCCGGGCGGACCGGCACGGCCTGCTCATCCACCTCCGCGCCTGCGATGACCCCGAGGCCCCGCAGGAATGCTCTCGTGCGGGCATCAATGGAGTACCCCGCACGGATGTTCTTGATCCAGGTACCGAGCTCCGCGGTCCACCCCCGCCCTTCGATGTTCCGCCGAACCTTCGAGCCGGTGATCCCCCGGACCTTGCCCGTGCTCTCGACGTACTCCTTTGCGGCCAGTGCCAGCAACCGCTCGCTCAGGTTCACCCCTTCGAGTGTCTCCGCCGACGGCGGCTGCGGCAGATCCGGGCGTGCCTTCGTTCCGCCGTCGGGCTTCACGACGCCCAGACTCTCCAAGAACTCCCTGGTCCCTGCAGCGACCGGCGGGCGCCCCCGGCGGACCATCTCGACCCATGAGCCGAGGGCCCTCCCCAGGTCTCGTCCGTCGGCGAGCCGGGTCATCTTCGACTGGGTGATGCCCTTGACACTGCCGTTGTTGTTCCGGACGTACTCGGCGGCAGCCAGGGCGCGCACGGCTTCGAGGGCAGGCACCCCGTCGAGCAGTCCCACACGCGGCTGCGACGCCTGCGGCTGGGGCAGCTGAGGCTGAGGCACTTGCGGCTGCGGCTGCGGCTGCGGTGGCCGGTGCGCCTGCACCTGCAGCTGGTCGTGATAGCGCTGGCGAAGACGGAGCAGGTCCATCGCGTCCAGCACGATGCCGCCGTACATCGCCTGAATACGCCGGAGGACGCCGCCCACCGTCTCGTCGACACCGCGGGCGAGGTTGGCGCCGCGTTCCGCCCGCAGCACGGCGAACAGGTGCGCCTCCTGCTCCGGCTGCAGATTCTGGGTCCCTGAGCGCCTGAAGTCGTAGGGAATGCGCTCCGACTCCCCGTGCCACGGGTGCCGGGCCCGGTCACCCAGCTTCCACAAGCTCTCCTGAAGACGGTCGTCCACATCGATCACGGTGTGCTCACGCACGGGTCGGCGCGGCTGGGTCCGGGGCGTGAGGGCCCGCTCCGCCGCCTGCGCCGCGTCGACCGTCATCCGATCGTCCTGGTCGAAATCGAACGCAGGCCCCGCATGATCGATCTGCATGCCGCCGCCGTAGGCCGTACTCGCGCGGGACACATCGCTGAACAGACTGCCCGCACGCTCGTACCCCCCGGCCGCGGGGGCTGACCGGGATGTGGACCGTGAGGCCCGGCCGGTGTACGACCCGGCCGACGATTGCCCGCGCTCCCGGCCCGGCGCCGTCGTCTCCCTGAGCACCGGAGCGTCCCCGGGCACGGCCGCCGCCCAGTGCTGCCAGCCCTCCCCGGGGTTGAACCGGACCAGCGACACTCTGCGCCGGCCCGCCCCGTACTCCTCCCAGTCCTCCGCGTCACGGCCCGTCTCGAACGGGAAGTACTCCAGGGTGACGTCGTGCGCCCACGTCAGCAGATACGGGAAGGCGTCCCCGTGATCGCTGTCCCAGTGCCCAGGAGTCCGCACGGCGCGGACCAGCTCGAAACGCGCGCCCAGCGTCTGCATCCCCAGATCGGCCCATATGTCCAGCGGCTGGTGGATGACCCCTTCCAGTCGACTGGCAAGGTGCTGCCGCAGCCAGCCGGACGTCCTCAACCGTCCGTATTCGTCCCGCAGTTCAGCCGCGACGACGAACGCGCTGAACAGACAGTCGCCGTCCCCCTCGACGTTGACCAGCCGCTGGCCCACCGTGGCGACGCTGTGGGCCGCCTCCGCCATGCCCGGCGACACCGCGTCGACCGACACGCCCTGGCCGTGCCCCGGAGCCCACACCCAGCCGGGCGCCTGAACCACCGGCGCGCCCCCACGCCCCGGGTACCGGGTCCCGCCCAGCACCTGGCTGGACAGCAACGCCGCCTGGTCCACCACCGAGCGCACCCGGTCCGCGGGGGTGAGCACGGCGTAGGCCCTCTTGACCGCCTCGTCCATGTCACCGAGCTCACGGGGAATTCGCCGCCGGGTGGCATCCAGCACCGCACCCGCGATCTCTCCGTCGCGCTCCTCGAACGCCTCCCACGCCGCGATCACCGACTCGGCGCCATCGACCGGCACCGGCGCGGCGGGGGCGGCCTTCCGGGCCTGTTCCAGCAGCTCGTCGAGGAGATCCCGGTAGACCGTCTTGAATTCCTCGCGGGCCGCCTGGACCAGCGCCTCCTTCTCCGGGCCGTGAACCCCCGCCCCGAGCAGCCGCTGCGAGAGCCAGTCGTCGACCGGGAGACAGGTCTCTTGATAACCGAAGGCAGGGGTGGTCACGTCATTCCCGTCTCACGAGCTACGAAGTACACCACCAGGCTATTCGATGCTTGCGTCGTCAACTTCTCCTGTTCGCCGGGGAAGGCCGGCCCCAGGTCCGCTCAGCGACCCGCCCGCACCGGGTCGGAGGCGCGCAGGAAACGGCGCAGGATCTCCTCCCCCGCGGCGGCACCCCGCTCCCTGAGCACTTCGGTGTTGGGCGCGCCCCAGCCGCTGTCGGCGAGTTCGCCGTGGCCCGGGCGCCAGGCCTGGTCGGCCGCGAGCAGCAGGTCGGCGTCCAGGAGCGAGTCACCGGCGGCGAGGGTCTTCACGGCGCCGCAGCGGCGTGCCACCTCGCGCATCGCGGCGCTCTTGGTGAGCGGCTTCGGTACGGCGTAGATCTTGCGGCCCTGGAGGGAGACGGTCCAGCCCTTGGGGTCGGCCCAGTCCGCCAGCTCCTTGACCCAGCCCTCGGGCAGCGCGCCGCGGTCGACGACGAGGTAGGCGAAGAGGTCTTCGGCGACGCGCTCCTTGAGCAGCCAGGAGGGGTCGCTCGTGGCCTGGAGGTGGGCGCGGACCTCGGCGAGTGAGGCGCATTCGTCGGTGAGCCGCCGGGTGACCCGCCCCTGCCATCCGGGGTCGGAGACGCCGTCGACCAGGAGGTGGCCGCCGTTGGCGCAGATGGCGTACCGGGGGGCGGGGCCGGGCAGGTGGATACGGGCGTACTGCTCCCGGGTCCGGGTGGTGGTCGGCACGAACACGGTGGTGCGGGCCAGTTCGCCGATCAGGGCGGCGGCCGTCTCCGTCATGTAGGAGAGGGGCGCCCGGCCGTAGACCTCCACGCAGAGGAGGCGCGGTGCGCGCTCGTCCGGCATGTCGAGCTGGAGCGCCGCCGCCGAGTAGATGAGTGTGCGGTCGAGGTCACTGGCGACGAGCGTGACGGGCGTGTCCGGGATGTCGGTCACTTCGCCGTCACCGCCGTGCCATCGGCGCCGGTCGCGCCGCGGGTGTACTTGGGGTGGATCAACCCGACGCAGGTGTAGGGGAGTTCGCCGACCTCCTCGACGGGGACACCGCGCTGTTCGGCGAGCAGGCGCACGTGGTCGAGGTCGGCGCCGGCGCCTCGCTTGGCGAGGATCTTCCACGGGACGCGGCGCAGCAGCACCCGGGTCGTCTCGCCGACGCCGGGCTTGACCAGGTTCACGTCGTGGATGCCGTACTCCTCGCTGATCCGCTCGACGGCGGCCCAGCCGTCCCAGGTGGGGGCGCGGTCCGCGCCGAGCATCTCCTTGGCCTCGGCGTCCACCGCGTCGGCGACCTCGTCGAAGCGGGCGACGACCTTGTCGACGAACAGGCCGGACACGTCGGAGTCCGCGAGTTCGCGGTAGAACTTCGCGCCGTGGAAGTCGTGCGGGCCGACCAGGTCGGAGCGCAGGACCGTGCGGGAGACGAGCCCGGAGACCGTGGAGTTCAGGCAGGCCGACGGGATGAGGAAGTCCTCGCGCGTGCCGTAGGTCCGGACGCAGCCGCCCGGGTCGGCCAGTACGGCGATGTCCGGGTTGAAGCCGCCGAACTCCTCCAGCGCTGCGGCGAGTTCACGGGTGATGGCGCCCTTGCCCGTCCAGCCGTCGACGAAGACGACGTCTGCCGGGTCGTGGTGGGCGGCCAGCCAGCGCAGGGCGTTGGCGTCGATGCCGCGGCCCCGGACGATGGAGACGGCGTAGTGCGGCAGGTCGAGTCCGTGCCGGTGGAGGGCCCATCGGCGCATCAGGACGCCGACGGGGGTGCCGGCCCGGGCGAGGGAGACGAGGACGGGGGTCCTGTCGCCCGAACCGGGCCGGGAGGAGGGGGATTCCGCGAGGACGGTCTCCGTGACCGTGCCGACGGCGCGGGCGATACGGGCCGCCGAGGCGTCCAGGGCGGCCTTGAACAGCTCCTGGTACTGCCGGGTGGGCTGGTACTCGACGGGCAGCGACTCGGCGTAGTGCGCGCCACCGCTCTGGATCGCCTCCTCGCGCTCCTCGGTCGGGGCCTCCAGAGCGGTGTCCGAGAGGTCCTGGAGCAGCCAGCCGACGTCTTCTGCCGCGTAGGAGGAGAAGGCGGGGCCCCGGAGGGGTTCGGGCAGCATGGCGGCTTCCTGCCTGTGGGGGGTCGGCGACGGGACGTACGAGGGGACCACCGCGAGCAGTACCCGGTCGGTGTGCGCGGCGAGCGTGGCCAGCAGTCCGCCGGGGGCGTGCAGGGCCTCGGTGTCCGCGGTGGAGTCGACGACGGCGACGACCGCGTCGAAGCCGCCGCCCGCGACGTTGTAGGCGTAGCGGTCGCCGGGGCCGTCGGCCGGATCGTCGTGGGCCGGGAAGACGAGGCGGCTGCGTATCGCGTAGCCGGGGTCGTCCACGGCGAGGACGGGCGAGCGGGTGGTGGTGGAGTAGCGCACGTCGGCGGTCGTGGCGTCCTCCAGTGCGGTGCCGAGCCGCAGCGGCGCGTACATCAGCTCCTCGAAGCCGAGGACGAGCACGTCGCGGGCGTCGCCGAGCGCGTCGGCGACGCGTCCGGCCATGGCGGGCAGTGCCGCCTCCAGGGCCGCGCGGTGGGCGGGGGTGAAGCCGTGGCGTCCGCCGTCGGGTACGCCGGCCGGCCAGTCGAGACCGACGCGCACGGGCTCGGTCCGCGGCGCGGGGGCCTCGCGCGGGGCCGGCTCGGTCTCGTGTTCGGCGACGAGGCTCCGGCCCTTCTCCAGGACACCGTCCGGGAGGAGCACGGTGCCGCGGGCGCGGGCGATCAGGTCGACGCGGGCGCCGATCTCGGCGGCGAACTCGGCGAGCCGCCCCTGGTCGGCCTCGGAACGCATGTCGACCAGCGCCACGATGACGTAGCGGTCCCGCGGGAACCGCGCGTGCAGGGCGCGGATGGTGTTGAGCACGGTGTTGCCGGTGGAGAACTCGTCGTCGACCAGGACCAGCGGCGCACCGTCCTCGGTGTTCCTGAGCAGGCCCGGGTTCTCGGGCAGCAGCAGGTGGGAGGTGGCGTGGGAGTGCGACTCCTCGAAGCCGCCGGCCGGCGCGACGCCGGCGACGGGCCGGCGCGTCGAGTGGAGGTACGGGGCGGTGCCGAGCCCGTCGGCCACGGCGTGCCCGAGTCCGGTCGCCGTCTCCGCGTAGCCGAGGACGACCGCCCGGCGGGCCTCGGCCTCGCCGAGCAGGTTCCTCACCCGTTCGCCCAGCTCGAAGCCGGCGCCGTAGACGACGGACGGCCGCTGGGGCACGTGCTTGCCCAGGATGTTCGACACGAGCAGATGGGCGCGCTTCGGGTTGCGGCGCAGGGCGAGGCCCAGCAGCTCCCGGAGTTCCCCGTCGCCGACGAGCTCGATCCCGAGCCGTTCCGCGACCCAGTTGCCCGACCACTCCACGTCCACTGCGTCTTCTTCCGGTATGTGCACGGCTTCTTCCGGTGTGTGCTCGGCCATGTCCGTGATCAGTCCGTCACGCCCGCGGCCAGGAGCTCCACGAACCCGACGTCCTCCCGGGCCACACCGAAGACCTCTGCCCGCTGCAGGGTCCGTTCCGCCCAGGCGCGGTGGGGTTTCACTTCGTTCATCTTGTTCGTGTAGGCGGAGCGCAGCACCCCGCCGCCGCCCCGTTCGGGCCGCAGGATGTCCTGGGCGTCGCTGTACTCCTCGTGGCTGACGACGGACAGCGCGTGCACGGGCAGCACGTGGGAGGGGTGGATGCACGTCTTGCCGAGCAGTCCGTTGGCGCGGTCCAGCTCGATCTCCCGCAGCAGCCCGTCGAGGTCGTGCTCGATCAGGGCGGTGCGCAGCTTCTCGGCCTGTCCCACGAAGGGGCTGCGGCGCAGCTGGGGTTTGAACATCCGCTCCTGGAGCCGGAAGTACTCCCACACGGGCCCGGTGATGGTGAAGCCGGTGCCGTCCGCCCTGCCCAGGACGTTGACGACGTCGCCGATGACCGCGCCGACGATCTGGACGTCGTACGCCGTCATGTCGGGCGCGCGGCGCAGCCCGTAGGCGGAGCAGAAGTCGGTGACGCCGAGCCGTAGCGCGAGGACCCGCTCCCGGTACTTGTCGACGGTGCGCGCGATTCCCCGGAGGGTCTCGCTCCGGGTCTCGAGGTGCAGCAGCTCCGGCGATTCGAGGACGGGCATGGCGAAGAGCCGGTGCCCACTGTCCGCCTCGGCCCCGGTGAGGGCTTCGAGGAACAGCTCGCCCCGCCCTTCCGTGAACTTCGGAAGTACGAATCCGGACAACAACCGGACGGAGCTGCCGAGCCGGCGGACGAGGTCGGAGATCTGCTGCGGCTCACGGACCCTGATGAAGAGCAGCGGCACGTCGACGGCCCGCTTCTCGAGGTCGGCGAACTGCCGGACGAGGTTGGCCTCGGCGCCCACCACTTCGGCGTCGTCGATGGAATCCTCCAGGCAGAGCACCATGGAGACGACGCCCCCGCTCACCTGTTTGATGACGTCGTCGGCGAGCCTGGGCCGCGTGGCCGGGCTGTAGAGAGTGGCTCCCAGGGCGGCGGACAACACCTGGGCCGAGGAGCCCGCGGTGAAAGCGCACGGCTCTCTGAAGAACAGGCCCTCTCGGACAGCGGGCGAGATATGCCCGAAATGACGCATGCGTTTCCCCCGTACTGCCTGATAGACCGGACATCGTATGGCCGGTAATAGTACGTTCGGACAGGTGTCGCCGGTTCCCCGCGCATATGAACTTCGGGTAACCCTGGTGTATCCCGTACCCGCCCGGCGCGCCATCGTGCCGCGTACCGGCATCGCCTGGCCTACTGGTTCGTACCCCCGCGTTGTCCGGGCACCCCACCAGCAGGCAGGATGACCGCCATGACGCACGCGATGCTGAAGGGCTCGAACGTCCCCCTCGACGCCATGGCCGTACGGGCCGTGCTGCACTGGACACCGGGCACGGGCGTGCCGGACGTGGACGCCTCCGCGCTTCTGCTCGGTTCCTCCGGTCGGGTGCGTTCCGACGAGGACTTCGTCTTCTACAACCAGCCGCGGCACCCTTCCGGCCTCGTGCGGCGGCTGCCCAAGCGCAGCTCGCCCGAGGGGCTCACGGACACCATCGAGGCGGACCTCTCCGCCCTCGACCCGTCCGTGGACCAGGTGGTCATCGCGGCGTCCTGCGACGAAGCCGCTTTCGAGAACGTGCGCGACCTGCGGATATCGCTGTACGACGCGGCATCGGCGGACGGTGAGCCGCTCGCGGTCTTCGACGTGCGGGCGGAGACCGGCGAGGAGACGGCCGTCATCTGCGGCGAGCTCTACCGGCGCGGCGAGGGCTGGAAGTTCCGTGCCGTGGGCCAGGGCTACCCCACGGGCCTCGTCGGACTGGCCACCGCGTTCGGCATCTCGGTGGACGAGGCCGAGGCGGCCGCAGAGCCGGGTCCCGGGAGCGACGCGTCCGCGTCCGGCCGGACCCTGCCGGAGACCGGCACGCCCGAGCCCGACAGTCAGGCCACGGTGCAGCATCAGCAGCCCGCCTACGGCTACCCGCAGCCGGCCGCCGCGCCCCAGGGCTCCTACGGATACCCGCAGCCCTCCACGGCGGCCCAGCCCGCGTACGGCTACCCGCAGCCCGCCGCCCAGCCGGCGTACGGCTACCCCCAGCCCGCCGCGGCCGCGGCACACGCGGCAGACCCGAATTTCGTGCTGCCCCCGCAGGGCCCGCAGTTCCTCCGGTCCTGAACCGGCGCCGCGGGTGCCCTCGACGGTGCGCACTCAGGCCCGCGTCTTGTAGCCGCGCCCCCACTGCATGCCGAAGCCGTACATGCGGTCCAGCTCCGACTGGAAGCCGTAGACGAACTTGACCTCGCGCCGCACGACCAGCTCACCCTTGGTGTTGTCCACGGTGAACACCGCGCAGGAGCGGGCCTGCGGGGCGCGCTCGTCCAGCTCGATCTCGATACGCGGGCCGTTGCCCGGGTAGAGCGTCACCTTGGCGTGCGTGCGGTCGAAGGCCGGGGTCTGGTCGTAGATGTAGACGAAGAACAGCAGGCGCTTGATCTCGTCGCGCTTGTCGAGGTTCACATAGACGGTCTCGCCCGACGGCGCCCCGAACCGGTCGTCCCCGCTGAGCCGGATGTACGGCGCCGAGTTCAGGTCACCGATGAGGTTGCCCAGCGGCTGCACCACACCCTTGGTGCCGTCCGCGAGTTCGTACATGCAGCCCAGGTCCAGGTCGACGTTGACCATGCCCTGGGTGTGGGCCTGGACCACGTCGGGCTTGAAGAGCTTCAGCGGGCGCAGCAGCCGGCCGCTCTGCCGCGACCTGCCCCCGATGTCCGAGGTACGCATGCGCCACGACAGGTTGACGCGCAGATTGCCCGACAGCGCGCCCTGCTTGGTCAGCGAGACCGTCGCGTTGCGCCGGGAGAGCACGATGGAGTTCGTCGCGGAGTTACCCGACTCGAACTGCGCCGCGCGTCCCGGAAACAAGCCGTCCCAGAAGGCCATCCCAACCCCCATGCATCCGTAGTACTTCCCGACCCCGCGCCCCTACGGGCCGGGCCGCCCCGCACATCACTGCGGGGCGGCCACCGGGCCGGTTCCGGGCGCTCCCGGAACCGCCGACGTGGGCCGCCCCGCAGAGAGAGCGTTCCTCAATCCCTACCGGGTCACACCCCGGAGGAGACTTCCGCCTTGGAATCGGAGCCGCCGCCGTCACCGCCGGCCGCCTCGATCGCCTTGTTGCGCCGGACCGAGGACCAGAAGGACCAGGCGATCAGGACGACGCCGACGAGACCGGTGATGATCTCGTTGATCTCGTACTGGATGGTGACGAGCAGGATGATCGACAGGGCGCCGATCGCGTAGTGCGCGCCGTGCTCCAGGTAGACGTAGTCGTCCAGGGTGCCCTGGCGCACCAGGTACACGGTGAGCGAACGGACGTACAGGGCACCGATACCGAGGCCGAGGGCCATCAGCACGATCTCGTTGGTGATGGCGAAGGCGCCGATGACGCCGTCGAACGAGAAGGACGCGTCGAGGACCTCGAGGTAGAGGAACATGAAGAACGCGGCCTTGCCGGCCAGTGCCACCGCGGCAACCGGCTTCCCGGACTTCTTGGCCTCTTCCTCGGCCTCCTGCTCGCGCTCCTCCTCCTCTTCCAGCTTGTTCTCGAAGAACCCGGACAGGCCGCCGACCACGAGATAGGTGATCAGACCGGCGATCCCGGAGAGCAGCACGGTCGACGTCTTGTCGGCGTGCCCGCCACCGTGCTGGTGGGCGTGGGTCGCGAACGTGAGCGCGCTGATCAGCAGGACGATGAGCGCGACGCAGACCGACAGCATGTCGACCTTGCCGAGCTTGGCGAGCGGGCGCTCGATCCAGCGCAGCCACTGGATGTCACGGTCCTCGAAGATGAAGTCGAGGAAGATCATGAGCAGGAACATGCCACCGAAGGCGGCGATCGACGGATGGGCGTCCGTGACCAGTTCCTTGTACATGTCGGGGTCGTTGAACGAGAGGTCGACGGCCTCGATCGGACCCAGCTTGGCGCTGATGGCGACGATCACGACGGGGAAGACCAGCCGCATACCGAAGACGGCGATGAGGACACCGATGGTGAGGAAGATTCTCTGCCAGAAGGCATTCATCTTCTTCAGGATCCCGGCGTTGATCACCGCGTTGTCGAAGGACAGCGAGATCTCGAGGACCGACAGGATGGCGACGACGCCGAATGCCTGCCACCCCCCGTAGAACACCGCTGCGACCAGGCCGAGCGCGGTGAACGCGATCGACCAGCCGAAGGTTTTCAGAAGCACTGGCTACCCCATCGTGTATGTAACGGGTCCCCCGCGCCGTGCGCGGCTTTACGAAACGTTGACCCCGAAGTCTAGAGCGATGCCCCGGAGCCCTGACGCGTACCCCTGTCCCACGGCACGGAATTTCCACTCCCCGCCATAGCGGTAGAGCTCGCCGAAGATCATCGCCGTCTCCGTCGAGGCGTCCTCGGTGAGGTCGTAGCGCGCCAGTTCCTGACCGTCCGCCTGATTCACCACACGGATGAAGGCATTGCTGACCTGTCCGAAGGTCTGCCCACGATTGTCGGCTTCATGGATCGAGACCGGGAAAAGAATCTTGTCGCAGTGCGCGGGCACCTGCGCCAGGTTCACGAGGACGGACTCGTCGTCGCCGTCACCCTCACCGGTGAGGTTGTCGCCGGTGTGCTCGACGGAGCCGTCGGGGCTGGTGAGGTTGTTGTAGAACACGAACCACTCGTCGCCGAGGACCCGGCCCGACTGGCACAGCAGCGCGCTGGCGTCGAGGTCGAAGTCGGCTCCGGTCGTGGATCGTGCGTCCCAGCCGAGCCCGACCAGCACCTGCGTGAGATTGGGTGCGGCCTTGGAGAGGGAGACATTGCCTCCCTTGGCGAGCGTGACGCCCATGGTGTGTCCTCCCCGAGTCGATGGACAGTCGTTCTGGCGGCAGGCGCCTGCCGGACGCGGGGCGCTCTGCCCAGCGCGTCCGGCGCCGCACGTGGTGCGACGCCGGACGCGGTGGAGCCGAAGGGACCGGAGCTGCCTCCGGACCGGATCAGACGTTGACGCCGAAGTCCTGCGCGATACCGCGCAGCCCCGAGGCGTACCCCTGGCCGATGGCACGGAACTTCCACTCCGCGCCGTTGCGGTAGAGCTCGCCGAAGACCATCGCGGTCTCCGTCGAGGCGTCCTCGCTCAGGTCGTAGCGCGCGAGTTCGGTGTTGTCCGCCTGGTTCACCACGCGGATGTAGGCGTTGCGCACCTGGCCGAAGCTCTGCTGGCGGGTCTCGGCCTCGTAGATCGAGACCGGGAAGACGATCTTGTCGACGTCGGCCGGGACGCCGGCGAGGTTGACCTTGATGACCTCGTCGTCGCCCTCGCCCTCACCGGTGAGGTTGTCACCGGTGTGCTCGACGGAGCCGTCGGGGCTCTTGAGGTTGTTGAAGAAGACGAAATTACCGTCGCTGCCGACCTTGCCCTCGGCGTTCGTCAGCAGAGCGCTGGCGTCGAGGTCGAAGTCACCGCCGGTGGTCGTACGGGCATCCCAGCCCAGACCGACGATGACCGCTGTCAGGTTCGGCGCGGCCTTGGTCAGCGAGACGTTGCCGCCCTTGCTGAGGCTGACTCCCACGAGTCCTCCAAAAGTTTTGAGAGGGCCGGCAGACACCAGCACCCCGTCGTGCGTTGGCATCGGATCAACGATCGGATCCTAGTGACCGGTTCCCGGCCAAAACAGGCTTTTGGCCGGTCGCCGCCAGGAGATCCCCGGATCCGGGAGGTCACAAACCCCGGACCCGCACGTCACGGACCCCGGTCACCGCAGCGGGCGGGCGGGGGCTCCACCGGTCAGATGGAGTCGAGCGCCTTGACGTAGTCGTTCAGGTCACGCGCGTCCGGGAGGCCGTTGACGACGGTCCAGCGGACCACGCCCCCCTTGTCGATGACGAAGGTGCCGCGCACCGCGCACCCCTTCTCCTCGTCGAAGACGCCGTACGCCCGCGAGGCGGCGCCGTGCGGCCAGAAGTCCGACAGCAGCGGGTACTCCAGGCCCTCCTGCTCGGCGAAGACGCGCAGGGTGTGGATCGAGTCGTTGGAGACGGCGAGCAGCTGGGTGTCGTCGTTCTCGAACCGCGGCAGCTCGTCGCGGAGCGCACAGAGCTCGCCCGTGCAGACGCCGGTGAAGGCGAACGGGTAGAAGACCAGCACCACGTTCTTGGCGCCGTGAGAACCCTGGAAATCAGAGAGCCTCACGGTCCGCCCGTGGTTGTCCTTCAGCTCAAGATCCGGAGCCCGTGTACCGACCTCGATCGCCATGGAGACGCATCCCTTCACCGGCGTCGCGACTTCCCCGGCATGGTCCGTCCGGGTGACACCCACCCTACGCAGCGGCCCCTCGGAACCCGGTCAGGCCCCACCGGCGCGTACGAAGGCCCCCGGCGGCGTGATGCCGTCCGGGGGCCCCGGTGGTGTTGGAAGAGCCCTCAGCGCTTGGCCTTGGCCCCCTTGGGGGTGACCAGACGGCTGCCCGTCCAGTCCTTGCCCGCGCTGATGCTCTTGGTCTGGGCGAGACCAGCTGTCTGGGCAGCCTCGTTGATGTCGCTCGGTTCGACGTATCCGTCGCGGCCGGTCTTGGGCGTCAGCAGCCAGACCGCCCCACCGTCCTCGATCAGACCGATGGCATCCACCAGCGCGTCCGTAAGGTCGCCGTCCTCGTCACGGAACCAGAGCAGGACGACGTCGGCGACGTCGTCGTAGTCCTCGTCGACGAGTTCCTGGCCGATTGTGGCCTCAATGCCCTCACGGAGCTCCTGCTCGACGTCGTCGTCGTAGCCGATCTCCTGGACCACCTGTCCGGGTTCGAACCCAAGCCTCGCGGCCGTGTTGGTCCGTTCCTCCGCGTGGTCCGCGGTCGCGCTCACGGGTTGCCTCCTGATCATGTTTCGGAAAATGCTTCAGCCACGCGCGTGCGCGGGGCATTGGCCGTAGTCCACACGGGCTCGGCGAATCGCGCAAGTACCCGGCGTCCGAGACCGCCTAAACGGTGACGTTCCCTGCCACGTCGCCGCAGTGTCAGGCATGTCTCCTGCGGGCCCGGAAAAGGAGTCCGGACCCTTTACGTCCTTCCTCAGCTTATGCCGTTTCGCTCCGCCATTCGGATTCGAACGGGCTTTGGGAACGCCTGGCCGGGTCGGGCGTATGGTTGCGGTTTGGGCCGGACCGTCCCCGGGGCGCTGATACTCGTGCCCTGGACACGGCTCCAGCGAACCTTGTGTTACCCCACAGTAGAGATGACGTTTAGGTCCTCGCGGTAGACGATGGAGGCGGCGTACAGCAGCCGCCACGGGGGTACGTTCCCCGCAACCAGGCCCTGAAGAGCACCACCGAACAGCGAAGGAACAGCGTGGCTTCCGGATCAGATCGCAACCCGATCATCATTGGCGGCCTTCCGAGCCAGGTCCCGGACTTCGATCCAGAAGAGACCCAGGAATGGCTCGACTCCCTCGACGCCGCCGTCGACGAGCGGGGCCGTGAGCGGGCCCGCTATCTGATGCTCCGGCTCATCGAGCGCGCGCGGGAGAAGCGCGTCGCCGTGCCGGAGATGCGCAGTACCGACTACGTCAACACCATCGCCACGAAGGACGAGCCCTTCTTCCCCGGCGACGAGGAGATCGAGCGCAAGGTCCTCAACGCGACCCGGTGGAACGCCGCGGTGATGGTCTCCCGCGCCCAGCGTCCCGGGATCGGCGTCGGCGGCCACATCGCCACCTTCGCCTCGTCCGCCTCGCTGTACGACGTGGGCTTCAACCACTTCTTCCGCGGCAAGGACGACGGCCGCGGCGGCGACCAGATCTTCTTCCAGGGACACGCCTCTCCCGGCATCTACGCCCGCGCCTTTCTGCTGGACCGGCTCAGCGAGGCCCAGCTCGACGGCTTCCGCCAGGAGAAGTCCAAGGCCGGGCACGCGCTGTCCAGCTATCCGCACCCGCGGTCGATGCCGGACTTCTGGGAGTTCCCGACGGTCTCGATGGGCCTCGGCCCCCTCGGCGCGATCTATCAGGCACGGATGAACCGCTACATGGAGGCGCGCGGCATCGCCGACACCTCCGACTCGCACGTCTGGGCCTACCTCGGCGACGGCGAGATGGACGAGCCGGAGTCGCTCGGCCAGCTCTCCATCGCCGCGCGCGAGGGCCTAGACAACCTCACCTTCGTGGTCAACTGCAACCTGCAGCGCCTGGACGGGCCCGTCCGCGGCAACGGCAAGATCATCCAGGAGCTGGAGTCCCAGTTCCGCGGCGCCGGCTGGAACGTCATCAAGCTGGTCTGGGACCGCTCCTGGGACCCGCTGCTGGCGCAGGACCGGACGGGCATCCTGGTCAACAGGCTGAACACGACACCGGACGGCCAGTTCCAGACGTACGCGACCGAGACCGGCGCGTACATCCGGGAGCACTTCTTCGGTGACGACCCGCGGCTGCGCGACATGGTCAAGGACATGTCCGACCAGCAGATCCTGCACCTCGGGCGCGGCGGTCACGACCACCGCAAGGTCTACGCGGCGTACGCGGCGGCCAAGGCGCACAAGGGCCAGCCGACCGTGATCCTGGCGCAGACGGTCAAGGGCTGGACCCTCGGGCCGAACTTCGAGGGCCGTAACGCGACCCACCAGATGAAGAAGCTCACGGCGGACGACCTCAAGCGCTTCCGTGACCGTCTGCACATCCCGATCGCGGACAAGCAGCTCGAGGACGGCAACCCGCCGTACTACCACCCGGGCCGCGACTCGGAGGAGATCCAGTACATGCACGACCGTCGCCAGGGTCTGGGCGGTTACGTCCCGACGCGTGTCGTGCGTGCGAAGCCACTGCCCCTCCCTGATGACAAGGCGTACGCGACCGCGAAGAAGGGTTCGGGTCAGCAGTCGATCGCCACGACCATGGCGTTCGTCCGCATCCTGAAGGACCTCATGCGGGACAAGGAGATCGGCAAGCGCTTCGTGCTGATCGCCCCCGACGAGTACCGCACCTTCGGCATGGACGCGTTCTTCCCGAGTGCGAAGATCTACAACCCGCTCGGCCAGCAGTACGAGTCGGTGGACCGTGAGCTGCTCCTCGCGTACAAGGAGTCGCCGACCGGCCAGATGCTGCACGACGGCATCTCCGAGGCGGGCTGCACCGCCTCGCTGATCGCCGCGGGTTCCGCGTACGCCACGCATGGCGAGCCGCTGATCCCGGTGTACGTCTTCTACTCGATGTTCGGTTTCCAGCGCACCGGTGACCAGTTCTGGCAGATGGCCGACCAGCTCTCGCGCGGCTTCGTGCTGGGCGCGACGGCCGGCCGTACGACGCTGACCGGTGAGGGTCTCCAGCACGCGGACGGCCACTCGCAGCTCCTCGCGTCGACGAACCCCGCCTGTGTGTCCTACGACCCGGCGTTCGGGTACGAGATCGCGCACATCGTGAAGGACGGTCTGCGCCGGATGTACGGCGGCGCCCCCGAGGAGAACGAGGACGTCTTCTACTACCTCACCGTCTACAACGAGCCGATCCAGCACCCCGCGGAGCCCGCCGACGTGGACGTCGAGGGCATCCTCAAGGGCGTGCACCGCTACCGCGCGGGCGAGGCGGGCCTGATCCCGGCCCAGATCCTGGCCTCCGGTGTCGCGGTGCCGTGGGCGGTCGAGGCGCAGCGGATCCTCGCCGAGGAGTGGAACGTGAAGGCGGACGTCTGGTCGGCGACCTCCTGGAACGAGCTGCGCCGTGACGCCGTGGAGGTGGAGCGCCACAACCTGCTCCACCCGGAGGAGGAGCAGCGCGTCCCGTACGTGACGCGGAAGCTGTCCGGCTCCGAGGGCCCGTTCGTCGCGGTCTCGGACTGGATGCGCTCCGTGCCGGACCAGATCGCGCGCTGGGTCCCCGGCGCGTACCAGTCCCTGGGCGCGGACGGCTTCGGCTTCGCCGACACCCGTGGTGCGGCCCGGCGCTTCTTCCACATCGACGCGCAGTCGATCGTGCTGGCGGTGCTCACCGAGCTGGCCAAGGAAGGCAAGATCGACCGCTCGGCGCTGAAGACGGCGCTCGACCGGTACGAGCTGCTGGACGTGGCCGCGGCGGGCCCCGGCCCGGCGGGCGGCGACGCGTAACACCCCTGGCGGGGACCGGAGGGCGGCGGGGCTTCACGGCCTCGCCGCCCTCCGGCGTTCTCCCGGTCACCCGCCCCCTCCCGCGGCGCCGGTCAGCTCTCCCAGATCTTGAACGCCCTCACGGTGTACGGCGACCGGGGGACCCAGGTGCCGCTGCCCGGGTACGTCTCGAACTCGCCGGTCTCCGCGCACTCCGCCGACTGATAGGTCGTGACGGGACGACCGGTGCGGTTGACGAGCGCGTGGGCGTGACGGCCGGCCGGGAGCGGGACACAGCTCTCGATGTCGACGGTGGACAGTTCGTGGGTCTGGGTGGCTCCCGAGAAGCCCGGCCTGGTCCAGAGGCAGAGCCGCCCCGCACCGCAGGGTGCGAGCCCGGTGGGTGCGGCCTGCGGGGCGCTGCGGGAGCGCTCGTGCCCTGCGGGTCCGTGGTGGACGGCGGGCGTGACGCCCGAGGCCAGGGCCGTGGCCGGGACGAGCGCGGTGGCCGCCAGGGTGGCGGCGAGAACGGTCGTACGCATGGTGGATCAACCCCCGTGGTCGAGCGGGCCGGACGGCTCGCATGTCCGCACTCTGACCTGCGGGGCAGCGGCCCGGAAAGGGGCGGGGCCGCAGACCACCCTGATAGGCGACAGCCCCGCCGGAACCTTCCGGCGGGGCTGTCGGATGCGCTGGGTTGACGCCCGGAGACCCGGGTCCGTCCGGCGCGGGCCGGCCTGCGGCACGGCGTCAGATATGGCCTGCGCCCATGCCCGCCTCGGCGTTCGCGCCGCGCTTGGTGAGGGTGGCGACGAGCGCGGCGACCACGGCCACGATGCCCGCGACCATGAAGGCGGAACTCATTCCGGACACGAACGTGTCATGAGCGACGTCCGCGATCTTCGCCGCGATCTCCGGCGGGGTGCCCGGGGCGATCGGCGGCATGCCGACCTTGATGGCGGAGGATGCCTGGTCCAGCTGGTCCGGGGTGACCGGCGGAAGCTCCGCGGCCTTCCAGTTGTCGCCCAGCCGCGCGTCGACCCGGGACGCCATCACGGCGCCCAGCACGGCGGTGCCGAGGCTGCCGCCGACCTGCATGGCCGCCTGCTGGAGACCGCCCGCGACACCGGAGAGCTCCATCGGCGCGTTGCCCACGATGACCTCGGTGGCCCCGACCATGACCGGCGCGAGACCGAAGCCGAGGAGCGCGAACCAGAGCGACATGGTCAGCGTGCCGGTGCCGGCGGTCAGTTGCGACATGCCGAACATGGCGACGGCGACGGACACCATTCCGCCGACGAGCGGCACGCGGGGGCCGAACCTGGTGATGGCTGCGCCGGCGAGGGGCGAGCCGACGATCATCATCCCGGTCAGCGGAAGCAGGTGCAGTCCGCTGTCGACCGGGCTCATGCCGTGGACGTTCTGGAGGTAGAACGTGACGAAGAACAGGCCGCCCATGAAGGCGAACGCCATCAGCACCATCAGGACCACACCGGCCGAGAGCGGTACCGAGCGGAACATGGCCAGCGGGATCAGCGGTTCGCGCACGTTCTTCTGGGAGAGCGCGAACACGACGAACAGCACCAGGGAGGCGCCCAGGAAGCCGAGGGTCTTCGGATCCCCCCAGCCCCACTCGGAGCCCTTGATCAGCGACCAGATCAGGCAGAACATCGCCTGGGACAGCAGGACGATGCCACCGATGTCGAAGGACCTCGGCGCGTTGGCGGCACGGTGGTCCCTGAGGATCACGAGTCCGAAGACGAGTGCGATCACGCCGACGGGCACGTTGATGAAGAACACGGACTGCCAGCTGACGTGCTCCACGAGCACGCCGCCGAGGATGGGTCCGCCCGCGGTCGAGGCGCCGATCACCATGCCCCAGATGCCGATCGCCATGTTCAGCTTCTCGGCGGGGAAGGTGGCCCGCAGCAGGCCGAGTGCCGCCGGCATCAGCAGCGCGCCGAACAGGCCCTGCAGCACGCGGAAGACGATCACCAGGAGCACACTGTCGGAGAGGCCGATGGCCGCGGACGCGGCGGCGAATCCGGCGATTCCTATCAGGAACGTCTGGCGGTGGCCGAAGCGGTCGCCGAGCTTGCCCGCGGTGATCAGGGAGACCGCGAGGGCGAGCATGTAGCCGTTGGTGATCCACTGGACGTCGGCGAGCGAGGCGCCGAGGTCCTGCTGGATGACGGGGTTGGCGATCGCGACGATCGTGCCGTCGAGCGCCACCATCATCACGCCGATGGCGACGGCGAAGAGCGTCAGCCAGGGGTGGCCGCGCAGCCCTTTCGCCGGTGCGGGGACAAGGGCGTCCTGAGGCTCCCGCGGCGCCTTTTCGACTGTGGTCTGACTGGTCATGCGCAGGAGATTATGTCAGCGACTGACAGTCGACAAACCAATTCACAGGACAGTAACCGTCATGTAGCGCACAGGTAGGCTGATCTGCGCAAAGCAGTGGAAAGAGGTCCAGCACGTGACACGCAGGCAGACATCGGGTCCCGCCCCCGGGGCTCCGGCCGGATTGCGCGAGCGCAAGAAGCAGCGCACCCGCGAGGCTCTGCTGCGGGCCGCCCTCGGACTCTTCGCCGCCCAGGGGTACGACTCGACCACCGTCGACGAGATCGCCGACGCGGTCGAGGTCTCCCAGCGCACCTTCTTCCGCTACTTCGCGAACAAGGAGGCGGCCGCCTTCGCCGTGCAGGACGCGATCGAGGCACGCTTCCTCGTCGAACTCCGTCAACGGCCCGCCGCGGAGACCCCTTTCGAGGCGATGCGCCGCTCGATCCTGATCGCCTGGAACACCGTCCCCGAGGCGGCCGGGAGCGACGAGACGGCCGAACTCCGGATCCGCACCTACCGGATGATCGAATCGACCCCGTCGCTGCTCGCCGCCCACATGCGGCGGAGCGTCGGCCTGGAACGGCAGACCACCCTGGTGATCGCGGAGCGTGAGGGCCTGGATCCGGAGGCGGACCCGCGCCCCCGGGTCGCGGTCGCGGCGTTCGCCGGGGTGATGCGCCTGACCGGCCAGCTGTGGAGCGGCAGGCAGGACGGCGGCCTGGAGGCACTCGGGGAGCTGACCGAACTCCACCTGGATCACCTCGGACCTGCGCTCTCCGAGAGGTGGCGCGCCGCGTAGGATCACGCTTACCCGAAGCTCACACATGTGCCGGACACCTCATCGCGGCAGCATGGCCGAACTCACAACGCTCGGAGCTTATCGGGCATTTCGGACACTAGATCACAGCTGAGGGCGTCTCAGTGTGCGGCCGCTGCGCACGGAGCGTGAGAGACGGGTAGTCAATTCCCCGCGCACGAGTGATCCGTGTCACCCCTGCCACGACCTCGGGTGCGCGTCTCCTAGGGTGGGGCGCAGTGACTTCCTTCGACTCCTCCCCCACGCTCACCGCATGGCGCGCGCTGCTCGCCATCGCGGTCGTGTTCGTGATGCTGGCGACCACCGGATGGACCGCCGTGCGTCACCAGCACGCAGCCGCACCGCGCGAGATCGCGCTCGCCTCCTGGGCGAAGGACCGTATAGCCGGTCACGCACTGCCGGACCCCGGAGCCCCCGCCTACCGGCTGGCCCACTTCTTCGCGACGCTCACGGCGGGCCAGCAGGTCGCCCTCGCCGACAAGTACCCGCTCGTGGTGGGGAACCTGAACGGCGCGCCGTCCGACCTGCGCTACCGGGCCAACCGGCACGCCCTGGCGGACGCCGAGACGGCGGAGCAGCAGCGCGCGAAGGACCTGCGGCTCTCGCCGGACGGGCGCCGGCAGGCCGTGCTCCGGCTGGAACGCTTCCGTTCCCTCCTCACGGGGGACCGCCAGATCCTGGCCTTCGACCCCTCGGGGCGCGGCCGGGCGGCCGAGGTGTTCGGCGACCTCGACCGGGCCGACCGGGTCTCGGTCGTGGTGCCGGGGGTGGACACGAATCTGCTGACCCTGGAGCGCACCGGCCCCAAGACGAACGCGGCGCCCGTCGGCATGGCGCGGTCGCTGTACGGCGCGGAGCGCTCGGCACGCCCCGGCTCCCGCACGGCCGTCATCGCCTGGGCGGATTACACGGCGCCCGCCGGCATCGGCATGGACGCGGTGCTGGGAGGGCTCGCCAAGGAGGGTGCCAAGCGGCTGAACGCGCTGGTGAGCGGGCTGCCGGGGCTCTCGCACGTCACGCTGGTCTGCCACAGCTACGGCTCCGTTGTGTGCGGGGTCGCCGCCCGCGGCCTGCCGTCCAGGGTGTCCGACATCGCGGTCGCGGGAAGCCCGGGGATGCGCGCGGACAACGCGGCCGCACTCCACACCCGGGCGAGGGTCTGGGCGATGCGGGACAGCGGCGACTGGATCGCCGACGTGCCCAATCTGGCGGTCGGCGGACTGGGCCATGGTGCCGATCCGGTCGATCCGGACTTCGGTGCGCGGATCGTGTCCGCGAGCGGCGCGACCGGGCACAGCGGCTACTTCGAGCCGGGCACGGAGAGTCTCGACAACTTCGCCGCGATCGGCGTGGGCGCCTACGACTCCGTCAGTTGCGCGAATACCGATCAGGCGTGCCACCGGGAAATCTCCGGTGACGCGGACGGCCGACGCGCGTAGAAACTCGTCCGAAGCGCGTGAAGACGGCGAACGGCCTGCCCGATTTCGCCTGTACCGAGGGGGGACGTGCGGGGCCGTGCCACATACGATGAGGCACATGGGTGATGTGCTGGCCGGAATTCATGCCACCTGGGAGTTCGACACGGACTCCTTGCTCATCCGCTTCGAACGGGGGATCCGCGCGCCGAGGCTCTATCAGAGCCTGCGTGAACGCCGCATTCCGTACGCGGCGTTGTCGTCGGTGACGCTGACCCCCGGCAAGCGGAGCACGGTGGTTCTGCACGCGGTGCCGAGACCTGGTGCCGATCCGCTGCTGGAGGCCGCGGCCGGGCAGCTGAAGGAGGGCTGCGACCCCTACCGCCTGGTGCTGCCCGCCGAGCGGGAGACGCTCGCCGACTACTACGCCGACGAACTGCGGTCCCTGCTGGGCCCGGAGGCCTCCCTGCCCGCGGAGCACTTCATGGTGACGGCCCCCGAGGCGCCCATGCACTTCAAGGCGTACGACGGCCGGGCGGGGTTCGACGGGACCCTGGTCTCCTTCCGCTGGTACTGGACGGGTGCGTCCAGCGCCAAGTGGAAGGCGGGCGACCAGACGTTCCCGGTGGCTGACCTGGGCGGGATCGAGTGGCGCTCCCCCGAGGCGTTCGAGGGGTATCTCCGGCTGGTGCCGCGCGGCGCCCTCGCGGACGCCTCCGGGGTGGACACGGCTCCCCACCCGGCCGCGCCGCGCGTGCAGCCGGACCAGGACCCGGCCTCCGTGGTGTTCGGCCTGGGGTACGGGCAGGTCCACGAGTCGCTGCCGTTCGCCGCCGCGGTCCTGGAGTCCGTCCGCCGGACCCAGTCGGTGCCGGTCACGACGGCGCCCGTACCCGTGGGCGGCCGGCGCGACCCGGCGGACATCGCGGAGCGGATACGCCACCTCGGCGACCTCCACCGGGCGGGTCTGGTCACGGATGCCGAGTACACCGCGAAGAAGACGGAACTGCTCGCCGACCTGTAGAGCGCCCGACGGGCTTCGGGAGTCGAACTCCCCGCCCGGCGGCGCGGGGCCGGAATCAGCCGGGCAGGCTACTCGCGCGCGGTGGCCGTGCTGCTCATGTCCGGGTAGCGGTCGCCCGCCACCCGGCCCGCGAGGGGCTCCAGCGACTGGAGTTCCTGCTCGGTCAGGTGCAGCCGGGTCGCTCCGACGTTCTCCAGCAGGCGGCTGCGCTTGCGCGTGCCCGGGATCGGCACGACGGACAGGCCGTGCACCTCGGCCCGCTGCTGCACCCAGGCCAGGGCGACCTGCGCGGCCGTCGCGCCGTGCGCGGCCGCGATCTTGTGCACCGGCTCCAGCAGGGCCGCGTTGGCCTTCGCGTTCTCGCCGGTGAAGCGGGGCTGGTGCCTGCGGAAGTCGCCCTCGCCCAGCTCCTTGCCCGCGTCCGCGAACGCCCCGGTCAGGAATCCCCGGCCGAGCGGGGAGTACGGCACGAGGGTCAACCCGAGCTCGGCGGCCGCCGGGACGGCGCTCCGCTCGACGTCCCGGCTGAAGAGCGACCACTCGGACTGCAGGGCGGCGATCGGGTGCACCGCGTGCGCCTCGCGCAGTTCCGCCCCGGTCACCTCGCTCAGACCCAGCTGCCTGACCTTGCCCTCCCGCACCAGTTCCGCCATCGCGCCGACCGATTCGGCGAACGGGACGAGCGGGTCGCGGCGGTGCATGTAGTACAGGTCGATGGCATCGGTGCCCAGCCGGCGCAGGCTCGCCTCGACGGCCCGGCGGATGTACGCGGGATCGTTGCGCACCCCGCGGTAGTGGGGGTCGTCGGTCCGCTCTATCGCGAACTTCGTGGCCAGCGTGATCTCGTCCCGGTGCGCGGAGACGAAGGGCGCGAGGAACGTCTCGTTGGCACCGCGGCCGTAGACGTCCGCGGTGTCGAACAGGGTGACGCCCGCTTCCAGGGCGGCTTCCAGGGTGTCCCGGGCCGCCGCATCGTCGGTGTCCCCGTAGAACTCGCTGATCCCCATGCAGCCGAGACCCTGCACCCCGACCTGCGGGCCTCCGGAACCGAGCTCCGCGGTCGCGATCCTTCCGGTGTCACTCATGTCGTTCAGACCCCTTCCGACGCCGTGCGGGCGCCACCATAAAAGTCGATCTTGAAGTCGAGCACGGCGAGGGTGCCCTGGAGTTCCGCGATGCGCGCCCGCACGTCGCGCCGGGTCGACTCCAGCAGCTCCTGCCGCTCGGTGAAGGTGTGGTCGCCCTCGCGGACCAGTTCCGCGTACCTGACCATGTCGGCGACCGGCATTCCGGTCAGCCTGAGCTTGCCCACGAAGGCCAGCCAGTCCAGGTCGCGGTTGGTGAAGCGCCGCTGGCCCGTGTGCGAGCGGTCGACGTGCGACAGCAGCCCGATCCGCTCGTACCAGCGCAGCGTGTGAGCGGTGAGCCCGCTGAGGGCGACGACCTCGCTGATGGTGTAGCGGTCCCGGCCCTCGGGGCGCGGATGCGCCTCGGGGGCGGAAGCGCAGGTGTCCGTCCGTGCGGAAGTGCTCTCCATCACCGTCATGCCCCCACGCTAGAACCTTGGAGTGCACTCCAGGCAAGCGCGGTCGGGTGGCGTCCTGCGTTTAGGCTCATACGCATGCAGAGCCTCGCGATGATCGAGAACTGGCCCGTACCCACCGCGGCCGCCGCCGTCGTCACCGCGGACGGCACCACGGTGGGCGCCCACGGCCCCACCGCGCACCGCTTCCCGCTGGCCTCGGTCAGCAAGCCGCTCGCGGCGTACGCGGCGCTGGTGGCCTACGAGGAGGGCGCCGTCGAGCTGGACGAGCCGGCCGGGCCCGAGGGCTCCACGGTGCGCCACCTCCTCGCACACACCAGCGGCCTCGCCTTCGACGAGCACCGGGTCACGGCGGCGCCCGGCACGCGACGCCTCTACTCCAACGCGGGCTTCGAGGTGCTGGGCGACCACATCGCGAAAGCGACCGACATCCCGTTCCCGGAGTACGTGCGCCAGGCGGTGCTCGAGCCGCTGGGCATGACGGCGACGGCGCTGGAGGGCTCGCCCGCCAAGGACGGCGTCTCGACCGTGGACGACCTGGCGCGCTTCGCCGCGGAGGTGCAGGCCCCGCGGCTCCTCGACCCGCGCACGGTGCTCGCGGCGCAGAGCGTCGTCCACCCCGGCCTCAAGGGCGTGCTCCCCGGTTACGGACACCGGAACCCCAACGACTGGGGGCTGGGCTTCGAGATCCGCGACTCCAAGGCCCCGCACTGGACCGGGTCCTCGTCCTCCCCCGCCACCTTCGGGCACTTCGGCCAGTCCGGCACCTTCCTGTGGATCGACCCGGCGGCCGGCGCGGCCTGCGTCGCGCTGACGGACCGGGCCTTCGGGCCGTGGGCCGCGGAGGTCTGGCCGGAGTTCACCGACGCGGTGCTGGCGGAACTCGCCTCCCGCTGAGGGGGCGGTGCCGCCCTCACACCTCGGCGAGCTCCCAGACCAGGGTCTCGGCCCGCTCCAGCGCTTCCAGTTCCAGGCCGTTCGACCCGGTGATCCGCGCCGAGTCGCCGGGGCCCAGTTCCTCACCCCCGAGGAGCACCCGCCCCCGTACGACATGGACGTAGACGCCCACCGCGTCGGGCACGGCGGTGCGTTCACCCTCGCACTGGCGGCGGACGTGGAGCATCGCACCCGCCTCGGGTAGGGCGTACGGAGTGGAGTCGGCTATCCCGGCCACATGGGTGTACGCGGGTTCCCCGCCGGGCTCCAGAGGTGCCAGCCACATCTGAATGAACGTCAGCGGAAGTGCGCCGTCGTTGCGTTCGACGTGACGCACCCCGCCGGCCGAACTGAGGTGCTGGACGTCACCGGGGCGTACGACGGTGGCGTGCGCGGCCGAGTCCCGGTGGGTGAGTTCGCCCTCCACCACCCAGGTGACGATCTCGGTGTGGCTGTGCGGATGCTCGTCGAAGCCGGCACCCGGGGCGAGACGCTCCTCGTTGCATGCCAGGATCGGCCCGAAGCGCAGGTTGTCCGGGTCGTAGAACCGCCCGAAGGAGAAAGCGTGCAGCGTCTCGATGCCCGCGGAGTCACCCGTGGCCGGGTCCCCGCCGCGGAAGCGGTCGCCGGAGCGGCGTACGTCCATCACGTCCCCACGGTATCCCCGGTGAGCGGTCGGCCGCCCCGCCCCTCCGGGTTCGTGGCCCGATAAGGCAGTCTTGTGTGCGTGCCCCGACCCGATCCTGAGCAGCCCGCCGCGAACGACGCCCATCTCCACGCCGCGACCCTGAAACGCCTGGAGCAGTCCTCCGGCAGGCTGGCCGCCAACGCCATCGCCCGCATGGACGAGGCGCTGCCGTGGTACCGGGCGATGCCCCCCGAGAACCGGTCCTGGATCGGCCTGGTCGCCCAGGCCGGCATCGCCGCGTTCACGGAGTGGTTCCGTCACCCGGAGACACCGCAGGCGATCTCCACCGACGTGTTCGGCACCGCGCCACGCGAGCTGACCAGGGCCATCACCCTGCGGCAGACCGTGGAGATGGTGCGTACGACGATCGAGGTCATGGAGGCCGCGATCGACGAGGTCGCGGCACCCGGCGACGAGTCGGTGCTCCGTGAGGCCCTGCTCGTCTACGCGCGCGAGATCGCCTTCGCCACCGCCCAGGTGTACGCGCAGGCCGCCGAGGCCCGCGGCGCGTGGGACGCCCGTCTCGAGTCGCTCGTCGTGAACGCGGTGCTGTCGGGCGAGGCGGACGAGGGTGCCGTGTCCCGGGCGGCCGCGCTCGGCTGGAACTCCCCCGAGCATGTCTGCGTCGTGCTCGGCACCGCCCCCGAGGGCGACAGCGAACTCACCGTGGAGGCCATCCGGCGGGCCGCGCGGCACGCGAAGCTCCAGGTCCTCACCGGCGTGCTCGGTCACCGCCTGGTCGTGATCGCCGGTGGCAGCGACAACCCCCTGAACGTGGCGAAATCGCTGATCGGCCCATATGCCGCCGGTCCCGTCGTCGCCGGGCCCGTGGTGCCCGACCTGCTCGCGGCCACCCGGTCCGCGCAGGCGGCCGCAGCCGGCCTCAAAGCTTGTTCGGCGTGGCAGGACGCGCCGCGCCCCGTGTTGTCGGACGATCTCCTTCCGGAGCGCGCGATGGCGGGTGACCCTGCCGCACGCGATCAACTGGTGGAGGAGATCTACAGACCGCTCGAAGAAGCGGGCTCGGCACTTCTGGAGACGTTGAGTGTGTATCTCGAGCAGGCGAGCAGCCTGGAGGGCGCTGCCCGGATGCTGTTCGTGCACCCCAATACCGTGCGCTACCGGCTGCGACGTGTGACCGACGTCACCGGATGGTCACCCTCGGACGTGCGTTCCGCGTTCACGCTGCGGATCGCCCTCATCCTGGGACGCTTGGCCGACGGCGACTCCCAGCTCTAGACTTTTGTCGAACTTCAACAATTCCCCTGACGGTTCTTCGTCCCTGTCCCCACGGGCGTCCGGGGCCGTCCACAAGAGAGAGTGTGAGGGTGCTCGTACTCGTCGCTCCCGGCCAAGGCGCTCAGACGCCCGGCTTCCTGACTCCCTGGCTCGAACTCCCCGGTGCCGCAGACCGCATCGCGGGCTGGTCCGAGGCCATCGGGCTCGACCTCGCCCACTACGGCACGAAGGCGGACGCGGACGAGATCCGCGACACGGCGGTGGCCCAGCCGCTGCTCGTCGCCGCCGGTCTCCTCTCGGCCGCCGCCCTGGACGCCTCCCCCGATCTCGTCGCGGGCCACAGCGTCGGTGAGATCACCGCCGCCGCCCTCGCCGGCGTCCTCGAGGACGAGGCGGCGCTCCGTTTCGTCCGCACGCGGGGGCTCGGCATGGCCGAGGCCGCCGCGATCACCGAGACGGGCATGGCCGCGCTCCTCGGCGGCGACCCCGAGGTGACGGTCCCGCACCTGGAGAAGCTGGGGCTCACCCCGGCCAACGTCAACGGCGCCGGCCAGATCGTCGCCGCGGGCACCGCGGCACAGATCGCCGCCCTGCTCGATGACATGCCCGAAGGCGTGCGCCGGGTGGTCCCCCTCAAGGTGGCGGGCGCCTTCCACACGCGCCACATGGCTCCGGCCGTGGACAGGCTGCGTGACGCCGCCGCCTCCCTGAAGGTCACCGACCCGAAGGTGACGTACGTGTCGAACGCCGACGGGAAGACGGTCGCCACCGGCGACGAGGTCATCTCGCGGCTCGTCGGCCAGGTCGCCAACCCGGTCCGCTGGGACCTGTGCATGGAGACCTTCAAGGCCCTCGGTGTCACAGCCGTCGTCGAGGCCGCGCCCGGTGGCACGCTGGTCGGGCTCGCCAAGCGCGCACTGCCCGGCGTGAAGACCCTCGCGCTCAAGACCCCCGACGACCTCGACGCCGCCCGCGCGCTCATCTCCGAGCACGCGGGTGCCTAAGGAGCCCGCGAGCATGTCGAAGATCAAGCCCAGCAAGGGCGCCCCGTACGCACGGATCATGGGTGTCGGCGGCTACCGCCCGACCCGTGTCGTGCCCAACGAGGTGATCCTCGAGACGATCGACTCGTCCGACGAGTGGATCCGCTCCCGCTCCGGCATCGCCACCCGGCACTGGGCCTCCGACGAGGAGACCGTGTCGATGATGTCCGTGGAGGCCTCGGGCAAGGCGATCGCGGACGCCGGGATCACTCCCGAGCAGATCGGCGGAGTCATCGTCTCCACCGTCTCGCACTTCAAGCAGACCCCTGCCGTCGCGACCGACATCGCGCACCGGATCGGCGCGGGCAAGCCCGCCGCCTTCGACATCTCGGCCGGCTGCGCGGGCTTCGGCTACGGCCTCACCCTCGCCAAGGGCATGATCGTCGAGGGCTCGGCCGAATACGTACTCGTCATCGGTGTCGAGCGGCTCAGCGACCTCACCGACCTGGAGGACCGCGCGACGGCCTTCCTCTTCGGCGACGGCGCGGGCGCGGTCGTGGTCGGCCCGTCACAGGACCCGGCCATCGGCCCCACGGTCTGGGGGTCCGAGGGCGACAAGTCCGAGACGATCAAGCAGACCGTGGCGTGGAACGACTTCCACATCGGCGACGTCTCGAACCTGCCGCTCAACGAGCGGGGCGAGGTCAAGTTCCCGGCCATCACGCAGGAGGGCCAGGCGGTCTTCCGCTGGGCCGTCTTCGAGATGGCCAAGGTCGCCCAGCAGGCGCTGGAAGCGGCCGGGATCTCGCCGGAAGACCTGGATGTCTTCATCCCGCACCAGGCCAACATGCGGATCATCGACTCGATGGTGAAGACACTCAAGCTGCCGGAGCACGTCACGGTCGCCCGTGACGTGGAAACCACCGGCAACACGTCGGCCGCCTCGATTCCGCTCGCTATGGAGCGGCTTCTGGCGACCGGCCAGGCAAAGAGCGGCGACACGGCGCTCATCATCGGCTTCGGGGCGGGTCTCGTCTACGCCGCGACGGTCGTTACCCTCCCCTAGGCACACCGGACCTTTCGGTCCGCACGCCCGAACCCTGCAGAAACACATCGAAGGAGCGCCAACATGGCCGCCACTCAGGAAGAGATCGTCACCGGTCTCGCCGAGATCGTCAACGAGATCGCCGGTATCCCGGTCGAGGACGTCCAGCTGGACAAGTCCTTCACCGACGACCTGGACGTCGACTCGCTGTCCATGGTCGAGGTCGTCGTCGCCGCCGAAGAGCGCTTCGACGTCAAGATCCCCGACGAGGACGTCAAGAACCTCAAGACGGTCGGCGACGCCGCCGAGTACATCCTGAAGCACCAGGGCTGATCCCAGCCCGTTCCGTGTGTCGCCACCCGGCGGTGGCGCCGCTGATTCACGACCCTCTACACGTGGAGAAGATTTTCCAGTGAGCCCGACCAATCGCACCGTGGTCGTCACCGGTATCGGCGCAACCACTCCGCTGGGTGGCGACTCCGCATCGACCTGGGAAGGTCTGATGGCCGGCCGCTCCGGCGTCAAGCCTCTCGAGGGCGAACGTTTCGCCGAACTGCCTGTCCGGATCGCCGCCCTCGCGGCCGTCGACCCGAGCGAGGTTCTGCCCCGCCCGCTCGCCCGCAAGCTGGACCGCTCGGCGCAGTTCGCGCTGATCGCGGCCCGCGAGGCGTGGGCGGACGCCGGCTTCACCGGCAAGGCCGGTGAGGACGAGAAGATCCAGCCCGAGCGTCTGGGCTCGGTCATCGCCTCCGGCATCGGCGGCGTGATCACCCTGCTCGACCAGTACGACGTGCTGAAGGAGAAGGGCGTACGCCGCGTCTCCCCGCACACCGTGCCCATGCTCATGCCGAACGGCCCGGCGGCAAACGTCGGCCTGGAGGTCAATGCCCAGGCGGGCGTCCACACGCCGGTCTCGGCCTGCGCGTCGGGTGCCGAGGCCATCGGGTACGCCGTCGAGATGATCCGCACCGGCCGCGCCGACGTGGTCGTCGCCGGCGGCACCGAGGCGGCGATCCATCCGCTGCCGATCGCCGCGTTCGCCAACATGATGGCGATGTCCAAGAGCAACGACGAGCCGGAGAAGGCCTCCCGCCCGTACGACACCGGCCGGGACGGATTCGTCCTCGGCGAGGGTGCCGGCGTCGTGATCCTGGAGTCCGCGGAGCACGCCGCCGCGCGGGGTGCCCGGGTCTACTGCGAAGTGCTGGGCCAGGGCCTGTCGGCCGACGCCCACCACATCGCGCAGCCCGAGCCCAGCGGGCGCGGGATCGCCGCCGCGATGCGCAACCTGCTGGACTCCACGGACCTGAAGCCGTCCGAGGTGGTCCACCTGAACGCGCACGCCACGTCCACGCCGCAGGGCGACATCGCCGAGATCAAGGCGCTGCGCCAGGTGCTGGGCGAGGACCTGGACCATGTCGCGATCTCCGCCACGAAGTCGATGACGGGTCACCTGCTGGGTGGCGCGGGCGGTATCGAGACCGTGGCGACCGTGCTGGCGCTGCGGAACCGGATGGCGCCGCCCACGATCAACGTCGACGACCTCGACGCGGACGTCGACGCCGACATCGTGCGTGGTGAGCCGCGCGCGCTGCCGGAGGGTTCGATCGCCGCGATCAACAACTCGTTCGGTTTCGGCGGCCACAACGTGGTGCTCGCGTTCCGCTCCGTCTGACCGCGCGATCCGTGTAAGGCCTGCTCCCCAGGAACCGCCAAGCTCCCGGGGAGCGGGCCTTTCGCGCACCACGGACACTGCCGGGGGTGTACGAGGATGGACTCCGTGTCCGGGCGAAGGCCGGAGGGCGTCCGCCGGCGCGGGGCCGAGCACGCGCGCGACCGGCGGGACGGGCGACGGGCGGAGCCACGCAGGCCGGGTCAGACGACCTGGTGCAGCCAGCGGACCGGGGCGCCCTCACCCGCGTGCCGGAAGGACTCCAGTTCGTCGTCCCAGGGCTTGCCCAGGAGCTTGGCCACCTCGGCCTCCAGGTCCGTCTCGCCGCTCACCGAGCGTGCCAGGGCGGCCCGCAGCCGGTCCTCGGGGACCAGGATGTCGCCGTGCATGCCGGTCACGGCGTGGAAGATGCCGAGGCCGGGCGTGGAGCTGTAGCGCTCGCCCTCGGCCGTCGGGCAGGGCTCGGCCGTCACCTCGAAGCGCAGCATGTCCCAGCCGCGCAGGGCGGAGGCCAGCTCCGAGGCGGTACCCGCGCGGCCCTTCCAGGAGAATTCGGACCGCCATGTGCCGGGCGACGCCGGCTGTCTGATCCAGTCGAGCTGGACCCGCACACCGAGCACACCCGCTACCGCCCATTCGACATGCGGGCACAGCGCGCGCGGTGCGGAGTGAACGTACAGGACTCCACGTGTCGTCACCGGGACCTCCAGTGTGGGACGAGGTTCGCCTTCCCCAGCGGCCTCGCGCCCGTACCGCCTCTTCCCGGCCGGCTCCCGAGGTTGTCTTCAGTAAACAGCATCGGGAGTGAATCTCCTGAAAAGGGACAGTATGTGACGTGAGATAACTTACCGGACCCCGCCGATTCATACGCGGGCCGGTCGGGCGCCACTGGTTCGACGGGGAAAAGCTACCGTGCGCCGGGGCCGGGCGTGTGACGTACCGTCGGTCCCGGGCCCATGATTCCCACAGCATTCACCCGCGAGGGCGCGCGGGCCCGCCACCTGGGGCTGTCCGGTTGTGCCAGGGGCACAATCACCCGTGTGACCGGAGGGAAGACTCTGATGCCCGAGCGTTCGTCCCGCCGTCGTGTCCGCGGCGGCGGTGCCACTCTGACGGCGGTCGCGGTCGTCGCGGGCGTCGCGCTCACGGGATGCTCGTCCTCCGGTCAGGGCGGCGGCGCACCGGGCGCTGCGGGGCCGCGCAGCCCGTCGCCCTCGCCGGCGTGGGACGCGAGCCCCGCATCCGTCGCGGCCGTCGGGGACTCCATCACCCGGGGCTTCGACGCCTGCTCGGTGCTGGCCGACTGCCCCGAGGTGTCCTGGGCGACGGGGACCGACGCCGGGGTACGGAGCCTCGCCGTACGCCTGCTGGGGACGTCGAAGGCGCCGACGCACAGCTGGAACCACGCGGTGTCCGGCGCACGGATGGCGCAGCTGCCGGAGCAGATGGCGCTGGCCGCGAAGGAGGACCCCGCACTCGTCACCGTGATGATCGGCGCGAACGACGCATGCCGTGACTCGGTGCGGCTGATGACGCCCGTGGCGGATTTCCGGGCGTCGTTCGAGGCCTCGGTGCGGCAGCTTCGCTCCGCCGCACCGAAGGCGCAGCTGTACGTCTCCAGCGTCCCGGACCTCAAGCGGCTCTGGTCGACCGGGCGCGCGAACCCGCTCGGCAAGCAGATCTGGAAGCTGGGGATCTGCCGGTCGATGCTGGGCGACGCGGACGACATGGGCGCGGCCGCCGTCGCGCGGCGCGACGCGGTGCGGGAGCGGGTCGTCGCGTACAACGAGGTGCTGCGGGACGTCTGCGCCGGGGACGAGCTGTGCCGTGACGACGGCGGCGCGGTCTTCGACTACCGCTTCACCGGGAAGCAGCTCAGCGAGTGGGACTGGTTCCATCCGGGCCGCAACGGCCAGGCCAGGCTGGCGGAGATCGCTTACCGCAAGGTCACCGCGTCCGGGCCGCCCGCGTAAAGTCCTTGATCGTGACGACGGGTACAGCGGTACGCAGCGAAGACTTCTCCGCCCTCGCGGACGGCACGCCGGTCCGGCGCTGGACGCTGGAGCGCGGGAGCACGCGGGTGCGTGTGCTGACGTACGGCGCCGTGGTGCAGTCGGTGGAGGTGCCCGGCAGGGACGGCGGCCGGGCGGAGGTTGCCCTGGGGATGCCGGACGTCAAGGGCTACGAGACGCACACGGGACCCTACTTCGGTGCCGTGGTCGGCCGGTACGCGAACCGGATCGCGGGCGGCTCCTTCGTCCTGGACGGGCGGACGCACCGGATCTCGCGCAACGAGGGCCGCAACACCCTGCACGGCGGCGGGCGCGGCTTCGACAAGCGCGTCTGGGGCGCCGAGGAGGTGCCGGACGGTGTGCGGCTCTCGCTCGTCGCGGAGGACGGCGAGGAGGGCTTCCCGGGGCGGCTCGCGGTCACCGTGACGTACACCCTGGACGCGGACGGCGCCCTGCGGATCGGCTACCGGGCGACGACGGACGCGCCGACCGTGCTGAACCTGACGAACCACACCTACTGGAACCTGGCCGGTGCGGACAGCGGCAGCGCCCTGGGACACCAACTGCGGCTGGCGGCCGGGCTGATCACGCCGGTGGACGCGGAGTCCGTCCCCACGGGGGAGTTCGCGCCGGTGGACGGCACGCGCTTCGACTTCCGTGAGCCGAAGCCGGTGGGCCCGCACTACGACACGAACTACGTGCTGGAGGAGACCGGCGGGGAGCCGGTCGCCGAGCTGTACGACCCCGCGTCCGGTCGTCTGCTGACGGTCCGCACGACGGAGCCGGGACTCCAGCTGTACACCGCGGACCACCTCGGCGGTGACCCGTTCGGGCCGTGCGCCGGGATCGCCCTGGAGACGCAGCACTTCCCGGACTCCCCGAACCGCCCGGAGTTTCCGGGCACCGTGCTGCGCCCGGGCGAGGAGTTCGTCTCGACGACGGTGTACGGCTTCTCGGTGCGCTGACGCCGGGGCCTCAGCCCTTGCGCAGCGAGTGCGGGGCCGGCGCGGGCTGGGGCTCGGGGAGGGAGGGCGGAGCGGTGAGGTCACGGGCCAGCAGCGTCGCCCCGGCGACGGCTCCGGGCATCAGGAACACGGCGACGAGCGGGACCACGAAGGCGAGGGCGAGCGGGACGCCGAAGCCGAGTGCCATCATCCTGCGGCCGCGCAGCAGCACGAGCCGGTCCTTCAGGACCATGCCGCGGCGCTGGAGGGCGACGGCGGTGAGCTCCTCGGCCAGGAAGTAGCCGGTGACGCAGAAGCCGAGCACGGGGATCACGGTCTGCCCGATGACGGGGACGAACCCGAGGGCGAAGAGCAGCACCCCGTAGAACGCGACGCGCAGCAGGACGCGGACGGAGTCGCGGGCGGAGATCCAGAGCTCGCGCCAGAGGGGCAGGCCCGACTCGGGCACGTCGCCGCCCTCGCTGCGGTCGACCTCCTCGGAGAGCGACTCGTAGAACGGCTGACCCACCAGGAGGGTCACGGCGGTGAACGTGACGACCGCGAGGAACAGTCCGAGGACGAAGACCAGGACGACCAGGGTGTTGCGCAGGAGACCCTGCCAGGGTGAGGACCAGTCGTCGGCGAACGGGGTGACCCAGCCGGCGAAGTCGTCGGCTCCGTAACCGAGTCCGACGAGGGCGCCCGCGTAGACGACGAGGGTGATCAACGCGGGCAGGAGACCGAAGCCGAACCACCGGCCGTGCCCGAAAGCCCAGCGCTGCCCCTTTATCAAGTAGCCGAAACCCGCCCCGAGATCGCTCATGGCGTCAGCGTACTTGCGCGAACCATTGACACCGCCCCTGGCCCGTCATTACGGTCACGCCAGCATTTCGAACGTGTGACGAAATACCGAACACCCAGGAGAGGCAACACCCGTGCGCATCACCGGAATCAGCACGCATGTCGTCGGCACGCCGTGGCGGAACCTCACCTACGTCCAGGTCCACACCGACGAGGGCCTCACCGGTGTCGGCGAGACCCGGATGCTGGGCCGCACCGACGCACTGCTCGGCTATCTGCGGGAGGCCACGGCCAATCACATCGCCGGGTCCGACCCGTTCGCGGTCGAGGACCTCGTCAAGCGGATGAAGTACGGCGACTACGGGCGGGCCGGGGAGATCGTGATGTCCGGCATCGCGGTCGTCGAGATGGCCTGCTGGGACATCAAGGGCAAGGCGCTGGGCGTCCCGGTGTGGCAGCTGCTCGGCGGGAAGGTCACCGACCGGGTCAAGGCGTACGCCAACGGCTGGTACACCACGGAGCGCACCCCGGAGGCCTACCACAAGGCCGCGCAGGGCGTCGTGGAGCGTGGCTACCGGGCGCTGAAGATCGATCCCTTCGGCACGGGCCACTTCGAGCTCGGCCAGGAGGAGACGCGGTACGCGGTGTCCCTCATCGAGGCCGTGCGGGACGCCATCGGGCCGGACACCGAGCTGATGCTGGAGATGCACGGGCGGTTCAGCCCGTCGACGGCGGTGCGGATCGCCCGCGAGATGGCACCGTTCAACCCGGCGTGGCTGGAGGAGCCTGTGCCGCCGGAGAACCTCAAGGCGCTCGCCAAGGTCGCGGAGAAGGTCGACCTGCCGATCGCGACCGGTGAACGCATCCACGACCGGATCGAGTTCCGCGAGCTGTTCGAGTCCCAGGCGGCCGACATCATCCAGCCGGACGTCGGTCACATCGGCGGCATCCTGGAGACCCGCAAGCTCGCGGCGACCGCGGAGACCCACTACACCCTGATCGCACCCCACAACGTGGGCGGTTCGGTACTGACCGCGGCCAGCCTCCAGGTCGCCGGATGCACCCCCAACTTCAAGATCCTCGAGCACTTCAACGACTTCGCGGACGCCGACATCAAGAAGGTCGTCAAGGGCGCTCCCGCCGTCGATCCCGCCACCGGCTGCTTCGAGCTCTCCGACGCCCCCGGGCTCGGCGTCGAGCTGGACGTGGACGCGGCGGCGGAGTTCCCGCAGCAGCAGGCGCGGTTCGACCTGTGGGCGGACGGCTGGGAGAAGAGGCAGCCCAAGTGAGCCGCGTATCCCGCTCGTTGGTCGTGGAGCGGCCCGGCAGCCACCGGCTGTCCGAGGGGCCAGTCCCGCAGCCGGGCCCCGGTGAGGTCCGGGTGCGGGTCGCGGCGGCCGGGATCTGCATGAGCGACCGCGAGCTGTACGACGGCCACCGCGACCCGGCCTACGTGCGCTACCCCGTGGTGCCGGGCCACGAGTGGTCCGGGACGGTCGAGGCCGTGGGCGAGGGCGTCGATCCCGCGCTGGAAGGACGGCGCACGGTCGCCGAGGGCTTCCGGGCCTGCGGGCACTGCGAGCGGTGCAGATACGGCGAGACCTCCCTGTGCACGACGGGCTACGACGAGACGGGGTTCACCCGGCCCGGCGCGTTCGCCGACCACGTGGTCGTCCCCGCCCGGCTGCTCCACCCGCTGGCCGACGACGCGGACCTGCGGGCCGCCGCCCTGCTGGAGCCGGCCGCGGTGATCGCGGCAGCGGTGCGGGCCGGTGCCCCGGAGCCGGGTGAGCGGATCGCCGTGCTGGGCGCGGGCACACTCGGGCTGCTCGCGGTCCAGTTGCTGGCCGCGGTGTCGCCCGCCGAGCTCACGGTGATCGACCCGAGGGAGCAACGCGCTTCCCGGGCCATGGACTTCGGGGCGGGCCAGGCCCTCGGCCCCAAGGAAGCGGAGGAGGTCCGGGGACGCTACGACCTGGTCGTGGAGACGGCCGGGGCGCCGTCCACCGCCGCGGACGCGTGCCTGCTGGCGCGGCGCGGGGGGCGGGTGGTGCTGACCGGGATGTTCACCCCGGGAGCCAGGGGGATCGACCCGGTGCACCTGTCGCTGAGTCAGCTGACCGTGCGCAGTGTGTTCGGGGCGCCGTCGGCGGCCTGGTCGCACGCGGTGCGGGCGTTCACGGCCGGGCTGCTCGATCCGGCGCCGCTGATCACGCACGAGTTCCCGCTCGAACGGTTCGCCGAAGCGGTGGCGCTGGTGGGCAGTGGGGCTCCGGACACCGGGAAGGTGCTGCTGCGGCCCTGACCGGGCCCTCCTTGATCCGTGCGCCGGTACGGCGTCCTGACCGCTTCCGTACCGGCGCACACCCCGAGACCCGAATGTCGTCCGAAATACCGAACATGAAGGACCTGTCGTGAACGACGCGCTTGCCCCCACCCCCGGCACGGCCGGCCCCCGCCGCCCCGGCGACGCCGTGCTCCCCGCGCTGGGCCTCGGCCCGGCGCCCCTGTCCCCGGCCGACGCCTCACCGCACGCCTTCCCCGACGGAGGGGGCTGGCGCACGGAGGTGCCGTCCGTGGAGGGCCCGGAGGCCCTCGGCGTCGTACTCAAGGAGTCCGCAAGGCTCGACGTGCCCGTGCACCGCATCAGCCAGGGCAGTGGCATCTGGATGCTGACCGACACGGAGATCACCGACATGGTGGAGGGCTGCGCCGAACGGGACATCGAGCTCTGCCTGTTCACGGGACCGCGGGGCACCTGGGACACCGGCGCCTCGGTGCGCACGGACTCCGGTGGCGCGGGCCTGCGGGCACGCGGCCACGACGCCCTGGCCGGCTGCGTCGAGGACGCCCTGCGCGCGACCGGGCTGGGGGTGAAGTGCCTGCTCGTGGCCGACGAGGGGGTGCTCTGGACCCTGCACCGGCTCCGCGAGCAGGGGGCACTGCCCGCGGACACCACCTTCAAGGTGTCGGCGCTGATCGGGCCGGTGAACCCGGCCTCGTACGCCGTGTTCGAGGGACTGGGCGCCGACTCGGTCAACGTGCCGTCCGACCTGACCCTCGCTCAGTTCACCGAGATCCGCCGGGTTTCGGCGGCGCCGATGGACGTCTACATCGAGGCCCCGGACGACCTCGGGGGCTATGTACGGATGTACGAGGTCGCCGAACTGATCCGGCGAGGCGCGCCGCTGTACCTGAAGTTCGGCCTCTCCAGGGCGCCCGGGATCTACCCCTACGGCCAGCACCTGCGGGAGCTGGCACTTGCCACCGCCAAGGAGCGGGTGCGGCGCGGCCGGCTCGCCCTGGACCTGCTCGCGCGGCACGGGGCGGACGGGGGCATGGCCGCCCTCGGCACCCGTCTGCCGGGCTCGCTCAACCGCTTCGAGATCTCGTCATAACGTTCCGGAAACAGCCTCCCCAAAAGACGACACAGCCGCGCACAATCCCACACACCCCTTCTCGGCAGATCCGCTCCCAGCCATCCGGGACCTCCGGACCGGGCACTGACCCACACCAAGGATGATGACTATGCGCAACCGCAGAGCCGCACTTGCCGCCATCGCCTCCGCCGCCTCCCTCGCCCTCACCCTGACCGCCTGCGGCCAGAACAGCGAGGGCGGCAGCGACGAGAACAAGGGAGGCAGTGACGGCGCCACCATCGGCATCGCGATGCCGACCAAGTCCTCCGAGCGCTGGATCGCCGACGGCGCCAACGTCGTGAAGGAGCTGAAGGGCAAGGGGTACAAGACCAAGCTCGCCTACGGCGAGGACGACCCGGACCAGCAGGTCTCGCAGATCGAGAACATGATCACGCAGGGTGTGGACGCCCTGATCGTGGCCGCGATCGACAACAAGTCCCTCGCCAACGTGCTGCAGCAGGCCAAGGACGCCGACATCCCGGTGATCTCCTACGACCGGCTGATCCTCGGCTCTCCGAACGTCGACTACTACGCCTCGTTCGACAACGAGAAGGTCGGCGAGCTGCAGGGCACGTACATCGTGGACAAGCTCGGCCTGGGGAGCGGCAAGAAGGGCCCCTTCAGCATCGAGCTGTTCGCCGGTTCCAACGACGACAACAACACCAAGTACTTCTTCCAGGGCGCGATGAACGTCCTCAAGCCTTACGTGGACAAGGGCGAACTGGTCGTCAGGTCCAAGCAGACCGCCCTCAACCAGGTCACCACCCTGCGCTGGGACGGCGGCACCGCGCAGAAGCGCATGGACGACCTGCTGACGTCCAGCTACCGCAGCGCCAGGGTCGACGCCGTGCTCTCGCCGTACGACGGCATCTCCATCGGCATCCTCTCGGCCCTGAAGTCGGACGGCTACGGCACCAAGGCCAAGCCGATGCCGGTCGTCACGGGTCAGGACGCCGAGGTCGCCTCGGTGAAGTCGATCATCACGGGTGAGCAGACCCAGACCGTCTACAAGGACCTGCGCCAGCTCGCCAAGGTCGCCTCGAACATGGTCGACGCGGTCCTGAACGACAAGAAGCCCGAGGTCAACGACACCAAGTCCTACGACAACGGCGACAAGGTCGTCCCCGCCTTCCTGCTGCAGCCGGTCAGCGTCGACAAGGCCAACTACAAGGAAGTCCTGGTCGACGGCGGCTACTACACCGAGAACGACCTCAAGTAACCGGGCCCCCTCAAGGATTGGAAGGCAAGACCATGGCGGGACCCGTCCTGGAAATGCGCTCGATCGTCAAAACATTCCCCGGCGTCAAAGCGCTTTCGGACGTCACACTGACCGTCCGGCAGGGCGAGGTCCACGCCATCTGCGGGGAGAACGGCGCCGGCAAGTCGACCTTGATGAAGGTCCTCTCGGGCGTCCATCCGCACGGCAGCTACGAGGGGGACATCCTCTTCGAGGGCACGACCAGCCGGTTCAAGGACATCCGGGCGAGCGAGCAGCACGGCATCGTGATCATCCACCAGGAACTGGCACTGGTGCCGTACCTCTCCATCGCCGAGAACATCTTCCTCGGCAACGAGCACGCCAGGCGCGGGCTCATCAACTGGAACGACACCCTCAGGCACGCGGGTGAACTGCTGCGCCGGGTCGGTCTCGACGAGCACCCGGAGACCCGCGTCGCCGACATCGGCGTGGGCAAGCAGCAGCTGGTGGAGATAGCCAAGGCGCTGTCCAAGAAGGTGAAGCTGCTCATCCTCGACGAGCCGACGGCGGCGCTCAACGACGAGGACAGCGGCAAGCTCCTCGACCTGATCCTGCAACTCAAGGAACAGGGCATGACCTCGATCATCATCTCGCACAAGCTGAACGAGATCCGCCGGGTCGCCGACTCGGTCACGATCATCCGCGACGGGCGCTCCATCGAGACGCTCGACGTGGCGGCGGCGGAGACGACCGAGGACCGGATCATCAGCGGGATGGTCGGCCGCGACCTCGAGCACCGGTTCCCGGAGCGCACCCCGCACCATCCGGAGGAGGGGTCCGCCCCCGCCCTGGAGATCCGCAACTGGACCGTGCACCACCCCATCGACCAGCAGCGCAAGGTCGTCGACGACGTCTCGATCGAGGTGCGGCGCGGTGAGATCGTCGGGATCGCCGGGCTCATGGGCGCCGGCCGCACCGAGCTGGCGATGAGCGTCTTCGGCCGCTCCTACGGCCGGTACGCGGGCGGCACGGTCCTCCGGGACGGCACCGAGATCCGTACGAAGTCCGTCCCCGAGGCGGTGAAGCACGGCATCGCGTACGCCACGGAGGACCGCAAGCACTACGGCCTCAACCTCATCGACACCATCAACCGGAACATCTCGCTGACCGCCCTCGGCAAGGTCGCCAGGCGGGGTGTGGTCGACGAGCACGGGGAGCGGCAGGTCGCCGAGGACTTCCGCAGGTCCATGAACATCAAGGCCCCCACCGTCTTCGAACCGGTGGGCAAGCTGTCCGGCGGCAACCAGCAGAAGGTCGTCCTCAGCAAGTGGATCTTCGCGGGTCCCGAGGTGCTCATCCTGGACGAGCCCACGCGCGGCATCGACGTGGGCGCCAAGTACGAGATCTACACGGTCATCGACCAACTGGCCGCCCAGGGCAAGGCGGTCGTCTTCATTTCCTCCGAGCTGCCGGAGCTGCTCGGCATGTGCGACCGCATCTACACGATGGCCGCGGGCCGGCTGACGGGCGAGTTCTCTCGGGCCGAGGCCTCGCAGGAAGCGCTGATGCGTCAGATGACGAAGGACAACGAGGTAACCCGATGAGTACGGACCTGACCGACAGGACCCCGGCCCCCGCGCCGGCCGGCAAGGGCGGACCGGCATCAGGCGACGGCCTGATGCAACTGGTGCTCGGCGGCATGCGCCGCAACATGCGCCAGTACGGCATGCTGATGGCCCTGGGCCTGATCGTGGTGCTGTTCGCGGTGTGGTCGGGCGGCGACCTGCTGCTGCCACGCAACGTGTCCAACCTGGTGCTGCAGAACAGCTACATCCTGATCCTCGCGATCGGCATGATGCTCGTCATCATCGCGGGTCACATCGACCTCTCGGTCGGCTCGCTGACCGCGTTCATCGGCGCGATGGCCGCCGTACTGATGGTCGAGCACGATCTCCCCTGGCCGCTCGCGGTGGTGCTGTGCCTGGCCATCGGCGCCGTCGCGGGCGCGGCGCAGGGCTTCTTCATCGCCTATCTCGGCATACCGTCGTTCATCGTGACCCTGGCGGGCATGCTGCTGTTCCGCGGCCTCACCGAGATCTTCCTGAAGGGCCAGACCCTGGGCCCCTTCCCGAAGGACCTGCAGGAGATAGCCAACGGCTTCCTCCCCGAGGTCGGCCCCACCACCAACTACCACAACCTCACCCTGCTGCTGGGCTTCGCCCTGATCGCCTTCGTGGTGTTCCAGGAGGTCCGCGCCCGCAAGCGGCAGCAGGAGTTCGCCCTCGACGTGCCGCCCGCCAAGCTGTTCCTGCTCAAGCTGGTCGCGCTGGTCGCGGCCGTCCTCGTGGTCACCCTGCTGCTCGCCAGCTACAAGGGCGCCCCGGTCGTGCTGCTCATCCTCGGTGTGCTCGTCGTCGGGTTCGGCTACCTGATGCGCAACGCGATCATCGGCCGCCACGTCTACGCCATCGGCGGCAACCTGCCCGCGGCCAAGCTGTCGGGCGTGAAGGACAGGAAGGTCACCTTCCTGGTCTTCCTGAACATGGGCATGCTCGCGGCCCTGGCGGGTCTGGTCTTCGCCGCCCGCTTCAACGCCGCCTCGCCCAAGGCAGGCCTCAACTTCGAACTGGAGGCCATCGCCGCCTCGTTCATCGGCGGCGCGTCGATGAGCGGCGGTGTCGGCACGGTGCTCGGCGCGATCATCGGTGGTCTCGTCCTGGGCGTGCTGAACAACGGTATGAACCTCGTCGGCATCGGCACCGACTACCAGCAGGTCATCAAGGGTCTCGTCCTGCTGGCCGCGGTCGGCTTCGACGTCTGGAACAAGCGCAAGGTCGGCTCGTAACACTTCGCCTTCGAGAAGGAGTTGTTTCATGACCGGTACCAGCAGACGCACCGTTCTGGCGGCCACGGCCGCCGCCGGACTGGCGGTGGCGGCGGGCTCTCCGGCCGCCCACGCCACGTCCGGGGGACGCACCCCGTCCAGGGAGCACTTCGGCACGCTCGCCGACGGGACGAAGGTGTACCGCTGGACCCTCGCCAACGGCGGGACCCGGCTGAAGGTCCTCTCGTGGGGCGGTGTCGTCCAGTCCCTGGAGACACCCGACCGCAGGGGACGCACGGCGAACATCGCGCTGGGCTTCGGCGGCCTGCCGGACTACGTGGCGAAGTCGCCCTACTTCGGCGGCCTCATAGGCCGGTACGGCAACCGCATCGCCGAGGGACGCTTCACCCTCGACGGGGTCACCCACCAACTCCCTCTCAACGACGGCCCCAACAGCCTCCACGGCGGCGACCAGGGCTTCGACAAGCGGATCTGGCACATCGAGCCCTTCACCTCGCGAGGTGAGGTCGGGCTGGTCCTGACCCGGACCAGCCCGGACGGCGAGGCCGGCTATCCGGGCGCGCTCGCCGTCCGTGTCGTCTACGCCCTCACCTCCCGGGGCGAGTGGCGCATCGACTACACGGCCACGACGGACCGGGCGACCGTCCTCAACCTGACCAGCCACACCTATTTCAATCTGGGCGGCGAGGGCAGCGGCAGCGTCGACGGGCATCTGCTGGAGCTCGCGGCGGCGCGCTACACACCGGTGGGCGCGACCCTCATCCCGACGGGCGAACTCGCCCCGGTGGCACGGACGCCCTTCGATTTCCGGCGGGCCCGCGCCATCGGCGACGCCGTCCGCACCCCGCACGAACAGATCGGTCACGGGCAGGGGGTCGACCACAACTTCGTGCTGGACAAGGGGATCACGTCCCGCCCGGAGTACGCGCTGACGGTGACCGACCCCGGTTCGGGACGCGTCATGAGGATGTACACGACCGAGCCGGGCATGCAGGTCTATACCGGCAACTTCCTCGACGGCACGCTCACCGGGACCTCGGGGCGGGTCTACCGGCAGGGCGACGCGTTCTGCCTGGAGTCCCAGCACTTCCCCGACTCACCCAACCAGCCGTCGTTCCCCTCGACGGTACTGCGCCCCGGCGGGACCTACCGGTCCACGACCGTGCACGCCTTCTCGGCGCGCTGACCGCGTTCGGGGCGCGCGCCTCGGGAGTCGCGGTCACGGCCGAGGGCCGCACCCCGCTTCGGAGCGGGGTGCGGCCCTCGGACACGTACGACCGGGCTTGTCCGGTCAGGCGACGGACAGCTCGACCTTGATGTTGCCGCGGGTGGCGTTCGAGTACGGGCACACCTGGTGCGCCTTCTCGACGAGCGCCTGGGCGGTGGCCCTGTCGACGTTCGGGATGGAGGCGCTGATCGCGACCTCCAGGCCGAAGCCTCCGGCCTCCGTCTTGCCGATGGAGACCGAGGCGGTCACCGTCGAACCCGAGATGTCGGCCTTCTCGTTGCGGGCGACGACGCCGAGCGCACCCTGGAAGCAGGCGCTGTAGCCGGCCGCGAAGAGCTGCTCGGGGTTGGTGCCCGCGCCGCTGCCGCCCATCGCCTTCGGCGGGTTGACGACGACGTCGAGGTTGCCGTCGTCGGAGGAGACGCGGCCGTCACGGCCGTTCTCCGCTGTGGCGACGGCGGTGTAGGCCACGTCTATGTGCTGGATGGTCATAACGGTGATTCCTCCTGCTGATGCGCCGCGACTCGCGCCCACGACCGCGACGGCCTGGACCGAGCCTAACGGGTGACGGTCCGGGGCGGTCAGGCGTCCAGCGAGACGATCATCTTTCCGGTGTTCTCGCCCCGCAGCAGGCCGACGAACGCGTCGTAGGCGTTCTCGATGCCCTGGACCTTCGTCTCGTTGTACTTGAGCTCGCCGGAGGCGAGCCAGCCGGCCACGTCCTGGACGAACTGCGGCTGGAGCGCCGCGTGGTCGCCCACGAGCATGCCCTGCAGGCGCAGGCGCTTGCCGATGACGAGGGCGAGGTTGCGCGGGCCCGGGGTGGGCTCCGTGGCGTTGTACTGCGCGATCATCCCGCAGATGGTGGCGCGGCCGTGCACGTTGAGCGAGGAGATCGCGGCTTCCAGGTGGTCACCGCCGACGTTGTCGAAGTAGACGTCGATGCCGTCGGGCGCGGCCTCGGCGAGCTGCTCCCTGACGGGGCCGTTCTTGTAGTTGAAGGCGGCGTCGAAGCCGTACTCCTCGACGAGGAGCTTGACCTTCTCGTCGGAGCCGGCCGAACCGATGACCTTGGACGCGCCCTTGATCTTCGCCATCTGCCCGACCTGGCTGCCGACCGCTCCGGCCGCGCCGGAGACGAAGACGGCGTCCCCCTCCTTGAAGGAGGCGACGTCGAACAGGCCGGCGTAGGCGGTGAGGCCGGTCATGCCGAGCACACCGAGGTAGGCGGACAGGGGGGCCAGGGAGGCGTCGACCTTGACCGCGTGCTTGGCGGGGACGTCGGCGTACTCGCGCCAGCCGAGGCCGTGCAGGACGTGGTCGCCGACGGCGAAGCCCTCGGCGTTCGACGCCACGACCTCGCCGACCGCGCCACCTTCCATGGGGTGGTCGAGCTTGAAGGGCGGGGTGTACGACTTCACGTCGTTCATGCGGCCGCGCATGTAGGGGTCGACGGAGAAGTGCAGGTTGCGGACGAGGACGCGGCCCTCGCCGGGAGCGGTCACCGGCGCCTCACGCAGCGCGAAGTCCTTGGCCTCGGGCCAGCCGTGCGGACGGGCGACGAGGTGCCATTCACGGCTTGACGTGGGAAGTGCTGCAGACATGGGCTCGGGTTCTCCTCGATGTCGTACGGTGCGGGAAGCCGAAGAAGCTTCAGGACATGAAACAACCATGCGTCGTGATATTTCACCTTGTCAAGTAATTCGGTACGCTGGGTGTCATGGCCACCTCGCACACGGACCCCGTGACCCTCGATGTCATCCAGCTCATCGGCGGCGTCGTGGCGCGCTATCACGAGGAGTACGACCGGGCTGCCGCCGCACACGCCCTCACCGGCGCGCAGGCGCGGGTGCTCGGGCTGCTCTCGCTGGAGCCGATGCCCATGCGCAAGGTCGCCCGGAAGCTGAAGTGCGAACCGTCCAACATCACCGGGATAGTCGACCGGCTGGAGCTCCGGGGCCTGGTCGAGCGGCGGCCGGACCCGGCCGACCGGCGGGTGAAGCTCGCCGCACCGACCGAGGAGGGCGTCCGGACGGCCGCTCAGCTGCGGGACGCCCTGGACTTCGCCCGGGAGCCGCTCGCCGAGCTGTCGGAGACGGAGCGGACCGTCCTGCGCGACCTGCTGCGCAGGATGCTCGGCGAGGAGACCGCCTGAGGCCGGGATGCCTCAGACGCACCACCAGAGCCACGGCGTGCACGTCTCGGAGGGGGACGGAGTGGGCGTGGGGTCGTCGCTGGGCGCCGGGCTCGTCGGCTCCGCCGTCGGCCCCGTGGAGTGCGAGGGGTCCGAGGGCCCCTCGGTACCTGCGGGCCCGTCCGGATCGGACGACGAGGCGGACGGGGACGGGCTCCCGGGGCGGGTGGCCGAAGCGGAAGCCCCCGGCGTCGCGGAGCCGTCGCCCCCGTCCCCGTCCTTGCCCTCGGTTTCGCCGGAGCGGGAGGCGGTCACCGGGACGACGGTGGGCGCGTCCACCGGCCCGGCGTCGTCCGGCTCCACTCCGGAGGACGCCACTGGTGCGCTCCCGGTGGCCGTGTCCGTGGCCTCGCTGACGTATTCCGCCGCGCCGCTGTCGCCGCCGGGCTCGATGGCGAGCTCGGCAAGGCTCAGGGCGCCGACGGCCAGCACGACTCCGGTGGCCGTCAGCAGCAGCGTGCGTCCGCGACGGCGGTGACCACGGCGTCCCCGGCGGCGCGGGGGGACTTCCGGGGCACGACGGCGGTGTCCGGTGGCCTCGGAGGCAGCGGAGGTCTCTCGCGCGGGCCCTTCGTCGCGGCCGGGACGGGCCGGGGCCGCGGAGACCGCGTAAGGGGCCAGCGCGTCGGCGGGTGTCCCGCAACCGGCACAGGCCAGAGCCCCGTTGAGGTGCCGTTGGCACGGGTGGCAGTAATCCATCGCGCCCGCAGACTAAACGCGTGGGGAACGGCACAGGAAGCCGCACAGGTGAGGATCCTGTGTGGAATCCCGAAGTCCGGGGCACGCCGTCCGATACGCGTGACACGCGGCAGGATGGGCCCCATGACCGCTCCCGCCCCGTTCGGGCCGCTCCAGTTCCAGCTCGTCCTGCTGCGCCGCATGGCCGACCACCGGCCCGGCCTCGTCGAGGACGCGCGCATCGAACTGGGGGCCTCCCTGGCCGAGATGCGGGAGGCGAACCGCCGCTGGCAGGCCATGCTGCACGCCCCGCGCGGCCGGGGCGCGCTGCGTCGCTACCGCTCGGTGCTGGGCGAGCCCGAGACGTCCGTGCGCCGCACCGTCGGCGACCTGGAGTGCGACGCTCTGCTGTGGCCGCTGCCCCTCTGGCCGGACCTGCGGTTCGAGGTGATGGCGGGCCCCGGCGGGGCCGTGTGGAACGAGTGGCTGGTGCGCGCGCCCGGTGTGCCGGGACCCGAGCTGAGCGGCGCCGCGGACCTGCTCCCGTGGTCCTGCACGGTCGACGAGGTGGCCAGGGCCTTCGCCCCCGTCAGACCCATGGAGGGCAGTGCACCGACTCGCTGGGCCCTGTCCTTCACCGACCCGGCCGACGGCCGGCCGCAGGTCGCCGAGTTCACCTGGGGGCTGTTCCAGCGTCTGCTTCCGGGCCGGTCCTGACACCTGTCGTGCCGTCAGCTCCTGGTCCCCCCTACGGCTCACCCAGCGCGCGCCGGGCCCCCGGCGGCGCGACGATGCCAGGAGAGCCGGCTGCCGCCGGTGCCCCCGCCAGCGCTCTCGGGAGACCCTGCCGTGACCGTCAGTCTCGATCAGTTGCGCCGTTGCCATGTCGCCGTCGATCTCGGGGCCGCGAGGACCCGTGTGTACATCAAGGGAGTGGGGCTCGTCGTGGACGAGCCCAGTGTCGCCGCCGTGAACACGCGCACCGGCTCGCTGATCGCCGTCGGTGCCCTGGCCGAGCAGATGACCGGCCGTACCCCCGCGTACATCCGGGTGGCCCGCCCGGTGTCGGGCGGCACCGTCGTGGACATCGACATGGCCCAGCGCATGCTGCGCCATCTCCTCGGCGAGAAGCTCCGCCGCCAGCTGCGCCGCAAGCCCCGGCTGCGGGCCGCCGCGTGCACCCCGCACGACGCCGATCCGCTGGCCCAGCGTGCGACCGTCGAGACCCTCGTCGGGCTCGGGGCGCGGCGCGTCGAGCTGGTCGACACCCTGATCGCGGCCGCCGTCGGCTGCGGGCTCCCCGTCGAGCAGCCGACCGCCACCATGATCATGGTCTGCGGGGCCGCCACGACCCAGATCGCGGTGCTCTCGCTCGGCTCGATCGTGACGGCCGTACGCATCCCCATCGGCGGGGAGGCCATCGACCACGCGGTGATCCAGCACCTGCGCCAGCACCACGAGCTGATGCTGCCCAGCCAGTCCGTGCGTCCCCTCCAGCTGGCGCTCCGGGGCAACGGCCTCACGCTCAACGGGCCGGCGATGACCGAGATCCACGGCCGGGACGTGGCCACCGGCCTGGCCCGCTCGGTGCAGGTCGACACCGCCGCCGTACGCCAGGCGATCCACACCCCGCTCACCGCGGTGCTCGACGGACTGGGCAAGGTGCTGCGCGACTGCCCGCCCGACCTGGTGGCCGACATCGCGGACTCCGGGATCATGATGGTCGGCGGCAGTGCCCTGCTGCCGGGCCTCGACCAGATGCTGCGCGAGGCGACGGGCGTGCCGGTGCACATCGCGGAGCGGCCCGACGTGTGTTCGGTGCTCGGGCTCGGTGCGATGCTGGACGGCATGGTCCAGCCGCTGGTCCTCGCTCCGATCGCCGGCTGAGAACCGCGGGACTCGCCGGTGGCGGAGACGGGGCTCGACCTGCGGACCACTCTCCAGCACATCGTGGACACCGCGACGGCGCTGGCCGGGGCGCGTCACGGCGCCCTGGCCCTCCTCGACCGGGAGGACCGCCACGTCACGGACCTGTTCACCAGCGGCATGACCGACGCCGAACGCCTGGCCGCGGGTCCGCTCCTCGACGGCCGGACCGGATTCCTCGGGGTCCTCGTCGACGACGCCCAGGCGGTACGGGTCGACGACCTGCCGCCCCGCCCCGCCTCCGACGGTCCGCCGCACCCGGTGCGCTCCTTCCTCGGGGCCCCGGTCCGGGTGCGCTCCGACGTGCTCGGCAGCCTGTGCCTCACCGCGGAGGAGCCCGGGCGGTTCTCCGACACCGATCTGGCACTGCTGAGACTGCTCGCCTCCCAGGCCGCCGCCGCGATCGGCGGCGCCCACCTCTACCGGGCGGCCCGGCAGCGGGAGCGCTGGATCGAAGGGGCCGCCGCCGTCACCCGGGCGCTGCTGACGGGCGCCGGTACGACCGACGCCCTGACCACGGTCGCCGAGCGGGCCCGGGTGCTGGCCGGTGCGGCGGCCGGGGTGATCCTCCAGCCGACCGACGACGGCGGGATGGAGATCGTCGCCGCCTCCACCCTCGACGATCCCGCGGGCCTCGTCGGTACCGCCATCGCGCCGGGCTCCCCCGTCCTCGTCCAGCTGCTGAGCGGCGAGGAGGTCTTCATCGACGACTCGGCGACGGACCCCCGCATGACGACCCCGGTACGTTCGCGGTTCGGCCCCAGCATGATGCTGCCGCTGCAGAGCGGTGGGCGGCTCATCGGAACGCTCGCCCTGCCCCGGCGCAGGGGCGGGCTTCCGTACACGGACATGGACCGGCTGCTGGCCTCGCAGTTCGCCTCCCAGGCCGCGCTGGCCCTGGTGATGGCGGACGCGCAGCACTACCGGGAGCAGCTGGCGGTCTACGAGGACCGTGACCGCATCGCCCGTGACCTGCACGATCTCGTCGTACAGCGGTTGTTCGCGACGGAGATGATGCTGGAGTCGACCCGTCGCAAGGACCTCGAGGGCGACGCGGAGACCGCCGAACTGCTCACCAGGGCCGTCGACGAGCTGGACTCCACCATCCAGGAGGTCAGGACGGCGATCTTCGCGCTCCAGCAGCCGCCGGCCGAGGCCCCCGCCACTTTCCGGGGCCGGGTGCTGCGTGAGACCGGTGGCGCCGCGGCGGTGCTCGGCTTCCAGCCGTCGGTGCACTTCGCGGGTGCGGTGGACACCCTGGTCGTGGAGCCGGTGGCCGGCCGGCTGCTCGACGTCCTGCGCGGGGCACTGGCGACCGCGCACCGCCGGGCGGCCGTGTCGGCCATCGAGGTGGAGGTCGACGCGACGGCGCGTCAGCCCGACGGGCGCGCGGCGGTGCGGCTGGTGGTGGCGGACGACGGGCGCGGCGAGGACGGCGCACGGTCACCCACCGTCATTTGGCAGGTGCCGCTCTGAGCGCGATGCGGGTGCTGGAGTGGGCGACGCCCGCGTCCTTCTTCAGCCGGCGCAGCAGGGCGTCCAGCGAACCGGGGTCGGCTGCCGTGGCGCGTACCAGGTAGTCGTGGCCTCCCGTCACGTGCACCACCTCGGTGATGCCGGGCAGGGTGAGCACCGCGCGTTCGAACTCCTCGTTGGTCGTGTCGAGGCGCAGGGACACGTCGATGAAGACGACGAGACCCGAGCGGGTGTCGGCGGCCGGGTCGACGATGACGGTGAAGCCGCGGATGACCCCGTCGCGCCGCATACGGCGCACACGGTCGCCCGCCGCGTTGGCGCTGAGCCCCACGCGTACACCCAGATCGCGGTACGAGATCCGGGCGTCCTCCTGGAGGATTCCCAGGATCTCTCTGTCCAGCCGGTCCATGGACACGAGTGTGGCAGCCGGGGACCGGAAGCGACCGCCGAACGGTGCCCGGGCCAGCCGTCGGGGCTCCTTGGCCCTAGGGGCGTCTACGCCGGAGGGGCTTACCCGAATGGCCCAGTCCACCGCGCCCCACCGGCGGGTCCGCCCTTGGCACGCGGTGTGGACAACCATCGGCGAGGCCCCTACCCGGACCGGCCCGGGCCGGTCCACCGCCGCGTAGTGCCCGGCTCCAGGGACGGTCCAGCGCCTACCGCCTAGGCTGCACCGGGTGACCTCTCTTCTGCCCGCGCTGAGCGGAGCGTCCCGCAGGCCGGACTCCCCCGAGGCTGTCCGGTTCGGGGAACACGTCCTGACCTACGCACAGTTGGACGAGGCCTCCGCCTCCCTGGCCGCCCGGATCGCGGGTGCGGAGCGGGTCGCCGTCTGGGCCACCCCGACGCCGGAGACCGTGGTCGCCGTGGTGGCGGCCCTGCGCGCCGGGGTGCCCGCCGTCCCGCTCAACCCGAGGACGGGCGAGCGGGAACTCGCGCACATCGTCGCCGACAGCGCGCCCCGGTGGGTGCTGGCCGGGGCTGACGACGAACTGCCGCCCGCGCTCAGCGGCACGGAGCGGCTGGACGTCGAGTTGGCCGGGACGGCCGACGGGCGCGGGGAGCCGGCTCCCCCCGAACCCTCCGCCGACTCCCCCGCCCTGGTCGTCTACACCTCGGGCACGACCGGCCCGCCCAAGGGCGCCGTCCTGCCGCGCCGGGCGATCGCCGCCTCGCTGGACGCGCTGGAGGACGCCTGGCAGTGGACGGGTGAGGACGTCCTGGTCCACGCCCTGCCGCTGTTCCATGTGCACGGTCTGATCCTGGGTGTCCTCGGCCCGCTGCGCCGGGGCGGTTCCGTACGCCACCTGGGCCGGTTCTCCCCGGAGGGGGTGGCACGCGAGCTGCTGTCCGGGGGCACGATGCTGTTCGGGGTGCCCACGATGTACCACCGGCTGGCCGGCGCGCTGGAGGACCCCGCGGTCTCCGCCGGCCTCCGGAAGGCCCTGGCGGGTGCCCGGCTGCTGGTCTCCGGCTCGGCGGCGCTGCCTGTCCACGACCAGGAGCGGATCGCGTCGGCCACCGGCCGCCGGGTCATCGAGCGGTACGGGATGACGGAGACCCTGATGAACACCGGGGTGCGCGCGGACGGCGTACCGCGTGCCGGGACGGTCGGCCCGCCGCTCCCGGGGGTGGACCTCAGGATCGTCGAGGAGGACGGCAGCGTGATCGAGGACCCCGCCGCCATCGGCGAGATCCAGGTGCGCGGCCCGAACCTCTTCACCTGCTATCTGAACCGGCCGGACGCCACGGCGGCCGCCTTCACCGGGGACGGCTTCTTCCGCACGGGCGACATGGCCACCGTCGACCCCGACGGATACGTGCGGATCGTCGGGCGCAAGGCCACCGACCTGATCAAGAGCGGCGGCTACAAGATCGGGGCGGGCGAGATCGAGAACGCCCTGCTGGAGCATCCCGGTGTGCGGGAAGCGGCAGTCACCGGGGAGCCGGACGCGGATCTCGGCGAGCGGATCGTCGCCTGGGTGGTGCCGGCCGACCCCGGGTCACCGCCGGGGGCGGCGGAGCTGGCGGACCACGTGGCGAATCTGCTGGCCCCGCACAAACGCCCGCGAGTGGTGCACCAACTCGACGCGCTGCCCCGCAACGAGCTGGGCAAGATCATGAAGAGATCGCTCGGTGTCTGACACCCACGGCGACGGCCGCATGTCCGCCCGGGACGCCCTCGCCGCCGTCGCCGAGCGCTTCACCGAGCACCACCCGGACCCCCGCCCGGCGGCCCCGGACGGACCGCTCGGCTGGTCCGGCTACGCCGAGTCCAGGGCGCGTGCGGTCGAGAGGACCGGCGAGGAGGAGTCCGTCGTGTACGGGACCGCCGAGGTCGGCGACCGGGAATGCGTCCTGGTCTCCTTCGAATTCGGCTTCCTGGGCGGCTCGTTGGGCGGTCGGACCGGAGACCGGCTGGAGGCGGCCTACGCGCTGGCGCGGGAGCGGCGCCTCCCCCTCGTCTCGCTCGTCGCGACCGGGGGCAGCCGGATGCAGGAGGGCATGATCGCGCTGATACAGCTGCAGCGCGTGGCCCGGGCCTCCACTGCGCTGAGGGCTGCGGGACTGCCGCAGATCGCGGTGCTGCGGGACCCGACGACCGGGGGCGGCTGGGCGACCGTCGGTGCGGGCGCGGACGTGGTCCTGGCCCTGCCCGGGGCGCAGATCGGATTCGCGGGCTCCCGGGTGCGCCCTGCCGACGCCGATCCGTACGCGTACACCGCCGAGGGGCAGTTAGCGGCGGGGGCGGTCGACGCCGTCGTCGCGCCGGACGAACTCCCCGGGGTGCTGAACCGCTGGCTGACGGTGCTGACCGTGCCGGCCCCGGCCGGGGCGGCCCCCGTCCCCCGCGCGCTGTCGGCCACCGCGCTGCCCTCGACCGGCTGGGACGCGGTGGAGCAGGCGCGTTCCGCCGGCCGCCCGCGGGCCGGGGCCTATCTGGACGCCTACTTCGCGTACCGGCTGCCGCTGACCGGCGACCGTTGCGGGGGAAGAGACCCCGGTCTGCTCGCCGGCGTCGGCCTGCACGACGGGCGACCGGTGGCGTACGTCGCCCAGTGCGGCACGGCGACCCGCCCGGCGGGCTACCGCACGGCGGCCCGGGTCGTCCGGCTCGCGGACCGGCTCGGCCTGCCGGTGCTGACGCTCGTGGACACGCCGGGCGCGGCCAACGACGCCGAGGCCGAACGGGCGGGCGCCGGTGCGGCCATCGCCGACGCCTTCGCCGCGGTGGCAGCGGCCGAGGTGCCCGTGACCACGCTCGTGATCGGCGAGGGCGGCTCGGGTGGTGCACTGGCCCTGGCCGCTCCGGGCAACACCCACGTCACCTCGGACAGCTACTTCTCGGTGATCGCGCCGGAACTGGCGGCGGCGATCCTCAAGCGCGGCCCCGACGAGGTGCGGTCCACCGCCGACCAGTTGCGGCTGCGCCCCCAGGACCTGGTGGACCTCGGGGTGGCGCGCTCGGTCGTCGGCCCGGCAGGCGCCTGACGTCCCTGCGACGCGACGGCGCCCGGGGGCGGCCCGCACGCCGGCCGAACGGCTGCTGGCCAAGGGCTGTCCCGTCATCCCTGGCGGGCGCACGACGACAGCTAGGCACCTCGCCGCGTTGTCGGAACGCCCGAATACATCCAGTACGCGGACGTCGCTCCGCCTTGCGATGCACCGCATCCGACGCCGCGCGCTGATCCACCGGGAATGACGGGACAGCCCTTAGCGTGACGGGAAGGAACCATCCACCGAGTGAAGAAAGGTCCGAGTCATGGCCGCAGAAACCGAGGGCACTCCGTGCTGGGCCGACGGGACGTTCGGCGACCTCGAGGGGGCGAAGCGCTTCTACGGTGAGCTCCTGGGATGGTCGTACGGCGACTCGATGCCCGAGTACGGCAACTACACGCAGGCCTACGCCGACGGCAAGGCGGTCGCCGCCCTGTCGCCGCCCATGCCCGGCCAGGAGGTGCCGTCCGCCTGGTGTCTGTACCTCGCCACGCAGGACGCCGCCGCCGTCACCGGGAGGATCCGCGAACACGGCGGCCAGGTGCTGGTGGAACCCATGCAGGTGGGTGACTTCGGGACGATGGTGCTCGCCCTCGACCCCGGCGGGACGCCGTTCGGGGTGTGGCAGAAGGGCACCCATCAGGGGTTCGAGGCCCAGGCTGTGCCCGGTGCCTACTGCTGGGCCGAGGTCTACACCCGCGAGCCGGAGAAGGCGGACGCCTTCTTCTCCGCCGTCTTCGGATACGGCGTGAAGCACCTGGAGGACGACGCCGTCGACTTCTCGCTCTACGACCTGGGCGCGGACCCGGTGCTGGGCAGGATGGGGATGACCGAGGACTTCCCGCCCCAGGTGCCGGCCCACATGAACGTCTACTTCACCGTCGCCGACTGCGACGCCGCGGTGGAGAAGGCGAAGTCGCTCGGTGCGGAGCTCCGGTTCGGCCCGATGACGATCCCGTTCGGCCGGTTCGCCACCCTGACGGACCCGCAGGGCGCGGTGTTCTCGATGATCGACGTCACGACGACCGCGGGCGAGATGCCGAAGGTCTCGTAGGCACGCTGACGGGGCCCCGGGGCAGGGGCAGGCCCGGTCGTCACGACGACGCTCGCGCCCCTGCCCCCTCGTCCCCGCCTGCCCCTGCCGCCGCACCTGCCCCCGCCCCTGCCACCAGCGCGCGCAGGCGGGGTGCGACCTCCTCGCCCACCCGGTACGCCTCCTCCAGGTGGGGGTAGCCGGAGAGGATGAACTCGTCGATGCCGAGGCGGTGGTACGCGAAGAGCCGCTGGGCGACCTCGTCGTGCGAACCGACGAGTGCCGTGCCCGCCCCCTCCCGTACGAGCCCTATGCCCGCCCAGAGGTTCGGGGCGACCTCCAGGTCCGTCGCGTCGGCGGATCCGCCGTGCAGCGCCGCCATCCGGGCCTGCCCGGTCGAGTCCATGCGGGCGAAGCGCTCCTGGCTGGCGCGTACGGCCTCCGGGTCGAAGCCCGCCAGGATCCGGTCCGCCTCCGCCCACGCCTCCGCGGCGGTGTCGCGGCTGATGACGTGCAGCCGGAGCCCGAAGCGCAGCGCCGGGGCGGTGGCACGCAGGCGGTCGATGCGCTGGGCGAGGGCGGCGGGCGGCTCGCCCCACAGGAGCTGTACGTCGGCGCGGCGGGCCGCGACCGCTTCGGCGGCCGGGGACGCACCCCCGAAGTAGAGGGGGACGGGGTGCTGGAGGGCCGGTTCGTGGAGCTGGGCGTCCTCGATCCGCAGGTGCTCACCGCTGTGGTCGACGCGCTCGCCCCGCAGGAGGTCCCGCAGGACGGCCATCACCTCGTCGGTGCGCGCGTAGCGCCGGTCGTGGTCCAGATCGTCTCCGTACGCGCGCTGCTCGGCCGGATCGCCGCCGGTGACGACGTTGAGACGGAGGCGCCCGCCGGCGAAGCGCCGGAAGGCGTCGGCCTGTTGGGCGACCAGCGTCGGGCTGGCCAGTCCGGCACGGAAGGCGACCAGGAACCCGATCCGGTCGGTGTGCTGGGCGAGGGCGGAGGTGAGGATCCACGGATCGACGCAGCCGAGCCCGACGGGGGTGAGCAGCGAGTGGAATCCCGCCTGCTCGGCAGCGCGCGCCACCTGCGTCAGATAGCCGACGTCGGCGGGACGGCGGGTCGCGGCGGACGTCCTGCCCTGCACGGCGGTGACCCCGCCGGGGTCGCGGCCGTCACCGCCCGTGGGCAGGAACCAGTGCAGCAGAAGCGGCTCTTCGGGCATGGGTCATCCTCGGGGGACGGCAGCGGGGAACTCACCACGGGCGTACGCATGCACAAGTGCAGCGGCAGGCCGGGAGGTCAGGGACGCGAAGGCGTCAGGGGCCGACGGCGAGGCCGGCCGGAGTGCCGGGTCAGCAACAGGTCTGACAGCGGCGGGAATCGGCCCGACACAGCATGGCCGAGACACGCAGGAGATCCACGTGACGACGCGGTACGAGGGCAGGGGCCATGCGGGCATCCTGGCGGCGCCATGGGCGTGACGACAAGCCCTGCCCGTATGCCGGACAGGCTCGTACCGGTGAATGGACGACGTGCGTCCTCAGGGCCGGGGGTCGAGCGCGTCGTACCGTGCGAAGCCGCGCCAGCGCAGCCCCAGCAGGCAGACCGTCAGGACACAGGCGAGTCCTCCCCCGGTCACGGCCACGACCGGCGACGTCAGATCGGCCACGGAACCGGCCATGAGGTCGCCGAGCCGCGGGCCGCCCGCCACGACGACGATGAACACGCCCTGCAGCCGGCCGCGCATCTCGTCGGGCACGGCCGCCTGGAGCATGGTGTTGCGGAAGACCATGGAGATGGAGTCCGCGCATCCGGCGAGGGCGAGCAGGACCAGACCCGGCCACAGCTGCCGGGTGAGCCCGAACACGGCGATGGCGGCGCCCCAGCAGGCCACCGATATCAGCACCGCGAGCCCGTGCCGGCGGATCCGGCTCAGCCATCCGGAGAAGACGCTGCCGAGCAGGGCACCGAACGCGGGCGCGGCGACCAGGAGTCCCGTGGTCCTGGCGTCGCCTCCGAACCACACGACGGCGACCACGGGGAACAGGGCGCGCGGCTGCGCCAGCACCATCGCGCTCAGGTCGCTGAAGAAGGTCATCCGCAGGTTGGGCCTGGTACCCAGGAAGCGCAGACCGTCCAGCACGGAGGCCCTCCCGGCCTTCCCCTGCTCCCCCTCCTTGCGGTCGGGCAGCATCGAGGGCAGCCGCCACATCGCGTACAGCGAGGCGGTGAAGGTGACGGCGTCGACGGTGTACGCCGCCCGGTAGCCCCACCAGCCGACGATGATGCCGCCGAGCATCGGTCCGGCGAGGCCGCCCGTGGTGGAGGTCATCGCGTTGAGCGCGTTGGCCGCCGGGAGCTGTCCGGCGGGGAGCAGCCGGGCGATCATCGAGCTGCGGGCCGGTGAGTTGAGCGCGAAGCAGACGGCCTGGAGCGCGACGACCGCGTAGAGCAGCCCGACGTGCTCGACCCCGGCGAAGGTCACGGCGGCCAGTGCGACGGAGAGCAGGAACGAACCGCCGGCACTGAACAGCCCCAGCTTGCGGCGGTCGACGGTATCGGCGACGGCCCCGCTGTACAGACCGAGGAGCACCAGGGGGACGAGCGAACAGAGACCGATCAGGCCGACGGAGAACGCGGATCCGGTGATGTCGTAGACCTGCAGGGACACGGCGAGCGCCGTCATGCCCTGCCCGATCCAGGACACGGTGTTCCCGAACCAGAGCCGCCGGTAGTCGGGGGAGGTCCGAAGGGGCGTCAGGTCGGCGAGTATGTGCGTGCGGGATACACGCGGTTCGGCTGTTTCGGTCACAAGGGATGGTAACGGCCCCTGTCCGGGGCACAGAGGGCGGACGTCCGGGGGCGGCGGACGGCACCGCCGCGAGCCCGGCGGGGAAGTGCTCCCGCACCTTTCCCGAGGGCCATTATCGGCGCCCGCCACAGGATTTCCCTTGAAGCGTCAAGGATGAAAGGATGGCGGCGAATACATCGACGCACACGGCCCCTTCGCCCGAAGTTTTCCTCACTCGAGGAGAGGCGGAGGGCGAGGCATTCGAGCACGCGCGGGATGGGCACACGGGGAATCGCGAAACCCGCTCCGCCGCAGGCCTCCGGGCCCCCGACCGGAGCCTCCCGGCCGAGGCTCAGGCGCGGGAGCCCTGGCGGCGAGCCGCACTCCCCCGCCCGACCTCGTGGGCGATTTCAGGACACTGAATCAATTCCAGCCAGACATTTGCCATTTCTGTGCAAATTCCGTGCACGCACCATCTTCCTTGCCCTGATAAATCTGCACATGCCCAAAACATATTTACTGGTCGGGTCGACGGCGCCGCACTAAGGTCAGCCGCGGACGTCGGGGGGATCACGGGCGTCCACCGCTCCATGGGGCGGTTCACGGGGGAAGGCGACACGCGGTTCACCGCGCCCTCCGCGGCATGCCCGCCAACGGCGACGGGTGCGCGCCGCGGACAGGCAGGTGCCCGCTCCTCACCGCATCGGTGGGTCGGCCGGCTCTCGCGAGGACTGGTCCGCTCATCGCCGGTCCGGGGGCTCGCGCCCGGCACGGGGCCGGCTCGCCCAGGAGAGACACATGAAGACCGCAGTTACCCGTTTCGCCACCATTTCCGCCGCCACCGTCGCGCTCGGCCTCATCCCGCTCGCCGGCACGTCCTACGCGGCGAGCTGCAGCGGCACCGGCTGTGACAACCAGGGACCCCGCGCGACCGGGTGCGAGACCGCCAGCGTGACCACCCAGCGCACGATCACCAACAACTCGCGCAAGGCCGAGCTCCGCTGGTCCGGCGGCTGTTCCGCCGCATGGGTGCGGGTCACCGACGACTCCGGCAACTCGATCTACAACTCGTTCGGCTACATCGAGAAGTACGACTCGGCCGGCAAGCTGATCCGCTCGCTGAACGTCGAGATCCCGCACAACGGCAGCGACTGGTCCAACATGCTCGGCGGTGCCTCCTACTACTACCGGGTCTGCGTCAAGTTCCAGGGCAACGAGTACCCCATGACCTGCAGCACCAAGTTCTGACCGGTCCTCAGACCTGCTGATCCCCGGGGGCCGCACGCGTCGCGGCCCCCGGGAGCCCCTGCACCATGCCCGTCCCCGGCCCCGGTGAGCACTCCCGGTCCGGCTCCCGTCTCCCAGCCCCCGATCCGCGCGAGCGGTCCCGCACCCGTGGTTCCGGCAGCGCCAGGACCTCGCACGTCCGGGCCATGCGCGTGTCGGCGCCGAGTGCACGAACGCGTCCGACAGGCCCCGCTCGTAGGGCCGTGCGGCCGTCAACTCCGAGCGCGGAGTGGGGCGGTCCGCGATGGCGCTCGTGACCGGAAACCGGGCTGGACGACATGGGCCGGCAAGGACGGCCCGGTCCCGGTTCCGAAGATCCACGTCGACGAGTTCTACCCCGTCGCCGACCGGAAACAGCGAAGGGAAACGTTTACTGTGCGTGCAAGACAAGGGATACGCGCGGCGGTGATGGTGGCGTCGACGGCGCTTCTCGCCTCGTCGCTGTCCATATCCGCGCAGGCTCAGGGGCCGAAGGTCCCCGACAACGCCGTCCAGGGCGGCAAGAGTCTGCCCAGCGCGACGAGCAAGCCCCGTGAGGTTCGCAAGCAGGACCGTGCCGCCGTCCTGGGAGCGAACCACGCCTCTTCCCAGGATGTGGCCTTGTCCACCTCCGGCGACGGAACGGGCTTCCATCTCCTGACGGGCAGGGAGACGGGCGGCTACGAGTTCACCACTGCGGCCACCCTGCGCGAGGACGGATTCGACGCCGACGCCTGGGTCGGCAACGCGTGCGTGACCGGATCCGGGAAGTACGCGGCTGTCGCCTACGCGCCCCGGGCGTTCACCAACAACCCGGAGCTGATGGTGCGCGGTGCCTTCACCGCCGTCGTCGACCTGGGCAGTGGCCGGGTCACCAAGCTGCCGTTCACCGCCTCGCTGGCCTATTTCTCCCCCGGCTGCGGCACCGGGGACGATGTGGTTTTCACTCAGCTGACCTACGACGGGGACAAGGAGCAGAAGACCCGCCTGATCACCGTGGACGCGGCGACAGGCGAGCAGTCCCGGCCGGTCGCCTTCCCCGGTCAGGTCACATCGGCCGTCCCGACCCGGCACGGCCTCGTGGCCGGCCACGGCAACAAGCTCGTCCGCATCAACGGGCGGAGGGAGACCGTCCTCGCCGTGACGAGGCATGTGCCGTTCCAGATCGCGGCAGACAGCGGCGACGGCGTGACCTTCATCGACCGGGAGGCCGACACCAGGAAGGCCGACGCGAGGTCCTGGGCCAAGCGCCTGGACGCCACGCAGGTCCGGGGCGGGAGGACCAGCCCGAAGACGGTGGCCGAAGGCAAGCTCACGGACTGGGATCTGTCGGCCACATCCGGCGGCACGGTCTTCCTCACGGGTGAGGCCCGGAGCAAGGGGGCTCTCCCGGCCCCGGTGAAGAACCCCGGGCATCTCGCCAAGGGTGCCCGTATGTCCAGTCTGGGCCACGTGGGCATCTCCACTTCCTGGGCGGACGGCAGGACCAGCCTGATCACACCCGAGGAGGCCGAGCAGGTCCGTGACGCGCGGATCGCTCTGGATGTGGTCGCCACCGGCAAGCACACCGAACTGGACGCCACACCTCAACTGTCCGCCGAGCGGGCCGAAGCCGGAAGCCGGCTCTCCCCGGCACTCGGCGTCGCGACGCGGAGGAAGTCGTCCACCAAGCCGTCGGCCGACGACAGCGACGGTCTGTCGACGCAGTCGGTTCGCTCCGGGGTGCTGGCGGCGTCGCCGAGCGGTCCGAGCGAGGGCACCGATGAGCGTTACTGCGCGGTGGCTCGCAACGACGTGAAGAAGCAGGCGTTCCAGCCGACCCCACGGCAGGTCGAATGGGCCGTGGACCAGGCCGTCGTCGGTGAGCTGGGCGTCGGCAGGCCGGCGAACTGGAAGAACACCGGCATGGACTCCTACAGCCCGCAAGGGCTGTTCCCCCCGATCACTCTTGCCGGTGACCCCAACGGAACCCTCGACAACGAGGACCCGGACGTCACCGACCGCTGGCACGTTCCCTCGCAGGTGATGCTCGGCATCACCGCGCAGGAGTCCAACATGTGGCAGGCGACCCGGTTCGCTGTGCCCGGCGTCACGTCCAACAGCCTGATCGGCAACTACTACGGGACGCAGTACACGTCCGACGGTACCCAGGCCGACCCGTGGCGCATCAACTTCTCCGAGGCCGACTGCGGCTACGGCATCACCCAGGCAACCGACGGCATGCGGCTCGCGGGCAAGACCAAGGAGGGCGAGACGGCGCTGCCGCCCTCCACGCAGGAAGCCGTCGCTCTGGACTACGCCGCCAACATCGCCTACGGCGTGACGATCCTGTCCCGCAAGTGGAACGATCTCCACGGCCAGGACATGATGATCAACAACGGTCACCCGCAGTGGATCGAGAACTGGTTCCTCGCCCTGTGGGCCTACAACTCGGGCTTCTACGCGGCCGCCGACTCCGCCGGGCACAAGGGGGTGGGCTGGACCAACAACCCTGCCAACCCGCTGTGGAAGGCGAACAGGGTCCCGTTCCTGCAGCACGCCGTCGATCCGCATCTGGACGACTACTCCCATGCCGCGCACCCGCAGGACTGGCCGTACGAGGAGAAGGTGCTGGGCTGGGCCGCACGCCCGATCTCCGCGATGTTCGCGCCCGGCGACTTCCGGCCCGGCTACCTGGCCGCCTGGTGGAACAGCGACCTTGAGCGAGCAGCGGTGAAGCCGCCGCTGGACACCTTCTGTGACACGTCCAACTACTGCGACCCGTCCAAGGTCACGGACACCGACTCCAACGACCCCGGCATGGGGGCCTGCGCACTGGACGCCGGCGACAGTGACACCAATGCACACTGGTTGCACTGCTGGTGGGGCAAATCCGCTGAATGGAAAGACTGTGACACCGGGGCCGAATGCGGCCACCAGGTCCACAGGTTCAACACGTCGTACCCGGAACAGGCGGACGCCAACTCCTACCCGCCGCGGTGCAGCAGCGGTCTGCCGTCGAACGCGCTGATAGTGGACGATCTTCCCGCCGGCACGACCCCCGCGGGTTCGAGCTCACGCGGATGCGGGGCCGCGAAGTCGGACGGCACGTTCACCCTGACCTATCAGCCCTCCGACATCGTCGACTCCGAGACCGGGCAGACGGTCACCACGTACCCCGGCAAGATCGACACCCATCAGATCGGCGCCGGCTACGGCAACCACTTCTGGTTCACCCACACCCGCTCTCCCGAGTCGTACCCGCCACCGGGCGACCGGATGAAGGTCACCGGCACCTGGAAGCTCGGAAGCAAGATCACCACACACGCAGGCCAAGCCGAGGTCTTCGCCCACGTTCCGGACCATGGAGCGCAGACGGGTGCCGCCAACTACAAGATCACGACGGCCTTCGGAACCGTCACCAAGACGATCTCCCAGAAGGACAACCAGTCCAACAAGTGGGTGTCTCTGGGCTCCTACCGCTTCAACGACACGACGCCGCAGGTGAGCCTCGACAACTTCAACGGTGGCGACGGGACTGCTGACATCGCCTTCGACGCACTCGCGTTCGTACCGGGTGACCACGACGGACTGAACGCCATCATCTTCCCTGAAGCGGACCCGAATGTTCCCGATGTCGACTTCGCTGCCGCGCAGAAGGCCAAGGATGTCAGTGTCACGGGGATGTCGTCGCTCATGTCCTCGTCACTCAGGGGCATAGCCGGAAAGGAGTCGTGCTCGACCGGCGGCGACGGCGTCACCCTGTGCGCCGCCTACGAACCACTCAGCGACACGAACGAGGAGGACGCCGAGCCGCAGGGAGCGGCCAAGTCGTCCTTGGCCGCAGCGGCGGCGGGTCCCGTGGGGTGGTGCAAGAACATCAACGGCGCGGCGATGCAGACGAGAACGGAAGGGTGCATGCGTGGACTCCTTCCTCTGACCGCGACACGCGACGGCGCTCCCGTCGGCAATGCGACCATCAAGGTCATCCAGGAAATCACTCTGAATCCGAAATCCAATCAGTTCACCACGTGGACAGAACTCTCGCTGGTCAACATGACCGGAATCACCTCCACCACGATGACCTCGTTCCTGGAGGATTGCTGGTCCACCACGGACTGCACCGAGAGCAACGGCGCCTGGATCGGCGGCACCACCTGGACAACGGGAGACCCCCACGTAGCCACGCGTACCAATACGTACACGTGGAACAAGGTCACCGGCGGGGAGAAAGTGCTCGACTTCACGTGGGAGACAAGCTGGTCCACTCCGCAGTCGGCAGTCCAGGCCGTTCCCAAGTGGAGCAACAGGGGCTTCGACGTCCGGTGCGACAACAAGGTGGGGGGAAACACTGGATGCGTCTTCCCCAAGTACACTCCGACGCTCCCGCTCAGCACGAAGAAGTACCCTGCCGCAGCCGCGTACTACTGGGTTCTCATGGAAAAGTTGGCATCGCACCCGGGCAGCGAAGAACATAACAAGCCGCTGCACCGACTCGCCGACGACTCGAAGGCAAAAGAGAATCGGGACAAGATGTGCATGCTCGCCGTGGCGGAGTGGAAACCCAACACGGCAGCGGACGGCGAAAGCTGCGATGAATATCCGTTCGCAAAGTCCCGCGAAAGCGGCGGAATGACGCTCACGTCCGGAAAGTACTGCGTCCAGATGTACGCGGACAAGCAGACCGACGGTACGTGGATGCTCGAACTCGACAACAACTACACGTATCCGAGCTGGAACGAGCCCTGCGGGCGAGCAGCGGTTCCGGCCAGGCAGAACACCGACGCGGGCGGTGACCTCGGACGGTTCACGACGGAGGTCCGGCTCCTGGACAGTGACGCCTACTTCGTCCAGACCGGATACGAGGGCTGCGACCTCAGCTCCGTCTGCAACATCACCTAGAGGGCAGAGGCTCCGAGTGGCCCGCCGGACCCACGTGGTCCGGCGGGCCACTCTTTCTCCTTCAACCGGTGACCCACTCCAGCATCCGGTTGTCGTGAACAGATGGAGAACGTCTCACGGCGGGGAGTTGCGTCATACCTTCCACCGCATTGCAGAGGTCGTCGAGCATCAGACTCAGAGAGGGCCACAGCCTCACATACTCGGGGTCGCCGAACGACACCTCCCCGATTTCACCGAAGTGACCGGGCCGGTGGTCGACGAAAAGCAAGTCGCCGGTGACGCTCCCCGCGAATGGAACCCACTGGCGATGAGCGGTCCTTCCGACCACCTCCTCCTCGTAGCCGTCCTCGACAGCGTCGCGCGCCATGGAGACGAGGTACAGATGAGATTCCAGAATCTTGTCGGAAGCCAGAGGGCTGTACCCGACAAAAAATGCCCCGGGTTCCATGCTGGACCTTCGGGGCGTGACACCGTCGACCGCTTCGAGAAGAGACCGCAGTTCGGAGTGGAGTGAAAATCCTATCTCGTTCTCCAGCGCCGACACCTCGGAAGCGGGCACGCCCGGGCGAAGCACGGAAAAATCACCAGGGGCATTCGCCCGGAGCCAGCCTTCAAATCGCCGCCACAGAAGCCGGAGGTCACGGGTCCCGTCCGGCGCAGAGCTATTCATTCAGTATCCTCCGTGCTTGCAGTCGCCCAGAATGTGCGTGAACACCGAAAAGCAATTGTCATCCTATCGAAAACCGGCGTCTGGCCGTACGCCCACCAGTCATTGATACGCGAAGGTGCGCTTGCGAGCTTCGCCCCACTTCTGGAAGCGCCGCCGTCACCGCGCCGGCCGTGAGCCGGAGCCTTCGACGGTGTCGGAGTGGGCCGGTCAGGCGGATGACGCAGCGGATGCCGGTCGGCGTAGTACCGGCTCCGCCCGCTGCGAACGACTGGCCGGTGGCGCGGGCCGACGTGACCGCGGCCGACGCGGCACTCGGGGTACGTTCCGCGACCCTGCGCCGCAGGTGCGACGGAGGGCCCCGGCGCCGGCGGTCAGACCCCTTCCACCCGAATGGGATGGCCTGTCAGGAACTTGTCCATGCCGTCGGCATCCGAGGTGAAGACCGTGACCTCGAAGCCGCGCTCCGCAGTCTTGACGGCCACGGCAGCCAAGACTGCATCAATGGCGTATTGGTGCCCGAGCAGCCCGGCGGTCTTCAGCATGCCGCGGGCCAGGGAGATCACCTGGTCATCGGTGTGCTCCACATCGATCCGGGACAACGCCCAGTCCCACAGCCCCTGGCGCGCACCCTGTTGAGGGTTCCACGCCTCCAGCGTGGTGAGCGCGCTGGTGACGACAGCGATGTCCAGGCCGGGCGCCGCCTTCACCAAGGCCGCCATCTGACGGTCGCCCTGGACCGTCTTGGACAACGCCTGGGAGTCGAGGACAAAGGCGCGCCCCACCGCACGACGAACGCCACACGCAAAACGCCGCCAGAAAACGCGTTTCCCACGTTGCGGACTGCGTCGCCTATGGGAGCGCTCGCCGTCGCCAGGACAGTCACCCACCCCGGTGCGCGGGTCCTGAGCCATCGCCTTCAGCCTCTGTGGCCTCCCGCACCCGCTGCTCCTCGCGCACGGAGCCGACATCGCGCTCCAGAGGGGTGCGGCTCACGGCTGTCGCAAGGTCCTCCAAGGCGTGCTTCTGCAGGTCCGCCTCGCGCCGTAGCGCTGGGCTCCGGGCGCAGGCGCCGTCCCACGCCTGGAGAGCTCTCTCCACGCGTCCCCAGTCCGGATTCCTGTGCCCGCGCATGTCGGCTGCCGCCTGCGCCGTGTCCGCTTCCAGGGCCTTGGCGAGCTCCTTCGCCTCGAGGGCGGAGGGGTCCTCGTCCTGCGGGACGTGGTGCTGCATGAGCGTTGCCGCCCTGTCGAACTCTTTGAGCGCCTCCTGTGCCTGCTCCGCCTCACGCGAAGTCAGGCCCCTGGGGCGAACCGGTTCCTGCTTGGCCTGGTCGTATGCCTCCTGCCAAGCGGCACGCGCTCTCCTGCTCGCCAGTTGGGCACTGCGCATGTCGGCACGGCGCTCCCTGGTCGGCTCGGCGTAGCTGCGGAGTACCGCGGCCGCGTAGTGGCCGTTGGCGGCGAGCCAGTCCGCGAGCCGGCCCGGCAGCCGGGACGTCTCCCACGCCGGAAACACCGCGTAGGCCAGCATCGCCAGGGCCCCGCCCAGCAAGGTGAGTACCATCCGCTCCGGAACCGTCTGTTCCCATGCCTGGCCGCCCATGCCGAGCAGGAAGACGACGTACGCGGCAGTGAAGCACTGGGAGTAGGCGTAGCCGGTGCGGACCAGGGTGTAGGACAGTCCCGCCGAGACCACCGCCAGCGCACCGAACACGTAGGCGCAGGCCGCAGGATCACACTCGGGTCAGGCGAGCGGAGTCGGCCGCTGCTCCTGGTACACCGGCTGCGTGACACATCCGATCAGCGATCCGAAGCGCCCGCTGATGACAATGGCCCAACGGAACATCGGGCAGAAGACGCCAGCGAACACCGACGTCAGTAGGGGCACCACCGAGGTCCTGCCCAGGTGCACACCCAACCGCACGGCAGGAGCGCGCAGGCCGGGCCTTGAACCCTACGAACGCGGTGTCTTCCCCGTCCTGCCCGACCGCTCAACGGGCCTCGCGCTGCGTCGCCCAGCGCCAGCGGCGCACAGGCCCCGGAACTCAAGGCGAACCAGAGTTGACTCAGCGGCTGGGAGAAGGGGCGAGGGCTGCACCGCTTGCCGCCGCATTCGACCACAGCCGTGGGACCGCACCACGACGCTCTCTCAGCGACCGCCGCAAAAGGCCAGGTCAGACGCATCCAAGGTGCGCTGACACGCTGCAACAGCGGGTCAGTACCGCACGACGCGCGGCTAGTACCGCACGGAAAACCGCCCCAGAAAACGCATTTCCCCAGGTCAGAACGATTCTGCCTGGGGATGCTGGGTGGGGCGGGTGGGACTCGAACCCACGGCCGACGGATTATGAGTCCGCTGCTCTAACCGGCTGAGCTACCGCCCCGTATCGGCGTGGCGCGTACACGTGTGCGCGCCGTCTGCCGCAGCATAGCCGGTCATACGATCTCCTGCTGCGGGTGGTCGGCTTCGCGCGACCATGAAGACCTCGCTGCGTGCTGCCCGGTTCCGGACGCGGGGAAAACACCCCGAAAGAGTCAGCGGCGGCCTCGCGGGCACAAGAAAAAGGACCCCGCAGGGTCCTTTTCCGTTCCGCTCCCCCGACTGGACTCGAACCAGTAACCCTCCGGTTAACAGCCGAATGCTCTGCCAATTGAGCTACAGGGGATCGCGCTCCCCCGACTGGACTCGAACCAGTAACCTGCCGGTTAACAGCCGGCTGCTCTGCCAATTGAGCTACAGGGGATTGCTGCGTTGCCTCGAATCGTACCTGCCTGGCGGCTGCCGAGCGGCGCGCGTTCGCTGCGACACATACATTAGCGCAAGCAGGGGGGTGCTCCGCCAATCGGTATGCCCCGGGGTGATCTCGGGCGTGCGCGGGTAGGCGGGCAGCACACGTCGCACGGAGCGAAGGAAGGGTGGCAGCCATGCGGTACCGGCTCACGTTCATCGCCGGAGTGGCCCTCGGTTACGTGCTCGGCACGCGAGCCGGGCGCGAGCGTTACGAGCAGCTGAAGAAGTCGGCGCAGCGGCTCGCCGAGAATCCGGCGGTGCGCAACGCGGCGGAGTCCGCCGCGCACGGTGGCCGGGAGTTCGCCGGCAAGGCGTACCACTCGGTGAGCGAGAAGGTGGGCGACAGGGTGCCCGTGTCCGTCTCCGACCGGGTGCGTTCGCTGAAGGAGCGCAGCGGCCAGAACGGCAGCGACGACTGGGGCACGACCAACACCTGAGGCCAACACCTGAGGACCTTTCCCGTACCGGGCACCCGCCCGGTACGGGAAAGGTCCTCAGGTGCGGCAGAATCTTGGGTATGGGCATAGTCGCCGGCTTGGACAGTTCGTCCGCCTTCACACACATCGTCGTCTGCGACACGGACACCGGTGCGGTGCTGCGGCAGGGGTACGCCGCACATCCCATCGAGGCCAAGGCCTCCGAGGTGGATCCGCAGGCGTGGCTGCTCTCACTCGGTGAGGCGGCCTCCGGGGGGCTGCTCGAAGGCGTACAGGCGATCGGTGTGTCCGCGCAGCAGCACGGCCTGGTGCCGCTGGACAGCCAGGGCAACCTCGTGCGCCCGGCTCTGCTCGGCAACGACCGGCGGGCGCAGGCCGCCGCGGCCGACCTGATCGACGGACTCGGGGGCCGGCAGGCGTGGGCGGAGGCCGTCGGAGCCGTGCCGCAGGCCGCGCAGCCGGTGGCGAAGCTGCGCTGGCTGGCGCGGACCGAGCCGGAGAACGCGCAGCGGGTCGCCGCCGTCCTGCAGCCTCATGACTGGCTGGTGTGGCAGTTGCTCGGCCGGCCTGCCCGGCGCACGACCGACCGGGGTGCCGCGTCCGGGACCGGCTACTGGTCCGCCGGCTCCGGGTCCTACCGCCCCGATCTCGTGGAGCTCGCGCTCGGCCGCCAGGCGGCGCTCCCCGAGGTGCTCGGCCCGGCCGAATCCGCGGGGACGACGCCGGAGGGGCTGCTGATCTCGGCGGGCACCGGCGAGACGATGGCGGCGGCCTTCGGGCTGGGCGTGGCCGTGGGGGACGCGGTGGTCTCGCTCGGTGCCTCGGGTTCGGTGATGGCCGTGCACCACGAGGCGCTGGCCGATCCGACGGGGATGATCACCTCCTTCGCCGACGCGACCGGGATGCACCTGCCGGTGGTGTCCACGTCCAACGCGGTGCGCGCGCTGCGCGGAGCGGCCGAGATGCTGGACGTGGGCGGGCTGGACGAACTGTCCGCCCTGGCCATGAAGTCGACACCGGGCGCCTCCGGGCTGGTGCTGCTGCCGTACCTGGAGGGTGAGCGCACCCCGCACCTGCCGCACACGGCGGGCACGCTGAGCGGGCTGCGCCGCGAGTCGATGAAGCCCGAGCACCTGGCGCGGGCCGCCTTCGAGGGCATGCTGTGCTCGCTGGCCGACGCACTGGACGTGCTGCGCGGCAGGGGCGTGGAGGTGCGGCGGGTGTTCCTGCTGGGTGCGGCGGCCGAGCTGCCCGCCGTGCAGGCGCTGGCGCCCGCGCTGTTCGGAACCCAGGTCGTCGTGCCGCAGCCCGCGCAGTACGGGGCGCTGGGAGCCGCCCGGCAGGCGGCGTGGGCGCTCGGGGTCTCGCAGGGCACGCTCGATCCCCGCACTCCCCCGGCCTGGCACGGCGCCGCGGCGCAGGTGCTGGAGCCGGGCGAGGAGCTCGCCGTGGGCCGCGCCGTACGTCAGCAGTACGGAGCCACCCGGGACCAGATCCACCCCGGGGCGTTCGACACGACCGTCTGAAGGGGCAACGGTCCGGATTTGACCCGGGCTTGAGGAAAAGTGTTGGCCGCCACGGCGCGGTGTACCGGAGTATGGATCGGCCTCTGCCCTTCGCCGACTCCGAGAGACTCGTGTGCTCATAAAAATCCTGCGGACCTACCTGGGTCCGTACAGACAGCCGATCCTGCTGCTGGTCCTGCTCCAGCTCCTGCAGACCTCGGCAAGCCTCTACCTGCCCAGTCTCAACGCGGACATCATCGACAACGGTGTCGTGCGGGGGGACACGGACTACATCCTGCGCTACGGCGCGGTGATGATCGCCGTGAGTGTCCTCCAGGTCGTCTGCAACGTCGGGGCGGTCTACTACGGCGCCAGGACGGCTTCCGCGCTCGGACGGGAGGTTCGGGCGTCGGTCTTCGGCCGGGTGCAGTCGTTCTCCGCGCGCGAGGTCGGCAGGTTCGGTGCTCCTTCGCTGATCACGCGTACGACCAATGACGTGCAGCAGATCCAGATGCTCGTGCTGCTCGCCTTCACCCTGATGGTGTCGGCGCCCATCATGTGCGTCGGCGGGGTCATCCTGGCGCTCGGCCAGGACGTGCCGCTGTCGGGCGTCCTGCTGGCCGTGCTGCCCGTCCTCGGCATCTCGGTGAGCCTGATCGTGAGGCGGATGCGTCCGCTGTTCCGCACGATGCAGGTGCGGCTGGACACGGTGAACCGGGTGCTGCGCGAGCAGATCACCGGCAACCGGGTCATCCGCGCGTTCATACGGGACGACTACGAGGAGGGGCGCTTCCGGGGCGCGAACACCGAACTGACGGACGTGGCGCTGTCGACGGGCCGTCTGATGGCCCTCATGTTCCCGACCGTGATGACGGTGGTGAACCTGTCGTCGATCGCGGTCGTCTGGTTCGGTGCGCACCGGATCGACAGCGGTGGGATGCAGATCGGGGCACTGACGGCCTTCCTGGCGTATCTGATGCAGATCGTCATGGCGGTGATGATGGCCACCTTCATGTTCATCATGGTGCCGCGCGCCGAGGTCTGCGCGGAGCGCGTCCAGGAGGTACTGGACACCGAGTCGAGCGTGGTACCGCCGAGCGCCCCGGTCACGAAGCTGCTCAAGCACGGCCACCTCGAGATACGGGGTGCGGAGTTCCGCTACCCGGGTGCCGAGGAGCCGGTGCTGCGGGCGGTCGATCTCGTGGCTCGGCCCGGGGAGACGACCGCGATCATCGGGTCGACGGGCAGCGGGAAGTCGACGCTGCTCGGCCTCGTGCCGCGGCTGTTCGACGCGACGGACGGCGATGTGCTCGTCGACGGTACGGACGTGCGGACCCTGGATCCCGCCCTGCTGGCGAAGACGGTGAGCCTGGTCCCCCAGAAGCCGTACCTGTTCTCGGGGACGGTCGCGACGAACCTGCGGTACGGCAATCCGGACGCGACCGACGAGGAGCTGTGGCACGCCCTGGAGGTGGCGCAGGCGAAGGGCTTCGTGGAGGAGCTCGAACACGGCCTGAACGCACCGATCGCGCAGGGCGGCACCAATGTGTCCGGCGGACAGCGCCAGCGCCTCGCGATCGCGCGGACGCTGGTGCAGCGGCCGGAGATCTATCTCTTCGACGACTCGTTCTCGGCACTGGACTACGCGACGGACGCCGCCCTGCGGGCCGCGCTGTCCGAGGAGACGGCGGCGGCGACCGTGGTGATCGTCGCGCAGCGGGTGTCCACGATCCGTGACGCCGACCGGATCCTGGTTCTGGACGAGGGCCGGCTCGTCGGGACCGGCAGTCATCGCGAGCTCATGGACGGAAACGAAACCTACCGGGAGATCGTGCTCTCCCAGCTGACGGAAGCGGAGGCCGCCTGATGGCCGGGCCTGGCGGACGGATGATGTCCATGGGACCCACCGAGAGGTCGATGGACTTCAAGGGGTCCGGGAAGCGGTTGCTGAGACGGTTCAGCAAGGAGAAGTCGTCGCTGTCCCTGATGCTGGGGGCGGGGACGCTGAGCGTGGCGCTCTCCGTGGCGGGGCCGAAGATCCTCGGTTCTGCCACGGACCTGATCTTCGCCGGGGTCGTGGGCCGGGAGCTGCCGAAGGGCACGACGAAGGAGCAGGCCGTCGAGAACCTGCGGGAGAAGGGCAGCGGCGGTCTCGCGGACGTGCTGTCCGGGGTGGACTTCACCCCCGGCAGCGGCATCGACTTCGGAGCGGTGGGCAACGTCCTTCTGGTGGCGCTGGCGGTGTACGTCGCCGCGGGACTGCTGATGCTGGTGTCGACACGGGTCTCGATCAGGGTCATCAACCGGGTCGTGTTCCAGCTGCGCGAGGACCTGCAGACGAAGCTGGCGCGGCTGCCGCTGTCGTACTTCGACCGGCAGCAGCGCGGTGAGGTGCTCAGCCGCGCGACGAACGACATCGACAACATCTCGCAGACGATGCAGCAGACGATGGGCCAGCTCATCAACTCCCTGCTCACCATCGTCGGCGTACTGATCATGATGTTCTGGATCTCTCCGCTGCTGGCCCTGGTGGCGCTGGTGACGATCCCGCTGTCGGTGGTCGTCGCGACGCGGATCGGGAAACGCTCGCAGCCGCACTTCGTGGCGCAGTGGAAGGTGACGGGCGCGCTCAACGCGCACATCGAGGAGATGTACACCGGCCACACGCTGGTCAAGACGTTCGGGCGGCAGGAGGAGTCCGCGCGGGACTTCGCCGAGCAGAACGACGCGCTCTACGAGGCCGGCTTCAAGGCCCAGTTCAACAGCGGGATCATGCAGCCCCTGATGATGTTCGTGTCCAACCTGAACTACGTCCTGGTCGCGGTCGTCGGTGGTCTGCGGGTGGCGTCGGGCTCCCTGTCGATCGGTGACGTACAGGCGTTCATCCAGTACTCCCGGCAGTTCTCGATGCCGCTGACCCAGGTCGCCTCGATGGCGAACCTGGTGCAGTCGGGCATCGCGTCGGCCGAGCGGGTCTTCGGCCTGCTGGACGCCGAGGAGCAGGCGCCCGACCCGGACACGGCCGAGCGGCCCGCGGAGCTGCGCGGCAGCGTCTCGCTGGAGAACGTGTCCTTCAGGTACGACCCCGAGAAGCCGCTCATCGAGGACCTCTCGCTGAGCGTGGAGCCGGGCCACACGGTCGCGATCGTCGGACCGACCGGCGCGGGCAAGACGACACTGGTCAATCTCCTGATGCGGTTCTACGAGGTGACGGGCGGCCGCATCACCCTCGACGGGGTCGACGCCGCGCGGATGACGCGCGACGAACTCCGTTCGGCCATAGGCATGGTGCTCCAGGACACCTGGCTGTTCGGCGGCACGATCGCGGAGAACATCGCGTACGGCGCCTCGCGCGAGGTCACCCGGGAGGAGATCGAGGAGGCGGCGCGCGCGGCCCACGCCGACCGCTTCGTCCGTACGCTGCCGGACGGCTACGACACCGTGATCGACGACGAGGGATCAGGGGTCAGCACGGGTGAGAAGCAGCTGATCACGATCGCCCGGGCGTTCCTCTCCGACCCGGTGATCCTGGTGCTCGACGAGGCCACCAGCTCGGTGGACACCCGGACCGAGGTGCTGATCCAGAAGGCGATGGCACGGCTGGCTCACGGCCGTACGAGCTTCGTGATCGCGCACCGCCTCTCCACCATCCGGGACGCCGACGTGATCCTGGTGATGGAGAGCGGCTCGATCGTCGAACAGGGCACGCACGACGAACTGCTGGCGGCCGGCGGCGCCTACGCCCGGCTGTACGCGGCGCAGTTCGCGCAGGCACTGGCGGAGGTCGACTGATTCAGCCCACCCCTCATGCGCCGGTCGGGCTCAGTCCAGGTAGCCGCGGAGCTGGTCGGCGAAGGCGTGGTCCCGCAGCTTGTCGAGCGTCTTGGACTCGATCTGGCGGATGCGTTCGCGCGTCACGCCGAAGATCCTCCCGATCTCCTCGAGCGTGCGGGGCCTGCCGTCGTCCAGTCCGTAGCGCAGCTGGACGACCTTCCGCTCGCGTTCTCCGAGGGTGGAGAGGACCGTCTCCAGGTGCCGGCGCAGGAGGAGGAAGGCGGCCGACTCGACGGGGGACGCGGCGTCGCCGTCCTCGATGAGGTCCCCGAAGGCGACGTCGTCCTCCTCGCCGACGGGGGCGTGCAGGGAGACGGGTTCCTGGGCGAGCCGCAGGACCTCGCCCACGCGTTCGGGGGTCAGGTCCAGCTGGGCGGCGACCTCCTCGGCGGTCGGTTCGTAGCCGCGCTCCTGGAGCATCCGGCGCTGGACGCGGACGACCCGGTTGATCAGCTCGACGACGTGCACCGGGACCCTTATGGTCCTGGCCTGGTCCGCCAGGGCGCGTGACATGGCCTGGCGGATCCACCAGGTCGCGTACGTGGAGAACTTGTAGCCCCGGGCGTAGTCGAACTTCTCGACCGCCCTGATGAGGCCGAGGTTGCCCTCCTGCACCAGGTCGAGCATGGTCAGGCCGCGTCCGACGTAGCGCTTGGCCACGGAGACGACGAGGCGGAGGTTGGCCTCGATCAGCCGGCGTTTGGCCATCCGCCCCATGACGACGAGCCGGTCCAGGTCGACGGCGAGCCGGGTGTCGGGGTCGGGGGTGCCGGCGAGGCGTTCCTCGGCGAAGAGCCCGGCCTCGACGCGGCGGGCGAGCTCGACCTCCTCGACCGCGCTCAGCAGCGGTATCCGCCCGATCTCGCGTAAGTACTGGCGGAAGAGGTCGGAGGACGGGCCGCCCGCCTCCCGGCGGCTCCGCGGCTCCGGGGGCCGGGGGGGCTCCACCGGTTCCTCCAGTACCGATTCGGGTGTACCCGCCGTCTCCGGGTGTCGTGAGGCCCGGTTCTGCACGGGAATCGCCGGGACGTGCTCGGTCGTGGTCGGCGCGGTCCGGGTCTGCACGGGGGCGGCCTCCAGGTGATCGCTGCCGGATCGCGGGGATGGGGGTCCGCCCTGGGTGGACCGGCCGCGCTCCGATGACTCAGGCACCGCCACCCAGTGTGGGGTACGGCACATCACTGTCACGAGGGGCGTGCGGTGACTTTTTGCGTCCGGTGGGTGACAGGGTGCTGATCGTCGCTCAGAGCGCGTCGGCGCCGTGGCTCCGCAACGACTGCGCGTACTGCTGGAGGACCCAGACCTCGTTCTGGGCGGCGGCCAGGTCGTCCGGGGCCACGTTGCTCCCCAGCCGGGCCAGGCTGCCCTGGACGTCGTCGATCCTGCGGTCGACGGCCCGGAGGCGGACCTGGACGAGCTGCATGCCGGCGTAGGTCTCGTCGATGGTCTTGCCGTGGAAGACCTCGACGGCGAGCTCGGTGACGAGCTTGCGCACGGTGTCGTCGGGGGTCGCGTCGAGTACCTGGACGAGGTACTCGCGGGTCTCGGCGACACCCATCTCGGCGCCGCCCGCCTCCGCGATGCACTGGCGCACCGCCGCGTAGGGCGGGGCGGTGAACTCGTCGATGCCGTAGGCGTCGAAGGCCGGCGACACCAGGGCGGGCTTCTGCAGGGCGAGCTTGAGCAGCTCTCGCTCCGTGCGGTGCGCGGGGCTGCGGAGGTTCAGCGCCGGGCCGGACGGCGCCGTGGGTGCCTGGATCCGGTGCTGCGGGGCACCGCCCCGGGAGGGCTTGCCCGGCGCGGGTCCGCGCTCGCCCCGGCCGCGGGCCCACTGGGCGAGCTGGTTGACCCGGTGGACGACGAACTCCTGGTCGAGGATGCCGACGAAGCCGGCGAGCTGGACGGCCACCTCCCGCTGCACGCTGCTGGTCTTGATCTTCGCGACGACGGCGGCGGCCTCGTCGAGCGCGGCGGCCCGGCCGGCGGGGGTCTCCAGGTCGTAGCGGGCGACGATCTGCCGGAGTGCGAACTCGAAGAGCGGGGTGCGGGGTTCCACCAGGTCGCGCACGGCGTCGTCGCCCTTGGCCAGTCGCAGGTCGCACGGGTCCATGTTGTCCGGGGCGATCGCGATGTACGTCTCGGCGGCGAACTTCTGGTCGTCCTCGAAGGCGCGCAGGGCGGCCTTCTGCCCGGCCGCGTCACCGTCGAAGGTGAAGATCACGCGGGCGCTGCCGTTGTCCATCAGGAGCCGTCGGAGGATCTTGATGTGGTCGTTGCCGAAGGCGGTACCGCAGGTGGCGATGGCGGTGGTGACCCCGGCCAGGTGGCAGGCCATGACGTCGGTGTAGCCCTCGACGACGACGGCCCGGCTCGCCTTCGCGATGTCCTTCTTGGCCAGGTCGATGCCGTACAGCACCTGGGACTTCTTGTAGATCGACGTCTCGGGGGTGTTGAGGTACTTCGGACCGTTGTCGTCGTCCCGGAGCTTCCTGGCGCCGAAGCCGACGATGTCCCCGGAGGTGTCGCTGATCGGCCACATCAGCCGGCCCCGGAAGCGGTCGATGGGGCCGCGGCGGCCGTCCTGGGAGATGCCGGAGCTGATGAGCTCCTTGTCGCTGAAACCCTTGCCGCGCAGGTAGCGGGTGAGGTGGTCCCAGCCCGTGGGGCTGTAGCCGACACCGAAGTGGGCCGCCGCGTCCTGGTCGAAGCCGCGCTCGGCGAGGAACTTCCGGCCGATCTCGGCCTCGGGGCCGTTCAGCTGCTCCCGGTAGAAGTCGGCGGCGATCTTGTGTGCCTCGACCAGGCGGATGCGTTCGCCGCGCTGGTGGGAGGGGTTGTAGCCACCCTCCTCGTACCGCAGGGTGATGCCCGCTTTGGCGGCGAGGCGCTCGACCGTCTCCGAGAAGGTGAGGTGGTCGATCTTCATCACGAAGGCGATCGTGTCGCCGCCCTCCTGGCAGCCGAAGCAGTGGAACAGGCCCTTGCCGGGACTGACCTGGAAGGAGGGGGACTTCTCGTCGTGGAAGGGGCACAGGCCCTTGAGGTTCCCGCCGCCCGCGTTGCGGAGCTGGAGATACTCGGAGACCACGGCGTCGATCGGGACCGCGTCCCGGACCGCCTTCACGTCGTCGTCATTGATCCTGCCTGCCACGCGTGAAGTCTACGGGTGGGCCCGGACATCCGGGACCGGCCGTGCGGGCGGGCCGGTCCCGTCGTGGGACCCGCCCGCCCCAGGGGCGGGCAAGGCGGGTCAGAGCAGGGAGTCCAGGGGCACCGACGGGTCGCCCAGGGCCTCCGGGTCGACCGGTACGGCGGCCCGGACCAGCTTCTGGATGTCCTCGGTGACGTCCCACACATTCACGTTCATCCCGGCGAGGACGCGGCCGTCCTTCAGCCAGAAGGCGATGAACTCGCGTTTGCCGGCGTCCCCGCGCAGCACGACCTGGTCGTAGGAGCCGGGCGGCGCCCAGCCCGAGTACTCCAGCCCGAGGTCGTACTGGTCGGAGAAGAAGTACGGCACCCGGTCGTACGTCACGTCCTGGCCGAGCATGGCCTTGGCCGCTGCCGGTCCGCTGTTCAGGGCGTTCGCCCAGTGCTCGACGCGCAGCCGGCCGCCGAACAGCGGGTGGTCCACGGACGCGATGTCCCCGGCGGCGTAGATGTGCGGGTCGGAGGTGCGCAGGGAGGCGTCGACGAGGACCCCGCCGCCCTGGTCCCGTGCCGCCATGTCGAGCCCGGCCGCCTCGGCGAGCGAGAGGCGCGGCGCCGCGCCGATCGCGGCGAGCACGTCGTGGGCCGGGTGCTCCTCGCCGTCGTCGGTGCGGACCGCGAGGACCATGCCGTCCTCCCCGGTGATCTCGGTGAGGCGGGCGCCGAAGTGGAAGCGGACGCCGTGCTCGGCGTGGAGGTCGGCGAAGATCTGGCCGACCTCGGGGCCGATCACGTGGTGCAGGGGGGTCGGGGAGGGCGCGACGACGGTGACCTCCGCGCCGTAGGTCCGGGCCGCGGCGGCGATCTCCAGTCCGATCCAGCCGGCTCCGGCGATCACCAGGTGGCCGTTGTCGCGGCCGAGCGAGGCGAGGACGTTCCGCAGCCGGTCGGAGTGGGCGAGCCGGCGCAGGTGGTGCACGCCGACCAGATCGGTGCCCGGGATGTCGAGGCGGCGGGGCTCCGCTCCCGTGGCGAGCAGCAGCTTGTCGTAGTGGACGACGGTGTTGTCGCCGAGGAGCACGGAGCGGCCCGCGCGGTCGACGGAGGTGACCACCTGGCCGAGGTGGAGCTCGATGTCGGCGCCCGCGTACCAGGCGGTCTCGTGGACGAAGACGGAGTCCCGTTCGTCCTTGCCCAGCAGGTACCCCTTGGACAGGGCGGGCCGTTCGTACGGCTGGTCGCGTTCGTCGCCGATGAGGATCACCCGGCCGCTGAAGCCCTCCGCCCGGAGTGTCTCGGCTGCCTTCGCTCCGGCGAGTCCTCCGCCGACGATGACGAACGTCCGATGTGCGTCGACCACTTGATGCCTCCTCGGTACTGTGCTGTGCGGCGCCACCACCCGCGAGCGTCCCGCACGCAGCGTGATGGCGAAAGAGGGTGTGCCCCGATCGGGCCGAAGCCACCGGCATGTGGCCCGGTCATGGTCCAGTCTGCCGGGCGCCCGTGAGCGTTCGGTGAAGGGAGCGCGCGGAGGCGTCGGTGAGTGCGGCGATCTGGTCGACGAGTACCCGCTTGCGGGCCCGGTCGTCGGGCGCCGTGGCGAACAGGGTGCGGAACTGCGGCTCCAGGCCCTCGGGCGCGCGGGCGGTGAGCGCCGCGGCGAGTTCGGCGATGACGATCCGCTGGTCGGCGCGGATGGCCTCCTGCTCGGCACGCTGCATGACGTAACGGTCCGCGACGGCCTTGAGCACGGCGCACTCGTTGCGGACGGAGCGCGGGACGACGAGCTCGGCGCCGTAACGGCCGAGCCGTCCGGGTCCGTACCGCTCGTGGGTCGCCGCCTCGGCGGCGAGGCAGAACCTGCCGATGAGCTGGCTCGTGGCGTCCTTGAGCCGGGCCTGGGCGACCGCGGTGCCGTCGTAGCCGTGCGGCCACCATTCCTGGGCGGTGAGCCGGTCGAGGGCTTCGGCGAGCTCCTGCGGGTCGGTGTCCGCCGGGACGTACCGTCCGATGGCCACCTCCCAGATCTCCCGGCGCTCCGGATCGGAGAAGAGGCAGCCCGGGTCGACGTGTCCGGCGTGCAGGCCGTCCTCGAAGTCGTGCACGGAGTACGCGACGTCGTCGGACCAGTCCATGACCTGTGCCTCGAAGCACTTGCGGTCCTGCGGAGCACCCTTGCGGACCCACTCGAAGACCGGCAGGTCGTCCTCGTACACCCCGAACTTCGGTGAGCCGGGGTCCGTGGGGTGCGCGCCCCTGGCCCAGGGGTACTTGGTGGCGGCGTCCAGCGCCGCCCGGGTCAGGTTGAGCCCGACGCTGACGAGTTCGCCGCTGCGGGGATCGCGCACGAAGCGTTTGGGTTCGAGGCGGGTGAGCAGGCGCAGCGACTGGGCGTTGCCCTCGAAGCCGCCGCAGTCGGACGCGAAGTCGTTGAGTGCCTGTTCGCCGTTGTGGCCGAAGGGCGGGTGGCCCATGTCGTGGGAGAGGCAGGCCGCCTCGACGAGGTCGGGATCGCAGCCGAGTGCGGCGCCGAGTTCCCTGCCGACCTGGGCGCACTCCAGGGAGTGGGTGAGCCGGGTGCGCGGGCTGGCGTCCCAGGCCCGTCCCCGGGTGCCGGGGGTGACGACCTGGGTCTTGCCCGCGAGCCTGCGCAGGGCGGCGGAGTGCAGCACGCGGGCACGGTCGCGCTGGAACGCGGTGCGCCCGGGCCGTTTGTCCGGCTCGGTGTCCCAGCGCTCGGTGTCGGCGGCGCCGTAGGGCGTCGCGCCGCGCTCCTGGGTGTCCGGGGTGTGGTGCGTACCGTCCATGCACCGACAGTAGACGTCCGGGCTGACAGGAGGGCTCAGGCGGAGGCCAGGAGGCGCGCGTGGGCGAGGGCGTCGAGCGCGGGCGCCGCGGCGGTCAGGGCCTGGTCGTAGCGGTGGAGCAGGAGGCGCGCCATGGCGGGGTGCGAGCCGAGCGGGGCGGCGGCGATCCCCGGGGCGGCGTCGGCGGAGGCGGTCGCGAAGCGCCCGGGGGCCGTGAAGTAGGAGGCGACGGCGACCCGGTGGCGGCCGCGTGCGGCGAGGGCGCGCACAGCGGCGGGCACGGTGGGGGTGGCGGCCGAGGCGTAGGCGGGCACGACGGGCACCCCGCCGAGGCGCGCGCTGAGCATGGCCGCGGTGCGACGGGCGTCGACGCCGGAGTCGGGGTCGCGCGAACCGGCGGCGGCGAGCACGACTCCGGCGCTGCGGCTCGTGCCGTCCCCGTCCCGCCAGCCCGCCTCGACGAGCCGCTCGTACAGGGTCTCCACGATGAGGGGGTGCGGTCCGAGGGGTGCGGCGACGCGGGTCCGCAGGCCGCTCGCGGCGGCTGCCCGGGGCAGGTCGTGCCGGACGTGGTGGCCGCGGCCGAGGAGCAGCGGCACGAGCACCGCCTCGCCCTGCCCGATCCCGGCCAGGGTGTCCGGGAGGAGGGGTTCGTTGAGCTCGATGTGGCCGAGCCGCACGTCGAGTCCGGGCCGCAGCTCCCGTACCCGGTCCAGGAGCTCCAGGGCGGTCCGCAGGGCCTGCGGGTCCCGGCTGCCGTGTGCGACGGCGACCAGGGTGGGGCCGGGGATTCGGGTGCGGTGCATGGGCCTGCGGGTTCCGTTCAGGGAGACGAGGCTGAGCTGGGTTCCGAGCTGGGAGGTGATGCGTGTCAGGAGTTGCGCCGTGCTGTCGAGGGGCAGGGCTTCACGGGGTTGTTCCGGTGCCGGCTCCGTCATGCACCGAATCGTGCCGGGCGGACGTTGCCGGGCCGTTTCGCACCGGTGACGGGTGTTTGCCTGGGCCTCACCGAGCCTCGTCCCACGGTGTCAGCTTGTCGTTCGTGGCCGCCGTCGAACGCGGCTCGGACTCTGCCGGTGGCCCGGCCACGACGGACCGCTGCGTCGCCGTGGCCCGGGAACCGCCACGGCAGACCGGCTCGTGGACGGCCCGGGCCGGCATGCCTGCCACCGCCTGAGGTCGAACGACGAGCTCACGAGCCGCCTTCGTGCGGGGGCTGTCGCCCGCCGGTGTCCGGCTCGGAACGCGGGGAGCGAAGCATGATCATCAGGAAAGCGGCTGTGGCGAGGGCCGTCCCGAGCACCACGGACACCAGGGCCGCGTCCGAGACGGTCCGCCAGGTGGCGCCGGTCGCGGGCCGGCACGTCGGATCGCAGTCCCACGAAGTCGCCCGATGCCTTCTGGCGGACCAGCCGGCGGCCAGACCGAAGCCGAGGAGCAGGACGCCGGCCCAGAACATTCTGCGGACCACGAGCAGGTACCTGCGCGAATGGGTGTCGACCATCACACCACGGTCCCAGGTGACGGAGCTGACGGGCAATGGGGTGAGCCGGGTTTCGACCTCGTGCGTCGGGTCCCGGGCCGGCGACGCCGTTGCACAGGAGCTCGGCGGCGAACGGTGACCGTTACGGGACACCGGCCGGACGCCGGGGCTTCGTACCGCACTTCCGCACGCGCTGGGCAACTCCTCACGCCTCGCCGGCAGGAACCGCTGGGGGCCCGGCCGAACCTTTCGTCCCCGCCGGGCGTCCCCCTGGGTGAGAAGTCCGGTACGAGCTCGGGGGGGCGCTGCATGCGGCTGGGGACGACGGAGCGGTTCGCGCCGGCGCGACGGTGGGCGGGGAGGCGGGGACGGCTGTCGTCCGCGCTGCCGCGGCTGCCGAGGACCCGGCGGGGGCAGCGGCGGCTGGTGCAGGCGCTGATGCTGGCCTGCGCCGTGGCCCTGGCGCCCATGGCCTGGCTGCACGCCTCGGCCGACGCCCGGGTGCGGACCGCGGCCGACGCCCCGGCGGCACAGGTGGCCGTGGTGTTCGGGGCGGGCCTGTGGCAGGGCAGGCCGTCGCCGTACCTCGCGCACCGGCTGGACGCAGCCGCCGAGCTGTACAGGTCCGGAAAGGTGCGGGTCGTGCTCGTCACCGGGGACAACAGCCGCGTGGACTACGACGAACCGGACACCATGCGCACGTATCTCACCGCCCGCGGGGTTCCGGACACGCGCGTCGTCAGCGACTACGCGGGGTTCGACACCTGGGACTCCTGTGTCCGGGCCAAGAGGATCTTCGGCGTCGACCGGGCGGTCCTGGTCAGCCAGGGCTTCCACATCCGGCGCGCGATCGCCCTGTGCCGCTCGGCCGGGATCGACGTGTACGGGGTGGGGGCCGACGACGTACACGATGTGACCTGGTACTACGGCGGGATCCGGGAGGTCTTCGCGGCGGGGAAGGCGCTCCTGGACGCGGTGTTCGAGCCGGATCCGCACTTCCTGGGCCCGCGGGAGTCCGGGGTGACGGAGGCGCTCGCCGACGACCTCACCGCGGCCGGCGGGGCGGGCTGAGGGGCGTGTACCGGGGGCGTAACCGGACGCACCGGCCGTCGTAATACCCGGCTCGCACGCTGGGTGCATGGCCCGCACCGACACGTCCACGCATTGCCCGTACTGCGCGCTCCAGTGCGGGATGAAACTCCGGCCCGTCGCCGATGGCGGGGTGGTCGAGGTCGTCGAGCGTACGGAGTTCCCCGTCAACCGGGGCGCCCTGTGCGGCAAGGGGCGCACGGCACCCGCCGTGCTGGCCACCGGTGTCCGCCTGACCGGGCCCCTCGTCCGCGACGCCGGCGGCGATCTGGTGCCGGCCGGCTGGGACGAGGCACTGGGACGGATCGCGGAGGGGCTGCGCGGGACCCGGGCGGAGTACGGCGCGGACGCGGTGGGGGTGTTCGGCGGGGGCGGGCTCACCAACGAGAAGGCCTACTCCCTCGGGAAGTTCGCCCGGGTGGTGCTGGGCACGTCGCAGATCGACTACAACGGCCGCTTCTGCATGTCGTCGGCGGCCGCCGCGCACCAGCGGGCCTTCGGCCTCGACCGGGGGCTGCCGTTCCCGCTGGAGGACGTCCCCCGGACGGGGTGCGTGATCCTGGTCGGCTCGAACCTCGCGGAGACGATGCCGCCCGCGCTCCGCTACCTGACCGAGCTGCGGGAGAACGGCGGCCGGCTGATCGTCATCGATCCACGCCGCACGAGGACCGCCGAGCAGGCCGACCTGCACCTGGCCCCGCGGCCGGGCACCGACCTGGCCCTCGCGCTCGGCATGCTGCATCTGGTGGTGGCGGACGGCCGGGTGGACGAGGAGTTCGTCCGGACCCGGACGCATGGCTGGGACGAGGCGCGGGCGGGCGCGATGGCGCACTGGCCGGAGCTGGTGGAGCGTCTCACCGGGGTGCCGGTGCCGCAGCTGCGCGAGGCCGTGGAGATGTTCTGCGGGGCGGGGAGCGGGATGGTGCTCACCGCGCGGGGGCCCGAGCAGCAGGCGAAGGGCACGGACACCGTCGGGGCGTGGATCAACTTCTGTCTGGCGACCGGCCGGGCGGGCCGTCCGCTGTCCGGGTACGGCTGCCTGACCGGCCAGGGCAACGGTCAGGGTGGCCGTGAGCACGGTCAGAAGGCCGACCAGCTGCCCGGCTACCGCAAGCTCACCGATCCTGCCGCGCGCCGCCATGTGGCCGGGGTCTGGGGCGTCGACCCCGACACGCTGCCGGGGCCCGGCCGCAGCGCCTACGAGCTGCTGGACGCGCTCGGGCGGGACGTCAGGTCGCTGCTGGTCATGGGGTCCAACCCGGTGGTGTCGGCGCCGCGCGCGGGGCACGTCGAGGAGCGGCTGAGGTCGCTGGACTTCCTCGCGGTCGCGGACGTGGTGCTCTCGGAGACGGCTGCGCTGGCCGATGTGGTGCTGCCCGTGACCCAGTGGGCCGAGGAGAGCGGGACGACGACCAGCCTGGAGGGCCGCGTGCTGCTGCGGCAGCGGGCGGTCACGCCGCCCGAAGGGGTGCGCAGCGACCTGGAGGTGCTGCACGCGCTCGCCGGGCTCCTGGGGCACGGGAAGGGGTTCCCGGCGGACCCGGAGGAGGTGTTCGACGAGCTGCGGCGGGCCTCGGCGGGCGGCCCGGCCGACTACGCGGGCATCACGTACGCCCGGATCGCGGCGGAGGACGGGGTGTTCTGGCCGTGCCCGGACGAGGCGCACGCCGGGACGCCGCGGCTGTTCCTGGAGCGGTTCGCGACGGACGACGGGCTGGCCAGGTTCGTCCCGGTCACGCACCGGCCGCCGGCGGAGGAGACGGACACGGAGTACCCGGTGGTGCTGACCACCGGGCGCGTGGTGGCGCAGTACCAGTCGGGGGCGCAGACCCGCCGGGTGGCGGAGCTGAACGCGGCGGCGCCCGGGCCGTTCGTGGAGCTGCATCCGCGGCTGGCCGAGCGGATCGGGGTGGCCGAGGGCGAGAGGGTCGCGGTCACCTCCCGGCGGGGGCGGGCGGTGGCACCGGCGAGGATCACCTCGTCGATCCGGCAGGACACCGTCTTCATGCCGTTCCACTGGCCGGGCGAGGGCCGGGCGAACTCGCTGACGAACCCGGCACTCGACCCGGTGTCGCGGATGCCGGAGTTCAAGGTGTGCGCGGTGCGGGTGGAGGCCGCCGGGTGAGCCAGTCACCGCCGGGCACCACCGTGCCGCCGGTCCGCAGGGAGCGGGTGACGGCGGTGGCGGCGAGGTAGACCCAGGCGCGGACCGGCCCGGGAGGAGGCGGGTGGTCCGCCCGGGGAAGGACCGTCCGGACCACCCGCTCGTAGAGGTTGCGCGGGTGGTCAGGGCCGAGGTACTCCTCCAGGTCGTCCAGGAGCCGGAGCAGCTCCGTGTACGAACCCGGCGCGGCGGTGACCAGGGCGCCGGAGACCGTGCCGTGGCCGTCGATCGCGTACGGGTAGCCGGGACCCTCGTAGAGGAGGGCCCCGGGCAGCACGGCGGGCCGCTCGTCGCGCGTGCGGCCCCGGAGGAATCGGTCGTGGTTGTGCTCGCCCGGCAGCAGGGTGCCGTACACGAAGAACGGCAGCGGCACCTGCGTCACAGGTCCGCCGTGGGTGCCGTCTCGGTGCTCACCCAGGCGAGGTAGCGGCTGCTGCCGCGCACGACGGGCGTCGCGATGATCTCGGGTGTGGCGTAGTCGTGCGCCGCTACGAGGTGGGCCTCCAGTGCGTCGTAGCGCTGTGCCGTCGTCTTGAACAGCACCTGCCACTCCTGGCCGGTCTCCACGGCGTCCTGCCACCGGTAGACGGAGGTGACGGGAGCGGAGATCTGCGCGCACGCGGCGAGCCGTGCGTCCACCGCTCCCCGGGCCAGGGCATGGGCCTTCTCCTCGCTGTCCGTCGTGGTCAGCACGGTCAGCACTGCGGGCTCGGTCATCCCGGGCCTCCTCGTCCTCGGCGTTCGTGACCACCCGATTGTCGCCCCCGGGGCGTCAGTTCCCGTAGGGGTGCCGGGTCCTGGCGTCGCGCAGTGCCCGGCCCCACCAGACCAGCTGGTCGAGCAGCCGTTCGGCCGCGCCGTCGGCAGGTCCGGGGTCCTTGGGCTGCCCGCTGTCGTCGAAGAGCGCGCCCGCACCGTGGAAGGAGACGGTGTCGCGCACGGTGGTCGCGTGGAGTTCGGCGAAGACCTGGCGCAGGTGCTCGACGGCCCGGAGGCCGCCGGAGACACCGCCGTACGAGACGAACGCGACGGGCTTGGCCTGCCATTCGGCGAAGTGCCGGTCGATGAGGCTCTTCAGCGGGGCGGGGTACGAGTGGTTGTACTCGGGGGTGACCACGACGAAGGCGTCGGCCTCCGCGAGACGCGGCACGGCGCGGGCGCCCGGAGTCTCGGTCTCGGCGACGTCGACCGCTCCGGCCTCGATGCCGGGGTGGTCGGCCGCCCGGCCGAGGAACCAGTCCGCGACGACGGGTCCGAAGCGGCCTTCGCGGTTGCTGCCGAGGATGACGGCCACCTTCAGCGGGGCGTCGGAGGAGCCGGGAACACGGGGTGTGGTGAGGTCCATGAACGGAAGAGTCACACCTCGACCAAGGTTGAGGTCAAGCGTGTCGGGCCGGCCGCCTACGGTGGGGCCATGACGACTCCCGCAGCCACCCCGTACGCGGAGTTCGACGGCCGCCCCGCCACGCCGGACGACCTCCGGATCCCGGCCTTCGCCGGCTACGGCCACTTCACCGCGATGCAGGTCAGGGACCGGACGGTGCGCGGCCTGGACCTGCATCTGGAGCGGCTGGACTCGGCGAACCGCGAACTCTTCGGGCCGCCCCTTCCCGGACACCGGGTGCGGGAGCTGATCGGACACGCGCTCGACTCCACCGGGACACGGGACGCGTCGGTGCGGGTGCACGGCTTCATGCCGCCGGGCAGCACGGAGACGGTGACGATGGTGGCGGTCCGCGGGCCGGCGGGGATGACCCGGGAACCGCGGCGCCTGATGTCGGTCCCCTACGCGCGTTCCGTGCCCCACATCAAGCGCCCGGGCGAGTTCGGCCAGACCTACTACCGGGAGCTGGCCGGGCGTTCGGGCTTCGACGAGGCGCTGCTGACCCTGCCCGGCGGAGTGGTCACCGAGGGCTCGATCACCAACATCGGCTTCTGGGACGGCACGTCGGTGGTCTGGCCGGACGCTCCGGCACTGACCGGCATCACCATGGCACTGCTGGAGGACGGACTCGCCCGCGCGGACCGGCCTTCGGTGCGGAGGCCGGTGACGCTGGACGGCCTGGGCGCCTACCGTGCCGCCTTCCTCAGCAATGCGCAGGGGATCGCGCCGGTCCGGCGGATCGACGGCACCCCGTTCGCGGTCGACGAGGACCTGATGAAGCAGATCGGACAGGTCTACGAGGACGCCCCCCGCGACGCCGTGTGACCTCGCCCGGGGTGCGCGGCCGGGAGCTCACCGCCGACCGCCGGTACGGGACCATGGGCCCCATGCAGATCCACATCGAAGCCTCAGACCTTCCGGGCCGCACCTGCGGTCCCGGCACCGGCTTCGCCGGTTTCGACAACATCCATGTCGGCGTGCAGCGCAAGGACCGGCCGGGCGAGCTGCTGGGCCTGCACCCGGGCGACGCGCCCCGTGCGGAATGGACCCTGGACTGCACGGCCGTGTCCACCGCCGAGGGGGTCGGGATCTCGGGGCCGTACATCCAGAACCGGCTCGGCGGGCATTTCGTCTACCTGTCCTGGGGCACCGTCGACGGGTCCGGCGACTTCACCATGTTCCGGCGCGCCAAGCTGATGATCGGGGACATCGGTCCGGAGGTCGTCGAGGCCGCGGCACGGACCGGGCACCTCACCGCGCGACTGCGTCTGACCGACGACCAGGGCGGACCGAGGTGCGGCCGTGTGCGCCCGCCGGACATCACCTGGTCCGCGACCGAGGGGGCGTGAGGGCCCGGCGATACGCGGGGACATGGCACCGCCCCCACCGGTCCCGGGGGGGGATGGGCCGGTGAGGGCGGTTGCCGGGGGCCGGCGGGGGCTGCCGTCCCGTGGGGGGGTGTGGTGCGTTTGCCCGCCCCCGGCAACCCCATTCATGTGATGTACGCCACACCCGGAAGGCGGGGGTGTCACCCGATCGGCACCGGACGCGCTCCGCCGCCGCCACCGGCGCCGCGACCTGCACGGAACGGGTGCGAAGGGCGCGTCACCCGGGGCCGTACGGGTGAGAGCTGACCGTGCGTCAGCGTGCGGCCCGGCCGCACGACCCGTTACCTCGGAGGGAGGACACATCCGTCTGCCCGGAGGATTCCCATGCGCAGCCCCGCCCGCCTCGTGACCGGTACAGCCGCCGCGGCCCTCACCGCCGCCGCGCTCGGCCTCGCCGCCGCCCCGTCCGCCCACGCGGACGTGACCGGCCTCGGCAGACCGGAGATCACTGCGGCGGTGGTACCGGCCCCCGGTGCCGCGGAGTGCGGGTCCGAATACCCCGCGGGGACGGGGGACCCGGACGCCTCGGCCGCCTGCGACACCGATGCGGCACCCGCCGACGAGCCGGCGCCGGACGCCGTCGACGAGCCGGCCGCCCCCGAGGACCTGGCTGCCACGGATCCCCTAGTGGCGGCCGACGACCCGGCGGCGCTGTCCGGGTCGCTCCGGCCGGAGACCGACGAGGACCCGCTGGAGGACCCGTTGGCGGACGACCTCGGCACCGGCATCGCGGAGAAGCCGGGGACCCGGCCCGAGCCCCTGACCCCGCCCGGCACCGACCCCGGGCATGCCAAGCCGCCCACGGGCAGGCCCACGACACCGCCGGGAAACCGGCCCAGTGAGCCGTCCGGTCACGTCAGGACGGGAGTGGGCGGGAGCGCCGCACCCGACACCGCCCAGCTCGCGGCCGGAGCCGGCCTCGTCGCGGCGGCGGCCGGCAGCGGCATCCTGCTCCTGCGCCGCCGGCGCTCGGACGGCGCGCACGGCTGAGCCGGCCCGGAGGAGGACGACGTGAACAGCACCGCGCTGCAGGCCAGGGCCTGGTTGGCCGGCATCGTCGCGCTGTGCGGTCTGTGGCTCGTCGAAGAGGGCGCGGCCGCCCGGCTCGCCGCACCCCAGCCGTCCACCGGGGAGGCGTTCGCCGCCGGCCCCGGGGTGCGGCCCGGAGCACCGGTCGCCTCGCCCCTGCACCCGTCGGCGCCGGTCAGGATCCGCGTCCCGGACATCGGTGTGGACGCGCCCATGACGGGGCTCCGGCTGGGCGCGGACGGCAGCCTGGACGCGCCCCCGGCCGAGCGCCGCAACCTCGCGGGCTGGTACGAGGACGGCACACCCCCCGGTGCGAAGGGGACGGCGATCGTCGCCGGTCACGTCGACAACGCCGACGGGCCGTCCGTCTTCTACTCCCTCGGGTCCCTGAAGAAGGGCGCCCGGATCGAGGTCGACCGCGGTGACCACCGCACGGCGGTCTTCTCGGTCGACGCGGTCGAGGTGTACGACAACGACCGTTTCCCTGACGAACGGGTCTACGGCGCCACCGCCCACGCCTCGCTGCGCCTGATCACCTGCGGCGGCGGCTTCACCCGCGAGACCGGCTACCTGGGCAACGTGGTCGCGTACGCACATCTCACCGAGGTGCGGTGATCAGGCGGTCCACTGGTCGAAGCCGAGCTTGGCGACGAGCGAGAACACCACGACCAGCAGGACCCCGCGCACGAAGCCGCTGCCCTTCCTGAGGGCCATGCGCGCACCGAACATGCCGCCGGCCAGGTTGAACACGGCCATCAGCGCGGCCAGCTGCCACAGGACGGTGCCCTGGTAGGCGAACATCGCCAGGGCTCCGGCGTTGGTGCAGACGTTGACGATCTTCGCCGTGGCGGAGGCGGTGACCAGGTCGAGGTGGAGGACCGCGGTCAGCGCGAGCACCAGGAACGTGCCCGTGCCCGGCCCGAACAGCCCGTCGTAGAAGCCGATGCCGCCGCCGACCAGCACGATGGCGGTCACGGTGCGCGCCCGGGTGACCTCCCGGCCCGTGCCGTCGCCGGCCGCCGCCGTGCCGAAGGAGGGCCGCAGCATCACGAAGGCGGCGACGCCGAGCAGGACCACCATGATCACCGGACGCAGTACGTCGCTGCTGATCCCCGCGGCGAAGAAGGCGCCCGTCATCGACCCCGCGAGCGCCGTGAGCCCGATCCGGACGGCGGTCCCGACCTGGACCGGCGCCTTGCGGACGTAGGTGGCGGCGGCGCCCGAGGTGCCGACGATGGCGACCGCCTTGTTGGTGCCGAGGATGTGCGCGGCCGGGACGTGCGGAAGGCCCAGCAGCAGGGCGGGCAGGAGGAGCAGCCCACCGCCGCCGACCACCGCGTCGATCCAGCCGGCAGCGGCGGCCGCGAGGCACAGGAGGACGAGGGTGGTCAGCGTGATGTCGGGCATGAACGCGACCTTAGGCAAGCGATAGGTGCCCCGTCCAACCAGTCTCGCCGCGCCTCACAGGAGCCGTGAGGGCGCGCTGAGCGCAAGGTTCCTCCCGGGAAACAGGAGGGATGCGGTCGGGTAACACCGGCCCCGCAGTCTCTTCGTCATGAGGACACGGAGCGGGAACACGGCGCAGGTGGTGGTGATCGGCGCCGGGATGGCGGGCGCGCGGCTCGCCGCCCGGGTGCCCGGTGTCACCGTCATCGGCGAGGAGGCCCACGCACCGTACAACCGGGTGCTGCTGGCCGAGGTCCTCGCGGGCCGGTACGAGCCGGACGTGATCGCGCTGCCGCCCGCCGGGGTGCGGCGCGGGGTGCGGGTCGTGCGGATCGACCGGGCGGCCCGCGAGGTCCTGTGCGACGACGGCGGCGTCATCGGCTACGGGCGCCTGGTGCTGGCCACCGGCTCGAACCCGGTGCTGCCACCGCTGCGGGGTATCGGCCGCACACTTCCGGACGGGGTGCATCCCTTCCGCACCCTCGACGACTGCCTCGCCCTGCGGGCCGCTGTCCGTCCCGGATCGCGCGCCGTCGTCATCGGCGGCGGGCTCCTCGGCGTGTCGGCCGCCCGCGCGCTGGCGGAGTGCGGCGCCCAGGTGGTGCTGGCCCAGCAGGGCGAGCACCTCATGGAGCGGCAGCTGGACGCCGAGGCGGCGGGGCTGCTGCGGCGCCACCTGGAGGCGCTCGGCGTCGAGGTGCACACCGAGAGCCGGGTTCGCGGACTGCGCTGCACGGACGGTGCCGTCCCGGCGGTGCGTGCGGTGGAGATGGCCGACGGCTACGAACTGGAGGCCGAGATCACGGTCCTGGCCTGCGGGGTCCGCCCCAGGACGGGTCTGGCGCAGGCCGCCGGCCTCGACGTCCGCAAGGGCGTGGTCGTGGACGACGAGCTGCGCACCTCGGACCCGTACGTCCACGCCGTCGGCGACTGCGCCGAGCACGACGGGACGGTGTACGGGCTGGCGGGCGCGGCACTCGAACAGGCCGACGTCCTGGCCGAGGTACTGGCGGGCCGGACGGCCCGCTACCGGGGCACCCGAGCCCTGACCCGGCTCACCCTGCGCCCCTCCGCGGCCGTCCCGGTGGCCGCCGGGGCCCCCGGCGGCCTCGACCTGGCCGCCTTCGGCGACTCCCGCCCGATGCCGGGGGACGACGTGGTGCGGCTGGCCGACGCCACCCGGGGCGCCTACCGCACGGTCGTCGTCCGGGGCGACCGGCTCGCGGGCGGCGTGCTGTTCGGCGATCTCGGCGCGGTCGGCACCCTCGCCCGGACCTGGCAGGACGACGAGCCCCTGCCCGCCGACATGTCCCTGCTCCACCTGCTCACCAACGACGGAGGCCTCTGATGCCGGTGCCCACTCCCCCGACCGCCCCCACCGCGAGTGTGCCGACGATCGTGGTCGTCGGGCACGGCATGGTCGGGCAGCGGTTCCTGGAAGCGCTCGCCGACCGCGGTCTCACCGCCACCGCGGGCACGGCCCGTGTCGTGGTGCTCTGCGAGGAGCCCCGCCCCGCGTACGACCGGGTGCAGCTGACCTCGTACTTCGCCGGGAGGACGCCGGAGGACCTCTCACTCGTCGAGCCGGACTTCATGGCCAGGCACGGTTTCGAACTGCGCGTCGGCGATCCGGCGGAGAGCGTCGACCGTGAGGCGCGCACCGTCACCGCGCGCTCCGGGGAGACCTTCGCCTACGACACGCTGGTGCTGGCCACCGGCTCGTACCCCTTCGTCCCGCCCGTGCCGGGCAAGGACGCCGAAGGCTGTTTCGTCTACCGCACCATCGAGGACCTCCTCGCGATCGAGGAGTACGCGAAGGGCGCGAGGACGGGCGCGGTCGTCGGCGGCGGGCTGCTCGGCCTGGAGGCCGCCGGCGCTCTCAAGGGCCTGGGACTGCGGACGCACGTCGTGGAGTTCGCGCCCCGGCTGATGCCCGTCCAGGTCGACGAGGGCGGCGGGGCCGCTCTCCTGCGCACCATCGAGAACATGGGGCTCTCCGTCCACACGGGGGTCGGCACCCAGGAGGTCACCGCGGGCGAGGACGGCCGGGTGGACGGCATGTCCCTGTCGGACGGCTCCTCCCTCGCGACGGACCTCGTCGTCTTCTCCGCCGGGGTGCGCCCCCGGGACCAGCTGGCCCGTGACTGCGGTCTGGAGGTCGGCCCGCGCGGCGGCATCGTCGTCGACGAGCAGTGCCGCACCTCCGACAGCGACGTGTTCGCGATAGGCGAGTGCGCGCTGGCCTCGGACGGCCGGGTGTACGGCCTGGTGGCACCGGGCTACGAGATGGCGGCGGCGGTCGCCGAGGTGATCGCCGGCAACGCGGCCTCCTTCACCGGCGCCGACCTCTCGACGAAGCTGAAGCTGCTCGGTGTGGACGTGGCCTCCTTCGGCGACGCGCACGGCGCGGCAGAGGGCTGCCTCGACGTCGTGTACGCGGACTCCCGCTCGGGTGTCTACAAGAAGCTGGTGATCGGGCAGGACGGCACCCTGCTCGGCGGTGTCCTGGTCGGTGACGCCGACCAGTACGGCACGCTGCGGCCGATGACCGGCACGGTACTCCCGGTCGCCCCCGAGCAGCTGGTGCTGCCGGCCGGTGCGGGCGGTCCGGTCACGCTCGGCCCGTCGTCGCTGCCCGACGAAGCGGTGATCTGCTCCTGCCACAACGTCACCAAGGGTGCGATCTGCGAGCACAGCACGCTGCCCGAGGTGAAGAAGTGCACCAAGGCCGGTACGGGCTGCGGAAGCTGCGTCAAGGTCATCGGCCAGCTGCTGCCGCAGCCCGAGGACCAGGGGCTCTGCGGCTGCTTCGCGTACACCCGGAGCGAGCTGTACGAGATCGTGCGCACCCTCGGTGTCACGTCGTACGCCGAGCTGCTCGACTCGCACGGCCGCGCGGAGGCCCGGGGCGGTGACGGCTGCGAGGTATGCAAGCCGACGGTCGGCTCGGTCATCGCGTCCCTGGCCCCGACGGTCGGCGCGAGCGGTTACGTGCTGGACGGCGAGCAGGCGGCGCTGCAGGACACCAACGACCACTTCCTCGCCAACCTCCAGCGCAACGGCTCCTACTCGATCGTGCCGCGCATCCCCGGCGGTGAGATAACCCCGGAGAAGCTCATCGTGATCGGCGAGGTGGCCCGGGACTTCGGCCTCTACACGAAGATCACCGGCGGTCAGCGCATCGACCTGTTCGGCGCCCGCGTCGACCAGCTGCCGCTGATCTGGACCCGGCTGGTGGAGGCGGGCTTCGAGTCCGGGCACGCCTACGGGAAGTCGCTGCGGACGGTCAAGTCCTGCGTGGGGCAGACCTGGTGCCGCTACGGCGTGCAGGACTCGGTGAGGATGGCGATCGACCTGGAGCTGCGCTACCGGGGTCTGCGCTCCCCGCACAAGCTGAAGTCGGCGGTCTCGGGCTGCGCCCGCGAGTGCGCGGAGGCCCGTGGCAAGGACTTCGGGATCATCGCCACCGCACAGGGCTGGAACCTGTATGTCGGCGGCAACGGCGGCGCCACCCCGCGCCACGCGGACCTGCTCGCCCAGGATCTGTCCGACGCCGAACTGGTGCGTCTCATCGACCGGTTCCTGATGTTCTACATCCGCACGGCGGACCGCCTGGAGCGCACCTCGACCTGGCTGGACCGCATCGAGGGCGGCCTGGACCACGTGCGCGACGTCGTCGTCCACGACTCGCTGGGACTGTGCGACGAGCTGGAACGCCTGATGGCCGACCACGTCGCCGGCTACCGGGACGAGTGGGCCGAGACCATCAACGACCCGGAGCGTCTGCGGCGCTTCGTCACCTTCGTCAACGCCCCCGACGCCCCCGATCCCTCGGTCAGGTTCGTCCCGGAGCGCGACCAGGTCAAACCCGACCTGGACATCCTCGCGGGCCCGGTGCTCGCCATCCGTACTCTCGAAGGGACCCCCTCCTGATGACGACCACGACGATGGAGACCGCGCGGGACACCGGGACGCTCCGGCTCGCGGACGGGGACGACTGGCTGACGCTCTGCGACCGCTCGCAGCTGACCCCGGGGCGCGGCGTGGCGGCGCTCCTGCCGGACGGGCGGCAGGTCGCGCTGTTCATGGACCGGGCGGGGCGGGCCTACGCGATCGACAACCGCGACCCGTTCACCGGCGCGTACGTCCTGTCCCGGGGCCTGCTCGGTTCCGCGGGCGGCCGGCCGTTCGTCGCCTCACCGCTCCTGAAGCAGCGCTTCGACCTGGAGACGGGCGCGTGCCTGGACGACGACGCCGTGTCGGTGCCGGTCTTCCCGGTCCGCGCGGACTGACCGCGCCCTGTTCATGACACGTTGGAGCTGTGTCCACCACGCGCCTCTACTGTCCTGACGTTCGACCCGCCGGGCCGACCGGGCCGGCGGGCCAGCACGTCACCCGTGGAGTGATCGTGGAACGTCGGACCTTCTTGCGCACAGCGGTGATCGGTTCATCGACGGCGGCCTTCGGCGGCACCCTGTGGAGGGGTGCGGCCTCCGCCGCCCCCGCCCAGCCGGCCACCGGTCCGTACGGTGCGCTGCAGGCCGCCAACGCGAACGGCATCCTGCTGCCGAGCGGCTTCACCAGCCGCATCGTCGCGCGTTCGGGGCAGACCGTCCCCGGCACCTCGTACACCTGGCACAGCGCGCCCGACGGAGGCGCCACCTTCACCGACGGCAGCGGATGGATCTACGTGTCCAACGCCGAGGTGTCCTCGGGCAGCGGCGGCGGGGCGAGCGCGGTGCGCTTCGACGCCTCGGGGACCGTCACCTCGGCGTACCGCATCCTGTCCGGCACGAACAACAACTGCGCCGGCGGCCGCACCCCGTGGAACACCTGGCTGTCCTGCGAGGAGGTCACCCGCGGGTTCGTCTACGAGACGGACCCCTGGGGCGTGAACGCGGCCGTGCAGCGTCCGGCACTCGGCCGCTTCAAGCACGAGGCGGCGGCGGCCGACCCCGACCACGGCTACGTCTACCTGACCGAGGACGAGACGGACGGCCGCTTCTACCGCTTCCGTCCCACCACCTGGGGCAGCCTGTCCGCCGGCACCCTGCAGGTCCTGGTGGCCGGCACCGGCACCTCCGGACCGGTGACCTGGACGACGGTCCCCGATCCGGACGGATCGCCCACCCAGACCCGCTACCAGGTCTCCGGCGCCAAGGTGTTCAACGGCGGCGAGGGCTGCTTCTACGCGGCCGGCACCTGCTGGTTCACCACCAAGGGCGACAACCGGGTGTGGGCGTACGACGCGGACTCCTCGTCCCTCTCGCTCGCCTACGACGACTCGCTCGTCACGAGCGGCACCGCGCCGCTCACCGGCGTGGACAACGTCACCCGGTCCGCCTCGGGCGACCTGTACGTCGCCGAGGACGGCGGCACCATGGAGATCTGCCTGATCACACCCGCCGACACGGTCGCGCCGTTCCTGCGGATCAGCGGCCAGTCGGGCTCGGAGATCACCGGGCCCGCCTTCTCCCCCGACGGGAAGCGGCTCTACTTCTCCTCGCAGCGCGGTACCAGCGGCAGTTCCTCGGGCGGCATCACCTACGAGGTCACGGGGCCGTTCCGCTCCTGACCGGTCCCCGGCGCGGCTGTCGTGGTGCGTGCACCGCGGCAGCCGCCCCGTCCGGACGTCAGGCCTGTCCCTCGACCGCGGCCGGGTCCATCCACACGACCTCCCAGATGTGGTGGTCGGGGTCCTGGAAGGAACGGCCGTACATGAAGCCCTCGTCCATGGGCTCGTTGGCCGGCGAGCCGCCCGAAGCGAGCGCGGCGTCGGCCATCTCGTCGACCTCGGCGCGGCTCCCGGCGCTCAGGGCGATGAGGACCTCGGTGGTCGCCGACGCGTCGGCGATCTCCTTCTTGGTGAAGTCCTTGAAGCGCGGCTCGCTGATGAGCATGGCGAAGATCGTGTCACTGATGACGAGACAGGCGGTCGTGTCGTCGCTGAACTGCGGGTTGAAGCCGAAGCCGAGCTTCGAGAAGAAGGTCTTGGTCGTCTCCAGGTCCTTCACCGGCAGGTTCACGAAGATCATCCGAGGCTGAGGCATGGTTCCCACTCTTCCGTCCGGCACTCTGCGGTGCTCCGGCGCGCTCCCTGCGAGCGCTCACAAGAGGTAGACGGCCGCGGCGCGCGGAACTCATCGCCCGGGACGGGGCGGCTTCCCGCGCGTCACCGCCGGTGCCGCGCGGAGGGGGCGCATAGCTTCGGGGGCATGAGCGGATCGACGGGCCGAAGGATCACCGAGAAGCTGTCGGACGACGCCCTGCGGGGAGCGACCGGCCGGAGCTGGGCGGACTGGTTCGCCGTGCTCGACGCCTGGGACGCGACGCGGCGCACCCACGCGGAGATCGCCGCGTACCTGGGCACGGAACACCGGATGGGCGGCTGGTACGCCCAGTCGGTCACCGTCGGGTACGAACAGGAGCGCGGCCTGCGGGAGGTGGGGCAGTCCTCCGCGGGCGACTGGAACACCTCGGGCAGCCGGACCCTCGCGGCGCCGCCGGAGCGCGTCCTGGACGCCTTCACCGAACCGGTGCTGCGCGGGCGCTGGCTGCCGGACGTGGAACTGTCCGTGCGCGGCCTGCGGCCCGGCAGGTCCCTGACCGCGGGGTTCCGCGACGAGTCCGGGGAGGCCGCCGGAAGCATCTCGGTGCGGCTGGAGGCCCTGCCGCACGGGCGCACGCGCGTGGGCGTGGGCCACGGGAAGCTGGCGGACGCGGGGGCGGTGACACGCTACAAGGCGTTCTGGAAGGAGCGTCTGGCCGTCCTGAAGGCGGTGCTGGAGGAACGGGGCTGAGCGGTCAGGACAGGGCGAGCGGGGCCCCGCCCCGGAGCAGCGCGTCCCCCAGCGGGGTCAGCGTGTGCAGGACCGAACTGCCGTGCCGCAGGGTGCGGACGAGGCCGGCTTCGCGCAGCACGCAGGCGTGCTGGCTGGCGGAGGCCAGGGACACCCCGGTCCTGCGGGCCAGTTCGCTGGTCGTGCAGCCGTTGCCGATGGACCGCAGGACCGCGGAGCGGGTGTGGCCCACGAGCCGGCCGAGCCAGGGCCCCGGCTCCGCGAAGGCCGGGGCGTCGGGGTGGGTGACCGGGTAGACGAGGACGGGCGGCAGGAGCGGGTCCCGGTAGACGACGGGGGTGCCCCGGCAGAAGTACGAGGGCTGCAGGAGGAGACCCCGGCCGTCGAGGTGCAGTTCCCGGTCGACGGGGTAGTCCGCCTCCAGCACCGGCGCACGCCAGCGGATCATCGGGGGCAGGGTGGCGAGGAGTTCGTCCGCCCCGCCGTCGAGCAGAGCCCGCCCCCGCACCGCGCGATCGGCCTCGACGCTCGCCCGGATGTGCGGCCAGTAGGGTTCGACGGCGGCACGGTGGTAGGCGCGCAGGGTGGAGATGAGCCGGCCCAGCGGCTCCGTGCGCCCCTCGGCGAGCGCGTCCGGCAGGGCGTCCGCGGTGGGGCCGCCCGACGGCCGCCTCAGCAGAGGGGCGTTTTCGGCCAGAAGCGCGGTTTCCGCGCGGATCCGGTCGGCCGGGGTGTCGCGCAGCGCTTCCGTTCCGGTGTCGAATCCGAATGGTTCGGCACCCTCGGCGGAAGGCGTCAGGAAGTCGGGGAAATAGCCGCGGGGCGGAACGAGAGCCGACAGCAGACGTGCTTCACCATTCAACCGGGTCCGGGATTCCTTGCGCCATTTCCCGAACACCGAGGAACCCCGCCGGTCCCTCAGCCTGTGAAAACTGAGGATGGTTTCCCACATCGCGTCCGGCCTCGCGGCCATCCGCACCCGCGAAAGGTCCATCCCGGACACATGGATACGCAGCACCGAACCCCCACCTGTTGCACCCGCAATTGCCCCCGTCGAAGGGTATGCACAGCGTCACAGGAGGTCACCACGGGGTTTCGGCCACAGTTGAAAAGCCTCGCCCGTATCCGCCGCACCCGAAAGGCTGTACGACGTCGGGTACGCATCCGGCGTCACCGAAAGAGCGGGTGAGGGCCGTGGGGGGCTTTGCCCGTTCGGCGGCGGTGAACGACGGTGCGGCTCCGTGCCCGGCAGGGGTAAGCGGGTGCGGCCCAGGGGTGGGGATCCCTGGGCCGCACCCCGGCGGCCGGCCCCCGATTTGCGCACCGAACGGTGAAAAGAAACAACGTTGAACGGTTCGCGATTCAATTGACGAAGCGGCGGCACCCCCGCACAGGGTGCCGCCGCTTCCGGGTAATCCGGCTCCGCCGTCGGATCGTCGAGGGTGTAAGTGATCCGACGGCGGCACCGGAGTCGCGTCGCTCCCCGCAGGGACTCAGCGACTGTCGCTGCCCCTGGATTCGGCGGCAGCGCGGCCCGCTTCCAGCCGGGCGACCGGAATGCGGAAGGGCGAGCAGGAGACGTAGTCCAGACCCACCTCGTGGAAGAAGTGCACCGACTCCGGGTCTCCGCCGTGCTCGCCGCAGATACCGAGCTTCAGGTCCGGGCGGGTGGCCCGGCCGGCCTCCACGGCGCTGCGCACGAGGGCGCCGACGCCGTCCTTGTCGATCGTCTCGAACGGCGACACCCCGAAGATGCCCTTCTCCAGGTACGCCGTGAAGAACGAGGCCTCCACGTCGTCGCGGGAGAAGCCCCACACCGTCTGCGTGAGGTCGTTCGTGCCGAACGAGAAGAACTCCGCGGCCTCGGCGATCTGACCGGCGGTCAGCGCGGCGCGGGGCAGCTCGATCATCGTGCCGATGCTCAGCTTCAGCTCCGTGCCGGTGGCCGCCTCGACCTCCGCGATGACCCGGTCGGCCTCCTCGCGGACGATCTCCAGCTCCTGGACGGTGCCGACGAGCGGGATCATGATCTCGGCCCGCGGGTCGCCCTTGGCGTTCTTGCGCTGCGCGGCCGCCTCGGCGATCGCGCGGACCTGCATCGCGAACAGCCCCGGGATGACCAGGCCCAGACGGACCCCGCGGAGCCCCAGCATCGGGTTCTGCTCGTGGAGCTTGTGCACGGCCTGCAGGAGGCGCAGGTCGTTCTCGTTGGCGTCCTTGCGGGACTCGGCGAGCGCGACGCGCACCGAGAGCTCCGTGATGTCGGGCAGGAACTCGTGCAGCGGCGGGTCGAGCAGCCGGACCGTGACGGGCAGCCCGTCCATGGACTCGAACAGCTCGATGAAGTCGGCCTTCTGGAGCGGCAGGAGCGCCTCCAGGGCGGCCTCACGCTCGTCGTCGGTGTCCGCGAGGATCAGCTTCTCGACCATCTCGCGGCGCTCACCGAGGAACATGTGCTCGGTGCGGCACAGGCCGATGCCCTGGGCGCCGAAGCGGCGGGCCCGTGCGGCGTCCTCGGCGTTGTCCGCGTTCGCCCGTACCCGCAGACGGCGTACGCGGTCGGCGTAGGCCATGATCCGGTGCACGGCGGCGACGAGCTCGTCGGCGTCGTCGGCGCCCGCGTGCATGCGGCCCTCGAAGTACTCGACCACCGGGGACGGCACGACGGGGACCTCACCGAGGTACACCTTGCCGGTGGAGCCGTCGACCGAGACGAGGTCACCCTCCTCGACGACGGTGTCCCCGACCGTGAGCCGGCGCCGCTTGGTGTCGACCTCGATCTCCTCCGCGCCGCACACGCAGGTCTTGCCCATGCCCCGGGCGACGACTGCGGCGTGCGAGGTCTTGCCGCCGCGCGAGGTCAGGATGCCCTCGGCGGCGATCATCCCGTCGAGGTCGTCGGGGTTGGTCTCCCGGCGGATGAGGATGACCTTCTCGCCGGACCGCGACCACTTGACGGCGGTGTACGAGTCGAAGACGGCCTTGCCCACGGCCGCGCCCGGGGAGGCGGCGATACCCCGGCCGAGCAGGACACTGGCGGCATCGTGGTCGAAGCGCGGGAACATCAGCTGTGCGAGCTGGGCACCGTTGACCCGCTGGAGCGCCTCGGCCTCGTCGATGAGGCCCTGGTCGACGAGCTGGGTGGCGATCCGGAAGGCGGCACCGGCGGTGCGCTTGCCGACCCGGGTCTGCAGCATCCAGAGCTGCCCGCGCTCGATGGTGAACTCGATGTCGCAGAGGTCCTTGTAGTGGGTCTCCAGCGTCTCCATGATCTTCATCAGCTGGTCGTACGACGCCTTGTCGATCGACTCCAGCTCCGCGAGCGCCACGGTGTTGCGGATGCCCGCGACGACGTCCTCCCCCTGCGCGTTCTGCAGGTAGTCGCCGTAGACACCCTGGTGGCCGCTGGCCGGGTCACGGGTGAAGGCGACGCCCGTGCCGGAGTCGGGCCCGAGGTTCCCGAAGACCATCGAACAGATGTTGACGGCGGTGCCGAGGTCGCCGGGGATGCGCTCCTGCCGGCGGTAGAGCTTGGCCCGGTCGGTGTTCCACGAGTCGAAGACCGCCTTTATGGCCAGGTCCATCTGCTCCCGGGGGTCCTGCGGGAAGTCGCGCCCGGCGTCCCGCTCGACGATCCTCTTGAACTCCTTGACCAGCTTCTTGAGGTCCGCCGCGTCGAGGTCCACGTCGACGGTGACGCCCTTGGCCTCCTTGGCGGCCTCCAGCGCCTCCTCGAAGAGCTCCCCGTCCACACCGAGCACGGTCTTGCCGAACATCTGGATGAGACGGCGGTAGGAGTCCCAGGCGAAGCGCTCGTCCCCGGCCTGCGCGGCGAGGCCGACGACGGAGGCGTCGGAGAGGCCGATGTTGAGGACCGTGTCCATCATCCCGGGCATCGAGAACTTGGCGCCGGAGCGGACCGAGACCAGCAGCGGGTCGTCGGCCTGGCCGAGCGTCTTGCCCATCCGCTTCTCGAGCGCCGCGAGGTGCGCACCCACCTCGTCGCGCAGCGGGGCCGGCTCGTCGCCGCTGTCGAGGTAGACCTTGCACGCCTCGGTGGTGATCGTGAAGCCCGGAGGGACGGGAAGCCCGAGGTTGGTCATCTCCGCGAGGTTGGCGCCCTTGCCACCCAGAAGATCTTTCAGATCCTTGTTGCCCTCGGTGAAGTCGTAGACGAACTTCTGGGGATCTTTGTTTTCCGACACGGGTCTCGACTCCTCGAGGACGCGGTGGCTGCCCTGACGGCGAGGAACATACCCAGATCGAAGGTGTCTGGGTACGGCCACTTGCGCGTCGTGAGGTCTCAACCACCCGTCCGCCAGCAGATCGAAAGTGGTGCGGTGCCACGGTCCGACGTCCGCGTGCATTCATCTCTTGAAGACAAGACCACCGAGCGTGCGCAAATTCCCGCGACATGAGCACGCAGAGTGCCGGATGACTTGATCGATCAAAGTAAAGTCGCCTGGCACCCAGTGCCGTCATTTGAGAAGTACAGCGTCAATCAAAGCGCTCATCTGAGCCAAACACTTCTCAGGGGTGGCGAGAATCACGCCCCAAGGCGCGCTCAGATGTCATCATCCGGACGCTCGCAGGGCCGGTGCACGTCACTCTGCGGCAACGGATCGCGCACGAGGAGTCAACTGACGGTGCTTACCGAGGGCGCGCTACACGCCCGCCGTCGATTTTTGACAGAAGTCGCCCGGAAAGCACAGGGCGGGCCCGCTCAATTGAGCGGGCCCGCCCTGGGGCACTCGGTGCCGCCGTAAGGGAGGCTGCGCTCAGCCGCCGGAGGTGTCCAGCTCCGCGTCGGCGCCCACACCCGCGCAGTCATAGGGGTCGTTGAGCCAGCCGTCCGGAAGGGCCACCCGGTTGTTGCCCGAGGTGCGCCCACGGGGCCCGTCCGCGCCGTCCGGCCACGGCTGGTCGAGGTCCAGGCGCTGGAGCTGCCCGGCCAGTTCCTCCAGCGTCGATGTGACCGCGAGGCACTTGCGCATCTCCGAGCCGACGGCGAAGCCCTTGAGGTACCAGGCCACGTGCTTGCGGAAGTCGATCACCCCGCGGCTCTCATCGCCCATCCACTCCCCCAGCAGCGTGGCGTGACGCACCATGACGCCGGCCACCTCGCGCAGGCTCGGCCTCTGCCTCGCGCCCGTGCCGTCGAAGGCGCCGGCCAGGTCACCGAAGAGCCAGGGCCGCCCGAGGCAGCCTCGGCCCACGACCACTCCGTCGCAGCCCGTCTCACGCATCATCCGCTGCGCGTCCTCGGCGCTCCAGACATCGCCGTTGCCGAGGACGGGGATCTCCGGAACGTGCTCCTTGAGCCGAGCGACGGCGTCCCAGTCGGCCGTGCCGCCGTAGTGCTGAGCGGTGGTCCTGCCGTGCAGGGCGACGGCGCTGATGCCCTCCTCGACCGCGATGCGGCCGGCGTCGAGGTAGGTCATGTGGTCGTCGTCGATGCCCTTGCGCATCTTGATCGTGACCGGGAGGTCGCCCGCCTGCGCGACGGCCTCGCGGAGGATCGCACGCAGCAGCGGCCGCTTGTACGGGAGCGCGGAGCCGCCGCCCTTGCGGGTGACCTTGGGGACCGGACAGCCGAAGTTGAGGTCGATGTGGTCCGCGAGGTCCTCGTCGACGATCATCCGGACCGCCTTGCCGACGATGGCCGGGTCCACTCCGTACAGCTGGATGGAGCGCAGCGTCTCGCTCGCGTCGAAGTGGATGAGCTGCATCGTCTTCTCGTTGCGCTCGACCAGGGCGCGTGTGGTGATCATCTCGCTGACGAACAGTCCCCTGCCCCCGGAGAACTCGCGGCAGAGCGTGCGGAAGGGAGCGTTGGTGATGCCCGCCATGGGGGCGAGCACGACCGGCGCCTGCACGGTGTGCGGGCCGATCCGGAGCGCGGGGGGAGCGGGAGCGAGCGTGGTCATGGCCCCATTGTCCCGTACTCGGCGCGGGGCCCGGATACCGCCCTTTACGGGGGCACGCGAGGCGGGCCCGGTCACCGAGGTGGTCCGGGCCCGCGCTCGTACGGGTGGCGAGGAGGTCAGCTCCCGGCCGGTGCGTCCCCGTCCGGGGCGGCACCGGCCGACGCGGCGCGCTCACGCATCTTGCGCACCAGCTCCTGCTTCTTGTCCTCGGCGTCCTTGCGGTCCTTGTCGCGCGCGGGACCGGCGCCCTGCTGTTCGGCGCGGGACAGCTTCTTGCGCTGTCCGCCCACACCGAGGAGGTTGTTGCGGCTCTTGGCCACGGGGTTCTCCCATTCGTGGTGAGAAGTGAGGTCCGGGGTGACCGGAGATCACCGGGGGATCGGTTCGATGGGTGACGGGCGGCGAGGGCCCGTCACACGCTCACTCGTAGATCTGGAAGAACGAGGACATGCCGAAAAGGTACCCCGGTCCGGCGGTCGCCCTCACCAGGTTTTTCCCGCGCGGTCCGGCGGCGCCCTCACCCCGGCGCGCGCCCGGCCCGGTTCACGCGGTCGGGTCGACCGTCGCCTGGTGGGCCTCGGTGAGGTGCTCCTCGGCCTTCAGCCAGGGCAGGAACTGCGCCCCCTTGCGCCATCCGCAGGTGCCGCAGGTCAGCTGCCGCTGCATCCCCGACTTCCGTACGTGGACGACGTGTTCGCGCCCGTGCTGGTCCCATCTGCTGACCTTGCTCGTGGTCATGGACGGCATCCTGGCCTCCCCTGTGGACGAGTTCGCCCAGTGTGCACGAAGCCCCCGGTTCCGTAGGCCGGAACCGGGGGCTTCGTCAGGGGTTCACCACACTCAGCAGCCCAGGAGGCGGGAGCCGAGGTAGCCCTGGATCTGGTCCAGGGAGACACGCTCCTGCTTCATGGTGTCGCGCTCGCGCACGGTCACCGCGTTGTCGTCGAGGGTGTCGAAGTCGACGGTGACGCAGAACGGCGTACCGATCTCGTCCTGACGGCGGTAGCGGCGGCCGATGGCGCCCGCGTCGTCGAACTCGATGTTCCAGTTCTGCCGCAGGTCCGCGGCGAGGCCCTTGGCCTTCGGCGACAGCTGCGCGTTGCGGGACAGCGGCAGGACGGCGACCTTGACCGGCGCCAGGCGCGGGTCGAGGCGCATCACGGCACGCTTCTCCATGACGCCCTTGGCGTTGGGCGCCTCGTCCTCGCTGTAGGCGTCGAGGAGGAAGGCCAGCATCGAGCGGCCGACACCGGCCGCCGGCTCGATGACGTAGGGCGTGTAGCGCTCGCCCTTCTCCTGGTCGAAGTAGACGAGGTCCGTGCCGGAGGCCTCGGAGTGCGCCTTGAGGTCGTAGTCGGTGCGGTTGGCGACGCCTTCCAGCTCGCCCCACTCGCTGCCGCCGAAGCGGAAGCGGTACTCGATGTCAGCGGTGCGCTTGGAGTAGTGGGAGAGCTTCTCCTTCGGGTGCTCGAACCACCGCATGTTCTCCTCGCGCAGGCCCAGGCCGGTGTACCAGTTCCAGCGCTGCTCCATCCAGTACTCCTGCCACTGCTCGTCCTCGCCCGGCTTGACGAAGAACTCCATCTCCATCTGCTCGAACTCGCGCGTGCGGAAGATGAAGTTGCCCGGAGTGATCTCGTTCCGGAAGGACTTGCCCATCTGCGCGATGCCGAACGGCGGCTTCTTGCGCGAGGTCTGCTGCACCTGGCCGAAGTTGGTGAAGATGCCCTGGGCGGTCTCGGGACGCAGGTAGGCGACCGAGCCGGTGTCCTGCGTGGGGCCGAGGTGGGTGGAGAGGAGCCCCGAGAACGCCTTGGGCTCGGTGAAGGTGCCCTTGTTGCCGCAGTTGGGGCAGTTGAGGTCGGCCAGGCCGTTGACGGGCGGCTTGCCGTGCTTCTCCTCGTACGCCTCCTCCAGGTGGTCGGCGCGGTAGCGCTTGTGACAGGAGGTGCACTCGGTGAGCGGGTCGGAGAACGTGGCGACGTGTCCGGAGGCGACCCAGACCTCGGGGGCAAGGATGACCGACGAGTCGAGACCGACCACGTCCTCGCGCGCGGTGACCATGTAGCGCCACCACTGGCGCTTGAGGTTCTCCTTCAGCTCGACGCCCAGGGGCCCGTAGTCCCAGGCGGCCTTCTGGCCGCCGTAGATCTCACTGCTGGGATAGACGAAGCCACGGCGCTTGCTCAGGCTGACGATGGTGTCGATCTTGTCGGCGGCCACGGTGCTCTCTTCATTACGACGGCGGAACTGGACAGGGGCGGCGCGGAGCGCCTCGCTGAGGGGATGTGCACGAGGCGGGCGGGCGAATGCCCCAGATTACCGGCGGGCGCACCCCCCGGATCAAATCGGTGGGGCGCATAGCGGTACCAGGGCTGCGATCCGGGCATCTCATCAGCCTTGTTGACAATCGTTTCCAGTTTTGTTGAAAATGACTGTCATGAACGTACGCCGCCTGATACCCACAGCCGCCGTCGCCGGAGCAGTCGCCCTCGGCCTCACCGCGCTCTCCGCCTGTTCCTCGTCCGACGCGGCCGAGGGAGGGAAAGACGGCAAGCTGGACGTGGTGGCGTCCTTCTACCCGATGCAGTTCCTCGCCGAGGAGATCGGCGGGACGCACGTCTCCGTCACCACCCTCACGAAGCCCGGCGCCGAGCCGCACGACCTGGAGCTCTCCCCCCGGCAGATCGGTGGCCTGAGCGACGCCGACTACATCCTGTTCCTCAAGGGCGTCCAGCCCGCCGTGGACGACGCGGTCGCGCAGGCCGGTGTGAAGAACACCGTGGACGCGTCGAAGCTGACCACGCTCGAGAGCCACGGCTCCGAGGTCGGCCACGACCACGGCCACGACGAGGGCGAGGAGCACGGCCACGAGGACACCGGCCTGGACCCGCACATCTGGCTGGACCCGGTGAAGTACGCCGAAGTGGCCAAGGGCGTCGGCAAGTCCCTGGAGAAGGCCGACCCCGGCAACGCCGCGGACTACCGCAAGAACACGGACACCCTGGTCGCCGAGCTGAACGAGCTGGACACGGCGTACAGGACCGGGCTGAAGGACGCCGCCACCAGGACGTTCATCACCACGCACTCCGCCTTCGGATACCTCGCCGAGCGCTACGGCCTCACCCAGGAGGGAATTGCCGGCATCGACCCCGAGGCAGAGCCCAGCCCGGCACGCATCGACGAGATCCACACAGCCGCCGAGAAGAGCCGGGCCACCACCGTGTTCTTCGAGACGCTCGCCAGCGACAGGACCGCGAAGACCCTGGCCAAGGACCTCGGCCTGAAGACCGGCGTCCTGGACCCGCTGGAGGGAATCACGGACAAGTCCGCGGGTGCTGACTACATCGAGGTCATGAAGTCCAACCTGACCGCGCTGCAGAAGGCGCTCGGCGCGAAGTGACCCACGAACTGCCCGTACCCGCAGCAGCACCGGAGGCGACCGTGCCCGAGCCGAGTACGCCCGAACCCGTGATCAGGATGTCCGGAGCGACGGCGACGCTCGGCGCGCGCCCCGTGCTGCGCGGCGTCGACCTCGCCGTCAACCGTGGCGAGGTCGTGGCGCTGCTCGGCGCCAACGGCTCCGGCAAGTCGACCGCCGTACGGTCCGTCATCGGCCAGGTTCCGCTGACCGGTGGCACCGTGGAGCTCTTCGGCACGCCGCTGCGGCGCTTCCGCCAGTGGGCCCGCATCGGTTACGTGCCGCAGCGCACCACGGCGGCCGGCGGTGTCCCGGCCACGATCCGCGAAGTCGTCGCCTCCGGGCGGCTGTCCCGCACGAGGCTCGGACTGCCCGGCCGGGCGGACCGGGCCGCGGTGGACCGTGCGATCGGGCTCGTCGGCCTCGGGGACCGTGCCAAGGACTCGGTGAACGCCCTCTCGGGAGGCCAGCACCAGCGGGTCCTGATCGCCCGCGCCCTCGCCTCCGAGCCCGAGGTGCTGATCATGGACGAGCCGATGGCGGGCGTCGACCTCGTCAGCCAGGAGATCCTCGCCACGACGCTGCGCGAGCAGGTCGCCGGCGGTGCCACGGTGCTGCTCGTCCTGCACGAGCTCGGGGCCCTGGAGCCCCTGATCGACCGGGCGATCGTCCTGCGCGACGGCTGCGTCATGCACGACGGTCCGCCCCCCCAGGCCACGGGCCAGCACGCCCTTCCCGGCCACGACCACGTACATCCCCACGCGGCCTCCGAGCCCGTCCGGACGGGACTGCTGACCTGATCATGCTGGAATTCCTGAACCCTCCCTTCATGCAGCGGGCCCTGCTCGCCGCGGTCCTGGTCGGGATCACCGCGCCCGCCATCGGCATCTACCTCGTCCAGCGCCGCCAGGCCCTGATGGGCGACGGCATCGGGCACGTGGCCCTGACGGGTGTCGGCCTCGGCTTCCTGCTCTCCGTCAGCCCCGTCTGGACGGCGACGCTCGTCGCCGTGGCCGGCTCGGTCGTGATGGAGCTGATCCGCTGGTACGGCCGCACCCGCGGCGACATCGCGCTGGCCATGCTGTTCTACGGCGGCATGGCGGGAGGCGTGATGCTGATCAACCTCTCGGACACCGGCTCCAACGCCAACCTGACGTCGTTCCTCTTCGGCTCCCTGTCGACGGTCTCCGAGGAGGACGTCACCGCGATCGTGGCGCTCGCCGCCTTCGTGGTGCTCGTGACGGTGGGGCTGCGGCGCCAGCTGTTCGCGGTCAGCCAGGACGAGGAGTTCGCCCGGGTGAGCGGCCTGCCGGTGCGCGCGCTCAACCTGCTGGTCGCGGTGACCGCCGCGATCACCGTCACCGTGGCGATGCGGGTCGTCGGCCTGCTGCTGGTCAGCGCCCTCATGGTGGTGCCGGTCGCCGCCGCGCAGCAGATCTCGAAGTCCTTCAAGGTGACGTTCGTGCTGGCCGTCGTCATCGGTACGGCGGTCACCCTGGCCGGCACCGTGACCTCCTACTACGAGGACGTGCCACCGGGCGCGACGATCGTGCTGATGGCCATCGCCGCCTTCGTCCTGCTCACCGCGCTCGCCACGCCGCTGGCACGCAGGCGTGCCAGAGCGAGCGAGGCCGAGGCGGCCCGGTGCACCCTTGAGGTACCGGCGGCCCGCCCGGCCAAGGACGACGTGCGGGTGTGACCGTGACCACGGAACGGGCTGGCACAATGGCCCGACACACGCACGGGCGACACGAGGAGGCAGCTGTGGCGACGGCGCCGATCAGTGGCACGAACGCGGCTCCGGTGCGCGGCCGGTCCACCCGGCAGCGGGCGGCGGTCGCGGCGGCGCTCGACGAGGTCGACGAGTTCCGCAGCGCCCAGGACCTGCACGACGTACTCAAGCACAGGGGCGACTCCGTCGGGCTGACCACCGTCTACCGCACCCTCCAGTCCCTCGCCGATGCCGGTGAGGTCGACGTGCTGCGCACCACGGACGGCGAGGCCGTCTACCGGCGGTGCTCGACGGGTGACCACCACCACCACCTGGTGTGCCGCGTCTGCGGGAAGGCCGTCGAGGTCGAGGGCCCGGCGGTGGAGCAGTGGGCCGAGACCATCGCCTCGCAGCACGGCTACGTGAACGTGGCCCACACGGTGGAGATCTTCGGGACCTGCGCGGACTGCGCGGGCGGCGCGAAGAAGTGAGTCCGGCGGGGCCCCGGCACCGGGGCCCCGCCGTGCCGTCTCAGCCCTCTGCGATCTCCTCGGCGCCTCCGAAGCGCCGGTCGCGCTTGGCGAATTCGAAGCAGGCGCGCCACAGGTCACGGCGGTCGAAGTCCGGCCACAGGACGTCCTGGAAGACCATCTCGGCGTACGCGCTCTGCCAGATCAGGTAGTTGGACGTGCGCTGCTCGCCGCTGGGACGCACGAAGAGGTCCACGTCCGGCATGTCCGGGTAGTAGATGTACTTCGCGAACGTCTTCTCGTTGACCTTCGACGGGTCGAGCTTCCCGGCCGCGACGTCCTGGGCGATGCGCTGCGCGGCGTCGGCGATCTCGGCCCGGCCGCCGTAGTTGACGCAGAAGTACAGCGTCATCCTGTCGTTGTCCTTGGTCTGCTCCTGGGCGACCTGGAGCTCCTGGACGACGGACTTCCACAGCTTGGGCATGCGCCCGACCCAGCGGATGCGGATGCCGAGTTCGTCCATCTCGTCGCGGCGGCGGCGGATGACGTCGCGGTTGAAGTTCATGAGGAACTTCACCTCGTCCGGCGAGCGCTTCCAGTTCTCCGTGGAGAACGCGTACAGCGAGAGGTTCTTGACGCCCATCTCGATGCAGCCCTTGAGGACGTCCATGACGACGCCCTCACCGACCTTGTGGCCCTCGGTGCGCGGGAGTCCCCGCTCCTTGGCCCAGCGGCCGTTCCCGTCCATCACGACGGCCACGTGCTTGGGCACGAGCTCACCGGGGATCTTCGGCGGGGTGGCGCCGGAGGGGTGCGGCTCGGGGGTCTTGTACTCACGCCGGTTACGGCCGCCGAGCATCCCGCGTACTGCCATGGGCTTCTCTCGTCTCCCTGTGTCACTTCTCTACGTACCGCAGCGAGCGCAGACCGCGCTCCAGATGCCAGTGCAGATAGGCGGACACGAGTCCGCTCCCCTCCCTGACATGACGCGCCTCGCACGCGTCCGCCGTCTCCCAGTCACCGGTGAGCAACGCGCTCAGCAGTTCGACGGCCTCCGCCGAGGGTACGACGCTGCCGGGTACCCGGCAGTCGGCGCATATGACGCCGCCCGCCGCGACGGAGAAGAACCGGTTCGGTCCGGGCATTCCGCACCTGGCGCAGGCGTCGAAGCTGGGGGCGTAGCCGTTGACGGCGAGCGAGCGCAGCAGGAACGCGTCCAGGATCAGGTTCGGTGCGTGCTCGCCGCGCGCGAGGGTCCTCAGGCCGCCGACCAGCAGCAGGTACTGCTGGACCGCCGGCTCGCCCTCGTGGTCCGTGAACCGCTCGGCGGTCTCCAGCATCGCGGTGCCGGCGGTGTAGCGGCCGTAGTCGGAGACGATCCCGCCACCGTACGGAGCGATCGTCTCGCTCTGGGTGCAGAGCGGGAGCCCCCGGCCGACGAGTTCGCTGCCGCGCGCGAAGAACTGCACGTCCACGTGGGAGAAGGGTTCGAGCCGCGCCCCGAACTTGGACTTGGTGCGGCGCACTCCGCGGGCCACGGCGCGCACCCGGCCGTGGCCGCGGGTCAGGATCGTGATGATCCGGTCGGCCTCGCCCAGCTTCTGTGTGCGCAGCACGACGCCGTCGTCCCGGAACAAGCTCATGCGCCCATTGTCGCCCACGGGAGCACAGGCGCGGCAGAGGGTTCCCCGGGCCGGGGTGCGACACCGCGCCGCCGTGGCCCTCAGGAGGCCCTAGGAGGGCGTACGGGCGGCGGCCGCGAGCAGGGCGGCCGTGTCGGCCGGGCAGAGCCTCAGAGCGCTGCCCACCGTGGTGAGCACCTCTCGCTCCGCCTGGTTGTACGCCCCGTCCGCGAGCGCGATCCTGGCGCCCTGCAGCAGGACGGCTTCCCGGCCCGTCGTGGCCAGGTGCGGTGCGAGGGGTTTCAGGGCCTCGTGCAGTTCGATGGCGAGGGCCGCCCCGCACGCCTCCGCCGCCGGGCCGGCGCCGCCGGCCCCGGTCTCGGCGGCGAGCACCTCGACGATGGTGAAGAGCTGCTCCTGGGTGCAGTCGTCGAGACCGGCCTCGCGGACCGTGGCCGCCGCGGTCTCCAGGACCGTGCGGGAGGTGGTGCCGCCGGCGGCGAGCACGGCGAGCGTGACGGTGTGCACGGCCTCCCGCAGCATCGCGGAGAAGCGCGTGGTGGTGGGGTGGTCCAGGACGTCGGTCCCGAAGTGCGTGCCGCAGGCGGCGCACTCGACGACGGGCCCCGCGCTGCCCCGGGGGAGCAGCGGCAGACCGAGGACGGTCAGACGGTGGCGCCCGGTGAGGCGGCGGTAGTTGCGGTCACCCCCGCAGCCGGGGCAGAAGAACTCGCCGTCGCCGACGGTTTCCCAGACGGTGCGGCTGCCGCAGATACGCAGTCCTGTGGCGCGTTGTCCTTTGGCTGTCCGCACGTCGCACACCTCCGTAACCCCACGGCAACATTGCCGCGCTGGACGTGATGTTAGCCACATGCGTGATGTGGCGTCAGCATTCCGGACGTCACAACCCCCGGAGATGGCCGAACCCCGCCCACCCTCGACGGGTGAACGGGGCTCCGTAGCCGCACGATTCGGCACTCTTGCGGGTGTCTGCCCGGTATGCCGCGCGATGACGTCAGCGGCCCGACCGGTTGACCGCCGAGACGACAGCCTTCAGCGACGCACGCGTGGTGTTGGCGTCGATTCCGATGCCCCACAGCACCTTGCCGTCGATCGCGCACTCGATGTAGGAGGCGGCCTGCGCGCTCGCACCCTCGCTCATCGTGTGCTCGGTGTAGTCCAGCAGGCGCGCGTCGATGCCGATGGCCTGCAGCGCTCCGAAGAACGCGGAGATCGGGCCGTTGCCCGTGCCGGTCAGCACCGTGTCCGAGCCGTCGACCGTGGCCTCGACCGTGATGGTGTCCTGCCCGTCGGAACCGGTCGTCGTCTGGCCGGACCGGATCTGCACGCGCCCCCAGGCGTTCTCGGGGTTGGGCAGGTACTCGTCCGCGAACGCCGACCAGATCTCCGCGGGCGTCACCTCGCCACCCTCGGCGTCGGTCTTGGCCTGAATGATCCGGGAGAACTCGATCTGCATCCGGCGGGGCAGGTCGAGCTTGTGGTCGTTCTTCAGGACGTAGGCGATGCCGCCCTTGCCGGACTGCGAGTTGACACGGATGACGGCCTCGTAGGAGCGTCCGACGTCCTTCGGGTCGATCGGCAGGTAGGGCACGGCCCACTCGATGTCGTCGACGGTCACGCCCCGGGCGGCCGCGTCCGCCTCCATGGCGTCGAAACCCTTCTTGATGGCGTCCTGGTGGGAGCCGGAGAAGGACGTGTAGACCAGGTCGCCCGCGTAGGGGTGGCGCGGGTGGACCTCCATCTGGTTGCAGTACTCGCTGGTGCGGCGGATCTCGTCGATCTGCGAGAAGTCGATCTGCGGGTCGACGCCCTGGGAGAACAGGTTCATGCCCAGGGTGACCAGGTCGACGTTGCCGGTGCGCTCGCCCTGGCCGAACAGGCAGCCCTCGATGCGGTCGGCTCCCGCCATGATCGCCAGTTCCGCGGCGGCGACGGCCGTACCGCGGTCGTTGTGCGGGTGGACCGACAGGCAGACGTACGGCCGCCGGGTCAGGTTGCGCGACATCCACTCGAAGCGGTCGGCGTGGGTGGACGGCGTCGAACGCTCCACCGTGGCGGGCAGGTTGAGGATGATCTCGCGGCCTTCCTCGGGCTGCCACACGTCGCAGACCGCCTCGCAGACCTCCAGGGCGAAGTCCAGCTCGGTGTCGGTGAAGATCTCCGGACTGTACTGGTAGCCGAAGATCGTCTCGTCGCCCAGGATCTTGTCCGCGTACTCCATGACCAGGCGTGTGCCGTCCACGGCGATCTGCTTGACCTCCTCCTTCGTGCCGCGGAAGACCACGCGGCGGAAGGTGGGGGCGGTGGCGTTGTACAGGTGGACGGTCGCCCGGCGGGCTCCGCGCAGCGACTCGACGGTGCGCTCGATCAGTTCCTCGCGCGCCTGGGTCAGGACGGAGATCGTCACGTCCTCGGGGATCGCGCCCTCTTCGATGATGGAGCGCACGAACGCGAAGTCGGTCTCGCCGGAGGACGGGAAGCCGACCTCGATCTCCTTGTATCCCATGCGTACGAGCAGGTCGAACATCTCACGCTTGCGGGCCGGCGACATGGGGTCGATCAGGGCCTGGTTGCCGTCGCGCAGGTCGGTCGACAGCCAGCGGGGAGCTTGCGTGATGCGGTTGTCGGGCCAGGTGCGGTCGGAGATGTCCACGGCGTCGTACCCGCGGTACTTGTGGACCGGCATCCCGGACGGCTTCTGCAGCTGCTTCGCGTTGGTCACCGGGGTCGGGCCGCCCACGGGAGTGGCTGTGGCGTCGGCGTGCACACGGGAATTCGCGGGGGTCATGGCGTACGGCTCCTCTGAGGTCCAGCAGGGGCGGCCGACTGTGTCGCTGCGACAGCGAACTCCGCGGGGAGGGAGCCGGCCTACGACTACAGGCCCTCGCCGCGGCAGCTAAGAAGGAGCAGCCCGAAACGCATGATGCGGCAACACTAACCGAGGGGCGCCCGATACGTCGGTCCGTATCAGTATGCGGGATCGGCGCCTTGTAAAGGCTGAACGGTGATACATCACTCTATTTCGTCAATCACGATCGCAAGCAGTGACAGAGTGGTGACTCAGTGCCACAGTCATTTACATGCAGCCTCGACCGAACAACGGGCTCCTGCCCGTCTTCTGCACCATCGTTCCGCCCCACCTCCTCGACAAGCTGGCCCAGGCGGACGACCCGCTCCTGGCCGAACCCGCACGACGCACCCTGGAGGCCGACGGGGCCCGGCGTCACCACCGGCAGGTGACCGCGCTGGCCCGGACGCCGCAGGCCCACGTCACCTCCGCACCGGTCCCCAGCAAGCCCCACCGCACCCTGTACGACTGCCGGCACAGCACGTACCTGCCGGGCCGCAAGGTCCGCGACGAGGGCGACGAACCCACCAAGGACGCCAGCGTCAACCGCGCGTACGCGGGCCTCGGCGCGACGTTCGACCTGCTGCTCACGGAATACGGGCGGAGCTCGATCGACGGTGCGGGACTGCCGCTCATCGGTTCCGTGCACTACGACGAGAAGTACAACAACGCGTTCTTCGACGGCGAGCAGATGGTCTTCGGGGACGGCGACGGGGAGATCTTCCTCGACTTCACCCTCGCGATCGACGTCATCGCCCACGAGCTGGCGCACGGACTCACCCAGTACACCGCCAACCTGGCGTACGAGGGCCAGTCGGGCGCGCTCAACGAGTCGGTGTCGGACGTCTTCGGGGCCCTGGTCAAGCAGTACTCGCTGGGTCAGAGCGCCGACCAGGGCGACTGGCTGATCGGTGCGGAGCTGCTCGCCCCCCGGGTGAGCGGGGTGGCCCTCCGCTCGATGAAGGCACCCGGCACGGCGTACGACGACGACGTGCTCGGCAAGGACCCGCAGCCCGCGTCGATGGACGACTACGTCGAGACGGAGGAGGACAACGGCGGGGTGCACATCAACTCCGGCATCCCGAACCGGGCCTTCCACCTGCTGGCCACGGCGCTCGGGGGCAACGCCTGGGAGCGGGCCGGACGCATGTGGTTCGACGTGCTGACCGGCGGCGAACTCACCCAGGACGCGTCCTTCACGGACTTCGCCAAGCTGACCGTCGCGGCGGCGCAGCACAGGTTCGGGGAGGGCGACGAGGCCGAAGCGGTGCTCAAGGCCTGGTCGGAGGTGGGCGTACCGACCAGGTGACCGGGTAGGTAGGAAGCGGACCGTCCGACCGGGCCAGGCAGGAGCCATCACGCATGCGTATTCGGGTCAGGCGGACCGGCGGGTTCGCCGGCATCGCCCGCGACGGCGAGGTCGACACCTCGGGACGGCCGGACGCCGCGGAATGGGAAGCCCTGGCCGAGGCGGCTCTCGGCGCGGGCCGGGGCGGGCCTCCCGCGGGCGTGCCGGACGGATTCCGCTACACGATCACGGTCGGCGACCGGACGGTCGACTGTGCGGACCCCCGGCTCACCCAGGAGCAGCGGACGCTGATCTCCCGGGTCCTCAAAGAGGGGGCGTAGCCCCGGGTCCGCCGCCGCACTCCGCGGGACCGGACCCGGGGGCCGTCAGAATCCCAGCTTCCGCAGCTGCTTCGGGTCGCGCTGCCAGTCCTTCGCGACCTTCACGTGCAGGTCCAGGAAGACCGGGGTGCCGAGCAGCGCCTCGATGTGCTTGCGCGACTTCGTGCCGACGTCCTTCAGCCGCTTGCCCTTCGGACCGATGATGATGCCCTTCTGGCTGGGCCGCTCGATGTAGACGTTGGCGTGGATGTCCAGCAGCGGCTTGTCCGCCGGGCGGTCCTCGCGTGGCAGCATCTCCTCGACGACGACCGCGATGGAGTGCGGCAGTTCGTCCCGGACGCCTTCCAGCGCCGCCTCGCGGATGAGTTCCGCGACCATGACCATCTCGGGCTCGTCGGTGAGGTCGCCCTCGGGGTAGAGCGGCGGGCTCTCGGGGAGCAGGGGGGCGATGAGGTCGGCGAGCAGGCCCACCTGGCCGGCTCCTCGCTTGTCACCACCCTTGTCCGAGGAACCGCGTCCCCCCTCCCGCTCCTCCTCGACGGCGGAGACCGGCACGATCTCCGCCCACTCGAAGCCCAGCTCGTCGGCCAGCGCGGCGACGGCGAGCAGCTGCTCGGCGAGCACCTTGGACTCGACGAGGTCGGTCTTGGTGATGATCGCGATCTTCGGGGTCTTCTTGATCCCGGCGAGTTCCTTGACGATGAACTTGTCGCCGGGGCCGAGTTTCTGGTCGGCGGGCAGGCAGAAGCCGATGACGTCGACCTCCGCCCAGGTGGTCCGCACGACGTCGTTCAGGCGCTCCCCGAGCAGGGTCCGCGGCTTGTGGAGGCCGGGCGTGTCCACCAGGATCAGCTGGGCGTCGTCGCGGTGCACGATGCCCCGCACCGTGTGCCGGGTGGTCTGGGGGCGGTTGGAGGTGATCGCCACCTTCTGACCGACCAGAGCGTTCGTGAGGGTGGACTTGCCCGCGTTGGGGCGCCCCACGAAGCAGGCGAAGCCGGCCCGGTGGGGGGCGTTGTTCTCAGCCTGCTGGGCAGCGGCTTCTGTGTTCGGTCGAGCGCTCATGGCGCCCATTCTCCCCGATCCCGGCGGCGGCGATGCACAGCAGGGCGCGACGGCCCCGAATCAGCCCGCCGCGGCGGCGGAGCGGACCGTGCCGTCGGGGGCGGCGAGCAGCACGGGTGTCTGCGGCCCGCCCAGGTCACGGACGGCGGCGCGGTCCGCGTCGGACACGGTTCCTGCCCCGGAGACCACAGCCGCGGCCTCCAGCGACGTGGCACCACTGGCCACCGCCATCGCGACGGCCGTCTGCAGCGCGCTGAGCTTCAGCGAGTCCAGGGTCACGGTGCCCGCGGCGTACGTACGCCCGGTCTCGTCCCGTACCGCCGCGCCCTCCGGCACTCCGTTGCGGGCACGGACGCTGCGTGCCAGCGTGACGATCTTGCGGTCCTCGGGGCCGAGGTCGGTGATGTCGGTCATGTGCCGAGCATACGGAGGAGGCAGGGGCGCTCTCCGCGACGGGGTGTGTTCCGTCCCGGCGCTACGGCCGGTCCAGGCGCAGCCGTTCCGCCTTCGGAAGGCCGGCCACCACGAGGTCGTAGCTGTCCTCCACGAGCTCCCGGACCATCCGGTCCGGGAGCTCGGAGACCGACACCGTGTTCCAGTGGCGCTTGTTCAGGTGCCAGCCGGGAACGATCGCGGCGTGCTCCTTGCGGAGCCGCAGGGCCTCGTCCGGATCGCACTTCAGACTCGCCTGCAGCGGAGAGGCGTCCAGGGCACTGAGTGCGAACATCTTTCCCAGCACCTTGAAGACGGAGGCCTCGGGGCCGAAGGGGAACTCCTCCGTGCTCGCGTTGAACTCCAGGCAGAACCTGCGCAGTTCCTGGGGGGTCATGCCGCCTCGCTTCCCTCCGGCTCCACGAGCACCGTGACGATCTTGTTCCTGCGGCCCGCCGGCGACTCAGCCGTGAGGCGGAGCTTGCGTCCGTCGGGAAGGTCGACGATCGAGGAGGCTCCGGAGATCGGGACCCGCCCGAGCGCCTTCGCCAGCAGCCCGCCGACCGTCTCGACGTCCTCGTCGTCGTACGCGTCGAGGCCGAACAGCTCCCCTAGGTCGCCGATGTCGAGCCGGGCGGTCACCCGGAAGCAGCCGTTCTCCAGCTCCTGGACCGGCGGGAGCTCACGGTCGTACTCGTCGGTGATCTCGCCGACGATCTCCTCGAGGATGTCCTCGATGGTGACGATGCCGGCCGTGCCGCCGTACTCGTCGATGACGACGGCGACGTGACTGCGGTCCTGCTGCATCTCGCGGAGGAGGTCTCCGGCGTTCTTCGTGTCGGGGACGAACGCGGCGGGACGCATAGCCGTGGAGACCACGTCCGCCTCCGCCTCCCGGTTGATGTGCGTCTTGCGGACCAGGTCCTTCAGGTAGACGATGCCGACGATGTCGTCCTCGTTCTCCCCGGTGACCGGGATGCGGGAGAAGCCGGAGCGCAGCGCGAGGGTGAGCGCCTGCCGGACCGTCTTGTACCGCTCGATGCAGACCAGGTCGGTGCGGGGCACCATCACCTCGCGCACGAGGGTGTCCCCGAGCTCGAAGACCGAGTGCACCATGCGGCGTTCCTCGTCCTCGATGAGCGACTCCTGCTCGGCGAGGTCGACCATCGCCCGCAGTTCGGACTCACTGGCGAACGGCCCCTTGCGGAAGCCCTTGCCCGGGGTCAGCGCGTTTCCCAGGAGGATCAGCAGCTGCGGGACGGGCCCCATGATCCTGGCCAGGGGCAGCAGCACGTACGCCGCCGCCGTGGCGGTGTTCAGCGGGTGCTGACGGCCGATGGTGCGCGGCGAGACCCCGATGGCGACGTAGCTGACGAGGACCATGATCCCCACCGCGAGTGCCAGCGCCTCCCAGGTCTCGGTGAGTTCCTGGAGGCAGGCGTAGGTGACGAGCACGCCGGCCGACGTCTCGCAGGCGACGCGCACGAGCAGCGCCACGTTGAGATAGCGGGTGGGGTCGGCGGCGACCTGCGCGAGCTTGGCGCTTCCGCGCCGCCCGGCGCGCACGGCCTCGGCCGCCCGGAAACTGGACGTGCGGGCGATTCCGGCCTCGGCGCACGCGGCGAGCCACCCGACGACGACCAGCAGGATCGCGCCCGCGACGAGGGGAAAGCTCACGAGACGGTGGGGGCGGGGGACGGGCCGGTCAGGCCGCGCTCGCCGCGCCAGCCGTCGACGATCGCCGCCTGGAGGCCGAACATCTCCGCCTTCTCGTCCGGCTCCTCGTGGTCGTACCCGAGGAGGTGCAGCACCCCGTGGACGGTGAGCAGTTGCAGCTCCTCGTCCATCGAGTGCTGCGTCTCGGCGTCCTCGCCCTGCTTCTTGGCGACCTCCGGGCACAGCACGATGTCACCGAGGAGGCCCTGCGGGGGCTCCTCGTCGTCCTTGGCCGGCGGGCGGAGTTCGTCCATCGGGAAGGACATGACATCCGTCGGGCCCGGGAGGTCCATCCACTGGATGTGGAGCTGCTCCATGGCGGCGGTGTCCACCACGATCACCGAGAGTTCGGACAGCGGATGGATCCGCATCCGGGCGAGGGCGTAGCGGGCGATGTCGAGGATCGCCTGCTCGTCGACCTCGGTTCCGGACTCGTTGTTGACGTCGATCGACATGGTGCGCTGCGACTACTTCCCGTTGCGGCCGGTACGGCCCTCTGCGTTGTCGTACTTCTCGTACGCGTCGACGATACGGCCGACGAGCTTGTGCCGGACGACATCCTGCGAGGTGAGCCTGGAGAAGTGCACGTCCTCCACGCCGTCCAGGATCTCCTGCACCTGACGCAGACCGCTCTTGGTGCCGGTCGGCAGGTCGACCTGGGTGACGTCACCGGTGATGACGATCTTCGATTCGAACCCGAGCCGGGTGAGGAACATCTTCATCTGCTCGGCGCTGGTGTTCTGCGCCTCGTCCAGGATGATGAAAGCGTCATTGAGCGTGTTGTGTGTCAGCAGGTAATCCTGGGTGACGTACAGCGAGTCCTCGGCCGCAACCTGGATGCACACGGCCTCCTCGCGGCCGGCCGGTTCGATGCTGTCGATGAAGCGCGTCGGGCGACCGCCGCCCCCGGCCGCGTGGTATTTCTCGGCCTTGCGGGCGAGCCGGAAGGGCTCGATGCCTTCGGGGAGCCGGATGTCGACGATGTGCGCGTCGTGGCGGTGATGCACCTCGCGGCCCTTCGCCATGCCCGGTGCACGCCCCTCGGCGGCCCTGCTACGCGTGTACGCGACTCCGCCGAGCGATCGCACGAGCGAGATCACGTCGTCGCGCAACATGATCGATGCCGTCCCGTACTGGATACGGCACGTACGGTCCGCCTGAGTGACCGGTCCGCCGTCCGCGTCCAGCAGTCCCTGCAGTACGGCAAGACGGACATCGGCGGAGTTGGACAGGTAGGCGTCCGGGACGAACTTGGAGTGCGAGCGGGTACCCAGCAGGTCGAGTTCACGCAGGGCACAGGTGACCGGGTTCTCCAGCGTGATCACGTCTCCCGGGGCCTTGACCCGGTTCAAAACGTAGCCCGGTCCACCCTTGTGCCGCACGGAGACGCCGGTCAGCGCCCCCTCGAGCGCCTCGGCCAACTCGGGATCCGCAGTGGCGAACGAAGGCGTCGTGGACCCCGTCAGGCACCCGTCCCCGAGCAGCAGACCCAGCGCGTACGGGTCCATCGGCACCTCGCGCTCGGGGAAACCGACCGGTGCGGTGAGCATCGGCAACTCGTACCTGCGGGTGTGTGCCGCCCGGAGATTGCCGATCATGTCCTTGGTCTCGAGGACCCGCCACGGCTTGTCACGCCGCTTGTCCGATGCCGTGCGGACCGTCCACAGGTGCTCGCCGCAGCACAGGGTCCACGATCCGTCCTGGGCACTGACGCGGTAGATGTCCTTCTCGCCCTGCGGGTAGACGCCCAGCACCGGAGTCGGCTCGCCGTTCGACCCGATGACGAGGTCGCCGACGTGCAGATCACCGATCGGCCGCCACCCGTCCGGGGTGAGGACGTTGGTGAAGAGCGGTTGGGCGCGTCCGCGCATGTAGGCCAGTGGTGCGACCTCGATCGTGCCCGCGGCCATGAGCCGGGGGATCGAGTCGGGGTCGAGCATGTCGTGCAGGGCGTCGTAGAGCGGGCGCAGGTACGGGTCGATCTTGTCGAAGAGGGTGCCCGGCAGGAAGCCGAGCCGCTCACCGGCCTCCACGGCGGGCCTGGTCAGGATGATCCGGCTGACCTGCTTGGACTGCAGGGCCTGGACCGCCTTCGCCATGGCGAGGTAGGTCTTGCCCGTACCCGCGGGGCCGATCCCGAAGACGATGGTGTGCTTGTCGATCGCGTCGACGTACCGCTTCTGGTTCAGCGTCTTGGGACGGATCGTGCGTCCGCGGTTGGACAGGATGTTCTGGGTGAGCACCTCCGCGGGGGTCTCGGTGCCGTCCCCGTCGCCGTTTCCGCTCGCCCTGAGCATGGCGATCGAGCGTTCCACAGCGTCCTCCGTCATCGACTGCCCGGTGCGCAGCACCAGAACCATCTCGTCGAACAGGCGCTGGATCAGCGCGACATCCGCCGCGCCTCCAGTCGCACTGATCTCGTTGCCCCGGACATGGATGTCGACGGCCGGGAACGCCGTTTCGATCACGCGCAGCAGGGAATCGCCCGACCCCAGGAGCATCACCATGGGGTGTGCGGCCGGAATGCTGATCCGGGCCGTCGCCTGCGGCTGTGTAGGTGACTGCGTCATGGGCCGGCCCTCGGGCCTGCGCATACCTCCCGTTGCAGGGCCGTCGCTGCTCGACTGCCTCTGGAGTACCAGCGTACGACTCCGCACCGACATCGCAGAGAGATTTACCGGGTGATCATCTGCCCTTCACTGCCGGAAGCCGATCGTCGGAACGGCCCGGCGCAACGGCCACGCCCTGCTCGTCTCGGGCAGCAGTTCCTCCAGGAAGGCGTAGCGCTCCAGCGCGGCCGGGTCCTGTTCGGCGAAGGTGCGCACCTGCTGCCACCAGGCGGCGACCTCCGCCCATCCGGGGGCCGAGAGGGAGCCGCCGAACTCCTGCACCGAGAGGGCGGCCGTCAGTCCGGCGAAGGCGAGGCGGTCGGCGAGCGGCCAGCCGGCCAGGGTCCCGGTGACGAAGCCCGCGACGAAGACGTCACCGGCCCCGGTGGGATCGAGCGCCTCCACGTCGATGGCGGGCACCGAGGCGGTCGCGCCGGTCGCCCCGTCCACCGCGTAGGCGCCGTCGGCCCCCAGGGTGACCACGGCGAGGGGGACCCGTTCGGCCAGGGCGTGGGCGGCGGCGCGGGGGCAGTCGGTACGCGTGTAGCGCATCGCCTCCTCGGCGTTGGGGAGGAAGGCCAGGCAGTGACCGAGGTCGGGCAGTGCGTCCAGGTCCCAGCGGCCGGACTCGTCCCAGCCGACGTCGGCGAAGAGCGTCGCGCCGTTACGGGCCGCGTCGGCCACCCAGGGCTCGCTGCGGCCGGGCGTGAGCGAGGCGATGGCGGCGCGGGCGCGCGGCGGACAGGAGGGCAGCGTGCGGCCGGGCACCGCCGACGGGCCGGGGTCCGGGGCCTCGTGGCCGTGCGACACCATCGTGCGTTCGCCCTCGTAGGCCATGGAGACGGTGACGGGCGAGTGCCAGCCGGGGACCGTGCGGGACATGGACAGGTCGATGTGCTCACCCTGTTCGAGGGCGTCCCAGCAGTACTCGCCGTAGTGGTCGTCACCGAAGGCGGCGGCCAGGGACGTGCGCAGGCCCAGGCGGGCGAGGGCGGTGGCCATGTTGGCGACGCCGCCGGGGCTGGATCCCATCCCGCGCGCCCAGGACTCGGTCCCGCGCACGGGGGCGCTGTCCAGTCCGGTGAAGATGATGTCCAGGAAGACCGGGCCGGTCAGGAAGACGTCGCAGGCCGGGTCCTGGGGGGCGCGCAGCCCGAGCAGCGGGTCGATGCCCGGATTACCTGTACTCACCTTGCGCTCCCGGCCGTGGCGGATCTGATCAGTGCGAGATCCGGCCAGTCTGCCGGATCGGCAGCGCCGTCCGGAGCGTACGCGCCGGGCCTCGCATACTCGCCCTCACCTGCATAAACATGCGCTGTTACCCGGCCTTGCCGTGCATAAACATGAGAGTGACCCAGATCACATCGAGCCGACTTTCCGTCGCCAGTGCGTGCTTGATACAAATTGGCCCGCGAGCACCGTTCGGGACAGTTGACGACGAGTGCCGCTTCTCCCGCTTTTTCTCGCTTTACCCTCCCCTGCCTTTCTGCGCCCCACCCTCCCCTGCTCCACCCCGCTCCGCCCTCCCCTGCCTTCTCCTGCCTCTTCGGCATGTCCTCAGGAACGCCCATGTCCTCGCGCCCTCGCGCCGCGTGGCCCTTGGTGGCCGTGTTCACCGCCGGTTACCTCGCCGCCTATCTGCTCCCCACCATCGTCGGCCGCCTCAGCACCTGTCTGGGGCTGAGCCCGGCCCACGCCGGCCTGGTCGGCAGCGCCCTCCTGCTCAGCTCGGCCTCTGCGGGCTTCACGCTGGCCGGACGCGTCGAGAAGTACGGTTCGCGCAGACCGGCGCGTGCCGGCCTGGTCCTCGCCGGACTCGGCTACGGCTGCGCGGCGCTGACCACCTCGGTGCCTCTGGTCGTACTCGGTGCGGTGATCGGCGGATTCGGCTCCGGCACGGCGACCGCCGTGGCGGCGTCGGGCATCGCGGCGCAGAACGACCCGCACCGGACGTCGTCGCTCGGACTGCTCAGCGTCTCGGCGACGGCGGGCGCCCTCTACCTCACGATCCCTCACCTCGGCGGCGGCCACCGGCTGCCGTTCGCGTCGATCGCACTGGTCGCCCTGCTCGTCTGGCCCGCCACGTCCCGGCTGGGCGGCTCCGTGCCCGCGGGTGCGGCCTCACCCGTCCAGGGGCGGCTGCCGCACCGCCGCTCCGGCCTGGTGCTGGCGGGCGGGATGCTTGTCTGGTCCATGGCGCAGAACGCCCTCTGGGGCGTCAGCAGCCGTATCGGCGTCGGTCAGGCGGGGCTCTCCGAGGTGACCGTCGGCGCCGTGTTCGCCGCGGCGCTCGGCGCGGGCCTGCTCGGCGTCATGGGCGCGGGCGTGCTGGGTGCCCGGCTCGGGCGGGCGGTACCGATCGGCCTGGGGACGATGATCATCGCGGGCAGCATCGTGCTCAGTTCGTCCGCCGACGACCTCGGGTCGTTCGCGACCGGTGAGGTCGTGTGGAACACCTTCTACCCGGTGGTCCTGTCCTACCTCATCGGTCTGGCCGCCTCGCTGGACGTGCGCGGCCGCTGGGCCGTCCTCGCGGGCTCGGCGTCGTCGGTGGGCGTGGCCTGCGGCCCCGTCCTGGGGAGCGTGCTCTCCCAGCAGGCGGGCTACGCCGTGATGGGCCTGATCCTGGGCGCGGCCACACTCCTGGTCGCCGCCCCGGTCACCGCCGTCGCGCTGCACACCGGCGGACGCCCGCTGGTGCCCGGTTCGGTCCGCCGCAGGGGTGGAGCGCCCGCCGCGCTCCTCGCCGCCACGACCGGCAGCCTGCCCGGCGCGGTGCCCAAACTGGGTGCGCCGGAGCAGGCGGTCACGGAGATCAGCGTCCCCGGCCTCCGGCGGAGGCGGCTGGTCCGCAGCGCGATCCGCACCGCCGGCCCCGCCGGTTCGGCCGGTCAGTCGAACGCGTACGCCTCGACCTCGGAGAGGTAGCGCGCCCTGCGCTCCTCGTCGTGGTCGAGGAAGGCCGCTTCGAACGAGTTGCGGGCCAGCGTGCGCAGCTGTTCACGGTCCAGGCCGAGTGCCTCGTGGACGGCGTGGAAGGTGTCTCCGACGTAACCGCCGAAGTAGGCGGGGTCGTCGGAGTTCACCGTGCAGAGCAGTCCGGCGGCCATCATGGCGGGCAGCGGGTGCTCCTCCAGTACGTCGATGGCGCGCAGCCGTACGTTGGACAGCGGGCAGAGCGTGAGGGCCACCCGGTCGGCGACCAGCCGCTTCACCAGGTCCGGGTCCTCCATCGCGCGCAGTCCGTGGTCGATGCGCTCGACGCCCAGGACGTCCAGGGCCTCGCGGATGTAGGCGGGTGGGCCCTCCTCGCCCGCGTGGGCGACCTTGCGCAGCCCGAGAGCCCCGGCCGCCTCGTACACCTCGCGGAACTTGGACGGCGGGTGGCCGACCTCGGCCGAGTCGAGACCGACGGCGCTGATGCGGCTCAGGTACGGCTTCGCGGCCTCGAGAGTCTCCAGCGCCGACTCGGCGGACTTGTCACGCAGGAAGCACATGATCAGCTGCGTGGAGATGCCGTGCTTCTCCACGCTCTCGTCCAGCGCCCGGCCGAGCCCTTCGACGACGGTCCCGATCGGCACGCCCCGGTCGGTGTGGGCCTGGGGGTCGAAGAAGATCTCCGCGTGCCGGACGCCCTGCGCCGCGGCACGGGTGAGGTAGGCGTCGGCCAGTTCGGCGAAGTCCTCCTCGGTGCGCAGGACCGCCATGAGCGCGTAGTAGAGGTCGAGGAAACTCTGCAGGTCGTCGAAGAGATAGGCGGTGCGCAGCTCCTCGGTGTCCGCGTAGGGGAGGTCCACGCCGTTGCGTGCCGCGAGCGCGAAGGCCAGCTCGGGTTCGAGGGTCCCCTCGATGTGGAGGTGGAGCTCTGCTTTGGGGAGGTGCACGGTGATCTCGTTACTGGTGGCGGGTGGGTACGGGAACCCTGATGAGGTCCTGGGCGATGGTCAGTCCGCCTTCGAAGCCGGCTGCCCTGGCCTGTTGTTCGAAGACGTCGGGGTCGCTGTAACGCTGGGAGAAGTGCGTCAGCACGAGGTGCCGTACGCCCGACTCCTTCGCCACGCGCGCCGCCTGTCCCGCGGTGAGGTGGCCGTGGTCGGCGGCGAGCCGGCCGTCCTCGTCGAGGAACGTCGACTCGATGACCAGCATGTCGCATTCCTCCGCGAGCGCGAACGCGCCGTCGCAGAGCCGGGTGTCCATGACGAAGGCGAAGCGCTGTCCGCGTCGCTCCTCCGAGACGTCCTCCAGGGTGATGCCGCGCAGGACGCCGTCCCGCTGGATGCGTCCCACGTCCGGCCCCGCGATGCCGTGCTCGGCCAGCTTCCCGGGCAGCATGCGCCGCCGGTCGGGTTCGGTGAGGCGGTATCCGAAGGACTCGACCGGGTGCGAGAGCCGGCGGCTGTCGAGGGTGTACGCCGCCGTGGTCGCGAGGACTCCGTCGGCGGCCACGGGGACCTCCGCAAGCTCGACGGACTCGCGGTAGGCGGTCGAGTACCGCAGCCGGTCGAAGAAGTGCTGTCCGCTCGCCGGGAAGTGGGCGGTGACGGGGTGCGGGACCTGGTCGAGGTTGATCCGCTGGATCACACCGGCGAGGCCCAGCGCGTGGTCGCCGTGGAAGTGGGTGACACAGATCCGGTCGATGTCGTGCGCGGCGACACCCGCCCGCAGCATCTGGCGCTGCGTTCCCTCCCCCGGGTCGAAGAGGATGCCTTCACCGTCCCACCGCAGCAGATAGCCGTTGTGGTTGCGGTGGCGGGTGGGGACCTGGCTGGCGGTGCCGAGGACCACGAGTTCTCTTACGGACACGTCGCTTCCGGGGTCGTTCGTCGGATCGGGGCGGATCGGGCGCCGGGACCTCCGCCGTGCGCCCCGATGGGCAGGGCGCGGACCGAGCGGCGTCAGCCGGCCGGGGCCCCGGCCGCCGCCGGCGCCGCGTGCGGGAGCGCCCGCCCCGGCGCGGTCCGTACGGGAGGACCTGGGCCTCTCGTTCGGATCATGCTGGGCTCGCGGGCCCTGGCACCGCGCCTCGCGGCGTGGTCGCTAGCCGGGGGGCCACTGCATCCCGCGTCCGCCCAGGACGTGGGCGTGCGCGTGGAAGACGGTCTGTCCGGCGCCGGCACCGGTGTTGAGGACGACGCGGTAGCCCGATTCGGTGAGCTTCTCGTCCGCCGCGACCAGGCCGGCTTCACGCAGCACGTCCGCCGCGATCTGCGGCTCGGCGGACGCGAGCGTGGCGGCGTCCGGGTAGTGCGCTTTGGGGATGACCAGGACGTGCGTGGGTGCCTGGGGGTTTATGTCGCGGAAGGCGATGGTCGTATCGCTCTCGCGGACGACGGTGGCCGGGATGTCCCCTGTCACGATCTTGCAGAACAGGCAGTCGGTCTGCGGCTCTCCCGCCATGGCCCGGTCCCCTCGGTCGTTCGGTCTCGTGATCAGTACACCGGCATGCTATCCGGCCGCACCGGAGCGGCGTGGGTGGCTCCGCGGGGACGGCCGGGCGTCAGCCCCAGCGCCCGGTGCGCCCCATCAACAGGGCGGCGGCCGCCGTACCGGCCGTGGAGGTGCGCAGCACGCTGGGCCCGAGGCGGTAGGCGGGCGCGCCCGCCTCCGCGAAGGCCGCCAACTCCTGGGGGGACACGCCGCCCTCCGGCCCGACGACCAGCACGATGCCGCCCTCCCCGGGAAGTACGGCGGTCGCGAGCGGCTCACTGCCGGAGTCCCGGTCCTCGTGCAGAACCCCGGCGAAGTCGGCCCCGGCGAGGAAAGCGGCGACCTGCCTGGTCGTCATGAGGTCGGTGACCTCCGGGAAGCGCACCCGGCGGGACTGCTTGCCGGCCTCCCGCGCCGTGGCGCGCCACTTCGTCAGGGATTTGAGCCCCCGGTCGCCCTTCCACTGCGTGATGCACCGGGCCGCCTGCCAGGGCACGATCACGTCGACGCCGGTCTCGGTCATCGTCTCCACCGCGAGCTCCCCGCGGTCGCCCTTGGGGAGCGCCTGGACGACGGTGATGCGGGGCGTGGGCTCCGGCTCCTCGTGGACGCGCGCGAGGCCGGAGACGACGAGCCGGTCCTTGCCCTCGGCCGCGCGCACGACGCCCTCGGCCCAGTGACCGCGGCCGTCGGTGAGGACGACGTCCTCCCCGGGATTCAGCCGTTTCACGGAGACGGCGTGCCGTCCCTCGGGGCCGTCCAGGACGAACTCCGACCCACTGGGGAGGTGTTCGACGACGAAGACCGGTGCCGTCACGGGGCACTCCTCACGTTCACTGCCGCACGCGCGGCTTCCATTTCTGCGGCGAGCAGCCCGACGAGCTCTCCCGCGGGCATCTCTCGGGCCATCCGGTGCCCCTGCCCCGCCCACAGGGCCATGCCCTGGGCGTCGCCCGTCCTGGCGGCCGCACCGCGCAGCGGGCTGGTCACCTGGTGGACCTGCGGGTAGGCGGCGGGGGCGTAACGCCCGTGCTCCCGCACGAAGCGGTTGACCAGTCCGCGCGCGGGCCGTCCGGAGAACGCGCGGGTCAGGGCCGTGGTCACGAACAGCGGGTCGGTCAGGGCCTGTTTGTGCAGCGGGTGCGCGCCGGACTCCGGGCAGGGCAGGAACGCCGTGCCGAGCTGTGCCGCGTCCGCGCCCGCCGCGAGGACCGCCGTGATCTGGGAGCCGCGCATCAGTCCGCCGGTCGCGACGAGGGGCAACGCCACGGATTCTCGGACCTGGGCGATCAGGGAGAGCAGGCCGGTGCCGGCGAGACCGCCCTGCGGGTCGTCGTGGTGCGTGGACTGGTGGCCGCCCGCCTCGACGCCCTGGACGCAGAGGGCATCTGCCCCCGCCCACCGGGCGTTCCGTGCCTCCTGGGCCGAGGTGACGGTGACGACGGTGAGCGTGCCGACGGCGGCGAAGGCTTCGAGGACCTCGCGCGCCGGGCAGCCGAAGGTGAAGGAGACGACGGGCACCGGGTCCTCGAGGAGGATCGCCACCTTGGCCTCGTAGCCGTCGTCGCCGCAGGCGTCCGGGTCACCGAGCGGGGTCTCGTACCAGGCGGCCTCGCCCGCGAGCTGATGACGGTAGACCTCGACGGTGCTCGGGTCGGCGACCGAGGGCTGCGGTATGAAGAGGTTCACGCCGAAGGGCCGGGCGCTCGCCCTCCGCATCTCCCGGATCTCCTCGTACATCCCGTCCGCGGTCTTGTAGCCGGCGGCGAGGAAACCGAGCCCCCCGGCCTCCGCCACGGCGGCCACCAGTCCGGGGCGGGACGCGCCGCCCGCCATGGGGGCCTGCACGATCGGGTACCGGCAGAGATCGGTCAGGGCCAAGGACATGACCGCATCGTGCCACGTCCGGTGAACCGTGCCGAATCAGTCGTTCCGCGGTGCGCGCGGGCTGTCGTGGAAACACCGCACCGCCCGCCGGTGAGGAACCGGCGGGCGGTGCGGTGAAAGGGGTCAGCGGCCGTTGAAGGCATCCTTCAGACGGGAGAAGAGCCCCTGCTGTCCTGGCTGGAACTGGCCGGTGGGCCTCTCCTCGCCGCGCAGCTTGGACAGCTCCCGCAGGAGGCGCTCCTGCTCGGGGTCCATCTTCGTCGGGGTCATGACCTCGACGTGCACGATGAGGTCGCCGCGGCCGTTGCCGCGCAGGTGCGTGATGCCGCGCCCGTGCAGCGGGACCGACTGGCCGGACTGGGTGCCCGGCCTGATGTCGATCTCCTCCAGGCCGTCCAGCGTCTCCAGCGGCACCTGAGTGCCGAGCGCCGCCGCCGTCATCGGGATGGTGACCGTGCAGTGCAGGTCGTCACCGCGCCGCTGGAACACCGGGTGCGCCAGCTCGTGGATCTCGACGTACAGGTCGCCGGCCGGGCCGCCGCCGGGGCCGACCTCCCCCTCGCCCGCGAGCTGGATCCGGGTGCCGTTGTCGACACCCGCCGGGATCTTCACCGTGAGCGTGCGGCGGGATCGGATACGGCCGTCCCCCGCGCACTCGGGGCAAGGGGTCGGTACGACCGTGCCGAAGCCCTGACACTGCGGGCAGGGACGCGAGGTCATGACCTGGCCGAGGAAGGACCTGGTGACCTGGGAGACCTCACCGCGGCCGCGGCACATGTCACAGGTCTGCGCGGAGGTGCCGGGTGCGGCTCCTTCGCCACTGCAGGTCGTGCAGACGACCGCGGTGTCGACCTGGAGGTCCTTGGTCGTGCCGAAGGCCGCCTCGGAGAGGTCGATCTCCAGCCGGATCATCGCGTCCTGGCCGCGGCGGGTGCGCGAACGGGGTCCGCGCTGCGACGCCGTGCCGAAGAACGCGTCCATGATGTCGCTGAAGTTGCCGAAGCCGCCGGCCCCGAAGCCTCCCGCGCCGCCACCGCCGCCCGAGGAGGACAGCGGATCGCCGCCGAGGTCGTAGACCTGCTTCTTCTGCGGGTCCGACAGCACCTCGTAAGCGGCGTTGATCTCCTTGAACCGCTCCTGGGTCTTCGGATCCGGGTTGACATCCGGGTGCAGCTCGCGGGCGAGCCGACGGAATGCCTTCTTGATCTCGTCCTGAGATGCGTCGCGGCGCACGCCGAGTACGGCGTAGTAGTCCGTGGCCACTTACGACTCCGCCAGGATCTGTCCGACGTAACGTGCCACTGCGCGTACCGCTCCCATCGTTCCGGGGTAGTCCATGCGGGTCGGTCCGACCACGCCGAGTTTGGCGACTGCCTCGTCGCCCGAACCGTAGCCGACCGCGACGACGGACGTGGCGTTGAGGCCCTCGTGGGCGTTCTCGTGCCCGATCCGTACGGTCATGCCCGAATCCGTTGCCTCACCGAGCAGCTTCAGCAGCACGACCTGCTCCTCCAATGCCTCCAGCACCGGCCGGATCATCACAGGGAAGTCGTGTCCGAAGCGGGTGAGGTTGGAGGTGCCGCCGATGATCAGCCGCTCCTCCGTTTCCTCGACCAGAGTCTCGAGGAGGACGGAGAGCACCGTCGACACGGTTCCCCGGTCCTCGCTCTCGAACGACTCCGGCAGATCCTGCACCAGCTGCGGGACGTCCGCGAACCGCCGCCCCACGACCCGGCTGTTGAGCCGGGCCCGCAGATCGGCCAGTGACGTGTCACCGAACGGAGCAGGGCAGTCGATCATACGCTGTTCGACCCGGCCCGTGTCCGTGATCAGCACGAGCATCAGCCTGGCGGGGGCCAGGGACAGCAGTTCCACGTGCCGCACCGTCGAACGGGTCAGTGAGGGGTACTGCACGACGGCGACCTGTCTGGTCAGCTGTGCGAGCAGCCGCACCGTGCGGCCCACGACGTCGTCGAGGTCGACGGCGCCGTCGAGGAAGTTCTGGATGGCCCTGCGCTCCGGCGACGACAGGGGCTTGACGCCCGCGAGTCGGTCGACGAAGAGGCGGTAGCCCTTGTCCGTCGGAATACGCCCCGCACTGGTGTGCGGCTGGGCGATGAAGCCCTCGTCCTCCAGCACCGCCATGTCGTTACGGACGGTGGCCGGGGAGACCCCCAGGCTGTGCCGTTCCGTGAGCGCCTTGGAACCGACCGGCTCCTCGGTGCCGACATAGTCCTGGACGATGGCGCGCAGCACTTCGAGTCTGCGTTCGCTGAGCACCGCGCACACCTCCAGCTGTTGTTCTCCGGTGTCTGCCTGGCACTCTGCGCGTTCGAGTGCCAGCTATCCCCCGGTCAGTGTACGGGGGTGGGGCGGGCCCGGGGCAAGGCCGACCGGCCGGTCCGTCCTGGGACCGCGCAGGTCGATGCCGATAGCGTCGTCCTATGGACGCCTCTTGGGAAGAGTTCGGCTGGGAGCGGTTGGGCAACGGTATCGGGCGCCGGCGCCTCCCCGTCTGGGACGCGACCGTCACCCTGGTGGCGGGGGCGGACTCCGTGCTGCTCCACGACACCGGTTCGACGCTCCGCGAAGGGGCGGAGGTACGGGCGCAGGCAGAGGCCCTGCTGGGCCGGAGGGTGACGCATATCGCACTGAGCCATCCCCACTTCGACCATGTCCTGGGGACCGCCGCCTTCGCCGGTGCGGAGGTCTACGGCGCCGTCGGCACGGCGGAGCTGCTGGGGCGTGGCGCGGACGCGCTGCGCGCGGACGCGGTGCAGCACGGGATGAGCGAGCGGGACGCGACGGCGGCCGCGGACGCGCTGGTGGCTCCGCGGCATCAGGTCAGCGGTGAGTGGACGCTGGACCTCGGCGGCGGACTCCAGGTGCTGCTGGCCAACGTGGGACCCGGCCACACCGGGCACGATCTCGCGGTGCTGGTGCCGGGCTCGCCGGTCGTGGTGCTCTGCGGGGATCTGGTCGAGGAGTCCGGCGAACCGCAGGCGGGCCGCGACGCGGTTCCCTCGCACTGGCCGGCGGCGCTCGACCGGCTGCTGGAGCTGGGCGGCGAGGACGCGCTGTACGTTCCGGGGCACGGGGCGGTGGTGGACGCGGCGTTCGTGCGCGCCCAGCGCGACCGGCTAGCCGCCCGGTTCTGCGTGTCGTGAAAGGGCCCCCGCTTATCGTCGTGCCATGCGCAGCTACCAGCCGGACCTGACCCCGCCGTGGAAGAGGTCCTCCCCCGCCCCCGAGGTCCCCGCCGAACCCGATCTGGTCGTCGAGGAGGCCGTGACCGGTTTCTGCGGGGCGGTGATCCGGTGCGAGAAGACCGCCGAGGGGCCGACGGTGACGCTGGAGGACCGCTTCGGCAAGCACCGGGTGTTCCCGATGGTGCAGCGCGGCTTCCTGCTGGAGGGCAGGGTGGTCACCCTCGTACGCCCGTCGGCGGGCGGTCCGGCAGGTCCTTCCCGGACGGCGTCGGGTTCGGTTGCGGTGCCGGGCGCCCGGGCACGGGTGGCGCGGGCGGGGCGCATCTACGTCGAGGGGCGGCACGACGCGGAGCTCGTCGAGCGCGTCTGGGGCGACGACCTGCGCATCGAGGGCGTGGTGGTGGAGTACCTGGAGGGGATCGACGACCTCCCCGCGATCGTGCGCGAGTTCGCACCCGGCCCCGACGCACGGCTGGGTGTGCTGGTCGACCATCTCGTGCCGGGCTCCAAGGAGTCCCGGATCGCCGCACAGGTCACGGACGCGAACGTGCTCGTGGTGGGACACCCGTACATCGACGTCTGGGAGGCCGTGAAGCCCTCGTCCGTGGGCATCCCCGGGTGGCCCGTCGTTCCGCGGGGCCAGGACTGGAAGACGGGCGTGTGCCGTGCGCTGGGCTGGCCCGCGAACACCGGCGCGGCCTGGCAGCACATCCTGTCCAGGGTCGCCTCCTACAAGGACCTGGAGCCGCAGTTGCTGGGCCGGGTCGAGGAGCTGATCGACTTCGTCACCCTGCCCGGCTGACCCGTCCCGGCGGGGACCGGCCGCGGGAAGCGGCCGGGCCCCGCTCTCAGTCCACCAGGTCCCGCACCACGGCGTCGGCCAGCAGGCGGCCCCGCAGCGTCAGGACCGCGCGCCCCTCGGCGTACGGTCCTGGCTCCAGCAGCCCGTCCGCGACGGCGCGGCCGGCCGCCGCGAGGCCCGCGGGGGCCAGCAGCGACAGCGGGCAGCCCTCGACGAGCCGCAGTTCCAGCAGGATGCGTTCGACCCGCCGGTCCTCGTCGCCCAGGACCTCGCGGCCCGCGCCGGGCGAACGGCCCTCCGCCAGGGCCTGCGCGTACGCTCCGGGGTGCTTGACGTTCCACCAGCGCACTCCGCCGACGTGGCTGTGCGCCCCGGGCCCTGCGCCCCACCAGTCCGCGCCGCGCCAGTACAGCTCGTTGTGCAGGCAGCGGCCCTCGGGGGTCCGGGCCCAGTTCGACACCTCGTACCAGGAGAAACCCGCCGCCGCCATCGCCTCGTCCGCGATCAGGTAGCGGTCGGCGTGGACGTCGTCGTCCGTCATCGGGACCTCGCCCCGGCGGATGCGGCGCGCCAGCTGGGTGCCCTCCTCCACGATCAGCGCGTACGCCGACACATGGTCGGGCCCGGCACCGATCGCCGCGTCGAGAGAGGCCCGCCAGTCGTCGTCGGACTCGCCGGGGGTGCCGTAGATCAGGTCGAGGTTGACGTGCTCGAAACCGGCTTCCCGCGCCTCGGCGACGCAGGCCTCCGGCCTGCCCGGCGTGTGCGTGCGGTCCAGGATCTTCAGGACGTGCTGCCGGGCGCTCTGCATGCCGAAGGACACACGGTTGAAGCCGCCCTCGCGCAGGGCCGTCAGATACGCCGGGTCCACGGACTCCGGGTTGGCCTCCGTGGTGATCTCGGCGTCCTCGGCGAGGCCGAACTCCTCACGGATCGCGGCGAGCATCCTGACGAGGTCGGCGGCGGGCAGCAGCGTCGGGGTTCCGCCGCCGACGAAGACCGTGCGGACGGGGCGGGGGTCGTCGCCGAGCACCTTGCGCGCCTGGCGGACCTCCTCGACGAGATGGGCCGCGTAGTTGTCCCGGGAGGCGAGGGCACCGCCGGAGCCCCGCAGCTCGGTCGCGGTGTACGTGTTGAAGTCGCAGTAGCCGCAGCGGGTGGCGCAGTAGGGCACGTGCAGGTAGAAGCCGAGCGGCCGGTCGGCTGCGCCTTCCAGGGCGTGGCGGGGCAGCGCCCCGTCGTCGGGCACGGGCTCACCATCGGGCAGTACGGAAGGCATACCGTCCATTGTCACTCGCCGCCGGAGCTCCCCGGCACGCCTGACTGTGGGCCCGGTCTCAGTCCACCTGGATCACCATCAGGGCGAGGTCGTCGTCCGGCGGGCGCTCGGCGAAGGTGTGGACGGCCCGCTTGATCCGGTCGGCTATCCCGGCGGCGGAGAGCCCCGCGCAGTCCGCCAGCACCCGTGCGAGACCGTCGCCGTCGTCGAACATCAACCGCCCCGAACGCCGCTCCGTGACCCCGTCCGTGACGCAGAGCAGACTCTCGCCCGGCGCCAGGTCGAAGGTCTGGCTGTCGTACGCCACGTCCTCGACGACCCCGAGCAGCACCTGCGGCTCCGCCGCCGGGCGTACGGATCCGTCGGGGCGCAGCAGCAGCGGCAGCGGATGACCGGCGCTGGCCACGGTGCAGCGCACGCTGCCGTCCGGGAGCGGCACCAGGTCGCCGTACAGCAGGGAGAGGAAACGGGACTGGGGGCCGTCCTGGATCTGCTGGCCGCCCGCCGCCGCGACCATGAGGGCGGCGGCTTCGGCCGCCTCCATCGCGTCGTCGAGGAGGAGCCGGTTGAGCCGGTCGAGGACCTCGCCGACGCGGAAGCCCTCCCGGGAGAGCAGGCGGAGCCAGGGACGGGCGAGCCCGGTGACGACGGCGGCCTCGGGGCCGCTGCCCTGGACGTCACCGAGGACGAAGCACCAGCGGCCGCCGGGACACGGGAAGAGGTCGTAGAAGTCCCCGCCGACGACACCGTCGTCCCCCGGCTCGTACACCAGGGCACTGGTGACGCCGGGTATCTCGGCGACCTTGCTGGGCAGCAGGCCGCGCTGCAGGATGCGGCTGATGGTGGCCTGGCGGGTGTAGGCGCGGGCGGCGCCCACGGCGAGGCCGACACGGCGTACGAAGTCCGCGAGGAGGGCGACGACCTCGTCGGGGATGTGGTCGACGCCCTCGCGTCCCACGAGGACCGCGCCGAGCGTCCGCCCGCCCGAGACGATGCGGTGCGCCAGGGCGGCTCCGGTGACGCTCTCACGCTCCGCCGTGGCGCTGCCGGGCCAGGGCATGGGCACGGGGCCGGTGCCGACGCTGCCGGGCAGCCGGAGCGGTTCCTTCTCCAGCGCGGGGCGCAGCAGCGCCGTGCGGGCCTCGTCGCTGTGCCAGACCCCGGCGAGCCGGGGCACGGCACCCGGGCCGCCGCTCTCGCTCTCCAGCCATATGGCGCACCAGTCCGCGAGCCGGGGCACCAGGAGCGGGCCCGCGGTCGCGGCGACCAGGTTCTCGTCGAGCTGGCCCGCGAGCATGCCGGACGCCTCGGCGAGGAACGAGGGCCCTCCGCGGCCCGCCCAGCCGGCGTCGTCGCGCTCCGGCCTCCCGCCCGCGGGGGCGAGGCTCCCGGCCGGACGCGGGCGCGGCCGGGAGGCCGCCTCTCCGGCGGGCGGGGCGTCGGGCAGCCCGAACCGGTCGTCACCGGGCAGGCGGGCCCAGACGGTCTTGAGGCCGGTGCGGTAGGTGATGCCCCAGGACTCGGCGAGGGTGGCGACCAGCTGCAGCCCACGGCCGTATTCGGCCGGATCGGGCCGCTCGGTTCGGCCGTCGCGCACCGAACGTGCCGGGTGGTGGTCGGTGATCTCCAGCACGAGCGCGAGCGGCTCGGGTCCGGCCGAGTCCTCCAGCCGGATGAGCAGCTCGACCGTCGTACCGGCGTGCACGACGGCGTTGGTGACCAGTTCGCTGGCCACGGTCAGCGCGTCGTCGGTGAGCCGCTCGCCGAACTCGCCGGTGTTCGGCAGACCGAGCCCGCTCCAGTCGGCGAGCGCGGCGCGGACGAACCTGCGGGCCGCGGACGAGGCCTGCGGGATACCCGGCAGGCTCGTGTGCGCGACCGGACGCGGGTCGTCGCCCTGACCGGCGACGACGGTTGCGGGACGGTGCACGATGTCCCGCTGCAAGGGAATGGGCCCCACGGTGCGGCTCCTGACAGTCTCGCGAACGCCGCTGACGTTCTACGACAGAGTGACAGACCGGCCGTGCCCATAAGCGCCGAGTGACGGAAGTCGCCCGAGTCGGGCGGCAACGGGACAGGGGCCGGTGGACGCCTCCGCGTCCACCGGGCCCTGTCCGGCTCACCGAACCCGGCTCACTTCTCGCGGGAGCCCGCGTACATGTCGTCGATGAGGTCCTGGTACTCGCGCTCGACGACCGGCCGCTTCAGCTTGAGGCTGGGGGTGAGCTCACCGTGCTCGATGTCGAGGTCGCGCGGCAGCAGCCGGAACTGCTTGATGGTCTGCCAGCGCTGCAGGCCCTCGTTGAGGCGCGTCACGTAGCCCTGGACGAGCTCCACGGCCTGCGGGGACGCGACGACGTCGGCGTACGGCTTGCCGCCCAGGCCGTTCTCCTCGGCCCAGCCGAGGATGGTCGGCTCGTCGAGGGCGATGAGGGCGGTGCAGAAGTTCCGGTCGGCGCCGTGCACCAGGATGTTGGACACGAACGGGCACACTGCCTTGAACTGTCCCTCGACCTCCGCGGGGGCGATGTACTTGCCGCCGGAGGTCTTGATCAGGTCCTTCTTGCGGTCGGTGATCCGCAGGTAGCCGTCCTGGGACAGCTCGCCGATGTCACCGGTGTGGAACCAGCCGTCGGACTCCAGCACCTCGGCGGTCTTCTCGGGCAGCCGGTGGTAGCCCTCCATCAGGCCGGGACCGCGCAGCAGGATCTCGCCGTCGTCCGCGATGCGGACCTCGGTGCCGGGGAGCGGCTTGCCGACGGTCCCGGTGCGGTAGGCCTCGCCGGGGTTGACGAAGGAGGCGGCGCTGGACTCGGTGAGGCCGTAGCCCTCCAGGATGTGGATCCCGGCACCGGAGAAGAAGAGACCGATGTCGGGGGCGAGCGCGGCCGAACCGGAGACGCAGGCACGGAGCCGGCCGCCGAAGGCCTCGCGGAGCTTCGCGAAGACGAGGGCGTCCGCCACCTTGTGCTTGGCGCCCAGCGCGAAGGGCACGGAGGCCCTGCCGGTGCGGCGGAAGTTGTCCTGCGACACCGTCGCGTACTCGCGGGCGACGCCCGCCGCCCACTGGAAGATCTTGTACTTGGCGCCACCGCCGGCCCGTGCCTTGGCCGCGACCCCGTTGTAGACCTTCTCGAAGATCCGGGGCACGGCCGCCATGTAGGTGGGCCGGACGACCGGCAGATTCTCGATGATCTTGTCGACGCGTCCGTCGACCGCCGTGACGTGGCCGACCTCGATCTGACCGGAGGTGAGCACCTTGCCGAAGACGTGCGCGAGCGGCAGCCAGAGGTACTGGACGTCGTCCGCGGTGATCAGGCCGGTGGCCACGGTCGCCTTCGCCATGTACGACCAGTTGTCGTGCGGCAGCCGTACGCCCTTGGGGCGGCCGGTGGTGCCCGAGGTGTAGATGAGGGTCGCCAGCTGGTCAGGGGTGATGGCGGCGACGCGGTCGGTGATCGCGTCCGGGTTCTTGACCAGGTGTTCGGCGCCTCTGGCCTCGAGCTCGGCCAGGGTGAGGACCCAGCCCTCGGGGTCGCCCTCGACGGGGTCGACGCCCGCCGGGTCGATGACCACGACATGGGCGAGAGCGGGCAGCCCGGCCCTGCTCTCCCTGGCCTTCGCCAGCTGGGCGGCGTCCTCGGCGATCAGGACACGGCTGTCGGAGTCGGCCAGGATGAAGGCGGACTCCTCGGTGTTCGTGGACGGATAGATCGTCGTCGTGGCCGCGCCCGCGCACATCACGCCGAGGTCCGCGAGGATCCACTCGACGCGGGTGGAGGACGCCAGCGCGACCCGCTCCTCCGGCAGGACGCCGAGCCCGATCAGCCCGGCCGCGATGGCGTGGACCCGCTCGGCGGCCTGCGCCCAGGTCAGCGACTTCCAGTCGTCCGGGCCCTCGCCCGAGGCGGCGGGCACCGGGTAGCGGTAGGCCTCCCCCTGCGGGGTGGCCGCCACGCGGTCGATGAAGAGGGACGCCACGGAGGGCGGCCGGCTGTCGATCAGGGTCTGTGTGTCGCTCACGACGTCCTCCGGGCCTGCGGCATTGCTACGACCGGTTTCTTGGGGCTGCTGCTGCTTGTATTCCTGCTTCTCGTTCCCGCTCGGCCTGCTTGTTTAACTGGCGAGTAACTAACGGGTGGTGATCAGAGTAGAGCGCGCGGGACCCTGGCGTAAGGGGCAACAGGCCGCCGCTTCATAACGAACCTGGCCCCTGTGCCGCGGACGTCCGCGGCACAGGGGCCAGTTGGGCTACTCCCGGGTACTTCCAGGTCGTCGCGCTCCCGGTGACCACCGGGGCGCGCTCCTGGTGACGCCAGGGCCGGGTGTGACAGGGGTTACTTCTTCGCCTTGCCCTCGCCCGCGGACTCGTCGGTCGACAGCACGGAGATGAACGCGTCCTGCGGCACCTCCACGTTGCCGACCATCTTCATCCGCTTCTTGCCTTCCTTCTGCTTCTCCAGCAGCTTCCGCTTACGGGAGATGTCACCGCCGTAGCACTTGGCGAGGACGTCCTTGCGGATCGCGCGGACGGTCTCACGGGCGATGACCCGGGAGCCGATGGCCGCCTGGATCGGCACCTCGAAGTTCTGCCGGGGGATGAGCTTCTGCAGCTTGGCCACGAGGCGGACCCCGTAGGCGTAGGCCTTGTCCTTGTGCGTGACCGCGGAGAACGCGTCGACCTTGTCGCCGTGCAGCAGGATGTCGACCTTGACCAGCTGGGCGGACTGCTCGCCGGTGGGCTCGTAGTCCAGGGAGGCGTAACCGCGGGTCTTGGACTTCAGCTGGTCGAAGAAGTCGAAGACGATCTCGGCGAGCGGCAGGGTGTAGCGGATCTCGACCCGGTCCTCGGAGAGGTAGTCCATGCCGAGCAGGGTGCCGCGCCTGTTCTGGCAGAGCTCCATGATCGCGCCGATGAACTCGCTGGGCGCGAGGACCGTGGCCCTCACGACCGGCTCGTGCACCTTGTCGATCTTGCCCTCGGGGAACTCGCTCGGGTTGGTGACGACGTGCTCCGAGCCGTCCTCCATCTCCACGCGGTACACCACGTTCGGGGCGGTGGCGATGAGCTCCAGGCCGAACTCGCGCTCGAGGCGCTCGCGGACCACGTCGAGGTGGAGCAGGCCGAGGAACCCGACGCGGAAGCCGAAGCCGAGCGCGGCCGAGGTCTCCGGCTCGTACACGAGGGCGGCGTCGTTGAGCTGGAGCTTGTCCAGGGCCTCGCGCAGGTCCGGGTAGTCCGAGCCGTCCAGCGGGTACAGGCCGGAGAACACCATCGGCTTGGGGTCCTTGTAGCCGCCCAGCGCCTCGGTCGCCCCCTTGTTCAGGGAGGTGATGGTGTCACCGACCTTGGACTGCCGGACGTCCTTCACGCCGGTGATGATGTAGCCGACCTCACCGACGCCGATGCCGTCGGACGGGGTCATCTCCGGGGAGGAGACACCGATCTCCAGCAGCTCGTGGGTGGCGCCGGTCGACATCATCTTGATGCGCTCGCGCTTGTTGAGCTGGCCGTCGACGACCCTGACGTAGGTGACGACTCCGCGGTAGGGGTCGTAGACCGAGTCGAAGATCATCGCGCGGGCCGCCTCGTCCGCCAGGCCGACGGGGGCGGGGACGTCCCTGACCACGCGGTCGAGCAGGGCGTCCACTCCGACACCGGTCTTCGCGGAGACCTTGAGCACGTCCTCGGGCTGGCAGCCGATGAGGTTGGCCAGCTCCTCGGAGAACTTCTCCGGCTGGGCGGCCGGCAGGTCGATCTTGTTGAGCACCGGGACGATGGTGAGGTCGTTCTCCATCGCCAGGTAGAGGTTGGCGAGCGTCTGCGCCTCGATGCCCTGGGCGGCGTCGACCAGCAGCACCGTGCCCTCGCAGGCGGCCAGGGAGCGGGATACCTCGTAGGTGAAGTCCACGTGGCCCGGGGTGTCGATCATGTTGAGGATGTGGGTCGAGCCCTTGCCCTCGCCCTCGGTGGGCGCCCACGGGAGACGGACCGCCTGGGACTTGATGGTGATGCCGCGCTCGCGCTCGATGTCCATCCGGTCGAGATACTGAGCGCGCATCTGCCGCTGATCGACCACTCCGGTCAGCTGGAGCATCCGGTCGGCAAGCGTCGACTTGCCGTGGTCGATGTGCGCGATGATGCAGAAGTTGCGGATCAGCGCCGGGTCGGTACGGCTCGGCTCGGGCACGTTGGTAGGAGTCGCGGGCACGCAGGGTCCTGATTCTTGAGACGCCGAACGCCGTGTCTCGGGTCGATGTCGGGTCGGACGGATCGATACGTAGCCTCCATGCTCCCACGCCTGCGGGACCGGAACCGGTTTGGGCCGGTCCGAGGGTGACTGCTACCGTGGGCAGCTGTGCCTCGTGGCCCTCAGAAGCGGCGTGGCGCACATAGAAGATCCAACGAACCTGAAAAGGCTCTTTCGTGGCGAACATCAAGTCCCAGATCAAGCGGAACAAGACGAACGAGAAGGCGCGCCTGCGCAACAAGGCCGTCAAGTCCTCGCTCAAGACCTCGATCCGCAAGGCCCGTGAGGCTGCCGCTGCCGGTGACGTCGAGAAGGCCACTGTGGCCGTCCGTGACGCGTCGCGCCAGCTCGACAAGGCTGTCTCGAAGGGTGTCATCCACAAGAACGCCGCCGCCAACAAGAAGTCGGCGCTGGCTCTCAAGGTTGCCGCCCTCCAGGGCTGAGCTACTGATGTGATCGCCGGAACGGAATCAGCGGGCCCTCTCTCCCGCTCCTGACCGGCACCCCGCGCCGCACACCGAACCTGCGTTCGCCACGCGGGTGCGGCGCACCGTGCTTTGACCGAAGGCCCCGGCCGAAGTCCTCCCCAGGACGACGGCCGGGGCCTTCGCGCGTGCGTGGGGCGGGAGCCCTGGGCGCTGCGCGGCGCTTTGGCGCCGGCGTTGGGGGGCCCTCTGGGCTCGGCGGGGGCGCTGGACTCGGCGAGAGTGCTGCTGGGCGGCTCGGCTCGACGAGGGCGCTGGGTACGGGGGCGGCTGGGTACGGGGCCGCTCAGCGGCCGCCGGAGCGGGCCGCGCGGGCGATGGCGACCACGGCTTTCTCCAAGGCGTACTCAGGGTCGTCGCCACCACCTTTGACCCCCGCGTCGGCCGCCGCGACCGCGATCAGTGCCGCGGCGACACCGTCCGGAGTCCATCCCCGCATCTGCTGACGTACCCGGTCGATCTTCCACGGCGGCATACCGAGCTCACGGGCGAGATCCGCGGGCCGCCCGCCGCGGGCGGAGGAGAGCTTGCCGATCGCCCGGACCCCCTGAGCGAGAGCACTCGTGATCAGGACGGGGGCGACACCGGTCGACAGCGACCAGCGCAGCGCCTCCAGTGCCTCCGCGGCGCGGCCCTCGACCGCCCGGTCGGCGACGGTGAAGGACGATGCCTCGGCACGGCCCGTGTAGTAGCGCCCGACGACGGCCTCGTCGATGGTCCCCTCGACATCCGCGACGAGCTGCGAGGCGGCGCTCGCGAGCTCCCGCAGGTCGCTGCCGATGGAATCCACCAGCGCCTGGCATGCTTCGGGCGTCGCGGAGCGACCGAGCGCACGGAACTCCGAACGGACGAAGGACAGCCGCTCGGCCGGCTTGGTGGTCTTGGGGCACGCCACCTCGCGCGCCCCGGCCTTCCGCGCCGCGTCCAGCAGCCCCTTGCCCTTGGCTCCGCCCGCGTGCAGGAGCACGAGGGTGATCTCCTCGGCAGGAGCCCCCATGTACGCCTTGACGTCCTTCACGGTGTCGGCGGAGAGGTCCTGGGAGTCGCGCACGATCACGACCTTGCGCTCGGCGAAGAGCGAAGGACTGGTCAGTTCGGCGAGAGTGCCGGGCTGCAGCTGGTCCGGGCTGAGATCGCGGACGTCCGTGTCGGCGTCGGAGGCGCGGGCCGCCGCCACCACGTGCTGCACGGCGCGGTCCAGGAGCAGGTCCTCCTGGCCCACGGCGAGCGTGACGGGAGCGAGCGGGTCGTCGGTGGAACTGCGTCTGGTGGCCATCGCGCTCCAGCATCCCACGCGCCACCGACATCGATACGTGTAAGCGGCTTCCGGCGGCTGCAGGCGCTCAGGGCAGTCCGGTGCGTACCGGAGAATGGCCGGGTGAGCGATGTGAGACACGTACTGGTACTGCCCGACCGGGATTCGGCCGAGGCGGTCGCCGAGGAGCTGCCCGACCGGTTCCCGGTCACCGAGGAGCCCCAGCTCGTCCGGGACGCACTGGCCGGGGAGGACGACGCCGAGGACGCCCAGTGGCTGGTGGTCGTCGAGGACCCGGCAGGACGGCTGGACTCCGCGGCACTCGATACCTTCGCCGCGGAGTACGAGGGCTGGCTGGAGACTCCGTAGCCCGGAGTATCGGCAGATGCCGCGTATGTCACTCCCTCAGGGCCGCCGCACGCGCTTCCGGCACCTGATCCAGCACCATTCCGAACTGATCGAGATAGGCCAGGAGTACGTCCTCGTCGGTCGCCAGCTCCTCCGTACGACGTTTCCCGCGCACGGTGGAGATGAGGGTACGGCCGCGAAGTGTCACCCGTCCGTCCTCGGTCAGCCGCGAGCAGACGACGGACCGGGTGAAGTGGGACTCGGGCGAGGTGCGGTGGTACCAGGAACCAGCCCGGAAATCCGAGAGTGCACGCGGTCGCAGATCGAGACGGAACTGCCGGGAACCGTCCCGCAACAGGTCGAGGTCTCCTCGCGGTGCCTCCCTGAAGCGAAATCTTCCGCTCGTGTCCTCCTGCTCCGCGCGGGAGTCGAGGGCCAGCGGTTTCACGGCATGGTCGCCGAACCCCACATCGGCGAGCCACGGGCCCGTACCGTCCTCCGTCTCCACCCGCAGCGCGACGTGGTCGTACGGAATACCGAGGCGCCCTCCGTCGCCGAAGACCCGGGCCTGGAGCAGCGTGACCCGGAAGCCCAGGCCGCGCAGCAGTGCGGCGAAAGCGCCGTTGAGTTCGTAACAGAAGCCGCCCCGGCGGTGCGTGACGATCTTGTCGACGAGCCTCTCCTCCTCCAGGGCGATGTCCTGGCCCACATGGATGGACAGGTTCTCGAAGGGCACGGTCATGAGATGGCGGCGCTGCAGTTCCCGCAGAGCGGGCGCGTCGGCCCGGGAGGGGCGTGCGACTCCGATGCGCTCCAGGTAGGCGTCCACACGCGCTCCGGCGAGGGCGGGGGCCGCCCCGGGCGGTCCTTGGGTGGTCCCGGGGGATTCGTCCATGACGGAAGTCTGCCCTCGTGCGCGGGGTGGCGCCATGAGCCGGTGGACCTGGAGGCTTTCGTCTTGCCGGTCACCGGCCCACGCACCGGAACCCGTGCCCTTTTTTCCCGTTCATGACCGAGCCGCCGCAGCAAGCCCCCTACCGCTTCCCGTGACCGCGATCGGACCGTCCCTGTCGGTCCGCAGGATCTCCGCCCCCGTCGCTTCGAGCGCTTCGAGCGTGCGGGCGGCGGGATGCCCGTACGGGTTGTCCACGCCGCAGCTGATGAGGGCGAGCCGAGGGCGGGCGCTGCGCAGCAGGGCGGAGTCCTGATGTGCGGAGCCGTGGTGCGCGACCTTGAGAACGTCCACCCGTGGTAGCGCCGGAAAGGCACGCAACACCCCCTGCTGGGAAGGGGGTTCGAGGTCACCGAGCAGCAGCAGGGTCAGCCCTCCCGACCGGACCAGGAGCGTGACACTGGAGTCGTTCGGCTCCTCGGTCACCGGAGCCGGCAGCGCGCCCCGCCCGGCCGCGGCGGGCCACAGCACCTGCCAGTCGACCGGGCCTGCCCTGCGCCGCTCACCCGGAGCGGCCCGGACCAGCGGGATGTGGGCCGCCGCGGCCGTCCGCTTCACGAAGGCGGCCTGCTCGGGTGGTTCGTCGAGCACCGTCGTCTGGATCGCGCCGACCTCGCGGCCCCGCAGCACGCCCGGGAGACCGCGTACGTGGTCGGCGTGCACGTGTTCTCCACCGTCGTGCACTCTCATGAGAGTGCCACTCGTTGACTCAACCAGGCTGGCAATGGGGCTTCTTGCCGCTCGGTCTCACGGCGGTGAGAGTTAGGCTTCCTGCCCGAGATCCACGCGGAAGAGTGAGACTTCGGCGTTGCGCAACAGGCCGCTGGAATGGTGTCCAGCAGGTAGGAGTGGCGATGAACACGGACGACGCAACAGAGTCCGTTCTGCGGCTGATGATTGACAAGCCGCGGGAGCTGACGGCCTTCGCTTCCCTGATCGCTGGTCTGCGGTTTCAGGGGTTGTTGGCTGAGCTGATAGGAAGCCCCGAGCGACAGGAATGCACATATAGGTATTCTCCAGCGATTCCCGTCGACGCGGAAATCAAGATCAACGGCGTCGCCGGATTCGTCGATCACACCGTGGTGCCATCACCGCAGGAGAACCCTCTTCGCATTGCGACGCAGGATACCGTCGCCCACGAGCTGATCGATCTTCTTAAAGATCTGGCAGCGGAAGCACCGGGCGGCGGCCTTTGGGTATCGATCAGTGCTGGGCCATGGATGGGTGCGAGCAAGAAGGAGCGTGATCGCCTTTATCGTCGCGTGGTGGAAATGGCCAGCAAAGCGGTCGAGCGAGGCAAGCCCTTTGTCGACCTCAGAAGACCTCCGCAGGGGCCGTTCCCCCTGCCCACCATCGACTTCTGCGAAGCCCCTGATGCCGACCACCGGGTCACCATCGCCTTCGATGATCTAACAGCAGGCTGGTCTGGACACGTGTCGCGCGATGGTCAAGGCTGGTCTTGCAACGTGGGAGAAATGCGTAGCAGCGTGGGGCGCGCGATGGAAAGCAAGCTCAAAAGACAGCTTGCCCGCGTGCGCGCGGTCGCACCGGATAAACCCATCGGACTCCTGCTCGATAGCCGACCGATGCGCGGGAAGAAGGGAAAACCGGAGCCGGTGTTTGACCTTCCGCCGCTAATCCTCAGACAATTGCTTTTTGAAATCACCCAAGACTGGCCCGGCGTTCTAACCAAAGCATGGCTGATTTCGCCCCTCGGACTGAGTTCAATCCATGGAGATCCTCGGACATTCGACTGGGAACTCCCTGGCTAAACTCCACGCGACGCCGGGACGCAATGATTTAGCCTTTTGGCACTCAGCCCGCAGCATCTGATTGTCGCGGTGAGCCGGGCGGCGACCTCAGCGGCGGGCGGTCAGCTGCTGGTCGGCCCCATTTTATCGATGGGACCAAACCTAGGCATTGTCACTCGCTCGGCTCATCGAAGACGCTTAGGAGCGACGACGGGGAAATCTGGAGCCCCCTCGACAAGCTGAGGATTGTAGTCAAGCTCGGATTGCGGCGCCCATGCTCGATGTAGACCACACCCCGGAAGCTCATTGCGCTCCTATCCGCTAGCTCTTCCAGCGTGAGCCCTTGCTCCTCACGCAACTTACGCAAATGCATACCAAAGCTATGGAGGGCAGGGCTTGGGTGATCCGGTACTGGCACACCACTGACTCGAACAGCGGCACCCGCTTGACCGCCATGAACAGCTGTGCATAATCAGTGTTGCTTCTGGCCTGAGTGGCTAGCACTTGTTAGCGACCGAGTCGGATGCAGTCCTACTATCAGCTGCGGAGTGATTAACGTATGCCCGCTCACCGCAAGTATCCACAGGAAGTCATCGAACGCGGGGTGCAACTGGTTCTTGAGATGAGGGAAAGATCACCAGACCGTTCAGGAGTGGTACAGGAGGTGGGAGAGCTCCTAGGCATTCATCCCGAAGCTTTGCGGCATTGGGTGAGAAAGGCTCAGACAGAAGGCCGGGGTGGCACTGCATCTCAAATCACCGACGCGGAGCTCATCCGTCTTCTACAAAAAGAGATCATGGAACTACGACGCAAGAACACCGTGCTAAAGGCGGCGGCAACGATGTTCGCCTCTGACCTAAATGCAATAAATCATACCTGACTGCTTCCCCGATAGGCATCTTCACATTCAAGGACTAGAGCAATTAGGCGAATTCGCTAAGCAAGATCTCGCCCAACAATTCATGGGCCGGCTGACCGCATGGTGTTCCGAATTGGCGCCCCAGTCTCATAGTTGACGACGAGGTAGATGTGCGCCGACTTCCCCTGCTTGAAGATCGTTTCCGAACACGTCGCGCAGTCGACTTGACCACCACTGCGGACTCGTTTAGACGCGGGCGCCGTTGCTGAGCTTGCAGTCAGATCTCAGCAACGGCACGCGGACGGCTCACATGTTCCGCAGGTGCCAGAACACCAGCTCCAGCACCAGCCGCAATCCCAGCCGCAGCGCGACCTTCCGCCACGCGGCCCAGCTGAGGCTCCTCTCCAGCGCGCGCTCCTGCCCCTGCTCGTACTCCGACATTCTGGTGTCCCTTCTGCGTTGTCGAGAGCCCATCGGACCGCAGATGTTGGAATGAAAGTCGGCAGAAAACTGGACCCCGCGCCAGCGTCTGCGCGTAGCGTCGGGTCATGAGCCGTACCAACGAGCCGCCCACCGCGTTCGGTCCCGTCCGGCAGGCCCTCAATGCCGCCGGCTACGGCCTGGACGTCTACAGCGACCGGACACTTCTTCGGGACTACAGGGCGCGCTTCATCCCGCGCCTGCCCGTAAACGCCACGGCCGAAGAGTTCGACAACGCAGTCACGGCCGCGAAAATCTGCGCTATGGCACGTTCTGGCGGCCACCTGTGCCCGGTGCTGGGGTGGAGGATGCTGGCGATGAACCCGGATCCCCTCGCCACCCGGGAGATCCGGACTGCAATCCGCAAAGGCGTTGAGAACCTGAAGAGATACGAGGACGGACCGCCGATCCCCAAGATCAACGCCCAATCGGGGAAGGCCATCGAGGCGTTACTTCCCGTCTCCCCTAAGCCAGTGCTGGAGATGGTCGCCCACCTCGCCCGATCCCGCGGGCTCAGCCAGGCGCAGATCGATACCTTCGTCAAAGACGTGCAGGAATCCACCGGAGAGAGACCCGACAAGCGATCGCCGAGCACCGGCCTGCGCAATGCCTTCCGGATCATGTGCGCCGAGATCGGGGAGCCTCTCACCGAGCTGAGCCAAAAGGCCCTGGACGATGCCTTCCTCTCCTCCAACCCTCCAGCGAGACGCCTCCGCGAGCTCATTGAAGAACAGGGCCACAAGTCTGGAGCCAGGCCAAGCGGCGGCATGGTCAGCCTGATCGACATGGTCAGCACGGCCAACCTCACCGACACCGACCGCGCGCTGCGTCTGCTGGATGAAAGCGGCAACGATGCCGTACGGGGAGCGGTTCTGCATGTGGGCCAGGCACGGCGTACGGGAGACTTCCCGCAAGAGGACCACCACATGCAGAGGTGCCGGGCCGCCGCCGATTGGGACGCGCTCATGACGTGCCAGATCCTCGACCCAGCCACCTACCTGTGGTGGAGAGCCTCCCACGGGGAAGCCGGCCCGCTGCTGTCCTTTGCCACGCATTTCCTCGCCGAAGTAGCCCGTGGCGCGCGGGAGGAGGGCGAATGCTGACGCCGAGGCCCGCGCCACCAGCCCCGTAATCCTTGGAGGCGGCGGCCCTGTTACTGCTGCTCCTAGCCCTGCCTCCGCGCGCCTCGCCGACATCGTCGACTGGACGAGTTGGACGTTCTCGACGTCGGCGTCGCCACCTCTGCGCGCTGCGGACAGCCTCCCGACGAAGGACCCTGAACCCGGGGCACGGGAAGGTCGAACGTCCAGCCCTCGTATCCGTGCCCGCACGCGGGACAGGGGCTTGAGGAGCATCTATGTCAGATCGTGCGCGGCGCCGACGTTGGCCAGGTGGGCGGCTGACTAGGCGTCGGTAGCCGTTCTCGTGCGCGAGATATCAGGCCAACAGAGCTCGCCACCGCGTGTGCTCGGCCAGACTGTCGGGGTGATCGAAATTGCGTGGGCTGCTCTGGGCATGGTCCTTGAAGTGGTCTTGTTCCTGGTCAGCTTGTTCCTAGTGCTTGCACTGCCGGGCATAGTCGTATGGGGGATATCGGAGACGGTCGACCCGCGTGACGTGTTGCGGATCCGGTGGTTCCTGCAACGGCTGCTTTCCCTGGCCGAACTCGTCGGACGGGCTCTGCTCGCCACGGGCGAGTGGGTGTACTCACACACTCTGGGCCGTGTAGTGACCTCCTACGTCCGGTGGAGCAGGCGCAGGGTTGCGGAGCATCTGGCGTGGGTGAGGCGGCCTTTTGGCCCGGATGCCTACAGGCTGTTTCCTGTTGGCCGGCACGTGCGCGCTGCGTTGCGCTCGTGGCATCAAATCGCGCCGCTGGCTGCGGTCGCCTACCTCGTCAAGGCGTTCTTCCTGTTGCAGATCCTGCTCAACCTGGGGGGCATCGTCAATTTCGTCATCAGGTGGTCGTCCCATGTGTGGGCGGAGAGCGAAAAAGCTCCCGTTGTGTGGTGGGCGCCCGGCGGCGGCTTGTGGGGTCCGGCCCGGCAGGTCGATTGGACCGGCGAGCAACCAGACATCGATGTGACGGTAGTGACGATCTTCCGGGCCTTCGGTGAGTCGATCTGGAGGAAAGCAGCCCAATATCTTCCAGCACTGGGTGCCCCGGAAGGCCGCCCCGCCGAGGCGGCTACTGCGGTGTTCGGGTTCGTTCTGGCTGCCGCGCTTCTCCTTGCGCTACGAGCCGTGCTGGGACTACTCGGCCAGCACGGGCCGACCCGGGCAGACAGCAGGCGCGGTCCAGGCTTCGCCGCCCCTCCTCCTCGCGGGTGGTGGCTGCGGTCGCTGCTGAGTCTGCACCCGGGAGCGGCCAGGCGTACCCGGCCTGTCGCGGTTCTGATCGATTGTGTCGGCCGCGCGGGGGCGGCCCGGCGTCACTACTACCAGACCGTCATGCAGCCCCATAGCGCTGTCTACGTTCCGCGCGTGGACCTCTCCAAGGTTGAGCAAGTGGTGTGGTCGGCGTGGAAGGTCCGGCATCGTCAGGTGCCCGGACCGCGCCGGCGCGAGTACCGGAAGCATGCGGCCGACGTAGTAGGCGCGGTCCGGCGGCTAGAAACACGGCAGGACATCGACGCCGACACAGGCCAGGTGTTCGAGGAGATGACGCGCATGCTGGTAACAATTACTGAACGGTACGCGCAAGGCCGCATACTCGCCCTGCTCGATCCCAAGGACTTGAAAGACGTAGATCCCGCCGTCAATCGCGAATGGGTGCGGCTGGTCATCCTTGGTGTGGTGATGACCGGTGCCGCCATCGCAGCAGGCTTGTCGAAGCTCTCGGCTGCCGGATCGACTCAGATCATTGCCGTGGTCGGCGCCGTCACTTGGGCGCTTTTGTACCGTGATCGGCTGGCCCCGGGCGATGTGCTCGATGTGATGCGTGGCCAGAGCCGCAAGTGACCGCATGAGACCGACATGGACCCGGGCCGTTTCGTTTGGATCATCTGGCAGATCAGAGGAAGATGCCCGGGATGGTTCGATCTGCCGGCATGAATCGCCGCCGTCAGCGGTGGCGCACTGGCCGGAAAGCCTCTCCTCGGCGCCGCAGTCGGCGCCGGCTTCGGCCTGTCGGCCCTCCACCAAGCAGCCAGCCAAGATCACAGCCATCTCCGCAGCGGCGCCCCCGTCGCCGGCTACCTCCATAGCGTCGAACAGTCTCTCACCCCTCAGTTAGCTCCTGCAGCACCTCGCCCTGCCCCCGTGAAGCCCGGCCAGTTCGGAGACCGGAGCGAAGACACGCGGCCAGACCGGCAAGTCTCCAACTGCTTCGCCCCCCGAAGGTCGGGCACGCGGTCGGCGGAGGTCACCTGATTCGGTGGTCAAGATCGTGCGGCAAGCAGCCACGCCACACCCTGGTACCGCCCGCCGGCCGGGAGACAATGGGGTCGTGGGCGAGCACAGTACGTGACCTCTGCTTAGCGATCTTCGACGATGAAGCACGCTCGCTGGTAGAGCTCGTCGAACGTGATGATCTCGACGTCCTGGATCGATGTCCGGTACAGCTCGAAGGAGTTGATCTTCTCCGGGTTCACGGCGCCATGGTGAGTGAACTCGAGCAGACTCCCGATCACCACGATCTGCCGGGGCCGGGTAGTGGACAGTTCGATGCCGGTCGGGGTGCCGTCGTCGTCGTAGATGCGGGTAAGGAATTCGCGGGAGATGTGCTGCTGGGCCTTGCTGGCGGTCTTCTGCACCTGCGCCACGCCGCCGCCCAGTTCTTTGGAGGCCTGGTAGACGCCTGCGCGGTACGGGGTCTTGGCGAGTAGCTCCGTGTCGTGGGTCTTGATTTCGCAGAAGAGCATGCTGCTGATCAGGCCCTTGGAACGCATGATGGCGTCGATACGTTTCCCGGCTCCGCCGAATATGTCCGCACCGGTGGTGATGCGCTCCAGCTTGCCGTCGTCGATGGATTCGCAGGCGATGAGGTTGAGTCCGTAGCCGAAGATCCACTGGTTCGCCTCGAAGAAAGCCTGCCAGACCGCTTCCGGCCCGCGCGTCGTTGCCAGACCCTCCTCCTGTTGGAAATAGTCCGGATCTGTCAGTAGCTGCTCGAACCTCTGGAGCTGCTCTCTGCGGTTGCTGATCAGCCGGATGTCCTCCTCGGTGAGCCCACCGCCGATTGCGGTCCTGACCGCACCGAGAACCATCGTCCGGTCCTGGCCGGTCAGCAGCTGGGTCAGGTGGACCTCGTCCCTGGCCACGAGATGGAGGGAGCCGCCGGGCGTGCTCAGCCCCGTGCAACCCTGGAGGAAGTTGATGACCTTCCAGAAGTTCTCGTGGACGTCCCCGGTGTCGACGAGCGCTTTGACAGCCCGGGTGGCCCCGTTATCGGGCATCGTTTGCGTGGCGGAGACCTCCCCTGCCTTCCTCTTATCCCTCTTCCACAGCTTGATCCTCGGCGTGAAGGTGTCGCCCTTCTTGATGATGGTGACGTTGCACAGTGTGGCCACCCGGGGCCGGTCGTCGAGGACGAAGTCGGTGATCATCCGGCGTGCGCGGGTGTCGTAGAGGTAGTGGAACCCGCTGCTGTCCTGCGAGCCGCGGATCTCCAGATCGGCGAAGTCCCCGCAGGTGACGTCGAACTCGGTAGTGGAGAAGGGGAGGCGGAGACCGCGAACGATGGGGGTAGCGGGTGCCGCAGCCTGAGTCCGCCAGTCCGGCGAGATGTTGGGCAGAGGCCGGGTATCACCTTCAACCACGAGGTCCAGGACGTCGGTACGTCCGAGCTGGCTGAGCAGGTGCTCCAGGGTCCGCCAAATCACCTCCTTCATCTCCGGGGTACAGGCGGGCTGGAGCTCGCGCTCCACAGTCAGGACCGCCTCGTAGGTGTCCGCTGTCCAACTGTCACCAGGCATGGGGTGGATGAAGCCACCATCGCGGCGCAGGGTCAGGACAGCGGTGCGTAGCAGGTCGCGTGCGGTCTCCTCGCCGGCGCAGTCCAAGAGGCTGTAGGTCTGCCCGAGGACCAAGTCGAGCTTGCTGGTGTCGTCGTCGTTCAGCGGCAGCGGGACCAACAGGCCCGTGGGCGGTAGTCGGACCGGCGTGTAGATAGGGCGGCCAGAGAGGAACTCGTAGGCACGCAGGCGCCATCCGTCCGGAGCCAGCAGCCGGTTCAGCTCCTCGACCTGTTTCGTGGCCGCCTCGACGTCGGCCGCGACCTCGGGATGAACGGTTCGTGCGAGGAAGGCGAGCAGCACCTCGTCCGGTCCGTCGGAGAGCTCCAGCCGGGAGTCCTCGAAGATCCAGTCGTCAGGCAGGTCACAGTTGTTAAACCGGTGCTGCTGTATGTCGGCGCGGACAGTCGGGAGTCGGCTGTCCGCGGCCGTAGGTCGGTCCAGGTCGTATAGGACCTCCAGGAACGCAACCTCGTCCAGCTTCCCCCACCAGGGGCTCGATATCCCGCGCAGGTAGTTGAAGATGTCGTGCCGCGTCACCATTGTGATCGATGGCTGCGCATGTGTCGGGGCGGGGTTGCTGGACGTCATGTGTCCAGGATGGAGGGTAGAGCAGTCACGCGTCGGCCTATCGGGACTTTCCATCTCCCGAACGATCGGGCCTGCCTGCCGTCGTCAGGTGAGAGATGCGCGGGCAGGCGGTTCACTGTTCGTTCCCGGCCCCGGTCCCGTCCCACAGACGGGCGAAGTCCTCCATCTTCCGCTCCCGCGTGTCGAACCACTCCGCCCGCGACCACTGGGCTTCCTGCTTGCGCTTCTCGGCATTCTCGCGGCGCATCCTCTCGTGAGCGTTTTCAGAGTGGTCACCGATGGAGTGACGGCGTCGAGGGCGCAACGCACGAGGCACCTGTGCCGTTGAGGGAGACATTCGAGGTCTCAACTCACCAGCGCAGGTGCCTCATTGGTTGCCTATCCTGTCGCGCTCGACCTGCCTCACGCGCAGGTCGAGCGGGTAACCTTGCTCATCGTCACCCGCGAGGGTGACCACCGCTGCAAGCTCCCGCCGCACCAACGCGCGCGCTCGTCGCTCTGGTGTACCTGCGCAAGCACGACACCCTGCCCCAGATAGCCGTCGGCTTCGGGATCCCGGTGGCACCGCCCACGCCTATACCGCACGCCCAGACAAGGTCACGCCGGCGCCGGTCGCGCCGTCTCCGCGAAGGTAGCGAGGAGCGCTCCCGCAGTGAGCTTGGCCCGGGCGAACTCGGCAGCGACGGCCTGCTCATCGGCCCATCTGCCTTGGCCGGCGGCCAAGGCCGTGGCAACGCTTGCCACGGCCTCCCTCAGATCGTCGAGCTTCGACGGCGTAACCACCCGCAGGCCGGGCAGAGGCGGACTCTGCTCATGGAGCATGCTGCTTGGGTGAAGCATGACCGGAGTAGCCCGGACGCTGGGATCGATCGATTCATGCCACCGAACGCTCCCGCCGAGCTGATCAATATCGTCCTTGGAGATCGAGTTAGTGGTGCAGCCTGTCTTGAGCTCGATGATGCCGTGGTGATCGCTCGTCATGGCCCACCGACTGTCCGGGCCGATCTTGAACGTCTTGTCAGGCCGATCGCTACGGAACCCGAGATGGCATCCCAACAGTTCCCATGCAGCCTCAGCGTCATCCGCCCTCTCCTCATCGCCCCACACGATGCGGTCGAAAATCTGACGGACGCCGAGCACCAATTGGACGCCGTCTGAGTAGGTCCGCCCGAGGAATTTGGAAGCGGCACGGGCCTGGACAGCCGTAGCCCTGATCCGGCGCGGAGTCACATCGTCGACCGGCCGCTGAACCCTTGGGTTCTCCATGACTGCGGTTGCCAGTACGTTCTGTGCGGCAAGGGGGTCTACGTGATGAAGGTAAGTCGCCTTCTGTTCCATCAGCCAGCCGCGTAGTGCCTTGTCCTCCAGGCTGTTGATGGCGACCTGAAGGCGATCCGCCGAGGCCCGGTACTGTCCAACACAGGCCAGGTCGAACGCCTCTCGGCCAGCTGTGGCCTCAGCACGAACGTTACTCACTTGCTCGTACTGGACATCGGCCAGGGCCCGCCGACTCGGGGTCAGCCAGTGTTGTTGGCGTTCCAAACAGGCATCGATGGCTTCCCTCACCTGCGGCAGTCCCTCGCCGGCGATCATGTCAGCGACACGCTGGCTTACTCGCAGTTGCGCACGGGTCGCGGGGGAGAAGAGATCAAGACGACGGGGATCACGAATGGCGAGACCGAGCTCGGCACCCATGAGAAGAACTGCACAGTAGTCTTCTCGGTCCCGCACCCCACGGCCCATGCCTTGCTCGATCCGCTGGATACCCTGGGCCACCCGGAAGCGGCTGTCGGGAAGAAGAGATGCCTCCCGACGTTCGGCAGCGTCCAAGGGCAGGGGCACCCCATCGAGGATGAGTAGTCGGCAGGCGTCGTTGGGCAAGTCGATGCCGTCGTACTTGTTCACCAGTACGACGAGTCCGACGTGCTCAGCCTCGCGCAGCTCCTTGACCCCGGCCTCCAAGGTGTTCGCCGCGTGAGTCCGGTCGGCGTACGGCTTCCAGGCAGTAGCCCGATTCGCGCTGGGCACGATGACGACCACGTTGACCGGCTTGCTGTCAGGCACGCCGTCACCGTTTCGGTCACCGTGTGCAAACTGCTGAGCCATGCGGCGCACTGCTTCTTCATCCAGTGCCGGATTAAGGGCAAGCGGCGCGAGGATCAGTCGGTCGCCCAGGTCTGCGGCACTGCCCGGGGTGACCGGACGCGACAGAAGTGGCGGAGCAGCATCCAGGACAGTGGCCAAAGCGCTGTCGTCCGCCAGGGTTGCTGTCAGGTAGACGCGGCGCTGAGCATTGGTGAAGGCCGGGATCGCGCTGACGGGAGGGCACGGAGGCCGGATCTCCACGCCGCGGCTTGTCACGGACGCGGCACACAAAGGCAGCACGTCCGCAACGAGCGGCCAGGTATACTTGAAGGTTTCATCATCTCCGTGTGGGTGGAGTAGATCCATGACCTCTTGGTGCCGATCGGACCAGGCCCAGAAGGGGATGCGCACGAGTGCGGAGTAGTCGCCGGCCTGGACATCACGCCAATGCTTGGGGGCCTGATCCTTCAGTTCGCCTGCGAACATGGCCACGAGCGTGTCGTGGACCTTGTGTTCGCGGGGGATGAAGAGCTGGAACTGGCCAGTGACGGTCGTCAAGGCTGCGTGAGCGTCATCGATGACGACGACGCCGAGCGGCATGGTCGGGCGGTTGCTACCAGCTACTCCGAATACGGACATGCCATTGAACAACTTCTTGAAGTTGGTCACGAGGATGGATCGCTCCGCCTGAAAGGCGGGATCTCGTGGATCCACGACCGTCGCGAGCCCGAGCCTCGCGGCTTCCTCCCGAACCTGACCGGTTGCGTAGTGAGTGTCTCCTGCGAGATAGACGGCCTTCCCAACACCTTCATTCAATGTGCTTTGGGCGATCAACAGGCCCGCAGCAGTCTTGCCACCGCCCGTGTTCTGCTTGATCACTACATCTCTGTCGGTGCGACGCTCGAACCAGCGGTCCAGCACCTCGCCCTGCTCATGACGCAGATAGGCCCACGGCCGGGGGCCTGCTACATAGATGTCCCGTGGTCGCAGCAGCGGTTCGGTTTCACCAGAGTCAACCTTGCTCCAGTCCAACGGCACGTTGAGCGCCCCCTTCGATCTGATCTACTCGCCCCATCATCGCGCCATCGAGGCGTCCGCCGAGGTCGATTTTCAACACCGCGACTATGGATCGGCGAGTTCAGACCGGAAGGAAGAGGCTCAGAGCTTCCAAGACTCGGGGCAGGCGGAGAAGGGCACAGGTTGCAGATCCCTGGGTGCGGCCCAACACGACCAGCATGCGGGCGATCCTCTCGACGACTAGCAGCGCCACAATGAGAATCGGATGCCAGGGCTGAAGCTTCCTTTCAAAGCACTTCAGCCCGGAGTCACACGGCTTCAGATGCTTGGGGCGCGCTACTGACCAGTCGAAGGATCGGACGATCTCCCTCTATGCCGAGAATCTGCCGAACTTGAGGAACTGTCCAGGCCAGCTCACGTGCAAGTTCCGTGACCGACAGACCGTGATCGCAAGCGAGGCTGAATGCTTGAGACAACAGCGCGGGCTGCTCGCTAGGGAAACCAGCCAGGGGTTCCGGAGCGAATCCGGGCTGCCCCTTTAGCTCATTCAAGCGCTGGTAGGCGCGACTGGCCGAGGAGTCTGACAGGAGGCCGAGTTCTCGGCAGCGGTAGAGCAGAGAGTGTACCGAAACCCCCCACGCATTTCGCAGTTGTGACAGCTTGTGCAAATCTGCCCGACTAGGCAGCTCAGGCAGGATCGACTCGCGGGGCGTGAGGAATTCTGCTGCAAAAGCATCAGCCTCCCGCTCCTGAGTGATGTCACCTGGAGTAGCTTCGCCGTGCAGGGTCAAGTGGCCCAACTCATGGGCTGCGCTGAACCGATGCCTGTAGACATCATCCGTCCTGTTCGGTGTCAGCACGATCATCGGGCGCGGAAGGTGTGATGTGGAAAAGGCGTCGACGGAACGCAGATCCTCGTCGCGCTGGGGAGTGATCACCACTATTCCGTGTGCTTCCAGTCGCCGAACTAGGTGAGTAATTGGTCCGGTGCCTAGCCCCCATGCAACTCGCAAGGCTCGGGCGGCTGAGGCTGGATCACTGGGTAGTTCAGTACCCGGGTGGACCTCGCCACCGGTAAAGCCGGGCAGGTCCACCATCGGCAGCTGGACACGCTTCTCCAGCGCATAGGTCAACTCCCAGACCTGCTCAGTAAACGCGACAGCCTTGGCACGCTGATAGGCTCGGGTGCTGCGAAGACTGCGAAAGTGCGCAGCCGAGGGGTCCAGCCGTGCGTGAGGACGCCCTGACAAGAAGAATGTCAACGGCACATTCAAAGTTTCAGCCAGCCGCGGCAACAAATCTGGGCGAGGTCGGTTGGTGCCCATCTCGTACTGGCTTACTGCGGCCGGCGTCACCCCGAGTTCGTCGGCCAGCCGCCTCTTAGTCATCCCAACAAGGTTGCGCGCCTGAGTTAGCCGGGCGGGATCGAATACCTCGTGAACCGCCGCGGGTGAGGGCTGCCCCAGGCTGACGCGGCCTTTACGCAATCCGCGTCCAGACGTGGTGAACAGTGTCGGCTGGTTATCCTCATTCATTACTGTCTTCTGCCTCAGGAATGGCTGGTTCTCGTTCAGCGGACGGACGGTGGGCGACCTCGGAGCGTGGAGTGACGACCAACGAAGGAATGGCACCCTCGGCGAAACCGCGCGTGGGGATGTCAGTGCCCGCGCCGTGAAGGCTGCCACGAGCGTCACTGGAGGACTGCGCGACTGCGATGCTCATGTCGAGCCGCTCGGGTGACCACGACATCGTGCCGTCGTCTTCCAGTGAGTTCGGAGTGCCCCACCAGGCGCCCAGAACTTCGTCGCTGTCAGAGTTAGCGACGTACGCGATGTACACCACCGTCAACTTCTCGGCCCTGGCCGCCGAGGCCGCATCGGCTACCGACGGATCCGTCACCACCTCGGAGGAGCCGAGGACGTCGAACAGCGTCTGCGCCGGCTCCACGCCGTTATCCCGGGACACCTGTTTGGGAATCTTCGTGCTTAGTTTTGCACTGGAGATCGGCTCCTTCAGCGACGTGGCGTGTCGAAATGGGATCAATACGCACCCGTTGATTACGGCCAGGCTGTACGACGCCCCCTTGGGTTTACGCGCCTCGTACCCAGGCATGTCCGCCAAGTCGAACTGTTCGATGACCTGGCTATAGCGCGTAGCCCACATGCTGCCGTAGGGCCGCTTATCCTTGGCTCCCGCGTTCTTAGCTGCCACTTGGACCAAGCGGGCTGACCGCTGACCGCGCGCCAGCCCGGTGACGACGCGCTTCGTCACCTCTGCGGCCTGCTCACCGAATCGCTCGACGGCCCACTGCGACGGCGTGACCCCATCAGCCATGACCCCTCCAAGGGCTAGCCACTTATCGAAGGTAGATCAACATAGCACGCTAGCTTAATTTCTGTGCATCCATTGCCCACTTTGGTGACTTGCGCACGCTGGTTCACTCACAGACCAGCGGTGCGAGTCGAGCCCAGCGCCTCGAAGGGCGGGGTGATGGCTAGAGGATGCCTCCTTGACCTCCTCGTCGATCGATCGGATATGTCCGTCCGATTAGTGATCACTGATGCGATATGAGACCGGATCGAGCTGGCGATACCCGACCGATCCGGTCTGCGGTCGACGATGCGCCGACCACCGTCGAACCTTGGAGGCCATCGCGTGGAAGTACCGCACCGGCTCGTCGCGGCGAGACCTGCAAGACGACCATCGACGAGATCAAAACCCACCTGGGCGGTCCCCGCTTCGTCCTGCGCTCCCAGCATCCGGTCGGGGCCGAGCAGGAGATCTTCGCGTTCCTCCTCGTGCACCACGCCCTGCGCGACCTCATGCACCAGGCCGCCCAGCACGAGAGAGAGGACCCGGACCGGATGTCCTTCACCCGCACCTTGCGCGTCGTCCGCCGGCAGACCTCCAGCCAGGTGGGACTTTCCCCCCACCCGGCTCACCCGGGCGCTCACGCAGACCCTGCATGAAATCACCGAACGTCTCCTGGAACCACGACGGTTACGGTCCAACCCGCGAGTGATCAAACGCAAAATGTCCAACTGGGCGCTCAAACGCACCGAACACAACAATCCGCCTCGCCCGGACACCCCAGTCGTCGTCCTTGCTAAGCCCACCAAAACATCCCCAACCCCACGGACGAAGCCCTAAAGCACCGGTATTGCATCTAGGCGCGGAAACCCGAAAACGAGCAATAGCGGGAGGGTCAGAAGAACGTCGTCAGCTCGACGCGCTTGTCCTGCGAATTGAACTTGAGTCCGATCGTGAAGGTCCGGTACCGACCGTCCTCCACCTTGACATCAACCAGTGCTGTGTAAAGCAGGTTCCCGTACTCGTTGAGGCGCAGGTTATACAGGTAACCCTGTGCTACCAGTCTGCTGACTGCGGCCTCCAATGCGGGCTGGCTCAAGGTGAGCAGGCCGGCCTGCTCCAAAGAGTCACGGTGCTTGCCGTCCTGGAGGTACCCATAGCGAGCCGGCGTCATCCAGATGTCGGGGGCTTCCAGGTGTGCGGCATCAGGGCTGAGTGCGGTGAGCGCTGAACGGTTGTCTTCACGGTTCCGGCCGGTGAGTTGGCTGTTTATGCGATAGCCAAGGAACGGCAGGAACAGCTCGTGGAGCACGGGCCTAGGCGTAAAGCCGAGCGCCTCAAACGGCAGCCCTGCGCCGTTGGGCGTCTCGCCGGGTTCGGCCACGCCTTCCAGCATCATGTCGCCCACGCGAAGGCCAGAATTCGCCAGGGATCGGCCCAGGATCTCCTTGAGGACGCTGCGGTCAGTGCAGTCGGCGTGCCCGACGTAGGCGGGGTGCTCTGCGGCGCTGGAGATGAGCGTGCTGGCCTGCTCCTTGGACAGGTTCGTGACGTACACGCAGTACACCTGAGATGGGTGGATGACCGTGAACGGCTGGTGGTAGACGACGTCCCTGTCCATGACCGCCTGCACTTCATCGCGGGTGCCGTAGAGGATGTCGCCGCGCAGGATGGAGTTGACGGGGACTCCTTTTCGCGGTCGCGGCAAACCCGCTATCCACGCCTCCGCCACGTCAATGCCGTAGAAGCCGTTGGAGCTCAAGGAGGCCACAGCGGAGTCGAAGAGGAGAGCGATCTCTTTGCGGCGGTGATCCGGCACCAGCGCCTTAGCGAGGCTGCTGTAGGCGATGCCAAACTCGTCCAGGGTTTGGGTGAGCTTGAGGTGATCGGCACGCATGATGCGGTTCAACGCCCCGTCGGTCAGGTCAAACATGTCCCGCATCGCATCGAGGACGACGTTGTTGTGGGTCGTGACCGAGTGGATGTTGAATGGTTCGGCCAGCAGCTCGTCCCATGTCACCGGGCCATCGGTGGCCATCGGCGCCTCCTCGTGTAGGGGTCGCCGCAAGATGGGCGAACTAGAGAGACTAAGCGGCGAAGTACGCGCGTACCCCTCCAATTTCCACCGCCACGCCCAATAGCCAGCCACAACCGGTCAGTTTTCGCCAGCTTGGTCGCGCCTCCGGCAGCATCCCACGAAGGAAGGCTGCGTTTCGGTCTCAATGGAGAGGCTGGCCTTCTCGGCCTCGGCCTGGTCATGCGGTTCCAACAAGAAGGCGACTTCACTCGCACCCGCCCCGTCATGCTGGCACCCGAGTGGGTGGTGAGCACCTTCGACGATCCGCTCGCCGATACGCGTGAACGCGCTCAGCTCTTCGGTCGAGGCGGCAGTTCGAAGATGTTGCCCTCCGCTTGGTGCTCGGTCCGAAGCAGCTGATTGTCGTGGTAGAGCGAGGCGACGACCGTAATCGCGGCGGTCAGTTGCCGGTTGAGCTCGGTGATCTCCTTCTTGGCCGCAGCGAGCTGACGGCGGAGGTCGTTGCTGTCGGCGTCTCGGCGGGCCTCGCCAGGAGTGAGGCTGCCGTGGGTGTCTATATGAGTGTCCCAGTCGGCCAGCACCGCCTTCGCGCGGAACATCGTGGCTGGGCTGACGCCCGCTTCCAGGGCGAGGTTGTTCTTCGTGAGCCGGCCGTCGCTGTGCTGCGGCTTGCCCGACACGAGCCGGTCCATGGCCGCGCGGAGCTTGTGCTCGGCCTTGGCCGAGACTCTCGCGTCGCTCATCGTCCGGCCTTCCGCAAAACGGCCCGTGCCTCGTCCCGCTGTTGTTCGAGGGCCGCGCGGTGGCCGGAGGCCAGGCGACGGGTGTCCAGGAGCTTGGTGAGAGACCGTTCTTCGCTGTCCCAGATCTCGACGTGTTGGGGGCCGATCATGCTGTTGCCGCACCGGTCTGGGCGACAGCGGTCCGGCAGGGGTCCGGTGTGTCCGGGCGGGATCACGGCGTTCTCCAGACAAACGGCGCCAGCCGGGTTGGCGGCGTCGAACAAACAGTTGTTCAAGGTGCCGAAGCGGATGGAGACGCGGGCCTGCCGCAGCAGCGCGTGCTCGACCGTCGCGTCACCGTCCTGGGCCGCGACGGACTCGCGGATCTTGTCGAAGGTCCGGGTCAGCTGCTCAGCGCCGGGGCCGAAGCCGATCGGTTCGTTCTCCTTGTGGACGTCGAAAAGATCCCGCAGGCCCCGGAAGCGGGCGGCTTCGATCGCCCCTTCGAGGTGTTTGGCCCAGGATGCCGCAGAGGCTGCATAGCCCTGGGTAGTGCGGTTGGCCAAGGCCCGTGAGGCAACGTGTTTCAGCTGGATGCCCAGGGCGATCTCGGACCCAGGGAACTGGTCGGTCAGCATACTCATGGTCCTGCGGAACATGTGTGGGGCGACCCGCTCGGGTGGGATGGGCTCCAGCCCGTTGACTGCGGTTCTGGCGTTCACGTGCTCGACGAACGCCTTGATCCCCGCGGCGGCAGTGAACCTTTCCGCGTTCCTGATCTGGCCGTTGAGTCCAGTGAACAGTCGCTCGGAGTGCGGGGTGATCGCCTCGGCCAGAGCCAGCGCTCGGGCGACCGGCTCGATGATCCACCAGTGCTTGCGCGGAAAGTCCTCCTCGTCCTTGACCTCTGCCGAGACCACGGCCGGCGCCCCGAAGTGCTTGACCACCGAGCCCTTGAGAACCTCCTGGACTTCCGAGTCGCGCATCATGCTCAACGCGGTGACGAAGATGTAGCAGGCGACCCGGAGCATCTGGATCTCCCGCGCCAGGCCGCGGAGATCGATCCCCCAGCTCCAGCCGCCCAAGGTGCCATCAGCGCGTTCGACCTGGGTGTACTCACTCAGCAGGCTCGCCGTCGCACACTGCCCGCGGTCCACCGCCTCCTGGACAATCGGGCGGAGGGCCCGGATGTTGCTGAAGACGTGCGCCCGCGCGTCGATGCCGATCAGCAGGGACAGCAGATTCCAGTAGACCGTGCCTGCATCCGTGATCCGGGACGGCTTCGACTCGTGGTGCATCGGGACGGAGCTCCCCGGCGTGGCCAGCCAGGCTCGCAGTCGCTTCTCCGCCCCCACCGACGAGTTCACCGCTTCTGTCTGAAGTTGTCGGTAGCGCTCCTCGGCTCGCAGGATGTCCGGGGCGAACTTGTTGATGTAGGTCCAGGCGGCTCGGATTAGCGGGAACCACACCTGCGGCGGAATGACCGGGGTCGACAACCTTCCGCGACCGTCCGATGTGGAACCCGCGACCGCCCGCGCGGACATTCCCGGCCAGGGATCGCAGGTCAGTCCGCCGTCGGTCAGCAGCGGGCCGCAACGCTCAAGCTCACGGATTAACTTGACGTGACTCACCACGGTGCTGAGGCTCAGCTCCTCCCGCAGCTCGGCCACACGAACGTGCAACTGGTGCTCCGGCCAGGCCCCCAAGTCGTGCGGCAGTCTCCGCTCCGTCGCCCATGCCTCCAGACCCCGCAAAGCGCTGAGCATCTTGATGGCCGTCCGCGCCTTGACCGGCCGCCGGGGTGCGGGGATGCCCGCAGCCATCATCCTGGGATGCCGCGGATTCAACGCGATCATGGCCAGCTCGCGCGCCCGGAGATTCCAGAGGCCACTAAAGCCGTTGAACTTCATCTTCCAATCAGCCGGGTGCAAGTTGGCCGGGCGCCGCAGCGCCCCGTTGAGATTCCACTCGTCGTGCTGTCCAAAGACGGGACTGATCGCGCCCGGCAGGAGAGGGTGCGAGCCCAGAACGGGCTCGTCGATGCCAAAGGCCGTTGTGACCAGTGAGCTGGGGACGGTGCGGTTCATGCATCAAACTCCGCTCGTGCAGCAAGGGGAAGGTGCAAGGTGGCGGTGCCGTCAGCGATGTGCCGACGGGCCGCTGCGATGTCGGCCTCCGTCCGGTCAGCGAGGACCGCCGCCAGGTTGGCGGCGGTCTGCTCCCAGAGGGTGTGGAAGTGGATCGGGCTCAGTCGGGTGCGCAACCGGTCCAGGTGGTCGGCGAACAGCAGCAGCTGGGGCAGGTGGGAGGGGAGAATCCAGGCATTGCGGCATTCCAGGCAGCGCAACGGTGCGACCGAGCAGAGATCACCGGAGCGGGAGAAGGGCGAGTCGAACGGATCACGGCAGCTAGTCACCCCCATCTCCAGAGCCCCGCTTCGCAAGTCCTCGACCTGCCCAGCACTCAGTCCGAGTTCACCAAACGCTGGTGAATCCGCCTGGTGGAGAGCCGCCTCGGCCGTGGTGTCCACGACGACCGGGCCCGCGATGGCTTTTTCAAACCACGATTGTTGAGCGGCCGTGATCACCTGTCCGGAGATCACCCGCAGTGTGGTGCCCTGCGCATAGTGGCCGCGGAACGTCTCCTCGTGGTGGTCGTCTGCGATGTCCGCGATGCGGCCACCGAAGGCGACGGCCTTCTCCACCTTCGTCGACTTCCTCAGCCGGCGGATGTCGGCCGGGCCCTCCAGTTCGAGCCCCACCGCCTTCACCCAGTCCTGAAACAGCCGCAGTCGCCCCTGGCTGACGGTGAACTCCCACGTGCTCGTCGGCAGCGTCCCCTGCAAGAACAGCGGCGCGGGACGCTTTCCATACAGATCACGCAGCGGCGCGGTCACGTCCATCAGCCGCCGGACGATCTCCGACACTTCCAGGCGAGGCCGGTCCGCGTACTCGTGAACGTGCTCAACCTCAGTCGCCCTGTCGACCCGGCTGAAGGCCCTGCGGTGAATCCTGCGGGCCCGGTTCTTCGTCATGGTCAGCCGGACGCCGCCTGCGGTGAACTCCACCGACTCATCAGACAGACCTGTTACCTCCTCCGGGGCATGGCCTGTCGCGGCCACCAAGAGCACCCGGAAGGCATGCAGGTCTCGACCGTTGGGATAGAGCTGATGCAGCAGGCCGCGGACCAGGAAGTAGCAGCGCATTCCACTGCTCGATCCAGTGACCTTGACGTACTCCGGGATGAGCGCCCGCAGCTCCGGCGACAAGGGGAACACAACTTTCGCGGCCATCTCCCGGGGTGAGACAGCCTGATGAGATAGGGCCCAGAGAAGGTCAGGCATACGGGACCAGCCGCGTTCCGCAGGATGGCCCCCGGCAGCGACCATCGCCCAACCGGCTTCCAGCCGCTTACTGAGCCGGCTGACGTCTTCCCATGCGGCCCTGACCAGCGCGGCCTTGTCCTTGCGGGAGTACTCGTCCAGCTCGTTCGAGGCGCCCCAGGACAGCCCGTGCTGGTCTGCGGCCACCCGTCCCAGCCTCTCAGCGACCTCCCGGTCCGAATGCCGCTGACGCCGGCTGATCAGAATGCGGAGATTCGCCGCAAGCGACGCTGGACGCGTCGACCCCTGAGGCCACCGGGCCGGCAGCGAGTATTCCCAGGCCAGCAGCACCTCAGCCAGATCCGGGTCCGCTCCGCCCAAAGACGCCGTCGGAGCCCGCCCTGGCAGATGCGCGTCAACGAACTCGCAAAAGAGGGTGATGCTCTGGCGGTGGAAGATGGCCGTGCCCGTCCGGCGAGCAGCCACCTCGACATATTCCGCCCACTCGTCCGCCAGCTCCTGCGCCAGCAGTTGGCAGGCGAAGCGCGACGGGTCGAACCGCAGAACGCTCTTCTTCCCATTGGCTTCCAGCGTGACCACCTGCCGCACCCCGATCCGCGCCGGACCAAGGGCAGGGTCGTCGTGCCGGAAGTCCCGGCTTCGCTCACCGCGGCGTGGCATGACCGGCTTCCTCAACATCCATGGTCCGCAGGGCGATGTCCGCGTAAGTGTCCCCATCGCTCGCCGCCCACTGGGCGAACACGGCGTCAACGTAGGCCATCGGGTCTTCCAGGTAGCGCAAGTACTCGTAGGTCGTGGCTGGGCTCGCATGACCGAGTCTGCGGCTGACAATCAGTAGCGGATTGAAGGCAATATGCTCGGCGAGCGTCGCCATGCCCGCCCGGACTACCGACCGCTCGCGCTCGGCCGCCCGCCGCATCAAGAAGTCCAAAAGCCGCAGGGCAAACGTGTGCCTCAGATCGTGGAATCGATAGCGTTTCAGGGGGATTTGAGGGGCCAGAACGTCGTCCCGGACAGTCGTCATCCGGTCCCATGCCTGGCAGCGGATTCGGTCCCACGACGATGAGGTGAGCATCAGGCTGCCGTGTCCGATGAACACCGCCAGAGGCTCAAGCCCGGCCGGTCCCTCGTGGACTGTGACCCGCCGCAGCCTCGGCGACATCGCCGACCAGGTAAATTGCCGTTCCCTGCCCTGCCAGCACCCCCTCAGTCGGCCGCGCGCGTAGTCGATCTCGCTGACCACGAGCAGCTCGCGATGGCGCCTTTCAAGCGTGCGGACCAGGCCCTCGGCCATCTCCGGCCGCTCGATCAGCAAGAACCGGTCCACCGAGGTCAGCGCGTCGCGCGGGACAAAGACGGTGCGGTGCTTCTTGTATTTCGCGCATGCTTGGAGGTCGAATTGCACGACCTCTCCGGCCCGCCGCATCCCGACCGCGAGCTCCGGCAGCAGCACCGTCGACCACTCCTGTGGTCGCATCCCGGTCATCAGCCCCAGGTCCGCAGCTGCTCGGCTGCGGTTCGGCGCCCAGCCGCGAAAGGACCGATCGACCTCGCCACCCAGCGTCTGCCCGCCCAACCCGATGTCCCGGAAAAACACATACTGCCCTAGCGACAGGTGCCGGATGTCCATGTCCCGGCTCAACCCGCTGGACAGCGGGTTCGAGGAGCCGACCGCCCGCAGCGGTGACGTGCGCCGCAGCCCCCGGCCGACCATCCAGTCCAGCAGTGTGTTGATCACCGACGCTTCTCGGTCCCAGGCCGTTCCGCCCACCGGCACATCCTGCAACTCGATCCGCGACCGCCGGTAGGCCACCAGATCGGACTCGGCCGCAGTCCCCAGCTCGCGGCCTCGCTCGGCCAGAAACTCCATCAGCCGCAGCACGATGTACGCGTAGTGCCGCAGCGTGTTCTCCGGATCACGCCCCAGGTAGGCCAGGTACCGAAACCAGGAACAGGCCGGCTCCACCGGCCGCATCTGCCCGTCCACGATCACGGGCAGACGATCCGGCAGAGCCCGGAAGTCCAGCCGTCGTACAGCCTCCGCGCCCACCCCGCTGTACAACTCTGGCCGTTCCTGTACACGGGCCCGGCTGACGAAGAACAGATCCACTTACCCCTCCGACTGAGAGAACCCAACACCGTCAGAGGTAACGAGGAAGCTCGCACACAGTGTTGGGCGGCCCCTGCAGGGCCGCCCTCAATGAGAGCGTCTGAAACTATCGGGAGAAGAAGTGGGTGAGAAGCAGGAGGGGAACACGGGTGATGTCCAGGTCGCGCAGGCACCCGTCGACAAGGCGTGGTTCGGGGCCGGCGTCGACGACCACCCCCGAACCCTCCCCCGTGGCGAGCACCATGGCGTCGCCCTGTCCGACGTCGCACAGGGCGAAAGCCCAGCCGGGAGGCGGCCAGCCCGTCATGAGCCGGGTGAGTGGCACCGGTCTCCATACCGCCAGGACGAGCAGAAGCGCGGCAGTCGAGCAGAGCCACGGGTGACGGGCCAGACGGTGGGCGGAGAGCAGCAGCACGACGGTGAGGACGGCCAGCAGGGCGGCACCGCGCCAGCCACCGGGCCAGTCCGCCTCCGCCCCAGGAAGGGCCGCCCCGGTACGGGCCACGTACGCGACCCAGCTGACGGGCCAGCCCGCAACCGTGGCCAGTCCCACGGCCGCCGGCATCCACAGGGGGGCCGCGGCGAGTGAGGCGAAACCGAGGACCGTCGCAGGCGCCACCGCGAACTCGGCCAGCAGATTGCAGGGGATCGCCACCAGGCTGACCCGTGAGGCGAGGACCACGACCACGGGCGCACAGACCGCTTGGGCGGCTCCGGCGGCCGCCAGCATCTCGGCCGGCCGGGCCGGGACCCCGCGTCGTTGCAGCGCACCGCTCCACCGCGGGGCCAGCGTGAGCAGCGCCCCGGTGGCGAGCACGGAGAGCAGGAATCCGTAACTGCGGGACAGCCACGGGTCGTACAGCACCAGGAGCAGAACGGCCGCGGCGAGTGCGGGAATCAGCGATCTGCGCCGTCCCGTTCCGATCGCGAGCAGGGTGATCAGACCGCACGCCGCCGCGCGCAGGACACTCGGTTCGGGGCGGCAGACGATCACGAAGGCAAGCGCGATGGTCCCGCCGAGGACGGCAGTCATGCGCAGCGAGATCCCCAGCCTGGGTGCCAGTCCGCGACGTTCGCTGCGCAGGGCCGTGCCCGGTGGCCCGATGAGGAGGAAAAGCAACACGGACAGGTTGGCACCGGAAACCGCGAGCAGGTGGGTGAGGTCGGTGGCCTTGAAGGCGTCGTGCAGGTCGGGCGGGACACGGGAGGTGTCTCCGACCACCAGCCCGGGCAGCAGAGCACGGGCGTCGGGGCCGAGCCCGTCGGTGGCCTCCCGGAGGCCGGAGCGCAGTCGCCCCGCACCACGTTGGAGGAAAGTCGGTCCGGCACTCGTCCTCGGTGGCTCGTCCGCGTCGATACCGAGAACGGCTGCGATGCGTTCACCCTCGTGACGCGGTGGTGCGAGGCGCCCGCTGACGCGGAGCCGGGTCGAGGGCAGCAATTGCCGCCAGTTCGCGACCGCCCGACCGGGAGCGACCATGACGAGAACCGGGGTACGGAGTGCGGTGACCCGCCCGTCGGGAGCCGTCAGCCGGGTGACCTCGGCGTCGATGAGAAGGGATACGGGCGTGCTGTGATCACCCTGGACACGGGGGCGGGTCTGTCGCGGGTCGGACGTCAGGGTCACGTCGGCCTCGACGCTCGCATACACCTGCGCCAGCCCCGGGACGGGCCCGCTGCGGGAATCCGCTCCGTGCAGCCCTCCCGCAGCCGTGCCGGCGGCGGCGCACAGGAGCATCCCGGCAGCGGCGGTGGCACGCGGCGTGGCGCGCCGCACCCACCCCGCGGGGCCCGTCGGCTGCCGGGGTGTGTCGGAGTGCGCGGCCCGCCGCGGGATTACCCGCGGAGGCGCCCCCTCGGAGTGCGCCGTCCACCGCGAACTCGCCCGCAGGGGCCACCCGTCGGCGGGCCCTCCCGCGGTTCGGGACCGGGCGGTTCGGGACCGGGCGAGGAGGCACACGCCCGCGCAGGCGCAGAGAACGGCTCCCACCGCCGCCCAACGGCCGGGCGCGCCGAGAGCCACCGCTGCCGCTCCCCACGCCGCCAGCGCGGGAGGCACCAGCCGGAGATCGGCCGGAGCTTCCTGCTGCGGGTGGGCGGCTCCCAGCCGAGATCCCGATTCCCCGTGCACATCGGTGCTGTTCACGGCGTGACCAGTGCCCGTAGATCCGCGAACCGGCGATCGCCGATCCCGTTCACCTCACGGAGCTCGTCGACGGAGCGGTAGCCGCCGTGCGCGGTCCGGTAGTCGATGATGTGCTGGGCGAGAACGGGACCCACCCCCGGCAGGGTCTCGAGCTGCTCGACGGTGGCCGCGCCGAGACTCAGCGGCGTCACCGGTCCGGTGCGCCCGGGCCCTGCCCCCGTGCCTCCGTCCGGTGCAGGCTGTGCGGCAGGCAGCCCCACCGCGACCTGCTCGCCGTCCGTCAGAACGCGCGCTCGGTTGAGTCCCGTGACATCCGCTCCTTCACGGACGCCTCCCGCGGCCCGCAGCGCGTCCGCGACACGGGAACCGACCGGCAGGTACTGGATCCCGGGATGGCGCACCTTCCCGCTCACGTCGACGACGATGCGTCCTCCGGGAGTCGGGCCGGCCGACGACCCGGCGGTCAGGGGCGAGGGATAGCCGGGCCCGGGAGCGCCAGGCGTGCCCGCCTGGACGGCTGCGGCCTCGGCCACCCGTTCGGGAGCACGAACGGTCTCGGGCCGAGCGGACCAGAAATGGGTCGCCGCAAGGATCAGGGCGCCGGCGAGGACGACCGCCACCGCTGCGAGCGCACGCGGTTCAAGACCGCATCGGAGCTGCAACCACAGAGGGAGGCGGTCCCGCAGTGCGGGTCCGGCCTCCCGCCACCACCGTGCCCGCGCTGCGGAGGCACGGGGCACTTCCTGGTCAGGTGGTCGGAGCGGGCCCGCAACGGCCGGAGCGGACAGCCCAGCGGGCTCCGGGCAAGTTCCACGGCCCGGCGGGCGGAGCAGCCGCCCGGCCACGGGCGGCGCAGTCGTCGCACCGCGCACCGGACGCGCCTCCGGGACCATGCGAGGGCTTGCGCCGGGCGTCGCACACCACCGGGCAGCCGAAGCCGAAGCCGCAGTCGAAGCCGTCGCTGTGCTGCCGGGCCCCGGTCGCGCCGCCGGCACGGCGGGCGTCGGCGGGCCCCCGGTGGAAGCGGCCGGCTCGTCCTGGTCAGCAGCCCAGGACGGTGCCGCGCGAGCCCGCCCGGGCGCGACAGGGGGCGCGACATCCACGCTCGCTCCCGCATTCGTCGGCAGGGGGCGCTCGCCCGCCATCAGCGCGTCCGCCCGTAGCCGCGAGGCCGCCGCGGCCTCGGCGTCGAATCCGCGCGCGAGGCGCCTCCGCCCGTGCCGGGCTCCGTAAGCGGTTCCCGGCGAGGTGCCGGCCGCGCCGCCCGGGCGGACACCGGATCTGTGCCGGGCACGCCCGGTGGGGCCGGTCCCGCGCACCGGACGCCGATCAGCGCGGTGCGTGTTCGCGCCGGCACGCTGGGAGGGATGCGCGTGTACCTGTCCGGTCCGGTCGTGAGCGATGCGCGGCGCGTCGCTGGATTGCCGCTGCGGGACGGCCGGAAGGCCGGGCGTCGGGAGTGATCGGTAGCTCATGCCGCACGACGCTAGACACTTCTGCCGGAATGCGCCGACGCGCCCGATATCCGGTGGATAACTCACCGGTTGTGCATATCTTCGCCACCCGCAGGGATGGAATTCAGCGCGGAGAGACGACAGCGCCCAGCAGTCCGGGCCCGGTGTGCGCTCCGATGACCGCGCCGACTTCGCTGACGTACAACTCGACCAGTCCGGGCACCCGGCCCCGCAGTCGCTCCGCGAGCCGTTCGGCTCCTTCCGGCGCGGCCAGATGATGCACGGCGATGTCCACCGCGCCCGAACCGGCCTGCTGCGCGACGATCTCCTCGAGCCGGGCGATCGCCCTGGAAGCGGTCCGCACCTTCTCGAGCAGTTCGATACGGCCGCCGTCCAGCCGGAGGAGCGGCTTGACCGCGAGCGCGGATCCCAACAGCGCTTGAGCGGCGCCTATACGACCGCCCCGGCGCAGGTAGTCCAGCGTGTCGACGTAGAAGTAGGCGGACGTGTCCGCAGCCCGCTTCTCGGCTGCGGCGACCGCCTCTTCCGGACCGCCCCCCGCTTCCGCGGCCTCGGCGGCAGCGAGCGCGCAGAACCCCAGGGCCATGGCCACCATGCCCGTATCGACGACACGCACGGGCACGGGTGCGTCCTTCGCCGCCAGCAGCGCGGCGTCGTACGTCCCGGAGAGCTCGGCCGACAGGTGGAGGGAGATCACGTCGGTGGCGCCGGCGTCCGCCACGGCGCGGTAGGTCGCGGCGAAGACCTCGGGACTGGGCCGCGACGTGGTCACGGAGTGGCGTTTCTGCAGGGCCAGAGCCAGCGACCGGGCCGAGATCTCCGTGCCCTCCTCCAGTGCTTGATCACCCAGGACCACGGTGAGCGGCACCGCGATGATGCCGTGCCGTTCCATCGTCCGGCGTGGCAAGTAGGCCGTTGAATCGGTGACGATAGCGACATGGCGGGACATGAGCCGGAGATTACCTTCCAGGGCGGGGGCGCGGCAGCCCGGGACCGATCTACTGATCATTTCCGCTCGCCCTGCAAACATTCATCCGTCGAACTCGGACACGCGTCGACCAGCCCGGACACACACGGTCAACGTCGCCGCCCATGTACATGCAGGTTCCTCACGGGCCCTCAGCGGGGCGCGACCGCGCGACCGGTCACCCGGCTTTCCGCCGGTTCAGTTCGTCGTCTCCGGCTTGGCCGACTTCTGCCACGGGTAGCCGGTATCCGAGCGAGGATCCGGAGAGGTGATCGCCTGCGGTGACGGCTCGTCCGCCGGAGCGGTCCAGTGGTGCCCGGCAACGTCACCGCCCTGTGTCTGCGGTTCCTCGGTCGTCCAGTGCCGCAGGGCGCCGGCCTCCACGTCGATCTGTGCGTTCAGCGCGGCCAGGTCGTCGTCGGCGAACTGCCTGGCCCGGTCACGCGCCGCCCAGCGCAGCGATTCCGCCGAGTGCGTGATGCGCTCGGTGCGCTCCTTGAGGCCCGGGAGCAGGGAGGCCACGGTCGCCCGGTCGGGCTCGCGCTCCAGCCGCTTGAGGTCGTGATCGAGCTCGCGCCCATGGGCACTCAGCCGGTGGAACAGGTTCAGCGACTCCGAGAGGGAGGCGTCCTCCGCCGCTCCGGCGTTCAGCGCCTCCTGCGTGGCCCTCATCGACGTCCGCAGAGCGAGCCTCAGCTGTGCGAGCTCTCCCGGTACCCCCGGCTGCCCGTAGCTCTTCGCCCGCAGTGCGGTGTCCTCGACGGAGCGGCGCGCCTGCGTGATCGTCCGGTCCACGCCCCGCTTGGCGGCCCGCACCGCCTTCACACCGGCGTACACACCGAGCGCCACGAACGCGACGAACAGCAACGTCAGGATCAGGATCGCGGCTTCCATGGACGCCCCTCGGTTGTCGGTTCGGCTGCCGGTTGCGGCCCGCCCCTCCACCGTAAACGGAACGGGCAGGCCGAGGGTTCCGGAGGAACCCCCAACCTGCCCGTAGGGGAAAGCCCTGGCCGCGGGGAAAGTACAGGCCGGGGCACCCCTGGCCGTACGGAAAGCCCGGGCGTGCCCCGACGGACTTCCCGGGTCACTTCTGCGGCTCGCCCCACAGGACACGGAGCGCCCCACAGGAGACGGGGCGGTCCGCAGGACGCCCCTATGCGGGGACGATGTTGACCAGCTTCGGCGCCCGGACGATCACCTTGCGGATCCCGGCCCCGCCCAGGGCGGCGACCACGTTCTCGTCGGCCAGGGCCAGCGCCTCCAGTTCCTCGTCCGTGATCGACGGGGAGATCTCCAGGCGCGCCCTGACCTTGCCCTTGACCTGTACCACGCAGGTGACGGTCTCGTCGACGACGTAGGCGGGGTCGGCGACCGGGAAGTCCTGGTGCACGACGGACTCGGTGTGGCCCAGCCGGCGCCACAGCTCTTCCGCCACGTGCGGCGCCAGCGGTGCCACCAGCAGCACCAGTCGCTCGGCGACCGACCGCGACAGCGGAGCGCCCGTCTTCGTCAGGTGGTTGTTCAGCTCGGTGACCTTGGCGATCGCGGTGTTGAAGCGCATCCCCGCCATGTCGTGACCGACACCGTCGATGGCCTTGTGCAGTGCCCGCAGCGTGTCCTCGCCGGGTTCCGCGTCGACGACGGTGACCTCACCGGTCTCCTCGTCGACGATGTTGCGCCACAGACGCTGCAGCAGCCTGTACTGGCCGACGACCGCCCGGGTGTCCCACGGGCGCGAGACGTCCAGGGGCCCCATGGCCATCTCGTACAGGCGCAGGGTGTCCGCGCCGTACTCTCCGCAGATCTCGTCGGGCGTCACCGCGTTCTTCAGCGACTTGCCCATCTTGCCCAGGACGCGGCTGACCTTCTCGTCGCCGTGGAAGTACGCCCCGTCCCGCTCCTCGACCTCGGCGGCCGGGACCGCGATACCGCGGCTGTCCCGGTAGACGAAAGCCTGGATCATGCCCTGGTTGTACAGCTTGTGGAACGGCTCGGCGGACGAGATGTGCCCCAGGTCGTGCAGGACCTTGGACCAGAACCGGGCGTACAGCAGGTGCAGAACGGCATGCTCGGCGCCACCGACGTACAGGTCGACACCGCCGGTCGGCAGGCCGTCGCGCGGCCCCATCCAATACTGCTCGATCGCCGGGTCGACCAGTCGCTGGTCGTTGTTCGGGTCCAGGTAGCGCAGCTCGTACCAGCAGGAACCGGCCCAGTTGGGCATGGTGTTGGTCTCGCGGCGGTAACGTCGCGGGCCGGCGCCGTCGCCCAGGTCCAGCGTGACGTTGACCCAGTCGGCGTTGCGGGACAGCGGGGTCTCGGGCTGGGTGTCGGCGTCCTCCGGGTCGAAGGTGCGCGGCGAGTAGTCCTCGACCTCGGGCAGTTCCAGCGGCAGCATCGACTCGGGCAGCGGGTGGGCGATGCCCTCCTCGTCGTAGACGATCGGGAAGGGCTCACCCCAGTAACGCTGACGGCTGAACAGCCAGTCGCGCAGCCTGAAGTTGACCGTGCCCTCGCCGACCCCGTGTGTCCGCAGCCACTCGGTGATCTTCGCCTTGGCCTCGACGACACCCAGGCCGTCGAGCGAGATCTCGCCGTTCGCGGAGTTGACCAGCTTCGCCTCGTACGAGGAGAACGCGTCCTCCCACGTGGAGGGGTCCAGTCCGCGGTCGTCCGACGGCTCGACGACGCAGCGCATCGGCAGCTCGAAGGCGCGCGCGAAGGCGAAGTCGCGCGCGTCGTGCGCCGGTACCGCCATGATCGCGCCGGTGCCGTAGCCCATCAGGACGTAGTCGGCGATGAAGACCGGCACCTTGTCGCCGCTGACGGGGTTGGTCGCGTACGTCCCGGTGAAGACACCGGTCTTGTCCTTGGCCTCCGCCTGGCGCTCCACATCGGACTTGGCCGCGGCCTGCTTGCGGTACGCGGTGACCGCCTCGGCCGGGTTCGCGTGGCCGCCGGTCCACACCGGGTGCGTTCCCTCGGGCCAGGCGGCGGGGATGATCCGCTCGACCAGCTCGTGCTCCGGCGCCAGCACCATGTAGGTGGCACCGAACAGCGTGTCCTGCCGGGTGGTGAAGACGGTGATGTCGCCGGCACCGTCGACGGGGAAGTCGACGCGCGCCCCCTCGGACCGGCCGATCCAGTTGCGCTGCTGCAGCTTGATGGCCTCGGGCCAGTCCAGGCCGTCCAGGTCGTCCAGCAGCCGGTCCGCGTACGCGGTGATCCGCATGTTCCACTGGCGCAGCTTCGCCTTGAACACCGGGAAGTTGCCCCGCTCGGACCGGCCGTCGGCCGTCACCTCTTCGTTGGCCAGCACGGTGCCCAGACCCGGCGACCAGTTGACGGGAGCGTCCGAGGCGTAGGCCAGGCGGTACTGCCCCAGGACGTCGGCACGCTCGGCGGCGGTCAGCGCACCCCATGCGCGGCCGTCCGGCAGCGGGCGCTCACCGTTCTCGAACTGGGCGACCAGGTCGGCGATCGGGCGGGCACGGTCGGCCTCGGTGTCGTACCAGGAGTTGAAGATCTGCAGGAAGATCCACTGGGTCCACTTGTAGTACTCGGCGTCGATCGTCGCGAAGGAGCGGCGCTTGTCGTGGCCCAGGCCCAGCCGTCGCAGCTGGACCTTCATGTTCTCCATGTTGGCCTCGGTGGAGGCCCGCGGGTGCGTGCCCGTCTGTACGGCGTACTGCTCGGCCGGCAGACCGAACGCGTCGAAGCCCAGGGTGTGCAGGACGTTGTGCCCGGTCATCCGCTGGTGGCGGGCGTAGACGTCGGTGGCGATGTACCCCAGCGGGTGGCCGACGTGCAGACCGGCGCCCGAGGGGTACGGGAACATGTCCATGATGAAGCGCTTCGGCTTCGCCGCCAGCCCGGAGCCGTCCGACAGGTCACCGGTCGGGTTGGGCGCCTCGTACGTCCCCTCGGCGTCCCAGAAGTCCTGCCAGCGTGCCTCGATGTCGGCGGCCATCGCTGCCGTGTAGCGGTGCGGCGCGGCCGCCTCGGCCGCGGAATTCGTCTCGCTCATGATCCTCAAAGCTCCATCGATCGTCATCTGCCGGCGCCCACCGTCTACGGACACACGTCTACGGAAACGAAAAATCCCCTCGCACAGGAGGGGACGCCGCGCCGAGTCCGACCAGGCGTTCTCACCGGTCGGGAGTGGTCAGCGCGGCTCGCTGAGCAGAAGGCATACGGCACGCATGGCGTCAGGGTACCGCACGGGCCCGGAGCCCGGCCCGGCAGTTACCCGGCGAACGCCTCACTCAGGACCCGCCCCGACCGCGAACCCTGGGCACATGATGGGCACGAACCCTCCGCAGGACCTACACAGTCCGGGGGTTACTCCGCGTACTGCCCCCTATCGGGGCAACACTTCAAACCTCGTACCGGCCAGTATGCGGCGACCTAGCATGCGGCAACGGGACCGCTTTGCCGAACCATTCGGAGTCGCCCCCATGAAGCCTCATCGCAGGATCCGCTCGTCCCCCTCCATGAGTCCGAGTCCAGGTATGAGCCGCCAGACACAGGGCGGAATGACCGTCGCGGCGCTGGTCCTCATTCCGCTGCTCGCCGTCGCCGGGAGCGACGGCATGCGCACCGCGTTCGACTTCACCACCGGCGTCCTGACGCTGGTGTTGCTCACCGCGGCCGTCGCATGGGGCCTGCTGGCCACCGACCGGCTGTTCCTCTCGACCCGCCAGCGGCTCGTCTGCCAGGGCATCCACCGGGCCGCCGCCGTCAGCTCGCTCGGCCTCCTCCTGCTGCACGGCACGGTGAAGGTCGCCCTCGGGCACGTCGGTCTGCTGGGTGCCCTCATACCCTTCGGCACGGGTGTCGGCGGCACCGCCGGTCTGATCGGCTTCGGCTCGTTGGCCGGACTGCTCATGATCGTCACCGCTGCCACCGGCGCCATGCGCAGCGCGTTCGCGACACCCGGCAAGATCGCCGGCCGCTGGCGCGCGCTGCACGCACTGGCATACCCGGCATGGTGCTCCGCCCTGGTACACGGTCTGTACGCGGGTCGGCAGCCGGCGACCTGGGTCGTCGTGATGTACATGCTCTGCCTCCTCGCTGTGGCGGCCGCGCTCTGTCTGCGGCTGCTCCCCGGCCCGGCCAGGAGGCTGATCGTCGAGCTGGTCACCGACCTGATCGGCTCGGCGGGGCCGCCGTCGGCATCCGACCCGGTCGTCCGCTCCTCGCCGCTCCCCGGTGCGGAACACGCGCCGCCGCAGCCACGCCGGGGTCTGCCGCCGGACGCTCCCGGCTGGGGTGACGACGACCGCGGCGTACGCGGCACCCCGGTCCGCCCCCGGACACTGGCGGCACCGTCGTCTCCGCCCCTCGACGCACCCGGGTTCGGGTACGGGTCCGCGGCGTACGGCCAGGCACCGTTCGAGCAGACTCCCTACGCGCAGCCCCCGTACGAGCAGCCGCGTTACGAGGCTCCGTCCTACGAGGCGCCGTACGAGGCCCCGCCTCGCGTCTCCGACCGGCTCGGGCCGGCACCGGGGGCGTCCACCGGAACGCGGCCGGGCATCTCGGCGGCGTACCGGGCGGTCTCCCGGGCGTCCGCCGCCTCGCAGGAGGGAACGGACGCCCGCTGGCCCGCCCCCTCCCCCGCTCTCCCGGCTCAGGCACCCACGCCCGCGCAGACCGCTTATCCGGCCACCGCATCCGACCAGGAGACCGAGCAACTGCCCGGGCCGCTCTACCCGCCCCCGGCCGGGGCACCCTGGCACGCACCCGCAGGAGAACGACCTTGAACGTCCCCCTCCCCGATGTACCCGAGGTCCGCGTCGTCGGCCTCCCCCAGCTGACCACCGGCTTCGACCTGGTGGAACGCCTCGATCTCGCCATGCACCTGAAGGTGCACGGCCCGCTCGAACCGATGACGGGCGAGCGACTCGCCGAGCTGGCCGAGGCCATCTCCCTGCGCGGCCGGGGCGGCGCGGGATTCCCGTTCGGTAAGAAGCTCCGCGCGGTGGCGAAGGCGTCCATACGGCGCGGGGTGAGGCCCGTCGTCGTGATCAACGGCAGCGAGGGCGAACCCGCCTGCCGCAAGGACACCGTGCTGCTCAACCGTGCTCCGCACCTCATCCTGGACGGCGCACTGCTCGCCGCCGAGGCACTCGGTGCCCGCACGCTGGTCGTGGCCGTCACCCGCAACTCCACGGAGATATCCGTCCGGGCCGCCCTGGCCGAACGCGGTCTGTCCGACAAGCGCGGCCAGCACCTGCGAGCCCGCGTCGTGCGCACCCCCGAGCGCATGGTCTCCGGGGAGGCGTCCGCCGTCATCCGGGCCGTGAACGGCGGTCCCGCACTGCCTCCGGGGCGCCGCGAGCGCGCGGCCGAGTCGGGCGTCGCCGGCGCACCGACACTGCTGTCGAACGCGGAGACGTACGCCCAGCTCGCGGTTGCCGCGCGTATCGGTTCCCGCCGCTACGGGCACACGGGCCTGCACGACGAACCGGGCACGGTCCTGCTCACCGTCTCCGGGGCCGTGGCGACCCCGATGGTCATCGAGGTGCCCACCGGGGTACCCCTGCGGTACGTCCTGCAGCTCGCGGGAGCCCCGCCCCTGCCGCAGGGGGTCCTCACCGGCGGCTATCACGGCAACTGGATCGACGCCATCGCCTCGCACGATGCCGTGGTCTCCAGAGCCTCCCTGGCGGCGGCGGGCGGAGCACTCGGCGCCGGGGCCATCCTGCCGATCGGCCCCGACACCTGTCCGATCGGCGAGTCTCTCCGGATCGCCAACTGGCTGGCCGCCGAAACAGCCGGCCAGTGCGGGCCCTGCAAGCTGGGACTGCCGGCGGCGGCGGGCGGCCTCTCGGACGTGCTGAACGGCGGCGGGCCGGCGGCGCTGGAGGCACTGCGCGAGGTGACCCAGGCCGTGAAGGGCCGCGGGGCCTGCAAGCACCCGGACGGCTCGGCCCGCTTCCTGTCGTCCACCCTCTCCGCCTTCACGGACGACCTCGCCGCACACGTTCTGGACGGTGGCTGCGGACGCGAGACGCTGGGCGTGCTCCCGCTGCCCGCCGCTGGATACGAGGACCTGGAGGAGTCCATCCCGAGCGGGGAGAAGCTCGCCGTGGACTGGACGCTCTGCCAGGGACACGGGCTCTGCGCGGACATCGTCCCCGAGCTGATCAGACTGGGGCCCGACGGCTATCCCGCACTCGCGGACGCCGCCGTTCCGATGCACCTGCGGGGCCGGGCCCAGCGAGCGGTACGGCGCTGCCCGGCACTGGCTCTGCGCATGGAACAGGCACCCGCCGAACGCCCCGCACTGCCCAGCGCCCAGCGCAAGGCACTGGGCAGCGGCCGGGGCTGACCACCCCGACGAGAGAGGACCCGAACAACGAGAAGCGGGTCACCCGATGTGGATGACCCGCTTCTTCTCTGTGGAGCTAAGGAGAATTGAACTCCTGACCTCCTGCATGCCATGCAGGCGCTCTACCAACTGAGCTATAGCCCCGTGTTGTTTGCCGCCCGGTTTCCCTGGCGACATCGAGAACATTACACGGTCCCCCCGGCCCATCAAAAATCGTTTCCACCTGGGCTCGGCCCGACCGGCAGCCGGCCCCCGGCGTACGGTTCGTACGGCTCCGGCCGCCCCCGTCAGGCGGTCGCGAAGGAGTAGAACCGCTTGAGAGTGCAGTGCTCCTCAAGGAGCCGTCCGTAGATCGGCTCCCCTTCGAGCTCTCGGTACGTCTCGATGGCGTCGCCTTTTATGATCAGCGCCCGCGCGCACTCCTCGCACCAGTACTGGAACTCCGCGTTGACGGGGTCCATGTCCCTGACGATGGGCGTGCCGCTGCCGCACCAGTCACACTTCCGCCTGTGTGCACCCATCCGGTCAGCTCCGACTGTGGCCGCAGGCCGTGCACGCGAAGGAGTTCTCTCGCGGAACGGCGTAGCCGCCGTCCGCGGTGGGGCCATGGGTCGCGGTGAGGGCAAGCGGCGGGTCGGGGACCCGTACGCGGCTCGCAGGCATCGCGCTCCCTCCCGATCGGTCCGTCGCCCCCTCCGGCGCTCCGATTCTGCCATGGCCCCGCAAGGGGGTCAGCCCGACGACGGCCCCGTCACCCGCCTTTGGCCTGAAGGAACGGCACCGCGCGGGCCGACACGTCGCCGGGACAGGGGCCCGGGCACCCTGTCGCCCCTTGTGCCCGGCGGGGCAGGGCAGTTGGGGAGGCGCCCGCGCGAGTCGCCCTTCCCGTCCCCAACAGGGGGCGAAAAAAGATCCCGTCCCCTGTTGGGGACGGGATCTTGACTGTGGAGCTAAGGAGAATTGAACTCCTGACCTCCTGCATGCCATGCAGGCGCTCTACCAACTGAGCTATAGCCCCGCTGTCCGCTGTGTTTCCCTGCGTTTCCGCGCTGCGAACAAGAAGAACTTTAGCCTGCGACAAGCCGGAAAGCGAAATCCGGTCCCGACCGGCGGTGGAAGGGCCTCGCGGCACCCGTCAGTCGTCGTCCCCGAGCACCGGTTCGGGAAGCGTCCCGGCGTTGTGCTCGAGCAGGCGCCAGCCGCGGGCGCCCTCGCCCAGAACGGACCAGCAGCAGTTCGACAGCCCGCCGAGCCCTTCCCAGTGATGGGACTCGAGACCGAGCAGACGGCCGATGGTCGTCCGGATCGTGCCGCCGTGACTCACGACGACGAGCGTCCCCGCGTCCGGCAGCTTGCCGGCGTGTTCCAGGACGACCGGGGCGGCCCTGTCGGCCACCTCGGTCTCCAGCTCGCCACCGCCCCGGCGCACGGGCTCGCCGCGCTTCCACGCGGCGTACTGCTCGCCGAACTGCTCGACGATCTCCTCGTGCGTGAGCCCTTGCCAGGCACCCGCGTACGTCTCGCGCAGGGCGGAGTCATGCGCGACGGCCAGGCCCGTGACCGAGGCGAGCTCGGCGGCCGTGGCCGCTGCCCGGTTCAGGTCGGACGCCACGATCGCGTCCGGCCCCAGCGAGGCGAGCAGCCGGGCGGCCCGACGGGCCTGCCCGACGCCGGCCTCGGTCAGCTCGATGTCCGTGGACCCCTGGAAGCGCCGCTCCAGGTTCCACGCCGTCTGGCCGTGGCGCCAGAGGACGATCCTGCGGCCTCTGCCGCTGCTGCTGCCGTTCAGCTCTGCTCACCTTCCGTGCCGCCGTTGAGCTGGGCGTGCTCCTCGGCCTTGCCCCGGGTCTTGACCGCGTCCTCCGGAAGGGCGATCTCGGGGCAGTCCTTCCACAGTCGCTCGAGCGCGTAGAACACGCGCTCCTCGCTGTGCTGGACGTGGATCACGATGTCGACGTAGTCGAGCAGGATCCAGCGGGCGTCGCGGTCGCCCTCGCGGCGCACCGGCTTGGCGCCGAGCTCCTTCTGCAGCCGCTCCTCGATCTCGTCGACGATCGACTTGACCTGGCGGTCGTTGGGAGCCGAGGCCACGAGGAAGGCGTCGGTGATCGACAGGACGTCGCTGACGTCGTAGGCGATGATGTCGTGCGCGAGCCGGTCGGCCGCCGCCTGGGCGGCGGCGGTGATGAGCTCGATGGAGCGGTCCGTGGCGGTCACATGCAGGCTTTCGTCGGCGGTCAGATCAACCTCTAGGGTCTCACGGACCGCCGACAGCCCTTACGACGTCTGCTTCGGGATCTCGTAGTCCTGACCGAGGACCACGGTCACGTCCGCGTTGGCGGCGGGCTTGCCCTTCTCGGCGGCGCTTTCCGGCAGCCCGAGTGTCTTCGCGACCTCGACCGCCTTCGCCTTGTCCTCCGCGGCCCCGTAGACCACTGCGGAAGAGGCCACCGTGTCCGCCCTGCCGCCGTCGACGAAGGCGTAGCCGCCGTTGACCAGCTGGACCCGGGCGCTCTCGGTACCGCGGGTGCTGCCAGTGGCGTTCTTGATCCCCACGCGCACCGCCGCGTCCTGGTCCGGAGCCTTCACCTTGCCGCCCAGAACGTCCTTGACGACGCTCTCGGTGGCACTGTCGGTGAGGGTGCCGTCGTTCTGGACCGGAAGCAGTTCCGTCTTGTAGTCACCGACCTTGGCGTGGCCGGCGAGCTTCGCGAGCGAGGCACCGAGGTCCTGCTCCGGCAGGGACGGATCGAGGATCTGCGCGAGCGTCTCGATGGTGACGGTCGCCGCCTTGGGGTCCTCCGAGAGCTTGCGGAGCACGCCGCGCATGACCTGCCCGAAGCGCATGAGCTGGTTGGCCTCGGGCTCACCCGGCCCCTGGTAGGTGGCGTACGCGACGGCCGTCTGACCGCTCAGCGTCTGGCCCTCGCCCTTGCGTACCAGCGGTGAAGCGCCCTTCTCGGCGGCGGGCACGGCTGTGTCGGTGTCGACCTCGATGTTGCCGACGAGCTCGACGAGGTTCTCGAGGTAGGGCGTGTCGAGCCGCCAGGTGCCGCTGATGCTGGTGCCGAGCAATGTGTCGATCGCTTCGCGGGTTCCGCTGGAGCCGTCGTCGTCGACGGACTTCCCCAGGGTGGTGGTGGAACCGTCGTCCCCGGCCACCGCGAGGGAGTTGGGCAGAAGGACGGTGGTGCCCTGCTTGGTGGTGACGTTGTCGACGAGCAGCGCCGTGGAGGTGCCGCCCTTCTTGGTGTTGTGCAGGTGGACGACTATGACGTCCCTCTTCTGCGGGCCGGCGGCCGCGGCACTCTGCTCGTCCTTGCCCGCGACACCCGGGATCTTTCCGGCGAACCAGAGGTAGCCGGCTCCGCCTACGACCACGAGTGCCACGACGACTATCAGCGCGACCATCCGGTTGTGCCCGCGCCGCCGTGCCTCCTCGCGCCGCTCGCTCCTGCTCTCGGTGAATTTCAGCCAGTCGATGACGTCTTCGGAGTTCTCGTCCGGCTCCTCGATGAAGGAGAACTGCTCCGTGCGGTAGTCGCCGTCGGCGCGGCGCTGCCCGGGCACACCGGGACCTGCCTGCGGCTCGGGCTCGCGCCGCTCGTCCGGCGGCGGAGCTGCGACGGGGGCGGGGGCGGGCGCCGGGGCGGCGGGGGCCGGGACGGGGGCGGCGGCCCACTGCTGGGTGGAGTCGTCCACGACGGGCTGCGTGCCGGTGCCGTAGCCGTGACCGGCGTAGCCCTCGTCGTACCCGTACCCCTGCTGGGCCTGCTGTCCCTGCTGCTGCGCGTGCTGGGCCGCGTACGGGTCGTACTGCTGCGTTCCGGCGTACGGGTCGTAGCCGTAGCCCTGCGGGGACTGTCCGTCCTGCGAGGACTGTCCGTCCTGCGGGGTCTGCTGGGTCTGCTGTTGCGTGTACGGGTCGTACTGCTGCTGCCCCTGCTGCTGGTAGACCGGCTGCCCGTACTCGTCGTAGCCGATGATCTGCGGCTGCTGCTGGTAGTACGGGTCGTACGGGTTCTGGCGGTCGGTCACAGGTGCCCCTCTCCGTGGCTCATTCGCCGCGGTACAGCTGGCGCTTGTCGATGTAGCGGACGACACCGTCCGGCACCAGGTACCAGACCGGCTCCCCTTGCGCGACCCTCGCCCGGCAGTCCGTGGACGAGATCGCCAGTGCGGGCACCTCCACCAGCGAGACACCGCCCTCGGGCAGTCCGTCGTCGGTCAGCACGTGACCCGGCCGGGTCACACCGATGAAGTGGGAGAGCGAGAACAGCTCCTCGGCGTCCCGCCAGGTGAGGATCTGGGACAGGGCGTCGGCGCCGGTGATGAAGAACAGGTCCGCGTCACCGTGGGCCGTGCACAGATCCCGCAGCGTATCGATCGTGTAGGTCGGACCGCCACGGTCGATGTCGCTGCGGCTCACCGAGAACTGCGGGTTGGACGCGGTGGCGATGACCGTCATGAGATAGCGGTCCTCGGCCGGGGACACCTGCTTGTGGCTTTTCTGCCACGGCTGCCCCGTCGGCACGAAGACGACCTCGTCCAGGTCGAAATGGGCGGCCACTTCGCTGGCAGCCACGAGGTGGCCGTGATGGATCGGGTCGAACGTCCCGCCCATCACGCCGAGTCGGCGCTTGCCGCGTCCGGTAGGCACTTTCTGCTCTCCCATGCGTGCAGACCCTACTGGCACAGCTGTTCGCCCTCCGCCTCAGCGGTCCCGGTTGAAGCGGGTGGTGACCCAGAGCAGGAGCAGCAGCACGAAGAGCGCGCCGCCACCGGTGAGGTACGGGCTGAGGCTTTCGTGGTTGCCACCCTGCTCACCTTCGGCGGCGAGGTTGACCAGCTGGTGCGCGGTGCTCGTGAGGCTCATCTTCTGCAGGACCTATCCATCGGGGATCTGGAGGGAGACGTCGCGCACATCGTATGCGGGCGCCGCGGGCACGCTCACGCCGACTCAGTCGTTGTTGTCGTCGTTGCGGTATCCGCGCAGCAGGAACCAGCCGAGCAGAGCGGCTCCCACGAGCGAGACGAGGAGTACGACGCGGAGCGTGTCGCCCGGCCCCTGGTCCTCGGACACGGCGGCGAGCAGTACTGCGATGTGCGGCATTCCGGGCGCTCCTCAAAGTTATCCACAGCCCCCCGCACACCGTAGCGCCAGCACATACGCTGGCTTTTGTCAGGGGGACGAGAGACGTCTCGTACGAACAGGGGGCATCCATGACCGACACCGGCCACGAGGGCGTGCCGAGCAGGCAGCGCAAGCGATTCCCGGGCATCTCGTCCCGGGCGTACGAACACCCGGCGGACCGCTCGGCGCTGGTGGCCCTGCGGAAGCTGAGCGGCTTCGACACCGTGTTCAAGGCGCTGAGCGGCCTGCTTCCCGAGCGCAGTCTGCGACTCCTCTTCCTGTCGGACTCCGTCCGGGTGAGTGACGCGCAGTTCGCGCATCTCAACGACATGCTGCGGGACGCCTGTTACATCCTTGACCTGAAGAAGGTCCCGTCCATGTACGTCACGCAGGATCCGCGGCCCAACGCCATGTGCATCGGTCTCGACGAGCCGATCATCGTGGTGACGACGGGGCTCGTGGAGCTGCTCGACGAGGAGGAGATGCGGGCCGTCGTGGGCCACGAGGCGGGCCACGCCCTGTCGGGTCACTCGGTGTACCGGACGATATTGCTCTTCCTCACCGGTCTCGCGCTCAAGGTGGCGTGGATCCCCCTGGGCAATGTCGCGATCATGGCGATCGTGACGGCACTGCGCGAGTGGTTCCGCAAGTCGGAACTGTCCGCCGACCGGGCAGGGCTGCTGGTGGGGCAGGACCTGCGTGCGTCGATGCGCGGGCTGATGAAGATCGCGGGCGGCAACCACCTCCACGAGATGAACGTGGACGCCTTCCTCGCCCAGGCCGACGAGTACGAGAAGGGCGGAGATCTCCGCGACTCCGTGCTCAAGATCCTCAACGTGCTGCCCCGGACACATCCGTTCACCACGGTGCGTGCCGCCGAGCTGAAGAAGTGGTCGGAGTCGCGGGACTACCAGCGCCTCATGGACGGCCACTACCCCCGGCGCGACGAGGACAGGGACACCTCGGTGACGGACTCCTTCCGGGAGTCCGCGGCCCACTACGCGGACACGGTGCGCACGAGCCGGGACCCGCTGATGAAGCTCGTCGGTGACATCGCGGGCGGTGCCGGCGACCTCGGAGGCAAGCTCCGGGACAGATTCACCGGGGCGAGCGGTGGAACCCCGGCAGGGGGCGGGGCCACCGGCAAGGGCGGCGCGTCCACCTCGGACACCAGGACCGGCACCGACGCTACGGGCGGCTCCGAGGGGACTTGGCGGCGTCCGGGCCCCGAGGAGGAGCCGGAGGCTGGGAGCTGACCGCCAGGGTGCCGCAGAGGGCCGCTGTGGGCACGCCCGTGGCGTAGGGATCGGTGCCGGCGGGACCCCGGGTGTCCGCTCGCTCGCCGGCGAGCAGCGGACGGAGGACACCTGCCATGTCGGCGGAGCAGGACTGGGGGCCGGCCTGGACGTATGCGCTGCGGACCTCGAGCCGGTGGAGCCGGATGTCCTCACGGTCGAGGAAAAAGCGCAGCACGCGGCGCACGGTGAACAGCGAGGCCGCGTCGGCCCGGTGGGGGCCGGACACGGCGGGGCGCAGCGTGTACGTGAAGGTGTGGTCGGACACGACTTCCAGGGTGTCCGCCCCGGCCTCCGCGTAGGTGAAGGTGCCCTGGACCCGGATCTCCGGGTCGGCCAGTTCCACCTCGGCCGGGTCGAAACGCACCAGCCAGCCGGTCGCCAGGTGCTCACCGTCGGCGGACGGCGAGCCCACGCTCCGGTCGAACTGCACCGTCTGGTCCGGGTCGAGGAGGCGCCCGACCGGCCGGACGACTCCTCCGGTGAGGACGTCGGGGTCCAGCGCCGATGCGACCAGGTAGTCCTTGACCGTGGTGAGGCCCATGGTCACCTGGCTGTCCGAGAAGTTCTTCGTCCTCCGTACGGCCGGAAGGTTGATGCCCGAGGCGCCGGTGCGGAAGCCCGCGGCCGGGCCGTCGTCCAGGAGGGACTCCGGTGTTCCCGCGGGCACCGGCCCTTGGGGGGCGAGCGGGACGACGGTCGTGTGCAGCGATTCGGCACGCCGTCCTACGGGGGCCGGATAGGGGTTCCGGAAGCCCATGTAGACGGCGGTGGCGAACGCCAGGGCGATCAGCACGACGAGCGCTATGCCGGCCCTGGAGCGGCGCCGGCGGGCAACCTTGCCAGGGAGGGACCGCACGGCGCGGGCAGGTTCGCCCATGCGTTCCCTGGCGGAGAACTCCTGCAGCTTGGCGGCGCGCACAAACGATTCGTCGAAGACGAGCGAGCGGTACTCGTCCTCACCGCCCGAAGGGTTCTCGGGCGTCCCTTCCGGCGGTTCTCCGCGGCCTGCCATGACTCCTCCCGATCTCCGCGCGCCGCCGGTGAGGGCGGGCGCTGGGGTGCGCCCCAGCCACGCGGCTGCCGGCGGACCTGTCCGTCACGGGTTCGGTATCAGGCCCTCTCCCCGGAGACGGGGACGGGAGGAGGGGTCACAGGGTCGTACTTTCAGATTGGGTCGATCGTCATCACGGTAAACGCCGCCCAGGTAGGAGCGCAGTCGGAAGCCCGGCAGGGTTCGCCGACGGGCCGGCCCCGCACGGTCTCGCCGGCCGGGCTCGATCGCGCGACTGTGCTCCCGCATCCGTACGGGTGCCGCTCACAGGGACCGGGGGCTCCGGCAGCGGAGCATCCCCCGCCCATTACTCCATCCGGGTTCCCCCACCCGACGTCGACGGCGGCCAACCGCGCTGCGCCGGGCCCCAGCCTTTGCGCCGGGCCCCAGCCTCGACGCCGTACCCTCCCGGAACCGGTACGGCGTCCTCAGCAGCGGGCGTCCACAGATGTCCTGCTGGACCGCGCCCGGCGGGACAGCCATGCGCGGCACACAGCCGTGCGGCCGGGACAGCTACGAGGGCAGGGCAGGGCAGGGCAGGGCAGCCCAGCGGCAGGGCAGCCCTACGGCGCCGACTCGGCTCAGGGCGTGCGCGGGACCGCGGAGACGGCCGGGCGGGAGTGGCCGGCGGAGAGCGAGGGAGTCGGGCCCGGCTTGTCCACGCCGCTCGTGGCCGGGGGCGGCACCTTTTCCTGCCGGTTGTTCGCCGCGCCGCGGTAGACCGCGCTGAAGGCCAACGCGACCATCCCGATGCCTATGAGCACGGCCAGCAGCCAGGCGATCGGCCGGTGCCAGTGTGCCGTGCCGCGGTAAGGACGCAGAGCGCCGCCGTCGGGCCCGTAGGGGTCGGAGGCGGCCTCCCCTGCGCCGTCGGGGTCCCAGAAGCCACCGCGAGCCCTGTGACGGCCGTACGCGCCGTCCGGCCCGTAGTCGTCGTGGGAATCGGCATCGCGGGAACCACGACGGAAGCGTGCCCTGCTCGCCTCTGCTTCTGCGCGGGCCTCCGCGGCGGCGAGGAGTCGCTCGACCGCGCTGGGTTCGTGGATCTCGGCGGACCGCACGAAGTCCTCGTCGAACACCACGGAGGCGAAGTCCTCGTCCGCGCCCCCGCGGTCGTCGTCGGGCTCCCAGCCGTCCTGGAACGGCCTGCCCCCCACGTCGTCCGGCACGGATTCAGCGTAGCCCCCGACAGGGCGATTCGGGCAGAGAGCGCACAGAATCGCCCGCACCGCCGGGGGCCGCGCGGCTAACGGATGTGACCGTCCCCCGTGACGATGTACTTCGTCGATGTCAGCTCCGGAAGCCCCATCGGGCCCCGGGCGTGGAGCTTCTGGGTGGAGATGCCGATCTCTGCCCCGAAGCCGAACTGGCCGCCGTCGGTGAACCGCGTGGACGCGTTCACGGCCACCGTCGTGGAATCGACCAGCTGGGTGAACCGGCGGGCCGCGGCCTGCGAGGTGGTGACGATCGCCTCCGTGTGGCCGGAGGACCAGAGCCTGATGTGCGCCACGGCACCCTCCAGTGACTCCACGACGGCGGCCGCGATGTCGTAGGAGAGGTACTCGGTCTCCCAGTCCTCCGGCGTCGCCGCCACCACCGTCGCCTTGGACCCCTCGGCGTAGGACAGGACCCGCTCGTCGCCGTGCACCGTCACACCCGCGCCGGCCAGGGCGTCGAGGGCCAGGGGCAGGAACTCGGCGGCGATGTCCTTGTGGACCAGGAGGGTCTCGGCGGAGTTGCAGACGCTCGGGCGCTGCGCCTTGGAGTTGACCAGGATCTCGACGGCCATGCCGAGATCGGTCTGCGCGTCCACGTACACGTGGCAGTTGCCGGTGCCGGTCTCGATGACGGGGACGGTCGACTCCTCCACGACCGTACGGATGAGGGAAGCGCCGCCGCGCGGGATGAGCACGTCGACCAGGCCGCGGGCCCGCATCAGTTCGCGCACCGAGTCGCGGTTCTCCCCCGGCACGAGCTGCACCGCGTCCGCCGGGAGACCGGAGCCGCCCACCGCGTCACGGAGAACCCGCACGAGAGCCGTGTTCGAGGCGTACGCCGACGAGGAGCCGCGCAGCAGCACCGCGTTGCCCGACTTGAGACACAGAGCGGCGGCGTCGACCGTCACGTTGGGGCGGGCCTCGTAGATGATGCCGACCACCCCGAGCGGTACCCGGACCTGGCGCAGGTCGATGCCGTTCGGAAGGGTGGAGCCGCGGACCACTTCGCCGATCGGGTCGGGCAGGGCGGCCACGTCCCGGGCGTCCGCGGCGATGGCGCGGATTCGCTCCGGGGTGAGCGTCAGCCGGTCGACGACGGACTCGCTCGTCCCGGCTTCCCGGGCCCGCGCGATGTCCTCGGCGTTGGCCTCGATGATCTCGCCGGTGCGCACCTCGAGCGCGTCCGCGATCGCCAGAAGGGCGTCGTCCTTCGCCGCGCGCGGGAGTGGCGCGATGTCGTCGGCGGCGGCGCGTGCCCGGTAGGCGGCCTGGGCGACCGGGGACATGTTGTCGTACGGCGAAAGCGTGGTCATGCCCGCAGGGTAGTGCGCCCGCTGCGGGCATCCCTCACGTATCCCGTGATGCGAGACGGGCGTTTCGGCGCCCGTGCACCCGGTCCGGTACACCCGGTCAGTACGGGTGCACCCCGACCGGGGCCGCCGGTGGCGGACCATAGCCCTCGGCGATGCGCAGGTGGTACGTCTGCCTGTCGATGACCTCGAGGCCGACGATCTCCCAGGGAGGCAGCCGGGCGCTCGACCGGTGCTCTCCCCACAGCCGGAGGGCCACCGCCGCGGCGTCGTGCAGGTCCCGGGCCTCTTCCCAGTAGCGGATCTCGGCGTGGTCGTTGGCGTACCGGCTGGTCAGCAGAAAGGGGTGATCGTGCGCCAGCTGTTCGAGCCCGCGTCTGACCTCGCTCAGTGGCGTCTCACTGCCGGAGACGCTGAGGGTGATGTGCCACAGCCTGGAGCGGATCCACTCCTCGTCCGTCACCCCCGGTTCCTGCTCGGGGGCCTGGCCGTCGGGGGCGTCGACGAAGTCGGCCCCCGCTCCGACGCTGGTCAGGGCGCGGCTGCCCGTTCCGCGGGGCGGCGCCCCCGGGCGCGCTCGTCTCACCGGCGGCCTCCTGTGAATGTGTAGCTGTCCTGACCCCTTTGTGTCCCCGTGACAAAGTTGACCAGTCCGGAGCGGGGTATGGGGCGGTTTTCGTGAAGGTCTCCGCCCGAAGGCTGGACTTTCAGCCGTTTCGGGGGCCCGGATGAGGTGTGAGGACGACGAGATCGTCCCTGTGTACGACCTCCCGTTCGTAGGCGGGCCCGAGTTCGCGCGCGAGGTCGCGGGTGGACCTGCCGAGGAGCTGGGGGATCTCCTTGGCGTCGAAGTTGACGAGTCCGCGGGCCACCGCGCGGCCGGCGGGGTCCCTCAGTTCGACCGGGTCACCGGCGGAGAATTCGCCCTCCACCGCGCTGATCCCGGCGGGAAGCAGAGACGTACGGCGTTCGACGACGGCACGCACCGCCCCTTCGTCGAGGGTCAGGGCGCCCTGGGGTGTCGAGGCGTGGGCCAGCCAGAGGAGCCGGTCGGCCGAACGGCGTCCCGTGCGATGGAAGTGTGTGCCGGTGTCCCGCCCCGAGAGGGCGTCCGCCACCCGGCTGGCGGATGTGAGGACCACCGGAATTCCGGCGGCGGTCGCGATCCGGGCGGCTTCGACCTTGGTGACCATGCCACCGGTGCCGACACCGGCTTTGCCGGCGCTGCCGATGACGACGCCCTCCAGGTCGGCAGGGCCGTGGACTTCGGCGATGCGCGTCGTGCCGGGCGTGCTCGGGTCGCCGTCGTAGAGCCCGTCCACGTCGGACAGGAGGACGAGGAGATCGGCGTGCACGAGATGGGCGACGAGGGCGGCGAGCCGGTCGTTGTCGCCGAACCGGATCTCGTCCGTGGCCACCGTGTCGTTCTCGTTGACGACGGGGAGGGCGCCCATCTCGAGGAGTTGGTCGAGCGTGCTGTAGGCGTTGCGGTAGTGCGCCCGCCGGCTGGTGTCGTCGGAGGTGAGCAACACCTGGCCGACCCGGACGCCGTAACGGGCGAAGGAAGCGGTGTAGCGCGCCACGAGCAGCCCCTGGCCGACGCTGGCGGCGGCCTGCTGGCGCGCCAGGTCCTTGGGCCTGCGGACGAGTCCGAGGGGCGCGAGCCCCGCCGCGATGGCGCCGCTGGAGACGAGGACGATCTCGCGTTCCCCGCCGCTCCTGACCTTGGCCAGCGCGTCGACCAGCGCGTCGACCCGGTCGGCGTCGAGGCCTCCCGCGGCGGTGGTCAGCGAGGAGGACCCCACTTTGACGACGATCCGGCGGGCACCGGTCACGTCCGGCCTGAGCCCGGCGTCGCCCTCCGGGGGTGTGCCGAGTGCGCCTTCGGAATCCCTTGCCCCTGACACGTACGCCTGTCCCCATCACGTCGTCCTGCGCGGTTCCCCTCAATCTACGCGAGGGGCCCGCACCGCACCGGACCGTCTCAACTGCTGACGCGGTACGGAGGCGGCCCTACGGACGAGCCGCTCCGACGATCGTTCCGACATGCCCACGAATGGAGTCATTTACGTAATCTCCACAGGCCTTTCATCGGGCTACCCTCCTTAGGTGACTGATGAACCCACCCGCCAACGACGCATTCTTCTCCGATCAGGTAAAAGCCCCTTCGATGTGGACACGCTCGAACAATCGCTCCACAGAGATGTTTTCGCCACGAACGCGGGCAACCTGATCTTCAGCGACGCGTCGCACAAGATCCTCACGACTCCACGGGCAGAGGTCTTCTCCAACGGCATCCGTACCGATCCGTCGGCGGCCGACCGCATAAACGAGGAGTTCGACGTATTCGTCGTTCCTCTGGCGAACGCGTTCCGTCCCACCTTCGAGCGACCCCTGAAGCGGATGACACAGCTGATCAAGAAGCTGCGCATTCCCGTCGTCGTCCTGGGTGTCGGCGCGCAGGCCGACCTCAAGTACGACGCGGCCAGGCTGAAGCCCATGGAGCCGACGGTCAGGGAATTCGTCACCGAGGTGCTCAACCGCAGTGCGTCCATCGGCGTGCGGGGGGAGTTCACCGAGCAGTACCTGAAGAACATGGGCTTCCGGGACGTCGAGGTCATCGGATGCCCCTCGATGTTCATGAACGGCGAGACGTTCACGCTCGAGAAGAAGTCCGAGTCGCTCACCGCGGAATCCCGCATCTCGGTGAACGGCTCCCACAGCGCCGTACGGTCACACGGCCTCGACGCCATCATCCGGCAGGCTCACCAGCGGTATCCGCATCTCCGGTTCGTCGGGCAGAACCTCCTCGAGGCCCAGCTGCTCCACTGGCGGGAGACGTCGAACCCGATCGGCGCCCAGACCTCGATGCCGACTCATCCGTCGCACCCGATGTACCGCGAGGGCAAGGTCCGGCTCTACATCGACCCGGCCACGTGGATCGAGGAGCTGCGCGCGTTCGACTTCTCGTTCGGTTCCCGCATCCACGGCAACATCGCCGCGCTGCTGGCCGGAGTCCCGAGCACCGTGCTCTGCAGCGACTCGCGGACCCTGGAGCTCTGCCGGTACTTCGGCATCCCGCACCGCAAGATCTCCGAGACGCCGAAGAACATCGACCCCGCCGAGCTGTACGAGGCGGCCGACTTCGGCGAGCTGGTGAACGGCCACAAGGAGCGGTTCCTCCGGTTCACCGGCTTCATGGAGAAGAACGGCCTGGAGAACACCTTCCACCACGGCGACAGCGGCAAGGCGTTCGACGCGCTGCTCGCCAAGCGCGCCCTGCCGGCCGCCGTCCGCCCGTGGACCGACACCGACGCGGAAGCGATGAGCAGCCGGTTCAGCTTCATGCAGAGCCGTCTGGCGGAGCTCTCCGAGCAGAACACCCTGCTGCTCAGCCAGCTCGAGGGGAAGACCGGCCGGCCGATCAGCATCAAGCTCCAGGGCAGCGAGGGAGCGACCGCGTGGCCGTCCGCCTACCGGCGTGCGCGGCGCGTGGTGGGGCGCCCGGTCCGGAGGCTTCTGCGCCCGGAGCAGTGACGGGCGGGCCCGCCCGTCCCCCTGCCCGCCGCCGGTGCCCGTGCGGCGAGCGGGGCGGGCAGGGTGACGGGCGGGCCGCGCGTGATCAATGCGGCTAGCGCGTCGCGCCCGCTCGCCCACCGCTCGCCGGGACCGCGTCGGCGGCTTCGGGAGCGAGGCCGGCCGGAGCGGACCCGGAGCCCTGCGTGCCGGGGGCCGCCGGCCGGGCCGCACCGCCCGCCTCCGCCGCCCCGGGCCGGACCGCACGGGGCGATCCGAGGTCCTTGAGGCGCATCGAGGGACGCTCCACCAGGTGCCACGAGAGCACCGCGGCGGTCAGGGCGCCGGCGAGGGACATCGCCAGGTAGGGCCAGAAGCCCCAGCGGGTGAATCCGACCGCGACCAGCGACTGCTGGACGACGAAGCCGTAGATGTACATGCCGTACGAGTAGTCGTGCCGGGCGCCGATCCGCCGGAACGGTGCGGGCAGGCGGATGGCGAGCCACAGCAGCAGGTAGGCGAAGGCGGGCAGCCCGACGACGAAGAAATATCCGAAGCGCAGGCTTCCGAGGAAGACCAGCCCGGAAACCACGCCCAGATGATCGCTGACCGGAATCCGCTCGCGGTAGAGCTCGATGGCCGCCCCGAGAGCGAAGGCAAATCCGAGATAGAGGACGACGTCCGGGTCGAAGCGACCGGTGACCTGGAAGAACTCGATACTCGCGTGGTAATTGGAGTCGTCGAAGCCTGACCAGAACGGCACGTCCATCGCGTCCCGGACGATCAGCACCCCCATGACGCCGACGATCAGGAGCACGATCCGGCGGGCCCGCGTGAGTGCGCCCGTCACGGCGAGCAGGGCGACCCCGAAGTAGCAGAGCACCTCGTAGCGCAGCGACCACAGAGCCGCGTCGATGCTGGGGCTGTGCGCGAGGCCCGACTCACCCGCGGTGGCCACCACGCCGGACACGTCGTTCTGCCGGGGTGCGACGGCCCAGTTGGACGTCATGTAGCTCCACGGCCCCTCGGAGTGGCCCCAGAAGCCGCCCAGGCCGCCCTGCTGCCGCCAGTACAGGAAGGGAGCGACCACGAAGGCGGTCACCGCGAGGCAGACCCACAGCCCCGGCAGCAGCCTCAGAGCGCGGTGCCACAGGAAGCGCCCGAGAGGCAGCCGCTTTCCGCTGCGGGTGACGAGGATCCCCGAGAGGACGAAGAAGCCGTAGACCGACATCTTGCCGAGGTCGGTCTGGCCGTGGCTGAAGTGGTGCCCGAACTCCTTGTCCCCGAATCCGAGGATCCGGGCGTGGGAGACCACGACCGCGGAGGCCAGGGACAGGCGGAGCAAACCCAGGCTGTTGTTGCGGCCGGAGAAGAGTTCGGCGACCGAGCCGCGCGACCAGCGCACCTCACCTGGACCGCTCACATTGCGCCAACGGATGGCGGCCTCCCGAAATCGATTGGATAGCACGCGCCGCGGCCCGATCGTCGTGCGTATCGGAAGGGCGAGGGGCGGGCGGCCCGGACGGACCCGGGTGTGATGGGCCGCCTGCCTCGGGCCGGCGACCCTGGAACCTTACCCTCTGTCCCGGGACCCGAACTGTTCGATCCGCGCAAGCGCTAGAGTGCAGGCGGGCGGCGGCCCCCCGTGCTTCGAAGTCGACTGCCGGTCCCAACCCCCACCTTGTCGTCCATGGTTCTCAGAGATGGGGCACAGTCGTGTCAGTCAAAGTGAGTGTCGTCATCCCGGTCTACAACCCGGGCAAGTACATCGATCCCTGCATCGATTCCCTGTTGCGTCAGACCCTTCCCGCGGACGAATTCGAAGTCCTCTTCGTCAACGACGGGTCGACGGACGACACCCGCGAACGGCTCGAGAAGCTGGCCACCCAGCACTCGCATTTCCGAGTGATCACCATCCCGAATTCGGGCTGGCCGGGAAAGCCTCGCAACATCGGGGTCGCGGAGGCCGCCGGCGAGTACGTGCAGTTCGTCGACCAGGACGACTACCTCGCCCCCGAGGCGCTGCAGCGCCTGTACGCGATGGGTGACCGGAACGGCTCGGACATCGTCATCGGCAAGGTGGCCAGCAACTTCCGCGGCGTCCCGCACGGTGTCTTCAAGAAGTCGCGCGAGAAGTGCACCCTGCGCGACGCCCCGCTGTACGACAGCCTGACCCCGCACAAGATGTTCCGCACGGAGTTCCTCCGCGAGAACGGGATCGCCTACCCGGAAGGGAAGCGCCGTCTCGAGGACCAGCTCTACATGATGCAGGCCTACTTCCCCGCGAAAGTCGTCTCCATCCTCGGCAACTACACCTGCTATTACTACTCCAAGCGCGACGACGGAAAGAACGCCGGATCGGCGAAGATCGTCCCGACCGGTTACTACGGAAATCTCCGCGAAGTGCTCGACGTGGTCGTCGAGAACACCGAGCCAGGTGAATTCCGTGATCTCCTTCTCCGCCGCTTCTACCGCGTGGAGATGCTGAGCCGTCTCAGCGAACCCGCCGTCCTCAAGTACACGCCCGAGTTCCTCGACGAGATGTGCGACGCCGTCGAGGACGTGGCGAAGGACTTCATGGACGACGGAGTCCACGACGGGCTCGGCCCCGTCCAGCGGCTGCGGTCGACGCTGCTGCGCAACGACGACCGGCAGGGCCTCCTGCGGATCGCCCGGTTCGCCGCGTCCGTCAAGGCGGCCGCACGGCTGGAGGAGTTCGCCTGGCAGCCGGACGGCACCGTCGCCGTGGCCGTCACCGGCCGCCTCGTGCACGGTGACGACAAGGCGCCGCTTCGGCTGCTCAACCGCGAGGGCCGTTACTACCTCCACCCCGACTACACGGACGGGCTGATGCCCGAGGGCGAGCTTCTCGACGTCACCGACGACATCGACGGGTTCGCGGCGGAGATCTCGCTGCGCAACCGCGACACGGCCGTCGAATGGCCCTTCCCGGCGAAGTTCACGACCGGGTTCAAGGAGCTCGGCGACGGTGTCTGCGAGGTCGTCCTGAGCGGCTCCGGGACCATCTCCTCGGAGCGAGTGAAGGGGCGCGGCCGGGTGTCGCGCGGATTCTGGGACGTGTGGGTGCCGCTGCGGGGCCTCGGGCTGGTGCGCAAGGCGAGGCTCGGCTCCGACCGTGCCGAGCAGGTGGACGCGGCGTGTCTGCCCGCCTCGCTGGGATCCCCGGCCCGAGCCGTCATCCCGTACTTCACCGAACCGCACGGCAACCTCACGCTCGACGTCGCCCGTCGCAGCAAGAGGCTGGCTCCCTACCTCGAGGACCGGGCGGCCCTGCTGGTCGCCTCCAGCCGGCCCGAACTCCGGCTGGACCTCTTCACCTCGGAGGGCACCGCCCCCTCGACGGTGCAGCTGGTGCTGAGCTCGCCCTCCGCGTCCCACACCCTGCCCGCCGTGCTGCGGCCCGTGGAGGGGCGTGCCCACCTCCCCCTGCCCTCGGAGGCGCCGAAGGTACCGGCCGGCTCCTGGAGCCTCTCCGTCCGCCTGGACGGCGGGACGTACGCCCCGCTCGCCCTGTTCGACGTCACCGTGGACTCGCGCGGACGGATCGTGCTTCCCACCGGGCTGCCCCGCGCCGACGCGGAGCTCACCCGCAGGGTGTCCGCGCAGCAGCGGAAGACGACCATTCGCCGTGCGCTGCGCCGGGTCGGTGGTCCCCTGACCCGCCGGCTGCCCAGCGGGGCCCGCAAGCGCGCACGCCGGCTCGCCGCGCGGATCGTCGGCTGACCGCGCGCGCACGAGGCACGAGTACCAGCACCTTCACCAGCACAAGGACGTGATCGACATGCGGCAGCTTTCCATCTCCGGGGCCCTGGTCCACGAACCCAAGATCTTCCCGGACAGCCGCGGCAGTTTCCACGAGTGGTTCCAGGCGCCGTCCTTCGCCGAGGGCGTCGGGCACCGGCTGAGGCTCGAGCAGGCGAACTGCTCGGTCTCCAGCCGCGGCACACTGCGCGGAATCCACTTCGCCGACGTACCGCCGAGCCAGGCCAAGTACGTCAAGTGCGTCCGAGGCGCCGTGCTCGACGTCATCGTGGACATCAGGGTCGGTTCACCGACGTACAAGCAGTGGGAAGCGGTGCGGCTCGACGACGTCGACCACCGGTCGGTGTATCTCGCGGAGGGCCTCGGCCACGCCTTCATGGCGCTGACCGACGACGCGACCGTCGTCTATCTGTGTTCGGAGGGGTACTCCCCCGGCCGCGAGCACGGCATCAACCCGCTCGACCCCGAGCTGGGCATCGAGTGGCCCGCCGATGTCGCCCCGCTGCTCTCCGACAAGGACGCGGCGGCTCCGACGCTGGCGGAGGCCGAGGCGGAGGGCCTCCTGCCCTCCTACGAGGACTGCCTGGCCCACTACGCCGAGCTGGCCGCCCGCGGCTGATCCCGCGGCGGGCCGCACACGAAGCCCCCGACCGTCCTCGACGGTCGGGGGCTTCGTCACGTCCGCGGGACCGGGGTCAGGCCGTGACCTTCTCCACGCTCCTGCGGAGCGGAGCGAAGGCGGAGCGGGGGCGCCGGAGGTTGCGCGCCCGCGCGAGGGCCGGCCAGAGATCCAGGCCGAGGAGCTCCTCCGGCTTGACCGCGTTCTTGCGGACGAGCACCTCGTCGGGCACGTTCTGCGGGTCGGGTACGACGTACTCCTCGATGATCCCGTCGTAGGCGTTCTTCAGGACCTGGCTCCCGGGGTCGGCGCCGAGGACCACCAGGACCCCGGTCGGCTCGGTGTCCACTTCGATGACGAGCAGGTCGGGACGGAAGCGGCGCAGCACCTGGGCCACCTTGTAGACGTCGCCGGTCCAGAACTGGGTGTGGCGGTCCCTGGCGGCCTCGTCGACGTCGCGCGGGAGCATGTCGTCCAGGACGATCACGCTCGACCAGCGGGAGTGCCGCTCGACGTTCATGAAGTCGCGCAGGGCGTACTCGAAGAGGTGCATGCCGTCGATGAAGGAGAGTTCCAGCTTCGGGTCGGCACCGAGGAGGTTCAGCGGATCCCGGCGGGCGAGGGCTCGGAACGGGTTCCGGCCGTTGCGCAGGTGCAGCAGCGGGTCCTTGCGTGCGAAGAAGTCGTCACTCGTGGCCCTGACGAGATGAACGTCGCAGCTGATGTCCGTCACCACGCGGAAGGCCGGGTCCACAGCGACGGAGGGCACCCTGGAAAGGGCCAGGCTCCGGCCGTCGTTGACGCCGATCTCCAGGTAGTTCCGGGGACGGTATACACGGTGCAGAGACCGGAGGAACTCATGGCGATTCACGTGGAGCAGCCCTTCGACAGGGACCAACTGGCCAGGTTTTCGAGCAAGCTATCCCATGAATGTGTCGTACGGGAGGCTTTACGTACGACATCTCCGCGGCCTGCGGACGATGAAGTCCGGATACGGCGACGGCCGGGTTCCTCCCCGTGGGAGGAACCCGGCCGTCGCTCCTGTCGCACCGCCGGACGTCAGGGCCTTTCCGCGGCGAGCAGCCCCGGGAAAGCCTCGCCGAGCGCGGACCTCCAGTCGCGGACCGGCTCGATTCCGGCCGCCTTCCAGCGGTCGTGCCCCAGCACGCTGAACGAGGGCCGGGGGGCGGGCCGCACGAAGGCCTCGCTGGTCGTGGGACGGACCCTTTCCGGATCCGCTCCCAGCAGCCGGAAGATCTCCCTGGTGAGTCCGAACCAGGTCGCGTCACCGGCGCTGGTGCCGTGGTAGACACCGGCCGGAGCGGTGCCGGCGAGAGCGCCCAGCCCCAGCAGGACGAGCCGGTCGGCGAGGTCCACGGTCCAGGTCGGCTGCCCGCGCTGGTCGTCCACCACGTCGAGGGTGTCCTTGACGCCCTCCAGCCTGATCATCGTCCGGACGAAGTTGCCGCCGCCCGCGCCGTACAGCCAGGCCGTCCTGACGACGTATCCGGTGTCCGGCAGCGTGTCCAGCACCGCGCGTTCCCCGGCCAGCTTGGTACGGCCGTACGCGCTGCGCGGTGCGGTGGGGGCGTCCTCCGGGTAGGGGTGGGCGGCGTCTCCGGCGAAGACGTAGTCCGTGGAGACCTGCAGGAGTACGGCGCCGTACTCCCGGCACGCCTCCGCGAGCACCGCCGGGCCCTCGCCATTGACGCGGAGCGCGGCTTCCTCGTCCGTCTCCGCGTCGTCGACGGCGGTCCAGGCGGCGCAGTTGACGACCACCGCGGGGCGGTGCTCCTCGAAGGCGGCACGCACCGAGGCGCTGTCCGCGATGTCCACGGCGTCCCGTCCCGCGGCCACGGCGGGGATGCCGGCACCGGCGAGCCGGGCCAGGACGTCCTGGCCCAGCATTCCGGCTGCTCCGGTGACGAGCCAGGCGGCACTCACAGCGCCGCCCGGTCCTTGAGCGGCTCCCACCAGGCGCGGTTGTCGCGGTACCACTGCACGGTCTCGGCCAGGCCGGTGGCGAAGTCCTTGCGGGGCTCGTAACCGAGCTCCTCGCGGATCTTCGTGCAGTCGACCGAGTAGCGCCGGTCGTGGCCCTTGCGGTCCTCGACGTAGGTGACGCTGGTCTCCCAGTCGGCGCCGCAGGCGTCCAGGAGCAGACCGGTCAGCTCCTTGTTGGAGAGCTCGGTGCCGCCACCGATGTTGTAGACCTCGCCGGCACGGCCCTTCGTGCGGACGAGCTCGATGCCCTGCACGTGGTCGTCGATGTGCAGCCAGTCGCGCACGTTGGCGCCGTCGCCGTACAGCGGCACCGTTCCGCCGTCCAGGAGGTTGGTGACGAAGAGCGGGATGACCTTCTCGGGGAAGTGGTGGTGCCCGTAGTTGTTGGAGCAGCGGGTCACCCGCACGTCGAGACCGTGCGTGCGGTGGTAGGACAGGGCGATCAGGTCGCTGGACGCCTTGGCCGAGGAGTACGGCGAGTTGGGCTCGAGCGGGTGGGTCTCGGGCCAGGAGCCCTCGTCGATCGACCCGTAGACCTCGTCCGTGGAGATGTGGACGAAGGTCTTGATTCCGGCCAGGTGTGCGGCGTGGATCAGGGTGTGCGTTCCGACGACGTTCGTGCGGACGAACTCGGCACCGCCGTCGATGGAGCGGTCCACGTGGGACTCGGCCGCGAAGTGCACCACCTCGTCGTGCTGGGTCATCAGCTTGCCGACCAGCTCGGCGTCACAGATGTCACCCTCCACGAAGGTGAAGCCCGGGTGGTCACGGACCTCGTCGAGGTTGGCCGGGTTGCCCGCGTAGGTGAGCGCGTCGAGGACGGTGACGGCGACGTCGCCCGGTCCCTGGGGGCCCAGCACGGTACGGACGTAGTGGGAGCCGATGAATCCGGCCCCGCCTGTCACCAGGATGTTGGTCGTCATGAGGAGATCTGCACCTTGCTGTGGTCGCCGAGCACGAGTCGGTGGGCGGAGGGGTTGCGGGGCGCGGGGGTGACCTCGACGTCCCGGCCGATGAGCGAGGCCTCGACACGGCGCACACCGGTGATGGACGCGCCGCGCAGGACGATGGAGTACTCGATCTCGCTGTCCTCGATCCGGCACCCCTCCGAGACCGACGTGAAGGGGCCGACGTAGGCATCGCTGATGACCGCGTCGGCTCCGATGATCACCGGGCCGACGATACGGCTGCTCGTGACGCGTGCCCCCGCCTCGATCCGCACCCGTCCGATGATCTCGCTGCTCTCGTCGACCGTTCCCTCCGTGGAGGGCTTCAGGGTCTCCAGGACGGAGCGGTTGACCTCCAGCATGTCGGTGACGTTGCCGGTGTCCTTCCAGTATCCGGAGATGGTCGTGGAGCGGACGTCGCGCTGCTGGTCGATCAGCCACTGGATGGCGTGGGTGATCTCCAGCTCGCCGCGCCAGGACGGCTCGATCGAACGCACGGCTTCGTGGACGGCCGGGGTGAAGAGGTAGACGCCGACGAGTGCCAGGTCGCTCTTCGGTTCCTTCGGCTTCTCCTCGAGGGACGCCACCCGTCCTTCGGTGTCGAGTTCCGCGACACCGAAGGCGGTCGGGTTGGGCACCTTCGTCAGCAGGATCTGCGCGTCGGGGCGGTCCACACGGAACTCTTCGACCAGTCCGCTGATACCGCCGACGATGAAGTTGTCGCCGAGGTACATGACGAAGTCGTCGTCCCCCAGGAAGTCGCGCGCGATGAGCACCGCGTGCGCGAGGCCCCGGGGCTCGTCCTGCGGGATGTACGTGACGTCGATCCCGAGGGCGGACCCGTCGCCGACGGCCTCGCGGATCTCTGGCGCGGTGTCACCCACGATGATGCCGACGTCGGTGATCCCTGCCTCGGCGATGGCTTCCAGCCCGTAGAAGAGGACGGGCTTGTTCGCCACCGGGACCAACTGCTTGGCCGACGTGTGCGTGATGGGGCGAAGACGGGTGCCCGCCCCACCGGAGAGTACGAGAGCCTTCACGATGTCCCTGTCCCGATGATGATGATATGTAGATCCCTTGAGGGACCTTGAATATTGTGCGAGTTTATCTCCGAGTTCGACGCGGCTCGGCCACCAGGCACCCCGCCGGACCTGAACGGCCCCAGGGTGCGGCGACCGGGCGACCGGCCGTGCGGGCCGTCAGCCGGTGCTCAGGCGGGCCCGCCAGCCACGGAACTCCCTGCGCAGCCGCCGGACGATGCGCCTCAGCACCGACGGCCGTTCCGTCTGCGGCCTCAGGATGCGCTTCGGCCTCGTGACCCGGTCCCCGCCGTGCCAGTCGGGGACGGTGACCTGGTAGTCGGCGTCCCGGAGTCCGGCCGCCTCGTCCCGGAAGTGGGGGTAGGCCAGGAAGAGCTTGTCGCCCTTGGCCGAGCGGACCAGTTCGGGGACCTCTCCGGTCCGGATGAACTTCAGCACGTCGGTCAGCAGGTCGAGGCGGCCCTGGGCGACACAGGCGAGCCTCAGCCGCTCGGCCACCTTGATCCGCCGGGCCACACCGTTCGTCCAGTAACTCCGCATCAGCGGAGCCGCGAGTTCCAGCTTGTGCCGCTGTTCGTCTTCCGGCTGCTTCAGGAACCCGGGACCGAACTGCTGGAGCATTCCGACGGTGAAGGGCCTGACCATGAGGTAGTCGCGTTTCGGACCGGCCGGCTCCAGCCTGTGGATGAGCTCCATCATGGCCGCCATGGAGTCGAAGCGCAGGGTGTAACTGCCCCGCTTGGTGGCGTGCTTGCCGTCGTCGCGGCCGACCAGGTGATAGCAGGTGTAGTCGGCGATGACGGAGACACCCGCGCCGCGCAGATACGCCTCCATCGTGAAGAGGGCGTCCTCACCCGTCTCGAGTCCCTCGTCGAACCGCAGGCCGATGCGTTCGAGCAGTTCACGCCGGAAGAGCTTCTGCGCGCTGAGCGTGTAGATGACCTTGGACCGGTGCACGTCGACGCGCTCCTCGGTCCGCGCCCACATCGACTTGGGCGCCCCCCTGTTGACGCCGACGACCTTGCCCAGCACCACGTCGGTGCCGGCCCGGTCCCCCATCGCGACCATCCGCTCCAGGGCCTCTTCGCCGAAATAGTCGTCCGCGTCCAGGAAGAAGACGTATCGCCCCCGGGCGAGCCCGAGACCGACGTTGCGGGGCCCGCTGGGGCCACCGGAGTTCTCCTGCCGGACGACGCGCATGTCGATCTCGGTCCGGGCCGCGAACTCCTCGAGGTACTCCCCCGTGCCGTCGGTCGACCCGTCGTCGACAGCCACGATCTCCATGCGGCCGGCCGGGAGCGTCTGCGCTTCGACGGACTCCAGGCAGCGGATCAGGTACGGCATCGCTTCGTAGGCACCGATGATCACGGTCACATCGGGTGCGGTGGTAGTGGTGGCGCCCATCTCTCCTCGGTTCACACATAAGCGTACCAATCAGGAGAAACGATGGAACGGCGATATACCCCCCGTTCCGGGCACGGACACGCCGAACGGCCCGTACGTTCCCCTCCCCGAGAAGGAGACGGACGGGCCGTTGCATGGGTTGCGTCGCGAATCGGACGGATTTCGAACACCTGGAGGACGACCGGATCACACCTGCCCGTCATCTCCGCATCCGGCCGCCCCGGTCACGCTCCGGGCGGACCGCGCTCAGCGGACCGCCGAGGGGCCCGCGCCGATGCCCGCATCGGCATCCGGCCCGGCGGGCACGTCCGGGTCGACCGCGGCATCCGCCTCGGCGACGACCTCAGCCGTGCCGTCGCCCGCCCCGCTGGACGCCGCCTCCGCGTCAGGGAGGGGAGCGGGGGGCTGCTGCCCGCCCAGGCGCTGCGCGACACCCGCGTTGCGGGCCTCGGCCTTGACCGCGAGGGCCCGGACGGCGGCGTCGAACTGCTCCATGGAGGTCGGCTCGTCCGGACCCAGCAGATAGGTCTTCAGCTCGTGGCGGGCTTCGGCCAGCGGGTCCGCCGCCGGGTCGGTGACGGCGGACAGAAGCTCGTCGATCTCCTCTGCGCTGTTGGAGAGAATGACGGCCGCACGCACGGCGGTGTTCTGACGCTTGAACTCCTCCGCGCCGAGCTCGGCCGAGTCCGTGACCGCGTAGGGCTTGCCGCTCGCGATGAAGTCGGACACCACGCTGGAGATGTCGGAGACCATGGCGTCGGACTCGTTGAAGCAGTCGTACAGCTTCGGCTGCGCACCCGTCACCGTCATGTGCTCCCACCAGCCGAGGGAACGCCAGTAGGCGTCGTTCCACTCGGTCCGCAGCGTGGAGATCTCGGTCTGACGGGCCGGGTCGGCGAGCGAGAGGCGGGACTCCTCCGACTCGTCGCCCCCGGCGCGGCCCGGCTTCGAAAGCTCCGCCAGGCGGGCCTCGATACGGACGAGTTCCGCCTTGGCCGCAGTGTGCCCGGCAGCGGCGGCCGAGGCCTCCTTCACCCACCTGGGGTCCGCGGCACGCTTCTGCGCAGCGGTCTCGATCAGGTTCCTGATCTTCGCGTCGACAGCCTTGGCCTTGGCACTGCGGATACCGGTGAAGGGGTGCGGCTTGTAGATGACCCGGACCGGGTTGTCCGCCTTCAGCAGCCGACGGACGATCTTCTCACCGGCCAGCAGCAGCGAGGTGTTGCCGGGGTTGTCGTCCCAGCCCTCCCACGTGGGGGCGTACAGCACCGTGGGAACGGGGTTCCTCGTGGTGCCGGTCCAGCTCTTGATCGGAGCGAGCTGGGGGCGTCCGACCTCGACGATGTCCTCGTCGCGGACACCGACGTCGGCGAGGGCGTAACGGTCGCGGCCCGCGCGGCCGGCCGTCCACACCTCGTCGTACACCTTGGAGTAAGGGTTGACGCTGGCCAGCTTGTCGCTGTCGCCGTGGCCGATGAAGACGTGCTTCATGGTCGGGACGCGCAGCATGTGGATGTTCTTTCCGACGTTCGCCGGATACAGGCAGACCCGGACGCTGGAGAGGTCCATGTTCATCAGGTGGGTGCCGGCGGGCACGCACACCACGGGCACGGACGTGTCCGCGAGCTGCGGGACGAGGTTCCGCTCGCGCATGACGATCAGCGGGCGTCCCTCGACGGCGGCCATGGTGTCGAGCCACATGTTGCCCTGGTAGGCGGACTCGCTGGAGCCGGAGAAGTAGAGGACGACCGTCGGCTGGTACTCGCGCAGCCAGGCGTCGAGCGCCTTCAGTACCGCGGGAGCCGAGGGCGCCTGCCGCTTCTTCCGGAGATAGGGGACGAGCAACGCGGTGTAGAGGCCCGCGAGCAGCAGCGTCACACCGGCACCGATGTACCCGATGACGTCTTCGCCCGTGCCCGCCGCGAGCAGCACACCGGCCACCGCGGGGAGGTCGAGGTGCAGCATCTTCTCGCTGGAGCGGTGCAGCAGGGCGCGCGGCGGGGCGTCGGGGATGCGTATGGCGTGCAGGTCCACGTTGCGGGTGACGATGGGCAGGCTGCGTCGCAGCCGGATGAGTGTCGTCAGCGCGCCGTGCGGGGCCTGCAGCCCGTAGAAGAGCAGGAAGCAGGCGACCGCCGCGTAGAAGAGCGGTTCCTCGGCGAGGTCCAGCCGGGCCAGCAGGAGGATGATCATCAACTGGCGGAGGAGGAAGCGGATGGACAGCCCCGCCCGCACCTTTCCGAGCCTGTTGACCAGATAACTGCCGCGCTGGTGCAGGTACCAGTCCGCGAGGTAGGTGACAGCCGTGGCCGCCGCGAAGAACCAGATATCGGGGACAAGAGCGGCGACCATGACGCAGGGATAACCCAGCATCATCAGTATCGCTGCCGCCAGTTCTGACCGACTGCCCACACGGGCCAGCCGGATGGCTGTCGAAATCACGAAGAACCTGCTCCAGGGGGTGCCGGTTGTTTCACGTATTGAGGGAAATGTGAAGATGCGGCTTCACGCATACGGGCCCCTGGAATCACCTTTCAGCGATTACAGGGGCCCGTTAAAAAAGCAATTGTCAAGAATTATTACACATCTTCTTGACGGTCCAGTACCGAGGCCAGGGCCTGCTCGAATCCCGAAGCCTCGGTGACATCACGCGTCGGATCCTGCTGACGTACGTCGATGACGTGACCCGTCATCGCGGACAGGAGGACGTCGAGCGAGGTGCGCGCGACGGCCTCGGAGGAGAGCAGCGAACCCTCCGGCTCCTGGCCGAACGCCTTGGTCCTCATGGGGGTGGCGGTGCGCTCCGGGTTCACACAGTTGACCCTGACACCCTCGCCTGCCCACTCGTCGGCCAGCGCCTGGGTGAGGTTCACCATCGCGGCCTTGGTGGAGGAGTAGAGGCTGTACTCGGCACGGCCCCGGGTGTAGCTGCTGGAGGTGTACAGGAGCAACTGCCCCTGCGTCTCCGCCAGGTACTTGTACGAGGCGCGCGCGATCTGCACCGGCGCCAGGTAGTTGACGTTCAGCGCTTCCTGGATCGTCGCCGGGTCCGTCTCGGCCAGCTTGCCGATGCGCAGGACGCCCGCGGTGTTGATGACGTAGTCGATGCGGCCGGTCTCGGCGTACGCCTTCGACAGCGCGTCGTCGATGTGCTCCGGGTTCTCGACGTGCGTACCCGTGGTGGAGCGGCCCAGTGCGTAGACGGTGGCACCGTACTGCTCGGCCAGCGTGGCGATGTCGGCACCGATGCCGTACGAGCCGCCGAAGACGACCAGGGTCTTGCCCGAGAGCAGCTGGCGGTAGGCGGCCTCGTCTGCCTGGCGCGGGGCGGCGGTCGAGGCGAGCTGGAACAGCTTGTCGGTGATGAAGACGTCGACCGGCTGCGTCACCTTCATGTTGTACTCGTCGCCCGCGACCACGTAGATGGGCACGTCGGGGAGGTACCGCAGGACGACCGAACAGTCGTCGGTGGCCTGGAAGTTCGGGTCACCGGCCGCGACGGCGTACGCCTTGCGGATGGTGGACAGCTTGAAGGCCTGCGGGGTCTGGCCGCGGCGCAGCCGGGACCGGTCCGGGACGTCGGTGATGAACTCGCCGTCCTCGCCGTGGGTGCGGGTCACGATGATGGTGTCGGCGGACGGGATGGCGACGTCGACGGCCTGGTAGCGGTCGAGGGCGTCGACGCAGTCCTTGATGACGCGCTGCGACAGGAGCGGGCGGACCGCGTCGTGGAACAGGACGTTGCGGTCCTCACCGTCGGCGAGCCCTTCCCCGAGGGCCGCGATGGCACGCTCGGTGGTCTCGTTCCTGGTGCTGCCACCCTCGATGACCTTGACGACCTTGGTCAGCCCGGCCTTGGCGACGATCTTCTCGACGTCGGGCACGAAGCCCGGCGCCATCAGCACGATGACATCGTCGATGCCCTCGGCGTTCTCGAAGATGGTCAGCGTGTGCTCGATGACTGCCTTACCGGCGATCTTCAGCAGCTGCTTGGGGATCGACAGCCCCACACGTTGACCGGTCCCACCGGCGAGCACGACCGCTGTGGTCCGGGGCTTGGCTTCATGCGGCACAGACACAGACGACCTACCTTGCGATGACAGGGGGGAACTGTGTGATGGTCGCACTCTCCGCGACCGTCTCGCAAGGCGGACGTTTACCGGTGCTTGCCCCTGGGAAACCCGCAGTTCACTGCCTGGCCAGGCACATTGGCCTCCGCGACGCCCGGGCCCGCAGTGACGGACTCCACAGATGTGTGACGCAATCTGCACATGAGCGGTCGCCGCAGGCTCGTCACCTGGCGGTTCTCGGTGAATCCGGGGGCGTCCCCGCAGTGCGGGGACGCCCCGTGCCCGGGCCTAGAAGGGGTCGAACTCGTCGTACTCGCGCTGCGCGTCGTCACGCTCGGAGTCACGGTCACGACGCCGCTGCGCTGCGGGACGCGGGGCCTCGAGACGGTGGTCCTCACCGCGTCGTCCCAGCATCTCGGCGCCGGCGGCCATGGTCGGCTCCCAGTCGAAGACGACCGAGTTCTCCTCGGCACCGATGGCGACGCCGTCGCCGGCCTGGGCGCCGGCCTTGCGGAGCGCGTCCTCGACACCGAGGCGGTTGAGCCGGTCGGCGAGGTAGCCGACGGCCTCGTCGTTGTTGAAGTCGGTCTGGCGGATCCAGCGCTCGGGCTTCTCGCCGCGCACGCGATAGATGCCGTCCTCGTCCAGGGTGACCGTGAAGCCCGCGTCGTCGACGGCCTTGGGACGGATGACGATCCGGGTCGACTCCTCCTTCGGCTGCGTGGCCCGCGCCTCGGCGATGATCCCGGCAAGGGCGTAACTGAGGTCGTTGAGGCCCTTGTGAGCGATCGCCGAGACCTCGAAGACGCGGTAGCCGCGTGCCTCCAGGTCGGGACGGATCATGTCGGCGAGATCCTGCCCGTCCGGGATGTCGACCTTGTTGAGCGCGACGATGCGCGGCCGGTTCTCGAGACCGCCGTACAGCCGGAGCTCCTCCTCGATCATGTCGAGATCGGAGACGGGGTCGCGGTCCGACTCGAGCGTCGCGGTGTCCAGGACGTGCACGAGGACGGAGCAGCGCTCGACGTGCCGCAGGAACTCGAGGCCGAGGCCCTTGCCCTGGCTGGCGCCCGGAATGAGACCCGGGACGTCGGCGATGGTGTATACGGTCGAGCCCGCGGTGACGACGCCCAGGTTGGGGACGAGCGTCGTGAACGGGTAGTCCGCGATCTTCGGCTTGGCCGCGGAGAGCACGGAGATCAGCGAGGACTTGCCCGCGCTCGGGTAGCCGACGAGGGCCACGTCGGCGACGGTCTTGAGCTCGAGGACGATGTCCCGGCTCTCGCCCGGCTCACCGAGCAGAGCGAAGCCGGGCGCCTTGCGACGGGCGGACGCCAGCGCGGCGTTGCCGAGCCCACCGCGGCCACCCTGGCCGGCGACGAAGGTGGTGCCCTGACCGACGAGGTCGGCCAGGACGTTGCCGGCCTTGTCGAGGACGACGGTGCCGTCCGGGACGGGCAGGACGAGGTCCTGGCCGTCCTTGCCGGAGCGGTTGTCACCCGCGCCCGGCTGGCCGTTCGTGGCCTTGCGGTGAGGGTGGTGGTGGTAGTCGAGCAGAGTGGTGACGGACTGCTCGACGACGAGGATCACGTCGCCGCCGCGTCCGCCGTTGCCCCCGTCGGGACCACCGAGCGGCTTGAACTTCTCACGGTGCACGGAGGCCACGCCGTGGCCTCCGTTACCCGCGGCGGCATGCAGCTCGACGCGGTCCACGAAGGTGGTCATGGTTGGTGCCTCCAGGTACAGCGGGAAAAAAAATACGGAATGTCTCTAGTCGTAACGCGCCGAGGGCGGACCCGCTTCCCCGCATACCGGGAAAGCTGAGATCCGCCCTCGGAAGGTGCTGTGTCGTTCGGTCGTCGCCAGACTCAGGCGGCGACGGGAACGATGTTCACGACCTTGCGGCCACGGTGCGTACCGAACTCCACCGCACCGGCGGTCAGCGCGAACAGCGTGTCGTCGCCGCCACGGCCGACGCCCGTGCCCGGGTGGAAGTGGGTGCCGCGCTGGCGGACCAGGATCTCACCGGCGTTGACGGCCTGACCGCCGAAGCGCTTCACGCCGAGCCGCTGAGCATTGGAATCGCGCCCGTTCCGAGTGGACGATGCGCCCTTCTTGTGTGCCATGTCTCCTCAGTCCCTTACTTCGCAGCCGCGGGGATACCGGTGACCTTGATCGCCGTGTACTGCTGGCGGTGACCCTGGCGACGGCGGTAACCCGTCTTGTTCTTGTAGCGAAGGATGTCGATCTTCGCGCCCTTGTGGTGGTCCACGATCTCGGCCTGGACCTTGATGCCGTCCAGCACCCACGGGTCGCTGGTCACGGCGTCACCGTCGACAACGAGCAGGGTCGAGAGCTCGACCGTGTCGCCAACCTTGGCGGTGGAAATCTTGTCAACCTCAACGATGTCGCCGACAGCAACCTTGTGCTGGCGACCACCGCTGCGCACGATGGCGTACACGCGGATCTCTCTCTCACTCGGAACGGATCCCCTGATGCCAGCCGCCCGCGCAGGCCGGAGCCCACGACAGTCCGGAAGGATGAGCGGCCTCCCCCGGGGACGGATCACCGGGAGGGATGTGCTCAGGGGGTAGGCGCACAGAAACACGCCGAGGGTCAAGATTACGGGGCGGACCCCGGGGGGTCAAACCGGCTCTCCCCCGCCGCCTCCGTCCGAACGGGCGCCGCGAACGGTCGTCCCGCGCGTGATTCCACGGCAGACGGAGCAACTCGTTCCGCCCGCACGGCGGGAGGTCGCGGAGCGCACGGGCGAGCGACCGTACGCTTTGTCCTGTTCCGCTCCCCGAAAGGTGCCGCAGGTGAACTACACGGTCCAGCCCACCGCACAGGTCGACGAGAGTGCCGAGATCGGGGACGGCAGCAGCGTCTGGGAGCTCGCCCAGATCCGTGAGGGCGCCAGGCTCGGCGAGGGCTGCGTGATCGGCCGCGGGGCGTACGTGGGAACGGACGTCCGGATCGGCAACAACGTCAAGCTGCAGAACTACGCCCTGGTGTACGAGCCCGCCGAGCTCGGTGACGGTGTCTTCGTCGGCCCCGCCGTGGTCCTCACCAACGACCGCAACCCGCGCTCCGTCGATCCCGAGGGCAGGCAGAAGCGCGGGGGCGACTGGGAGCCGGTGGGCGTGACGGTGGCCGAGGGCGCCTCGCTCGGCGCACGGTCCGTGTGCGTCGCACCCGTACGGATCGGCCGCTGGGCCATGGTCGCGGCGGGCGCCGTGGTGACCGGCGACGTCCCGGACTTCGGGCTGGTCGTGGGCGTGCCGGCCCGCCGGATCGGCTGGGTGGGGCGCAGTGGCGTGAAGCTGGCCGAGCGGCCGGACGAACCGGGCGTCTGGGAGTGTCCGAGGACCGGCGCACTGCACGACGAGACCGACGGGGTGCTCACGGAGCGTGCCCCCCTGGCACTCTGACGCGGGAGGCGCGTGCCGGATCCGCCCCGCCGGGGCCGCGCCGCGGCCGGCCCGCCGGTCAGCCGCCGATGACGACCCGGCGCACGCCCGCCCATCGGGCCGGGTCCGTCGTACGGCGGCCGTCGACGAGGACGCGGACGTCGGGCAGGGTGTCCGCGGACAACTCGCGGTACTCGGGGTGGTCGGTCTGGAGGATCGCCGCGGTGACGGCCTGGTTCTCGTGCGGGACCAGCCCCTGGGCCTTCAGTTCCTCGGGGCTGTACAGGGGGTCCGAGACGAACGGCACCGCTCCACGCTCCCGCAGCGCCTCGACCACACCGAAGACACCGGAGAACGCGGTCTCCTTGACGCCGCCGCGGTAGGCGGCGCCCAGCACGAGGACGCCGACGCCGTGCAGGTCGCCGTAGGCGGCGGCCAGCAGGTCGACGGCGTAACCGGGCATCGCCGCGTTGGCCTCGCGGGCCGCCCGGACGACGGTGGCATCGGGGTCGTTCCACAGGTACATCCGCGGGTAGACCGGGATGCAGTGGCCGCCGACGGCGATTCCGGGCCGATGAATATGACTGTAGGGCTGGCTGTTGCACGCGTCGATGACCTGCTCGACGTCGATGTCGTGCAGGTCGGCGAAGCGGGCGAACTGGTTGGCCAGACCGATGTTGACGTCCCGGTAGGTGGTCTCGGCGAGCTTCGCCAGTTCGGCGGCCTCCGACGTACCGAGGTTCCAGACGCCGTTGGGGCGGGGCAGGTCGTCGCGCTCGTCGAAGTCGAGCGCGGCCTCGTAGAACTCGGTGCCGCGCAGCGTCGACGCCTCGTCGATGCCGCCGACCAGCTTGGGGTAGCGGCGCAGGTCGGCGAAGACGCGGCCGGTCAGGACCCGCTCCGGGGAGAAGACGAGGGGGAAGTCGCGTCCGGGTGTGAGGCCGGATCCCTCCGCGAGCATCGGAGCCCAGCGGTTACGGGTGGTGCCGACCGGCAGGGTGGTCTCGTAGCTGACGAGCGTGCCGGGGCGCAGGCCCGCGGCGACGGCCTTCGTCGCCGCGTCCATCCAGCCGAAGTCCGGGGTGCCCTCGCCGTCCACGAAGAGCGGGACGACGATCACGACGGCGTCGGACGCCGCGACCGCGGCCGTGGTGTCCGTCGTCGCGGAGAGCAGGCCCGCGCCGACCGCCTCCTTGAGCTTGACGTCCAGGTCGTGCTCGCCGGGGAACGGCTCGGTCGCCGCGTTCACCAGGCCCACGACCTCCTCGTCGACGTCCGCGCCGATGACCGTGTGGCCCTTGGCGGCGAACTGCACGGCGAGCGGGAGCCCGATCTTTCCCAGTGCGACTACGCAGATGTTCATCGGCTTCGCTTCCTCTTCGGTCTCAGCAGACTCCACAGCCTGCTACCCCGTACGCCCCGGGGCTCCACGAGTGGAGCCGTCGTGACCACGAACCGGCCCTTGGTGTTCGGACGCGCCGCGACGCGGTAGGGACCGGGCTCGCCCCACCGGCGGGCCAGCGGCATGGGCCGCCCCTCGGTCCGCACCGGGATCTCGTAGGTCGACCCCGCGACGTCGACGTAGACGCGCAATCCCTTGCTGGCGGAGACGGCCGGGACCGGGACGCGGGCGCTCACCTGCGTGCCGCGTCCGTCCGCGGCCGGCTCGACGGCGAAGTCGCCGGGTGCCGGGGGGCGGACGTCCTGCCCCTGCAGCCTGCGGGCGCCGGGCCGGTCAGCGCTCTGCGGCATGGCTCCCTGCACCAGGGCGACCACCGCTGAGGACACGTCTCCGGTGACTCCGAGCCGCACCCGCACGGTGAGCCGGAGGCCCGCGCCCGACTGCTCCCAGCCGGCCGACTCGAACTCCGTCCCCGCCGCGAGCCGGCCCGCCACCGTCTCGCCGAGGACCTCGTAGTACCGGTCGTCCAGGCCGACCGCGGGGTCCCGGAAGCCCGGGTAGGCGGCGAAGGCGCGGTCGCCTTCCAGCCGGAAGGGCGGGGCTCCGTGTGCGGCCTCGTCCGTGATGGTCCTGCTCAGGGCCTCCACGGCCCCGCGCCCGGCCAGACCGAAGCGGACCCGGCGCCTCACGCCCGTACCGTCGCGCAGCGCCTCCGTGTAGTACGTGTCGAGCAGCACGGAGAGCCCGTCGCAGAGCTGCCGCCGGGTACCGAGGTCGAGTGCCGGGAAGTCCGTCATCAGGAGCTTGGAGAGTTCCCAGGCGAAGTGGCGTGCCAGGATCGCGTCCCGTCGCGGCCCCGGCGCGACGAGACCGGCGACGTGGTCCATGATCCGCGCGGTGCACCGCAGCCGGGCCAGGTGGTCGGCCCGGTAGGTGATGTTGCTCGCGTCGCCACGCTTCACGGCGTAGTAGCAGGTGTAGTCGGCGAGTACGGAGATCCTGCGGGCCCGCACGCAGGCCTCGATGGTGAACGGCTGGTCGCTGCCGACCGGCAGGTCCTCGGGGAAGCGCAGGTGATGCTTTTCCACCAGGTCACGTCTGAACAGCTTGGTGTTCGCCAGTGTGAACGGCAGAGGGGAGTGGTACAGGCTGATGTCGGGGGCGTTCTCCGCGTACAGCTTCTGGTGCACGTAACGCCCGTTGACCCCGACCATCCTGCCGGCGACGACGTCCGACTCGTGCGTGTCCGCGTAGGCCACCAGCCGTTCCAGGGCCTCTTCGCCGAGGTAGTCGTCCGAGCCGACGAAGTAGACGAAGCGCCCGGTGGCCTTGTCCAGTGCGCGGTTGCTGGGGGCGGCCGGGCCACCCGAGTTGGCCTGGTGCAACACGGTGACCACACCTGGGTACCGATCGGCGAACCGGTCGAGTTCGCCGCTGCTGCCGTCCGTGGATCCGTCGTCGACCGCGATCACTTCGAGGCGTTCCAGCCCGATGCTCTGCCCCACCAGGGAGTTCAAGCACTCCGTCAGGTAGGGCATCGTGTTGTACACGGCCACGATGACGCTGACGTCGGGGCACGCGGTCATGACGTCACCGGGGCCATCCGTTCACCCACCGGGGCACGCACGCCCTCGACGAGCCTGGAGTACACACCGTCGAGGACAGCCGCCTGCGCCTCCCAGGTCCATTCCGTGAGCATGCCCGGCCGGTCGTAGGCGTCCCGGTAGCGCTGCGGGTCGGCCAGGACAGCGGTCACGGCCCGTACGTAGTCCGCCACGTCCTCGGCCGTGAAGACCTCGCCCTGTCCGGTGGCGGCGACCGTACCGCCCATCGTCCGGACATCGCTTACGACGAGGGGGAGCCGCGCGTGCGAGTACTCGAAGAACTTCGTGATCAAGGCGATCTCGTGGTTCGGCCAGTGGTGGATCGGGATGACCCCGACGTCCGCCGCTGCCAGGTGGCGGACGACCTGGTCGTGCGGCACGTAGGGCAGGATGTGCATCCGGTCGGCCGCGCCGAGTTCGGCCGCTCGCGCCCTGAGGGCCTGCATGTAGGGCGAGTTGCCGCGCGGGACGATGAAAGCGGCATGTGTGGCCGGGAGCTGCGGCAGGGCTTCGATCATGATGTCAAGACCCCGCTGCGGGGCCGCGGAACCGCTGTAGACGGCCAGCGGCACCTCGGGACCGATTCCGCACAGCTCCCGCAGGTCGGGGACGGGCTCCGCGGCCCGGTCCTCGGGAATCAGGGCGTCGGGGGCGTTGAGCACCACCTCCGGCAGGTCGACCAGCCCGTGGTGCTCCGCCAGCATCTGCGCGAGGGTGGCCGACACGGTGGTGACCGCGTCGGCGTACTTGGCGTGTTCCCGCTCGTGGGCGCACTGGGCGACGTGCCAGCGGGGGTGCGGGTTCCAGGGCTTGATACCGGGCAGGTACTCGTGCGCGTCCCACACCAGTTTCACGGTACGGCCCTTGGCCTCGGCCCGTAGTTTGGCGCGCGCGCCCACGCCCAGCATCCGGAAGTCGTTCGCATGGATCAGGTCGGGTTCGAGACGGTCGATGACCTTCCCGTAGGCGAGCTCCAGGTCCCACAGACCGGGGTCGAGCCGGCGCCAGGCCCGCTCCCCCATCACCCGGACCCAGAAGGCCGTGGTGAACCGGTCGAGCGGGGTGTCCATGTCCTTGCGGCGAACCTCCAGCGCGGCGGTCTGCCGGGCGCGGAGCCGGACCCACTTGCCCACGCCCCGGGACAGCAGCCGCGTCGGCAGCAGGCGTGTGCGCGCGAGGGCGGATCCGCTCCGCCCGGTCTCGATGACCCGGAGGTTGAGCTCCGCGCGCCATGCCTTCATCCGCTGCTTGCGGTACTCGGCCAGCGGACCCGGCGGGTACGCGAGCGGGGCGCGGAGGACCGCCCGGCGGTATTCGTGACGGCGCCGGTGCAGGGGCGTCGGCACCGTCAGCAGGCGTACCCGGGCCTCCCCCAGCCGCCAGCTCCTCGCCTTCTTGTCGGGCGACTTGCCCAGAAGCACCACGTCCCAGCCCGCGGCGGCGGCGGACCAGGCCTCCTTCTGCACCCGGGAGTCGCCCTTCACGCCGTTCTCGACCAGCATGACGATCTTCCCGCGGTGGCGTGGGGGCTCCTCCGCCGGGCGGTCAAGCACCATGGCCGACCGCCGCCTCCGCCTCGAAGACCACCGTGCGGCCGCTCCTCGCCGAATCCAGCAGTGAGGCGGCCACCTCCACGGTGCGCAGCCCCTGCCGCAGCGTGCAGATGTCGGAGGAGTTCCCCTGCACGGCGTCCCGGAAGAGTTCGTGCTCGACGAGCAGCGGCTCCCGCTTGGGAATCGCGTAGCGGACCATGTCCCCCTCGGAGACCCCTCGGAAGGCGCTGAGTGCCTCCCACTCGGTGGCGACCGAGGCGTTCGAGTAGAACGTCAGGTCGGCGGTCAGGGTGTCGGCGATGAGGCAGCCCCGCTCCCCGGTGACCGAGGTGAACCGCTCCTTGAGCGGGCTCAGCCAGTTGACCAGGTGGTTGACCATCGTCCCGTCGCTGAGCCGGCCGACCGCGCTCACCATGTCCTCGTACGGGCGGCCCGACTTCGACACGGTGTGGGCCGCGATCGACACGTAACTCCGGCCGGTCATCCAGGCCGTCAGGTCGATGTCGTGGGTGGCGAGGTCCTTGACCACTCCGACGTCGGCGATGCGGTGCGGGAAGGGGCCCTGCCGCCGGGTCACCACTTGGTACACGTCGCCGAGTTCGCCGGTCTTCAGGCGGCTGCGCAGCGAGCGCAGGGCGGGGTTGCACCGCTCGATGTGGCCGACACCGGCGACCAGGTTCCGCGACTCGAAGGCATGCACGAGACGCAGGGCGCCCTCGACGGTGTCCGCGAGCGGCTTCTCGACCAGCACGCAGACGCCGGCCTCGGCCAGCTGCAGGCCGACCTCCTCGTGCAGGCCCGTCGGACAGGCCACGACGGCGTAGTCGACCCCGAGGGACAGGAGGTCTTCGACACCTGACAGGACGGGTGCTCCCTGGGCCCAGCCGTTCTTGTCGCCCAGCGGATCGACCACGCCGACCAGCTCGACGCCCTCCAGGGCCATGAGTACACGGGCGTGGTGACGGCCCATGGAGCCGAGGCCGATCAGACCGGCCCGCAGTCCGGCGTTCACTGCATTGCCTCCAGAGCGTTGACGGCGACGGCCACGCGCTTCAGATCCTCCGGCGTGAGGGACGGGTGCACGGGCAGGGAGACGGCCTCGGCGGCGGCCCGCTCCGTCTCCGGGAGGTCCCAGAGACGTCCGGCCTTCTGGTCCGGCTCCCAGTAGGGCTTGAGCCGGTGGATCGGCGTCGGGTAGTAGACCGCGTGGCCGATGCCCGCCTCGGCGAGCGATGCCATCGCGGCGTCCCGGGCACCGCGGACGCGCACGGTGTACTGGTGGTAGACGTGCCGGGCCCCCTCGGCGACCGGCGGCGTGGTGACGCCGGGGTGGGTGATGTGCGAGTCGAGGAAGGCGGCGTTGGCCCGGCGCTGCTCGGTCCAGGCCCCGAGCCTGCCGAGCTGCACGCGGCCGACGGCGGCGGACACGTCGGTCATCCGCATGTTGGCGCCGACGACCTCGTTGGCGTAACGCTGCTCCATGCCCTGGTTGCGCAGCAGCCGCAGCATGCGGGCCAGCTCGGCGTCCGCCGTGGTGACCATGCCGCCTTCGAGGGAGTGCATGTTCTTGGTCGGGTAGAAGCTGAAGGCGCCGCCCGCGCCGAACGCACCGACCGGGGTTCCGTTCAGCGCCGCGGCGTGCGCCTGGCACGCGTCCTCGACCACGGCGAGCCGGTGCTTGCCGGCGACGCGCATGAGCCGGCCCATCGCCGCCGGGTGACCGTAGAGGTGCACCGGCATGACCGCGGCGGTGCGCGGCGTGACCGCGGCTTCGACCGCGGCCGGGTCGAGACCGAAGCTTCCCGGCTCGATGTCCGCGAACACCACGTCGGCGCCGGTCAGCCGTACCGCGTTGGCGGAGGCGGCGAAGGAGAACGAGGGGACGATCACCTCGTCACCCCTGCCGATGCCAAGGGCGAGGAGAAGCAGGTGCAGGGCCGACGTGCCGGAGTTGACGGCGACGCAGTGCCGCCCGCTCACCAGGCCGGAGAAGTCCTCCTCGAAGGCGGCGACCTCGGGGCCCTGTACGACCCGGCCGCTGCGCATCACGCGGACCACTGCCGCGATCTCGTCCTCTCCGATGACGGGACTGGCTGCGGGAACCGGCTGCTCGTTGATGCTCGTCATCGACGCCCTCCTTGACGAGTGCGCCGATCGCGCGCTCCTCGCCCTGCCACACCAGGGATGCATCGAATCATGACACAGAGGACATATGTAGCGCAGGAATGAGGCTCCTCGACCGGCCGGGACGTCGCAGCCCCGCAACGCACGCGTCCCGCCCCCAAGAGCTCGGGGCGGGACGCGTGCGGGCGAACGAGTGTTACGGGGTCATCAGCGGCCCGCCGACTCCCCCTCGTCGGTGCGCGCGGAGGCGACCACGGAGGGCGACGACTGCTCGGCCGCGACGGTCTTCTTCGCCGCTGCCTTCTTGGTCGTCGCCTTCTTCGCCGTGGTCTTCTTCGCGGCCGTCTTGGCGGCGGCCTTCTTGGGGGCGGCCACCTTCTTCGCCGTGACCTTCTTGGCCGTCTTGCGCGCGGCCGTCTTCTTCACCGGAGCATCGGATTCCGAGACCTCGGCCTCGGGAGCCTCCGGCGTGTCGGAACCGTCACCGGTGACCACGACGACCGCGGCTTCCTCGGCGCCGGCCGGAGGCCCGGCGGGAGCCGTGGCCTTCCGGGTCGCGCGCCGACGCGCACGCGGTGCCGGAGCCTCGGCTTCCGCCGCCTCGTCCGAGGGGGCGGGCGCCGGGGCCTTGACGACCGGGTCCTCGATCGCGACGGGGTCCGCAGTGGGCTCGGCCGGGTGCACCGGGGGCGTCACGTCGGCCTGCTGGGGCGAGCCCGCCGGAGCGGTCGCCTTGCGCGTCGCCCTGCGCCGGGTGCGGGCCACGGGCGCGGCCTCCACCTCGGGGGCCGCCTCCGCCTCGGGAGCGGTCTGCGGCGCCGGGGCCTCGGCCTCAACGACGGGCTCCGCCTGCGGCTTGTCCTCGGCCACCGGTGCCGGTACGGGCTCCGCCACCGGGGCGGGCGCACCGGCCGGGGCCGTGGCCTTGCGGGTGGCGCGCCGGCGGCCGCGTCCACGCCCTGCCGCCGCCTCCGCCTCGGCGGGGCTGCTGTACAGCTCCTCGTCGGCGACGAACTCCGGCTCGGGCAGCGCCACCGGGGCGGCGACCTCGGCCGCCACCTCGGCTTCGGTCTCGGCCGTGGGCTCGGCCTGGTCGTGCTCGTGGTCGTGGTCGTGCTCATGTCCGGCGCCACCGCGGCCGCGCTTCTTGGACCGCTTGCCGCCACCGCCGCCACCGGCGGACGCCGGCTGCTCCATGTGGACGATCACGCCGCGTCCGTTGCAGTGGACGCAGGTCTCGGAGAAGGACTCCAGCAGACCCTGACCCACTCGCTTCCGCGTCATCTGGACCAGGCCCAGCGAGGTGACCTCGGCGACCTGGTGCTTCGTACGGTCGCGTCCCAGGCATTCCAGCAGACGCCGCAGCACCAGGTCCCGGTTCGACTCCAGCACCATGTCGATGAAGTCGACGACGACGATGCCCCCGAGGTCGCGCAGCCGCAGCTGACGCACGATCTCCTCGGCCGCCTCCAGGTTGTTCTTGGTGACGGTCTCCTCGAGGTTTCCGCCCTGCCCGGTGAACTTGCCGGTGTTGACGTCGACGACGACCATCGCCTCGGTCTTGTCGATCACCAGCGAGCCGCCGCTCGGAAGGTAGACCTTGCGGTCCAGGGCCTTCATCAGCTGCTCGTCGATGCGGTACGTCGCGAACACGTCGACCTCGGAGGTCCAGCGCGACAGACGGTCCGTCAGGTCCGGTGCGACGTGCGAGACATAGCCGTGGATGGTCTCCCACGCGTCGTCACCGCTGACGATGACCTTCGAGAAGTCCTCGTTGAAGATGTCCCGGACGACCCGGACCGTCATGTCCGGCTCGCCGTAGAGCAGCGTCGGCGCGTTGGAGCTGCTGGTGTTCTTCGACTTCTTCTGGATCTCGTCCCACTGCTGCTGCAGCCGCTCCACGTCACGGCGCAGCTCGTCCTCGCTGGCGCCTTCGGCGGCGGTGCGCACGATGACGCCCGCGTCCTCAGGAACGATCTTCTTGAGGATGGTCTTCAGCCGCGCCCGCTCGGTGTCGGGCAGCTTCCGGCTGATGCCGGTCATCGAGCCCTCGGGCACGTACACCAGGTAGCGGCCGGGCAGCGAGACCTGGCTGGTCAGGCGGGCGCCCTTGTGGCCGATCGGGTCCTTCGTCACCTGGACGAGGACCGACTGGCCGGACTTGAGCGCGGTCTCGATGCGACGCGGCCCGTGGGCCATGCCGAGCGCCTCGAAGTTGACCTCGCCGGCGTACAGGACGGCGTTGCGGCCCTTGCCGATGTCGACGAAGGCCGCCTCCATGGACGGCAGTACGTTCTGGACCTTGCCCAGGTACACGTTGCCGACGTAGCTGGTGGCCTGCTCCTTGTTGACGTAGTGCTCGACGAGCACGTTGTCCTCGAGGACGCCGATCTGGGTGCGCTCGCCGCTCTGGCGGACGACCATGACGCGCTCGACGGCCTCACGGCGGGCCAGGAACTCGGCCTCGGTGATGATCGGGACGCGGCGGCGGCCCTGCTCACGGCCCTCGCGGCGACGCTGCTTCTTGGCCTCCATGCGGGTCGAGCCCTTGATGGACTGGACCTCGTCGAAGCCGGTGCCGGGCTCGCGCTCGGCCGTTTCCCTCCCACGCCGTTCACGCGGCTCGCGGACCTTGACGACCGTGCGCTCCGGGTCGTCCGCACCGCTGCCCGCGTCCTCGCCGGAGGCGTCCCCGCTGCGACGGCGGCGACGGCGACGCCGACGGCTGCTGCTGGACCCGGAGGAGGACTCGTGCTCGTCGTCGTCCTCGTCGTCCTGGCCCTGCTCGTCCTCGGCGTGGTCCGCCGCGGAGTCGTCCTGCTGCCCGTCGTCCGAGTCGCCCGCCTCACCGCGACGGCGGCGACGGCCACCCCGACGGCGACGGCGCGAGGGCCGGTCCCCGTACTCGTCCGACTCGTCGTGCTCGTGCTCGGCGTCCGTCTCGGCCTCGGCCTCGTACTCGTCCTCGACGGGGGCTGCGGCCTGGGCCGCCTGCTCGGCGGGAAGCGTGACCGGGGTCGCGGCCGGCTCGGTCTCGACGGCCTCGCCGCGGCGGCGGCGCCTACGGCGCGAACCGCCCTGCGCAGCGGCTTCGGCGGCCTCCGCCGGAGCGGCGGGCTCCGCCGCCTTCACGGGCTCCGCCTTGCGCGGCGCGCGCTCCGGCGCCTTCTGCTCCTCGGCCTCGTCGCTCTCGTCGTACGCCGATGCGGCGGCCGCAGCGGCGGCCGCGGTCTCCGGGGTCTGGAACATCGGCTCGGCGAAGACCGGGGCCTGGAACACGGCCACGGCGGGGCGCGTCGCGCGACGGCCCTTGCGGGCCGGCTCCTCGGCCTTGCCGGTGAACTCCGGGCGGCCGGCGGCCGCGGTGACGCGACGGCGCTGACGGCCTCGCGGTGCGGCCTCCTCGACCTGATCGGTCTCGGTGGCCAGCTCCTCGGCCACGGCGGCGGGAAGGCTCTCGGCGTTCTCGGCGGCCGCCTCGGCGACCTCCTCGACGGGCTGCGGGGGGCCGGCCGGAGAGCTCGCCTTGCGGGAAGCACGGCGGCGGCCACGCGGAGCCTCGGCGGGCTCGGCTTCGGCCACCGGAGCGGCCACGGGCTCGGCCGGCGTCTCGGCCTGCGTCTCGGCCTGCGAGGCCTGGCCGGCGTCGGCAGCCTGCGGCGCACCGGCCGGAGCCGACGCGCGGCGCCTGGTGCGGCCACGCGGGGCGGCGGCCGGTTCGGCGGTCCCGGCCACTTCGGCGACGGGTTCGGCGGCCTTCACAGGCTCTGCCGCGGGAGCGTCCTCGGCGACGGTCTCGGCCTGCGGCGGAGCGCCGGCCGGAGCGGTCGCCTTGCGCGTGGCGCGGCGACGGCCGCGCGGGGCGGGGGCCTCGACGACGGGGGCTTCGTCGGCCTCCTCCTCGACGTCCTCGACCGGAGGTTCGGCGACGGGCTCGGCGACCTCGGCGGCCTGCGGCGCACCGGCCGGAGCCGTCGCCTTGCGCACCGCGCGACGACGGGCGCGGACCGGCGGACCGGCCTCGGCCGTCTCTTCGGCGGCGGCAGGGGCCGGCGTCTCCACGACGGGCTCGGCGACGGGCTCCACGACCTCGGCGGCCTGCGGCGCACCGGCCGGAGCCGTCGCCTTGCGCACCGCGCGACGACGGGCGCGGACCGGCGGGGCGGCCTCTTCGGACTCGGTGGCCTCGGCGGCGGCCGCTACGGCCGGTGTGGCGTCCTCGGCGGGGGCGGTACCCGGCGCGCCCGACGGCGGGCCTGCGGGGCGGGATGCCGCACGGCGCCTGCGGCGCGGCGGCAGCTTGTCCCCGGGGGTGTTGTCTTCGGCGTTACCGGTCGTGCCGGTTTCGTTCTGCTCGTGCATGCGGGCGGTTCTCCCGTCGCGCTCCCGGGCGCCACGCCTGAGTCCGGTCCGACGCGATTCGCGCGGTGTGCGCGATACCGCCGTCCGGGGCGCGGGCGCCGCACGGGAACTGATGTCTGGCTCGCCGGTTCCGTACGCGCTACGCACGGCCTGGCGAAAGTCTTATGGGGCGGTGCGCGGCCCGACCCAGATGGCTCCCGAGTCAGAGGGCTGCGCTACAACGACCGCCTTACGCGGAACCCGCACCTTCCGGCGCCGTCGCGGCGGCGGCCGGATCGGCCGTGGAAACGGCCGGGGCTGCCTCGCGGTCGGGCGCGAGCGGGTCGGTCACCGTGCCGGACTCCTCGTCGAAGAGCCCCTGCGCCAGCCTGGTCACCGCTGCGGGGACCGGCGGCGTCAGGTCGGCCACGGCTCGGAGGCCTGAAAGGACGTCGTCGGGTCGCACGGCAGGTGTCACGTGCCGCACTACCAGCCGCAGTATCGCACAAGGCCCGTCCCCGGGCCTATCGGGCTGTGGATCAAGGGCCTGCAGGTCGGCGACGGCGGCGCGGGCGTCGAAGCTCCGCATGCCGTTCTTCGCCCGGCGCTGGACCTCGACGGTCTCGGCGTCCAGGAAGGCTGCCACGGCCCTCTTCGCGTCCTCGACACCGACCCCGTCCAGTCGCATCTCCCATACGGAGGCGGTCAGGCGTTCGGCGAGGCCGGAGGTACGGACCTCGACCGCGTCGATCACGTCGAGGCCGTCGGGCATCGACGCGTCGAGCAGCCCGCGGAGCGTTTCGGGGTCCCGCGCCTCGGTGAGGGCGATCTCCAGGAACTCGGCCTCGCTGCCCGTACCCGTGGGGGCGGCGTTGGCGTACGACACCTTGGGGTGCGGGGTGAAACCGGCCGAGTAGGCCATCGGCACCTCGGAGCGGCGCAGTGCCCGCTCGAAGGCACGCTGGAAGTCTCTGTGACTGGTGAACCGGAGGCGGCCCCGCTTGGTGTAGCGCAGTCGGATGCGCTGCACCGCCGGTGCGGGCGGCGGGCCTTCGGGCTGTCGCTTGCCCAGTGGTTCTTCTCCTCGGTGCGGGGCGACCGCGGTGGCGTGCCGCCCACGAAGTACAGGGTGCCCCGGGGTGCCGCTCCGGCTCACCCCCGCTCGACGGTTTTACCGACCTGCGGGGAGATCTCGGACGCGGGCGCCGCGCTGGGGACAGTCGTTGTCCTACCCAGGGTACGCGCAGCCGACCCTCCTGTTTTCCGCGCGTCCCCGACCTGCGGCTCTCCCACCAGTGCCCGCCAGGCGTCGCGGCGCGCCAGGCGCAGCGTCCCCCGGGCCGTGGACAGCGCACCGCGGACCGCGCGGACCGCGTCCAGGGCGGCCTGCCGGGCGGGAGCCCAGACCGCGTCGCGCAGGAAGCGGCCCACCGGTGTGCACACCGCGCGGAAGACCCACACCGCCGGCGCACCGACCAGGTGGCGGCCCAGCCAGGCCAGCACCCGGCCGACCGCGCGCGAGATGAACCCCGCGATCCGCCAGGCGACGCCGACGGCGGTCACGATCTCCCGGCCGAGGGGGGCCAGGACGCGTCGGTACACCCATGCGCCGGGGAGCACGAGAAGCGTCACGACCAGCCATGCGCCACCGGTCCACAACCCCCGCCCCAGAACCACCAGCCCCCGCCCCACCCTGCCCAGCACCCACGCCACGCCGTGCCCCAACGGCGTCAGCACCCTCCCGTACAGCCACTCCGCCGGCAGCACCACAAGGGTCGTCACCAGCCACACGGCACCGATGCCGAGCGGCCTGAGGAGGTATCGCCACACCCCGACCGCCGGCCACACCAGCAGAAGGGTGACGAGCGCGGCCACCGCCGGGACCAGCAGTCGGGTGTACACCCACCGCAGTCCGTGTCCGGCCGGGACGAGTACGGCCGAGTGGAGCCACACCAGCGGGACGACGACCCCGTAGTGGACGACCGGCACCACGACGTAGCGCCACAACCCCACCCAGGGCCACACGAACAGGGCCACGGCCAGCCACGCAAGGGCCTTGGCGGCAGGAGCGAGCACCTGGTCGCAGAACCACTCCGCCGCCCGGGACAGGGGGCGCAGCAGCAGGCGGTCGAGGAGGCGGCCACCGGCCACGAGCAGGTCCCAGAGCATGCGGACCGGCAGGACGAGCACCAGCACCACGATCCGCACCGGAATCCTGATGAGGGTGGTCAGACAGCCCTCTCCGCCCTCGTACGGCGTGGGGGTGCGGTGCTTGTCGAAGTCCATGCCGGGGAAGACGCGAACGCCCGGCCCAGGGTTTCCCTGGGCCGGGCGTCCGTCATCGGGCTGTCACCCGGAGGGTCTACTTCACGACCGTGAGCGGCAGGAGCTTCTTGCCGGTCGGGCCGATCTGGATGTCCAGGTCGAGCTGCGGGCACACGCCGCAGTCGAAGCACGGCGTCCAGCGGCAGTCCTCGACCTCGGTCTCGTCGAGCGAGTCCTGCCAGTCCTCCCAGAGCCAGTCCTTGTCGAGGCCGGAGTCCAGGTGGTCCCAGGGCAGGACCTCCTCGTACGTCCGCTCGCGGGTGGTGTACCAGTCGACGTCCACGCCGAAGGCGGGCAGCGTCTTCTCGGCGCTCTTCATCCAGAGGTCGTAGCTGAAGTGCTCGCGCCAGCCGTCGAAGCGCCCCCCGGACTCGTACACCGCGCGGATGACGGAACCGACGCGGCGGTCGCCACGGGAGAGCAGGCCCTCGACGATGCCGGGCTTGCCGTCGTGGTAGCGGAAGCCGATGGAGCGCCCGTACTTCTTGTCGTCCCGGATCTTGTCCCGGAGCTTCTTGAGCCGGGCGTCGGTGTCCTCGGCGCTGAGCTGCGGGGCCCACTGGAAGGGCGTGTGCGGCTTGGGCACGAAGCCGCCGATGGAGACGGTGCAGCGGATGTCGTTCTGGCCGGAGACCTCGCGGCCCTTGGCGATCACGTTGACCGCCATGTCGCCGATCTGGAGGACGTCCTCGTCGGTCTCGGTGGGCAGGCCGCACATGAAGTACAGCTTCACCTGGCGCCAGCCGTTGCCGTACGCGGTGGACACCGTGCGGATCAGGTCCTCCTCCGAGACCATCTTGTTGATGACCTTGCGCATGCGCTCGGAGCCGCCCTCGGGGGCGAAGGTGAGTCCGGACCTGCGGCCGTTGCGGGTGAGCTCGTTGGCCAGGTCGACGTTGAACGCGTCGACGCGGGTGGAGGGCAGTGAGAGGCCGATCTTGTCCTCGGTGTACCGGTCCGCGAGGCCCTTGGCGATGTCACCGATCTCGGAGTGGTCCGCGGAGGAGAGCGACAGGAGGCCGACCTCCTCGAAGCCGGTGGCCTTGAGACCCTTCTCGACCATCTCGCCGATGCCGGTGATGCTTCGCTCCCGCACGGGGCGCGTGATCATGCCGGCCTGGCAGAAACGGCAGCCGCGGGTGCAGCCGCGGAAGATCTCGACGGACATCCGCTCGTGGACGGTCTCGGCGAGGGGGACGAGCGGCTGCTTCGGGTAGGGCCACTCGTCGAGGTCCATGACCGTGTGCTTGGACACGCGCCACGGGACACCGGACCTGTTCGGCACGACGCGGCCGATGCGGCCGTCGGGGAGGTACTCGACATCGTAGAAGCCGGGGACGTAGACGCCGCCCGTCTTCGCGAGGCGGAACAGCACCTCTTCGCGGCCTCCGGGCCGGCCCTCGGCCTTCCACGCGCGGACGATCTCGGTGATCTCCAGGACCGCCTGCTCGCCGTCGCCGATCACCGCGCAGTCGATGAAGTCCGCGATCGGCTCGGGGTTGAACGCGGCATGGCCGCCCGCCAGCACGATCGGGTGGTCCACGGTCCGGTCCTTGGACTCCAGCGGGATGCCCGCGAGGTCCAGGGCCGTGAGCATGTTGGTGTAGCCGAGCTCGGTGGAGAAGCTCAGGCCGAACACGTCGAAGGCGCCGACGGGGCGGTGACTGTCCACGGTGAACTGCGGCACGTGGTGTTCGCGCATCAGCTCCTCGAGGTCCGGCCACACGCTGTACGTGCGCTCGGCGAGGACGCCGTCGCGCTCGTTGAGCACCTCGTAGAGGATCATGACGCCCTGGTTGGGGAGCCCGACCTCGTAGGCGTCCGGGTACATGAGTGCCCAGCGGACGTCGCATTCGTCCCACGGTTTGACGGTGGAGTTGAGCTCACCGCCGACGTACTGGATGGGCTTCTGCACATGCGGGAGCAGAGCTTCGAGCTGTGGGAAGACCGACTCGGCAGACATCTGAGGACCTTCGTAGCTGGCAGGGGTGACCATCTAGCGTAACCCGGTGCTCAGCGTTCCAGTGCCGCCCGCAGCCGGGGCCGCGACGCCCGCGCCCACACCTCGGGGAGTTCCCGTTCCCGCGCCTGCGCCGCCGCTTCCTCGCGGCCGTACAGGAGTCCCCAGGTGAAGGCGGACTCACCCGCTCCGTCGGCCTGGACCGCGAGGGTACGCAGGGCCTGCCGGGCCACGACGCTGTCCTGGTGGTCGCCGAGGACTGTCTGCACGGACTTCATCCGGCGGGAGAACTTCTTGGCGGGCGCGCCCAGTGCGGGCCTCGCGAGGTCGGCGGCGTAGCGGACACGTTTGGTGGCCTTGCGCGCCTCGTGCATCGCCACGTCACGCTCCGGGCCGGGCGGCTGTTCGAGGGCGTGGCCGACGCGTTCGGCAAGGCGGGCGTAGTCCTTGAGCACCGCGCGCGGCAGGGCGTCCTTAGGGGCCTTGGCGGCAGCGCGCCTGAGCGGGGGATCTTCGATGAGGGCGTACAGAGCGTCCAGCAGGTCGAGATAACGCTCGCTGTCGAGTACGTCGCCGATCCTCTGTCGCGCCCCGGAGGCCGCCGCGACGGATGACAGGTCCAGTCGGGCGGTCACGGGACCCAGGACCAGGGTGTCGGGCAGCCCGGCGACACGGGAGCGGAGCCGGGCGTCGAGGACTTCCTGGTCGCGTCCGGTCCCGAGCTCGCCGGCCAGCCACTTGAGTTCGTCGCGGAGCGGATCGGTGACGGTGCGGTCGAGGATCCTGCGGTACGTCCTGAAGGCACTGCGCAGCCTCCGCGTGGCGACCCGCATGCGGTGGACGGAGTCCGGCAGGTCGCGGCGCACGGCGGGATCGAGCCGGACGACGGCTTCGGTCTGGCGGCGCACGTAGGCGAGCACGTGGTCGCCCGCAGTGCGCGGGGGCCCGTCCTTCCGGGTCTTCGGCCGGTTCTCGGGAGCCGTCTCGGCCAGTGCCCTGGCGAGCTTGGACGGGGAGGCGGAGGAGTGGACACCGGCCTTGCGCAGCCGCCGCTCCACGGCGTCGAGGACAGCGGGGTCCACGTCGTCGGCCAGTTCGACCTCCAGCTCCGTCCAGGCCGCAGTGGTGCCGCGGCCCTTTTCCGTGAGGCGTTCGGCGAGGACTTCGTCGACGCTCAGTTCGGCGAGCAGGGCGCCGTCCTCGTCGAGGAGGTGATGGACGTCGCGCGCGGAGAGGATCCGGACGACGGGGGCCACCTTCGCGTGGCGCACGCGGGAACGGAGCAGTCCGGCCAGTTCGGCCGGCAGGTCGTCGCCGAGCGGGGCCCGGATCTCGTCGCGGACGTCGGCGGAGACAGGGAACTTGAGGTGCCACCCGGCGTCGCCGCCCCCGGTCCGGCGCCTCAGTGTGAGGGAGCCGGCGGCCAGTCTGAGGTCCTCGGTGTCGTAGTAGACGGCGTCGAGTTCGCTCAGGCCCCGGTGGACGACGGACGAGACCCCGGCTGCACGGGTCAGGTCCGGCAGCCGGGTCTCGGGAGTCGCTTCGTACTTCCGCTCGACCTCACGCTTCGAGTCCGCCATAGGACGAATCTATCCGCGATCGGCGCGGTCACGCAGCCCGTGGCGCTCAGGCAGTTATCGGCCGCTGCACCCGGATCGACTGGAGCAGCCCGATGGCCACCCAGACGGCGAACATCGAGGATCCTCCGTACGACACGAAGGGCAGCGGGAGTCCCGCCACCGGCATGATGCCGAGCGTCATGCCGATGTTCTCGAAGGACTGGAAGGCGAACCAGGCGATGATCCCGGCGGCCACGACGGTCCCGTACAGCTCGGTCGTCTCGCGGGCGATCCGGCAGGCGCGCCACAGGATGACGCCGAGCAGGACGATGATCAGCCCGGCTCCGAGGAACCCGAGCTCCTCACCGGCGACGGTGAACACGAAGTCGGTCTGCTGCTCGGGGACGAACTGGCCCGTCGTCTGCGAACCGTTGAAGAGACCGGTCCCCGAGAGTCCGCCGGAGCCGATCGCGATGCGGGCCTGGTTGGTGTTGTAGCCGACTCCGGCCGGGTCGAGCGCCGGGTTGGCGAAGGCCGCGAAGCGCGCGATCTGGTAGTCGTCGAGGACCCCGAGCTGCCACACGGCGACAGCGCCCGCGGTGCCCGCCCCGAGGAGTCCGAAGATCCACCGGTTGGACGCCCCGGAAGCCAGCAGCACCCCGAGCACGATGACGGCCATCACCATGACGGAGCCGAGGTCGGGCATCAGCATGACGATCGCCATCGGGATGACGGCCACACCGAGCGCCTTGGCGACCGTCCGGTGGTCGGGGTGCTGCTGGTCGCCCGCGTCGACGCGGGCGGCGAGCAGCATCGCCATGCCGAGGATGATCGTGATCTTGGTGAACTCGGACGGCTGGAGCGAGAACCCGCCAGGCAGGAGGATCCAGGCGTGCGCGCCGTTGACGGTAGCGCCGAGCGGGGTGAGGACCGCGAGGACCAGCACGACCGAGATGCCGTAGAGGACCGGCACCGCGCCCCGGAGGGTGCGGTGGCCGAGCCACACGGTGCCGATCATCAGCCCCAGGCCGATTCCGGTGTTCAGCGCGTGCCGGAAGAGGAAGTAGTACGGGTCCCCGTGGGTCAGCGAATCGCGTCCACGGGTCGCCGACCAGACCAGGAGCGAGCCGACGAACGAGAGCGCGACCGCCGAGCCGAGCAGGGGCCAGTCCAGCCGTCGCACGACGGAGTCGCGGGCGGCGAGCTTGGCCCAGGCGGACCGCTCCGGGGCATAGCGCGAGACGGAGAAGCCTGCCATCAGTCACGCCTCCCCGGGGCTCCGCCGAGGACAGCGGCAAGGGCCTGCGTACCGTCTTCGGCGGGCGGCTCGGGGACGTAGGGCTTGATCTTCGGCGACTCGATCTGGCCGTCGGGCTTGATCTTCGGCAGTGTCTTCTGGGGCTTGGGCAGCAGGGCCTTCTTGAGGTTCTGCTTGCCGGCGGAGTCGAGTCCGTAGAGCGCGTTGTAGATGTTGCGCACGGCGGGACCGGAGGCCCCGGAACCCGTACCACCCTGAGAGATCGTCATGACGATCGAGTAGTCCTTGGTGTACGTGGCGAACCAGGAGGTCGTCTGCTTGCCGTAGACCTCGGCCGTGCCCGTCTTGGCGTGCATCGGGATCTTGTCCTGGGGCCATCCGCCGAACCGCCAGGCGGCGCTGCCCCGGGTCGCGACTCCCGCGAGGGCTTCGTCTATCTCGTCGCGCGTGTCTCCCTTGAAGGGCAGCTTGCCGTGCGACCGGGGCTTGATCTCCTGGACGGTCTTTCCGTCGCCGCTGACGATCGCCTTGCCGACGGTCGGGTCGTACAGGGTTCCGCCGTTGGAGATCGCGCCGTAGATGGTCGCCATCTGGATCGGCGTGACGAGCGTGTCGCCCTGGCCGATGGAGTAGTTGACGGAGTCACCGGCACGCATCTTGTAGCCCTCGATGCAGCCTTCGTACGCGATCTTCTCGACGTACGTGCCGTCCTTCTTGCCCTGCTTGCACCACGACGTCTTGTTGGCGTCGTAGAAGCTCTGCTTCCACTGGCGGTCGGGGACGCGGCCCGATACCTCGTTGGGGAGGTCGATGCCGGTCTCCTTGCCGAGACCGAACTGGTGGGCCGTCTTGTAGAACCAGTCGCCCGGGTCCTTTTTCGGCTTGTTTCCGCCGTCCTTCTGCCACTCCTTGTGCGCCAGGCCGTAGTAGACCGTGTCGCAGGAGACCTCGAGGGCACGGCCGATGGTGATGCTGCCGTAGCCCTGGGACTCGAAGTTCTTGAAGGTCTGGCCGCCGATGGAGTACGAGCTCGGGCACGGGTAGTTGCCGTCGAACGGGTAACCGGCGTTGACCGCGGCGGTCGAGGAGATCACCTTGAAGATGGAGCCCGGGGCCGCCGTGCCCTGGATGGCCCTGTTCAGCAGTGGGAAGTTGGACTTCTTGCCGGTGAGCTTGGCGTAGTCCTTCGCGGAGATGCCGCCGATCCAGGCGTTGGGGTCGTACGTCGGCAGGGACGCCATCGAGACGATGCGGCCCGTCTTGGCCTCCATCACGACGACCGCGCCGGAGTCCGCCTTGTAGAGCTGGTTGGTGTTGCGGTCCATCTCCTTGCGGGCCGTCTCCATCGCCTTGTTGAGCTCGTACTCGGCGACGGCCTGGACCCGGGCGTCGATGGACGTGACGACGCTGGCACCGGGCTCCGCCTCGTCGTTCTGCGCCTGGCCGATGACCCGGCCGAGGTTGTCGACCTCGTAGCGGGTGACACCGGCCTTGCCGCGCAGTTCCCTGTCGTAGGTGCGCTCGAGGCCGGAGCGGCCGACCTGGTCGGAGCGCAGGTAGGGCGACTCGGTGTCCTGGGCCTTGGTGACCTCGTCGTCGGTGACCGGCGAGAGGTAGCCGAGCACCTGGGCGGTGTTGGCCTTGCCGGGTGCGGCGTAGCGGCGTACGGCGGTGGGTTCGGCGGTGATGCCCGGGAAGTCCTCGGCCCGCTCACGGATCGTGAGGGCCTGCTGTGTCGTGGCCTCGTCGGTCACCGGGATCGGCTGGTAGGGCGAGCCGTTCCAGCAGGGCTGCGGGGTCTTGGCGTCGCAGAGCCGGACCTTGTCCTGGACGTCCTTGGCCTTCATGTCCAGGACATCGGCCAGCCGGGTGAGGACGCCGACGCCGTCGTCCTTCATCTTCATCAGCTCGGTGCGGCTGGCGGACACCACGAGGCGGGTCTCGTTGTCGGCGAGGGGCACGCCCCGTGCGTCGAGGATCGCTCCCCGGACGGCGGGCTGCACGACCTGCTGGACGTGGTTGTTCTTGGCCTCGTCCGTGTACTCCTGCCCGTTGCGGATCTGGAGGTACCAGAGCCGGCCGCCGAGCGTCAGGAGCAGGGAGAAGACGAGGACCTGGATGACGACGAGACGGATCTGGACCCGCTGGGTCCGTCCGGTCTCCGGAATGTTGCTCACGGGGCGCCCCCGGTGGTCGTCGGGCCGGGGTCACGGGGGTCGCCCCCGGTGCTCGTCCGGTGCCGGTACGGCCTCACAGTCGCTTGACCCCCTTGATCCTTCCCGCGCGTGCGGCGCGGCTCCGTGCGGCCCTCAGGCGCATCCCGCCCCGCTGGCTGCCGATCCGCAGCCCGGTGCCCGTGGCCAGCCAGCCGGCGGCGACGTCTCCGCTGCCGGAACTGTCGGCCACGGGGTCGTTCTCGGTACGTCTGGCGAGCGCCATGATCAGCGGAACCGTGAACGGCGCGAGGAGCAGGTCGTACACGGCGGCGGTGAACAGCAGGCTGCCCAGGCCCACATGGCGGGCCGCGGTGTCGCCCACGAGGGCGCCGACCCCGGCGTACAGCAGGGTCGATCCGATGGCTGCGGCCACCACGAAGGCCATCGGGGTGAACGCCGACTTGAGCTGGCCCTTCTCGGGCCGGGCCATTCCGGCGATGTAACCGATGAGGCAGAGGACCAGGGCGTAGCGCCCGGCCGCGTGGTCGGCGGGGGGCGCCAGGTCTGCGAGGAGGCCCGCGCCGAAGCCGATGAGGGCGCCGCTGACGGGTCCGTAGACGAAGGCGAGTCCGAGGACGACGAGGAGCACCAGGTCGGGCGTGGCGCCCGGCAGTTGGAGGCGGGCGAGTACGGAGACCTGGATGACGAGGGCGACCACGACCAGGGAGACGGAGAGCAGCGTCCGGTTGATACGCATGGGGATCAGCTCTATTCCTGGTCGTTCGCCGCGTCACCGGCGGGTGTGTCGGCGTTCGCGGAGGGGCTGCCGGAGGCGTCCGGGTCGGGCTTCTCGTTGACGTTCCCGACGACCTTCCCACTGGCGTCGACGAGGTCGCCGTTGGGCTGCACGGTGACCGTGACGGTCGGGGTGGGCTTGGGCTTCTCCGGCTTCTTGGGCTGCTTCGGCAGGACCATGTCGCGGGGGTCCTCGCGGGGGGCCTGGACGACGACGCCGACGATGTCGAGCTTGGTGAAGCCGACGAACGGGCGGACGTAGACGGTCCGGGTCAGGTCACCGCCCGAGGGGTCCACGCGCACGACCTGTCCGACCGGCACGCCGGGGACGAAGGGCTTGTCCTTGCTGGACCCGAAGGTGACCAGCCGGTCGCCCTTCTTCACGTCGGCCTTGCCGTTGAGGAACTGGACCGAGAGGGGCCGGGAGCCCTGTCCGGTCGCGAAGCCGAGCTCGTCGGTCTTCTCCAGGCGGGTGCCGACGGTGAAGTCGGGGTCGTTGGCCAGCAGGACGGTCGCGGTGTCGGGGCCGACCGTCGTGACCCGGCCGACGAGCCCCTCGCCGTTCAGCACGGTCATGTCGCGCAGGATGCCGTCGTTCGTCCCCGCGTCGATGGTGATGGTCCAGGAGAAGCCCTGGGCCGCTCCTATGGCGATGACCTCGGCGCCCTTGATGCCGTACTGGCCGGCTCCGGCGCTCTTGAGCATGGTGTCCAGCTGACGGACCTTGCTGGTGTTGCGGTCGTCGCTGCCGAGCCTGGTCTTCAGTGCGGCGTTCTCGTGCTCCAGAGCCGCGATCCGGTCGTGCCGGTCACCGGACTCCCGTACGGCGCCGATGGCGTTGCCCACCGGGTCCACCGCTGCCGCGACGCCGTTCTCCACCGGTCCGAAGACCGTGGCGGCGGCCTGCCGGGCCCCGTCCACCGGTGACTCCTCGCCACCGCGGATATCGACCGTGATCAGGGCGAATGCGATGGCGATCAGCAGCACCAGGAGCAGCCGGCTCTCTCGTGTGTCCCTCACGTGCGGCGGCCGTGCCTTCCTCGTCGGAATGTTCGTGCCTGTATACCAACGTTCCGCCGTACGGGGCGGTTTGCGCCCGTACGGCGGAACATCGTTTTCTACCTTCGGGGCTGGGCGTCCAGCACCTGCTGCAGCGCCTCGAACTCCTCGACGCACTTGCCGGATCCGAGTGCCACCGAGTCCAGCGGGTCCTCGGCGATGTGGATCGGCATGCCCGTCTCGTGGCGCAGGCGCTCGTCGAGACCCCGCAGGAGCGCGCCACCGCCGGTGAGGACGATGCCGCGGTCCATGACGTCACCGGAGAGCTCCGGCGGGCACTTGTCGAGCGTGGTCTTCACGGCGTCGACGATCGCGTTGACCGGTTCCTCGATGGCCTTGCGGACCTCCGTCGCCGAGATGACGACGGTCTTGGGCAGGCCGGAGACCAGGTCGCGGCCACGGATCTCGGTGTGCTCGTCCTTCTCCATCTCGAAGGCCGAACCGATGGTGATCTTGATCTGTTCGGCGGTGCGCTCACCGAGGAGGAGGGAGTACTCCTTCTTGACGTGCTGGATGATCGCGTTGTCCAGTTCGTCACCGGCCACCCGGATCGACTGGGCAGTGACGATTCCGCCGAGCGAGATCACGGCGACCTCGGTGGTGCCGCCACCGATGTCGACGACCATGTTTCCGGTGGCCTCGTGGACCGGCAGTCCGGAGCCGATGGCCGCGGCCATGGGCTCCTCGATGATGTGCACCTGGCGGGCGCCTGCCTGCGTCGACGCCTCGATGACGGCGCGTCGCTCGACTCCTGTGATGCCGGAGGGCACACAGACGACGACCCGGGGGCGGGCCAGGTAGCGGCGCTTGTGGATCTTGAGGATGAAGTAGCGGAGCATGCGCTCCGTGATCTCGAAGTCGGCGATCACACCGTCCTTCAGCGGCCGCACGGCAACGATGTTGCCCGGTGTGCGGCCGATCATCTTCTTGGCCTCGGCGCCGACCGCCAGGATGCCGCCGGTGTTGGTGTTGATGGCCACGACGGACGGCTCGTTCAGTACGATGCCGCGCCCCCTGACGTACACCAGCGTGTTGGCAGTCCCGAGGTCGATAGCCATGTCACGGCCGATGAACGACATTGAGTTCCCCTTGTTCCCCATGAGGATGCGTCGGGCCTTCCCGGAAAGCGAAGAATGGCTTGTTCAGGTAGGCGAGGGTTGGCGCTGCGGGCGTGGAAGCTTCCATCGTAGTGCCGTATGCACGGACACAGCGCGAGGGTCCTTCGCCATGACGAGCGGAACGGCTGTCCGTTCCACCCATGGTGACGTTACGTCGGAGGGATGCGTTCCCGCGATACGGGACCCTATGCCGAAGGGCGACCGAATTACTTCGGTCGCCCCAGGTCATGAGCGCTGTTTGGCGGAGCCGAAGTCAGGAAAGGCCGGGAAAGAAAAGCTTGAGTTCTCGCTCTGCGGACTCCTCGGAGTCCGAGGCGTGGATGAGGTTCTCCCGGGTGACCGTGCCGAAGTCACCGCGGATCGAGCCGGGCGCGGCGGCGATCGGGTCGGTCGGACCGGCGAGCGCGCGGACCCCCTCGATCACCCGCTCGCCTTCGGCCACAAGAGCGACGACGGGGCCGGAGGCCATGAATTCGACGAGGGGCTCGTAGAACGGACGGCCCTTGTGCTCGCCGTAGTGCTGCTCCAGGGTCTCCTGGTCGAGCGTGCGCAGCTCCAGCGCGGTGATCGTCCAGCCGGCCTTGCGCTCGATGCGGCCGACGATCTCGCCGATCAGCCCACGCCGGACGGCGTCGGGCTTGAGAAGGACGAGGGTGCGCTGGGTCATGTGCGGCTCCTTGCAGACTTCCGGTGCGGGGTGCGGGTGAGGGCGAGATTACAGGGCTGTGGGAGCGGCCCGACGGCCGGGCTCACTCTGCGTCATCCTTGGGCCGGAGCCTGGGCGCTATCCTGCGCCTCGGCCTGCGCCGCCCACCGCGCCTTCGCCTCGTCGATCTTGCGGCCGTAGTGCACGGACGCCCACCACAGGGCGCCGAAGGCGATCCCGAGGATGTACATCATCGGGACGAAGAAACCACTCAGGACCAGCGCGATCTGCAGCGCCCAGCCGAGCTGGATGCCACCGGGCCTGGTGATCACACCGCACAGCAGGACGGACAGCAGCATCCCGACTCCGCAGACCGTCCACACGGTGCCCATGGACATGCCGTCGAGCTTCATCGCCACGAGTCCGGCGAATCCGATGACGAAGAACTCCCCGATCAGCGTCGATGCACAGAGCGTACGCACAGATCAGCGCCTTCCCAGGAGCAGCCGGGCCTCGCCGACCGTGATCACGGAACCGGTCACCAGGACGCCGGCGCCCGCGTATTCGGCATCCTCCTCGGCCAGGGTGATGGCCGCCTCCAGGGCGTCGTCCAGACGGGGCTCGACCTGGACGCGCTCGTGGCCGAAGACCTCGACGGCGATCGCGGCGAGCGCGTCCGCGTCCATGGCGCGCTCACTGGAGTTCTGGGTCACGACGATCTCGGCGAAGATCGGCTCGAAGGCTTCGAGGAGCCCCCGGACGTCCTTGCCGTCGCTGGCGCCGACGACCCCGATGAGGCGCGTGAAGCTGAACGCCTCGCTGACCCCCTCCGAAGCCGCGAGGGCACCGGCCGGGTTGTGCGCCGCGTCCAGGACGATCGTCGGGCTGGAGCGCACGACCTCCAGGCGGCCCGGCGAGAGGACCGAGAGGAAGGCCTTGCGGACCACTTCGACATCGAGACTGCGGCTCTGCTCCGCACCGATGCCGAAGAACGCCTCGACGGCTGCGAGCGCCACCACCGCGTTGTGCGCCTGGTGGGCGCCGTACAGCGGCAGGAAGATGTTGTCGTACTCGCCGCCCAGGCCCCGCAGGGTCAGGAGCTGGCCGCCGACTGCGATCTCCCGCGAGACGATGCCGAACTCCATGCCCTCACGGGCGACCGTGGCGTCCACCTCGACGGCCTTCTTCAGCATGACCTGCGCGGCGTCGACCGGCTGCTGGGCCAGGATCACCGTCGCGTCCTGCTTGATGACGCCGGACTTCTCCTCGGCGATCTCGGCCGGCGTCGTGCCGAGCCGGTCCGTGTGGTCGAGGGAGATCGGTGTGATCACGGCGACCGAACCGTCGATGACGTTCGTCGCGTCCCAGGTCCCGCCCATGCCGACCTCGACGACCGCCACGTCGACCGGCGCGTCCGCGAACGCCGCGTACGCCATGCCCGTCAGCACCTCGAAGAAGGAGAGCCGGTAGGGCTGCTGGGCGTCGACCATCTCGACGTACGGCTTGATGTCGTTGTACGTCTCGATGAAGCGCTCGGCCTCGATCGGCGCACCGTCCAGGCTGATGCGTTCGGTGACCGACTGGACGTGCGGCGAGGTGTAGCGCCCGATACGGAGGTCGAAGGCGCCGAGCAGCGCCTCGATCATCCGGGCCGTGCTGGTCTTGCCGTTGGTCCCCGTGATGTGGATCGAGGGGTAGGCGCGCTGGGGCTCGCCGAGCACGTCCATCAGGGCGGCGATCCGGGTCACCGAGGGCTCGAGCTTGGTCTCGCCCCAGCGGCCCGCGAGCTCCTGCTCCACGGCGCGCAGCGCTCTGTCCGTCTCGGGGTCGGCGGGGCGGTCGGGGACCGCCTCGCCCTGCGGCGGGCCGGACTGGGTGCGCAGCGTCCGGCTCCCGGCCTCGATCACCGCCAGGTCGGGGTCGCGCTGGGTCTCTTCGTCGACGATCTCCGCGAAGGTGTCGTCGGGATCTGACGCGTCGTGCCGGTCTGAAGGGCGGGGCTCACTCACAGGGCCAGTCTACGGATGGCGCCGGACATCGCGCGCAGCGCCCGCCGCGGTACGCACCCGGGCACGGCGAAGCCCCCGCACTCCCGGTCGGTCGGGGGTGCGGGGGCTCCGTACTCAGGTCATCAGCCCTGCGGCAGATTCGCCAGCTGGGCGGTGATCCGCTCGATGTCGGCCTCCGCCTTGGCGAGCCGGCCGCGGATCTTGTCGACCACGTTGTCCGGCGCCTTGGCCAGGAATGCCTCGTTGCCGAGCTTTCCGGTGGCCTGGGCCTTTTCCTTCTCGGCCGCGCCCAGGTCCTTCGTCAGGCGCTTGCGCTCCGCCTCGACGTCGATCGTGCCGGACAGGTCGAGGGCGACCGTGGCTCCGGCGACCGGGAGGGTCGCCGTCGCGTGGAAGTCGTCCCCGGCGGGCTGCAGGCGCAGCAGTTGACGGATGGCGGCCTCGTGCGGCGCGAGCACCGTGCCGGTGACCGTCAGCTCGGCCGGGACCTTCTGGCCGGGCTGCAGCCCCTGGTCGGAGCGGAAGCGGCGGACCTCGGTGACGACCTGCTGGACGAGCTCGATCTCCTTCTCGGCCGCGTCGTCGCGGAAGCCGCTGTCCTTCGGCCAGTCCGCGACGACGACCGACTCCTTGCCCGTGAGCGTGGTCCAGAGCGCCTCCGTCACGAACGGGACGATCGGGTGCAGCAGGCGCAGGGTCACGTCCAGGACCTCGCCGAGGACCCGCGCGGAGACCTTGGCCTGCTCACCACCGGCGAAGAAGGTGGTCTTGGACAGCTCGACGTACCAGTCGAAGACCTCGTCCCACGCGAAGTGGTAGAGCGCGTCGCTGAGCTTCGCGAACTGGAAGTCGTCGTAGAACGCGTCGGCGTCGGCGACGGTCTTGTTCAGCCGCGACAGGATCCAGCGGTCGGTGGCCGACAGCTGCTCGACGGGCGGGAGCTCGCCCTCGACCGTCGCACCGTTCATCATCGCGAACCGGGTGGCGTTCCAGATCTTGTTGGCGAAGTTCCGGGACGCCTGGACCCAGTCCTCCCCGATCGGGACGTCGGTGCCGGGGTTGGCGCCCCTGGCCAGGGTGAAGCGGACGGCGTCGGAGCCGTAGGTGTCCATCCAGTCCAGCGGGTCGACGACGTTGCCGAAGGACTTCGACATCTTCTTGCCGCGCTCGTCGCGGACGAGGCCCGTGAGGGCGATCGTCTTGAAGGGGACCTCTCCGTCCATGACGTACAGGCCGAACATCATCATCCGGGCGACCCAGAAGAAGATGATGTCGTGGCCGGTGACCAGGACGTCGGTCGGATAGAACTTCTTGAGGTCCGGCGTCTCCTCGGGCCAGCCGAGCGTGGAGAACGGCCACAGGCCGGAGGAGAACCAGGTGTCCAGGACGTCGGTGTCCTGGGTCCAGCCCTCGCCTGTGGGCGGCTGCTCGTCGGGGCCGACGCAGACGACCTCGCCGTCGGGGCCGTACCAGACGGGGATGCGGTGGCCCCACCAGAGCTGGCGCGAGATGCACCAGTCGCGGAGGTTGTCGACCCAGTCGAAGTACCGCTGCTCCATCTCCTTGGGGTGGATCGCGACCCGCCCGTCGCGGACCGCGTCACCGGCGGCCTTCGCGAGGGTCTCGACCTTGACCCACCACTGCAGCGAGAGGCGCGGCTCGACCGTGGTGCGGCAGCGGGAGCAGTGGCCGACGGAGTGGACGTACGGACGCTTCTCCGCGACGATCCGGCCCTGACCGCGCAGCGCGCCGACGATGGCGGAACGGGCCTCGAAACGGTCGAGCCCCTCGAACGGACCGGGGACGGTGATGACGCCCCGCTCGTCCATGACGGTCATCGACTCCAGGCCGTGACGCTGTCCGATGGCGAAGTCGTTCGGGTCGTGCGCCGGCGTCACCTTGACGGCGCCGGTGCCGAACTCCGGGTCGACGTGGGTGTCCGCGACGACCGGGATGGTGCGGTCGGTGAGGGGCAGTTTGATGCGTGTGCCGACGAGGTGGGCGTACCGCTCGTCGTCGGGGTGGACCGCGACGGCGGTGTCGCCGAGCATCGTCTCGGCGCGGGTCGTGGCGACGACCAGCGTGTTCTCGCCCTCGCCGTACTGGATCGAGACGAGCTCGCCGTCGTCGTCCTGGTAGTCGACCTCGATGTCCGAGATGGCCGTCAGACAGCGCGGGCACCAGTTGATGATGCGCTCGGCGCGGTAGATCAGGCCGTCGTCGTACATCTTCTTGAAGACGGTCTGGACGGCGGCCGAGAGGCCCTCGTCCATGGTGAAGCGCTCGCGGGACCAGTCGACGCCGTCACCGAGGCGGCGCATCTGCCCGAGGATCTTGCCGCCGTACTCCTCCTTCCACTGCCAGACGCGCTCGACGAACTCCTCGCGGCCCAGGTCGTGGCGGGACTTGCCCTCCTCGCCGAGCTGCTGCTCGACCTTGTTCTGGGTGGCGATGCCTGCGTGGTCCATGCCGGGAAGCCACAGAGTCTCGTATCCCTGCATCCGCTTGCGGCGGGTGAGGGCGTCCATGAGCGTGTGCTGGAAGGCGTGGCCGAGGTGCAGGGAGCCGGTGACGTTGGGCGGCGGGATGACGATCGTGTACGGAGGCTTCTCACTCTCCGGGTCGGCCGTGAAGTAACCGCGCTCCACCCAGCGCTCGTACAGCTTCCCCTCTACCTCGGCCGGCGCGTACTGGGTCGGCAGTTCGGGGATGCTGGCTGGCTGCTGCGCTGCGTTCTCGGTCACGGCACACAGTTTAGGGGCGTCACAGTCGTGCACTGAAACCGGTTTGTTGAGTAACGGTGTGCCCCCGGATGCCCTGTGCGGACGCGGCTTCCGTCAGGATGTGCGGAACGCATAAGCATCTGGAGGGGGACAGCACCATGAGCCACAACCAGCCGGGGCCGTACGGCGGTCAGCCGCCGCAGGGCCAGCCCGGACCCTACGGTCAGCAGCCGGGCCCGTACGGCCAGCAGCCCGGCCCCTACGGCGGTCCGCCGCCCCAGGGGCCGCCGCAGGGCCAGCCCGGCTACGGATACCCGCAGCAGGCCCCCCAGGGCGTTCCTCCGCAGCAGCAGCCCCCGCAGCCGGGATACGGCTACCCGCAGGGCCAGCAGCCGGGGCCGTACGGCCAGCAGCCGGGCCCGTACGGGCAGCAGCCGCCCACTCCCCCGTACGGCGCTCAGCCGGCGTACCCGGGCATGCCTCCTCAGCCGGGCGCCCCGAAGAAGAAGACGGGTCTGATCATCGGCGCGGCCGTGGTGGCGCTGGCGGTTGTCGCGGGCGGGGTGTACTTCCTCACGTCGGGCGGCTCCAGCAACAGCGATGTCGCCGACTCCACCAAGGGCTACAAGCTGACACCGGCCGCCTCGGTGGACGACTACAGGCAGGACGCCTCGAAGGGCGAGCCGGAGTCGACGATGACCGGCAAGGACAAGGCGGATGCGGAAGCCATGGGGGTCAAGAACCCTCACCAGGTCGGTGCCCAGTACCTGAGCGGTGACCTCAAGCAGAACCCCCTCACCACGAAGATGCTCATGCTCCAGGGCGCATGGGGCGAGATCGGGGACCCCGCGCGGGTGATCGACGGCTCCTTCAAGAACGCCGAGAAGGAAGCGGCGACGAGCGAGGACACGAAGGCGTCCCTGGTCGGCAGCCCCAAGTCGGTCACTCCCGCCGGCTTCGAGGGCGCACTGATGAAGTGCCAGGACGTCAAGATCGTCAACGAGGACGCCGACGGCTCCGCGTCGAAGGGGCCCAAGGAAATGACCATGCCGGTCTGCATCTGGGCCGACTACAGCACCGTGGGTGTGGTGATCGGTTTCGACATCGGCGGAGCCATGACCAACAAGCCGATGACCCAGGACGAGGTGGCGGCACTCGCGGCCAAGCTGTACAACACCTCGCGCACCAAGATCTGACCCGACCCGTAACGCCGAAGGGGCGCCCGGCCGTTGGCCGGGCGCCCCTTCGGCGTGTGTGCCGCCGCCGCTACGCGGACTTCTCGTGCCGGCCGCCGCCGTCGTTCTTGCCGATCGTGCGCGGCTCGCGCGGGACCAGCGTCGGGTTGACGTTGTTGCGGACGACGTCCGGGGTGATGACCACGCGGGCCACGTCCTTGCGCGACGGGACCTCGTACATCACGGACTGGAGGACTTCCTCCATGATGGCGCGCAGACCGCGCGCGCCCGTCTGGCGGAGGATCGCCTGGTCGGCGATGGCTTCGAGGGCCTCGCGCTCGAAGTCCAGCTCCACGCCGTCGAGTTCGAAGAGGCGCTGGTACTGCTTCACCAAGGCGTTGCGCGGCTCGACCAGGATCTGGAGCAGCGCCTCGCGGTCCAGGTTGTGGACCGAGGTGAGCACGGGAAGACGGCCGATGAACTCGGGGATCATCCCGAACTTCACCAGGTCCTCCGGCATGACCTCCTGGAACTGGTCGCTCGCCTGGATCTCCAGCTTGGAGCGGATCGTCGCGCCGAACCCGATGCCCTTGGCGCCGGCCCGCGACTCGATGATCTTCTCCAGACCGGAGAAGGCACCGCCCACGATGAACAGCACGTTCGTCGTGTCGATCTGGATGAACTCCTGGTGCGGGTGCTTCCGTCCACCCTGCGGCGGCACGGAGGCGGTGGTGCCCTCCAGGATCTTCAACAGGGCCTGCTGCACGCCCTCGCCGGACACGTCCCGCGTGATCGAGGGGTTCTCGCTCTTGCGCGCGACCTTGTCGATCTCGTCGATGTAGATGATCCCCGTCTCGGCCTTCTTGACGTCGTAGTCAGCGGCCTGGATCAGCTTGAGCAGGATGTTCTCGACGTCCTCGCCGACGTAGCCGGCCTCCGTCAGCGCCGTCGCGTCCGCGATGGCGAACGGGACGTTGAGCATGCGGGCCAGCGTCTGCGCGAGAAGGGTCTTGCCGGAGCCCGTGGGGCCCAGCAGCAGGATGTTGGACTTGGCGAGCTCGATCGCGTCGTCACGATTCGAACCGCCGCCGTTCTCCCCGGCCTGGACCCGCTTGTAGTGGTTGTACACAGCGACCGAGAGGGCCTTCTTCGCGGGCTCCTGCCCGACGACGTACCCCTCGAGGAACTCGTAGATCTCACGCGGCTTGGGGAGTTCCTCCCACCGCACCTCGGAGGTCTCGGCGAGCTCCTCCTCGATGATCTCGTTGCAGAGATCGATGCACTCGTCGCAGATGTACACACCGGGTCCCGCGATGAGCTTCTTCACCTGCTTCTGGCTCTTTCCGCAGAACGAGCACTTGAGCAAGTCGCCGCCATCACCGATGCGTGCCACGAGGTGCTTCCCCTTCGCCTGGGAGCAGCCTGGTTCAGCGGCTCCTGGTGCCTCTATCCGACGGTACCTTGCCTGGCCCCCCGTACGGGCCCCCCTTGGCACGGTTCACACGGCCGTGGTCGTGGATACGGAATGTGCCAAGGGGAAAGACCGACGTCAGACGGACGCGCCGGCTGTGGTCTTACGGGTGGAGACAATCTGGTCCACCAGACCGTACGCGAGTGCGTCGTCCGCGGTAAGGATCTTGTCCCTCTCGATGTCCTCGCTGATCTTCTCCAGCGGGGTCGTGGAGTGCCTGGCCAGCATCTCCTCGAGCTGCGAGCGCATCCGCAGGATCTCCTGGGCCGCGATCTCCAGGTCGGAGAGCTGCTCGCGGCCGGTCTGCGAGGACGGCTGGTGGATCAGGACACGGGCGTGCGGGAGCGCCATGCGCTTGCCCGGGGTGCCCGCGGCCAGCAGGACGGCGGCGGCGGAGGCGGCCTGTCCCATGCAGACGGTCTGGATGTCCGGCTTCACGAACTGCATGGTGTCGTAGATCGCGGTGAGCGCGGTGAACGAGCCGCCGGGGCTGTTGATGTAGATCGAGATGTCGCGGTCCGGGTCCATCGACTCGAGGCACAGCAGCTGCGCCATGACGTCGTTGGCCGAGGCGTCGTCGATCTGGACGCCGAGGAAGATCACGCGCTCCTCGAAGAGCTTCGCGTACGGGTCGTACTCACGCACACCCTGCGAGGTGCGCTCCACGAAGCGCGGGACGACGTAGCGGTTGTCCACCTGCGGGCCGGTGTAGAGGCCGCTCGCGGAGGCGCCGGGGAAGTTGTTCATGTGGGTGTTCACCATCCTGGTGGCGTTCATGGGGCTGGAGGTCTCGGCGTACGAGAGGGTGCGGGGTGGTGCACGCCTGGGTCAGGCGCCGGTGCCGCCGCCGCCCGGGATGCCCGACGCGAACGTGATGATCTCGTCGATGAGGCCGTAGTCCTTGGCCTCCTCGGCGGTGTACCAGCGGTCGCGGTCACCGTCACGGATGATCGTCTCCACGGTCTGACCCGAGTGGTGAGCCGTGATCTCCGCCATGCGCGTCTTCGTGCGGAGGAGGTACTGGGCCTGGATCTTGATGTCCGAGGCGGTACCACCGATGCCGGCCGAACCCTGGTGCATGAGGATGTCGGTGTTCGGGAGCGCGAAGCGCTTGCCCGCGGTGCCACCGGTGAGCAGGAACTGGCCCATCGAGGCCGCCATGCCCATACCGATGGTGACCACGTCGTTCGGGATGTACTGCATGGTGTCGTAGACCGCCATGCCTGCCGTCACCGAGCCGCCGGGGCTGTTGATGTAGAGGTAGATGTCCTTGTCCGGGTCGGCGGCAAGGAGCAGAAGCTGTGCGGTGATCTTGTTGGCGATGTCATCGTCGACCTGCTGGCCGAGGAAGATGATGCGCTCGCCGAGCAGTCGGCTGTAGACCTGGTCACCGAGGCCTCCACCGAGGGACGGCTCTCCGGCGGCGTAGGGCATCAGATTCGTCACGTATCCACCTGCTCGTCTCTGACGGCTCCGGCCGTCTCAGCGTCTTCGTACCGGGTGGGCCGGGACTACCCGACCCTTCCTCTTCATGGACCCTAACGCGCAGGTGGGACAACGCCATCCCGCTTCCCCAACTGTTCGCTGGGAGCGCAAGGTCGGCAGTCCGCACAAGGGTTCCAGGGTGCGGACCGATACGACGGCGGGCCCCGGACGCGGTACGTCCGGAGCCCGCCGTGCGGTTCAGATCAACGAGGGAAGCAAGGCTCAGGCCTCGTTCTTCTCGTCCTTCTTCTCGTCGGCTGCCTCGGTGTCACCCTCGGCGGCCTCGACCGCCTCCGTGGTCTCCGTGGTCTCCTCATCGTCCTCGAGCTCGACGACCTCACCGTTGGTGTCGGTGACCTTGGCGGCCTCGACGACGACGGCGAGCGCCTTGCCGCGGGCGACCTCGCCGACGAGCATCGGCACCTGGCCGCCTTCGACGACGGCCTGGGCGAACTGGTCGGGGCTCATGCCGGAGGAAGCGGCGCGCCGCATGAGGTGCTCGGTGAGCTCCTCCTGGTTGACGTTCAGCTTCTCCTTGTTGACGAGCTCGTCAAGGATGAACTGGGTCTTGATGCCCTTGATGGCCTGCTCGGAGGTCTCGGCCTCGAACTCCTCGAGCGTCTTGCCCTGGATCTCCAGGTACTTCTCGAGGTCGAGACCCATCTGGCCGAGCTGGTGGTGCTCGAGGTTGTGCTTGCGGGTCTGGACCTCGTCCGCGAGCAGCTTCTCGGGGATCGGGACCTCGGCCAGCTTCAGCAGCTCGTCGAGGACGCGCTCCTGGGCCTGCGTGGCCTGGTCGTACTGCTTGGTGTTCTCGAGGCGCTTGCGGCTGTCCTCGCGAAGCTCGGCGAGCGTGTCGAACTCGCTCGCCATCTGCGCGAAGTCGTCGTCCAGCTCGGGCAGTTCGCGGGCGGCGACGGCGGTGACCTTGACGGTGACCTCCGCCTCCTTGCCCTCGGCGGAGCCGCCCTTCAGCTCGGAGGTGAAGGTGGCCTCGCCACCCGCCTCCAGGCCGGTCACGGCCTCGTCGATGCCTTCGAGGAGCTCGCCGGAACCGATGGTGTACGAGACACCCGCGGCCACGCCGTCCTCGAGGACCTCTCCGTCGACCTTGGCCTCCAGGTCGATCGTCACGACGTCACCCTCGGCGGCGGCGCGCTCGACCGGGTTGGTGGAGGCGAAGCGCTCACGGAGCTGCTCCACGGCCTTGTCGACGTCCTCGTCGGTGACCTCGAGTGCGTCCACGGTGACCTCGATGCCGGAGTAGTCCGGGATCTCGATCTCGGGACGGACATCCACCTCGGCGGTGAAGGCCAGCAGTTCGCCGTCCTTGAGCTCGGTGATGTCAACCTCGGGCTGGCCCAGAACGTTGAGCTCACCCTCGTTGACAGCCTCGGTGTAGAACTTCGGGAGGGCGTCGTTGACGGCCTCCTCGAGCACCGCACCGCGGCCGAACCGCTGGTCGATGACGCGGTTGGGGATCTTGCCCTTGCGGAAGCCCTTCACCGTGACCTGCTGGTTGATCTTCTTGTACGCCGCGTCGAGGCTGTCCTTGAGCTCCTCGAAGGGCACCTCGATGCTGAGCCGAACCCGGGTCGGGTTCAGGGTCTCCACGGCGCTCTTCACGGTTCGGTCTCCTTGGTGGCTGACTTCTTGGGGTTCTGCTGGGCCGCCGATCGGCGGCTTCGCGGACCGAGCCCGGTACATCAGACACACGGGCACGCATTTTGCATAGTAACGGCAAGGGGGATGACTCCCACAATGCGATCTTGCCGGTGGTCGGGGTGGCCGGATTCGAACCGACGACCTTCCGCTCCCAAAGCGGACGCGCTACCAAGCTGCGCCACACCCCGTCGGTGCGTCACGAAGGGTACATGCAGACGAGCGGTGCGTCGGCCTCTTCGCTCGGACCGTCACCGGAGCGTCGTGGAGCCGTCACGGGGGCGCGCCGATACGGGTGTGCGCGCACCTTCCCGGACCCGCTACGATACTTCCTGTACCGCGGTCCGCACGGACCTGCGGTGCGGCGCTTGCGGGCGTAGCTCAATGGTAGAGCCCTAGTCTTCCAAACTAGCTACGCGGGTTCGATTCCCGTCGCCCGCTCCACACGGAGAACCCGGTCCGGCAGTCAGCTGCCGGACCGGGTTCTTTCGTATGCCGTCAGAAACTGATCTGGTTGATCGTGTCGGCTATCGAGTTCATGAATCTGTTGATCGACGGCGCCATGCCCGTCGAGGCGAGGAAGAAGCCGAACAGCACGGCGACGACCGCCGGCCCGCCCTTGATGGACCCGCCGCGGATCAGCACCACCAGGACGATCCCCAGCAGAAGCACCACAGACAGTGAAATGGCCACGACTGATCACACCCTTGGTCGGTCCGCCTTGCCGGCCCGGTGGCATGCGGCCCGGCACACCTCCGTCGCGTCCATCGTGCCACCAACTCCCCTGTGACTGCTGCTGGGTGACGGAGCGGACTGACCGGATCGCGCCATCCTCGCGCCCGCGCGCGCCCGGGTGCGCTCCGGCACGGGCAAGGCCCCGCAAGGGAGGTGCGGCCCGCCGACCGCATTCCACGCATCCGCTCTTCTCAGAGTGGTTCGAATATCGGCCGACGTGATCGTTTCTCTATCCCCACACTTCGTCCACAGCGAATTGACAGGTGTTCATGCGACGTAATTCACCCTCGCCAAAAACCCGATGAAATGCACCATTTAAGCCGGATGAATCACTACACAACGGACAGAAGTCGGTGGTTTCGCTTTCGAGTACTCGGGCAGACGCGATATCTCCTGCGGGTTTTACGCGTACCGATCGACGGGTCTAAGGTGCATGAGATGTCCCAAGCTCCGAGCGAAATTCAGCGGTCCCCGATCACCCCGGAGAGCCGGGAGTCGGAGCCCAGACACCCGCAGACCCTGACGGCCGCCGGGCCCCCCTCCACGACCCCCGGAACCGCCCCTCTGCGCCCCGCGACGCCGGCACCGGCCAAGCGGCGCGACGCGTACTTCGACAACGTGAAGTACTTCGCCATCGTGCTCGTCGCCGTGGCCCACGCGTGGGAACCGGTGATGGACGGCAGCCGCACCGCTCGGGCGCTGTACATGGTCGTCTACACCTTCCACATGCCGGCGTTCATCCTCGTCTCCGGCTACTTCTCACGCTCGTTCGACATGAGTGCCCCCAAGGTGAAGCGTCTGGTCACCGGAGTCCTCGTGCCGTACGTGCTCTTCGAGACGGCGTACTCGCTCTTCAAGCGCTTCGCCGGAGGTGTGGACGACACGCAGATCACCCTGCTCGACCCGCTGTTCCTCACCTGGTTCCTGATCGCGCTGTTCATCTGGCGCGTCACCACCCCGATGTGGCAGTCCCTGCGCCATCCGCTGCCCGTGGCGCTGACCGTCGCCGTGCTCGCCTCGGTGACTCCGGGCATCGGTGACGACCTGGACCTGCAACGCGTCTGCCAGCTCCTGCCGTTCTTCGTGCTCGGCCTGCTGATGAAGCCCGAGCACTTCCAGCTGGTCCGGCGGCGCGAGGTGCGGCTGATGGCCCTCCCGCTGTTCGCCGGAGCGCTGCTCTTCGCGTACTGGGCGGCGCCGCGCATGCAGCTGGGCTGGTTCTACCGCAGCAGCGCCGCACAGGAGCTGGACGCCCCGTGGTGGTCGGGGGCCGTGATGACCCTCGCCATGTTCGGGTGCGCGCTGCTCCTCACCATCGGCTTCCTGGCCTGGGTCCCGCGTCGGCACATGTGGTTCACCGTGCTGGGCGCCGGCACGATCTGCGGCTACCTGCTGCACGGCTTCCTGGTGAAGGGCGCCGGTTATTACGGGCTGTTCGACCGCTACGAGTGGCTCAAGGGCCCGGCCGGACTGACCGTCGTCTCCCTCGTCGCGGCCGTCGCGGTCACCCTGCTGTGCACCCCGCCGGTACGTCGCGCGCTGCGCTTCGCCACCGAGCCGGACATGAACTGGGCCTTCCGCCGGAATCCCGCCAAGCGCTGAACCGTCCGGATCGGCCCCGTCGCGACGGCGCCGGCCCGGTCCGCAGGTCAGCCGGCTTCGGGGTTGGCTTGATCCCGCCGGTCGCCGGGCCTTCCGCCCGCCGCGAGCCCGAGCAGCCCACGCACCTGCGCATACTTCTCGGTCAGCCGGGTACGGGTCGCCGGTTCCAGGACCGCGAGCCGGTCCGGATCCGCGTTGTGGGCGAGATCCGACTCCTTGATCAGCAGCGCTCCGGGTGTGGCGAGAATCCGCCCGGTGTACGCGTAGAGGTCCTCGCCGTCCCGCTTGGTGACGGCGAGGACCATTTCCTTGACCTGCCGGGGCAGCGCGGCGTCGTCCAGCCACTGCCGGGAGAGCACACCGTCCTCCACCGCGTCGTGCAGCCAGGCGGCCGCGATCTGTTCCTCACTGCCGCCCCGGATCCGCACGCCCTCCGCGACCGCGGCCAGGTGCTCGGCGTACGGGCGCCCGGCCTTGTCCGTCTGGAGGCGGTGGGCCTCGCGAGCTACGGACTCCACTTCGGACAGGGTCAGATACGCGGTCGGCATGGGCCGACTGTACGCCGCGCTCCGATGTCCTCCGACGGGTCCGGAGAGCCAGGCACGATCGTTCGGTAAACTAATTACTGACGATTTCTTGACGCTCTCTTGACCAAGTGAAGGAGACAGGCTCATCGGACACGCAGACACGCTCATCGCCATGGGAGGCGCGTTCCTCGCGGCCGCCGTCCTCGCCCGCGTGGGCGGGCGCATCGGACTGCCCACCATCCCGCTCTTCATCCTCGCCGGCATCCTGCTCGGCCCCCACACGCCCGGGGTCGTCCTGCTCGACGATCCCCACGACCTGGAGATGCTCTCGGCACTCGGTCTGGTGCTGCTCCTCTTCTACCTCGGCCTCGAGTTCCACCTCGACGACCTGAAGAAGGGCGGGCGCACGATGGCGCTCGCCGGCGGCACCTACCTCGCCCTGAACGTCGGCGCGGGTCTCGGCTTCGGCTTCGCGCTGGGGTGGGGCACCTCGGAAGCACTGGTGCTCGCGGGGGTGCTCGGCATCTCGTCGTCGGCCATCGTCACGAAAGTCCTGGTGGACCTGGGCCGCATCGGGAACCCGGAGACCCGCCCGATCCTCGGCATCATCGTCGTGGAGGACGTCTTCCTCGCGCTCTACCTGGCGGCGCTGCAGCCCATCCTGTCGGGCGCGGACAGCCTCGGCGCCGCGGTGCTCGACGGCGGGAAGGCGTTCGGCTTCCTGCTGCTGCTCGCCGTGGTGGCGCGGTTCGGCACGAAGCTGATCAGCAAACTGATCAACACCCGGGACGACGAGCTCCTCGTCATCTCCTTCCTGGGTGCGGCGGTCTTCGTGGCCGGGATCTCGGAATGGTTCGGGGTCGCCGACGCGATCGGTGCGTTCATGGTCGGCCTGATGCTGGGCAGCACGTCCTCCGGGGAGCGCATCCTCAAGCTGGTGCACCCGCTGCGGGACGCCTTCGGGGCGATCTTCTTCTTCGCCTTCGGGCTGTCCATCAACCCCGGCGACCTGCCGAGCGTCCTGTGGCCGGTGCTGGCCGCCGTCGCGGTGACCGTGGCGATGAACGTCTTCGCGGGCATGGCCACGGCGAGGATCTACGCCTTCGGCCCCGGGGCCACCGCGAACATCTCCACCACCCTGCTGGCCCGGGGCGAGTTCGCGCTGATCCTCGCGACGATGGCCGCGGGGGCGGGCCTGGACGAGCGGCTTTCGCCTTTCATCGCCGGGTACGTGCTCCTGCTCGCGGTCCTCTCGCCCCTGGCGGCCGGCCGTTCGCACTGGCTCGCCCGGATCCTGCCCGGGGGCCGGACCCGGGAGCGGGAGGCGGACAAAGAGGCGGTAACGGTCTGAGCGGGCGGACGGCACGGGTGCGCGGGCCCGGGGATCCGCGCACCCGGCATCACCTCACGTTCGAGTGACGATCGGGGCACCCCATTGACGCCTGTACCGTTTCAACCGGTTGCGCACGGTTCAAGCGCGGCGGGACAACAGCAGCAGTGCGCGGTCGTCGTTGACGTCCTTCGCGCATGCCTCGATCAGATGCCAGGCGGCGCCCTCGAAGCCCGTCGCGACGTAACGGTCGGCCTCGCCGGTCAGCCGGTCGATGCCCTCGGCGATGTCCCGGTCGGAGGCTTCCACCAGTCCGTCCGTGAACAGCATCAGGACGTCACCGGGGGCCAGCGAACCCTTCACCGCGTCGAACTGCGCCCCGTCGTAGACCCCCAGAAGGGGTCCCTCGGCCACCATCTCCTCCCACCGGCCGCTCCCCGCGTGCAGTTGGAGCGCGGGGGGATGGCCGGCCGAGAGGAGCTCGTAGTCGCCGGACTCCAGGTCCAGGACGAGGTGGATGGATGTGGCGAAACCCTCATCCCAGTCCTGCCGCAGGAGATAGCCGTTGGCCGCGGGGAGGAAGCCGTGCGGCGGCAGGGAGCCCAGGAGCCCGCCGAACGCCCCGGACAGCAGCAGGGCGCGGGAGCCGGCGTCCATGCCTTTGCCGGAGACGTCGGTGAGCACGACCTCCAGGGTGCGCCCGCCGTTCGTACGGGCGGCGACGACGAAGTCGCCGGAGAAGGACTGCCCTCCCGCCGGGCGGAGTGCCATCTCGCGGTGCCAGCCCTGGGGCAGCCTCGGCAGGGCGCTCTGGACGCGGATCCGCTCCCGCAGGTCGAAGAGCATGGTGCCGCCTCGCCGCCACGGCACCCCCACCCGGGCCCTGAACTGTGCGAGGACCAGGCCGAAGAATCCGCAGGCCGCGACGACCAGGACCGTGCCCGGCGTGACCCGGGCGGGCCCCTCCGTGTAGGGGCCGAGGGCCAGGGACTCCACGATCAGGGCCGCGGCCGCGGTGGCGTAGAGGCTCAGCAGGCTGGCGGGGCGCAGCAGCAGGCCACCGGCGACGATCGGCAGCGCCAGGGCCGTCGGTGAGCACCAGACCGGGTTGAGCAGGGTGCATACGGTGATCACCGGAATGATGACCAGGAGGCCGGCCAGGGCTATCCAGTCGCTCCCGTCACCGCGGAAGTAGTCGACTCCGGACCTGCGCAGCGCGATGCGCGCCCGGTGCATGGATCTTCGCCACCGGGCGGTGTATGTGTCTGCTCCTCTGCGACGGGCCATTGCCGGGACCTTATCCACCCGGAGGCCTCCGGTGCAGGGGTACCCCCGTGGCAATGCCCTGGAAACCGGGTCGCCGGGGCTTCGCGGCCCTGGTAGGCAGTGCGCATGACCACAGAATTGCGTGTGCTGTCCCGCACGGACTGGGAAGCCTGGCTCGGTTGTCTCGAAGTGGCGTTCGGCGGCGTTCCGATCTCCGCGAAGGGCCGCGAGATGTACACCGAGCTCGCAGAGCCGGACCGGGCGCTCGGCCACTGGGACGGCCCGGACTGTGTGGGGACGGCCGGGGCGTACAGCTTCCGGGTGACCGTGCCGGGCGGCAGGGCGGTCCCGGCCGCGGGGGTCACGATGGTCAGCGTCGCCCCGACGCACCGCAGACAGGGACTGCTCACGGCATTGATGCGGCGTCAGCTCGACGACGTCCGCTCCTGGGGGGAGCCCATCGCGGTGCTCACGGCTTCGGAGCCCGGGATCTACGGACGGTTCGGCTACGGCGCCGCCACGACGGAGACGAATCTGCGGATCGACACTTCGCGGGTCCGGCTCGCCGCGCCTGCGGGCACGGACGGGGTGCGGCTGCGCCGGCTCCCACCGGCGGAGGCCCTCGACGCGTGCGAGGCGGTGTACGGGCGGCTGGCGGCGTCGCGGCCCGGCACTCCGCTGCGGCAGCCGGGCTGGGAGCGGGTGGCGGTCAACGACCCGGAGAGTGATCGGCAGGGAGGCTCGCCCCTGCAGTGCGTGCGCGCGGAGCGCGACGGTGAGGTGACGGGCTACGTCACCTACCACCTCCGCCCCGCCTGGGACGACTCCGGGCCCAAGGGCACGGTGGCGGTGCGCGACCTGATGGCGCTGGACCCCGCCTCGTATGCGGCACTGTGGCGTTTCCTGTTCGGGATCGACCTGACGTCGGTGGTCGAGTGCCGCAACCGGCCCGCGGACGACGCGGTGCTCCGGCTGGTCTCGGACGTACGGCGGTGCGAGGTGCGGCTGCGGGACGGGCTGTACGTCCGGCTGGTCGAGTTGGATGCGGCGCTGGAGGCGCGGAGCTATCGAACGCCGGTGGACGTGGTGCTGGAGGTGGAGGACGCCTTTTGCCCCTGGAACGCGGGGCGTTGGCGGCTCACGGCGGACGCGGAGGGCGTCGCCACCTGCCGCCGCACAGAGGAGGAACCCGAACTCGCGCTGTCGGTCGCCGAGTTGGCGGCCGCCTATCTGGGCGGGGTGTCGCTGACGACACTGGCGGCCGCCGGACTCGTACGGGAACTGCGGGCGGGCGCGCTGGCCGCGGCGGCCCTCGCCTTCTCCTCGGACACGCAGCCCTGGTGCCCGCACGGCTTCTGAGGACCGGGGCGCGGGGAGAGGCTAGCGTCGGCCCGCGGACGGCTGGCAGGACGGGCACCAGAAGAGGTTACGGGCGGCGAGTTCGGCCGTGCGGATACCGGCGCCACAGATGTGACAGGCCTGCCGGGCCCGCCGGTAGACGTAGACCTCGCCGCCGTGGTCGTCGACCCGCGGCGGCCGGCCCATCGCCTCGGGCAGGTGCTCGGGCCGGACGGTGTCGATCCGGTTGTGCCGCACGCCCTCGCGCATCAGGACGCGCAGATCCGCCCAGAGCGCGTCCCACTCACCGCGCGTCAGGTCCTTGCCCGGGAGGTAGGGGTCGATGCCGTGCCGGAAGAGGACCTCGGCCCGGTAGACGTTGCCGACCCCGGCGACGACCTTCTGGTCCATCAGCAGGGCGGCCACCGTGACGCGGCTGCGGGAGACGCGCTGCCAGGCACGCTCGCCGTTCTCGTCGGTGCGCAGCGGGTCCGGGCCCAGCCGGTCGTGTATCGCGCGCTTCTCGGGGGCGGTGATCAGGGCGCAGGTCGTGGGGCCGCGCAGATCGGCGTGGTGGGAGTCGTTGAGCAGGCGCAGCCGGACGGTCCCGGTGGGCGGCGGGGCGGGGACCGTGCCGAAGCCGAGCTTGCCGAAGAGGCCCAGGTGGATGTGGATCCACACCGATCCCTCGAAACCGAGGAAGAGGTGCTTGCCGTGGGCGTCGACACCCGTGAACGCGCGGCCGTCCAGCAGCGCGGCGCTTCCGGCGAAGGTGCCCTGCGGGCTGCTCACCCGCACCGGCCCGCCGGTGAACCGCTCGTGGTGGTCGGCGGCGAGGCGGTGGATCGTATGCCCCTCGGGCACGGCGGGTCTCCTGGGAACGCGGGTGTGCCGCCGGGCGGGAGCCCGACGGCACGAGGGAAGCGGTGCGGGGCCGGTCAGCCCTGCTGCGGATGGTGGGCCGGGACCGGGGGGAGTTCGCCGGTGTTCTCGTACGCCGAGAGCATCTCGATGCGACGGGTGTGGCGCTCCGCACCCGAGTAGGGGGTGCCCAGGAAGATCTCGACGAACTTCGTGCACTCCTCGGCCGTGTGCATGCGGCCGCCGATGGCCACCACGTTGGCGTCGTTGTGCTCGCGGCCGAGAGCGGCGGTCTGCTCGCTCCAGGCGAGCGCGGCGCGCACACCCTTGACCTTGTTCGCGGCGATCTGCTCGCCGTTGCCGGAGCCGCCGATGACGATGCCGAGGCTGCCCTCGTCGGCGACCGTCCGCTCGGCGGCGCGGAGACAGAACGGCGGGTAGTCGTCCTGGGCGTCGTAGATGTGGGGACCGCAGTCGACGGCCTCGTGGCCGTGGGCCGTGAGCCACTCGACGAGGTGGTTCTTCAGTTCGAAGCCGGCATGGTCGGAGCCGAGGTACACGCGCATGGTGCGAAGTGTGACACGGACGGGGCGGGGTAATCGTCAGCGGGGTCGGGACCCACCGGGCTGTTCCGGGGGGCGCTTCCTGTGCGGGACCTGTGTGCCATGCCACTCCGGCAACAATCGGGTCAAGGAACCGGACGAGGGGGTTCCGTTTCTGGTTCCGGTCGGGCTTGAATGCGTGGCCTTGCCTCCGCACCACCCCAGGCGGAGGCAACACCGACACACGTGATCAGAAAACGTAAGGATTCGATCCATGACGTCGCAGACGACTCTGGCAGGTCCGGGCCAACAGCCCGGGGAGCCGGGTAAGCCCGGCTCCCCGGACGGGCTCAAGGCCGGTCTCAAGAACCGTCATCTCTCGATGATCGCCATCGGCGGCGTGATCGGAGCCGGCCTCTTCGTCGGTTCCGGCGCCGGTATCGCAGCCGCGGGGCCGGCCATCCTCCTGTCGTACGCGCTGGTCGGCCTGATGGTCGTCTTCGTCATGCGGATGCTCGGCGAGATGGCCGTCGCCCGGCCGAGCTCCGGCTCCTTCTCCGCCTACGCCGACCAGGCCCTGGGCCGCTGGGCGGGCTTCTCCATCGGCTGGCTCTACTGGTTCTTCTGGGTCGTGGTGCTCGCCGTCGAGGCCACGGCGGGCGCCAAGATCCTGGAGGGCTGGGTCCCGGGCGTCCCGCAGTGGGCCTGGGCGCTGATCGTCATGGTGGTGCTGACGGCGACCAACCTGGTCTCCGTGGGCTCGTACGGCGAGTTCGAGTTCTGGTTCGCCGGGATCAAGGTCGTCGCGATCGGCGCGTTCGTCGTCGTCGGCCTCCTCGCGGTCTTCGGCGTGCTCCCGGGCTCGGACGCCGGGGGGTCCGGGTTCGCCCACCTCACGGACACCGGCGGCTTCTTCCCCGAAGGGCCGGGAGCCGTCCTCACCGGTGTGCTGATGGTCGTCTTCTCCTTCATGGGCAGCGAGATCGTGACGCTGGCGGCGGGTGAGTCCGAGGACCCGCGGCGTGCCGTCTCCAAGGCGACCAACAGCGTGATCTGGCGTATCGCCATCTTCTACCTGGGGTCGATCCTCGTCGTGCTGACCCTGCTGCCGTGGAACGACCCGTCGATCGTCGAGGACGGCTCCTACGTCGCCGCGCTCAACGTCATCGGCATCCCGCACGCCGGCCAGGTCATGGACGTCATCGTGCTGACGGCCGTGCTCTCCTGCCTCAACTCGGGCCTCTACACGGCCTCGCGCATGGCCTTCTCGCTCGGACAGCGCGGCGACGCCCCCAAGGCGTTCGCCACGGTGAACAAGCGGGGCGTGCCCCAGGTGGCGATCCTCTCGTCCGTCGTGTTCGGCTTCGTCGCGGTGTTCTTCAACTACCAGTGGCCGGACACGGTGTTCGCCTTCCTGCTGAACTCCTCCGGCGCGGTCGCCCTCTTCGTGTGGCTGGTGATCTGCTTCACCCAGCTGCGGATGCGCGGCATCATCCTGCGCGAGTCGCCCGAGAAGCTCGTCGTACGGATGTGGCTCTTCCCCTACCTGACCTGGGCGACGATCGCGATGATCTCCTTCGTCCTGGTCTACATGCTGACCGACGACGCGGGACGCGAGCAGGTGCTGCTCTCGCTGCTGGTCGCGGCGCTGGTGGTGGCCGTCTCGCTGGTGCGTGACGCCCGCAGCCGGAAGGCGGCGGCACCGGTCGAGTGACCGCCCCGCCCGCCTGACGGCGGGGCCGGGTATGCCGGGAAGGCTCTCCCTCGTCGCGCCGGCAGGCGTACGGGCGGAGAGCCTTCCTCATGAGGGCGGCGGCGCCCCCGCGCGGGCCTGCGGGACGGCCACGGCCCCGGGACACGCGAGAGGCCCGCCGGTCCGGTGTGTCGCGTCACGACCCGGCGAGCCTCTTCGGTGGTGTGTACGGGGTCAGCCGCGACGCCCCACGAGCTTCCACGATGCGGGGAGGGCGCCCATGGCCAGCGCGGCCTTGAGGGCGTCACCGATCAGGAAGGGCACCAGGCCGGCCGCGACGGCGGCACCGAACGACATGCCGGTGGAGAGCGCCAGGTAGGGCACACCGACCGCGTAGATGAGCAGGGAACCGACCGCCATGGTGCCCGCGGTGCGCAGGACCGAGCGGTCGCCGCCGCGCCGGGCGAGGCCGCCGACGACCGTGGCGGCGAGGAGCATGCCGAGGACGTAACCGAAGGACGCGCCGCCGGCCCCGGAGCTGCCTCCGGAGAACCACGGCATGCCGGCCATGCCGACGAGCGTGTACAGGGCGAGGGAGAGGAAACCGCGGCGGGCGCCCAGGGCGGTGCCGATGAGCAGCGCGGCGAAGGTCTGGCCGGTGACGGGAACCGGGGAGCCGGGGACGGGCACGGCGATCTGCGCGGCGATGCCGGTGAGCGCGGCGCCGCCGAGGACCAGTGCCGTGTCGACGGCGTAACGGTTCCGGGCCGCGGGCAGCAGGTCGGCGAGGACCGCTCCGGAGCGGGCGGGGGCGGCAGCAGTGCTCATCAGGACTCCGCGGGTGAGATCGGCAGGGCAGGACTGATGGTGACGTTAGCCGACTGAATATCGCTCGATCACCATCAGCCGCCCACAAAGCGGTGGTTGACGACTTAGTCGGGTTCGCACAAAGGAGAGTGCGCAATCTCTTCTTGACGTGATGCTGGTCACTGAGGTGAGGGAGCGCCCGGGCCATGGTTCAGGAAGGGGCACCGGGCCGTGAGACTGTAGGTTCCCCATAAATGATCCGAGAGTGACCCGCACCTCATGCACGACGCGCCCCCCACGCACTCCTCCGTGCCCTCCGAGCCCCTGACGCACGGCCTGAAACAACGCCATCTGACGATGCTCGGTCTCGGCGGTGTCATCGGAGCAGGCCTCTTCGTCGGCTCGGGTGCCGGGATCGCGGTCGCCGGGCCGGCGGTCGTCGTCTCGTATCTGATCGCGGGCACGCTGGCGATGCTCGTGATGCGGATGCTGGGCGAGATGTCCGCGGCGATGCCCGCTTCAGGGTCGTTCTCCGTCCACGCGGAGCGCGCGCTCGGCCGATGGGCCGGTTTCGGGGTGGGCTGGCTCTACTGGTTCCTGCTGGTGGTGGTCCTGGCCGTGGAGGCGACCGCCGCCGCGCAGATCGCCCACGGATGGGTGCCCGCGGTGGACCAGTGGCTGTGGGTACTGGTGTTCATGGCCGTGTTCACCGCGGCCAATCTGACGGCGGTCAAGAACTTCGGCGAGTTCGAGTTCTGGTTCGCCGCGCTCAAGGTGACCGCCATCGTGGCGTTCCTGGTGCTCGGCCTGCTGGCCGTCCTCGGTCTGCTCCCCGACACGCATCCGGTGGGCCTGACGAATCTGACCGGCCGGGGCGGTTTCCTGCCGAACGGCTGGAGCGGTGTCGTCTCCGGCGTACTCACGGTGGTGTTCGCCTTCGGCGGGCTGGAGGTCGTCACGATCGCGGCGGCAGAGACCGACGATCCGGCGCGCGCGGTGGGCCGTGCGGTGCGCGGCGCGGTGGTGCGCATCCTCTTCTTCTACGTGGGATCGATGCTGGTCATCGTGACCGTGCTGCCGTGGACCGCGCAGCGGGCGGGGCTGAGCCCGTACGTGAAGGTCCTGGACTCCCTGGGCGTGCCGTCGGCCGGGCAGATCATGAACATCGTGGTGTTCGTCGCACTGCTCTCCGCGCTGAACGCCAACCTGTACGGATCGTCACGCATGATCTTCTCGCTGGCCGAGCGCGGGGAGGCGCCGCGCGGACTGCTCACGATGTCGGGCGGACCGGCCGGCAGCGGCGTCCCCCGGCGTGCCGTCCTGGCCTCCGTGGCTTTCGGGTTCGTCTCCGTACTGCTCAATCTCCGGTGGCCCGACACCGTGTTCCTCTACATGCTCAACTCGGTCGGCGCGGTGCTGCTGTTCGTGTGGGGCCTGATCGCGGCTTCCCAACTGCGGCTGCGGCGCAGGCTGGAGCGCGAGGCCCCCGGCGGACTGGCGCTGCGGATGTGGTGTTTCCCGTATCTGAGCTGGGTGACGCTGGCCGGTCTGCTGGCCGTCCTGCTGCTGATGCTCACCGACGACGCGGCCCGTCCGCAGGTGCTGTGGTCGGCGGGGGCCACCGGTGCCGTGCTGGTCGTGGCCGCCGTGAGGGAGTTGCGGGCCCGGCGGTAGGCGGGTGCGCACGATGTGTGAACCCGGTGACCGTATAGCGGACAGCCGTTCCTTGTGGCCGGGGCCCGTGTTCAGACTGTGGGCCGTCCCCTGTCCCCACCAGTGAACAGAGCTGTCCATGTCCCGGACCTCCGCGCCGCCCCCCACGGACGCAGCCGCCCCCACCGCCGACTCCGCCCTGACCCACGGCCTCAAGCAGCGCCACCTGTCGATGATCGCCCTCGGCGGTGTCATCGGTGCCGGACTGTTCGTGGGCTCGGGTGCCGGCATCGCCTCGGCGGGCCCCTCCATCGTCGTCGCCTACGGCATCTCCGGACTGCTGGTCATGTTCGTGATGCGGATGCTCGGGGAGATGTCGGCCGCCAACCCCGCGTCCGGCTCCTTCTCCGTCCACGCGGAACGGGCGATCGGACCGTGGGCGGGCTTCACCGCCGGGTGGTCGTTCTGGGTGCTGCTCTGCGTCGCCGTCGGCCTGGAGGGCATCGGCGCCGCGCAGATCGTCACGGGCTGGCTGCCCGGGACCCCAGAGTGGGCGTGGGTGGCCCTGTTCATGCTGGTCTTCCTCGGCACGAACCTGGCCGCGGTGAAGAACTTCGGCGAGTTCGAGTTCTGGTTCGCCGCGCTCAAGGTCGTCGCGATCACCCTCTTCCTGGTCCTCGGCGTGCTCGCGATCCTGGGTGTGCTGCCCGGCACGGACTCCCCCGGGACCTCGAACCTCACCGCGGACGGCGGATTCCTGCCCCACGGCTCGAACGGGTTCATCATCGGGCTGCTGGCCTCCGTCTTCGCGTACGGCGGCCTGGAGACGGTCACCATCGCGGCGGCGGAGTCGGAGAACCCGGTACGGGGCGTCGCCAAGGCGGTGCGTACGGCGATGTGGCGGATCGCGGTCTTCTACGTCGGCTCGATGGCGGTCATCGTCACACTCGTCCCCTGGGACGACCCCCAGGTCGCCGAAGTCGGCCCCTTCTACGCGATGCTGGACCACCTCGGCATCAGCGGTGCCGCGGAGATCATGAACGTGGTCATCCTCGTCGCCCTCCTCTCCGCGATGAACGCCAACATCTACGGCTCCTCCCGCATGGCTTGTTCCCTCGTCGCCCGCGGCCAGGGCCCGAAGATCCTCGGCAAGGTCTCCTCCGGCGTCCCGCGCAACGCCGTGCTCGCCTCGTCGGTCTTCGGCTTCCTCTGCGTGCTGCTGAGCTACTGGCGCCCCGAGGACGTCTTCCCGTGGCTCCTCAACATGATCGGCGCGGTGATCCTGGTCGTCTGGATCTTCATCGCCGTCTCCCAGCTGATCCTGCGCAGGCGGACCGAGCGGGAGGAACCGGACCGGCTCGTCGTCCGCATGTGGCTCTTCCCGGTGCTGACGATCGTGGCCCTGGCCGCCATGGCCGGCATCTTCGTCCTGATGCTGCGCCAGCCCGGCACGCGCGACCAGCTGCTGGCCACCGGTGCGCTGACCGCCGCGCTGATCGTGACGGGCCTGGTACGCCAGAAGCGGGCGGAGCGCGCCACCCCGGCCCATAACTGAGTGCATGCGGCACGGTCCTTCTGCGAGGGTCCCCCCATGAGTCCTCTTCTCCCCGCAGATCCGACCGTGCTGCACCCGATGCCCGGCCAGCCGCGGGTGGTGCAGCTGAAGCCGCTGGTCACCTCCCCGCTCATCGAGGCCGGCGCGTACTCCTACTACGACGACCCCGATGACGCGACGGCCTTCGAGACCCGCAACGTGCTGTACCACTACGGTCCGGAGAAGCTGGTCATCGGCCGGTTCTGCGCCATCGGGACCGGGGTGCGGTTCATCATGAACGGCGCCAACCACCGTATGGACGGGCCCTCCACGTTCCCCTTCCCCACCCTGGGCGGTTCCTGGGCCGACCACTTCGACCTGCTGACCGGGCTGCCCGGCCGGGGCGACACCGTGGTCGGCCACGACGTGTGGTTCGGCCACGGGGTGACCGTGATGCCGGGCGTACGCATCGGCAACGGTGCGATCCTCGCGACCGGTTCGGTCGTCACCTCCGACGTGCCGGACTACGGCATCATCGGCGGCAACCCGGCGAAGCTGATCCGCACCCGCTACGACGAGAAGGACGTCGCCCGGCTCCTCGCCCTCGCCTGGTGGGACTGGCCCGCCGAACACATCACCGAGCACGTGCGCGCCCTCATGTCCGGCAGCGTCGACGACCTGGAGGCGGCCGCGCCTCAGCCCGGCTGAGCCCGCAGGAGCACGTTGCCGGCCTCCGTACGGAAGTAGAGGACGGAGCGGCCCGACCTGCGACGCCCGGCAAGACCGGCGTCCAGCAGCACCCTCAGGTGTCTGCCCACCGATCCGAGCCCCTGACCGGTCAGTGCCACCAGCTCGGTGGTGCTCCGGGGCCGGTCGAGGAGCACGAGGACACCGGCACGCGCGGGTCCGAGCAGCCGGCCGAGGCTGTCGGGCACCACGGGCCGGCCGGCGTCGGTGAGGACTCCCGAACAGGCGTACACGATCGCGTACCGCTGCGCCGCCGCGTCCCAGGAGACCCACCCCTGGCGGGGTGTGACCGGGATGAACACCAGCGTCGCGTCGTCCAGTTCACGTGGCGGGTAGTCACGCGGGTTGACCTGGAGCCTGCTCCCGCCCAGCCACCGCATGCCGGGGTTCAGGGTCTCCAGCGCCGCGGCCCAGCCGCCCCGGCTCAGCTGACCGGCACGCGCCACGATGTCCGCCTCGATGATCCGGCGCCGGCGCGGCCAGTCCGGGCGCACGAGGTGCTCCCACACCCATTCCAGCAGTCCGGCGGCGCACCCCGGCAGGTCGGCGTCTCGGAACGCCGCCGGCAGCGGGCCCCCTGCCGAGACCTCCAGGTCGGTGCGGGCGTCCTCCGGGGACGTCCCCCGCACCCGGTCGAGTTCCTGGGCGAACGTGCTGGGGCCGCTGGGCGTGGGGGTGAGGAAGTCCGCGTTCCAGTGGCCGCCGAGTCCGGTCCGTACGAGACGGGCTGCGACCGGATCGCCGGTGAGGCGCTCCCGGTAGGCGGGTCCGTGCGTGTCCAGCCAGGAGCGCTCGGCGGGGTTCGCCGCTGTCCCGCGCTCGAGGAACTGGAGCGTCGCGGTGACCTCGGCCAGTTCCGACACGACGAATCTGCCTGCGGCCAGTGTGTCCGCGTTGACCTGCCACCACCCCATGTTTCGCCTCCCCGCGAAACAGTAACGGCCGCACGGGGCACCGGCCGAGACTCCGCGGCATGCTCACCTACCGGGAAGTCTTCCGCGTGCCGCAGTTCGGTGCCCTCTTCGCGACCGGCGCCCTGCAGGGCGCGGCCTCGACCACGGGCGGTCTGGCGCTGGGGATCCTCGTGTTCGCGGCGACGGGGTCTCCCCTCCTCTCGGCCCTCTCCATGTTCGGCTCCTCACTCGCCCAGGTGCTCGGTGCGACGCTGCTGATGTCGGCGGCGGACCGGCTCCCGCCGCGTGCGGCGCTGAGCTGCGCCGCCCTGGCCTTCGGACTCGGGACGGCCGTCCTCGCCGTGCCCGGGCTGCCGCTGCCCCTGGTGTTCGCCGTCGTCCTGGGAGAGGGGGCGGTCGCCGCGGTGATCGGCGGGGTGCGGTACGGGCTGCTCGACGAGGTCATGCCCAGGGACGCCTACCTGCTGGGGCGTTCGGTGCTCAACATGTGCTCGGGCGTCACGCAGATCTGCGGTTACGCGGTGGGAGGCGTCCTGGTGGCCGTCCTGTCCCCGCGCGGCACACTCCTCGTCGCCGCCACGCTGTACGTCGCCGGAGCCGCCGCGGCCCGGTTCGGCCTCACGCGCCGGCCGGCACGAGTGGCGGGGAGGCCGTCGGTGGCCGAGACCTGGCGGACGAACGCGTTCCTGTGGTCCTCGGCCCCCCGCAGGCGCGTCTACCTCCTGCTCTGGCTGCCCAACGGCCTCGTCGTCGGCTGCGAGTCCCTCTTCGTCCCCTACAGGCCGGACCGTGCGGGGCTGCTCTTCGCCTGCGCGGCGTTCGGCATGCTGATCGGGGACACGGTCACGGGGCGTTTCCTCCCGGTGCGGTGGCGAGGGCGGCTCGGCATCCCGATGCTCCTGCTGCTCGCCGTTCCCTATCTGCTGTTCGCGCTGCGGCCGGGGCTGTCGTGGGCGCTCGCTCTCGCCGCCCTGGCATCGACGGGCTTCTCGGCGAGCCTGCTGTTCCAGGAGCGGCTGATGGCCCTGACCCCGGACTCGGCGGCCGGCCAGGCCCTCGGCCTGCACTCGTCGGGGATGCTCGCGCTGCAGGGCGTCGCGGCGGCACTCGCGGGCACCGTCGCCCAGTGGACCTCCCCCGCGACGGCGGTGGCGGTGATGGCCGCCGCCTCTGCCGTGGTGACCCTTGCCCTGGCGGCAGGGCTGCGGCGCGACGGCGCGCGGAGCGCCGCCCCACGCGTTCCCGTCGTCTGAGGACGAGCTGCAGCGGTTACGTCGTCGTCCTCCCGCCCGTGCCGTCCCTACAGGGTTGCGAGGCTCAGGACCACGGGCTGATCACTTCCGCGGCTTCCTCCTGCTAGCCTGCAATTGCGAAGGACTTGCAATAACAACCAGGCAGCAGTTGGAGGGTTCGAACCCATGGCCACGTACACGCTTCCGGAACTCCCGTACGACTACGCGGCGCTCGAACCGGTCATCAACCCGCAGATCATCGAGCTCCACCACGACAAGCACCACGCGGCGTACGTCAAGGGTGCGAACGACACCCTGGAGCAACTGGAGGAGGCCCGCGACAAGGAGGCCTGGGGCGCGATCAACGGCCTGCAGAAGAACCTCGCGTTCCACCTCTCGGGCCACATCCTGCACTCGATCTACTGGCACAACATGACCGGTGACGGCGGCGGCGAGCCCCTCGCGGCGGACGGTGTCGGCGACCTGGCGGACGCGATCACGGAGTCCTTCGGTTCGTACGCCGGCTTCAAGTCCCAGCTGACCAAGGCCGCGGCGACCACGCAGGGCTCCGGCTGGGGCGTCCTCGCCTACGAGCCCCTCAGCGGCAGGCTGATCGTCGAGCAGGTCTACGACCACCAGGGCAACGTCGGCCAGGGCTCGGTCCCGGTCCTGGTCTTCGACGCCTGGGAGCACGCCTTCTACCTGCAGTACAAGAACCAGAAGGTGGACTTCATCGAGGCGATGTGGCGCGTCGTCAACTGGCAGGACGTCGCCAGGCGCTACGCCGCCGCCAAGGAGCGCGCCGACGTACTGCTCCTCGCCCCCTGACGGACCCGATGCGTCCTGCCTCGTGATCGTCTTCTCAACCTTCACAGGGCAGGCGGATGAAAGGAGAGCCCCCGCGAGGACGTGACTCGCGGGGGCTCTCCCATGGGCGGGCCGCGTCAGCGGGCGAAGACGCCTATCTCGTTGAGCGAGTAGCGGTTGTCGGTACCGCGTTGTGTGCCGTACACGCGCACGTACCGCGCGGTGACAGGTGTGAAGCCGCGGTTCTCCACCCCGCCGCGTCCCGCTGTCGTGGTGTGCACGGTGCGCCATGTCGCGTTGTCGGGCGACACCTCGATCCGGTACTGCCGTGCGTACTGGTCCGACCAGTTCAGCGCGACCCTGCCCACCTGGCGCGAGGCGCCGAGGTCGACCGTGATCCAGGCGGTGGAGACCGTCTTGCTGGCCCACCGGGTGGAGAGGTTTCCGTCGACGGCGTTCTTCGGCGGGTAGGAGACGACCACCGCGTCCTGGTAGTCCGACGCGGTGACCGCCTTTCCTCGGGCGAGGTCGGTGAGGTCGTCGGTCCGCCGGGCCGGGAACTCCACGACCTGCTGGTACGTCGGCCGGTTCTGCCAGGCGATGCGGGGCACGGTGATGCCGCCCATCGCTCGGTGCACGATCGAGTCGGCGCACACCTGGTCACCCGCGGCGGAGCAGTACGTGTCCGCCGGGTAGATCCGCGCCGCCGGGGTCGCCGCCGCGGCGGTCAGGGTGGACAGCAGCACCTGGCGGCAGGCGGCGAGCGCCCCCGACCCGCAGAACGTGGCGTTGAGCGGGCTGCCGACGGTCCTGCCGAGCACCGACCTGAGGTCCTTGTCGACGTACGCCCACCAGCCGTGCTGGAAGGACGAGCCCTTGTGCGCCTCGCTCGCGGCGATCCCGGACCCGGTGGCGCCGCTGCCGTTCTGTCCGCCCGAGGGGGACTCGTTGACCGGGGCGACCCGGGTCAGCGCCTGGTACAGATCGGCGCCCAGGCCGGGGGTGAAAACGCCCTCCACCAGCAGCGGCCACCACGCGTCGAGGGTGCGGATCGCTTCGGCGTGGGCGTAGGTGCCGGAGCCCTTGGCGGTCTCCCTGCGGTGCCCGCCGGCTGCCTGCCAGGCACGCAGCTTCTCCACGGTGGCGGACAGGGCGGGATCGGTCACCGCGGCGGAGTCGATGACCTCCAGGACGGTGGGCAGCACCCGCTCGGCCCGCAGGTCGGCGGTGGCCGCGTCCTCCATCGCCCTCACCAGCGCGGTACGGGTCACGCCGCCGGCCTCGACCAGCGCGGCCACGCGGGCGTCGAGGATGTCGGCACGGTGGACGGAGCCGTTGCCCCAGGCGGAGGCGAACCCCTTGGCCTGCTTGTTGTTCCAGCTGATGTAGTAGTCCTGGTCCACGGACTGCGGGTGCTCGGCGGGCGGGGTGACGGCGGAGGTGTTGACCGCCGGGTCCCAGTCCTTCCACTCGTACGCCGCGGTGGCGAGGATCGGTTTGTCCGGATCCGTGTTCGCGGCCCGGACGGGGTTCGCCCCGGAGTTGTAGTACGCCGTGTGGTCGGCGTCCGCGTAGAACCAGTTGAAGGTGTAGCCGATGTTCTGTGCGGCGCTCTGGAAGGTCTGCGCGGAGGTGATCCGGCCCGGGTCGTTGAACTGCTGGAAGCCGATCACCGAGTCGATGTCGTGGTGATAGGTGGAGCGCAGCGCCGTGAAGGCGACCGGCTTGCCGCCCACCTTGCCGGTGTGGGTGACCAGTCCGTAGGCGGTGCGCTCGGTGACGAGGTCGTAGGAGCCGGCCCCGGTGCCGTCGGCGATCGTAGGCGACCAGCTGTTCTTCCTGGTCAGCGTCTCGAACGGGGTGCACGTCCCGCGCAGCAGGTAGTTCTTCGACGCGGTCGTGGGCGTCGCACCGGAGGGCTCGCAGAGCTCGACGGCGAAGGTGTCGGTGATGTCCTGATTGGCCGAGGTCGGACTCCAGGAGTAGTCGAGGCCGCGGCCGATCTCGACGTAGAAGCTCAGGCCGGGGAAGGACGCGCCGCGTGAGCGGAGGCCCGGCCCGTCGAGTTCCTGGACCATGAGCAGCTGGGGTGCGTAGTAGCCGGTCTGCGGACCGTAGACCGCGACGGGGTGGCCGGAGGCCGTGTGCGCGCCGGAGACCACCAGGGCGTTGGACATGCCCTTCTTCGCGGTGATCAGGTCGCCGGGCAGCACCCCTTCGGCGGCCTTCGCGGCCGGGGCCGCGGTGGCGCCGGTACCGGTGCCGTTGCGCGCGTGCTGGTACGCCGTCACCGACCCGCCGTCCGGTACGGCGACACCCACCGGCGAGACCGGCGAGTTGGCGTAGGGGTAGGTGCCGCCACGCCGGGTCGTCGTCGCCTCGCTGTCGTCCTGGGCCCGCCAGGCCGTGTAGGCCGTCCTGCCCGCGCTCGCGCCGTAGTGCTGCTGGAAGGCGAGTTCGGCGAGGGCGTTCTCCACCTCCCCGCCTCCCCCGCCGCCGAAGATGGCTCCGATGACGGAGGAGATGGCGACGACGTCGGTGGCGGTGAAGTCGGCGATGGACGACCCGTGACCGGTCAGCTCGTACTCACCGGGATAGGTGGCGGCCCCGACCGTGTCGTCGACGAACGCGTTGATCCCCGAGACGTAGTCCTGGATGTCACGGTAGGCCTGCGCGCCGGCCGCGCCGGAGTCACGGACGCGCTCCAGCTGGGTCCTCAGGTCGTCCTCGGTGTACGGGGCGACGGCCCAAAGGCTCTGCTCCAGACTGCGGTTGCCCGCCGCACCGCCCGCGAAGGACGACAGTGCGCCACGTCCTACGTGGCGCAGGACGTCGATCAGCCAGAGCCTGTCCTGCCCCGCCGCGTAACCGGCCCCGAACTCGGTGCCCGAGCGGGTGGTCCCCTTGATGTGCGGGGTGCCGGTGGCCTTGTCACGGGTGATCGTGACGTCGGAGCGGGGTGAGACCGTGCTCTCCACCTGTCCTGCCGGCACCCCGAACGACGCGTCGTTGAAGTACGCGGCGAGCTGGTCCTCGGTCAGCCCGGAGTAGTCGTGCAGGAGGTTGTCGTACGGCTCGATCTGGTCCGCCGAGTGCTTGGGGCGGGTGCCGATGGTCTGGTGCAGCAGAATCCCGGCGAGTGTGGCGTGGCCGTTCTGGCCCGCCGGGAGGATGTCCTGGCACTGGCCGAGGCAGGGATCACCGGCGGCCGGCACGGGGTCGACACCTGCCGCGGCACGGGCCGGGGAGGCCGTGACCAGGGGGACGAGCAGGGCGGCCGCGGCGAGTGCGGAGACGAGCGCGGTGCGGAGTCCCGCACGGCGCCGTGGCGGCGGGGGGACGGGGGCAGGGGTCACCGGAACCTCTTCGGGAAAGGAACGGGGGGTGGGGTGCGCCGGAACACTAGCGGTGCCCGAGCCCCGCGCACAGACCCTGGGAGGATCATCCGTACGACTGCAACAGGCCGTTCACGCAAGGGCTTTGAGGCTCTCCGCGTGATCCTGGGCGGCGCCGCTCCCGTGCCGGCCGGCACGGGAGCGGTCACAGGGCCCGATTTTCAGATCCGGAAGACGGAGCCGATGAACTCGGCGAGCAGCCGCTCCTTGAGCGGACCCGGCAGCGCGTCCAGCAGGACGAGTACGGGCGCCATCCGGCCCGGGAGTCCACCGCCGCCGCCGAGTCCGGCGAAGGCGAGGACGGCGGCGATCTCCTCCGGGCCCAGCGTCGCGGGATCCAGCCCGGCCGCGAACGAGGCGAGGGCCGGGTCCACCGTCACCGGGTCCAGGGTGCGGGCTTTCGCCAGCGCGGCGGTGAGGTCGTCGAGGAGCGGGCCCACCTGGCCGACGGTGGCGGGCGTCAGGGTGAGGTGGAGGTTGGGCGGCAGGCCGTCGAAGGAGAGCTGCGGCTGGAGGTACCAGCCCAGCCCGCGCATCTCGTCGGCCAGGTGGAGCAGAAGACTGAGGTCCGGGGACCCGCCCTCCTCCCCCGCGACGGTGAACGCGACGAGTCCGGCCGCGGGATCGCCGAGGACGCGCACGCCGTCGATGGACCTCAGCCCGGCGAGCAGCAGGTCCGACGCCTCCCCGACCCGGCCGGCGAGCGCGGTGTATCCCTCTTCGCCGACGTGCTGGAGGACCGCCCACGCCTGGGCCAGCAGACCGCCGGACTTGGTGCCCTGCACCGTCGGGTTGACGACGGGGTAGCCGGGCCAGCCCGCGTGCGCGAAGTACTGGTGGCGGCGGAGCCCGGCGTCGCGGTAGAGGACGACGGAGGCGCCCTTGTCCGCGTAGCCGTACTTGTGCAGGTCCACGGAGAGGGAGGTGACGCCCGGCACGGACAGGTCGAAGGGTTCCACCTCGCGCCCCGCGCGCCGCAGGTACGGCAGGATCCAGCCCCCGATGCAGGCGTCGACGTGGCAGAGCACCCCCCGTGCGGCGGCCGCCGCCGCTATCTCGGCGACGGGGTCGATCACTCCGTGCGCGTACGAGGGCGTCGAGGCGACCACCAGCACGGTGCGGTCGTCGAGCGCGGCGGCCATGGCGTCGGCGTCGGCGCGGAAGGTGACGGGGTCGACGGGTACGACGACGGGGTCGACACCCAGGTAGGCCGCGGCCTTGTGAAAAGCGGCGTGAGCGGTGGACGGCAGCACCATCCGGGGCTCGGTGATCCCGCGCTCGGAGCGGGCGTGGTCGCGGGCGGTCTTGACCGCGAGCAGGATGCTCTCCGTGCCGCCGCTGGTGAACGTCCCCTGGGCGCCGGGGGCACCGAGCAGGGCGGCGACGGCCGCCACCAGGTCGTTCTCCAGCCGCGCGACGCTCGGGAAGACCGTGGGGTCGAGCGCGTTGACCGTCGCGAAGGCGGTGTACGCGTCGGTGGCCAGCTCGTCCAGACCCTCCAGCCCGGCGTCGTAGACGTAGGCGAAGGTACGGCCCCCGCGCGTGGGCGCGTCCGCCTCGCGCAGGGCGCGCAGTTCGGCGAGCACCTCGGTGGCGGGGCGGCCGTCGGGCAGGGCGGGTTCAGTCGGCACGGGCGGGCTCTTCCTGGAGGGGACGGGGCACGGTCGGAGTCGCGCGGTAGCGGCTCAGCAGCAGAAGGCTCGCGGCGGCGAGCACGGCGGGCAGGACGCTCATCCCCGCGGTGATCCCGTTGAGTGCCGCCCCCGGCTGCTCCACCTGGTGCGCGGCGTCCGACGAACGGAAGCCGGTCACGGCCAGGACGAGGGCGAACGCGCCCGCACCCAGGGCGAAGGCCAGGGTCTCGGCGGCGGTCCACAGCCCCGTGAAGGTGGCGGCCCTGCGCCTGCCGGTGGCCGCGGCGTCTGCAGCCAGGGTCTCCGCGAGCATCGTGAGGGGCAGCAGCTGCAGCCCGGCGTAGGCGATACCGACGAGGACCACCGCCGCGTACCCGACCGCCTGGCCCGCGACGCCGGTGAGACCGAGGAGCACGGCGCCTGCCGTGTAGAGCAGCGACGCGCACCACTGGGCGTACGTCACGCCCTTGCGCCGGGCCAGCCGGTTCCACAGGGGCATGAAGAGGACCAGCGGGCCGATCAGACAGACGAACAGCGGGGTGACGGCGGTCGCCGAGCCGAGGGTGTAGGTCGCGAAGTACTGGACCCCGGCGAGCATCACACCGATGGCGAGGGCCTGGAGCGTCCACATCCCGGCCAGGTACAGGAACGGCCTGCTGGAGCGGGCCGCGGCGAGCTGCGCCCGGAGGGAGGGTTCGGCCTCGCTGCGGGCGACGGCCGGGGCGCGGCGGGTGGCGGCCCACGCCCCGAACATCCCGGCGGCCAGGAGCACGGCGACGACGGCGCCCATCGTCCGGTAGCTCTGCGGGGTGTCGCCGTCGGCGTGGGCGATGGCGGGGGCGAGCGCACCGGACAGCAGGATCGCGACGCCGAGGAACCCCACCCGCCAGCCGAGGACGCGCCCGCGTTCGTGCGGGTCCTCGGTCATCTCCGCGGGCATGGTCACGTACGGCACCTGGAAGACGGCGTAGGCGGTGGCCGCCAGGAGGAACAGGACGCTGACGTAGGCGGCGGCCGCGGCACCGCGCAGCGGCGGCGCGGCGAAGATCAGCGCGAAGAGCGGCGGCAGCGTGCAGGCGCCGATCAGGAGGAACGGGCGACGCGGCCCGCCGGGCAGCCGGCTGCGGTCGGAGAGCGCGCCGACCAGCGGGTTGACGAGGACGTCCCAGGCCTTGGGCAGGAACACGGCGGCGCCCGCCACGGCGGCGGGCACGGCGAGGACGTTGGTGAGGTAGTAGAGCAGGATCAGGCCGGGCACGGTCGCGAAGGTGCCCGTGCACAGGGAGCCGAGCCCGTATCCGATCCGCACGGTGGGCGGGAGGGGCGGGGCCGCGGGACGGTCCGGACCGGCAGCTGGCATGGCCAGATCATGAACGACGGTTCATCTCTCCGGCAATACCCGGGGACGTCCGCGACACACGGCCGACACACTGCGGGCCGGACCGGTGCGACAGGTCCGGCCCGCGATGTGGTGCGAGGTCAGTCGAAGACGGGGCCCTGGGTCCGGGTCCGCTTGAGCTCGTAGAAACCGGGGATGGACGCCACCAGCAGGGTGCCGTCCCAGAGCTTCGCCGCGTCCTCGCCCTTGGGGGCGGGGGTGACGACGGGGCCGAAGAAGGCGACCTGCTCGCCGTCCGCGCCCGGCACGGCGATGACCGGGGTGCCGACGTCCTGGCCCACCTTGTCGATGCCCTCCTGGTGGGAGGCGCGCAGCTCCTTGTCGTACGCGTCGGAGTCGGCGTACTCCAGCAGGTCGGCCGGCAGGCCGACGTCGGCCAGGGCGCCCGCGAACGCCTCACGGGTGAGGCCCTCACCGTTGTTGTGGATGCGGGTGCCGAGCGCGTTGTAGAGGGGGCCGACGACCTCGTCCCCGTGCTTCTGCTGCGCGGCGACGACGATGCGGACGGCTTCCCACGCCGTTTCGCGCATCATCTCCGCGTACTTCTCGGGCAGCTCGTCCAGCCTGCTCTCGTTGAGGACGGCCAGGCTCATCACGTGCCAGCGGACCTCCACGTCGCGGACCTTCTCGACCTCCAGCATCCAGCGGGAGGTCATCCACGCCCAGGGACAGAGCGGATCGAACCAGAAGTCGACCGGAACCTTGCCGCCGGCCGTGCTGTTCTCGGGCATGTCTCTCCTCATGAGATCGGTCTGCACCTTCTCGCAGAACACCACGGAGCACTCCGGCCATTCCCGTGCGCGTCGGCGGATGGCCGCATGCGAGGATCAAAGGTGTTCGAATGAGACACGAAGGAGTGTTCCGTGCCCGGTGAAAACCTTTCCCGCGACGAGGCCCGCACAAGGGCCGAGCTGCTGACCGTGGACGGATACGAGGTCGCCCTCGACCTGCGTTCCGCCGTCGGCGAGCCCGGCGGGGAGGCCGGTCCGCGCACCTTCGGCTCGCGGACGACGATCCGCTTCCGTGCCGCCCGTGCCGGGGCGTCGACCTTCGCCGATCTGGTGGCCCCGGCCGTGAGCGCCGTGACGCTGAACGGGAAGGACCTGGACCCGGCGGCCGTCTTCGACGGCACCCGGATCGCGCTGGACGACCTCGCCGAGGGCGACAACGTCCTGGTCGTCGACGCGCTGTGCGCGTACAGCCGGACCGGCGAGGGGATGCACCGCTTCGTCGACCCGGAGGACGGCGAGGTCTACCTGTACACGCAGTACGAGCCGGCCGACGCCCGGCGCGTCTTCGCCAACTTCGAGCAGCCCGATCTGAAGGCGCCCTACCGCTTCGAGGTGACGGCGCCCGAGGGATGGCGGGTGTGGAGCAACGGCGCGGAGGAGTCGCAGGACGGCGAGGTCCACCGGTTCGCGGAGACCCTGCCGATCTCGACGTACATCACGGCGGTCGTCGCGGGCCCGTACCACTACGTGAGCGACACCTACACGCGCACGTCCGACGACGGCGAGAAGCTGGAGATCCCCCTGGGCGCGATGTGCCGTAAGGGGCTCGCGCGGCACTTCGACGCGGACGACATCTTCACGATCACGAAGCAGGGCCTGGACTTCTTCCACGACCACTTCGATTACCCGTACCCCTTCGGGAAGTACGACCAGGCGTTCGTGCCCGAGTACAACCTCGGCGCGATGGAGAACCCGGGCCTCGTCACCTTCCGCGAGGAGTACATCTACCGCGGCAAGGTCACCTCGGCGTCCTACGAGCGCCGCGCCAACGTCATCCTGCACGAGATGGCGCACATGTGGTTCGGTGACCTGGTCACCATGCAGTGGTGGGACGACCTGTGGCTGAAGGAGTCCTTCGCCGACTTCATGGGGACGTTCTCGATGGTGGAGGCGACCCGTTTCACCAACGGCTGGATCACCTTCGCCAACAACCGCAAGGCCTGGGCGTACCGCGCCGACCAGCTGCCGTCCACCCATCCGGTCACGGCCGACATCCGTGATCTGGAGGACGCCAAGCTGAACTTCGACGGCATCACGTACGCCAAGGGCGCCTCCGTGCTGAAGCAGCTGGTGGCCTACGTGGGCAGGGACGCGTTCCTGGAGGGCGCGCGCCGCTACTTCAAGCGGCACGCCTACGGCAACACCCGGCTGGGCGACCTGCTGTCGGTGCTGGCCGAGACGTCCGGCCGCGACATGACGGCCTGGTCGCGCGCGTGGCTGCAGACCGCGGGCGTCAACACCCTGACCCCGGTCGTGACCTACGACGACGAGGGCCGCGTCGCGGAGCTCGCCGTGACGCAGGAGGCCGCCGCCTCGCATCCCGAGCTGCGGCCGCACCGGGTCGCCGTGGGCCTGTACCGGCTCACCCCGAAGGGCACCGTGGAGCGGTACGCCCGCGCCGAGACCGACGTCGCGGGCGAACGCACCGTGGTCGCGGAGCTGGCCGGGGCCGAGAAGCCCGATCTGGTGCTGGTCAACGACGACGACCTCACGTTCTGCAAGATCCGCTTCGACGAGCGCTCGCTTGCCACCCTCCGCGAGCACCTCGGTGACATCACCGACCCGCTCGCCCGGGCGTTGTGCTCGTCGGCGCTGTGGAACCTGACGCGTGACGCGGTGCTGCCGGCCCGGGACTTCGTCTCCCTGGTGCTGTCGTCCGCCGGCCGCGAGTCGGACATCGGGGTGCTGCAGATGCTGCACACCTGGGCCCGGTCCGCCGTGGACCACTACGCGGCGCCGGTCTGGCGCGAGGAGGGCGGCCGGGCCCTGGCCGAGGGCGCGCTGCGTGAGCTGCGGCGCGCGGAGCCGGGGAGCCAGCACCAGCTGACGTGGGCCCGGTTCTTCGCCGCGGTGGCCACGTCGGACGCGGACCTCCGGCTGCTGGGCGGGCTGCTCGACGGCTCGGCCGTGATCGAGGGCCTGGACGTCGACCAGGAGCTGCGGTGGGCCTTCCTGTCCCCGCTGGTCTCGCACGGTGCGGCGGACGAGGCGGCCGTGGACGCCGAACTCGCCCGCGACGACACCGCGTCGGGCAAGCGTCACCACGTGCGGTGCCTCGCGTCTCGCCCCTCGGCGGCGGTCAAGGCCCAGGCGTGGGCGACGGTCGTCGAGTCGGACAAGTTGTCCAACGCCCTCGTCGCGGCGACGATCGCCGGTTTCGAGCAGGCTTCGCAACGTGAGCTGCTGGCGCCGTACTCGGCGTCGTACTTCGAGGCGATCGAGCGGGTGTGGGCCGAGCGCTCCATCCAGATCGGCATGGACGTGGTCAAGGGCATGTTCCCGGGGCTGCAGGACGACCCGGCGACCCTCGCCGCGACGGACGCGTGGCTGACCTCGCACCCGGATGCGGCACCGGCTCTGCGGCGGCTGGTGCTGGAGGCGCGGGACGACCTGGCGCGGACGCTGCGGGGCCAGGAGCGCGACGCGGCGGCGTGAGGAACCCGGCGCGACCGTTCTTTTCGTTACTCGAACTGTTGTGCTTTTGGACGGCGTTGTCCTGGAATGTCGACGGCCGTGTAACACGGGCTATCGCGGCACGGACCTGCGGGAACCTCCCCGGCATGACCCAGAACACCCCGCCTTCCCCCCACACCGTCGCCGCGGTGCGCCACCGCGTGCAGTCCGCCGCCCAGCTGCGCGCCCGGGGCGTGAGCGCAGCGCAGATCGCCGCCCAGTGCCTGCCCGGGGGCCCCTGGCAGCAGTTGCTGCCCGGCGTCTACCTTCTCCACTCGGGCAGGCCGACGGACGAGGACCGGGTGCACGGCGCACTGCTGTACGGCGGCAGGCCTCCGGCCGCCGCCCGCCGGAGCGTCCCGGCGCAGACCGGGCCGGGTTACGGCGAGGCGATGGTCACCGGGCTGGCGGCCCTGGCGTTGTACGGCTTCGTCTCCGCGCCCCCGACCATCGCACTGCACCGCATCGACGTCCTGGTGCCGCGCACCAGGCGGCTGCGGTCCACCCGGTTCGTCCAGGTGACCAGGGCGGCCGTCCTGCCGAGGCCGCAGCGGCACTCCGGGGTGCCGCTGGCGCCGGTGGAGCGGGCTCTCGCCGACACGGTGTCCGCGCTCACGGACGCCTCGACGGTCCGCCGGATCCTGACCGAGGCGGTGCGCGGCGGACACTGCGAGCCGGCGGCGGTCGTGCGGGAACTGAACGCCGCCAAGCTGCTGGGCCGCCCGCACGTGGTGGACGCCGTGGACGCGCTGCTCGTCGAGGGCCGCTCGGTCGCCGAGGACCGGCTGTACGAGATGGTGCGCACCCACGGGCTGCCGGAACCCCTGTGGAACGTGGAGTTGTCGCTTCCGGGCGGCCGCTTCCTGGGCGGGGTGGACGCGTACTGGCCGGAGCAGGCCGTCGCGCTCGAACTGGGCGTCCGCTCGCCCCGGGACGACCGGGTCGCCTTCGCCGCGGAGCGGGAACACCTGGAACGCCTCGGGGTCACGGTCGTACGGGTGGCCCCGAGGCAGTTGCGCGAGGTCATGGCGCAGCAGGCGGTGGTGCTGCGCACGGCGATGATGGCGGCCGAGGACCGCGAACCCGCCGCATATGTGGTGGTCCTGCCGCGCTAGGTTGGCCGGCTCGGCTTGGGCCGAGCCGCAGTCTTCGAAGATCGCAGTCTGACCGGAGTCCGGTGTCAGAGCATCGCGGTAGCGTGCCGGAGGCCAGATCTGACGACTCTCCGGGAGAACCACCGTGGACATCCTGCTCATCGCCGGCTTGTGGCTCGACGGGTCCGCATGGGACGACGTCGTGCCCGAACTCACCACGCTCGGCCACCATCCCGTGCCGCTCACCCTCCCGGGTCAGGGTGATGGAGCCGCTTCCGCGACGCTCGACGACCAGTTGGCGGCAGTGCTTGCCGCGGTTGATGCGGCGCCCGGAAAGCCTCTGGTGGTAGGGCACTCCGCGGCATCGACCCTTGCCTGGCTGGCTGGCGACGCACGACCGGAGAAGGTGGCCAAGGTCGCCTTGATCGGCGGCTTCCCCGCCGCCGACGGGGCGGCCTACGCCGATCACTTCGCGATCGAGGGCGGCTCCATGCCCTTCCCCGGTTGGGAGCCCTTCGAGGGCGCGGACGCCGCTGACCTGGACCAGCAGGCCCGGGACCGCTTCGCGTCCGCCGCCGTTCCTGTCCCCGAAGCGGTCGCCAGGGGAGTCGTGCGCCTGAGTGACGAGCGCCGCTTCGACGTCCCCGTCGTGGTCGTCTGTCCGGAGTTCACCCCCTCCCAGGCCGAGGAGTGGATCGCCGCCGGTGAGAGTCCTGAGCTCGCCCGCGCTGCTCACCTTGAGTACGTGGACCTCGACTCGGGACACTGGCCGATGGCCACCCGCCCACGCGAACTCGCCCGCGTCCTGGCGAAGGCCGCCAACTCCTAGCGGTGCCGGGTTGGGTGTTCAGGCCGCGGTCGGAAGTGG